>CAWBAP010000001.1:0-383763 GCA_963786845.1 uncultured Thermoleophilaceae bacterium
GCGATGGGGTGCGTGGTGGCCTGCCCGTCCCGCACCGTGACCAGGGCCTCCGGGCTCGGGAACTCATGATGTCGAAGCGCTGCCCCGCCCGCGGACTCCAGCCGCAACAGGTACATGTACGGGCTCGGGTTGGTTGCCCGCAGCACCCGGTAGACGTCCAGCGGATCCCCGGCGCAGTCGGCTCGAAACGCTGGGACACGACGATCTGGAACGCCTCACCGTCGCGGATCACGCTCCTTGGCGATCTCCACCGCCGCGTGGTGCTCCGCCGGGCTGCGCCGCCGGGTGAACTCGGTCTCGGCCGGCCGGTAGACCGCGACCGTGGACGGGGCGGGCGCGGCCAGCTCGACGGTCATCCGGTCCAACCGGCCCACCGCGTGGTCGTAGGCCTCGTCGACCCGCTCGCCGGTGGCGTCCCAGTTGATCGCGTTGGCGATCAGGGTGACGGTGCCCTCGTGGTGGTCGACCGCGGCCAGGTCGGTGGCCAGCAACATCACCAGCTCCGGGAGTCGCAGGTCGTCGACGGCCAGCTCGGGAAGCCGCTCCAGCCGGCGGACGACGTCGTAGCCCAGGTAGCCGACCATGCCCCCGGTCAGCGGGGGCAGCCCGGGCAGCCGCTCGCTGCGCAGCTCCTCGACCACGGTGCGCAGCGCCGCCAGCGGGTCGCCGGTGCGGGGTAGCCCGGCCGGCACCTCGCCGGTCCAGGTCAGCTCGCCGTCGACGGCGGTGAGCACGGCCGCCGAGTGCGCCCCGACGAACGACCAGCGAGACCAGGACCGCCCGTTCTCGGCCGACTCGAGGAGGAAGGTGCCGGGACGGTCGCCGGCCAGCTTCCGGTAGACCCTGACCGGGGTCTCGTCGTCGGCGAGCAGCCGCCGGGTCACCGGGATCACCCGGTGCTCGACGGCCAGCGCGCGGAACTCCTCGCGACTGGGCGTGACCGCACCGAGGTCGCCGGGGGCGCCGACGATCGGGGCGTGAACGGTCATGGGCGCGATTGTCCAGGACCGGCCGGGCCCGCCGCCGACCGGCATCACACCGGCCGGACAGGCGGTGGCCGCTCCGTCGGTGACAATGCTGGGTGGGACGGCCGAGGGGGATCCGATCGGAACGGCGCAACCCCCGGCAACGGGGCGAACGGCGCCGACGCGCCGCGCCGCCGCGGGCGCCGGCCGGGCGGCGCCGACACCCGCGCCGAGCTGCTCGACGCGGCCCGGGTCGAGTTCGCCCAGCGCGGCTACGACGGCGCCACGGTGCGGGTGATCGCCGACCGGGCCGGGGTGGACCCGGCGATGGTCAACCACTGGTTCGGCGGCAAGGAAGCCCTGTTCAGCGAGGCGCTGCAGCTGCCGGTGAACCCGGCCGAGGTGATGACCGCGATCGTGCCCGGCGACCCGGAACGGCTCGGCGAGCGGATCGTCGCCGGTTCCTGACGATCTGGGACCAGACCGGCGGTGCGCCGATGGCCGCCATCCTGCGCAGCATCGCCAGCCACGAGGACGCGGCCCGGATGCTGCGCGAGTTCATCGGGAACGTGATGGTCGAACCGGGTGGTGGCCGCCGTCGCCCCGGACCAGCAGGACCTGCGCGCCGGGCTGGTCGGCTCCCAGCTGTTCGGCATGGGCCTGGTGCGCTACGTGCTCAAGCTGGAGCCGCTGGCCTCGGCCGACCACGCCACGGTGATCGGCGCGGTGGCGCCGAACCTGCAGCGCTACCTCACCGGTCCGCTGCCGTGCCGCCTCGGGTGGCGCCCGCGAACAGCACGTCGGCGTCGAAGCAGGTGCGGTCGCCGGTGTGGCAGGCCGCGCCGACCTGGTCGACGATCACCAGCACGGCGTCGCCGTCGCAGTCGAGCCGGACCTCGCGCACCGCCTGCGCGTGCCCGGAGGTCTCCCCCTTGACCCAGTACTCCTGCCGGGAGCGCGACCAGTAGGTGGCCCGACCGGTGGTCAGGGTGCGGTGCAGCGCCTCGTCGTCCATCCAGGCGACCATCAGCACCTCGCCGGTGCCGTGCTGCTGGGCGATCGCGCAGACCAGGCCGTCGGCGTCGTTGTCGCGCGGAGCCGGGCCGGCGATCGCCGGGGTCCAGCTGCGGACACCTCCACGCCGATTCATCGGACCTCCACCAGCGCCTCCCGCAGCGCCGCCTTGACCTCGGAGATCCGGAAGTGCCCGAAGTGGAACACGGTCGCGGCCAGCACCGCGTCCGCACCGGCCCGCACCGCCGGCACGAAGTGCTCGACCGCGCCCGCGCCGCCGCTGGCGATGACCGGCACGTCCACCGCGGCGCGCACCGCGGCGATCATCTTCAGGTCGAAGCCGGCCCGGGTGCCGTCGGCGTCCATCGAGTTGAGCAGGATCTCCCCCACCCCGAGCTGCTGGCCCCGCGCGGCCCACTCGACGGCGTCGATCCCGGTGCCCTGGCGGCCGCCGTGGGTCGTCACCTCCCATCCGGACGGCGTCGGTGCGCCGCCGTCGGGGACGGTACGGGCGTCCACCGACAGAACGATGCACTGCGAGCCGAACCGGCGGGCCGCCTCGCGCAGCAGCTCCGGGCGGGCGATGGCCGCGGTGTTGATGCTGACCTTGTCCGCGCCGGCGCGCAGCAGCGTGTCGATGTCGTCGGTCGACCTGATGCCGCCGCCCACGGTGAGCGGGATGAACACCTGCTCGGCGGTGCGGCGGACCACGTCGAGCATGGTCGCCCGCTCCCCCGAGGAGGCGGTGACGTCGAGGAAGGTCAGCTCGTCGGCGCCCTCGGCGTCGTAGATGCGGGCCATCTCGACCGGGTCGCCGGCATCGCGCAGGTCGGCGAAGTTGACGCCCTTGACCACCCGGCCGGCGTCGACGTCGAGGCAGGGGATGACCCGGACCGCTACCCCCATGTCAGCCGGCCGCCCGGCCGGCCGGCTGCACGGCCCCGACCGCGGCCAGCGCCTCGGGCAGGGTGAACCGGCCGGCGTAGAGCGCCTTGCCGACGATCGAGCCCTCGATGTTCACCCCGGTGGCGGCCACCTCGGCCAGCGCGACCAGGTCGGACACCTCGGCGATGCCGCCGGAGGCGATCACCGGGGCCGGCGTGGCCGCGGCGACCTGGCGCAGCAGCTCGACGTTGGGGCCGCGCAGCGTGCCGTCCTTGCTGACGTCGGTGACCACGTAGCGGGCGCAGCCGTCGCGGTCCAGCCGGGCCAGCGTCTCCCACAGGTCACCGCCGTCGGTGGTCCAGCCGCGGGCGGCCAGCCGGTGCCCCTTGTCCTTGCTGATCCGCACGTCGAGGCCGACGGCGACCCGGTCGCCGTGCGCGGCGATCGCCCGGGCGCACCAGGCCGGGTCCTCCAGGGCCGCGGTGCCGAGGTTCACCCGGGCGCAGCCGGTGGCCAGCGCGCGCTCGCAGCGACTCGTCGTCGCGGATCCCGCCGGACAGCTCCACGGCCACGTCCAGCTTGCCGACCAGGTCGGCCAGCAGCTCGGCGTTGGAGCCGCGGCCGAACGCGGCGTCGAGGTCGACCAGGTGGATCCACTCGGCGCCGTCGTTCTGCCACTGCAGCGCGGCGTCCAGCGGGGCGCCGTACCCGGTCTCGGTGCCCGCCTCGCCCTGGATCAGCCGCACGGCCTGCCCGTCCGCGACGTCGACCGCGGGCAGCAACGTGAAACTCACACCGCGGAGCCTACCCAGCGCGAGGGTGCCCCTCCCGCGCTCCCCCGATCGGCGCGAACGGCACTTGCGCGAGACCTCGCTCGAACGGGCCGGGAGCGTCTGCCGACGGGCCGCGGCGACGGCGACGGCGGGGCGGGGCGGCCGGGGGCGGGGCGGGTCCGGGCGCGTCGGGGGCGGCGTCGGGGTTCGACGGGTCGGCGCGGGCGCGGCGGACGCCCGACCAGCCGCCCGACGACCAGGCCGAGCACGATCAGCAGCACCCACCCCCACCACGGCAGCCCGGCCAGCAGCGCGACCACCAGCCCGGCCGGCCGCGGCGCCGACCGCGCTGCCGACGGTGCTGGCCGGTGGACGCGTCGGGTCGGCGGCGGGTCGGCTGGTGCTCGCGCCGCCTGCTGGTCCGACGGGTGGTGGTGCGCCGCTTGCGGGTGGTCACCCGGATCAGCCGACCACGTCGCGCAGCCAGTTGCGCAGCAGCATCGCGCCGGCGTCGCCGGACTTCTCCGGGTGGAACTGGGTGGCCGCCAGCGAGCCGTTCTCCACCGCGGCCACGAAGTCCTCGCCGTGGTGCGCCCAGGTGACCAGCGGCGGCCGGGTCGACCGGCGAGGCTCCATCTCCCAGTGCCGCACCCCGAACGAGTGCACGAAGTAGAAGCGGGTGTCCGCGTCCAGGCCGGCGAACAGCGGCGGACCCGCCGGGCGCGCGCACCGTGTTCCAGCCCATGTGCGGCAGCACGTCGGCCTTCAGCCGCTCGACGGTGCCGGGCCAGCGCCCGCAGCCCGCGGTGCGCTCGCCCCACTCCACGCCCAGCTCGAACAGCACCTGCATGCCGACGCAGATGCCCAGCACCGGACGGCCGGCGGCGAGCCGGCGCTCGATGATGCCCGGCCCGTCGACCGCGCTCAGCCCGGCCATGCACGCGGCGAACGCGCCCACGCCCGGCACCACCAGGCCGTCGCAGTCGAACGCGGCGTGCGGGTCGGCGGTGACCGTGACGTCGGCGCCGACCCGGTGCAGCGCGCGTTCCGCGGAACGCAGGTTGCCCGATCCGTAGTCCAGCACGACGATCCGTGTCACCGCGCCAGCCTACTGGGTCGTGAGTGCGGAGCCGTGCCAGAACACGGCCAACACTCACGAGCCGCGGGCGGCCACCTCCGCCAGCAGCTCCAGCACGTGCCGGTAGGGCTGCCCGGTCGCCCGGGTCATGCCCAGCTCGCAGGTCCGGTTGCAGGACACGTGCGCGGCGCGCGCCGCGCGCGGCCACCTCGGCCGCCTCCGGCGCGGTGGCCGACGCGGTCAGCTCCGGGTGCAGCATGCCCCGGTCGCCGGCGAACGCGCAGCAGCCCCAGTCCTGCGGGACGTGCACGTCCTCGGCCACCGCCGCGGCCAGCGCGGTCAGCGTGGCGTTGAGCTGCAGCCGGGTCGACGAGCAGGTCGGGTGCACCGACACCGACGGCACCCGCCGGTAGCTCGCCCAGCGCGGGCAGCACCCGCTCGGCCACGAACTGCATGGCGTCCAGCACCCGGACCTGCGGGGCCGCCTCGGCGAGCAGCGCGTGGAACCCCTCGGTGCACGAGGACGCGTCGGTGACCACCGGCAGCGCCCCGTCGCGGGTCGCCGCGAGCACCGCCGGCAGCACCCGCTCCCGCATCGCGTCGTAGCCGCCCGGGATGCCCTTGGACGACCACGGCGTGCCGCAGCACAGCGACTCGATCTCCGCCGGCACCAGCAGCGTGACGCCGGCCCGCTCGCAGAGCTGCTCGAAGCTGCACCTGCACCCCGGGTCCGCCGTCGGCCGGGCCGAACATCGTGTTGACGCAGGCCGGCAGGTAGACCGCGGCCGGCTCCCCGGCCGGCGCCGGCCGCCGCCGGCGCGGGCCGCCGCCGGGCAGCTCCCGCGACCAGAGCGGCACCTGTCGGTGCCGGCCACCGCGCGGGCCGCCGCGGTTGGCCGCGGCCGACGGCCGGGGCGAGCGCCGCCGGCAGGTGCGACACGCGGTCAGCCCGGCCGCGGCGCCCCGGGTCACCGCGCCCCAGTGCTTCGCGGCCAGCGTCCAGCCCGCCGCGGCCGGCCGCGGCTGGCCTCGCTTGCGCAGCCGCTTCACCAGGTCGCCGGTGTTGATCAGCACCGGGCAGGCGGTCTGGCACATGCCGTCGACCGCGCAGGTCTGCACGGCCGCGTAGTCGTAGTCGTCGAGCAGCGCCGGCCAGCGCGGTGTCGCCGGCCAGCTCGGCCGCGCGGATCGCCCGCCGCGCCACGATGCGCTGCCGCGGGGTCAGGGTGAGGTCGCGGCTGGGGCACACCGGCTCGCAGTAGCCGCACTCCACGCACCGGTCCACCTCGGGCTCCACGACCGGCGCCAGCTTGAGGTGCCTGAGGTGCAGCTGCGGGTCGTCGCCGAGCACGACGCCCGGGTTGAGGATCCCGTGCGGGTCGAACAGCCGCTTGATCCCCCGCATCACCTCGTACAGCTCGTCGCCGTACTGCCGGCGCACGTACGGGGCCATGACCCGGCCGGTGCCGTGCTCGGCCTTGAGCGAGCCGTCGTGGCCGAGCACCAGCTCGACCATGTCGTCGGTGAACTCGGCGTAGCGGCCCAGCTGCTCGTCGGTCTCGAACCGGTCGGTCAGCATGAAGTGGATGTTGCCGTCCTTGGCGTGCCCGAAGATCACGCTGTCGCGCGTAGCCGTAGCGGTCGAACAGCACGGCCAGCTCGCGGCAGGTCTGCGCCAGCGCCGGCGACCGGCACGACGATGTCCTCCAGCAGCGCGGTGGTCCCGGTCGGGCGGGCGCCGGCGACCGAGGCGTACAGCCCCTTGCGCAGCTTCCACCAGCCGCCGCGGACGCCGGCGTCGCGGGTCAGCTCGACCGGTGCGGCGGCGGCAGGTCGGCCAGCGTCGGGCCGGGCGGCCGCGGTGAGCTCGGCCAGCTCCTCGGCCGCGGTGGACTGGTACTCCACCAGCAGCGCGGCCTGCTGGTGCCACCGCGATCCGGGCGACTGGCCGGCGGGCAGTCCGGGAACGACTGCCCGACCCGCAGCGAGGTGGCGTCCATCAGCTCCAGCGTCGCCGCCCCCGTGGCCACCAGGGCGGGCAGCGCCGCGCTGGCCGCGAACAGGTCGTCGAACACCAGCAGGGCCGAGGCGGCCTGGGTGCGCAGCGGCACGGTGCGGAAGATCGCCTCGGCGACGAACGCCAGCGTGCCCTCGCTGCCGACCAGCAGGTGGGCCAGGATCTCCCGCGGCGTCGTCGTAGTCGAGCAGCGCGTTCAGCCCGTAGCCCATGGTGTTCTTCATCGAGAACTGCTGGCGGACCATGGCCACCGAGCGCGGGTTGCCCCGCACCCGGTCGCGCAGCTCCAGCAGGCCCTCGTAGAGGTCGGGCTCCAGGGCGCGCAGCCGCTCGTCGGCGTCCGCGGGCGCCGGTGTCGATCACCGTGCCGGACGGCAGCACGGCGACCACCGACTCCAGCGTGCGGTAGGTGTTCTCGACGGTGCCGCAGGCCATGCCGCTGGAGTTGTTGGCGACCACGCCGCCGATGGTGCAGGCCGCCTCGCTGGCCGGGTCCGGGCCGAACTTGCGGCCGTAGCGGGCCAGCCGGGCGTTCAGCTGCGCGCACCGTGACGCCGGGCTGCACGCGCACCCGCAGCCCGTCGTCGAGGATCTCGATGTCCCGGAAGTGCCGCCGGGTGTCGACCAGCAGCTCGTCGGTGACGGCCTGGCCGGACAGGCTGGTGCCGCCGGAGCGGAAGGTCAGCGGCACCCCGCGGCGGCCGGCTCAGCTCGAGCAGCCGGGCCACCTCGGCGCCGCTGCGCGGGGCGACGACGGCGCTGGGCAGCAGCAGGAAGTGCGAGGCGTCGTGGGCCTGGGCGTGCCGGGTCAGCTCGTTGTCGCTGACCTGGCCGGGGTCGGCGACGGCAGGCCCGCAGCTCGTCGAGCAGTGGTGGATGCTCGATCACGGCACCATCCAGGACAGAACGGTGGCCTGCAGAGACGACCAGCACGGTGAACGCCGCAGCAGGGCCGAGGCTCCAGCCGATCAGCCTGCGGAAGATGTCGCCCTCCTGGCCCGCCATCCCGACCGCGGCCGCGGCCACCGCGAGGTTCTGCGGGGAGAGCATCTTGCCCATCACCCCGGCCGAGGAGTTGGTCGCGGCCATCAGCACCGCGCCTCAGCCCGGCCTTGTTGGCCGCGGTCACCTGCAGCACCCCGAACAGCGAGTTGGACGAGGTGTCGGAGCCGGTGATGGCCACCCCGAGCCAGCCGAGCACCGGGGAGAGCACCACGAAGAGCCCGCCGGCTGAGGCCAGCGCGGTGCCCAGGCTCGGCGGTCTGCCCGGACAGGTTCATCACGAAGGCCAGCGCGAGCACGCTGAGCACGGTGACGATGGTGAACTGCAGCTGGACCAGCGTCTCCCGGACGACGTGCGCGACATCTACCTGTCCCGGGCCTACCTGGAGGCCGAGGTGCTGCGCCGGTTGGCCCGGGCCGGGGTGCCGATCCCGGCCGACGCGCGGGAGGCCAACGCGGAGATCCACCGCCGCTGGGACGCGTCCAGCTTCGACATCGTCGACCCGGACATGCGCTTCCACACCGCCTTGATCGACGCCGCGCGGAACGTGCGGACCAGCCGGATGTACCGCTTGCTGACCTCCGAGGTGAAGCTGTGCATGGCCCAGGTGCAGGGCCGGCAGCTGCTCAGTCCGGCGATCATCGTGGCCGAGCACGAGCGCATCCTGGAGCTGGTCGAGGCGGGGGCCGGGCGACGCCGCCGCCGAGATCCTCGACGAGCACCTGGCCCGGGCCCGGGAGCTGCTGGTCGGAGCGCTGGGCGGGACCCCCGGACCGGAGGCGACCAAGCCGTGCTCGGTGCTGGAAGGCACCGGGACGTGACCCGGCCGCAGCCGGTTGACCTCAACCGAGGTTCAACATGCAGGGTGGCGGACATGTCGACGCCGACCGTCCCGCCCCCGCACCCGAGCCGACCTTGAGCCTGCTCAGCGCCCCGCTGCGGGCGCTGACCGTGGGCTCGGTGGCCCTGGTCTCGCTCGGCGCCTTCGAGGCGATCGCGGTGGCCACCGCGATGCCGACGGTGGCCGCCGCGCTGGACGGCGTCGCCGCCTACGCGCTGGCCTTCGGGCTGCCGCTGGCCACCAGCGTGATCGGCATGGTGCTGGCCGGGGTGTGGAGCGACGCCCGCGGCCCGGCCGGCTCGATGCGGGTCGGGGTGGCCGCGTTCGTGCTCGGGCTGCTGGTCGCCGGGCTGGCGCCGGCGATGCCGGTGCTCGTCGCCGGGCGGGCCGTGCAGGGGCTGGGCAGCGGGCTGTTCTCGGTGGCGCTGTACGTGGTGGTCGGCCGGGTGGTGCCGGCCGCGCTGCGGCCGCGGATCTTCGCCGCGTTCGCCGCGGCCTGGCTGCTGCCGGCGGTGGCCGGGCCGCCGCTGGCCGGGCTGATCGTCGAGCAGTGGGCTGGCGCTGGGTGTTCCTGCTGGCCGCGGTGCTGGCGGTGCCGGCGGCGCTGCTGGTGGAGCCGGGGCTGGGCCGGTGCCGGGGGTGCGCGGAGCGGCTCGACGGGGCCGCGGGCGGCCCGGGCGGCGGGTGCTGTGGGCGGTCGGGGCCGCGTTCGGGGCGGCCGGGCTGCACCAGGCCGGGCAGCTGTCCGGACCGGTCGCGGCGGTGCTCGGGGCGGCGGCGCTGGCCGCGGTGGCGCTGTCCGGGCCGCGGCTGCTGCCGGCCGGAGCGCTGCGGGCCCGCCCGGGGCTGCCCAGCGTGATCCTGGTCCGCGGGCTGATCTCGGCCGCGTTCCTCGGCGCCGAGACCTTCCTGCCGCTGCTGCTGTCCCGGGAGCGCGGGCTGTCCCCGACCGCGGCCGGGCTGGTGCTCACCGTGGCCGCGGTGACCTGGGCCACCGGCTCCTGGTTCCAGGGCCGCGAGCAGGCGCCGTCGCGGGCGCTGCTGCTGCGGGCCGGGACCGGGTTCGTCGGGCTCGGCGTGCTGCTGGCCGGGGCGGCGGTGTTCCCGCGGTGCCGGTGGCGGTCGCCGTGCTCGGCTGGGCGAGCGCCGGGCTGGGCATGGGGCTGGCCTACCCGATGCTGTCGGTGCTCACCCTGGAGCTGTCCGCGCCGCACGAGCAGGGCACCAACAGCTCCGCGCTGCAGATCGCCGACGCGCTGTTCGCGGCGGTGGTGCTGGCGGTGTCCGGTGCCCTCTTCGCGGCGCTGGTCGCCGCCGGCCCGATCGCCTACCTGGCCGCCACCGCGGTCGCCGGCGCGCCTGGCGCTGGCCGCGGTGCGACCGCCGGCCGCGCCACCACCCAGCGCCCGTGAGTGCTGCGCCGCGCTAGAGCACGGCTGAGCACTGGACGACCCCCCAGGGGCACCCCCGCGTACCACGCGGGCCAGCGCGGCGCCGCCCCCTCGGGAAGCTCCGGGCGGGCGGGCGGCGGAGCCGTCGGTGGGTCGATTCCCGCTTGGTGCACGGGCGTCAGACTAGGGCGGCCAGCTCTCTAAGCGACCGGATGGCCTCCACGCCGGACGGAGGCTCTCCCTCGCGCTGCACGAGAACGCCCCGGACGCCGGCCGCCGCGGCGCCCTCGAGGTCGTTGTCGACCTTGTCGCCCACGTGGAGCGCGGCACCCGGCTCCACGCCCGCGACGGCGAGCGCCCGCTCGAAGACGCGCGGGTCCGGCTTGGCCGCGCCGACCTCGGCCGAGGTCACGACTCCGTCCACCAGCTCGAGGATCCCGGTCGGGCGGAGCCATTCGGGGAGCGAGCAGTCCCAGTTGCTCGCGATCACCAGCACGATGCCGCGCTCGCGGAGCTCGCCGAGCGCCGGGACCACGTCGGAGTAGGGGGTGAACTCGAGCGCACCGAGCATCGCCCGCCGCGCCGCCGCGTGGTCGAGCCCGGGGACTCCGAGCGCGCGGCGCATCTCGTCCGCGCACCGGTCGCGCAGCCGCTCGAGCCGCTCGTGGTCGGAGCCGTCGAGATGGTGGTCGAGGTAGTAGGCGATCTCCGCGGCGAAGCCCGCCGCCGCCTGCTCCTCGCTCACGTCGACGCCCGCCCCACGGAGCAGGCGCTGGAGCCGCGGCGCGGGCGGCTGCAGCTCGACGAGCGTGCCGAGCGCGTCGAGCAGGACGGCGCGGACCTCGCTCACGAGATCCAGTGCCAGCTCGCGTACTGGGCCGTGAACAGGCCGAGGCCGACAGCCGAGGCCCCCACGACGAGGTCCGTGACCCGGCGCTCCTCGCATACCAGCGCGAGCCACATGAAGACCGGGAACAGCACGCTCACGAACCGGGGTAGCGACATCAGCGGCTGCGGAGTGACCGGGAAGCTCAGCGGCAGGACGAGCGAGGCGGCGACCCAGACGCCGTACGGCCTGGGCAGCCGCCGGAGGACGCCCACGCACGCGGCCACGGCGAAGACGAGCGTGGCGAACAGCATCACGTTGATCGCGGCGATCCGGAACGGGTCACCGGCCGCGACCTCGAAGTAGACCGGCGTCCGCGATCCCGAGCCGAGCTGCCGCACGCCGTCGACCGCGGCGACGAGGCCGTCCCATGCCCCGGCGAGCGGCACCGAGAGCTCCCGCGACCACGCCTCCTGGACGTCGAGGAAGCGGAGCGCGTCGCCCTCCACGAGGCCGAGCCAGGCGGCGTAGGCCACGATTCCGAGCGGCGCCAGTCCGAGCCAGGCGGCGTCGCGCGGGCGGCGCGGCCGCGAGCTCCACCAGATCAGCGCGAGCGGCAGCAGGAGCAGCAGCCCGGCGCTGCGGCTGGCCGACGCGAGCCCGGCGCACGCCCCCGCCCACGCCCAGCGACCCGTTCGCGCCGAGTAGAAGGCGCCGACGGCCAGCAGGAGGAAGAGGCTCTCGGAGTAGGGCGCGCCGAAGTACACGGCGGCCGGGAACACGGCGAGCAGCACGAGCGTCGGTCGCGCCAGGCGGCGCCCCAGCTCGAGCTCGGCCAGCCGGTGGAGCAGCACCAGCGCGCCGAGGAACGCCGCGAGCGAGATGGCGTACGCGGCCACGAGCAGTGCCCCGGGCGACCCGCCGAGGGTCGTGCCCAGCCCGCGGACGAGCAGCGGGTAGAGCGGGAAGAAGGCGGCCCGGGCGCCGTGCTCTCGCCATAGCCGGAATCCGCGATCCGCAGGTACCAGACGGAGTCCCAGCGGGCGAGCGGCGCGAGCAGCGGATCGGCGATGGCGTGCGTGAGCGCCGGGTCGTCGAACTTGTCTGCGTTCTCGCGCGCGAGGCCGCCGCTCGCAGGACCGAAGGAGAGGGCGGCGAAGACCGCCACGAGGAGCACCGCCAGGCGTGTCGAGAGGCCCACGCGCAGGGCGGCGCGAAAAGCCTCGGAGGCGCGCACCGCCGCGATTGCGGATGCGCGCTCAGGGGTAGCCTCATACGCCATGCCGGACGCTCATTTCTACACGGCGGTCACCACGAGCGGCGACTGGATCGACGCCGGAATTGCGATCCTGGTCGCGGTCGTCATCGCGCAGGTGGTCGACCGGCTGATCGCCAAGCGCGGCGCCAGGGTGAGCGAGTTCGTGACCCGCGGCGAGCTCTCTCCGGCCACGCAGACCCGGCTCCGGGTCGTCCGGCGGCTGGTCAGCGCAGGCATCCTGCTGATCGGCGCGGCCGTGGCCGCCTCGAACTTCGACGAGCTCTCGAGCGTCGCCAGGGGCGTCCTCGCCTCGTCAGCGGTGCTCGGCCTCGTGGTCGGCTTCGCCGCCCGCCAGACGCTCGCCAACGCCATCGCGGGCATTCTGCTCGCCATCACCCAGCCGATCCGGATCGGCGACCTCGTCACCTTCGAGGAGGAGACCGGCGAGGTGGAGGACATGAAGCTCACCTACACCTACATCCGCCTCGACGACGGCCGCCGCCTCATCGTCCCGAACGAGCGTCTCGCTCAGAGCTCGGTCCTGAACCACACGATCATGGACGCGCGCGTCCAGGTGGAGGTGTCGGTCTGGCTGCCGCCGGATGCCGACCTCGACAAGGCCATGGAGCTGATCGAGGACAGCGACGCGGACATATCCGTATCGGTGGCGGAGACCGACAAGGAGGGCGTCCGCCTGAGCGCCACGACCTGGGCGACAAGCCCCGCCGAGCGCGGCAGGGCGGCCGCCGAGCTGCGCGCGCGCTGGCTGCGTTTGCTGCGCGAGCACGCACTATCCTCAACCGAGGCCTGACGCGCGGTTCGCCGGCGAACTTTCCAATGACTCAGAGGCAGCGAAAGACGAGAAGGCGAAGGCGCCATACCGGGCGCAACACGGTGCTGCTCGGCCTCGGGGTCGTCACCACCGTCGCCGTCATCGGCGTGCTCGCCGCGGCGGGCTACGTGCTCGCGATCGCGGCCTCGGCGCCCGACCTCTCCGAGCTGAAGCCCGCCGACAAGGGCCAGCTCTCGGTGGTCTACGCGGTCGACGGCACGCGGCTCGGCTTCATCCAGTCGGACGTGCTGCGCCGGGTGGTCCCGTGGAAGGACATCCCCGTGGACATGCGCCGCGCGACCGTCGCGATCGAGGACGAGCGCTTCTACAAGCACGACGGGGTGGACCTCAACGCGATCGTCCGCGCCGGGATCAAGAACCTCGAATCCGGCAAGACGGTCCAGGGCGGCTCGACGATCACCCAGCAGCTCGTCCGCGCCCTCTACATCAAGGACCCGAAGCGCGACTTCGCGCGCAAGATCCGCGAGGCGAAGCTGGCGTCCGAGCTCGAGGACGAGCACTCGAAGACCTGGATCCTCCACAACTACCTGAACACCGTTCCTTACGGGACAGTCGGCGGCCGGACGGCGATCGGGATCGAGGCCGCGGCCGTCACCTTCTTCGACAAGCACGCCAAGAACCTCACGCTGGATGAGGCCGCTCTGCTCGCCGGGCTGCCGCAGGCGCCGTCGCAGTACAACCCGTTCCGGAACCCGGAGGCCGCGATCAGCCGGCGCAACGAGGTGCTCCGCCAGATGGCCTCGAACCGCTACATCACGCAGTCGGAGGCCGCCGAGGCGATCGACGCGCCGCTGAAGCTGAAGCGCGGCACGCGCTACATCACCCGCCGCGAGCCGTACTTCTTCGACTTCGTGCAGGAGCAGCTGATCGAGCGCTACGGCATCGGAATCGTGCGCGCGGGCGGCCTGCGCATCCACACGACCATCCGCCCGGCGGTGCAGGACCTCGCGCGGCAGGCGATCACCGGGCAGCTCTACGACCCCGCCGACCCGTCGGGCGCGCTCGTCTCGATCGACCCGTCGAACGGCTACATCCGCGCGATGGCCGCCAGCGGGACCTACCAGACGCGCAACTTCAACCTCGCGGCTGAGGGCCACCGCCAGCCGGGCTCGGCCTTCAAGACGATGGTGCTCACCGCGGCGATCCGCGCCGGCGTAGACCCCGATCGCACCACCTACGTCTCGAAGCCTCTGCACATCAACGACCCGGAGGCGGGCGTCCTCGACTGGGAGGTATCGACCTACAGCCACTCCTACAACGGCACGATGACGCTGAGAAGCGCGACGCTCGCGTCCGACAACACCGTCTACGCCCAGCTGATCCTCGACATCGGGCCCAAGAAGGTGTGCGAGACGGCCAGGGACCTCGGCATCACGACGAAGCTCGACTGCTACCCCGCCGAGGGGCTCGGCGGCCTGCGGCTCGGCGTGTCGCCTCTGGAGATGGCGAACGCCTACGCAACGCTGGCGTCGGGCGGGATGCGCAACGAGCCGAAGGCGATCAAGCGCGTGGTCTTCCCCGACGGCAAGTCCGAGGATCTCGGCAAGCCAAAGCGCACGCGCGTGCTCACCGACGGGCAGGCCTACGAGGTGACCCAGATCCTCGAGGCGAACGTGCTCGGCGGCACGGGGACGGAGGCCCAGATCGGCTGCCCGGCGGCCGGGCAAGACCGGCACGACCGACGAGTTCAACGACGCCTGGTTCGTGGGATACACGCCGCACCTGTCCACGGCGGTGTGGGTCGGCTTCCCGGATGCCCAGGTCTCGATGGAGGCCACGCGCATCGGCTCCGTCGCCGGCGGCACCTGGCCGGCGATGATCTGGCACGACTTCATGACCACCGCGAAGGGCGACAACTGCGACGACTTCCCGCCGCCCACCGAGCCGGCGGAGTTCTCGCCCTTCTTCGGCAAGTACGCCTCGACCGGCTCGGCGGGGACCGGAGAGTTCTACACGCCGGGCACCGACGAGACGACGACCGACGAGGAGAAGTACGACCCGCGCTTCTACGAGGAGGCCCCGCTCGACACGCCCGAGGCGGCGCCGCCGGAGGAGGAGGTCGCTCCCGAGCCCGCGCCGCCCGGGAACGGGAACGGGAACGGGAACGGCAACGGGAACGGCACGGGCGAGCAGGGCGGGGTCGGCGCGCCAGGCTGACGCCGTGGCCGAGCTCGAGCTGATCGCCGCGATCGAGACGGCGCTCGCCGACCGCAGCGGCCGGCTCGTGCGCTGGACGGGAGACGACGCGGCGGTGACGCGCGCGCGGGCCTTCGCGGTCACCTCGATCGACACGCTCGTGGACGGGGTCCACTTCGGGCGCGCCACGCACAGCTCCAGGGACATCGGCTGGAAGGCGCTCGCCACCGCCCTGTCCGACCTCGCGGCGATGGGCGCCGAGGCCGGCGAGGCCTACGTGTCCGTGGTCCTGCCGGACGGCTTCGAGGAGCCGCTCGAGCTGGTGCGCGGGATGGAGGAGCTGGCCGCCGAGTGCGGAGCGACGATCGCCGGCGGCGACGTGGTGCACGGACCCGTGCTGGTGCTGACGGTGGCCGTCACCGGCTGGGCGGACGCCGAGGAGGAGCTCGTGGGCCGCGACGGCGCGCGGCCCGGCGACCTGGTGGCCGTGACCGGCGAGCTCGGCGGCTCGGAGGCGGGACGCCGGCTGCTCGACGCGGGCGAGAGCGGCCCGGAGGAGCTGATCGCGCGCCACCTGCGCCCGCGCCCGCGCCTCGAGAGCGGCCGCGCGCTGGCGGCGGCGGGCGCCAGCGCGATGATCGACCTCAGCGACGGCCTCGCCACGGATGCGCGGCACGTCGCCGATCGCAGCGCGGTCGAGCTGCGGATCCGGCTCGAGGACCTGCCCCGCGCGCCCGGCGTGAGCCCCGAGCAGGCCGCGACCGGCGGCGACGACTACGAGCTCCTCGTGGCGGTGCCGCCCGCGCGCCGCGAGGCGGCCGAGGCCGCGGCGCCGCTCACCTGGATCGGCGAGGTCTCAGCGGGAGGCGGGCTCGTCCTCCTCGGCCCCCACGGGCCCGTGTCCGGGCTCCGGGGCTACGAGCATCCATGAGCGCAGCACCGCCTCGGCGACCTCGCGCGAGTCGATCACGTACACACCCTGCTCCACCGTCGTCTGGAGCGCCGGGTCGATTCCCCTGCCTGCCATACGGCCCACCTCCCCTTTACACCCCGGGTAATCGGCAGCGGCCGCCGAACGTCACACCTGAACATCCGGCCATCTGAGCGCGGTCTCGGCCGTGGCGCACGCGGCGGCCAGCATCACGCACGCGATCAGCGACGTGACGATCCCGACGCTGTGCCCCGTGACGAGCATCAGCAGGTACCAGACGCCCGCGAGCGGGTCGAGCGACAGCGCGAACATGTAGTAGACCGCCACGAGCACGGCCGGCGCGGCGCCGACGGCGATCAGCACCGCCCGCACGCGCCGCGCCGGCAGCGGCCGCGTCAGGGCGAGCAGCGTCCAGAGGTGCGCCGCGGGCACCACGAGCAGGCCCGCGAACGGGTTCACGAGCCAGAGCAGCAGGGAGCCGGCGGCGATCGTCAGGCCGAGCGCGACGCCGGCTCCGAGGTCGGGTGGCTGCTCGAGCTCCGGGTCGGGCCGGCTCGCGAGCCAGCGGGCGAGCGCGAACGCAAGCGCCATCGCCACGACCACGCCGCGCGAGCACCCCGAGCGCCGGCCCGTCGAGCGGAAGCACGTCGGGCGGGACGGGCGCGGCGGGCGGGGACGGCGTTGCGCCCACCAGCGCGAGGAACTGCGCCAGCGCGAGCGCCGCGAGGAAGGGCGCGACCCATGCCCCCAGCCAGCGGAGCCACCTCAGCACGTCCACGTGCCGGCGCCGGGCGCGGGCGAACGCGTCCACGGACGCCACCAGCACGGGCAGGAGCAGCGACCCGGCCAGCACCGACAGCACCAGGCCGGGCAGCACCTGGCTCACCGCCTGGACGTAGCTCTCGGGGCCGTGCTCGGGGCGCGGCCCCTCGTCCACGGCCGTGAGCGTCCGCAGCGTGGCGCGCCCGAGCGCTCCGAGCCTGTCCGGGTCGATGGCGGCGGACTCGTCCGGGTCCGGTGGCAGCTCCCCGCTTCCGGAGATCCGCACCGCGTCGTAGCCCTTCTCCAGCAGGGGGCCCTGGGAGCCGATCCCGATCGGGAACGACAGCCTGGCGAGCTGGCCGAGCGACCCGCTGCCCCCGCCCGGGTCGCCGAGCTCCTGCCTGATCGAGTCCGCGACGGTGCGCTGGAGGCCGATGCCGGCGCGTGTCGGGTCACTGGACCACGCCTGCAGGATCGAGCCCTCGTTCGCCCGCGCACCGAGGTCCGAGATCACGAGCACGGCGTCGACCAGGTCCGGCTCGGGCAGCACCTCCACGAGCCGGCGGGCGCCCACCTCGCCGAGGTTGGAGCCGTCCACCGAGGCCAGCACCAGCGTCTTCTCGGACGGTCGCCCCTGGTAGACGCGGGCGAGCTGCATGAGCGTGGCGGTGTCGGCGGCGCTGCCGGGCGTCTCGGGCACGCTGGCCGCGTCGCGCGCGGCCACGATCACGATCTGGCGGCGCGAGCTGCCGGCCCGGCGGCCGACCACGTTGACGAGCTCGTGGCCCGAGTGGGTGAACCGCTGCACGAGCGGGCGCACACCTCCGCCCGCCGCGAACCCGCGCGCGGCGAACGTGTCGGCCACGAGCTGGGCGGTCGCCCGGTCGCCGCGAGACCCGGCGCGCCGGTCGGGCGCCTGGGCGGCGATCCGCTCCGCCAGCGCGGCGGCCTGGGCGCCGTCGAAGAGGACGTCGGCGGCCAGTCCCTGCGGTAGCGGCCGCGGCCGGCTCTGGAACGAGAACATCGTCAGGAACAGGGCCAGGAGCGCCGGCACGAACGCCGCGCGGTATATCCGCGGCTCTATCACGGCGGCTCAACCTACAATCCTTGAGGTTGAGCACCACGGCCCCTCGCATCTTGCTCGTGGACGACGAGCTCTCCGTGCAGAAGCTGCTCACCTATCCGCTGCGCAAGGAGGGCTACGACGTCATCCCGGCGCTCGACGGGCGGGAGGCGCTCGAGCGGCTGCGCGACGACAACTTCGACCTCGTGGTCCTCGACGTGATGCTGCCGCGCATGGACGGCTTCGACGTGTGCCGCGCGATCCGGTCGCGGAGCACGGTGCCGATCATCATGCTCACCGCCAAGACCGAGGAGACCGACAAGGTGCTCGGCCTCGAGCTCGGCGCGGACGACTACATCACGAAGCCGTTCTCCGTCCGCGAGTTCCGCAGCCGCGTCAAGGCGGTGCTGCGCCGCGCGGCGCTGGCCCAGCCCGAGGCGCAGTTCGAGGAGCCGATCGACGCCGGCGACATCTACATCGACTTCGAGAAGCGCACCGTCACCGTGCGAGGCGAGGCCGCCAGGCTCACGTACGTGGAGTTCGAGATCCTGGCCGCGCTGGCGCGCGCGCCGGGACGCGTGTTCAGCCGGACGATGCTGCTCGAGCGGGTCTGGGGTGACGCCGCCTACCGCGACCCGCGCACGATCGACGTGCACATTCGCCACCTGCGCGAGAAGCTCGAGGCGGAGCCGAAGACGCCGGAGCTGATCCTCACCGTGCGCGGCGTGGGCTACCGATTCCGCGACTCATGAGCCGCGCTGCACTCGCTCCGCTACACGCTCGCGCTGATCTTCTTCCTGATCATGGCCGCGGCGTTCTCGGTGATCTTCTTCGTCGTGGTCCCGCAGCTCGAGCAGAGCCTCAAGGAGCAGCGGCTCGACAGCCTGGAGAGGGAGGCGAGGAGCGCGCGGGCGGCGCTCGAGCTGCCCCTGCTCGGCGGCGCGGCAGCCCTCCGCGAAGGAGTACGCCGTCGCGCATCCGCGCGGCCGGCAGCGCGACCGACGCGCGCGTGACCGTGCGCGACTGGCACCAGCACGCGAGCGACGAGCGCTTCCCCGGCTTCTTCCCGGTCGACGGGTCGGGCGAGCCCGTGCCGTTCAACAACACGCTCGCGCGCCGGGCGATCGAGACCCGCCGCGTCCAGAGCGGGTACGGCACCTTCCGCGACGAGGAGGTCGGGATGGTCGCCCAGCGCATCGACGGCCCGAGCGGCCGCCCGCGCGTGGCGTTCTACTCGCGCGACTTCGACGACGTCCAGGAGACCGTCGCCTTCGTGCGCAACCGCGTGCTGTTCGCGACGGGCGGCGCGCTCCTGATCGCGCTGATCGGCGGATACCTGGTCGCGGCGCGCCTGGCGCGGCGCGTCGGCCGGCTCGAGCGGGCGGCGCGGGACGTGGCGCGCGGCCGCGTCATCGAGCCGCTGCCCGTCACCTCCAAGGACGAGATCGGCCAGCTCACGGACACCTTCAACCGGATGCAGCAGCAGCTCTGGCGGGTGGACGTGGCGCGCAAGGAGTTCATCGCCACCGCCTCGCACGAGCTGCGCACGCCGATCTTCTCGCTGGGCGGCTTCGTGGAGCTGCTCCAGGACGAGGACCTCGACGAGGAGACGCGGCGCGAGTTCCTCGACACGATGAGCGAGCAGGTCGCGCGGCTTCAGAAGCTGTCCGTGGACCTGCTCGACCTCTCGCGGCTCGACTCCGGCTCGGTCGAGCTGCACACGGAGCCCGTGGACCTCGCCGAGCTCACGCGCTCGGTGGCGGGCGAGTTCCACCCGCGCCTGGCGGAGCACCACACGGAGCTCGTGCTGGACGTGCCGAACGAGGGCCCGAGCGCGAGCTGCGACCGCGAGAGGGTGGCCCAGATCATGCGCATCCTGCTCGACAACGCCCTCCGCCACACCCCGGACGGCACCGACGTGACCGTGAGCGCGACCCGCTACAACGGCGCCACCGAGCTCACGGTGGCGGACTCCGGGCCCGGCCTGCCGGCCGGCGCGCGCGCCAAGGTCTTCGAGCGCTTCTACACCGGCGACGCGGCTCGTGGAGCCGGGCTCGGCCTTGCGATCGCCCGCGAGCTGGCGGAGCGGATGGACGGGCGGCTCATGCTCTCGACGGAGCAGGGCAGCACGGCCTTCACGCTCGAGCTGCCGGCCGACGGCAACGGCGCGTGAGGCGCGCGGCGGTGGCGGCCGCCGCGGCTCTGCTCGTCACGGCGGCAGGCTGCGACTCGAACGGCGACGGAGGAGGCACGGAGGAGCGCTCCGGGCGCAGCGAGGTCACGACCACGCGCGTCCAGGTGGTGGAGGGGCTCGGCCGCGACGGCCGCTTCGACCCGGCCTCGATCTACGACCGCCTCTCACCCGGTGTCGTGACGATCCTGTCGCTGTTCGGCGGCGGCACGAGCCTGCTGGAGGACGAGGGCGAGGGCGGCCAGGGGTCGGGCTTCGTGATCGACGGCGAGGGCTACATCGCGACCAACGCGCACGTCGTGACCACCGACCGTGGCGACACGACGGAGCGAGCGGAGCAGGTCTACGTCGAGTTCTCGGACGGCAACCGCGTGCCGGCGCGGATCGTGGGCCACGACCCGAACGCCGACGTCGCGCTGCTGAAGGTGGAGCCGGAGGGCCTCTCGCTCACACCGCTGCGGCTCGGCGAGTCCGCCTCGATCGCCGTCGGGGAGCCGGTCGCGGCGATCGGCAGCCCGTTCGGGGAGCGCCAGTCGCTCTCGACGGGCGTGATCTCGGCGCTCGACCGGACGATCGAGTCGCTCACGCAGTTCGAGATCGGCGACGCGATCCAGACGGACGCGCCCATCAACCCGGGCAACTCCGGCGGGCCGCTGCTCGACGCCGAGGGTCGCGTGATCGGCATCAACGCCCAGATCAAGTCGCAGTCCGGCGGCGGCGAGGGCGTGGGCTTCGCGATCCCGGTCGACGCCGTGCGCCGCTCGCTGCGGGAGCTGCGCGAGAAGGGACGCGTGGACTACGGCTACCTGGGCGTCGAGACCCTGACCATCTGGCCCCAGCTAGCCGAGCGGCTCGACCTCGGCGTCGGGACCGGCGCGTTGGTCCAGGAGGTGGTCGACGGCAGCCCCGCGGAGGACGCCGGCATCGAGGCGGGCACCGACGAAATCTCGTTCCAGGGCCAGACCGAGATCGCCACAGGCGGGGACCTGATCGTCGGCGTGAACGGCGAGGAGCTCACGCGCGCGGCACGACCTGGCCGACGAGATCAGCGCCCATTCCACCGGCGAGCGAGTCAGGCTCACCTTGCTGCGCGACGGCGAGCGGCGGACCATCGAGGTCGAGCTGGGCCGGCGGCCGGCGCGCCCGGCCCCCTAGGAGGCTTTAGCCGTGTTTCCGGGTAGGGTGCCGGAGGTGGACGCATCTCAGGCGACGGACAGTCGGGATGTCTCGCTGACGATCCCCGCGCGCCCGGATTACCTCGTGCTGGCGAGGCTCGCGCTCTCGGCGGTGTGCCGGCTGACGCCGCTCTCGCCCGAGGAGGTCGCGGATCTCAAGCTCGCGATCACCGAGGCGGCGAACGACTTCGTCGACGAGAGCCGCACGCTCGACGACGAGGCCGGCTGAACTTCTCCTTCCGGCTCAGCGACGACCGTCTGGTGATGGATCTGGACGGGTCCGCGGGGCCGGTCACCGCATCCGAGCAGGAGCTGAGCCGCGCGATCATCGAGGCCACTGTGGACGAAGCCGACTTCGGCAACGACCGCACGCGCCTCGTGAAGTACCTGTCGGAGACTGGATAGTCTGCCGCGCTGTGCTGACGCCGGTTTCCGTAGGCAGCAAGAGCCTCGCGGACTACACCCACCTGGCCGGTAGGCCCCTCATCGAGGAGATCCGCGAGCTCGCGAAGGACCTCGAGGGCCTGCGTGTGCTGCATCTGTCCGCAACCGCGTTCGGCGGTGGCGTCTCCGAGATCCTCTACACGCTGATCCCGCTGATGAACGACGTCGGGATCGACGCCGAGTGGCAGGTGATGCTCGGGCGCGAGGAGTTCTACAACGCGACCAAGCGCCTGCACAACGCGCTCCAGGGCAACCCGGACTCGCTCACCGACGAGGAGTGGGCGGTCTTCGAGCGCTACAACGAGATGAACGCCAAGGAGATCGAGGGCGGCTGGGACGTGATCATCGTCCACGATCCCCAGCCGGCGGCGATCCGGGGCCACGTCCCGGAGAAGGCGGGGACCTGGGTGTGGCGCTGCCACATCGACCTCTCGACGCCGAACCCGGACGCGATCGACCACCTCGTCCCGTTCGTGCGCGAGTACGACGCCTCGGTCTGGCACCTCCAGCAGTACGTGCCCGCGGCGCTCGACGGCGCCTCCGGGGGAGTGCGTGATCTGCCCGCCGGCGATCGACCCGCTGTCGCCGAAGAACATGGCGCTCTCGCCCGAGGACGCCGCCTTCGTCTGCGACCAGTTCGGAATCGACGTGGACCGCCCGCTGATGTGCCAGGTGTCGCGCTTCGACCCCTGGAAGGACCCGATGGGCGTGATCGACGCCTACCGCCAGGTGACCGAGGAGATGCCCGACGTGCAGCTCGCGCTCGTGGGCTCGATGGCCACCGACGATCCCGAGGGCTGGGAGTTCTTCAACTCCACGATGGCCTACGCGGACGGCGACCCGGACATCCACATCCTCAACAACCTGAACAACGTCGGGCGCGATCGAGGTGAACGCGTTCCAGTCGCAGGCCGACGTGGTGATCCAGAAGTCCACCCGCGAGGGCTTCGGGCTCACCGTGTCGGAGGCGCTCTGGAAGGGGCGTCCCTTCATCGGCGGCGACGTCGGCGGCATCCCGCTCCAGGTGCAGGACGGCGAGACGGGCTACCTGGTCTCCTCGCCCGAGGAGTGCGCCGACCGCTCGCTGCGGATCCTCCGCGAGCCCGAGCTCGGCAAGCGGCTCGGGCGCGCGGGCAAGGAGCACGTGCGCACCCACTTCCTCACCCCGCGGCTCCTGCGCGACTGGCTGAAGCTCTTTCGGGATCACAGATGAACCAGGACACACCCCTCGTCCTCGTCTCGAACCGCGGCCCCGCAACGTTCGAGGAGGGCGAGGCGCGGCGCGGCGGCGGCGGGCTCGTCACGGCGCTGAAGGGCCTGGTGCATCACCGCGACGCCGTCTGGGTGGCCTCCGCCATGAGCGACGAGGACGCGCGGGTGGCGGAGGCAGCACGGCGGCCGCTCGTTCCCGGTCGAGATCGACGAGGACACGTACCGCATCCGGCTCGTGACGAGCGACCCCGAGGCGTACGACCGCTTCTACAACGTGTTCGCGAACCCGATGCTGTGGTTCATCCAGCACTACCTCTGGGACCTCTCGAACGCGCCGGACGTGCGCCAGCACGAGGTGGAGGCCTACGAGCAGGGCTACTGCGCGGTGAACGAGGACCTCGCGCGCGCGGTGCTCGACGAGCTCGACGGCGAGGAGGAGGCCGTCGTGATGCTCCACGACTACCACCTCTACATCGCGCCCAAGTTCATCCGCGAGGAGCGGCCGGACCTCTTCCTCCACCACTTCGTGCACATCCCGTGGACCCAGCCGGACGCGTGGCGGGTGCTCCCCGCCGACATCCGCGAGGACATCTACGAGGGCATCCTCTCGAACGACATCATCGCGTTCCACACGCGCTCGTACCGGCGCAACTTCCTGCTCTGCTGCCGCGAGCTGTTCGACCTCGAGGTGGACGAGGAGGCGGGCGTGGTGAAGTTCGACGGGCGCGACGTCTGGGTGCGCTCGTACCCGCTGCCGATCTCGGCCGAGACGTTCCAGCGCACCGCGCAGCGCCCGGCCGTGCACGGCTACGAGCGCGAGATCCTGCGTCGCCGGCGCGAGCACCTGATCCTGCGCGTGGACCGGGCCGACCTCTCGAAGAACGTGCTGCGCGGCTTCACGGCGTTCGACCTGTTCCTGGAGCAGCATCCGGAGTTCCACGAGCAGGTCACGTTCATCGCGCACCTGATCCCGTCGCGGCAGGACGTGCCGGAGTACGCCGAGTACCTGGAGCGCATCGAGGCGCTCGTGGCCGTCGTGAACCACCGCCACGGCACGACCGACTGGATGCCGATCGAGCTCCGGCTCCGCGAGAACCTCGAGGAGGCGATCGCGGCCTACAAGCACTACGACCTGCTGATGGTCAACGCGATGTTCGACGGGATGAACCTGATCGCGAAGGAGGGGCCGCTCGTGAACGAGCGCAACGGCGTGTCTCTGCTGAGCGAGAACACGGGCGCCCACGAGGAGCTGGCCGAGTTCGCGCTGTCAGTGAACCCCTTCGACGTCCAGGAGCAGGCCGACGCGATCCACCGCGCCCTGACGATGTCCGCCGAGGAGCGCTCATGGCGGGCGCAGGGCCAGAAGCGGATCGTGACCGCGCGCCACCCGGGCGACTGGGTGGACGACCAGCTGGCCGACATCGAGCGAAAGCGCGAGGCTAGGGCGCCGGATCCGGCGTGAACTCGGTGGAGGGGGGCGGCGGCGCTGGTGCGAGCGCGGCCGGCGCTGGTGCGCTCCGCTCGGGCGCGGCCGGCTGACCGACCGCGCCGGATTGCGGTGAAGGGGGTGAGGGCCCGGCCGCGCGGGGGTCCTCCGTCACTTGACCGCGTAATACACGGTCAGATTGCAGACGCACCCCCCGGAATCACCACCCTTCAATGCCCGTCGTTCACGCGGCCGGCGCACAGGTCGGCGCCGGACGTCACGCGGCCGCGCACGGCGGCGCCGGCGACAGTGCGGCTCGCGGCGCCGCGGCGGCCGCCGGCGCTCGCGGCCCAGCGCGATCAGAACGCCCGCGCGCGAGCAGCGCCGCCAGCCCCCCGACGTTCCGCCACCGCACCCTCCGCCGCCCCATGGCCGGAGAAGGGCGGCGCCGCTGCGGTTCGCCCCGCTTTCGCTATCGTGGCCCGTCGCGTGTCAGGGCTCTACGACCTCATGCTGCTGATCGACCCGAACGCTCCGGAGGAGCGGCGCAACGCCGTGATCTCGGAGACCGAGTCGATGATCAACGACGGCGGTGAGCTCGTCGCGAGCCACGACTGGGGCCAGCGCCGGATGGCGTACGAGATCGACCACCGCCCCGAGGCGGACTACCGGCTCTACCAGTTCGAGGGCGAGAACCCGCTGCTCGAGCGGCTGAACCAGCGCCTCCGCATCATGGACGGCCTGCTGCGCTTCCGGATCATCAAGATCAAGCCCGGCCAGCCCACTCCTCCGCCGCCGGACCAGCAGGCCCCGCGCCGCCGCGACGAGCGCGAGGCGCAGGACACGAAGGTCGCCGCCCGCGCGGCCGCCGACGCGCCGCCCACGGACGAGGAGCTCGCCGCGATCCCCGCGGGAGCCCAGCCGAGGCCCGCGGACGCCCCCTGCCTCGACGCTCCGGCCGAGGCCCCCGCCGCCGCTCCGGGCGAACCCTCCCTCGACGCTCCTGCCGAGGCCCCCGCCGCTCCTGCCGAAGTTCCCGCAGAAGCCCCCGCGGACGCCCCGGACGAAGCCCCGGCCGCCCCTCCCGCCGAAGCTCCTTCCGCCGAGAACGAGTAGCCCTCAGGCGCGCTCGCGGAGCGCGGCAGCGGCCCGAGGACGGTGCGGGTGTGACCGTTTTGCGAATAACCCCGCTCTTTTCGGCAACTTCCTGGGCGGGGCCGCCCGAGCGCTCCGAATGCGTATGTAGTCTCGATCGACGGTCTTCGAGCAGGACAGGAGGAATGCAGCCATATGGCAGCGACAACATCAACCGCGTGATCATCACGGGAAACCTCACGCGTGACCCGGAGCTGCGGCACACCAACGGCGGCACTGCGGTCTGCAGCCTGCGCGTGGCCGTGAACACGCGCCGCAAGGACCAGTCGACCGGCGAGTGGGTCGACAAGCCGAACTACTTCGACGTCACCGTCTGGGGCGCCCAGGGCGAGAACTGCGCCCAGTACCTCGCCAAGGGCCGGCCGGTCGCGGTCGACGGGCGCCTCGAGTGGCGCGAGTGGCAGGACAAGGAGAGCGGACAGAAGCGGCAGGCGATAGATATCATTGCCGACTCCGTTCAGTTCCTCGGCTCCCGCGAGGGTGGCGAGAACGGCGGCCGTTTCACGCCTCAGAGCGACGTTCCCGCGGACACGGCGGACTTCGCGCAGGCGCCGGTGGCCGCCGGGGGAACGACGGACGACGACATTCCGTTCTGATCCCGGAGCAGCGAGTACGCAGGAGCACAAGTGGCGAAGCAGCGTGGTGGAACACAGACTCGGGACCGCAAGCGCGGGCCCCGCGGCAAGGGCGCCCCTGGGGGGCGCTTCAAGCCCTGCCCGTTCTGCCGGGAGAAGATCGACGTCGTCGACTACAAGGACCTCTCAGCGCTGCGCCGCGCGATCAGCGACAAGGGCAAGATCCGCTCGTCGCGCGTCACCGGCGCATGCCGCCGTCACCAGTCTCAGCTCGCCACCGCGGTCAAGCGGGCGCGCGAGCTGGGGCTCCTGCCGTACGTCGCCGACAGGTAGGCGACGGGGACATCATGGCCCAGGCAATCCTCCTGAAGGACGTGGATACGCTCGGGGAGAGCGGCGACGTGATCGACGTGTCGCCGGGCTACCTGCGCAACTACCTCGTGCCGCGCAAGCTGGCGCAGCCGGCCACGCCGGCCGCGATCGCGGACGCCGAGCGGCGCCGGGAGTCGGCCGAGCGGGCGGTCGCAGAGGCCGCCGCGAAGGCCGAGGAGACGGCGGCGCTCCTGCGCAAGACCGTGCTGACGATCTCGCACCAGGCGGGCGACGACGGGCGGCTGTTCGGCTCCGTCACCTCGCAGGAGATCGTCGACGCGATCCGGCAGGCGCGCGCGGTGCGGCTCGACAAGCGCCGCGTCCAGCTGGAGGAGCCGATCAGGACCACGGGCACGCACATGGTCTCCGTCGAGGTCTCCGACGGTGTGACGGCCGAGATCAAGACGATCGTCACCCCCACCGCGTAGGAGACCTAGGCCAGGTGGCCGTAGCCGTCCAGCCCGACGGCAGCGGCCGGCGTCCCGCCCCACAACGAGGAGGCCGAGGCCTCCGTCCTCGGGGCGATCCTGCTCACCGAGCAGGCGCTCGACGGCGTCCTGCTCGAGGTCGGGCTGCGGCCGCACGACTTCTACCGCCCGCGCCACGGCGCGATCTTCCAGGCGATGATCCGGCTGAAGGAGAAGGCCACGCCGGAGGCCGTGGACGCGCTGACCGTCTCCGAGGAGCTGACCCGCGACGGCGAGCTCGAGAAGGCGGGCGGCGAGGCGTACATCCACTCGCTGCCGACCGTCGTGCCCGCGGTCGGCGCGGTGCTCGACTACGCGCGCATCGTGAAGGAGCACTCGCTCCTCCGGAGCGTGCTCAAGGCCACGCGCGAGATCCAGGACGACGTGGCCTCGCCACAACGGCGAGGCGCGCGAGCTGATCGAGCGCGCCGAGGCCGTGCTGTTCAAGATCGGCCACGACGGCGGCACGTCGGAGATGCGCTCGCTCGAGGCGATCCTCCACGACGAGATCGACAAGCTCGAGGAGCTCTCGAAGAGCGACGTCGGGCTCACCGGCACGCCGTCCGGCTTCACGGACATCGACGCGCTCACCGGCGGCTTCCAGCCCGGCAACCTGATCGTGCTGGCGGCGCGGCCCTCGATGGGCAAGAGCGCGCGCGGCCACGAACATCGCCGAGTACGCGGCCGTGGAGGCCGGCGTGCCGGTGGCGCTGTTCTCGCTCGAGATGTCGGAGACCGAGCTGGCGCACCGCTTCCTCGCCTCGCAGGCGCGCTGTCGAGCGACGACCTCCGCAAGGGCCGGGTGCGCGCCGAGAAGTGGCCGAAGGTGCTCCAGGCCGTGGAGAAGCTGGCACGCGCGCCGATCTTCGTCGACGACTCGAGCGACATGGGCGTGCTGGAGCTGCGCGCCAAGTCGCGCCGGCTGCGCCGCCCGCCACGGGCTCGGCCTGGTCATCGTGGACTACCTCCAGCTGATGCGGCCCGAGGGGCGCGCCGAGAGCAGCCGCGTCGAGCAGATCGGGCAGATCAGCCGCGGCCTCAAGATCCTCGCCCGCGAGCTGAACGTGCCGGTGATCGCCGTCTCACAGCTCTCGCGCGCGGTCGAGTCGCGCAACCCGCCGAGTGCCCGATGCTCTCCGACCTCCGCGAGTCCGGCTCGATCGAGCAGGACGCCGACGTCGTCATGTTCATCTACCGCGACGAGTACTACAACGACGGAGCTCCGAGCGCCCGGCGAGGCGGAGATCATCGTCGCCAAGCACCGCAACGGCCCGGTCGGCAAGGTCGCGCTCGCCTTCATGCCGAACGCTATCCGAAGTTCGCGAACCTGTAGCGCGACGCGCGGCGCCGAGCCGATGCCGCAGGACGCGGCGAGCGACGGGCTCTGGCCCTACACTTAGCCATGCCCGGAGTAGTCATCGTCGGCGCCCAGTGGGGAGACGAGGGGAAGGGGAAGGTCATGGATCTCCTCGCCGAGCGGGCCGACGTCGTGATCCGCTTCCAGGGCGGGAACAACGCCGGCCACACGATCGTCCGCGAGGGCGAGATCTTCAAGTTCCACCTGATCCCGTCGGGGATCCTCTACCCCGGGCAAGCTGTGGGTGATCGGCAACGGCGTGGTCGTGGACCCCGTGGTCCTCGCCGCCGAGATCGACGGGCTGCGGCGCCGCGCGGATCGACCTCGCGCGGGCTGCGCATCTCGGCCAACGCGCACCTGATCATGCCGTACCACCTGCTCCTCGACCAGGAGGGCGAGGCGAGGCTCGGCAAGCTCCAGATCGGCACCACCCGGCGCGGCATCGGGCCGTGCTACGCGGACAAGGCGGCCCGGCTCGGCATCCGCATGCAGGACCTGCTCGACGAGAAGATCCTGCGGAAGAAGATCTACGCCGCGATGGAGCCGAAGCGGCAGCTGCTGCGCCCGTGCGCGAAGGACCCGCAGCTCGACCTCCACACGATGACCGAGGAGTACGCGAAGTACGGCCACCGGCTCGAGCCGCACATCGCCGACACGCCGCCGCTCGTCTGGGACGCGCTCGACGACGACGGGCTCGTGATCTTCGAGGGCGCGCAGGGCACGCTGCTCGACATCGACCACGGCACCTACCCGTTCGTGACCTCGTCGAACACCGGTCGCCGGCGCGGCCTGCGTCGGCGCGGGCGTCGGCCCGCGCGACATCGACGAGGTCTGGGGGATCGCCAAGGCGTACTCGACGCGCGTCGGCGCCGGGCCGTTCCCGACCGAGCTCGACGACGAGCTCGGCGAGCGGATGCGCGAGGCGGGCGGCGAGTTCGGCACCACCACCGGCCGGCCGCGGCGCTGCGGCTGGATCGACCTCGTGGCGCTCAGGTACGCCGCGCGCATCAACGGGCTCACCGGGCTCGTGCGTCACGAAGCTCGACGTGCTCACCGGCATCGACCCGCTGGGCGTGGCGCGTGCGCTACCTCGGCCCCGAGGGCGCCACGCTTCGACGAGTTCCCCTACCACCAGTCGATCCTGCACCGCGTGCACGGGCGACCTACGTGGAGCTCCCCGGCTGGCACGAGGACATCACGCGGCTGCCGCAGCCTCGACGACCTGCCCGCAGGCCGCGCGCGACTACCTCGACTACATCTCCGACTTCGTCGGCGTGCCGATCGTGCTGCATCGGCGTCGGCCCGGGCCGCGACCAGATCATCTGGACCGAGGCCGGCAAGCGCGTTCGAGCGGCCGCGTAGCCGCCTAGGCCTCGACCACGCGCGTTCCGACACGACCATGTCGTGGATCGCGCGGTTCTCGTCGTCCCAGAGCGGCCAGAGGGCGTCCAGGAGTACGGGATGAACGGGATGATCGACGAGGCGATCCCGAGGCCCAGGCCCTTGACGAGCGCCTCGCGCATCGCCGACCATGCGTGAAGTCCATCGGCTCGCCGTTCGTCGCGCACCACGCGGATGCCGACCAGCTGCTTGCCCCAGGTCTGGCCGTTGCGCTCGCCCGTGCGCGCGCATCAGGAGCGGCGCGTAGAGGAGCGATCAGCCGCGAAGAGCAGGCCGACGATACGCGCTCAGACCGAGATCAGCGGTCGCGATCCGAAGCCGTCGCCGGCGTGAACGCGACCGCCGACGCCGCCGATGAGCGCGACGAGGACGATCGCGGCCGGGATCGCATGATCAGCAGGTCGAACAGCGGCGCGCCGACGCGGCTCCCCCAGCTCGGCGAGCGGCTGCCGACCCAGCCGGCGGCCCGGCTGGCGATCGGCTGCTCCCAGCCGCCGGGCGGCGCCTCCGGGGCGGACGGTGCCTGCGGACCGCCCGGGGGCGGCGGTGGCTGCGGCACTCCCGGGCCTCCGGGCTGATCCGGCACGGGCTGGTCAGGCGGCTGGGGGCGTTCCATGCGGCAATCAAAGCACCTCAGGCGCGACGCCGCGTCAGGCACGAGCACGAGCTGCTCGCCGCGCGCAGGAAGCGAGCGCCGAGCGCGAGCGCGCCGAGATGGCCATCACCGCGAGCGTGATCTGCACGCTGAGCAGCGCCCTCGCGCGTCCAGTAGACGTCGTCGAGCTCGAGCAGCAGCGCCGACTCGTCGAGCGTGAGGCCCATGCCCGACCCGAACGGGAGCGCGAGATCGGGCTCGATCTGCTCGTTGTCGGTAGACGATCGCCGCCGCGCCCGACGGCGAACGCGAGCAGGATCCCGGGACGAAGTGGTGGATGTGCCGCCGGCCGATGCGCAGGTTGCGGAACGGCCCGAAGCTCCCGTGCGCTCCGCAGCAGGTAGGTGATCGACGCGCGCCAGCGAGAAGGTCGAGGCGAACGACGCGAGCAGGTTGAACAGCGCGTTCTCGCGCGTCGAGCATCTCCCGATAGCCCTCGACCGCCACGCGCGACGGTCTCCGCCACGGCCTCCTCGGCCGCGCAGCGAGCCGGTGTCCGTCCTCGCGCGGGCAGCGGCGCCGAGCCGCGCCGCCAGACGCGGCCGAACTCGACGAGCAGCGCGGCCGCCGACCGCTGCCGTCGCCGCCGCTCCGAGCGCGAGCGTCTTGCGCTCGACGGCGGCGAGCGCGCCGGCGCTCGGCCGCCGCCTCGATCAGCTCCTCGTCACTCGCCGCGCCACTGCGGGCCGGCACGCCCATCACGAGCGCTCGCGCCGGCACGTCGCGCGTGACCACCGCGCCCGTCGCGACGAACGCCTCCTCGCCGATCTCGACTCCGGGCAGGATGACCACGCCGCCGCCGATCGCGGCAGCCGCGCCGCATCGTCGGGCCGACGCAGCTCCGTGGCCGGCGGCGCGGCGCGGCCATCGTGTTGTCGTTGTGGGTGAACACGCCCGGGCGCGAGGAACACGTCGTCCTCGACGACCGAGTACGCGGTCACGTAGCAGCCGGTCTGGATGCGGCACCCGCGCGCCGACCGTCACGTCGTTGTCCACCGGCTGCCGCGCCCCACCACCGACTCGTCCCCGATCGCCGCCCGCTCGCGCACGTGCGCCTGGTCGCCCACCACGGCGCGCTCGCCGATCGTCGGCGCCCGCGAGACGACCGCGCCCGCGCCGACGGTCGCGCCGGCGCCGATCGCGGCGGCGCCGGCCGGCCTCGCGGCGGCGCGCTCGAGCGCGGCCCGAGCGCGAGCGGCTTGCCGACCACGGCGCGGTCCTGGAGCCGTGCAGCCCGGCGCCGAGCCGCGTGCCGGCGTGCACGACGACGTTCGCCGCCGAGCTCGACGTCGTCCGGCAGCTCCACGCCGTCGCCGAGCAGCAGCCCCGGCGCGCGGTCAGACGGTTGCAGCACGCGCTTGGCGACAAAGGTGCTCTCCGTCAGCGAGCGCTGGAGCGGCTCGAGCACGCGCACCACGCGCAGCGCCGCTCTCGCCGCCGGAGCGCGGCTCGCGGCCCGTCGCGGATGCACTCGACGAAGTGGCGGCACTCGATCCGCAGCGGCTCCTCGTTCGAGACGCGCGGCGCTGTGGATGTCGCCCGAGCGCGCGATGTACTCGCCGTAGGAGGAGAAGTCCTGGTCGAAGCCCTTGTCGTAGATCGTCGATCTTGCGCTCGAGCGCCATGTCGTCGAAGGTCGCCATCCGCTTCGAGCCGACGACCGTGAAGCGGCGCTCCTTGTGCGGGTCGAGCCAGGACAGGTGCAGGTGCGCGGCGAGGCCGGAGGGGAAGCGCATGAACGCGAACACCACGTCCTCGACGCCCGGGCTGCATGTAGCTCTCGCCGAAGGCGGTGCAGTCGTGACGGCTCCTCGCCGGCCAGCAGCAGGACCACCGACACGTCGTGCGCGCCCAGCGACCAGAGCGCGTTCTCGTCCGGCGCGCAGCTTGCCGAGGTTGAGGCGGTTCCAGTAGATGTAGTGGATGTCGCCGAGCTCGCCCGAGCCGACCAGCTCCTTCAGCTTGCTCACCCCCGGGTGGTACTCGAGCAGGTGGCCGACCATCAGCACGCGCCCGGCCCTCTCGCGCCGCCGCGGCGACGTGCTCGGCGTCTGCTGCCGACTGCGCGAGCGGCTTCTCCACGAAGCAGTGCTTGCCCGCCTCGAGCACCCGCTCGGCCAGCTCGGCGTGCGTCGGGACCGGCGTGGCCACGACCACGGCGTCGAGCGAGTCGTCGGCCAGCAGCTCGTCCAGGTCGAGGCGCTCGTCTGCGCCGCCGGGAAGGCCGTGCCCCAGCGCTCGAGCGCCTCCTCCGAGCGCGTCGCAGAGCCAGGCGAGCTCGGCGTCCGGCAGCCGGTCGAAGTTGCGGGCGAGGTTCGGGCCCCAGTAGCCGAGGCCGACGACCCGACCCGACGGCTCGTCACAGACGCACCAGGTTCGGGGCCTCGATACCGCGCGTCACGCCGCGGAAGTCGACGACGAGCGGCGCCGTCGCGCACCAGGCGCTCCAAGTCGAGGCCGGGATGGGCGGTCACGATCACCGCGCAGTCGCACGCCTCGAGCTCGGGCCGAGCTCCGAGCGCAGGTCGTGCTCCGGCAGCTCCGGCGACGAACGTCGTCGTGGTAGACGATCTCGGCGCCGCGCTCGCGCAGCAGGCGGATGATCCGCAGCGCGGGCGACTCGCGCAGGTCGCCGACGCCGGGCTTGTACGAGACGCCGAAGATCGCCGACCTTCGAGCCGCGCACCGGCTTGGAGTGGTCGTTGAGAGCCCTCGCGATGCGCTCGACGCAGAAGTACGGCATCGCGCTGGTTCACCTCGCCCGCCAGCTCGATGAACTCGGTCTGCATGTCGAACTCGCGCGCGCGCCAGGCCAGGTAGAAGGGGTCGACCGGCAGGCAGTGCCCGCCCATGCCCGGGCCCGGGCTTGAAGCGACATGAACCCGAACGGCTTGGTGGCGGCCGCGTCGACGACCTCCCAGACGTCGATGCCCATCCGGTCGCACAGGATCGCGAGCTCGTTGACGAGCGCGATGTTCACCGAGCGGAAGACGTTCTCGAGCAGCTTCGTCAGCTCGGCGGCCTCGGGAGTCGAGACCTCCACGATCTCGTCGCAGACCTCGCGGTAGAGCGTCGACGCGCGCGGCGACGGCACTCGTCGGTGAGGCCGCCCACCACCTTCGGCGTGTTGCGCATCGTGTAGTCGGTGCGCCCCGGGTCGATGCGCTCGGGCGAGAACGCGACGTAGAAGTCGCGCCCCGCCGCGAGGCCGGACTCCTCGAGGAGCGGCACGAACTGCTCGCGCGTCGTGCCGGGGTAGGTGGTGGACTCGAGCACGACGAGCTGGCCCGCCCGGAGCACGCCGGCGAGGGCCGTGCCGGTCGCGATCAGCGGCTGGAGGTCCGGCTCGCGGTTGCGCGGTGAGCGGGGTCGGGACGGCGACGACGATCGCCTCGACCTCCGCCAGGTCGGCGTAGCGGGTGCGTCGCCTGGAGCCGGTCCGCGATCCGCCTCAGCGCGCTCGTCCGGCACGTCCTCGACGTGTGAGATCGCCCGACCGCCAGAGCCTCCACGACGCGCGGGTCGGTGTCCACGCCGATCACGTCGTGGCCCGCCTCGCCGAACGCGACGGCGAGCGGCAGCCCGACGTAGCCGAGCCCGACGACTCCGATCTTCATAGGCGCTGAGTGTAAGCGGCGAGTACCTCGCAAACGCGCTCGGCGGCGTGGCCGCCGCCGTAGAGCTCGGGCCGCTCGGCCGGCGGATGCACGCTCGAGCGCCGCGAGCGCCGCGTCGCGGTCGAGGTCCACGAGCACGTTCCATCCGCTCGCCACCGTCTCGACCCACTCCGTGGTGTCGCGCAGCGTCACGCACGGCACCCCCAGCAGATAGGCCTCCTTCTGCACGCCTCCCGAGTCGGTGAGCACGGCGCGGGCGTGGCGCGCCAGCTTGAGGAAGTCGAGGTAGCCGAGCGGCGGCACCAGCTGCACGCCGTCGAGGCGGTCCACGAGGCCGGCGGCCTCCAGTCGCGCGCGCGTGCGCGGGTGTACGCGGGAAGACGGCCGGCAGCGGCAGCGCGGCGAGCAGCTCCGTGAGCTTCTCGAGGCGGTCGACTCGGTCCACGTTGCCGGCGCGGTGCGCGGTCACGACCAGGTACGCCCCCGGCTCGACCTCCAGGTCCGCGAGGACGCTCGAGCGCTCCTCGGCGATGTCGCGGAAGGCGAGCGACACGTCGGCCATCACGTCGCCCACGAGATGCAGCTCGCCCGCCGCGCCCTCGCGCTCGAGGTTGGCCACCGCGGTCTCCGTGGAGCAGATCAGGAGATCGCTCGCGTGGTCGGTGAGCACGCGGTTCAGCTCCTCCGGCATCGAGCGGTCGAAGGAGCGCATGCCGGCCTCCACGTGGCCGACCGGGATGCCCGCCTGCGACGCCGCGAGCGCGCCGGCGAGCGTGGAGTTCGTGTCGCCGTAGACGAGCACCAGGGTTGGCTCGAGCTCGTCGAGCACCGGCTCCAGGGCGGCGAGGATCCTCGCCGTCTGAGCGGTGTTCGTGCCCCCGCCGGCGTTCAGCTCGCGCTCGGGCGCCGGGACGCCGAGCTCCTCGAAGAAGACGTGCGAGAGCTCGTCGTCGTAGTGCTGGCCGGTGTGGACGATGACCTCGTCGGTCAGCTCGCGGAGCCGGCGGGACACCGCAGCCGCCTTGACGAACTGCGGGCGGTTGCCGATGACCGTGACGATCAGCCGGCAGCCAGCTCCTCGTCGATGCGCTGCCGCAGCGCCGCCCTCACGTCGCGCGTGCGCTCGCCGTCCGGGAGCTCGAGCTCCTCGATCGCCGCGATCGACTGAGCCTCGCGGGTGGTCGAGGCGAGAAACGCCTCGCGCGCCGCGCGCAGGTCGTCCATCGTGCAGGGACGCTCGCTCACGTCGGCGACCTCCATCACCCGGTGGCGTGTGATCGACGCGAGCACGTGCTCGCTGAGCGGCGGCGTGATGAGCGCGCCATCGGCGTCGACCCAGAAGATCGACGATGTGGGCGCCTCGAGGACGCGCCCGTGCGGGGTGACGAGGAGCGCCTCGTCGAAGCCGCGCTCGCGCGCCAGCCGCGAGCAGAGCATGTTGGCGCCGTACGACAGCGACTTGATGCCGTCGAGCACACGCGTGGGTGCGTACTCGACGACGCCCAGCCGCACCCGCTCCGGCGTCGCGGGAAGCGGCTCGGTGAGCAGCAGGCGATGGCCGCCGCGGGTGAGCACGACCCGCAGGAGGCCGTCGAAATCGGCGCCGCCGCGCTCCGCCAGCAGCTCGGGAATTTCGCTCTCCAGCTCGCTTCGCGGCACCCCGTCGAGCCGAAGGTTCGCCGCCGAACGGTCGAGCCGGTCGAGGTGGTCGGCACCGCGAACGGCCTGCCCGTCGTAGACGCGGATGACCTCGAAGACGCCGTCGCCGCGGAGCAGCCCCTCGTCGGTGGCCGGGATCGTGGCCTCCTGCGCGGGCATGGTGCGCCCGTCGACGCAGGCGAGCTCGGCGGTCGTGGTGGGTGCGGCGACCTCGTTGGACATGGGCGCCTATCTTGGCAGTTCAGAGTTCGGAGGCCCGGCCGTCGGAGACGGCGAAGACGCGGACGGCATCCTCGTCGACCCCTCGACTGGAATGGTCACTTGGAAGCCGGCGCGGGCCGCGTAGGCGCCGAATGGCTTTACGAGATCCCCTCTGGACCGCAGCGGAGGCGCACTGCCCAGGAAGCGGCGACCGGCAAACACAACGACCCGGTCCGCGACGGTCTCCGCCTCGCGGTCCAGCGCCCAGCCACTGACGATGGCCGCATCGAGTCCACGGAGTCCACGTGCCCTTGCGCGGCACCGTTCTCGACCGGAAGCTCCCGCCCGCCGCGCCCGACGATGAGCTCACGCCCGCCGCGCTCGACGAGCTCGAAGCGCTCCTGGACCGCGGCTCCCAACCGACCATGCTGGTGGCGTCGGCGGGCCCCTCTAGAGCGACGAAATCGATCGAGTTGGAGCCCTGCCGCAGAGAGCTCGGAGGGATCATCGCCGCGAACCTCACGGCCTCCGCCTCGGAGTAGGTGGTCGTCACCGCGTCTGATCCGCGAGTTCACAACGATCGCGACGCGTTCATTGGGTCCTGCGCCCTCAATGGACCCTGTGAGATAGACAGGGAGGACAGGGGAGGCGAGGTTCACGTCCCCCAACAGGCTTGCCTGATCCAGCTGGACGGCGGCTCCCGGCCGCGACGCCAGGGCGCCCGCCACAACCGTGCGACCGAGAAGTCCTGGCTGCTTTCCGAGGCAAAGATGCCGGCCCCGCCGTCCCGCTCGCCGAAACGGCTCACCATCTCCCGAACGGTCTTCTCGCGTGACCTCTCGAGCTGCCCGAGGGTAAATTCCCCCGCGTCGACGAAACGGAGCGGCGCGCTCGGCGAGCGCGGAGAACCGGCCAGGAACGATCGTCCGTCGATTGCCCACGCCGGCCTGATCCCGAGCAGATCCGCGAGCGTCGGCACGAGTCGATCGTGCGAACCGGCGAGTCGTCGACGCGCGAGCCGCGCTGACCCGGCAACTTCACGAACAGCGGAACGCTTGCAATGTCCGCTGGATTATCGAGGTCGAATGCCCGACGGTTGCGGCCGGGCGCGAAAGCTCACACCATGGTCGGCGGTGATAACGACGAGCGAGCGATCGAAGAGCCCGGTCGCCCTGAGCGCCTCGTGAGCTGGCCGAGTTGCCTGTCCACAAAGCGGAGCTGGAGCAGGAAGCGCTGTTGAGCCGCTCGCTGGCGACAGCCGGATCGTCGACCCAACCCTCGTCCGGGAGGCCGGGCACGATCCGGGGCGCCACGACCGCGTACTGCTTCCCCGTGACGGCAGGTACTCCCAGGGAACGTGGGGCAGCAAGCGAGTGATAGAAGTGGAGCGGCGGCTCCGCGCGGGCGTAGTTCCCAGGCCGGCGACGAATCGCTCCCACTGCACGCTTGCGAGCTGGTCGATGCCGCGGGGCGACTCCGGGCAAGCTTGGCTCCCGCGCCTGGCCGACGAAAGTCTTTGAAGCCAACGGTCGACCGCAGGGAGTCCTGACCGAAGCCCCTCCGGGCAGAACGGTGTGGAGGCCGACGACCGTGAGATCCGAGGCCAGCGAGCTCCAGCGTTCCGCAGTGGACTCCTGATGCCCTCCTCTCCACATACGGCGCGCGGGCAGATCGAGGTCACGGGCTCGGTCACATCCATGGAGTAGTGATTGGCCAGGAGGGTGAAGATGCTGCCCGGGTGCTCATTCGCCGTCGGCAGCGGGTCCCCGACCGGGTACGTGCCCGTCATGACCGCCGGCACGGCCTCGTCGTCCTGCCCGCGACGCTGCTCGCGTTGCGGTACCAGGTGGACCTGCTCGGCGAGCTCTGCGAAGTTGGGGTAGCGGGTCCCGTCGATGCGCCCCTGCGAGTCCATGATCGCGCCTCCGAAGAACTCGTCGAACACGACGAAGACGATCGGCGGGGCGGGCCCGCTCGGCCGGTCCGCGGAGGTGGCGAGCTCCAGGCGCTCGGGAAACACGACGTCCGAGACCGGTGACAGGAACAGGAACCACGCGATGACCAGGAGCGGGACGGGTGCCAAAACGGACAGCGCCGAGGACACCGGGGAATAGGCGCTGTAGGCGAGCATGAAGGTCGCCCCTCCCACGACCGCGAGGGCGATCCAGAGCGCGCCGGGGCCGCCGGCATCGGAGACCACCTGCAGGATCAGGGCCGCCGCGAGGAGGCCGACGAAGATCAGATGGACGTCCTCCCGAGCTCCCTCGGCCCGCCAGAATAGGGCCTCGACGGCCACCAGGACGGTCGGCGGTCCCAGGGTGAGGAGGAGCGCGAGAGCGACGATGTCGCCCGTCGTGTTGTCGCGTGCTACGAAGAAGGCCGGTTCGTCAGCGAGGATCGCCAGCAACGGCTGCGCGATCGCAAAGGTCCAGAGAACGGTGAGATGGAGCCATCCCCGGAGCAGCGATGGGCCGTGAAGGAATCGAACCTTCAACCTTGAGATTAAGAGTCTCCTGCTCTGCCAATTGAGCTAACGGCCCGGAGCGGGCGAGTCTAGTCAGTGCGCCCGGAGCTGACCGCGTCAGCGCTTCCTCGCGCGAGGAGTGGATCGGGAAGACCCGATCGAGGCCGGTGATCTCGAAGATCTTGGTGATGTTCTCGTCCGTGCAGACCAGCGCGAGCGAGCCGCCGGCCGGGCGCAGGCGCTTGACGCCGCCGACGAGCACGCCGAGCGTCGTCGAGTCGATGAAGGTCGCCTTCGAGAGGTCGACGACGATCTGCTTCTTGCCCGACTCGATCAGCTCGACCATGCGCTCCTTGAACTCGGGCGCCGTGTAGAGGTCGACCTCGCCGCCGAGCTCGATGACGTGCGTCGTGTCGTCTACCGCTTCGTCCTGGATGTGGAAGTTCACAGGTTCTCCCCGCCTAGTCCGTTGTCCCGGAGGGCCATTTGCGTGACCTAGCGTACGTCAGCCGCCCGGTTGCTGCGCCTGCGGCGGCTTCTTCAGTTGCCTCGGCCTGCTGCTTACAGCCTTTCGCTGCGCCTTCGGCGCGAGGTCGACGGCCTTCTGTGCGGCCAATCGGCCGTTCGCTTGTCCCCCGCGCGAGCCGCGTATGCGACGAGCCGCAGGTACGACGGCGTGTCGTTCGCGTCCTCGGCGAGTATCGCCGCCACGCCTGCTGCCGCCTCCTTCGGCTGGTTCAGCGCCGCAGGTCGTAGATCTGCAGCGCGTAGCCGGCCGTGTCCGGATTCGGGCTCTCCGGCCGTCTCGGCGTAGCGCTTCCAGTACGAGGCTCGCCTTGCGCAGGTCGTCCTTCGCGTCGGGCGGGAAGCCCGCGGAGTTCTCCTCCCGCTTGCTGGTCGCGAGCGCGTAGTAGTCGCGCACGAGGTTCTGAGGACCGCTCGTGCTGCGGGCCTCGCCTGGAGCCGCTCCTCCTGCTTGTCGATGGCGTCCTGGAGCGCGGTGTCGCCGCTGTCCCCGCCGCCGCTCCTTGAAGGCGTCGAGGAGGCCGCCCGAGACGTCGCCGCCGATTCCGAACAGCACGAGCCCGCCGCCCATCAGGAGGGCGAGCATCAGGTAGGTCGCCTGCACCGCCCGGCGGCGGCGTCCTCTCAGGTCGAACAGCATGCGCGGCGTAGGCTAGCTAGAGACCCTCGGCACGCGGGCTCGTCGCTCACCTCGTACGCCGGGGCTGCCGAAGCGGGCGGCGAGCAGGATGCTGAACTCGTAGAGCGCGTAGAGCGGGATCGCCTCGAGGAGAGCGTGAGCGGGTCGAGCGTCGGCAGGAGCGCAGCCAGAACGAAGATCGCCACGATCGCGTAACGCCGGCTCCGGCGCAGCTTCTCGGCGCTGGTGACACCGAGCTTGCACGCCGCCAGGACCCCGACCGGGATCTGGAATCCGATCCCCATCGCCAGCATGAGCAGCGTTACGAACGAGTAGTAGTCGTTCGCGCGGACCTGGGTGTTGAACTCGTCCGCGTTGAAGTTGAGGAGGAAGTCCAGCGCCGGGGTGAGGACGACGAAGTAGCAGAACACCACGCCGGTGATGAACAGCACGGGCACCATGAGGAGCATCGGCGTGGCCACGCGCCGCTCCGTCGGGCTGAACGCCGGGAGGATGAACGCGTAGAGCTGGTAGAGGATCACCGGCGCCGCGATGATCAGCGCGAAGTAAGCGGCGTTCGTGAGCGTGGTGTAGAAGGCCTCGGCGGGGCCCAGCGTGATCGGCTCGATCTGCTTGCCATTGGGGCCGTTCGGCAGCGGCGCGTTCACGATCTCGAGCACCAGGTGGTTCTGCCAGGCCGTGAGCGCCCAGGCGAGGCAGAACGCGACCGCGCAGAAGATCAGCCGGCTGCGCAGCTCGTCGAGATGGTCGACGACCGAGAGCCGGTCCTCGTGCGAGATGGGCCGGATGCGCCGCACGCGCTACGCGGCTCCTGCGGCTAGGACTTCTGCTCGCCGGCGGGCGTGACCGTCGTCGGCTCGGGCTTCACGGGCGCCGGCTCAGACGTGACCGCCGCCGGCTCGGGCTTGTCCGCGGTGGTGCTCTCCGGCAGCTCGTCCTTGTCCTTGCCGGTAACCGAGTCCTTGAACTCGCGCATCCCGCGGCCGAGAGAGCGGCCGAGGTCCGGCAGCCGCTTCGGGCCGAAGATGATCAGCACGATGATGAGGACGATGACGATCTCTAGAGGCCCAATATTCGGCATGGCTCAGTCCATGGTAGCTGCGAGGATGGCGGCGTGATCAGCTCCGTGCTCTCGGACGGCACGATCCGGCGCCTCGTCGACGAGGAGCGGATCAAGATCCGGCCCTGGGACCCCGCCATGGTCCAGCCGGCCAGCGTCGATCTCAAGCTGGGGACCTCGTTCCGGGTCTTCCACAACCACCGCCTGCCCGCGATCGACCTGGCCAACCCGCCGTCGGGGGTGACCGAGCACGTCCAGATCGAGGACGACGCCAATTTCGTGATCCACCCGGGCGAGTTCGTGCTCGGCACGACGGTGGAGTGGGTGGAGCTCCCGGACGACATCGTGGCCCGCATCGAGGGCAAGTCGAGCCTCGGCCGGCTGGGCCTGATCGTGCATGCCACGGCGGGCTTCGTGGACCCCGGCTTCAACGGCACGCTCACGCTCGAGATCACGAACCTCACGCGCGTCCCGATCGTGCTCTGGCCTGGCAAGCCGATCGCCCAGCTGTCGTTCATGGCGCTCGACCGCGCGGCCGAGCGCCCCTACGGCCATCCCGACCTTGGGAGCCATTACCACGGCCAGGCGGAGGCCACGGAGTCCCGCTACGAGGGCGGGCCCGCGTCCAATCCGGAAAATCCATGATTTTTCTTTCAAGTTCATCGCCCCATTTCCGATACAGGTGGCAGAGGATGGATGCAAATGGACCCGCACGGCGACAACACCCCCTTTACGAAGCGCGTGACGCTTCCTAGCGGGAAGACGATCGAGGTCGTCTACTTCGCCGACGAGGTCCTCGAGCAGGCGCCGCCCAAGCCCGCCGAGCCGCAGCCAGGACCTTCATCTTTGCGTGGAGTGCGACTCGGAGCTGGTCTACCCCGTGCAGTGGGAAGAGGCCGGGCCCGAGGACTGGAGCGTGCTGCTCCACTGCCCGAACTGCGACGTGTTCCGCGAGGGCGTCTTCACGCAGGACAACGTGGAGCTCTTCGACGAGGAGCTCGACCGCGGCGCCGACGCGCTGGCCCGCGACTACAAGCGCCTGATGCGCGCGAACATGGCCGACGAGATCGACCGCTTCGTGGGCGCTCTCGACGCCGGCGCGATCCTCCCCGAAGACTTCTAGGCGTACCGTTCCACGACGCCGTCCGCCACCAGGTGGAGGGCGTGCGTGCGCTGGTCCGGGAGCTCCAGGCCGTCCAGTGCCCGCTTCGCCTCGCTGACGTGGGCGAGCGCCTGTGCGCGGGCCTCCTCGAGCGCGCCCGTGGCCGCTATGCGGTCGCAGACGGCGGCCGCCTCCTCCGCGCACCTGACCGGACCGCTCAGCGAGGGGTCGTGGCGGCGCGCCAGGATGAGCGGCAGCGTCACCGTCCCGTCGAGGAGGTCGGCGCCGCGCGGCTTGCCGGTGCGCTCGGCCGGCCCTGAGACGTCGAGCACGTCGTCGAGCATCTGGAATGCCACGCCGAGCCGCTCGCCGAAGTGCCCGAGCGGCTCCGCGAGCTCGGGCCTCCCGCCGAACAGCGCCCCCAGCCGGCACGACGCCTCGAACAGGCTCGCCGTCTTCAGCCGGCAGCGCTCCAGGTAGCGCTCGGGTGTCACGTCCTGGCTCCAGGCGTCGGCGCGCTGCATCAGCTCGCCGCGCGCGAGGGCCGACGAGGCCGTCGAGAGCGCCTCCACCGCGGCCGCGCTCCCGGTCGCGGCCAGCTCGGCGAAGGCGCGCGAGAACAGCAGGTCCCCGGTGGCCGTCGCGGCGGAGCGGCCGCCCTCGGCGAAGACGGTGGGCCTGCCGCGGCGCAGCTCGGCGGCGTCCAGCACGTCGTCGTGCACCAGCGTGGCCATGTGGAGGAGCTCCACCGCCGCGCCCGCGGCCACCAGGCGCTCGGCCGGCTCGGCCGCGCAGAGGAAGACCAGCACCGGCCGGAGCCGCTTTCCGCCGGCCGCGAGCGTTCCGCCCGCGTGGCGCGCGAGCTGCTCGCCGTGGCCCTCGGCCACCTCCGCGAGCCGCAGCTCGGTGCGCTCCAGCAGGTCGGCGAGCGCCGGGCCGCCGGCCGACAGCACCGCGCCGAGCTGTGCCTGGGCGGTGTTCAGCGCCTGCTCCCGGCGTGGATGGCGATGATGCCGCCCGCCGTGAGGATCCAGCGGACGTCGGCCAGACCGGCGGCGGCCATCCGCGCGGCCAGCTCCTCCGGATCCGGGAAGCGCCGCACGCTGCTCGGCAGGTAGGTGTAGGCGTCCGGGTCGCCCGCCAGCCGCCCGAGGCGCGGAACGACGCTGTCGAACCAGGCCTTGAAGAACCAGGACAGCGGCGGCTTCTGCGGGGTCGTGATCTCGAGCACCACCACGCGGCCGCCCGGCCTGGTCACGCGGGCCATCTCGGACAGGCCGCGGTCGAGATCGGAGAAGTTGCGGGCGCCGAAGCCGACCGTGACCGCGTCGAACGAGCCGTCCGGCTGCGCGAGCTTCAGGGCGTCGCCCTCCTCGAAGCGCAGCCCGGGCGCCTTCCGGCGCGCGATCTCGAGCATCGCCGGGGCGAAGTCCATCCCGGTCACCTCGGCGCCCCGCCGGGCGAGCTCCACGGCCAGGTCGCCCGTGCCCGTGGCCACGTCGAGCGCGGTCGAGCCGGGCCCGACCTGGGCGAGGTCCGCGGCGCGCTCGCGCCAGCGGTGGTGCATGCCCGCGGTCATCACCGAGTTCATCCGGTCGTACACGCGGGCGATGCGGTCGAACATCGCCCTCACCTGCGTGTCGGGAAGCGTGCCCGACGCGGGCGTGCCCCCGCTCACGACGGCACTACTCGCCCTTCAGCGAGGCGACGTACTCGACAAGTTCGTCGAACTGCCGGGGGTTGTCCTGCTGCAACTGCCGGTAGGGCGGCATCGGAGGAGTCGGGTTCGTGAGCGTGCGGGCGATCGCGTCCCTTCCGAGCCGCGACCCGACGTCGGTGAGGTTCGGGCCCAGCGTGTTGCCGTTCTCGCCGATCTTGTGGCAGCCGAGACAGCCTGACGAGGCGGTGATCGCCTGACCGCGCTCCATGCCCGGCGGCGCCGGCTGGTCGATCTCCGTGGGCGACCCGGCCAGTGCTCCGAGGATCGTCAGGTAGGCCATCGCGGCGATCGTGGCGATGCCGGCCGTGGTCGCGATCGGCCGCCGCAGCGGGTTGCGCTCCGGGCCGCGGTCGATGAACGGCAGCAGCAGGAGCAGCACGAGGCACACCGTGGGGATGCCGATCGTCGCCAGGAAGACGAGGTCGGGCGGCTTGACCACGCGCAGCAGCTCGAACAGGAAGAAGAAGTACCACTCGGGCCGCGGCGTGTAGGTGGTGGTCGTGGGGTCGGCCTTCGGGCCCAGCTCGGCCCCGAACAGGATCGCCATCACGATGATCACGACGAGCGTGACGCACGCCATGATGCTGTCCTTCGCGATGGCGTACGGGAAGAACGGCTTGCCCTGGTTCTTCAGGATCGAGTACTCGCGGAGGTACTGCTCCTTCTCGCGCGCGTCCATCCGTCAGACCTCCTCTCTCAGGAGGTCCTTCTTCTCGGCCTTCATCCACGGCGGCGCCGTCGTGCCGAGCTTCGCGACGAGGTAGAGGTGGGCGCCGATCAGAGCGGCGATGAGCACGGGCACCGCGAGCATGTGCAGGGCGTAGAAGCGCGTGATCGTCGTCGGACCGAACTCGGAGCCCACGCGGAGGAAGTCCGCCAGGTAGGGGCCGACGATCGGGCCGGACGAGTTGAGGTTCACCGCCACGACGGTCGCCCAGAAGGAGCGCTGGTCGAACGGCAGCAGGTAGCCCGTGAGGCCCATCAGCAGGGTCAGCACGACCAGCACGACGCCGATCACCCAGTTCAGCTCGCGCGGGTACTTGTAGGCGCCGAAGAAGAACGTCCGCCCCATGTGGAGGAAGATCAGGACGATCATCACGGTCGAGCCCCACTTGTGCATCCCACGGACGAACTCGCCGAGGAAGACCTCGTTTGTGATGCGTGAGGCGGACTCGTAGGCGCGCGTCGGGTCCGGCTCGTAGTACATCGCGAGGAACACGCCCGTCACGGCCTGTGAGAGGAAGGCGAACATCGTCGCCGAGCCGAGCGTGTAGTACCAGTTGGTTCCCTTCGGCACCTTCCGGTAGAGGAAGCCGCGCAGGAACGGGCTGGCGCCTGAGCGCTCGTCGAGCCAGCCGACGACGCTCGCGACGCCCTCGACCGCCTGGTCCTTCGGCGTCGGCTTGGTGGCGGGGCCGCCGTTCCTGCCGCCGTTCTTGCGCTCGTCGTCTCCCGGCCGCGGCGGACTGCGCCTAAGCGCCTTCGGGAGTGGCGGCGACGGCAGCTTCACGTCGTCGGCCTCGACGGGTAGAGGTACTGCCACAGCCCGTCGAGGTGGTTCGACGGGTCACGCGGCGCGAAGCGCTCGAGCTCGGAGTTGAGCGAGAAGCGGTCGCCCACCAGCACGCGGCCGTTCTCGGCACGGGTGTAGAAGCGGTCGAGCGGCCGCACGGGCGGGCCGCCCTCGACCTGGCCCTGCGAGTCGTATACGCCGCCGTGGCACGGGCAGACGAACTTCTGCGAGGCCTGGATGTAGCGGACGGGGCACCCGAGGTGCGCGCAGCGCGTGGAGATCACCACGTACGGCTGGGGGTCCTGGCCCTCGATCACCTTGTCGATGTCGCGGTTGAACTTGCGGACGTAGACGGTCGTCTTGCCGGCGTCGCCGATCTGCGCGTCGATGTTCATGACGCGCTGCACGTAGCCCTCGTCGGTGAAGTCGGACTCCGCTCCGAGGTCCTGCCAGGTGGCCGGGACCGTGTCGGTGAACAGCGGGCCCAGCGCGAAGCCGAGGCCGGGAAGCAGGAAGGCCATCGTCGCGACGCCACCTGCCGCAAGCGCCGTGCCCTCCATGAGGCGGCGGCGCGTGACGGTCTCGCCCTCGAACGCGCCCGCGATCCCGCGACCCTCGGTGTAGCGGGATTGCTTGTCGAACTTCTTGGGTGGTTCGGCCACGGGTGAGCTAGGGATTGTCCCGCTCGGCGAGGCGAAATGCCAACTTGGTTACGGAGCGCACGAGCGGCCGCGGAGCCTATCTGAGCTCGTCCTCCAGAGAACCTCCGCGTCATCCGGGCGCCGCTCCGCGTGAGCCCGCGCGGAGCCCGAGATGAGGTCGGACAGGAGCGCCACCGCCTCGAGGTCGCCGGTCTCGGCCAGGCGCGAGAGGCCGAGGGCGTAGAGCGCGTCGCCCGCGAGCAGGCGCAGGTCGGCGTCCATCCCGCGAAACGCCCGCGGCTCGCCGTAGTGCATGAGGTAGCCCTCGTAGACGGCCTCGAGCACGAATCCGCGCACCCCTCCACGGCCGCGAAGCGCTCCGGGCCCGGCTCATCAACCGCGTACTCCGCGAGCGCGGGGTCCGCCGCCTGCACGATCTCGCCGAGCACGCTCATGCAGCGACCGAAGCACCTCGCCGGCGGCGTCCACCGTCCTGGCCACGTGAGCGTCCGTGTGCGCCAGCGACGGGAACCACGCCTCGAACTGAGACGCGGGCGGGTAGATGCCACGGTCGAGCATGCCGCGGCAGAAGGCGGCGTAGCGGTCCGTGTCGGATGACTTCGCGCTGCCGTAGTCGCGCGGCGGCTCGGGAGCGAAGAAGAGCGTGAGCAGCCCTGTGCTGGATGCGACGCTCACCGCCACGCCGGCCGCGCGGGCCGCCTCCTCGAGGCCGCGCGCGAGCTTGGCGGTCAGCCGGTCGAGCTCCGCATACGCGCGCTCGTCGAGCAGGCGGAGGGTGGCGAGGCCCGGCAGCTGTGGCCAGCGGGTTCCCGGACAGCGTCCCCGCCTGGTAGACGTCGCCCGCCGGGGCGACCTGCTCCATCAGCTCGCGCCGCCCGGCATAGGCCGCCGCCGGCAGCCCGCCGCCGATCACCTTGCCGAGGACGGTCAGGTCCGGGGTGACTCCCTCCAGCTCCTGTGCGCCGCCGCGGGCCAGGCGGAAGCCCGTGATCACCTCGTCGAAGATCAGCAGCGCTCCGGTCGCGTCCGCGTAGTCGCGCAGCGACTGGAGGTAGCCCTCGTCCGGGGGGATCAGGCCCATGTTCGCCGCGTAGGGCTCGCAGATGACCGCGGCCGGCTCGACGTCCGGGAGCGCGCTGTTCCACTGGGCGATCACGTGTCCGCCGCCTGCGCCGCGGTCACGCCCGGGCTCGCCGGGATCCCCTGGGTGGCCAGGCCGGAGCCGGCCTCCGCCAGCAGGCCGTCCACGTGCCCGTGGTAGGCGCCCGCGAACTTCACGATCCTGTCGCGGCCCGTCGCCGCGCGCGCGAGCCGCAGGGCGCTCATCGACGCCTCGGTGCCCGACGATGTCATCCGCACCATCTCGGCGGAGGGCACGCGCTCGACGACCTCGGCCGCCAGCTCGACCTCGGCCTCGGTGGGGGCGCCGAAGCTGGTGCCGGCCGCGGCCGCGGCGCTCACCGCGGAGACGACCTCCGGGTGGGCGTGGCCCGCGATCAGCGGGCCCCACGACATCACCCAGTCGACGTAGCGGTTGCCGTCCACGTCGATCAGCTCGGCTCCCTCTCCGCGGGCGACGAAGATCGGGTCGCGGCCGATGGCGCGCATCGCGCGCACCGGCGAGTTCACGCCGCCGGGCATGAGCTCCAGCGCCCGCTCGTAGGCGGCCGCCGAGCCGGTCGGCCGCTACGCGTGCTCCGCTTCCCACCGCTTGTGCTCGTCGGTGAAGTAGCGCAGCCGGATCTTCTTGAACTCGGTCGAGGAGTAGAGCGTCCGCCGCTCGTCGATGCCGGTGTCCTCGGCGATCGAGTCGAGGATCGCGTCGCACTCCTCCTTCGAGCGCCCGTGCGCCATGGTGAAGACCGAGTAGGGCCAGTCCGCGTAGGTCGGCCGCTGGTAGCAGTGCGAGATCCCGCGGAACGACGCCATGCGCGGGCCGAGCTCGAGGATCCGCTCCTCCGGCACGCGCCAGACGCCCATGCCGTTGGCCGAGAAGCCGGCGCGGCGGTGGAACAGGATCGCGGCCACGCGCCGGAGCGCGCGGCGCTCGCGCATGGACTCGAGGTGCTCGAGCAGCGCTGGCTGCGAGAGCCCGAGCTCGGCGGCCGCGGCCGCGAACGGCTCCGGCACCGCCTCCATCGGCCCCTGGGTGGCGCGGATCACGGCAAGGTCGAGGTCCGACAGCTCGATCGCCTCGGGCTCCCTGTGGTCCACGGCCTCGGCGACCGCCGCGAGCGTCTCCGTGCCCTTCTCCATCTCGAGGTCCATCCGGATCTTGAAGAGCCGGAGCGTGGGGAGCTGGCGCACCGACTCGGCCCCCGTCAGGCGCTGGAGCACCTCGAGCGTGCCCTCGAGGCCGAGCGGCGAGTCGGGCTCGGTGGCGATCGTGAACCAGAGGTTGAAGTCGTGGTCGCGCAGGTAGTTGTGCGAGACGCCCGGGGTGCGAGTTGATGATCTTGGCGGCCCGCCAGGGGTTCTCCGCGTCCACCCTGGCGGCCACCAGCATCGAGCTGTAGCCGAGCACGCGCGTGTCGAAGATCGGCGTGACCTCGCGGATGATCCGCTCGTCGAGCAGCCGCTTCGTTCGGGTCAGAACCTCCTCCTCGGGCACGCCGGCCAGCTCGGCGACGTGGGCGTAGGGCCGCACGGCGATCGGGAAGCTGCCCTGGAGCAGGTTGAGCAGCTTGCGGTCCAGCTCGTCGAGCGGGATCGCCGAGCCTTCCTTTCGGCTCCGAACCTTCGCTATCGGCTGAGCCACCGGGCGACGTCCTTCGCGTGGTAGGTGATCACGACGTCGGCGCCCGCGCGCCTGATCGCGGTGAGGCTCTCGAGCACGGTCGACTCCTCGTCGAGGTAGCCGGCCGCGGCGGCGGCCTTGACCATCGCGTACTCGCCGCTCACGTTGTAGGCCGCCACCGGCACGCGCGTGGCCTCCTTCACGCGGCGGATCACGTCGAGGTACGGGAGCGCGGGCTTGACCATGACCATGTCGGCGCCCTCCTCCACGTCGAGGAGCGCCTCGCGCACGGCCTCGTCCGAGTTGGCCGGGTCCATCTGGTAGCTGCGCCGGTCGCCGAAGGCGGGCGTCGAGCCGGCCGCCTCGCGGAACGGGCCGTAGAAGGCCGAGGCGAACTTGGCGGAGTAGGCGACGATCGGGAGGTCCTTGTGCCCCTCGGCGTCGAGCTGTGAGCGGAGCGCGCCCACGCGGCCGTCCATCATGTCGCTCGGGGCCACGGCGTCCGCGCCCGCGCGGGCGTGCGAGATCGCCGTCTTGGCGAGCAGCTCCAGGCTCAGGTCGTTGTCCACGCTGCCGTCCTCGAGCACGATGCCGCAGTGGCCGTGCGAGGTGTACGCGCACAGGCACACGTCGGTGATCACGAGCAGGTCCGGATGCGCCTCCTTGATGGCGCGCACCGCGAGCTGGACAACGCCCTCGTCGTCGTAGGCGCCCGACCCCTGCTCGTCCTTCTCGGCCGGCACGCCGAACAGGAGGACGGCGGGGATCCCGAGCCCGTGGACCTCGCCGGCCTCTGCGACCGCGTGCGAGATCGACATCCGCTCGACGCCCGGCATGGCCTCGACCGGCGTGCGGCCCTCACCGAGCTGCACGAACATCGGGTAGACGAGATCCGCCGGCGTGAGCGTGGTCTCGCGGACGAGCTCGCGCAGGACCCCCGTCTTGCGGAGGCGCCTGAGGCGTGTGGCGGGGAATGGCATCGGCCAACCAGTCTAGGTGGCCTCGAGCGCCCGTTGGGCGGAATCGCGGTCGCTGAAGCCATCGATGCGGAACAGGAGGCCGTCGCGCACGGTGGTGAGGTGGAAGATCTCCGTCTCGAAGGGCGCGCCGCTGGCCCGTCCCCGGCCGCGGAGTGCGACCGGGTACAGGAGCCGGTCGCCGCGCTCCACCACCTCGCCGACGGTCGTCTCGAAGCTCTCCCACTCGCCCCACAGGTCGCGCGTCCATTGCCGGACGCCCTCGTGCCCGCGATATACGTCGGCCGCCAGGTTCGCGCCCAGCACCGGATGGACCTCGCAGTCCTCGTGCGTGTCGGCGAGGATGGCGTCCATGTCGCGCGCGTTCGCGGCGGCGTAGACCCTCCGCACGATCGCCTCGTTCTCGCTCGCCATCAGGCGAAGCGTTGCAGGGCAAGCCGCCCGAGCGCACCGAAGGCGAGCGTCAGGCCGGCCAGGTGGAGCAGCGGGCCGCCGAGGTCGCCGGCGTCGTTCAGCCCGGCGTCGAGGGCGTCGAGCGCCGGCTTGAACGGGAACGCGGCCGAGACCGCGCGGGTCACGTCGTAGAGCGCCGGCGCGACCGCGCCGGAGGGCACGAGCGCGAGGAAGGCGAGCGGCAGGCAGAGCATGAACGCGAGCAGCGAGGCGGCTCGCACGTCGCGGGTCAGGCCCCCGATCGCGAGGCCCAGGGCGGCGAAGGCGAGCGCCCCGAGCGCAAGCGCGGCCAGCCACAGCGGGAAGCGGCCCCAGTCGAGCTCCACGAACAGGCTCAGGCCGGCCATCATCAGGAGGCAGACGAGCAGCGAGCAGCCGGCCGCGAGCCCAGCCTTCTCGGCCAGCAGGCCGGTCTTCGAGACCAGTCCGCGAACGAGCCGCGAGTACGCGTTCTCCTCGCGCTCGAGCGCGAGCGTGCCCGCCGCGAGCAGCAGAGTGATGAACATCAGCGAGACGGCGACCGCCAGCGCCACCGCGAAGGAGGTCAGAGAGGTCGTGCCGCCGTCGAGCGCGGTGGCCTTGACCCGGATCGGCTCGCCCACGACCGCGAGCACGTCGTCCGAGAAGGAGAGGTTCTCGCGCGCGAGCTTCCCGAACGTGATCACCCGATCCAGCTCCGCGCGCTCGGCGGAGCCGGACGGCAGCTCCGCGCGCGCGCGCTCGAGGATCGTCTCCGCGCGCTGGAGGCCCAGAACGTCAAACGTCTGCCCGAGGAAGGTGTACTCGCCGCCCGTGCTGATCAGGTCGAGGAGCTGGAGGGCCTCCTCCGCCACCCGCTTGGTGAGGGCGCCGTTCGCGGTCTGCACCTGCGACTTGATCGTGTTCTCCACGTACTGGCGCTTGGCGGGGTCCTCGGCGTTGTAGAAGACCTCGACCGTGCCGGGCTCGAGCGACGTCTGGATGTTCGTGGCGAGGTCGTCCGGGATGATCAGCGCTCCGAGCACCTCGCCGTCGCGCACCTTCTGGATGGCGTCGGCGCGGCTGTCGGCTCGCACGGGGTCGATGGCGTCGAAGAGCCGCTGCCCCTGTGCGGCCAGGTCGATCCGCTCGCCGCCGAGCTCCACCACCGCCGACTTCCCGGCGAGGCCGTTGTAGAAGGCCACCTCCGGCTTGTCCGGCCCGCGCGAGAGCGCGAAGCCGATCAGCACCGCGATCACGATCGGGTACAGCACGAGCAGCGCCACGAGCAGCGGGGAGCGGCTCAGGATCCGCAGGTCCTTGAGGAGCAGCCAGCGCATCAGTGGCCGCGCCTGTGCAGGAACTCCACGAACGCCTCCTCGAAGTCCAGGCCGGTCGTGCCGACCTCGCGCTCGAGCTCGCGCGGCGGGCCATCGAAGAGCAGCTCCCCGTCCGCGAGCACGATCAGCTGGTTGGCGTAGCGGTCCGCCTCCTGGATGTTGTGGGTGGCGTAGATGACGGTGGTGCCCTCGCCCGCGAGCCGGAGGATGAACTCCCACAGGCGCGCGCGCTGGCGCGGATCGAGCGCCGCGCTCGGCTCGTCGAGGAGGAGCACGTCCGGCTCGGCCAGCAGGCCGATCGCGATGTTCACGCGCTGGCGGTTCCCGCCGGAGAGGGTGCCCACCTGGTCGCCGGCGCGGTCGCGCAGGTCGGTGAGCTCGAGCATCCGGTCCACGGTGGCGCCCGTGTCGGGCGCGTGCTCGAGGCGCGCGAACAGCGCCAGGTTCTCCTCGACCGTGAGCTTGCTGTAGAGGGCCGCCTGCTGCGGCACCCAGCCGATCCCCTTGGGCAGGACGCTGATCTCGCCCTCGTCCGCCTGCTGGATGCCCGCGAGTATCGACAGAAGGGTCGTCTTGCCGGCGCCGTTCGGCCCGATCACGGCCACTAGCTCGCCGCGTCCCGCGGTCAGCGAGACGCCCCGCAGCGCGGCCCTGTCGCCGTAGCGCTTGACCAGGTCGCGCGCCGCGAGCGTGACGGTCGCCGTCTCCACCGCGCGCAGGTTGGCAGAATCGCCCACCGTGAAGCTTCTGTTCGTCGGCGACGTGGTCGGCGGCATCGGCCGGCGGACGCTCGCCTCGCTGCTGCCGCAGATCCGGGACACCCATCAGCCGGACTTCGTGATCGTGAACGGCGAGAACTCCGCCGGCGGCGTGGGCATCACCCAGAAGACCGCGCGCGAGCTGCTCGAGCTGGGGGCCGACGCGATCACGCTGGGAAACCACGCCTTCCGCCACCGCGAGGTCTACGAGCTGCTGGACCGCGAGCCGCGCATAGTGAGGCCGGCGAACTACCCGAAGGGCAGCCCTGGTCGCGGCCACACGGTCGTCGAGCGCGACGGGATGCGGCTCGGGGTGGTGAACCTGTCGGGGCTCGTCTTCCTCCAGGCGGTGCGCTCGCCCTTCGCGGAGGCCGACTCCGTGCTCTCGGAGCTGCGCGGCGCCGCCGACGCGGTGCTCGTGGACATGCACGCCGAGGCCACGAGCGAGAAGGTCGCGATGGGCTGGCACCTCGACGGGCGCGTGGCAGCGTGCGTCGGGACCCACACGCACATTCCGACCGCGGACGCCCGCGTGCTCCCCGGCGGAACGGCGTACGTGACGGACGTTGGCATGACCGGGCCGCGCGGCGGCGTGATCGGCGTGAAGCGCGAGCAGGCGCTCGAGCGCTTCCTCTCGCTCACGAACGTGCGCTTCGAGACCTCGGACGACGACCCGTGGCTGAACGCGGTGCTAGTCGACGTGGACGGCGAGGGCCGCGCGACCGCGGTCGAGCAGCTGCTCCTGCCGGCGCGGTCGTAGCGCGCGGACGCCGAGGACGAGGACCGCGAGCAGCGCGAGGTTGCGCAGCGCGACGAGCCCGATGGCCGCCGGCTCGCGCGCGACCACGTCGAAGTAGTGGGCGGGGAACTCGATGTGGGTGGGAGTGCCGCGAGCGCAACGGCGGCGGCGAGGGTGTGCATCCGCCAGGCGAGGGCCAGGGCTCCGAGCGGCAGCGCCCAGATCACGAATTGCGGGTGAGAGCACCTTGCCGAGGAGCGCGAAGGCGACGCATGCGGAAAGGCTTGCGATGAGGAGGTCGGCCCCGCCCTGGTCGACAACTCGCCACTCGGCGCCGCTCGGGCGGGGGGTGCTGACGAACTCGTTCCCATAGCGCGATAACTCGGCTACCCCCCGCTCGCGCCGCTTCGAGAGGCGAGTTGTCGTGCGCGCAACGCCGGCGCACAGGAGTGCAGCCAGTGCGACGAGTGCGGTCGCGAAGAGTGCCGTCAGTGCGTCGTCCGCCGGGTGTTCCAGTCCGTCCGAGCGGTGGCTCGCCACGCTCTGCGCCTCGCCGAGGCCGACGGCGTCCAGGCCGAGCAGGACCAGGGCCTGCGAGCTCTCGACCTGCACCGGCCGGTCGAGGTGGTAGCGGACCGCGTCGAGCGCCCCGTCCGGCGAGGCCGCGAGGGCGGCGCCCCCCACCACCGCCATCACCGCGACACACGCCAGCGCCCCCTGCCACGCCTCGCGGCGCAGCCCGCGCGCGACGAGCCACGCGAGCGCCACCGGCACGGCGAGGAGCGGGAAACCCTTCGTCATCGCCCCGAGCGCGAGCACGGCCAGCCCGGCCCGGGGGCGATCGCGGCACAGCAGCAGCAGCCCTGCGAGCAGCAGCGCCACCGGGAACAGGTCGAAATGCGTCCTCAGCAGCGCGCCGCAGGCGACCGGCATGAGCGCTGCCGCGAGCATCGCCCGGCGCACGCCGCCGCCGGTGGCGCGCGCGAGCGCCCCGCACAGGAGCACGACGGCCACCGCGGCCGCGAGCGTCCAGGCCGCGAACGCCCAGCTGAACGCGTCCTCCTCCGTCCCCGCCAGTCCGGGAAGCGCGATCGCCGCGCGCGGCCATCGGCGGGTACTCGAAGGCCACGTCCCGGTACGGCAGGCCACCGTCCAGCACCGGCTGCGCGAACGAGCGGTACACGAACAGGTCGCCGATGCTGTCGTCGGACCACGGCGGCACCCAGAGCGTGAGCGCCCAGCCGGCGACGAGCAGGGCCACTGCGATCAGGGCGTCGCGCCTCACGCGTAGACGGGCTCCCGCTCCTGCGCCGGCTCGGGCGCCTCCTCGGGAAGCGTCCGCCCGTGCGCGGCGAACAGCGCCACGAAGGCGAACGGGACGAACCAGATCACGTACAGGTAGAACCAGTGCGTCGCGGTGAGCTCGACGGCGATCAGGACCGCCGCGCCGAGCGCCGCGAGCCCGCGCAGGTCCGGGCGCCGCGGGACGAACGCCGCGGCGAGCGCGAGCATCCCGGCCGCGGCCTTCACCACGGTCTGGAGCCAGCCGAGCGAATCCACCTGGCCCCACAGGCTGAAGGGCGACGGGCGACTCGCCTGGTATCCGATCGTCCGGTCGTAGAGCTCGCTGACGCCGCCGTCCGGGAGGAAAGGCACGACCGTCCAGGCCACCACGAGCACGAGCGTGCCCGCGAACGCCAGCGGCGAGCGCCGCGCGAACATGGGCGCGAGCGCCGCCGTCACGAACTTCGCCGTGGCGCCGAGCCCAACAGCGAGCGCGGTCGCGGCGGCGGAGGCGCGCGGGCGCACGACGCTCGCGCCGAGCAGCGCCGCGATGCACGCCAGCGCCACCAGCGTGTCGTTGGAGTTCGACTCCAGCACGAACGCCGTGTAGGGAAAGGCCGTCCAGGCATAGGCGAGCGCCACGCCCAGCGCCGGTCCGTCGCGTCCCGGGCGGAGCCTTCTCCCCAGCAGCAGCAGACCGCCGATGGCGAGCAGGTCGAAGGCGATCGCCGCCGCGTGGGCCGCCGGGAGGTCGTCCCAGAGGCCGCTCCACGGAAGCGCCTGCTCGACGGGGACGTAGAGGAGATAGGTGACGGGCCCGTAGGTGTCGCCGCGCTCGACGTCGTCCGAGAAGCCTTCCCCGAACAGCGGGTCGCCGTCGGCGATGCGGTCGGCGCCGATGACTCCCGCGTAGCCCACGTCGATCACGTTCGAGTCGGCGACGTTCAGGCCGATGCGGAACGCGCTCAGGAAGACGAGCCCCACCACGAGCAGCGTGAGCGGCGCGTGCGGCACCAGCGGCCCCGCGGCCTGGCGTGGCCGGAACGCCGCGAACAGCATCCGTCCGAGCAGGTAGAGCAGCACCGGATAGACGAGCGGGGCAGACACGCCTATCTCGCCTCGGTTGAAGAAGTAGTGCGAGACGCCGAAGGAGAGCAGCACGAGCAGATCGAGGTGCAGGAGCCTGAAGGGCCGGCGGACGTCCACGAACGGAGCGAGGAACAGCAGGCACAGCGGGATCCAGACGTAGGGCGCGTTCAGCTTGCGCCCGAACGCCCCCGGGTAGCCGCGCGCCATCGTCCAGGCGACCTGGTCGCCCGACCACTGCTCGAGGACGGCGCCGCTGCGGTCGTCCACCTGGACCTGGACCTGCTCGTCCCGGTCGCGGAAGAAGCTCACCTGCCAGCGCCCGACGCCCTTCGTGTAGGTCGTCGGGTCGAGCGGCCCGTCGCGGCGGGCCGCGCGCACCTTCTCCGCGCGCTCGGCGATGCGCTCCACCTCGTTCGCGCTGCGCTCGAAGAACGGCGGCGGCACGGTCTGCGAGGCCGGCCGCTCGAGCTCGGCTGCCGACGCCGCCGCGGGCAGGCCGGCAGAGACGAGGAGCGCCAGCCCGAGGGCGGCTAGTCGCGCGACAGCTCGATGCGGAAGCTCCACATCTTGTTCCCGATGAAGTTCAGCGGGGTGGCCGAGACGATCGCTATCGCCTGGGCGGGCACCTCGGCGACGCCGCCGGCGCTCACGAGCAGCTCGAGCACCGCGGCGGCGAACAGGAACGCCCCGATGCTCACGGTGAAGAACCGCACCGCCTGGAAGCCCGCGTGCCCGCCGCGCGCCCTGAAGGTCCAGTGCCTGTTCCACCAGAAGTTGTTGAGCACGGCCACGGCGAACGCGCGCCGTGGCGGCCAGCAGGTGATGGAGGTCCAGCAGCGCGACGCACGCGGCGAACACCGACAGGTTCACGACGTAGCCGGAGGCGCCGACGGCGCAGAACTTGAGGAGCTGCACCCAGTTGTGCGGCCTCCGCAGCCCCGCGCGCACGCGCAGGTGAACGGCATGTGGGCGGTCCGCGATCGCTGCCCTCGCCTCGTCGGTCACCCGGCCAACGGTACACCGAAGTGCTGGAGCACCAGCGGCGTCACGTCGGCGAGCGACCACTGGTCGCGCTCCGGTGGATCGAGGCCGCACAGGAGGAGCACTCCCTCGGAGTCCTCCCTGTGGAGCGAGCCGTGGCTGCCGCCTCCCACGTGGTGGGCGCCGCCCCAGTCGACGAACTCGTAGCCGAGCTCCGCCGACGCCAGGACGTCGCCGGAGTGCGGGCACTGGAGCGACGACCAGAGCCGGCCGAGGGCATCGGGGTAGGTCTCGCTGTCCACCTCACCGCCGGCTATGGCCAGCTCGAGCACCGCCTCGTCGCCCTGAACCCGCCAGCTCCGGCCGCGCCGGTCGATCAGGTCGTCGCCCGGCGCGAAGCGGAGCTCGCCGCTGTCCGAGCGCACCAGGGCGGCACCGTCGTCGGCCGTGATCACGAGCTCCACGCCGTCGGCCTCGAGCAGCGTGTTCGCCGCGCGGCCCACGAGCTCCGCGCGCCTCGTCTCGTCCAGCGCGTAGACCATCGCCGAGCGCGCCGAGGGGCAGGCGGCAAGCTCGGCCTCGATCGGCGCCGGGTCGCTGGGCGCCAGCACGCGCGCGTCCGACAGCACCTCCGACAGGTTGATCGCGGTCTCCACGGCGGTCTGCGAGTGGTCGGACATGACGATCACCGCGTACTCCTCCAGGAAGGCCTCCACGCCGCCCGCCACGTGCATGATCCGATCGAGCGCGCGGTCCGCCTCCGCGATCGACCGCACCTGCCCGTCCGGCCCGACCTTGTGCGAGTAGGTGTCGTTGTCCGGCAGCGAGAAGAGCAGGAAGTCGAACAGGCCGTGCTCGACCAGGTAGGCGCCGACGCAGGCGGTGTGACGGTCGCGCTGGCCGGGCATCCCGAGCGCCGACGTGCAGCCCGTGTCGCGCGAGTCGAAGAGGTCGGCGTAGAAGAGCTCGCGGGCGCCGTAGACCGGGTGGCGGAACTGCGCGGCCTCCGCGATCCGCCTGTAGACGCTCACGCCCGAGGGGTCGTGCCGGGTCCGGCCGCGGTAGATCAGGTAGGTGGTGCAGGCGGTCCGGAAGCCGGCATCGTCGAGATGCTCGAAGACGGTTTTGTGCGCGCGGCTCAGGTGAGCGAGGTTCATGTTGTAGACGGTGTCGTAGAGCGAGCGGACGATCCCGAACGCTCGCGTCGCCGCGAGCGACGACCCGTACTCCACGTAGCGCTCCTCACCGCGGTGGAACCAGTTCATCGAAGGGATGTGATGCTCGCCCGGGCCGCATCCCGTCGCGATCGCCGCCGACGCCACCGGGGTGACCGACGGGAAGGTCGAGATGCAGTCGCGGATGTAGGTGCCGGAGCTCCAGGAGCGACGCCAGCGCGGGCGCCTGCCCCTCCGCGACCGCCTGGTCGAGCATGTCCGGCTTCAGCGAGTCGATGACGGCGAGGACGAGCTTCTTCGGCACTACCGCAGGATCCTCAGCCCGGCGTACTTCTCGACCCTCACGGCGGCGGCCGCCGAGGAGCAGCACCACGAACGCCGGAATCGCAAGCAGTGCGAGCGGCGGCACGAACACGGCGATCGCCGCGAGCAGCAGCGCGGCGACGTCCGCGTACGCCGTGAGCAGGGCGGCCTGGTCCGGCTCGAGGCGCGCCCGCACTCTCTCCACGAGGCCGCCGACGGCGACCCATCCGAGCGCGGCGCAGAGCGGGCCGAACACGAGCCCGACCCAGACCGGGTGCCCGTCGTCCGCGAGCGCCCCGGCGAAGAGCAGTGCGCCGAGCGCGACGGCTATCACCCCCGCCATCAGCTCGGCCGGCCCTCGCGCCGGGACGGTTCGCCGCCGAACGCTCCAGGAGGAAGGCGGCCACGCCGACCACCACGACCGCCGCGAGGAACGCCGTGGACTCGAGGAAGTGGAAATCGGTGCCGTCGAAGTCGATCGCGATGTCGCCGCGCGCGAGGCCGCCCGCCACCAGCGGCGGCAGGTAGGGCCGGACGCCCGCGGACGACGCCAGGCCGGCGCCGGTCCCGATGTCGAGGAAGAGGCTCATGGGCGGCTGCGAGGGTCGGTACCCTGCGGCGCGGGAGGTTAACGCCGCGACCAGGGCGAACACCTCCCGCTAGCGGCATGAGCTCCTCTCGCGACATCGAGCGCTACGCCGGCCTGTTCGCGGCCCGGACGAAGGTCATGAAGTCATCCGCGATGCGGGACCTGATGGCGGTCACCGCCAGGCCGGAGGTCATCTCGCTCGCGGGCGGCCTGCCCGACACCAGCACGTTCCCGCCGGACACGTTCGCGGCGGTCGCGCAGCGGATCGCCAAGGAGTCGTGCGCCAAGGCGCTCCAGTACGGGCCCACCGAGGGCCTCGACGAGACGAAGGCCTGCATCGCCGAGGTCATGGCCGCGGAGGGCATGAGCGTCGACCACGAGGACATGCTCGTCACGACGGGCGGCCAGCAGGTGCTCGACCTGGTCACGAAGACGCTGATCGACCCCGGCGACGTGGTGGTCGCGGAGGGCCCGACCTACCCCGGCGCCGTGCCGGTCTTCTCGTCCTACCAGGCCGAGGTCGTGCAGATCGACATGGACACCGACGGCATGCGCGTGGACATGCTCGAGGAGACCCTCGACCGCCTGGAGCGCGACGGCCGGCGGCCGAAGTTCATCTACACGGTGCCGAGCTTCCAGAACCCGGCCGGGGTGACGATGTCGCAGCCGCGCCGGCACCGGCTGGTCGAGGTCGCGCACGAGCGCGAGCTGCTCGTGCTGGAGGACAACCCGTACGGCCTGCTCCGCTACGAGGGCGAGGCGCCCACGCCGCTCCTGTCGCTCGACGGCGGCGTGTACGTCATGTACCTGGGCACGTTCTCGAAGATCCTGTCACCGGGCATCCGGCTCGGCTGGGTGGTGGCTCCGCCGCCCGTGCTCGAGAAGATCAACCTCGGCAAGCAGGCGACCGACCTCTGCACGTCGACGCTCTCGCAGCTGATGGTCCAGGCCTACTTCGCGGAGGGCCACTGGCGCGACTACGTGGAGTCGCTCACCGAGATCTACCGCGCGCGGCGCGACACGATGCTCGACGCCCTGGCCGACCACTTCCCGCCGCAGGCGGAGTGGACGCGGCCGTCGGGCGGGCTCTTCATCTGGGCGACGCTGCCGGACTTCATCGACACCACCGACCTGCTCGCCCGCGCGCTCCAGGAGAACGTGGCGTTCGTGCCCGGCGAGGCGGCGTTCCTGGACGGCCGCGGCCGCAACGCGATGCGCCTCAACTTCTCGGGCTCGGGCGAGGACGACATCCGCGAGGGCATCCGCCGCATCGGCGAGGTGATCACGGAGCAGGTCCAGCTGTACGGCACGCTCACCGGCGAGCACCAGGCCGTCGAGCTTCCGCCCGTGGAGCAGCCGCCGCTCGAGGGTGGGGCCGAGATCCTGCCGATGCCGGACCGCGCGGAGCGCGCGCGCCGAGCCGGCTACTGATCCTCTTCTTCGCCGGCCGCGAAGTCCTCGGGCGTGACGTTGTCGAGGAAGTCCTTGAACTTCTCGACGACCTCCTCCGTGTCCTCCACCTCGTGCTCGAACTCGATGGCGGACTCGGAGATCACGTCCTCTGCGGCGAAGATCGGCGCGCCGGTGCGAACCGCGAGGGCGAGGGCGTCGGAGGGCCGCGAGTCGATCGCCGATCTCGCGGCCGTTCAGCTGGAGCGTGACCTCGGCGTAGAACGTGTTCTCGCGGAGCTCGGTGACCGCGACGCGCGTGCAGTTCGACCTCGAGCTCCGTGAGCATCTCGCTGATCAGGTCGTGCGTCATGGGCCGCGGCGTGTTGGCTCCCTGGAGCTTCATGAGGATGGCCGCCGCCTCGGGGTGGCCGATCCAGATCGGGAGGAACTTGTTGCCGTCGCGGGTCTTCAGAAGCACGATCGGCTGCTTGCCGACCATGTCGAAGCTGACGCCGTAGATCACCATCTCCTGCATCGCTGTAGACAGTCTAGAGCCGGTGGGAAGCCGGGAGGCCGACGCCGCGACGCCTCGCCGGGCGATCCTGGACTCGAGCCGGTGGACGCGCGTCTCTGATCAGGAGAGCGCTGGCTCGAGACCAGGACTCGCCCATAGATCGCGTCCAACAGGCGAGTGCGGAGCCGCGATTGTAGGGGGCTCGGTCGCTCAGATGGCCCGCAGGCGGGCGCGCGCGAGCAGCCGCTCGGCGAGGGCGACGGCCTCGGCGGGCGTGTCGAAGTCGAGCTCGACACGGCAGCCCTCGCCTCGCGCTCGCACCTTCACCGGCTGCCCGAAGGCGGCGGTGAGCGTGTCCTCCGCCGCGGCGAGCGCCTCGGCGAGATCGGGGTGCAGCTCGCGGCTGAAGCGCCTCGGCTGAGGCTCCGGCTGACCCTCGGCCTCGCGCGCGCGGCGCTCGGTCTCGCGCACCGACCAGGCGCCGTCGCGCGCCTCGAGCGCCAGGCTCCGGCGGGCGGCGTGGTCCTTGCAGAGCAGGAGCGCGCGGCCGTGGCCCTCGGTGAGCTCGCCCGCGCTCGATCAGCTCGAGCGCCTCCTCGGGAAGGTCGAGCAGCCGGATCAGGTTCGAGATCGCGACGCGGCTGCGGCCGACCCGCCGGCCGACCTCCTGCTTCGTCAGGCCGAGGTCGTCCACGAGCATCGCGCAGGCGCGCGCCTCCTCGACCGCGTTCAGGTCGACGCGCGCCATGTTCTCCGCGAGCGCGACGTCGAGGCGCTCCCAGTCCTCGGTGTCCCGGACCAGCGCGGGGATCGTCTCGAGCTCGACCATCTGGGCGGCGCGCAGCCGGCGCTCGCCCGCGACCAGCTCGAAGCTCCCGCCGGCGAGCGGCCGGACGACGATCGGCTGGAGCACGCCGCGCGTCCTGATCGACTCGGCCAGCTCGGCGAGCCGCGCCTGGTCGAAGGTGCGGCGCGGCTGGCGCGCGTTCGGCTGGATCAGGTCGGGCGGGATCTCGCGCAGGCCGTCCTCGACCTTGCCGGTGCGCGGCAGGATCGCCGCGAGCCCCCGGCCCATCCCGCGCTGCTGGGCCTCAGCCACGGGCGGCCACCTCCTTGGCGAGCCTCAGGTAGGCCGCGTTGCCGGCGCTGTGCGGCGCGTGCCGGAGCACCGGGAGCCCGAAGCTCGGCGCCTCGCCGAGCCGGACGTTGCGCGGCACGACCGTGTCGAAGACCAGCTCGGGGAAGTGCTCCCGCACCTCCCGCTCGACGTCGCGCGCGAGCCGCGTGCGGCCGTCGTGCATCGTGAGGATCATGCCGAGCACCGTGAGCCGCGGGTTCAGCTCGCGCTGGATCAGCGAGAGCGTGTCGAGCAGCTGCGCGAGCCCCTCGAGGGCGAAGTACTCGGTCTGCACCGGGCACGATCACGCGGTCGGCCGCGACGAGCGCGTTGACCGTCAGCGGGCCCAGCGAGGGCGGGCAGTCGAGCAGCGTGAACAGGTAGCGGTCGCGAACGCTGCCGAGCCGGTCGCGCAGCGTGGTCTCGGAGCCCTCGATGCGCGGCAGCTCGACGTTCGCGCCGGCGAGGTCGGGCGTCGAGGGCACGACGTCGAGCCCGTCGATGCCGCTCGGGATGGCCGCCGCCGTGAGCGCGAGCTCGCCGGAGAGGCAGTCGTAGACGCTGCCCCCGCCGTCCTTGGGAAGCCCAAGCGCAACCGTTGCGTTGCACTGCGGGTCGAGATCGACCAGCAGCGTGGGATAGCCGGCGTCCGCGATGCTGGCGCCGAGGTTGACGGCGGTGGTGGTCTTGCCCACCCCGCCCTTCTGGTTTGCGACTGCGAGAACGGTGCCCATCAGGGCCGAACCTACGGTTCGAGTCGGTCGGAAAGGCGTTCGGGGGCGAACGGGTGGCTCCTTCTTCGCCATTGCGTGCGGCGAGCGCGAACGAACGACAGCGGTGAAGGGGATGCGGGATCGGCGCTCGCGGGGGTCCTCGGTCGATTTGTCCGCGTATACACGGTCATAAAGGACGGACCCCCCGGACCGCCACCCTTCAATGCCCGCCGTTCGCCGAAAGCGGGCCGGCGGCCGGCGCGAGAGCCGCGCGCGCCGCTCAGCCCCAAGCGGCCGCTTCCGCGCCATCCCCGCCCGCCGCGGAAACTCCGGCGGCGTCGGCGCGACCTTGCGAAAAACGTGCAGATGCCGGTTCTCGGACGACGGATACGGCTTGCACGGGCAGCACCTCCCTCACCGCCATGCCCACCTTCTCCGCGGCCACGGCGCCGGCGCCCTCCTCCAAGGCGTCCCGCGCCCCCTTCCACGCAACCAGAACGCCGCCCATCACGCAGCAGCGGCGCCGCGTACTCCACCAGCACGCGCCAGCGGCCCGACTGCTCGCGCCGTCACCGCGTCGTAAGCGCCTCGCGCCCACCGCCCACCGCCGCGCGGCGACCCGCGCAAGATCCTCCACGCGCGCGGTTATCGGAGCGCGCGTTGGACAGCTCCACCGCCTGGATGAGCCGATCCATCACCGCGGTCTTTCGTCCCGAGGACTCGAACAAGGTCAACCTTCGCTCGAGGTAGAGCAAGCGCCAGCACCAGCCCGGGAAACCCTGCACCTGCGCCGATGTCGCAGATCCGGCGCGCCGAAGACGAGCTCCCGCACCTCCAGCCCCGAGAGCGCGTCCGCCACATGAACCTCGAGCGCCGCTTCAGGGTCGGAGACGGTCGTATGCGGATCGGGCTCGGCGGCTAGCGCCTCGAGCAGCCGGCGTACAGCTCGAGCGTTTCACGAGAAACGCTCAACGGGACTTACCACCAGCCGGCGGTCCGGCTCGTCGCCCTCGCTGTGCGTCTCGACGTCGGTGCGCTCGCTCAGATAGGTGTGCACGATCTTGCGCTCGGTCGCGCGCATCGGCTCGAGCTCGACGGGGCGGTCGTATTGCAGCGCCTCGGCGGCGGCGCGGTCGGCCATGCGGTGCAGCGCGCCCTCGCGCCGCTCCCGGTAGCCGGCGGCGTCGACGGTCACCTGCTTGCGCATCGCCTCGCCCTGGAACGCCGCCCGGAACGCGATGTGCTGAAGCGCGTCGATCGTGGTCCCGTGCTTGCCGATCAGGAGGCCGAGCTCGTCGCCGTTCACGGTCGCGCGGATCTCCTCCTCGCTCTCGTCGATGTCCACGGTCGCGTCCAGCCCGAGCGCGTGCACCACCCGCCCGACGATCGCCCTGACCCGCTCGGCCGGGCTCCTCCGGGATCGTCTCCGCGGCGGCTCTCCAGGCGTCCTCGTCGACCTCGGCGCGCACGCGCGCGGGACCCTCGTCGCCGCCGTCCTCCGTCACGTCGAAGCTCACGCAGTCCGCGGTCAGTCCCGGGAAGCGGCTCTCGAGCGACTTCATGGCCGCCCACTTCGCCTCGCCGAGCGTCTCGCCCTCGGCCTCGGCGACGAGCTCCTCGGGGGTCACCGCCGCCGCCCGGAGCGCTTCTTCTTCTTGCGCGGCGACTTCGGCGGCGCCTTCGCCGACCCGCCGCCACCGGCGGCGGCCTTCGGCCGCTCCTCACCGCTGCCGTTGCCCGCGGCCGCGGCCGCCGCCGACTCGGCGCTGGGCGGCTTCCCGCGGGCCGGCTTGCCGCCGTCCCCGTCGGCGTCGTCGCTCGACGTCGCCAGCTCGGGCTTCGGATAGAGCTTCTTCACGAGCAGCTGCTGGCCGATCGTCCAGACGTTCGTCGTGATCCAGTAGACGATCAGCCCGGCCTCGAAGTTCACGATGAAGATCACGAACACGAACGGCAGCGCGAACATGATGCGCCGCTGCGTCGGGTCCGCGCTGATCGCCGTGACGGCGCTCGCGGCGAGCTGCGTGCCCACGTAGAGCACGATCAGGACGCCGAGCAGGACCGGGTCGCGTGACCTTGTCGGCGAGGTTGTCGATCGCCAGGAAGCCCGGGTTGTCCTGCGATGTCGGCCGTGAACTCGTCCGAGCGCAGCAGGTAGAAGAGCGAGATGAAGAACGGGATCTGCAGCAGCAGCGGGAGGCAGGAGCCCAGCGGGTTGACCTTCTCCTTCTGGTAGAAGGCCATGACCTCCTGGTTCATCCGCTGCTTGTCGTCCTTGTAGCGAGCCTGGATCTTCTTGATCTCGGGCTGGAGCGTCTGAAGCCGCTGCATCGACTTCACGCCCTTGAACGTCAGCGGCAGGATCACGATCCGGACCGTGAAGGTCAGGAGGATGATCGCGATGCCCCAGGAGCCGGCGAGCGTGTCGCCCTCGTCGATCAGGTCGTGCCAGAACTCCAGGATCCACTGGCAGGCATCGATGAGCGGCTGAAGGACGTTTGCGATGAACATGGGCTAGCGCTGGGGGCGTGGACGGAACAGCTTCTGGTCCTCCACGAAGTCGACGCCGCCGTGGCTCCACGGGTTGCAGCGCAGAATGCGCCAGGCGGCCAGCACGACGCCCCGCAGCACACCGTAGCGGCGCACCGCCTGGACGGCGTACTCGGAGCAGGTCGGATGGTACCTGCAGCGCGCGGGAAGTCCCGGCGAGATCGTCCGCTGGTAGAAGCGCAGCGGCGCCGTCGCGATCGTCCGGATCGCGCTCATGACGGCGGCCCGTCGCCGGCGAGCCCGGCGGCCGTCGAGCACCTCGCGGAGCTCCGCCTCGATCGCCTGCTCGCCGCCCGCGCGGGCCAGCTCCCCGGCCGCGGGCCGCGCCACGATCACGAAGTCGTGGCTCGCGCGCAGGTCGTCGGCGCTGGACCAGAAGGCCTCCCTGAGCAGGCGCTTCATCCGGTTGCGCTCGACCGCGCCGCCGAGCTTGCGGCCGACGGACACGCCCAGGCGCGGATCGGAGTCGTCCCCCTCCTCGCGCGGGAAGGCATAGACGACCAGGTGCCGGCTCGCGTGCGAGCGGCCCTCCCGGTACACGCGCTCGAACTCGCCGCTGCGGGACAGCCGGCGGCGCCTTCGACGCGCACGGTCGGCCATCGGCTACGGCGTGAGCCGCTTGCGGCCCTTGTCCCGGCGGCGCTTCAGAAGCGCTCGCCCGGCGCGGGTGCTCATGCGCGCGCGAAAGCCATGCGTGCGGGCGCGCTTGCGCTTCTTGGGCTGGTAGGTGCGCTTCATGTACCGGCGAGCCAGGGTACAAGATCGCGCCGCGCGCGCCTGTGGACTTCCTGTCGACAGCCGCGCCGGACGGCGCCGCGACGCTTTTCCCGCGTTTTGCGGGGCCGCCCCACGGCATGCCGCGCGAGGCGATTTCGGCCGTTGTACACTCGCCACGCCGAGGGCAGCGGGGCTGTCTTTTCCGACCCGCCCCTTCCTCTGAGAACCACCGACCAGCAGGCCCCTGAGGAGGGTCGCGAGCACCCGTGCCCACGCCGCCAGACGAGATTTGGGACGCCATCCGAGGCGAGCTCCGCAAGGAGACGCCGGACTTCAAGTTCCACATCTGGCTCGAGCCGCTCGAGCTCGCCGGCGTCCGCGGGCACGACGGTCTACGTGCGCGCGCCCGAGCACATCCGGACGTCCGTCGCCGAGCGCTACCTGCCGCTCCTGCGCCGCGCGGCCGCCGCCGGCTTCGACGAGCGCGCGCTCGTCGAGATCGTGGGCGAGGACTGGGAGCCGCCCACGGACGGGCAGGTCCCGGCCGGCGCCGGCGCCGGCGCGGAGGGCCCGCGGCCGCCGACGGCGGCACCGCGACCGCCTCAACCCGAAGTACACCTTCGACCAGTTCGTCATCGGCGCCGGCAACCGCTTCGCCCACGCGGCCTCGCTGTCGGTCGCCGAGCTGCCCGGCCACTCCTACAACCCGCTCTTCCTCCACGGCTCGCCCGGGATCGGCAAGACGCACCTCCTGCACGCCATCGGCAACTACGTCGAGCGCTACGGCGGCGGGCTCCAGGTGCGCTACGCGACGATCGAGGAGTTCACGAGCGAGTTCGTGGAGGCCGTGCGCGGCAAGACGACGGCCGACTTCAAGCAGCGCTTCCGCGGCGTCCGACGTGGTCCTGATCGACGACGTGCAGTTCCTCGCCGGCCGCGACAAGACGCGCGAGGAGTTCTTCCACACCTTCAACTCGCTGATCGACGCCGGCCGCCAGCTGGTCATGACCTCCGATCGCGCGCCCGAGGACATCCCGGGCGTCGAGGACCGGCTGATCGAGCGCTTCCGCTCGGGGCTCGTGGCCGAGCTGGACACGCCCGAGGTCTCGCGTGCGGCTCGCGATCCTCGCGAAGCGCGCCCGCGTCGACGACGTCCAGGTCGACCCCGAGGTGCTGGCCGAGATCGCTCGCCGCGTGACCACCAGCGTCCGCGCGCTCGAGGGCGCGCTGATCCGCGTCGTGGCCTACGCCTCGATGCGGAACGAGTCGCCCACGCCGGCGCTGGCGCGGCACGTCCTTCGCCGGCTCGGCGAGGACACCGCGTCCGACACGTGCGGCATCGCCGAGATCCTGGACGCGGCCGCGCAGGAGTTCGGCGTCGAACGGGACGCGCTCGTGGCGCGCGACCGCAGGCCGGCCGTCGCGGCCGCGCGGCAGGTGGCGATGTATCTCGCGCGCGAGCTCACGGAGCACAGCCTTCCCGAGATCGGCCGCGGCATCGGCGGCCGCAATCACACCACCGTTCTGCACGCGGTGAACCGCATCGGAGCCGCACTGCGCACGGACGACGATGTGCGCACCGCCGTCGACAACCTGCGCCGGCGGCTCGGGCGCCCCCCGTCCTGACCGCCATGGATGGAAGAATCAACAAGCTTCCGCACATCGGCGGATCCGCTCCCCGAGCAGGATCGCCCCGGATGTCAACTTCTGAACACCCTCCAATCACCTCTACCTGAGATAGGCAGCGTCTTTTGAAGCTTTCCGTTTCCCGTGAAACGTTCCTGGCTCGCCTCGGCGTCGCCGTGCGCGGCGCGTCGACCCGCGGTCCCGTGCCGTCGCTCGCAGGCGTGCTGCTGCGCGTGGAGGAGGGTCGCGCCGAGCTCCAGGCGACCGACATGGAGCTGGGCGTGCGCGTCTCCCTCGAGACCTCGGACTCCGCCGCCGGCCAGGCGGTCGTCCCCGGCCGTCTGCTGCTCGACGTCGTCCGCTCGCTGCCGAAGGACGACCTGACGCTCGAGTACCGGAGCGCGGAGCAGGACGTCGAGGTCGTGTCCGGCCCCGCGAAGTTCCACCTGCGCACGCTCCCGACCGAGGACTTCCCGAAGCTGCCCGGAGGTCCCGGCCGACGGCGGCCTGACCGTGCCCGCCGGCGCCTTCGTCGACACGATCGCCCGCGTGGCGCGCGCCGCCTCGCGCGACGAGACGCGGCCGCACCTGACCGGCGTGCTCGTGACCGCAAGCGGAAACGAGCTGCGCATGGTCGCCACCGACTCCTACCGGCTCGGCGTGAAGGAGACGACGCTCGACGCGGACCTCACCGGCTCGCTCGAGGCGAACGTCCCGGCGCGAACGCTCCAGGAGCTGGGCCGGATCGCGTCCGCCGGCAGCGCCGACTCGATCGGCGTCGCCGCGCTCGAGAACCAGGTCGTCTTCACGGTCGACGACATCGTGCTGTCCTCGCGCCTGGTCGAGGGCCGCTTCCCGAACTATCAGCAGCTGCTCCCCGAGGCGTACGAGCACGAGCTGCGGGTGAACCGCGACGAGCTGCTCGACGTGGTGCGCCGCGTGGGCCTCCTGGCCCAGAAGAACGCGCCGCTCCGCCTGAGCTTCACCGAGGGCGCGCTCGACGTGTCGGCCCAGACGCCGGACGTCGGCGAGGCGAGCGAGTCGCTGCCCGTGCCGTTCGCCGGCGAACCGCTCGAGATCGGCTTCAACCCGGAGTTCTTCCGCGAGGGCCTCGAGAGCGCGGAGTCGGACGAGCTGATCCTGAAGCTGATCAGCCCGCTGCGGCCCGGCCTGATCCAGTCCGGTGACGAGGGCGCCGGCTTCCGGTACCTCGTCATGCCCATCCGCCTGAACGTCTAGGCGGCTGCCGTGCGCGTCGAGCGCATCGAGCTGCGCGACTTCCGCAACTACGAGTCCGCGGACGTCGAGCTCGCGGGCGGGCTGACCGTGGTGGCCGGCCCGAACGGCGCCGGCAAGACGAACCTGCTCGAGGCGCTCTACTTCGGCTGCACCGGCCGCTCGCCGCGCACCTCGAACGAGCGCGAGCTGGTGCGCCGCGGCGGCGAGGGCGTCGCGCGCGTGGTGGTCGAGCTCGACGGCGCCGACGGCGAGCCACCGCATCGAGGTCGGCTTCCACCCGGGCGAGGCCAAGCACATGCGCGTCGACGGCAGCGCCGTGGACAGCCTGGCCGCGGTCGAGGCGCGCCCGCTCGTGAGCGTGTTCCTGCCCGAGCGGCTCGAGCTCGTGAAGGGCGCGCCGGCGGCGCGCCGGGCGCATCTCGACCAGGTCGTGGCCGCGCTCTGGCCGGGCCGCGCGGAGACGCGCGCCGCCTACTCGCGCGCGCTCGCGCAGCGAAACGCGCTCGTGGCCCGGATTCGCGCGGGCGCGGCCGGGCCCGCGGCGCTCGACGCGTGGGACGCCGAGCTGGCCCGGCACGGGATCCGGCTGATGGCCGACCGCACGGAGGCCGTCGACGGCGCTCCGCCCGCTGTACGCCGACCTCGGCGCGCGCCTCGGCCTGCCGGGCAGCGCAGAGCTGCGCTACCGGCCGCGCTCGCCGGCCACCGACGCGGAGGAGCTGGCCGCCGAGCTCGCGGAGCGGCGGACCGCCGACATCGAGCGCGGCTTCACGGCGCACGGGCCCCACCGCGACGAGCTGCAGCTTCTGCTGGAGGGCGTGTCGCTGCGGGCGTACGGCTCGCAGGGCCAGCAGCGGGCGGCGCTCCTGGCGCTCCTGTTCGCGGAGCGCACGCTCCTCGCCGAGCGCCGCGCGCGGCTTCCGCTGATGCTGCTCGACGACGTGATGTCGGAGCTGGACGCCGAGCGCCGCGAGCTGCTCGCCGACCTGCTGCGCGCCGGCGGCCAGTCGGTGATCACGACGACCGAGCCCGAGCACGTGCCGGGCGCCGCCCTCTCCGGCGGCGGGCTCGTTCGCGTCGAGCACGGCGCGGTGAGCGGGACCGCGCGGGCGGTGGCCGCGTGAGGCGGCCGTCGGCTCCCCGCCCGCTGTCCGGCTGCGCTCGAGGGCGTGGTTCGCGACGTCGCCCCCGCCACGCTGCTCGCCCAGCGTTCAGGCGGCGTGGGGAGGGGTGGCCGGGCCCGGTCTGGCGGACGCCGCGTCAGCCCGTCTCGGAACGTGACGGAGTGGTCACGGTCAGGTGCGAATCGGGTGTCTGGGCGCAGGAATTGGAGCTCCTCGGACCGGATATCCTCGCCGGCCTCGAGACCGCGCTCGGAGGCCGGTTGGTGACGAAGCTGCGCTTCGTCGTCGGTTCGGGCCCGAACCTCCGCTGAAAGGCCCTGTTTTGTCGCGATTTGCGGGCATTTTGTAACTCTGAGAACCGTCCGATTCAAGGGGTAGCCTGCTAGTATCTAGAGCGGTCTTATGTAGCGCCCCGACCCGGCCGACAGGGGTTCCGGAGTCGGGGCTTTTCGCGGTGGAAGGAACGATTTGGCGAAGCAGCCCGAGAAGAAGGACGGCGCGAGGAAGAACGGCTCGTACGCCGCCCAGGACATCACCGTTCTGGAGGGCCTCGAGGCCGTCCGCAAGCGCCCGGGCATGTACATCGGCTCCACGGGCCAGCGCGGGCTCCATCACCTGATCTACGAGGTGATGGACAACTCCGTCGACGAGGCGCTCGCCGGCGAGGCCAGCGAGGTGGAGATCGTCATCCATCCGGACAACAGCGTCACGGTCACCGACAACGGCCGCGGCATCCCCGTGGACATCATGGCCAAGGAGAAGAGGCCGGCCGCCGAGGTCGTCCTCACCGTCCTCCACGCCGGGGGCAAGTTCGGCGACGGCGGCGGCTACAAGGTCTCCGGCGGCCTCCACGGCGTCGGCGTCTCGGTCGTGAACGCGCTCTCCGAGTGGCTCCACCTGACGGTCTGGCGCGACGGCCACGAGCACACGCAGTCCTATGAGCGCGGAGTCCCGATGGCCCCGCTCGAGACCGGCGCGAAGACGGACCGCCGCGGCACCAGCATCACCTTCCTCCCCGACCTCGAGATCTTCGAGACGATCGACTACGACCGCGCGACGCTCGAGCAGCGCTTCCGCGAGATGGCCTTCCTCACCAAGGGCCTCAGGATCTCCTTCAGCGACGAGCGCGGCGAGCGCTTCGAGACGACCTTCCAGTACGACGGCGGCATCGTCGACTTCGTCAAGTACCTGCACGGCCAGGGCACGCGCGAGCCGCTTCACCCGAAGGTCATCTACGTCGAGGGCTCGAGCGAGGTCGGCGAGGTCGAGGTCGCGCTCCAGTGGAACAACTCCTACCAGGAGAACCTCCTCTCCTTCGCCAACAACATCAACACGCACGAGGGCGGCACGCACCTGTCCGGCTTCCGCTCGGCGCTCACCGGCACGATCAACCGCTACGCGCGGACGGTCGGCGAGCTGAAGGAGAAGGACCCGAACCTCCAGGGCGAGGACGTGCGCGAGGGCCTCACCGCGATCATCTCGGTGAAGATCCAGGACCCGCAGTTCGAGGGCCAGACGAAGACGAAGCTCGGCAACCCGCCCGTCGAGGGGTTCGTGCAGAGCGCCGTCAACAAGGGCCTGGCCGAGTTCCTCGAGGAGAACCCGGCCGAGGCGCGCCAGGCGATCCGCAAGGCGGTGGACGCCGCCCGCGCGCGCGACGCCGCCCGCAAGGCGCGCGACCTCACCCGGCGCAAGTCGGCGCTCGAGAACTCCACGCTGCCGGGCAAGCTGGCCGACTGCTCTGTGCGCGACCCCGCGCTGGCGGAGATCTTCATCGTCGAGGGCGACTCCGCCGGCGGCTCGGCGAAGCAGGGCCGTGACCGCAACACGCAGGCGATCCTGCCGCTCCGCGGGAAGATCATCAACGTCGAGAAGAACCGCATCGACAAGGTGCTCTCGAACAAGGAGATCCAGGCGCTGATCACGGCGATCGGCACCGGGATCCGCGAGGAGTTCGACCTCGACAACGCCCGCTACCACAAGGTGATCGTGATGACGGACGCCGACGTGGACGGCGCGCACATCCGCACGCTCGTGCTCACCTTCCTCTACCGCGAGATGCGCGACCTGATCGAGGCGGGCTACGTCTACATCGCGAAGCCGCCGCTCTACAAGATCAAGTCGGGCAAGCAGGACGTCTACATCGAGAAGGAGTCGGAGCTCGAGGAGGTCCTGCTGCGCGACAAGCTGGAGAAGCTCGAGGTGACCGACCGCGAGGGCAGCCGGTTCAGCCTCACGCACGCGCGCTGGCAGAAGTACGGCCGGCTGCTGAAGCAGTACGAGGGCTGGGCCGCCGCGCTGCGCGCGGAGTGGGGCCACGACCCGATCAGCTTCCTGGAGGAGTCGTCGCTGCTGGACGAGGGCGCGACCGACCCGGAGGCCGTCATCGCGCTGCTCAAGGCGGACGATCACGCCGGCGAGGCCTACGAGACCTCGCTCGTGGAGGAGAACGACGACGAGGTCACCGCGATGGTCATCGAGCGGAAGACCGGCACCGCCAAGACCTACCGGCTCAAGCGCGCGCTCTTCGAGACGCCCGCGTACACCGGCTTCGTGAAGATCCACAAGGAGCTCCAGGAGCTCGCCGGCGCGCCGCCGTTCCACGTCGTGCTCGGGAAGAAGGACAACGACGCACTGTCGTTCGAGGAGCTGCGCACGAGGGTGCTCGAGATCTGCCGCGACGGCGTGCCGCTCCAGCGCTTCAAGGGCCTCGGCGAGATGAACGCCGACCAGCTCTTCGACACGACGATGGACCCCGAGAGGCGCACGCTCCAGCAGGTAACGATCGACGACGCGAGCGTGGCGGACCAGATCTTCTCGATGCTGATGGGGGACGCCGTCGAGCCGAGGCGCGAGTTCATCGAGAACCACGCACGCGAAGTCACCAACCTGGATGTGTAAGAGATGAGCATTGACCAGCTGACAGGCGGGAACGTCGAGCCGCGCGGGCTCGAGGAGGAGATGCGCTCCTCGTACCTCGACTACGCGATGAGCGTGATCGTGGGCCGGGCGCTGCCGGACGTGCGCGACGGGCTGAAGCCGGTCCACCGCCGGATCCTCTACTCGATGTACGACTCCGGGCTCCAGCCCGGGCGCCCGCACCGCAAGTGCGCGAACGTCGTCGGCGGCGTCATGGGGAACTACCACCCCCACGGCGACTCGGCGATCTACGACGCGCTGGTCCGGCTCGGCCAGGACTTCGCGATGCGCTACCCGCTGATCGACCCGCAGGGGAACTTCGGCTCGATCGACAACGACTCGCCGGCCGCGATGCGGTACACCGAGGCGCGCCTCTCGCGGCTCGCCACGGAGATGCTCCGCGACATCGACGCGGACACCGTCGCGTTCGGCCCGAACTACGACGAGTCGCGCCAGGAGCCGCTCGTCCTGCCGGCGCGCTTCCCGAACCTGCTGGTGAACGGCTCGTCCGGGATCGCGGTCGGGATGGCGACGAACATCCCCCCGCACAACCTCCGCGAGACGATCGACGCGGTCGTGGCCTACATCGACGATACGGCGATCGACGTGAAGGGCCTGATGAAGCACCTCAAGGGCCCGGACTTCCCGACCGGCGGCATCATCGTCGGGCACGGCGGGATCCGCGACGCGTACGAGACCGGCCGCGGCCGGGTCGTGATCCGCGGGCGCGCCCACATCGAGCCGATGGAGCGCGGCAAGGAGCGCATCATCGTCACCGAGATGCCCTTCCAGGTCTACAAGGGCGACGGCCGCGGCGACGGCAGCGGGCTGATGCAGAAGATCGTCGAGCAGGTCCAGAACGGCCGGCTCAAGGAGATCTCGGACCTGCGCGACGAGTCGGACAAGTCGGGCATTCGGCTCGTCATCGAGCTGAAGCGCGACGCGATCCCCAAGGTCGTCCTCAACAAGCTCTACAAGCACACCCAGCTCCAGACGACCTTCGGCGTGAACATGGTCGCGCTGGTGGACGGCGTGCCGCGGACGCTCGGCCTGCTGCCGATCGTCAAGAACTACGTCGACCACCAGACCGACATCATCGTGCGGCGCACGAAGTACGAGCTGCGCGAGAAGGAGGCCCGGCTCCACATCCTCGAGGGCCTGCTCGTCGCGATCGAGAACATCGACGAGGTCATCGAGCTGATCCGCGGCTCGCGCGATCCCGACGTCGCCCGCGACGGCCTGATCGAGCGCTTCGAGCTCACGCGCATCCAGGCCCAGGCGATCCTCGACCTCCGCCTCCAGCGCCTGACCGCGCTCCAGACGAACGAGATCAAGACGGAGCACGCCGACGTGCTCGAGCGCATCAAGTGGCTGCGCGACATCCTCGGCGACGAGGCGAAGGTCATGGGCCTGATCCGCGAGGAGCTGCTCGAGATCCGCGACCGCTACGGCGACGAGCGCCGCACGCAGATCACGCACTCAGAGGACGAGATCGACATCGAGGACCTGATCGCGGACCAGCAGATGGTCATCGCGATCACGCGCTCCGGCTACATCAAGACGCTCCCGCTCGCCACCTACCGCCAGCAGAAGCGCGGCGGGATCGGCGTCACCGGGATGGACATGAAGGACGAGGACTACATCGAGCACCTCTTCGTGAGCTCGACGCACGACTACCTGCTGTTCTTCACCAACCGCGGCAAGGTCTACCGGCAGAAGGTCTACGAGCTGCCCGAGGCGCAGCGCACGGCCAAGGGCCGCGCGCTCGTGAACCTGCTGCCGCTGCGCGAGGACGAGCGTGTGCAGGCCGTTCAGGCCACGCGCGACTTCAAGGAGGGCAAGTACCTCGTCTTCGCCACCAAGAAGGGCCAGATCAAGAAGACCGAGTTCCTCGCCTACAACACGCCGATCAAGGCGGACGGCATCATCGCGATCAAGGTGCGCGACGACGACGAGCTCGTCGCCGTCCGCCGCACGAGCGGTGACGACGACATCATCATGGTGTCGCGCTCCGGCCAGGCGGCTCGCTTCAACGAGGACCAGACGCGACCGATGGGCCGCGACACCGGCGGCGTCAAGGGCATGAACGTCTCGCGCGGCGACAACTGCGTGCTCGCGATGGACGTCATTCGCCCGGACATGGAGCTGCTGGTCGTGACGGAGAACGGCTACGGGAAGCGCACCGCGATCGAGGAGTACCCGGTCAAGGGCCGCGGCTCCATGGGCGTGAAGACGATCGGGCTGACCGAGAAGAAGGGCGGCGTCGCCGGCGCGCTGATGGTGCGCGAGCACCACGACCTGGTCTTCATCTCGCAGAGCGGCATGGTGCAGCGCACGTCGGTGAAGGGCATCTCGAAGCAGGGCCGCCCCGCACAGGGCGTGCGCGTGATGAACCTGCGCGACGACGACACGGTGAGCGCGGTGGCGCTCGTGATGGAGAGCGCGGCCGACACCTCCGCCGACGTCCAGGAAGAGCTCGAGCCCGCTCCAGAAGCAGAGCCAGAGTCCGAATAACAGAGGGGCGCCCCTCTCGGGACGCCCCTCCTAACGACTGCTGGACTCGATCGGCGGCTCTACTGCGGCCGGCGGGACCAACCCCGACCAGAGATTTTCGCCGACGGTGTCACGGTTGGACTCCGCTAGCGGGGCCCAGCACCGGTCGTCTAGCGGCCGGACACCTCCAGGGTCCCAAGAATTCTGTCAGTCAAGCTCGGACCACCTCCTTTCCCTGGTCGCGCTATTCAAGCAGACCGGGAAGTCGGCGCCTGAGAACTCAGGGCGTGGTGGTCGTCTCGGTGCCCTGGGACTCCTGCGTCTGCTCGACCTCGTCGATCCGCGTTTCCAGATCGTCCAGCCTGCCGTTCAGCTTCTCGATGTCGGCGCCTGACTTGTCGCTGCCGCGTCTCGATGTCCTTGATCCGGCCGTCGAGCTTCGAGAGGTCGTCGGAGGTCGGCAGCTCGTCGACGCGCGACTCGAGGTCGTCGATCCTGTCGTTGAGGCCGCGCTGAACACGGCCGAGCTCACCGGCGGCCTGGGTCCGCGCGCCCTCGTCCTCCTTGTTCGCCTCGATCAGCGCGAACACGGCCAGCGCCGTCGCGGCGACGGCCCAGACCGCGGCGACGGCGAGCCACCTGCGCGTGCTGCGCAGCTCGCCGAGAGTGGCTGCCCGAGTGTCGTCGTCCATCAGGCCGCGATCACCAGGTACTGCTCCCACGCCGCTGGGATCGTCGGCGCCGCGACGTGGATGAAGATCGCCGGGTTGGGCGCCTTCGGGGCTCGCGCCGGCACCATGTTCGCCTGCCTCGGCAGGCGGTCGCCCTTGCGCCTGTTGCAGGGGGCGCAGCAGGTGACGATGTTCTCCCACGTGGAGGGGCCGCCCTTCGATCGCGGGATCACGTGGTCGACGGTGAGGTTCCCGCGCTCGTGGCCGCAGTACTGGCAGGTCCAGCGGTCACGCGCGAAGACCGCGCGCCGGGTGATCTTGCGCCGGTGCGCGTCGCGTGGGATCCGCACGTAGGTGAGGAGCCGGATCACGACCGGGCGGGCGAGCGTGAGGTTCTCGGAGTGGAGCTTCCAGTCGCTCTCCTCCAGGATCTCGGCGCGGTTCTTCAGGATCAGGACCGCTGCCCGCCGGACCGTGCAGACGTTGATCGGCTCATAGGACGCATTGAGGACCAGGACCCGGCCGGTGGACGTGGCGCGCTGCGTAGGCCGGCCGGCCCCGGGCAGCGCGAGGCGAGGGCCTGGTTCTACTTCACCCGGCCTGGTCGTGTAGGACACGCTCGCCCGTACAGCCACGGTGCGGTCAGTTTAGCCAGGGTGGTCTGCCGTACGAGCCGAGTACGCGGAGCTCGCCGACGTGGCGCGCCACCGCCTCCAGCGCCTCGTTCGCCGGCGCCGCCTCCGCCAGCCCCTCGAGGTCGACGAAGAAGAAGTAGTGCCCGAGGCCGGTGCGGCGCGGCCGCGACTCGATTCTCGTGAGGTTCACCCCGCGGCCCGCAAACTCGCTCAGCACGTCGACGAGCCACCCCGGCGACTGGTCGCCTCCGCCCCAGAACACGATCGATGTCTTCGGGTCCTCTCCGACCTCTCCGACCTCGCCCGCCGGCGCCAGCCATACGAAGCGGGTGACGTTGTCGGGATGGTCCTCGACGTTCTCAGCGACTACGTGGCAGCCGTACAGCTCCGCCGCGAGCCTCGAGCCGAGCGCCACGCTGCGGTCCTCCGAACGGCAGACCGTGAGCACGGCGTCGGCGGTCGAGGGCGCGTTCACGAGCTCGGCGTGCGGCAGGTGCTCGCGCAGGAAGCGCGCGCACTGCGCGGTGGCCTGCGGGTGCGAGACCACGCGCTCCACCGCGGAGAGCGGCAGCTCGTCGCGGGCGACCACGCAGTGGTGGATCGGGTGGACCACCTCCGCTGCGATCCGAACGTCCCGGGCCTCCACCGCGAGCGTGTCGAGCGTGATCGCCACGCTGCCCTCGAGCGCGTTCTCGATCGGCACGACGGCCCGGTCCGCGCCGCCCTCCTGGACCGCCATCACGGCGTCGTAGATCGTCGGATGCGGAACCGCCTCGGCGCCGGGTGGGGCCGAGGCCCGCAGCGCCTCCTCGCTGTGGGTGCCGGCGGGCCCGAGGTACGCGACGCGCATCAGGCGCCCGCGGGCGTGCCTGCCATCGCCGCGTCCACCGCCTGCTGCTCCTCCGGGGAGAGCTCGTACTCGGGGTTGCCCTCGCGGACCTGCTTCACGTACAGCCGTGCCTGGTCGCGGTGGAGGATCGACGAGATGACGACGCCCGTCCGCCGCTCGTCAAGCAGGGCGACGGTGCTGGACTGCTGCCCGGACAGCTCGTTCATCGCGTCGTAGCGGACGACCGACGTGTGCGAGATGCACCCGTCCATGCGGTGCTCCGCGCCGCCCACGCGGGACTCGAGCCCGGACGCCACCTCCTCCACCCAGTCGCGCAGCTGCACGAAGGCCTCCTGGAGCGATGCGGCGTGGGCGGCGAGGTCGGTGCTCTCACCGCCGAGGATCGTGCGCTGCGCGGCGCGCACCCGGCGCAGCTTCACCGCGAGCACGATCACCCACAGAAGAGCGGCGGCTGCGACGCCCGCGGCCGCGAGGGCGACGATGCCCTGAGTCGAGTTCAGGTCGTCCACGGCCGCCAGGGTACCCAAGCGCTCAGCGGGTGAAGATGACCGTGAACTCGGCCTCGTTGTTGTCCGTGACCTCCTCGCCGCGCACCGGCTGGACGCGGACGGTGATGGGCACGTTCTGACCGGTGGGCGGCTGTCCGGACAGCGGGATCGTCGCGGTCTTGAGCCTCGCCCGCGGCTATCTCGGTGATGGTGTCCTCGAGCTCGGTGGCGTCGCCGCCCTGGCCCAGGCTCACGGTCACGGTCACGTCGGTCTCCGTGCTGTCGCCCTGGTTCACGACCTGGACGTCGAAGGCGGCGTCGGACGTGAGCTGCACGGTGGCGGAGCCGCCCGGAGTGAGCGTCACGCCCGCAGCGAGACCGTGCCGAGCCCGTTGCCGTGCAGCCCGGCGTCGTGGTGCCGTCCGTGCCGCGGATTCCGGCGATCTGGTCGGCGACGAAGTCCGGGTCGAGCCAGGCCGGGTCGTCGACGAAGGTGAGCGTGCGCCGCGGCGCCGGGTGGCGCTGACTCCTCCTCCTCAAGGGCGTCCCCCAGCAGCGGGTTGTAGCGGGACCTCAGCAGCACGTCGCTGGCGAGGAAGACCTGCATCACGCCCGCGATCTGCGCCGTGCTGCTCCTGCGCTCCTCGTCCGCCAGGGCGTCGGGCAGCTGCTCGGCCACCTCGGCGAGGCCGTCGCGGCGCAGCTCGAGGCTCTCGAGGAAGTAGTCCTGCGCCTCCGAGAGCTCGCCTGGGACGTCGATGTCGCGCGCGCGGTCGACGATCGTCTCGGACTCGACCCGCAGCTCGTTCGCCTGGTTCTGGCGGTCCACCGACTGGTCCTCGCCGTCCGGGGCGCTGAGGATCCCGAACAGCCGGTCGCTCTGGGCCTTGGAGAGCTGGATCAGCTCGTTCGCATCGCGGACGTAGTCCTCCATCGCCCGCTCCTTGCGCGCGTCGAGGCAGCCCTTGAAGCCGAACACGAGCAGGAGCGCCACGAGCAGGAAGGCGCCGGTGGCTATCGTCCGCCGCACCATGAGCGTCTGGCGGTCGGTCGCAGGACCGCGCGGAGTGCGGCGAGGCGGGCGGCGTACGGGCTCGTCCGGTTCGTCGAGGAAGGACAGGCGAATCGCTCCTAGCACGGTGCGCGTCTCGTGCGCGCGTCGATGGGAGTATGAACGGGGGGCAGGACGCGCTCTCCGGAAACCGAACACGAAACTGGGATGAAACGCTCCGAGACAGGCTTCACGGACGAGCCCGGCACGCTCCCGCTGGGCGATTCGGACCCTACACAACGCCTGGAGAGCGGCTCCAGAGCGCAGATGATCCTCGGCCGCTACCGGATGGAGCGCCGTCTGGGCGCCGGCGGCTTCGGCGTCGTGTGGCTCGCGTGGGACGAGAAGCTGGAGCGCGAGGTGGCCGTAAAGGTGATTCCGGGCGAGGGCGGGGCCGGCGAGCGGGTGGAGCGCGAGGCCCGGGCGGCGGCGCGGCTCAACCACCCGGGCATCGTCGCCATCTACGAGCTCGCCTCCGACGAGCACGACGTGTACCTGGTGTCGGAGCTCGTTCGGGGCCGAACGCTGGCTGAGCTCACGCGCGCGGGCGCGATCTCGGACCGCGACGTCGCGCGCATCGGGATCGCCCTCTGCGACGCCCTCGAGCACGCCCACGCGCGCGGGGTCATACACCGCGACGTGAAGCCTCAGAACGTGATGGTGCTGGCCGAGCCCGCCGCGGGCGCCGGCTTCGCGAAGCTGGCGGACTTCGGAGTGGCCCACGTGGCGTCGGGCGACCCGCTGACGCGGACGGGCGACGTGGTGGGCACGCTCGCCTACATGGCGCCCGAGCAGGCCGAGGGCGCGCGCGTGACCCCCGCCTGCGACGTCTACTCGCTGGCGCTCACCCTCTACGAGGCGTGGACGGGCACCAACCCCGTCAGGGCCGCCGGCCCGGCCGCCACCGCCCGCCGCCTGGGGCGGCCGCTGCCGTCACTCGCCGCGATGCGGCGCGACCTGCCGCTCGAGCTCTGCGACGCCGTCGACGACGCTCTCGACATCGACCCCGGGCGCCGGCCGGCGCCGGCGAGGCTGCGCGCCGGGCTGCGCGCGGCGGAGGGCGAGCTGGCGGACGAGGGTGGGCTGGTGGAGCCGGCGACGTTGCGGCGCGTCGGGCTCGCAACGACGGCATCGAGGAGAGGCCTGTTCCGGCGTGACGGCGGAGCCGTCGAGGGGGGTATGGCACTCTCCCTTCCAAGCCGGTCGTTGGCCGGTCTCGCCACCGGCGGCCTGGTACTCGGCTGCATCCTCGGCCTCGGCCCCGACCCCTCCTTCTCCCCCTTCGTCGCAGCGGGTCTCGCGGCAGCCGCCACCGCGGTGCTGCCGCGCATCGGCTGGCTGCTGGCGGTGATCGGCCTGTGCGCATGGCTCGTCTCGCCAGACGCCGATCGCCAGGGCGCGGCGCTGGTCCTGGCGGCGGCCGCGGCGCCCGTGCCCTTCCTGCTCCCACGCGCCGGCGTCCTCTGGTCGGTGCCGGTCGTGGCGCCGCTACTCGGGACCATCGCGCTGGCGCCGGCGTTCGTGGGAATCGCCGCGCTCGCGCCGACGGCCCCTCGCCGCGCCGGCCTCGCCGCGGCGGGGCTCTGGTGGCTCGTCCTCGGGGAGGCCGTCACGGGGAGGGCGCTGCTGTTCGGCTCGCCCGACGGGACGCTGCCGCGGGAGAACTGGGACGGCTCGATCTCGGCGGCGGCGGCGGACGCCCTCCAGCCGCTCGCGACCACGCCGGCGCTCGCGCCGGTCGTGCTTTGGAGCGCGGCCGCCATTGCGCTCGCGCTCGTGGTACGCGGCCGCTGGCTGGCCCTGGACATCCTCGGCGCCGGCGCCTGTGCGGCGGGCCTGATCGCGGCACACCTGGCGCTCGGCGACGCCCTGGCGGCCGACGTGGCGCTCGACCAGGCCCGCGGCGGGATCGCGGGCAGCGTCGCGGCCGCCCTCGTGGTTGTCGTGGCGTTCCACATGGGCGCAAATCGAGAACCCTGGCGTACTCCGCGTGTCACGACGGCTTAGGACTACTCTGCGGGGCGCATGAGCATGTTGCGCAACCTTGAGGCGAAGCTCGGCGGCCTCGTCGAGGGCGCGTTCGGCCGCGCCTTCCGGACGAGCGTCCAGCCCGTGGAGCTGGCCCACAAGCTCGCGAAGGAGATGGAGGACAACCAGATGGCCTCCGTCTCACGCGTGTACGTGCCGAACCACTACCGCATCTTCCTGTCGCCCGAGGACCGCGAGCAGTTCGCGAGCTACGAGCCCGCGCTCCGCAAGGAGCTGTCCGACTACCTGCTCGAGCACGCGCGCCAGGAGTCGTTCTCCCTGTCCACGCGCCCGCAGGTGGAGTTCCACACCGACGAGCGGCTCGACCTGGGCGAATTCGGCATCCAGGCCCAGCTCCTCGCCTCCCCCGAGGAGGAGCAGCAGGAGCCGCAGGGGCCGGAGACGCCCGCGCCGTCGGCAGGCGACTTCGGGCACACGATGGTCTACTCGCCGAGCCGCGAGGCGCGCCGGCTCGACCCCGTGGACGACCGCCGCAAGGCGCTGCTGGTCGGCGGCGGGAGCCGCAACGTGCTGAGCGGGAGCCGCGTTGTCATCGGCCGCAGCCGCGAGGCCGACATCGTCCTCCAGGACCCCAACATCTCGCGCAGGCATGCCGAGTTGCGGCGCGACGAGGAGGGCTGGCAGATCGTCGACCTCGGGTCGACGAACGGGATCAAGGTGAACGGGCGCCGCGTGGACCATCAGCCGCTCAGTCCGGGCGACGAGATCAAGATCGGCGTAACGGACCTGACCTTCGAGCTCGACTAGCGGATGGACGAGCCGCTCGCGGTCGCGCTCAAGTTCGGCTTCCTTGCCGTCCTCTATCTCTTCCTCCTGTGGGTGGTGCGCAGCGCCATGCGCGACCTCGCCCGCTACGGCGGCACAGCGGCCGCCGCGGAGCCGGTGGAGGTCCCGGGCCCGGCGAGGCGCGATCGCGATCGCGGGGACCGCGACCTGCGCGCCGGCGTATCGCCGCGTCTCCACGTGGTCGCCGCCATGGGACACGAGCCGGGTACGACCTTCGACGTGGGCGAGGGCGCGACCTTCGGCCGCTCCGACGGAGCGGACATCCGCGTGGACGACCCGTTCGCGTCGTCCGCGCACGCGCGCATCTTCAGCCGCGGCGGCTACATGTACCTGGAGGACATGGGCTCCACCAACGGCACCTACCTGAACGGCCGCCAGGTGAAGACGGCCGAGCGCCTGAAGATGACGGACACGATCCGGATCGGCGACAGCGAATACCGCTACGAGGAGTAGCCGGATGGCGCTCCGCATCGTCGAGCAGGCCGGCCGCACGGACGTGGGCCGTCAGCGCACCGCGAACGAGGACTCGCTGTTCGTGAGCCCGCCCGCTGTTCGCGGTCGCGGACGGGATGGGCGGCGCGAAGGCGGGTGAGGTGGCGTCGGCGGTGGCGGTCGAGGCCGTCGGGGGCCGCGGGTGAGTCGAGCGAGCCCACCGAGGCGCAGCTCGCCGGCATCGTCCGCGACGCCAACCGGCGGATCTACGACCTCGCCGTCGCGGACGAGTCGCGACGCGGGATGGGCACCACGCTGACGCTCGCGAAGGTGCACGGAGACGAGGTGAGCCTCGCGCACGTGGGCGACAGCCGCGCCTACCGGATGCGGGACGGCGAGCTGGCCCAGCTCACGCGCGACCACTCGCTCGTGGCTGAGCTGGAGCGCAGCGGGCAGATCACGGCCGAGGCCGCCGAGCACCACCCCCAGCGCTCGATCATCACCCGCGCGCTCGGCCCGGAGCCGGACGTGGAGGTGGACACCTACACGCTTGCCGGCCGCGACGGCGACCTCTTCCTGATCTGCTCGGACGGCCTCACGTCGATGATCTCGGACGAGGAGGTGGGCTCCATCCTCCGCTCGGCGAGCTCGCTCGACGAGGCAGCGAACGCGCTGGTGCGCGCCGCGAACCAGAGCGGCGGCAAGGACAACATCACCGTGATCCTGTTCCGGCTGGGTGAGGGCGAGGCCGTCGCGGCGCCCGACGCCACGGAGCCGCTCCCGAGCGACCAGGACACGATCGCCGGCGACCTCCACGCCGCGGACGTGGAGGCTGCGGCCGCGAGCGCTCCGCCCGACGCGGACGCGCTCCGACGCGACGGTCATCCACCGCCAGCCCGAGCGGTTCGCCCCGCGCGCCGCCGGCCTCGCCCGCCGCCGCGCGCCGCCGCCGCGGCCGGCGGCTCGTGCTCGGCTCCGTCCTCGCGCTGGTGCTCCTCGCCGCCGTGCTCGGCGGGCTGTACGCGCTCAGCCGGCAGGTCTACTTCGTGGGCACCAACGACGGCGGCCTCGTCACCGTCTACAAGGGCGTCCCGTACGAGCTGCCGCTCGGGATCGACCTCTACGAGGAGGACTACGCCAGCGCGATGCCCGCCAGGGCGATCCCGTCCGCCCGCCGCGCGCGCGTGCTCGACCACGAGTGGCGCAGCCGCGACGATGCGGTGGACCTGGTGCGCGCCCTCGAGCGCGGCGAGCTGGACTCCGGAGCACCTGACTGATGTCGGCCCGCATGCGCGAGCTCTTCGGGCTCCTGCCCGTGTCGCTGCTCGTGGCGGCCGGGTTCGCGGCCGTGCTCTCCACGCGCGCCGAGAACGTCTCCGACGCCACGCTCACCTACGGCGCGTTCTTCCTCGGCCTGTGCGTGCTCGCGCACCTGTTCATCAGGGCGCGGCTTCCGGACGCCGACCCGTACATGTTCCCGCTCGCCGCCGTGCTCGCCGGGATCGGCCTGGTCCTGATCTACCGCATCGACGCGGAGCTGGCGCGCGAGCAGGCGCAGTGGTTCGTCGTCGGCCTGGCGTTCTTCTGCGTCTGCGTGCTGCTGCGTCGAGGACCACCACGTGCTGGAGCGCTATCGCTACACGATCGCCGCGGCGAGCATCGGTCTCCTGATGCTGCCGAGGCTGCCCGGGCATCGGCGCGCAGGTGAACGGCGCGTTCCTGGCGATCAAGGTGGGCCCGATCCAGTTCCAGCCGGCGGAGTTCGCGAAGCTCGGGATCATCGTCTTCCTCGCGAGCTACCTGCGCGAGACGGGTGACATCCTCGTGCGGCCGCGCCTGCGGCCGCTGCCCTACCAGCGCCAGCTCCTGCTCTGGGGCATTCCCGCCGCTCCTCACGCTGCTCGGCGTGGCCGTGCTCGACCTGGGCGTCGGCGGGGTCGGTTCTTCTCGCGGTGTTCCTGTTCTCGTTCGCCGCGGTCATCCGCGACCGGCCCGTCGCCCAAGCACTTCGGCCCGCTGCTCCTCGTGTGGGGCCTCGCGATGCTGATGCTGATCGTGATCCGCGACCTGGGGAGCTCGCTGATGTTCTTCGGCGGGTTCCTCGCCCTGCTCTACGTGGCGACCGGGCGGCTCTCGCTCATCGGGGTCGGGAGCCACGATGTTCTTCGGCGGCGCCTTCTACCTGTCCCGGACCGTCGCTCACGTGCAGGAGCGCGTGGACACGTGGCTCGACCCGTTCTGCAGGAGCGCGCGCTGCCGAGCACGGCGAGATCACGGAGCGACGCAGGGCTATCAGCTCGCGCAATCGCTGTTCGCGCAGGCCGACGGCGGCCTGTTCGGGCAGGGCTTCGGCCAAGCGCTGCTCGAGTTACCGGGTGGCGGGACGCTCCTGCCCGCCGCGCACACCGACCTGATCTACGCGGTGCTGGCCAACGAGGCGGGCCTGTTCGGCGCCGCCGGGCTGATCGGCGTGTACCTCCTGCTCGTCTACCGCGGTCTCCGCACCGCGCTCTCGGCGTCGGACGGCTTCTCGAAGCTGCTCGCCACGGGCCTGACGGGTGTGCTCGCGATCCAGGTCTTCGTGATCGTGGGCGGCGTCACGCGCGTGATCCCGCTTACCGGCGTCACGCTCCCGTTCGTCTCCTACGGCGGCAGCTCGATCGTCGCGAACATGGTGCTGCTGGCGCTGCTCCTGATCGTGTCCGACCACGCGCGCTCCGAGGCGCGCCGCCGCGGCGGCTTGGTGTGACCCCGTGAACCGCCAGATCGTGCAGCTGTTCGGCCTGTTCGTGCTCCTGTTCGCGCTACTGCTGGTGTTCACCTCGCGCTGGACGGTGTTCGAGGCGAGCTCGCTCGAGGACAACCCGGACAACCGCCGGCCGCTGATCGAGGAGCAGCGCATCCCGCGCGGCCTGATCCTCGCCTCGGACGGCACGCACCCCGATAGCGCGCAGCCGCGGCGAGGGGCGCGGGCGAGAACCGCGTCTACACCCGCACCTATCCCACCGGCGGGCTGTTCGCTCATCCGGTGGGCTTCTCGTACATCAGGAACGGCCGTCGCGGCCTCGAGCTGAGCCGCAACGACGACCTCGTGGGCGAGGAGGACGAGTTCGAGTCGATCCTCGCGGGCCTCGAGAGCCGCGACCAGGAGGGCAACGACGTCGTCACGACGCTCGACGTCCAGGGGACCCAGGCGGCCGTGGCCGGGCTCGCCGGCCGCAAGGGCGCCGTCGTCGCGATCGAGCCGCAGACGGGCAAGGTGCGCGTGATGGTCTCGATCCCCGAGTACGACCCGAACCTGATCCCCTCGCAGATCGGCCAGCTGAACAACGACCGCACGAACCAGCCGCTCCTGAACCGCACGACGCAGGAGCTCTACCCGCCGGGATCGACCTTCAAGGTGGTCACGGCCAGCGCGGCGCTCGACTCCGGCGAGGTCTCGCCGGAGACGGTGATCGACGGCTCCTCGCCGAAGGAGATCTCGGGCGTGCCGCTCGAGAACGCCGGCGGCGAGAGCTACGGCCCGATCTCGTTCACCGACGCGCTCACCAACTCCGTTAACACCGTGTTCGCCCAGGTGGGCGAGCGCGTCGGCCGTGAGACGCTCGTGGAGTACATGAGGCGCTTCGGCTTCTACGAGGATCCGCAGCTCGACTACCCGAGCGGTCAGATGATCGCGAGCGGGATCCTGAACGGCGACGGCGACTACGTGGACGACGGCTTCGACGCCGGGCGAGTGGCGATCGGGCAGGGCGGTCTCGAGGGCGAGATCCGGGCCGGGCCGCTTCAGATGGCGCTGGTGGCCGCGGCCGTGGCCAACGACGGGCGGCTGATGAAGCCGCGCCTGACAGACCGGATCGTTCGCAAGGACGGGCGCGTCAAGGAGCGCATCCAGCCGGACCTCCAGGCCGTCGTGATGAAGCCCGAGACCGCGGAGCAGCTCACCGCGATGATGAGCCGGGTGGTCGAGGAGGGCACCGGCACCGCAGGCGCGCTGGAGGGCATCCAGGTGGCCGGGAAGACCGGTACGGCGGAGGTGGGGGCGAACCGCGAGTTCACGCAGCCCTGGTTCATCGCGTTCGCGCCGGTCGAGGACCCGCGCATGGCGATCGCCGTGACCGTCGAGCGGACCTCCGGCCAGGGCGGCACGGTGGCCGCCCCGATCGCGAAGTCCGTGCTCGAGGCCCTGATCGGCGGAGGCGCGGGATGACAGAGGTGGCGGGCAACACGCTGGTGGACGGCCGCTACCGCGTCCTGCGCCGCATCGGGTCCGGCGGCATGGCCGACGTGTACTGCGCGGAGGACAACCACCTCGGCCGCCAGGTGGCGATCAAGGTGCTCCACCGCCGCTTCGCCCAGGATCAGGAGTTCGTCGAGCGCTTCCGGCGCGAGGCCAAGTCGGCCGCGGGCCTGAACCACCCGAACGTGGTCGGCGTCTTCGACCGCGGCGAGCACGAGGGCACCTACTACATCGCGATGGAGTTCCTGGAAGGGCGGACGCTCAAGGACCTGGTCTCCGCCGACGCGCCGCTGCCGCAGGGGCAAGTGATCGACCTCGGCCTCCAGATCCTCCAGGCGGCCGGCTTCGCCCACCGCCACGGCGTGATCCACAGGGACTTCAAGCCGCACAACGTGATCGTCGACGACCTGGGCCACGCCAAGGTCACCGACTTCGGCATCGCGCGCGCCGGCGCCTCGGAGATGACGGAGACCGGCTCGATCATGGGCACGGCGCAGTACCTCTCGCCCGAGCAGGCTCAGGGCCACGCCGTTACGGCGACCTCGGACATCTACTCGATCGGCGTGATGCTCTACGAGATGCTGGCGGGGCGGCTGCCGTTCGAGGGCGACAGCGCGGTCGCCGTGGCGCTGAAGCACCTCTCCGAGCAGCCCTCGCCGATCTCCCACTGGCGCCCGGACGTGCACCCCGCGCTCGAGGCCGTCGTGATGGCGGCGCTCGCGAAGGACCCGGCGCACCGCTGGCAGTCGGCGGAGGATCTCGCCGCGGGGCTCGAGGGGGCGCGCATTCAGATCGAGGCCGGGCCGAACGGCGGCCAGGACACCGCGGCGTTCGCCCCGATCGCGATGCCGGTGGCCGGCGAGACGGCGCCGACCCAGCTCGCCCCCGAGACGGGGCCGATCGTCGCGCCGGTCGGCGAGCACGACGCCGAACGCGAGCGGCGCTGGCCCTGGTACGGGATCGGGCTGCTCGCCCTCGCGCTCCTGGGCGTGCTCCTGTACCTGGTCCTCAGCGGGACGCTGGCGGCCGAGAAGCGCGACGTTCCGCGCGTGACCGGGAAGCAGCTCGTGGAGGCGCGCGCCCTGATGGAGCGCGCCGGCTTCGAGGTGCAGACCGAGCGTGTGCAGAGCTCCCAGCCGTTCGACCAGGTCGTCGACCAGGACCCGAACGCGGGCGAGCAGGCGGACGAGGGCTCCACCGTGACGCTCGAGGTGTCGGGCGGCCCCGGGGACGTGCTCGTGCCCCCGGTCGAGAACCTGCGCCAGGGCCAGGCGATCAGAGAGCTCGAGGACGCTGGGCTCGAGGTGACGATCGACCAGGAGTTCTCGGACAGGGTGAAGAAGGAGTTCGCGATCCGGACCGTCCCGCCCGAGGGCACGGAGGTCACGAAGGGCACCCGCGTGCGGCTGCTGGTGAGCCGGGGCCCCGAGCAGGTGACGGTCCCGGACGTGACGGGGCTCTCGCGCGAGACCGCGGAGGCGAGGCTGCGCGACGAGGGGCTCTCGCCGTCCGTGGACGAGCAGGAGTCGGACGAGCCCGAGGGCGACGTGATCTCGCAGAGCCCGAGCGGCGGCACGGAGGTCGAGCGCGGCGAGACGGTGACGATCACAGTCTCCACGGGTCGGCCTCAGGCCACGGTGCCAGACGTGGTCGGGCAGAGCGAGGAGCGGGCCGCCTCCCGGCTGAGCTCGGTGGGCCTGACGCCCGGTGCGCCAGGAGCGCACCGTGACCGACCCGAGCCAGGACAGCGTCGTGATCGAGCAGCGCCCCGGCGCTGGCACGCAGGTCGACGAGGGCAGCCAGGTGGTGATCGTCATCGGCGTGCTTGCGCAGGACGACACGCTGGAAGACCTGCCGCCCGCCACGCCCTGACGGCTCCGGCCGGGCCGCTACTTCAACAGCGAGAGCTCCTGCACCTCCGCCTTGCCGTCCTCGGGCAGGGCGCTGATCCAGAGCAGGTAGTAGCGGTACGTGCGGCTGCGTGTGCGCAGCCGGAAGGTGTGGTCCTCGGCCACCGTCGCGGTCGGGGTGAGCCGGGTCCAGCCACGCAAGTTCGCCGGCACCGTCTCGGACCCGTATACCGCCGCCTCGAATCCGGGCCTGGCGGTCACCAGCGTGAGCCCGCGGGCGCGGAGCAGCTTGCCGGCGTCGACGTACAGGCCCACGCCCGACTTGTTGCTGCCCTCGAAGCCGCCCTGGTAGGTCTCGGTGTTCCAGTTCGTGCCGCGGTTCCCGTCGATCGCGTTGCGGGTGGCCTCGGGCGACTCCTTGTTGTCGCCCTCGGGGTCGTAGTCGCGTCGCCGCCCCGCCCCCCAGCCGCACCTCGCTCAGCTCCGCCGGCTTCTTGACGACGGGCCCGCCGGTGCCCTTCTCGGTTCGCTGGGCGAGGAAGACAGCGGTCGCGGCGAGCATCGCGAGCACGAGCACGGTGACGGCGAGCGCGCGCCTGGGCCGGCGCAGCCGCAGGGGCGCGAAGTCCGCGGTGTCGCCGGAGAGCGACTGGAGGACCGTCGTCGCCTCGCCGGTCGCCTCCCCGCTGCGTGCGGCCTCGATCGCGAGCACCTCCTCGAGGTCGTGCACCATCTCGCCCACCTGCTGGTAGCGGTTCTGGGTCTCCTTGGCCGTGGCGCGCTCGACGACGGCCGCCAGCGACGCGGAGATCTCGGGGCGCCGGCGCTGCACGTCGGGCAGCGGCTCGCGCACGTGCTTCATCGCGACCGCCACCTGCGTGTCCGCCTTGAAGGGGGCCTCGCCCGTGAGCATCTCGTAGAGCACGATGCCGAGCGAGTAGATGTCGGACTGACCGGTCACCTCGTGCCCGAGTGCCTGCTCCGGCGAGACGTAGTCGGTCGTGCCCAGCACGCGGCCCGTGGCGGTCAGCCCCTGGGCCTCCAGAGAGCGGGCGATCCCGAAGTCGGTGACCTTGGCGCGCCCGTCGCGGTCGATCAGCACGTTCTGCGGCTTCACGTCGCGGTGCACGAGCAGGCTCGCGTGCGCGGCCTCGAGCGCGCGCCCGATCTCGATCGCGTACGCGACCGCCTCGGACACCGGCAGCCGCCCGAGCCGCCGGATGCGCTCCTTCAGCGTCTCCCCCTCCACGTACTCGAAGACGATGTACGGCGCGCCCTCGTCCTCGCCGGCGTCGATGACCGTGACCACGTGAGGGTGGTTCAGCTGGGCCACGGTGCGCGCTTCGCGGCGGAAGCGCTCGAGCTGGTCGGGATCATTGGAGATGTCGCGGTGCATCAGCTTGATCGCGACCCAGCGCTCCAGCGTCGGATCGAACGCCCTGTAGACGCTCGACATCCCGCCCGAGCCGATCTTCTCGTCGAGGCGGTAGCGCTCGCTGATGAGCGTGCCGATCACTGTCATCTATTTTCCGCTACCCGTTGGCTGTACGCGTGAGCTACCACACCGACCCGGCCTGCTCGGCGTCCTGGGCGGCCGAGCCGCGCCTGCGCAGGTTGATTGTGGAGTTCGGCGACGACGTCGAGATCACCTACGTGATGGGCGGGCTCGCCCGCGAGTTCGAGGACTCGCCCGGGCTCGTGATGAGCTGGCTCGAGCACGCCGCCGAGTCCGGCATGCCCGTGGACCCGCGCATCTGGTCGGCCGGCTCCCCGAGGTCGAGCTATCCCGCCTGCATCGCCTTCAGGGCCGCCGCCGAGCAGGGCGCCGCCCCGGCGGAGCGGCTCCTGCGCGGCCTGCGCGAGGGCTTCATGTGCCACCGCAGGAAGCTTGACGGGCCGGAGGCGCTCGTGGAGCAGGCGCGCAGCGCCGGCCTCGACCTGCAGCGCTTCCGCATCGACCTGGAGTCGCACGCGATCCTGGAGGCGTTCGGCAGCGACCTCGAGGCGACGCGCACGATCACGGACGCCGCGCGCGAGGCTGGCCTGGCCACGGAGGGGAGCCACGGGTCGAGCGTCGAGCGGCTGGCGTTCCCGGCGGTTCGCTTCGGGGACGACCGCTGGGTCGGCGGGGACCACTCCTACGAGGACTGGCGCGCGGCCGCTGTCGCCGCCGGGGCCGAGCCGGCCGCCGGCCCGCGCCCCGACGTGCTCGCGGCGCTCCGGCGCTTCGGGACGATGGCGACCGCCGAGCTCGAGGCGGTCTGCGACCTGCCCGGCCCGCGCGCCGGGGCGGAGGTCTGGCGGCTTGCCAGCGAGTGGCGCGTCAAGCGCGTGCCGGTGCTCACGGGCGAGCTCTGGGAGCGATGACGCGGGCGTGAAGCCCTCGCCGCCGCCGGCCGATCAGGCCCTGCTTCGGGAGCTCGACGACGCCGGTGGCCGTCGTGGCCTTCCCGATCACCTCCGAGCCGGGGTGGTGGCGCCCGAGCAGCTCGAGCGCGGCGTCGGTGTCGTCGGGCGGCACGACACGCAGAAGCCGCAGCCCATGTTGAAGACCTCGTAGAGCTCGGCGTCCTCCACGCCGCCGCGCTCGGCGATGGCACGAACACGGGCGGCACGGCAGCGGCGCGTCGATGCGGTAGCCGGCGTGCGCCTCGAGCCGCAGCAGGTTGAGGAAGCCGTCGCCGGTGATGTGCGCGAGCCCGCGCACGTCGACAGCCGACTCGAGCAGCTCGCGTATCGCCTTCACGTAGATCACGGTGGGCTCGAGCAGCAGGTCGCCGACGGTCTGGCCGTCCGAGCTCCTCGTCCAGGTCGGTGAGCACGCTGCGCGCGAGGCTAGGCCGTTCGAATGGATGCCGCTCGAGGGGATGCCGACGATCGCGTCGCCGGGCTCGATGCGCGGCGCCCGTCACGATCGCGTCGAGATCCACGAGCCCGACGCAGAACCCCACGAGGTCGAAGCCGCGCGGCGACGGATGCCCGCGCACCACGTCCGGCAGCACGGCGAGCTCGCCGCCGGGGATCTCCACGCCCGCCTGCTCGGCGCCCGCGCGGAGGCCCACGCCGATCTGCTCGAGCACGTCGGGGTTCGCCTCCTCGACGGCGATGTAGTCGAGCAGGGCGATCGGGTCCGCGCCCACGCAGATCACGTCGTTCGCGTTCATCCCGAAGAGGTCGATGCCGATCGTGTCGTAGCGGCCGAGCTGCTCGCAGACGATCACCTTCGAGCCGACGCTGTCGCAGGACAGCGCCAGCCCGCGCCGGTCGTCCAGCCGCAGCACGTTCGCGTAGTGGCCGCTCGCGAGCGCGGCGCGCGAGGGACGGCCGGTCCGGATCCCCGCCAGGACGTCGACGAGCGCCGCCACCGCGTTCCCGGACAGGAGCTGGTCGACCCCGGCACGTGCGTATGCGCCCTCGGCCACGGCGCTCATTCAAGCGGAACTACCGGAGGTCAGGCTGTGCGCCGCAGCGCGAGCGCCACGGTGTCGTCCGAGATGCCGTCGGCCCAGGCGCGCCACGTCCTCGTGCACGGAGCGCACCAGGTCGGTCGGCGGCTGGGTGCGGGCGCTCGCCGCCACCAGCTGCGCGAGCCGCTCGGCGCCGTACATCTCGCCGGCGCGGCGCGCCTCGATCAGCCCGTCGGTGTGGGCGAACACGAGGTCGTCGCGCTCGAGCTGAAGCTCGCTGGCGGAGTAGCCGGGCCGCTCCTCGATCCCGAGCGGCAGGCCGTGGCTGTCGAGCGGCGTCGCCGAGTGGCCGCGGACGTGCAGCGGTGGCAGGTGGCCGGCGTTGCAGTACCGAAGCGAGTCGTGCGAGAGCACGCCGAGGAACGCGGTCACGAAGGTGTCGCGAGGCAGGCGCCCGAGCAGCATCGCGTTCGCCTGCTCGAGTATCTCGGCCGGGCGAGAGCGTGTCCCAGCTCCGGGCCTCGATGAAGAACCGCACCATCGCGCTGAGCGCCGCGGTCTCGACGCCCTTCCCGGCCACGTCGCCGACCAGCACGGCCACGTTGTCGCCGCCCGGCCAGCGGCCAGGCTCCGTACACGTCGCCGCCGGTCGCCTCGTTGGCGGCGGGCGCGTACAGGAGCCCGGTCTCGTAGCCGGGCAGCTCGGGGAGCGACTCGGGCACGAAGCCGAGCGTGAGGGCGCGCGCGATGTGGCGCTCGCGCTGGAAGTCGATCGCGTTGGCGATCGCGGCGGCGGACGAGCGCGCCAGCTTCACCAGCAGCTCGAGGTCGTCCTCGCCGAAGTGGTCCGGCTCGTCGTGGCCGACCGTGAGCACGCCGTAGAGGCGCGGTCCGAGCTCGATCGGGGCATGCATCAGCGAGCCCAGCGGCGCGGCGTCGGCTCCGTTGCGCAGGAGCGGCGTCCGCGTGCGCGACACGTCGCCGAACGCGCCGCTGTCGAGCGACGAGAGCTCGGCGGCCAGCTCCTCGGGGCAGCCGACCCTCGCGGCGGTGCGCACCTCGCCGGTGCGCGGGCTGAGCCGCGTGAGCAGCGCGCAGGTGGCGCCGGTGATGGCGGCGGCGTGCTCCGCCACGCGCACGTAGACCTCGGCGGGCTCGAGCGAGGCGGAGACGGCCTCGGCGGCGCGCTTCAGCCTCAGCTCGTCGCGCGCGCGGCGGCTCTCCGCCTCGAGCAGGTCGGTTCGCTCGAGCGCCATCGCCGCGAGGTCGGCCAGCGCCTCGACGGTCGGCAGCTGCTCCGTGCCGAGCGGCCGCCGCTCGTTGAGCGACGCGACGACGAGCACGCCGAGCTGCCGGCCGAAGTCGCCTCGGACCGGGCAGGCGATCAGCGGAGGCGGCGCGGAAGGTCGCCCACGTCTCGCCCGCGGCCGGCTCGCCGAGCTCGGCCGCTATGCGCGTCCCTGATCTCCGGCGCGGCCTGCCAGGCCTCGACGCGCGGGAGCAGCAGCGGCCGGCTCCGCACGAGGAGCGGCCAGCGAGGCCTCCATCGCCGCGCGAAGGTCCTCGCGGGCGAACCATGCGAGCGCGCCGGGCGTCGCCGGCCGCGTCCTCGGTCGACGCGTCACGAAGGCGACCGCGGACACGGGCAGCACTGCGCGCACGTGCTCGACGAGCCGTGCGAGCGTGCGCTCGCGCCATGGTGCCGGGGCGGTCGGTGCGAAGGTTGGTCAGGGGCGAACGTGTTCGGCTGGGTCATGATCGGCCCCCCGCCCGATCCACCATAGGTGCGCTACGGCGGTTTCGCCAGCAGTGCCTCGGCGCGGCGGCGCCGGTTGCGCACGACCAGCCACACGACGCCGATCACGATCGCCGCCGCCACGGCGTAGTCCACGTAGTGGAGGCTGTCCTTCCAGTCCTCCCACTGGTCGCCGGCCTCCCTGCCGATGTAGCGTGAGCATCAGGACCCACGGGCACGCAGCCCGCGAACGTGAGGACGCTGAAGCGCCAGAACGGCATGCGCGCCACGCCGGCGGGCAGCGAGATGAAGGTCCGCACGATCGGCAGCATGCGCGTGAAGAAGACGGTGGCGTCGCCGTGGCGCTCGAACCAGCGGTCGGCCCACTCGAGGTGCGACTTCTTGATGTGCAGCTTCTTCCCGTGCTTCTCGAGGATGTCCACGCGGCCGGCGCGGCCGACCCAGTAGGCGAGCCAGGAACCGACGAGGTTCGCCACCGAACCGACCATCGTGGCGGCGAACAGGCTGTACTCGCCGCGCGAGACGTTGAACCCGGCGAAGAGCATCGTGGCTTCGCTGGGCACGGGGATGCAGGCGCTCTCCAGGAGCATCAGGACGAACACTCCAGGGAGGCCCATCGCATCCACCACGTCCACCGCGAGCTCCACGATCGGGTCCGTGATCGAGGCTATGACGGGCATGGGAGCGAGGTAGGGTAGCGGGCCGCCCGTGGCCGACATCCCGCTTTTCGCGCGCACTCTCGAGCCCTACCACGACCGCCTCAGCGAGGCGGTCGAACGCGTCGTGCGCGACGGCCGCTACATCCTCGGGCCGGAGGTCGAGGCCTTCGAGGAGGAGTTCGCGCGCTACCTCGGAGTGCGGCACTGCATCGGCGTCGCGAACGGCACCGACGCCCTGACGATCGCGCTCAAGGCGGTGGGCGTGGGTCCGGGCGACGAGGTCGTGATGCCCTCATTCACCTTCTACGCGACGGCCGAGGCGGCGCTGGTCCTCGGGGCGGAGATCGCCTTCTGCGACATCGACGTCGAGACCTTCTGCGTCACGCGCGAGACCGTCGAGGCGGCGCTCACGCCGCGCACGAAGGCGATCGTCCCCGTGGACCTGTTCGGCAACGTCGCGCCGTCGAACGAGCTGCGCGAGCTCGGCGTGCCGGTGGTCGAGGACGCGGCTCAGGCCGCCGGCGGCGAGCTGAACGGTGTCAAGGCAGGCGCGCTCGGCCGACGCCGCCACCTTCTCCTTCTTCCCGTCGAAGAACCTTCCCTGCCTCGGCGACGGCGGGGCCGTCGCCACCGACGACGACGAGCTCGCGGAGCGGATGCGCATCCTGCGCTTCCACGGGTCGAAGGACAAGACGACGTTCACGGACGTGGGCTACAACTCGCGCCTCGACGAGCTCCAGGCGGCAGCCCTGCGAGTGCTGCTGCCGGAGCTGGACGGCTGGACCGAGCGCCGCCAGGAGGTTGCCGCGAGCTACGAGCGGCTCGGGCTGGGCGACCACGTGACGCTGCCGCGGGCCGTCGACGCGGCCCGGCATGCGTACCACCTCTACGTGGTGCGCTCCGAGCGCGAGCTGCCGCTCGGCCGCGGCTACTACCGCACCCCGGTCCACCGCCAGCCGGCGATCGCGTCCGGCGTCGAGCTGCCCGCCACCGAGGAGGCGGCCCGGACGAACTTCGCCCTGCCGATGGGGCCGGACCTGACCGAGGATCAGGTGCGCCAGGTCGTGGAATGCGTGTCTGGGTCGACCTGACGAACAGCCCGCACGTGCTGGTCATGCGGCCGCTGATCGAGGCGATGCGGGCGCGACGGCCACGACGTCGAGGTCACCGCGCGCGACTTCGCGCAGACGCTCGAGCTCTGCGAGCGCTTCGACATCGCCCACACGGCGATCGGGCGCCACCGCGGCGGGCGCCTCGCCTCGAAGGGCGTGGGCCTCGTGTCGCGGAGCGGCGCGCTGACGCGCTGGGCGCGCGGCCGTGGCTTCGACCTGGCGATCGGGCACGGCTCGAACGACGTGAGCGTGGCGGCCGCGCTGCTGCGGGTCCCGGCCGCCACGGCCTTCGACTACGAGTTCGCGGCTCAGCAGCACCACGTGAACTGCCGGCTCTGCCGCGTGGTGATGGTCCCCGAGGCGATCCCGCCCGAGCGGCTCGCCCGCTACGGCGCGAAGCCGCGCAAGCTGCGCCGCTATCCGGGGCTGAAGGAGGAGTACTACCTCGCCGACTTCACGCCGGACGAGGCCGTGCTCGGCGAGCTCGGCCTGGACCGCGACCGCCCGCTGGTGGTCGTGCGCACGCCGCCGGAGGTGTCGCTCTACCACCGCTTCGAGAACCCGCTCTTCCGCCGCGTGCTCGAGCGGCTCGCCCGCGACGACGTCCAGGCGGTGGTGCTGCCGCGCACCCCGGAGCAGCGCGAGGAGGTGCGGACGCTCGGGCCGTTCGTCGTGCCGGAGCACGCCGTCGACGCGCAGAGCCTCGTCGCTTTCGCGGATCTCGTGATCTCGGCCGGGGGTACGATGAACCGCGAGGCCGTCGCCCTCGGCACGCCGGTGTACACGACGTTCGAGGGCAGGCTCGGGGCGGTGGACGAGCAGCTGCTCCGCGAGGGGCGGCTGCGGCGGCTCACCGACCCCGGCGAGGTGAGCCTCGAGCGCCGCACCGAGCAGCGCGGCTTGCGCGTCCGCCGAGACCCGAACGAACTCGTCACACTTCTGCTCTCCGCCACCGACGCATGAGATCGCTGACCTCCTCCGTGAACGCCCGCCGCCTTGGACAGGTCGGCGTCGACGCGTGCCTGCTCGCGCTCGCGTACTACCTGGCCTACGTGCTGCGGTTCGACGAGGGCATCCCGACCCGCTACGAGACCCTGCTCTGGGACACGATCGCCCTTACGGTCGCGATGAAGCTGGTGATCTTCGCGATGTTCGGGCTGTACTCGAAGCTCTGGCGCTTCGTGGACCAGACAGGACTTCGAGTCGATCCTGAAGGCGGTCGTCGTCTCGACGGTTGGGCTGATCGTCGTGATGTTCCTGTTCTCGATCGGGAAGCACGACCCGCCGCGCGGAGTGCTCGCGCTCGACTTCCTGCTGTCGCTCGTGTTCGTGGGCGGCGCCCGCTTCGCCGTGCGCACGCTCGTCGAGCGCCCGTCGCGCGGCGCGATCCTCGAGCGGGCGGCGACCGAGGTGCTGATCGTCGGCGCCGGCAACGGCGGCCAGCAGGTGGCGTTCGAGCTGCGCCGCAACCCGGGGCTGCGCAGCGCGCCCGTCGGGTTCGTGGACGACGACCCGCGCAAGCAGGGCATGCGCATCGCGGGCATCAAGGTGCTCGGGGCGACCCCGCAGCTGCCGCGGATCCTCGACGGCGTCCAGCCGGACGAGGTGATCATCGCCATCCCGTCCGCGCCGGGCACGCTCCGCCAGCAGGTGGTGACCGCCTGCCGCGAGCGCGGCATCCCGGTCCGCACCCTCCCCACGACCTTCGAGCTTCTGTCGGGCGGCGTGAACCTGATGCGCCAGGTCCGCGAGGTGCGCGTGGAGGACGTGCTCGGGCGGGATCCGGTGCGCGTCGAGATCGACCGCGTCGGCGCGTACCTGCGCGGCCGGACCGTGCTCGTGACCGGCGCGGGCGGCTCGATCGGCTCCGAGCTGTGCCGTCAGATCGCGCGCGTCGGGGCGAAGCGGCTGGTGCTCGTGGAGCACTCCGAGAACGCCCTCTTCGAGATCCGCCGCGAGCTCGAGGAGGAGCGCCACTTCGCGCGCAGCGCCGCCGTGCTCGCGGACTGCAAGGACGCCACGCGCATGCGCGAGGTGTTCGCGGAGCATCAGCCGTCGGTGGTCTTCCACGCGGCCGCCTACAAGCACGTGCCGCTGATGGAGGAGAACCCCGTCGAGGCGATCCGGAACAACGCGGTGGCCACGCGGATCGTCGCCGCGGCGGCGGGCGAGGCCGGCGCGGAGCGCTTCGTGCTCGTGTCGACCGACAAGGCCGTGAGCCCGGCCACCGTGATGGGCGCCTCGAAGGCGCTCGCCGAGTGGGCGATCGAGGCGGCGCAGCATCGCTGGAAGGGCACGCGCTTCGCGTCGGTGCGCTTCGGGAACGTCCTCGGCTCCTCGGGCTCGGTCGTCCCGATCTTCCGCCGCCAGATCGCGGCAGGGCGGGCCGGTGACGGTGACGGACGAGAAGATGACGCGCTACTTCATGACGATCCCCGAGGCGGTCCAGCTGATCATCCGCTCGGGCGAGCTGTCCACCGGCGGCGAGGTGTTCGTGCTCGAGATGGGCGATCCGGTGAAGATCATCGACCTCGCGCGGAACATGATCCGCCTCGCCGGACTCGAGCCGGAGGTGGACATCGGCGTCGAGATCATCGGGCGCCGTCCCGGCGAGAAGATCCACGAGGAGCTCTTCAACCCGGGCGAGCGGCCTCAGCCCACGCCCGCGGACAAGATCGTCTGCGCCGTGCAGAGCCCGCTCGAGCCGGCCTGGGTCGAGGGCGCCTTCACCCGCATCGAGGAGCTGGCGTACGCCGGCGACGCCGCCGCCCTGGCGGCCACCGTCGTCGAGCTGTCCGCCGAACGGGCGCTCGCGATGCAGGGCGGCTAACGTCAGAGCCGACTCCCGCTCTACAGTTCGACCCCTTGCCGGAGATCGTCCAGGAAATCGGGGCGGCTGCCGGCCTGGCCGCGGTGGCCGGGCTCGCCGTCCTCTCAGTCCTCTACTTCTCGCAAGCGCGAGACGTGAAGCGCCTGCGCGAATGGGCAGGCCGCGCTCCCGAGCGCGCGGCCGAGACGACCGCGCCGCAGGTCGTCCCAGGCCGGGTGCAGGCGCAGCCGCAGCCAAAGCCGGGCCAGCCCGCGGCCGGGCAGCCAGGGCAGCCGCAGCCCGGCGCAGCGGGGCAGCCGCAGCCGGGTAAGCCGCAGCCGGGTAAGCCGCAGCCCGTCGCGACACCCGCCACCGCCCAGACCGCCGCCGCCGCGACCGCAGGGGCCGCCGCGGCAGCGGCCGCCGGGGGAGCGACCGCCACCGAGTCCGACGGGGACGGTGCGGAGCCGGGTAAGGCGCAGCCGGGGCAGCCCCAGCCGGCCAAGCCGGGGCAGCCCCAGCCGGCCAAGCCGGGGCAGCCGCAGCCCGGCGCCCCCAAGCCCGGGGACACTCCGGCGGGCGCTCCCAAGCCCGGGGAGACCCGGCCGGCGCCCCAAGCCGGGGACACTCCGGCCGGCGCTCCCTCCGCTGCCCCCACGCCGCAGACCGCCGACGGCGACTCCGAGTCGGATGCCGCGGCTTCGCCCGCCGGGGCTCCGCGGCCCGCGGCTCCCGCGCTGCCCGCCACGGCCGGTGCTCGCGCCGCCGCGGCGACGCAGACGAAGCCGGCACAGACACAGCCTGCGCCGACCGGCGGCAACGCGCAGCCCGCGGCTCCGACCGGACCGGGTGGCCCTGCCACGCCGGCGGGCGGGCGGCCACCCGGCGCTCCCCCGGTTCCACCGGTGGTCACCAAGCGCTCCCCGGCGCGGCCGATGCTGCCGCCGCGCCCGATGCCGCAGCAGACGGCGATCATCCCGCCGCCGCGGCGGCCGTGGTACCGGCGTCTGCTCGGAAGCCCGCGCTACCTGGTGCTCGCCATCGCGGGCATCCTGATCCTGGGCGGGGCGGGCGTGTGGGGGGTGACGCAGCTCTCGAGCGACGACGAGGGCGGCGGCGCACCGGCCCGCAGCGGCGACTCCGCGCCGGCGACGGGCGGCGGCGACGCCGAGGGCGAGAACGGCCAGCAGCGCCGCAAGCCGGTGGTGCCCGCGAACGTGACGGTCGCGGTGCTGAACGGCACGACGGTGCCCCTCCTGGCGAAGGGAGTGGGCGACCAGGTGGAGAGCCACGGCTTCACGCTCGGCACCGTGGCGAACACCGCCGACCAGGAGCAGCAGCGCGCCGAGTCAGTGGTGATGTTCGCGCCGGGCCACAGGAACGAGGCGATCGCGGTGAGCCGCCGCCTCAAGATCACGCAGCGCCAGCCGATCGACCCGGCGAGTCAGGAGCTGGCGGGGGATGCGACGGTCGTGGTGATCGCGGGCGCGGATCTCGCGCAGTAGCGCTCGCGGCGCACCAACGGCCAACGACAACGACGGGCATTGAGGATGGGTCCTCGGTGAGTTAGCCGTGTATTACGCGGTCGAGCGACGGAGGACCCCCGCCGCTCCGGGTCCTCACCCCTTCACCGCTGCTGTAAGCGCTCGCCACCCGCAGCCAGCGCTCGCGCCTTCTCCGCCAGATGCGGCACGCCCGAGCGAATCGCTCTGCTCGGCCGCCATCGCGAGCAGCTCGCGTGCTCGCTCGTCGTCGTGGCCCAGCAGCACCTGGCCGGCCAGCAGGCGCGCGCGGGTGGCCTCGAGCGGCCGGTCGAGCGCTCGCCAGGCCTTCTCGGCCTCGGCCAGCAGCTCGGCGCCCGCAAGCGGGTCCTCATCCGAGACGCCGCGCGCCTCGAGCGCGGCGGCGCGTCCCACCGGGTAGTGCAGCCGCTCCGACATCTGGGCGGCCAGCGCCGCCGCCTCGCGCGCCGCCTGCGGCCTGTGGGCCAGCGCGAGGATCACGGCGCGCGACGCCCGTGGCCTGGATGGACTGGGCGATCAGGCCCGCCCGCTCGCACACCTCGATGGCCTGGTCGAGCGCGGCCGTGGCGCCGTCGAGGTCGCCCTGGTCGCGCAGCGCGATCGAGAGCCCGAAGAGCGCCTGGAACGCGATCTCGGACCAGCCGACCTGCTCGGCCAGCTCGTGCGCGCGGTGGAAGAGGACGGTGGCCTCGCCGATCCGGCCCTCGCGCCAGCGGAGGAGGCCGCGCAGCGCGTAGGGGAGGCAGAGCTTGCCCACGAGCCCCTCGCGCTCGGCGAGCGTGGCGCTCGCCTCGGTCGAGCGCTCGACCCGCTCCCAGTCCGCGCTGTACGCGGCCAGCTGCGCCAGCCACGCGTGCAGCTCGACCTGCGCCGGAAGCATTCCCGACCTGCTCCGCCAGCTCGAGCGCCTCCTCGTACACGGCCTGCGCGCCCGCCACGTCCGCCTCCGAGATCTCGAGCTGGCGCCCGAGCGCGGACAGCGCGAGGATCGTCTCGCTGTCGTCGGACCCGCGCGCGAGCTCCACGGCCCGCTCGAGGTTCTGGCGCGCCTTCTCGGTGTCGCCGATGCGGCCGAAGACGCGCCCGAAGATGCCGTGGGCGCGGCTCGCCGCGCGCGTCTCCTCGAGCCGCTCGGCCAGCCGCAGCGCCTTCTCGGACGCGTAGATGGCGAGCATGTTGTCGCCGGTGTGGAGGTAGAGCCAGGCGGCCTCCTCGTAGAGGCGCACGAGCTCGATCCGGGGCGGCCCGTCCTTCAGCAGGTTGATGCCCTTCTGGTAGTGCTCGATGGCCGCCTTGCGCTCGCCCTTGTGCGACAGCGCCGCGCCGATCTTGCGGTGGACGTCGGCCACGCGCTCGAGGTCCTCCTGGCCGCGGTGCCACTCGAGGCAGTCCGACCAGACGCCGATCGCCTCGTCGACGCGGCCGAGCCGCAGCGAGACGTCGCCCAGCTTCTCCCCGATCCGCACACCGGCGGCGCGGCCGTCCTGGGGGCAGATCGTGCGCGCCATGCGGTAGTGCGCCGCCGCCTCGCGGTTGGCGTACAGGAGCGCCGCAGCGTCGCCGGCCTCCTCGAGGAAGCGGAGCGCGCGCCCGCGCATGGCCTCGAGCTCCTGCGGCGCGACGCCGCTCTCACGGCCGAGCGTGGCGGCGCGCCCGTAGTGCTCGGCCAAGCAGCGCCACGAGCTCGTCCGAGCCGGTCGCCGGCGCGCTCCTCGATGAAGGCGCCCACCTCGAAGTGCTTCCGCGAGCGCACGGCCTTCGGGAGCATCCCGTACGCCACGTCGCGGATCAGCACGTGCTTGAACGCCATCTCGCGCTCGCCCACCAGCGGCCCCTCGGCGGCGGGAGCGAGGATGTCCTTCTCCTGGAGCGAGATCAGAGCGCGGTCGAGGTCGCGGCCCTCGGCGCGCGCCAGCTCGGCGAGCGCGCCCTCCGGGAACGTGCGCCCGACCACCGACGCCTGCTGGACCAGCCGCCGCTCGAACGGCTCGAGCGAGTCGAGCCGCGCGGCCAGCACCGCCTGGACCGTGTCGGGCAGCTCCGCCGCCTCGATCGTGCCCTCCTCGGTGATCCGGCGCGCCATCTCCTCGGCGAAGAGCGGGTTGCCGCCCGAGCGCTCGGCCACCGCCGGCACGACCTCCTTCCCCGCCGGCAGGAGCGCCCGCACGAGCGCACGGCTGTGCTCGTCGCTCAGCGGGCTCAGCATCAGCTGGGTCGCCGAGCGGCGGCCGCCGCCCCAGCTCGGGCGCCTGTCGAGCAGCTCGTCGCGCGCGAGGCAGACGAGCATGAGCGGCGCGCGCACCCACTGGGCGAGATGCTCGATCGCGTCCAGCAGGCCGTCGTCGGCCCAGTGGATGTCCTCGAACGCGATGACGAACGGGTGCCTGGTCGCCATCGCCTCGATTCCGCGCCGCAGGGCGGAGAGGAACGCCTCGCGCATCCGCTCGGGGTCGTCCTCCTCGGGCACCAGCTCCCCGGGCACGTCCACGCCGAGCAGCCGCCCGATCAGGGCCGCCTCGCGGTCGGAGTGCTCGTTCTTGCCCATCAGCTCCGCCACGTACGAGCGCAGCTTCTGCCACGCCTCCTCCGAGGAGTCGGCCTCGACGATCCCGCACTCGGCGCGCAGGACCTCGCCGAGCGCCCAGAAGACGATGCCGCTTCCGTAGGGGAGGCAGCGCCCCGTTCGCACCGTGGGCGCCGACGGGTGCGTCGCCAGTCGCTGCTCGAACTCGCGCAGCAGCCGCGACTTGCCGACGCCCGGCCTCGCCGACGACGGTCACGAGGTGAGACGTGCCCTCGCGCACCACGCGCTCGTAGAGGCTGTCCAGCGCGTCGAGCTCCTGCTGGCGGCCCACGAGCGGGGATTCGCTCGCGGGGGACACGCGGCGCACCGCGTGCTCCTCGATCAGCCCCACGGCCTCCCACGCGCGGACGCCCTCGGACTTGCCCTTGAGCTCGAGCGTCTCGAGCGTCTCGTACTCGACCGCGGCGTCCGTGGCGCGCATCGTGCGCTCCCCGACCGTGACGCTCCCGGGGCGCGCGACGCTCTGGAGCCGCGACGCGACGTTCACCGTGTCGCCCATGACCGTGTACGCGTCGCCCACGGCGCCTGCGAGCACCTCGCCCGTGTTCACGCCCACCCGCAGCGCGAAGTGCGCGCCGTCAGGCAGGCCCTCGTTCACCTCGACCATCGCCGCCTGCATGCCGAGCCCGGCGCGTACCGCGCGCTCGGCATCGTCCTCGTGCGCCACGGGCGCGCCGAAGATCGCCATCACGTTGTCGCCGATGTACTTGTCGACCGTGCCGCCGTAGCGCATGACCTCCTGGCCGAGGCGCATCAGCGCGCGGTTCACGAGCGACTTCACCTCCTCCGGGTCGAGCCGCTCCGCGAATGCCGTGTAGCCGGAGAGGTCCGCGAACAGCACCGTCACCTGGCGGCGCTCCTCGGGCAGCATCGACGGCTCGCCGGAGGGCGCCGCCGACGGCGCGGGTGCGTCCGCGCTGAGCGAAAAGCCACAGTTCATGCAGAAGCGCGCCTCCGGGGGCGCGGGCGTGCCGCAGTTCGGGCAGCGCCGCTCGAGCGTCGCACCGCACCCCATGCAGAAGCGTGCGCCGGCGGGATTCTCGGTTCCGCAGGACGCGCAGGCCATCAGCCCAGATTAGGGCACCTGGCCGGAGTCCCGATAGGCCTCGGCGACGTCTGCAAGCAGGTTTTCGTCAACCAGCGTGAGCTCCCGTCCCTCCACCTCGATCAGCGCGCCCGGATAGGGCGGATACCAGAAGGCGCGCAGCTTTCGCCCGAGGTCGTCGCCGGGCCGCACCCGCCGCAGCGACTCGAACTCCTCGCGGCTCACGTAGCGCCCCGGTCCCTGCGGCGCGCGCGGCAGCTCCTCGCCGGCGAGGGCGCGCCGCATGACCCGCTGGAAGAGCCCGAGCAGGCGCTCCTGGCTCGCCAGGTCCACGGAGAACGCGGTCGAGGTGTCCGGATCGATCGTGAAGCGCTCGACCTCCACGAGGTCGCCGGTGTCGAACTCGGGGTCGACGAAGTGGCACGACACGCCCCACTCGCTCATCCCCTCGAGGACGGCCACGTTGTAGCCGCCGACGCCGCGGATGTCGGGTAGCGGCGCCGGGTGGAAGTTGAGGCAGCCGATCCGCCCGAGTGACAGGAGGGGCTCGCGGATCCGCTTCCAGAACAGGAACGAGATGACGACGTCCACATCGGCGGGCGGCGACGCGTGGAGCTCCTCCTCCGTCACGATCGGCAGCCCGTGCCGCTGCGCCACGAGGTCGACGCGCTGCTCGTCGCGCGTGAACGCGTCCGGCTCGGAGGCGACGACGGCCACCACCTCGGCGCCCTCGCCGACGAGCCAGTCGAGCGCCCGCGCGGCGGAGCGCTTGCACTTCGCCATGTACACGACCCTCATGCGTTCACCTGTTCATACAGATCGTGGGTTTGCCCGGCGATGCGGTCCCACGAGTACGGGCCGGCCGCGGCCGTCGCGGCGCGCTCCTCGAGCCGGGCACGCTCGCCGGGATCGGCGAGCAGCCCCGAGATGGCGGCGGCCAGCGCGTCCCGGTCGCCGGGTGGCACGAGCAGCCCGGCGCCGTGCTCGTCCACGAGCTCGCGGAAGCCGCCCACGTCGCTCAGGACCATCGCCTTGCCGAACGCGAGCCCCGCGAACAGCACGCCGGACACGTCGACGTTCAGGTGCGGCAGAGCGAGCACGTCAGCGCGCCTGAACAGCGCCGGCAGCTCGGCGTCGCTCACGTAGCGGTCCACGAAGCGGACCCGTCCCGGGGGCGCGAGCCGCCGCAGGCGCTCGACAGACACCTCCAGCGGACGACCGACGACCCAGAGCTCGGCGTCCTCCACCTGGTGGAAGGCCTCGACCAGGACGTCCACTCCCTTGTACGGCCTCACCACCCCGAAGTAGAGGACGACCGGCCGCTCCACGGCCGCGAGCTCGGGCGGCAGCGGCCGCTCGTCGCGCTGCCGGGTCAGATGCTCGAACGCGCCGTGCGGGATCACGTGCACGCGCTCTCCGCCGCCGAGGAGCTCGGCACCGTGCCGGGTGTGCACGATCACGGCGTCCATTCGCTGCGCCAGCCGGAGGTCCAGGGCCTCGCGCCTGATCACGTTGTGCATGGTGAGGATGCGCGGCCTCGCGGCCGGGAGCAGGTACGCGTCGATGCGCTCGATCGGCAGCCACTGGAAGTGGCGTACGTCGGCGCTGCCGGCGCGGCGCCGGTAGCGGAGCATGTCGGGCACGTGCTCGGCGAGCTTGACGGCTCGCCGGCGGCGCGGCGCGCGGTCCCCGAGCCGGCTCGCCAGCCGGTAGAAGGACTCGCTGACGCCGTACCCGTCCGCCGCGGGCGGCGGGCCGTGCACGAAGCGCGAGGTCACGAGCTCCACGTCGAGGCCGCGCCGGGCGAGGGCGGACGCGAGCGCGTGGTCGTATGGCAGCACGTCGCCGGAGGGGTCGATCAGGTGCACCCGCACGCAGGGCATTCTCTAGGGTCCGGCCCTCGATGACCCGCCTCCGCTCTCGATGACCCGTCCCCTGGTCCGGGCGGTGTTCGCGGTCACGGTGGTCGCGACGATCGCCGCCTTCTTCCTCACGCAGCAGCTGAAGGGCGATTTCCCGCTCGTGATCCGCTTCGCGACCATGCCGGCGCACTTCTCCCCGAACGGGGACGACGTGCGCGACTCGACCGAGGTGGGCTTCGACCTCTCCGAGCCGGCGAGCGTGTCGTTCATGGTCGTGGACGCCGAGGGAACCGAGGTCCGCAGGATCGTGAGCGACAGGCGGCTCGCGGGCGACGCGAAGCACCGCTTCACGTGGGACGGCACGGACGACGACGGCAACGTGGTGGCGGACGGCACCTACCGGATGCGCGTGGTCCGCCGTGACGAGAGCAGGGTGATCGACTCGACGAAGAAGATCACGGTCGACCGGGTGCCGCCACAGGTGGCGCTCGTCTCGGTCGAGCCCTCGGTGATCGCGAGCGGGCTGCCCGGCGAGACGCCGAGCGTGCGGCTGCGCTACGAGGGGCCGAAGAACAGGGCGCCCGTCTACCGCGTGTTCCGCACGGGGGACGGCAGGCCGCGCATCGTGCGGCGCTTCCGCGGCCGCCCCGACCGCACGGCCACCTGGGACGGGAGCGTGAGCGCCGGGCCGGAGCGCACCCGGCCGGCGCCCGAGGGCGACTACGCCTTCACGGTCGCCGTGCGCGACCGGGCGGGGAACATCACCGAGGCCCCGCGCCCGCTGCCGCGGGCGCCGGTGGCGCGTCCGGGCACCGGCGTCTCGGTGCGCGACTTCACGCTCCGCGGCCCGCTGTCCGCGGTCCCGGCCGGCGCGTTCGCGCACCTCGAGGTCGGTCCGGTGGACCGCAGCTTCGACTTCGTCCTGTCGCGGCTGGGCGATCCGGAGCCGCTCCGGCGCGGCGGCCGGGTCGGCGGCCGCTTCCGGATCCGGGTGCCGGACGACATGCGCACCGGCGTGTACGTCGTGCGCGTGAGGGCGGCGAGGACCGCGCCGTCTGGCCGCTCGCCGTGGCCGGGCTGCCGCCGCGGAGCGCCCGTGGCGAGGCGCGCCCGCTGGTGGTGCTTCCGGCGCTGACCTGGCAGGGGCTCAACCGCGTGGACGACGACGCCGACGGCTTCGCGGACAGGCTGCCGTTCGCGGACTCCGTCCGCCTCGACCGCCCGTTCGCGGGCGGAGGCCTGCCGCCGCGCTTCGAGAAGGAGGTGTCGCCGCTCCTGCGCTGGCTCGACCGCGAGCGGCTCCCATACGACCTCACCACGGACATCGCGCTGGCCCGCCGCGAGGGGCCGGCGCTCGGCAACGCGCCCGGGGTCGCCTTCGCCGGCAGCGAGCTGTGGCTGCCCGGCGAGCTGCTGCGGAGGCTGCGCGACTACGTGGCCGACGGCGGCCGCGTCGCCGTGTTCGGAGCGGACTCCTTCAAGCGCGAGGTGCGGCTGCGCGGCGAGCGTGGCGAGCGCCCCGACGCCGCCGCGGCGCGAGAACGCGCTCGGCGAGCGGACCGAGCTCGTCGCGCACGAGCGCGGCGCCGCTCACCGTGTTCGAGGACGGGCTCGGCCTGTTCGAGGGCGCGTCCGGGTTCCTCGGCGAGTTCACGGTCTTCGAGGCCTCCACCGGCCTGCCGCGCTCGGCGCGGCACATGACCGAGGCGGGCCGCGACGCGGGCCGGCCGGCGTTCGTGGCCTTCGGCCTCGGCGGCGGCATCGTCCTGCGGACCGGGACGCCGCAGTGGGCGCGCGAGCTCGAGGAGTCGGCGCTCAGCCTCGAGCTGCCGCAAGTGACAAAGCGCATCTGGGATCTGCTCTCCGACGGCGGAGGAGACGTGACCGGCGCTTTGCCATCCTGCCGCGCGCGTGACCCGACGACGCCTGCTCGTGGGAGGCGGGCTTGTCGTGATCGCCCTTGCGGTCGCGATCGGCCTGTACGTCCGCAGCCAGAACGACCCGCCCGAGAAGCGCGGCTCCGCCACGGAGGAGTTCGACACGACCGAGGAGCCGGAGCCCAAGCCGCCTCCGAAGGACGACAACCCGCGTCCCTGGCCGACCTACGGCTACGACAACGCGCGCCAGCACATCTCGCCGTACGACCACCGCCCGCCCGTACAAGCGCCTCTGGACGATCGACGCGCACGACACGATCGAGTTCCCGCCCTCGTCGGCTACGGCCACGTCTACGTCGCGCAGCAGAAGGGCCTCTTCTTCGCGCTCAACGCGGAGACCGGCCTGGTCGACTGGAGGAAGAGCCTCGGGCCGCTGCGCCGCGTCGTCGCCGACGATCGGCAAGGGCGTCGTCTACCAGTCCTACATGCACCGCGTGGAGTGCGTCCAGGGCCAGTCCGGGCGCGGACGGCTTCGTCGTCGCCTGGGACGCGCGACACGGGCCGTGAGCGCTGGCGCTACAAGACCGAGCCGGTCGAGTCGTCGCCGCTCCTGCACGGCAAGCGCCTCTTCTTCGGCGCCTGGGACAACGGCGTGCACGCGATCAACGCGGAGACGGGCAAGCGCATCTGGCGCTTCCAGGCGGACAACGAGGTGAACACCTCCGCGGCCTACTGGCGCGGCCGGATCTTCATCGGCTCGGACAGCGGCACGCTCTACGCGCTCAGCGCCAAGAGCGGGAAGCAGCTCTGGAGCGCGCGGTCCGGGTCCGGCGAGTTCTGGTACGCCACGCCGACCGTCGCCTACGGGCGCGTCTACATCGGCAACACCGACGGCACGATGTACGTGTTCGGCGCGAAGAGCGGCAGGCTGCTCTGGGCGCGCCCGCTCGGCAGCTACATCTACGGCGCCGCGGCGGTCTACCAGCGCAAGGTGTTCGTCGGGACCTACGACGGCAAGTTCTACGCGCTCGACGCCGCCACCGGCGACGTGCGCTGGCAGATCAGCGCCAACGGCGCGGTGCACTCGGCGCCGACCGTCATGGACGGGCTCGTCTACTACGCGATCTGCTCGAGCTGCGGGTAGGAGGCGCAGCGCGCGGTGGCGCGCGGGCCGGACGCGACCTACGCGGTGCGGGCCAGCGACGGCACGCGCGTCTGGCGCTTCCAGGGCGGGCAAGTACGCGAACCCGGTGGTCGCCGACGAGGACCGCATCTACGTCACCGGCCGCGCGCACCAGTTCGCGCTCGCCCCGAAGGGGTCGAGACGGTGAAGGAGTACCTGAGGCGAGCGCGCGCGGCCAAGCGCCGCAGGGCGAGGCGAGCCAGGGAGGAGAGGCGAGCCGCCCGGGCTAGCGAAGCGCGTCGAGAAAGGCGCCAACGCGCTCGGTCACGCGCCCGAGAGCGTCAAGAGAGGCGCGAGGATCGCCGCTGACCTGAAGCGAGTGGTCGAGGCCCGGTAGCTCGAGGAGCTCGAGCGCCTCGTTGTCGGGCACCGTCCCGTCGCCCCAGGTCGGGTCGTCGGGGCTGCCCACGAGCAGCGCCGGCGAGCTCGGTCGGACCGGAGCGCCGCCACGATCTCCGGCCGGATCAGGAGCGGCGTCAGCCAGACCGCCGGCCCGCTGACGAGCGGGGCCGCCGCGCTGCCGAGCGACTTGCCGACCACGAGCACGTGCTCGCCGCCGCCGGCGGCCTCGAGCGCGCTCTCGCGCCTGCCCGCGCATCCACTCGAACGGCTCCTGGTCGGCCGGCGCGCGCTCGTCCACCTCGACCACCGACCACCCGCGCGCCTGCAGCCGCCTCGCGCGCGAACCACAGCAGCGGCGCCTGGCTGAAGTAGCGGACGCCCGGCAGGATCACCGCGCAGCGGGACGGGTCACCCTCGTGCCGGAGTCACGGGGTCGACCCTAGCGCCAGGAGCGCCGCCACGAGCGCTCCCGTCATCGGCCAGAGCAGGTAGTAGTTGTTGAAGGTCCGGCCGATGAACATCAGCCACAGGATCGAGACCGCGAAGGCGGCGGCGCCCACCCAGAGCTCCTGCGCCCGCGCGCTGCGCGAGCAGCAGCCAGACGGTGAGCGGCAGCCACGTGAGCAGCGCGATCAGCGCGAACGGGTAGCTCCCGTCGCGGTCGTCGATGATGCCGAGCCGGACCAGGATCGCCGACAGCCCGTAGCCGACGATCCTGTAGGTGCCGGCGCCGTACTTGACCGTGTCCTCGTAGAACGCGACCGGGTCGGCGAGCGAGGAACGGGAGCACGCCCGCGGCCAGCACGCCGCCGAACGCGGCTCCCGCGCGCTTCCACTCCTCGCGCGGGACCATCACGGCGAGGAACGGCAGCGCGACGACCGCGAACTGCTTCAGCAGGATCGCGCCGGCGAGCGCGGCGGCCGCCCAGGCGAAGCGGCGGCGCGTGACGAGCGCGAAGGCGAGGACGAGCAGCAGCAGGCTCGGCGCGTCGTTCTGCCCGAACCAGGCCGAGCGGACCGCGATCGGGTTGCAGACGAGCACGGCGCCGAGCACGAGCCGCCAGCCGAGCGGGCCCGCGGAAGAGCAGCGCGGCCGGGAGCAGCGCCAGCGTGGCCAGCAGCACCAGCAGGCGGTAGTCGTCGAACGGGCTCGGGCAGCACCCGCCAGGCCGCCGCGCTCAGGACGGCGCCGGGGAAGTAGGCGAAGTGCTCGAGCGCCACCTCGCGCTCCCGCACGCGCTCCGAGACGCGAGCCGTCGCGCGTGTAGAAGCGCTCGAGGCCGGACTCGCGGTAGTCGTGCCCGTACGGGTTGTCGAGGTCGAGCACGAGCTCGCCGCCGAGCTCCGACCTGGTAGGTCGAGTCGTTCGTGAAGAACCAGGGCGCGGTCGAGTCGCGCAGCCCGAGCTGGAGCAGCGTGGAGGGTGCGGCGAGCAGGACGCCCGACCGTGAGCACCAGCGCGATGCCCGCCCAGCGCGGCAGCACGGCAGGGCGCCGCGCGAGCAGGAACACCGCGGTCGCGCCGCACAGGAGCGCGGCCACGAAGGCGGCGGCGCGCGCGATCCCGAGGTCCCACTCCTCGCCGGCGGCGCGCACGAGCGGGGCGAGCGGGCCCTGCGGGTCCACGCTCCGGCGGCCGGAAGCGCCAGGGGTCCGAGCCGAGCTCCGGAAGCGCGATCGCCACGAGCGCGAGCAGCACTCCCACGAGCGCCCATGACTCGGCGCTCGGTCACGCGGCGGCAGGCTCCCGGCGCCGCTCGACGCAGCGGCTGCAGCGCAGTACGCGGCGGCGATCGCGATGACGAGCCAGGTGAGCGGGTCCTCGAGGAAGCCGCTGTAGAAGAGCGCGTGAACGAACAGCCCGAGGAACGCCGCGCCGAGCGCGAGCCCGAGCGGCTCGTCGCGCTGCCGCAGCCGCAGGATCAGGCGGGCGCCGCCCACCAGCAGCCACGCGTAGAGCGCCAGGCCCACCGCGCCGAGCTCGGCGAACACGGTGAGCGGCGTCGTGTGCGAGACGAAGTTCGGAGTGGGCCGCTCGCTCCCGGCCAGCCGCCGGCTCGCGCGCGGCTGACCGCCGATCCCCACTCCCACGATCGGGTGCTTCTCGATCACGCGCGTGGCGTCCTCGACGCGCTCGGTCCGGTCACTCGTGATCCTGTTCAAGGACCTGCCGTCCGCCACCTGCACGGCGAGGTACGCGCAGGCCGCGAGGACCGCCGCGGCCGCCAGCAGCCCGACGGCGCGCCGCACCCGTGCGTCACCGGTTGCGACGGCGAGCGCGAGCGTGATCGCGAGCAGCGCGATCATGCTCGACTGCGAGTAGGAGAACAGGAGCCCCGCCCACAGCAGCACGAGCAGGGCGATCAGCGGCCAGGTGCGCCAGCGGCGCGTGGCGAGCAGAGCGAGCGCGACGCCGATCCCCAGGACCACGTGCCGCCCGTAGAGGCTGGGGTCGCCGAACAGGGAGGTCACGCGGAAGTAGTCGGAGTTCGCGTTCGACACCGCCAGGTTCGGCGCATAGAAGAAGAGCTCGTGCGTGGCCGCCTGCCACAGGCCCACGGCCGCGAAGACGCTCGCGAGCGCGATCCCGACCGCCGCGAGCGCACGAGGCATCCAGGCCGGGAAGTCCGCGCGCGCGACCGCCGCGACAAGGAGCGGCGAACGGCAGGGTGAAGAACAGCAGGAGGTTCGTGCCCGCCTCCACGTCGTCGGCCCACAGGAGCGAGCAGCAGGCGAACGCGAGGAACGCCGCGGCGGGCAGCGCCACCTCGCGCGGCAGCGCCCGCACCTCGCGGCCGCGCAGCGTGAGCCAGCCGAGCGCCGCCGCCACGGCGGCGAGCACGAAGTAGAGCGGCAGCAGCCGGCCCAGGCGCCCGTCGTCGGCGATCTGCACGAACAGCGTCGCGGAGCTGTCGAACGAGAGCGGCGGACGCAGGGGAGCGGCCACCAGCACGGCGATCGGAACGAGCGACGGACGGCGGACGAAGAGCGCCGTCGCCGCGGCGAGCGCGATCGCGCCCACCGCGAGCGCCGCCGCGCCCGAGGCCCCGCTCAGCCGGTCGAGCGGCCCGCCGCCGAGCGCCCACGCGAGCCCGAGCTCCGCCGCCGCCAGCAGCGCGAGCCCGCCGAGCAGCATGAAACGCCCGCCCCGGCCCCCCGCAAGCAGCGCCAGCACGGCCCCGAGCGCGCCCACGACTGCGGCCAGTTGGGCGGTGTCAGCGTGCTCCATCGCGTGCGCGCACGTTATCCGCAGGAGCCAGGGCCCGGTTGTGGGCCTCGGCCGCCTCGCGGATCCCCTCGCCGCGGCCGGGGAACAGCTCCTGGCGAGCATGGAGCAGGTAGCGCCGCGGGTCGCGCCCCGGGATCAGCGCCGCGGCGAGGGCGCGCACGAGATAGGCCCACGTCCAGCACGCCTTCCACACGAGCCTTGTCAGTCGCAGCCCGTGCTTGCGGAAGTAGCGGTCGCGGTTGCGGTGGAACTCCACGATGCGGCGGGTCATCGCCTCGGAGTCGGTGGCGAGCTGGTCGTGATGCACCGCCTCGGCGGCCGGCACGAAAAGGATCCGCCAGCCCGCGTCGCGGATTCGCTTGAAGAAGTCCGTCTCGTCGGAGTACACGAAGAAGTCGCCGTCGAGCCAGCCCACCTGCTCGGCGGCCTCGCGCCGCACGAGCACCGCGCTCGACTGCACCCAGCCCACCTCGCGCACGGCGGCGCCGGTGCTCTGCACCGCGACGCGGTTGTGCATGAAGACGGCCGCCGCGAGCGCCCACGGGATGTCGGGGAGCCGCCACGCGCAGGCGGTGGGCTCGCCCTCGCTCGTGAGCAGCTGCGCGCCGGCGGCTGCGGCGCGGGGGTCGGCCTCGAGGGCGTCGAGCAGCGCGCGCGGCGCACCGTCGCGAAGCTCCGCGTCCTCGTTCAGCAGCAGGCAGTAGCGCCCGCGCGCCTCGCGGAGTAGCAGCGAGTCGTTGTCGGCCTTCCCGGCCCGCCGCTCGAGCGCGAACAGGCGCGCCTCGGGGTGGCGCTTGCGCACCGCCTCGGCCGAGCCGTCGGTCGAGGCGTTGTCCACCACGAGCAGCTCGTGCTCCACGCCGTCAGGATGCGTGCGCTCGATCGCGGCGAGGCAGTCGAGCAGGTGGTCGCGACCGTTCGTGTTGACCACGCAGTACGAGAGCAGGGTCAGCGCGCGGCCTCCTCGAGCACCGCGAGCGCGCGCCGGGCCAGCTCGTCGCGCCCGAACTCGCGCTCGGCGAGCGCCCGCGCGTTACGGCCCATGCGCTGCGCGTCGCCCGGGTTGTCGCGCAGCCAGGCGACCTTCTCGGCCAGGTCGGCCGCGTCGCCCGGCGCGCACGTAGAGGCCCGCGTCGTTGTGCTCGACCAGTTCTCGCATCCATCCGTCCATGTTCACGATCGCCGGGCGGCCCGCGGCGAACGTGTCGAAGAGCTTGTTCGGGGAGTTCGTCGCGAGCACCGGAACATCCTTGAAGAGCGTGAGGCAGGCGCTCGACTCGGACGCCAGCGTCGCGACGTCGACTTTGCCGCCGCTGCGGAAGCTGACGTTCGGCGGCGCCAAGCGCTCCAGCTCGGCCCGGCGCTTGCCCTCGCCCATGAGCACGAAGCTCACCTCCGGGAGCAGCCTGGCGGCCTCGACCGCTGCCGTCAGGTCGTTCGCCTCTCCCATCGCGCCGAAGTAGGAGACCTGGAACGGCCCCTGGGGCGGCGCGGGGTTGAAGAGGTCGAGGTCGGCCGAGTTCGGCACGAGCACCGACCTCCCGGCGGGGAGCGCGGCCTGGATCCCGGGCGACAGCGCGATCAGGCGCGCGCTCCGCGCGTAGGTCAGGCGCTCGAGCGCCCGGGCGAGCCCGCGCGCGAGCGGATTGCGGAGCGCGCCCATCTGGATCGGGGCCTCCGGCCACAGGTCGCGCACCTCGAACACGAGCGGAACGCGCCAGCGGAGCGCTGCCGTGAGCGCCGGCAGCGCCATCGTGAGCGGCGGCGAGGTCGCATAGATCACGTCCGGCCTCGGGCCGCGCAGCGGCCGCGGCGGTCGCCCCCGCGGCGAAGCGGGCGAAGACCGCCATGCGGCCGGCGTTCGACATCGACGTCGCGCGCATGTAGTCGGCGTACGCGCCGCGCACGCCGACGACCTCGATGCCGTCCACGGTTCGAGTGCTCTCGGCTGCGGTTACCATCCGCACCTCGTGGCCCCGCTCCACGAAGCGGCGCGCGAACTCATACGAGCGCGTGCCGCCCGCGCCATCGCGGGTCACGAAGAACTGATGCAGGTAGAGGATGCGCACGTGCGCCGGAACGGTAACCAGCGTTGAGCCGGGTTTTCGACGTGGTGGTCGCCGCGTTGCTTCTGGCCCTTGCCGCGCCGCTGCTCGTGCTGGCCGCGATCGCGATCAGGCTGGAGAGCCGCGGGCCGGTCTTCTACAGGCAGCTGCGCGTCGGCCGGGACGGCGAGCCGTTCGAGCTCTGGAAGCTCCGCACGATGGTGCCGGGCGCCGAGACGATGGGTGCCGGCATCTACGTGGTCGAGGGCGATACGCGGATCACGCGCGTCGGCCGCCTGCTTCGGCGCTTCTCGCTCGACGAGCTGCCGAACCTCGTGAACGTGCTGAGGGGCGAGCTGGCGATCGTCGGCCCGCGCCCGACCGTGCAGGAGCAGGTGGACCGCTACACGGAGCGCCAGCGGCGCCGCCTGGAGGTGAGGCCGGGGATCACCGGCTGGGCGCAGATCAACGGCCGCACGTCGCTGCCGTGGCCTGAGCGGATCGAGCTGGACGTCTGGTACGTGGAGCACCGCTCCATGCGGCTCGACCTGCGCATCCTCCTGAGGACGGCCCGGCTGCTCGCGACCGGGCACGGGCTCTACAGCGAGGACCTGAAGCAGGGCTGGTGAGCCGGCCCGCGCGTCAGCGCACGCGGAGCTGCACGATCCGCGAGGCGCCCCGGTCGGTGTCGAGGTCCGACTTCGTCGCGGCGTAGTAGCGGTAGCGCGCCCGGAACGCCGGCACGAACGACGTGGCGAAGCGGCCCCGTGTCGTCCGGACCGCTCGCCGGCCGACGATTCGCCAGCGGCCGCGCACCCGCTGCTGGAACACCACGTTCACGATCCGCTTGCGCGGCGCCACCGTGCCCTCCACCGAGAGCCGCTGCCCGCGTCGCGCCCTGCGCGGGCGCCGTCGTGAGCGCCACCAACGGGTGCAGTCTCAGCAGCAGCCGCTGCGAGGCGGCGCCGCGCACGTCCGAGGTGCCGGGGTAGCGCACGCGCACGTACATCCGCTTGCCAGGCGTCAGGTCGGTGGCGAACGCGCCGTCGGCGCCGGTCGTGACCCGGCGGGCCGTGCGCCAGGCGTTGTCGCTGTTCACCTGCACCTCGACCGCTTGGCCCGCGAGCGGGCTTCCGTCGGGGCCGGCGAGCGCGCCGTTCACCGGGACCACCTCGCGGTAGTCGGCGTCGTAGTCGGCGAGCACGGCCGTCACGCGGGCGGAGAAGCTGGGGAACGCGGCGCCGGTCTCGACCAGCGCGCGGATGTCGTCGAGCTGGGCATAGAGAGCGTCGCCCGGGCAGGCCGTCTTGCCGGTGTCGCGGTGGCCGATCACGCGCTCGAGCGTGACCTGGGCGCCGGCGGGGTAGCGCGTGGCCGACCCGCCCGCGCTCCGCACGGTCACCGGCCCCGAAAGCGGCTGCCCGTGGACGCTCAGCTTCCAGCGGATGTAGGTCGCGGTCGCGGCCAGCGCGGCGTCGCTCGCCCCGATGGCGGTGTGGTCGCCGATGTTGGCGACGCCCGCCGTCTGGGAGTTGAATCCCTGCGCCTGGGCGCCGACGACCGCCTGGTCGAGGCCGCCCGCACGGCCCTCGTAGATCGTGCCGTACTTGTCGACCAGCGCGTTGTAGCCGATGTCGTTCCAGCCGTTCGAGTTGCGGTGGTAGCGGCAGATGGCGAGCACGATCTGGGGCGCCTCGGCGGGCGTGTAGTCGTTCAGCGACACCGTGTGGTGGACGTGCACGGCCTTCACCTCGCCGTAGTCCGGCGCCGCGCGCGGCGGGCACTGGCCGGCGCCCCAGTCCTCGCGCGGGACGTAGGGGAACGGCGTATCGGTGGTCTGGCTCGCTCGCGCACGCACGCGCGGCTGCCCACGGACACGAAGTGGAGCCGCAGCCCCCGGACGCGCCGGCTGAGCCTGTACTGCACGGTCCGCGCGCGGCCCACCCAGACCGGGTCGGAGCCGCCCCCTCGCCGGATGCACGCCGAGGTGCTGCCAGCGGCTCCAGCGCGAGCCGCGCCGGACGCGTATCTCGGCGTCCGGCGTCGCCCGTCCCTTCCACCGGAGGCCGACCAGGTTGAAGGCTCGCGGACTGGCGATCGTCGCGGCCGCGCGATCGGGCGCCGCGCGTTCGAAGTCGGCGGTTCGCGCCGCCAGGGCGGGCGAGGCGAGGGCAAGGACGCACAGGGGCGCCGCTGCTGAGGCGAGCAGCTTCACCATCTTCGGAACACGGTCGCAGAAGCGCTGTTGCGCTCCCGCAAGAATCGTTGCGCGCCAGTCCCGGCGCTACGGAATTGGCTCAGGCCCCTGCGAGCGGTGCTCGTCGCGGAAGGCCGCGAGCGCGTCGAACGTCTTGTCGTTCACCTCGTCGCAGAGCAGCATGCGGCCCGTTCCGCCCGGCGGCGGCTCGGCGTTCCAGGCCGTGGCGGCCACCGCGTAGGGCATGCTGGTCCGCGGCACGAGGAACATCTGGTAGGTGTCGTCGTCGACGAGCGCGCGGATGTCCGCTCGCTGCTCCTCGGGAAGGCTCGGCTTGACCCAGAAGATCACGCGCCCGTGCTCCAGGCCGTGCACGAGCTCCTCGTCCCGCGGCGCCGACCCGTAGATCCCGTCCTGCGCGGGGATCTCGTAGTGGCGGCCGGTCGTGGGCGGGTTGGTCTTGTACTTGACCCTGTCGTCGAGGGAGGTCGTGTGGGTGGCCGTCCCGCTGCCCTTCACGCTGCGTAGCGTGCAGCCCGCCGCCCTCGCGGCCGGCGCCACGTCGAAGAGCTTCTGCTCGGGGAAGCTGCCGCCGTCGGGGAAGACCTCGGCGGCCTCGGCGTCGGTGCCGCCACCGCCGCCACCGCCGGTGGCGAGCACCACCAGCACGACGAGCACCGCGAGGGCCAGCAGCCCTCCGGCGCCGTAGCCCACCATCTTCTTCCGCTGCGCCGCGGCGCGCGCCTGCCGCTCGCGCTCCTCGCGCTCGCGCCTGAGCGCCTCCTTCTGCTCTCTACGGTGCGACACGGCGGCGAAATGTAGCGGGCGGCCCGCTAGGGAACGGCCTCAGGACCCTGCGAGCGGTGCTCGTCCCGGAAGGCGCGCAGAGCGTCGGCCGTCGCGTCGCCCCAGGCAGCGCAGCCAAGCGTGCGACCCGTGCCCGCCGGTCCAGGCTCGCCGTTCCACGCGGTCGCCGCGACCGCGTACGGCATGTTCCGCCGCGGGGTCAGGACGAGCTGATAGCTGTCCTCCTCGAAGACGGCTCGAATCGCCTTCCGAGCTTCCTCGGGCAGGCTCGGCTTCGCCCAGAAGATCACCCGGCCGTGCTCCATCGTGTGCACGAGCGCCTCGTCTGCCGGCGCCTCGACGTAGAGCCCGTCCTCCGCCTGGTAGCCCGGCGGCCAGTGCCGTCCCAGCGTGGGAGGGTTGCCGCGGTAGTCCACGCGCTCGTCCGCCGAGTCGGTGTGACTGCTGTCCTCGTCGCCGCGCGACTCCGTCACCTCGAGCTCACAGCCGGCGGCCTTCGCGGCCGGCTCGACCTCGAAGACCTCCTGCTCGGGCGCGCTACCGCCCTCCGGGAACAGCTGCCCGGCGCCCGGGTCACCCGACGAGCCGCCGTCGTCGCCACCGCACGCGGCGAGCATGGCGACGAGGATCCCCGCTGCGGCATCCCGGAGCGATCGAGACATGCCACGAGGCTACGGCGCTACGAGGACGGACGGCGTGTACGCGTACGAGTCGTCCGCTTGGCGGGTGACTTGGCGCGCGAGCGAGCACCGTCCTTGGGGGCGGGCTTGAAGCACTCGTCCACGAACTGCACGATCTCGCTCGTGAGCCGCTCGGGCGTGAGTCGCAGCTCGAGGATCGAGGACGCCTCCAGCAGGCGGGCGTTCGGGAGCTCCCGGACGAGCATGTCGGAGTCGGAGAAGGGATGGATGGGGTCGCGGTAGTGGCCGATCACGAGCGTGCGCTGGCTCATCTTGGCGCGCTCCTCCCGCGGCGGGGCGACGCGGCCGTAGAACAGCCCCTGGAGGACGGACGCCGAGGGCTTCGGGTCCTGGCTCACCCAGTCGAGCAGCATGTCCGTGAGCAGCGAGCCGCCGCGTGGCACGAGCCGGGCGCCCGCGCCCACGAAGCGCGCGACCGGCGCCCCGAAGGTGAGGCCGACGAGCAGCGGCGTGAACGCCAGCGCGCAGGCGAGCAGGGCGTTGTCCAGCACCGGCATCTCGATCAGCATGCCCCTGACGCGCTCGGGCGCCGCCGCGGCGGCCTCCAGCGTCACGTTCGCGCCCAGCGAGGTGCCGCCGACCACGGCCTGGTCGATTCCCGCGTGGTCGAGCAGCGCGATCGCCTGGAGCCCGAAGGCGGTCATGCCGTAGTCCCACATCTCGGGCGGCCGGTCCGACTCGCCGTGGCCGAGCAGGTCGAGGCAGAGCACCCGGTGGCCCTGCTCCGCGAGCTCCTCGGCGAGCGGGCGGTGCATCTTGCGCGACAGCAGGAGGCCCGGCAGCAGCACCACGACCTTCTCGCCACTGCCGTACTCGTCGTAGACCAGGCGCTTGCCGTCGAGCTCGAAGGACTTGGTGACCATTGCGGCCCACAATACCCGCCCATTAGCATCGGACGGGCAGGTTGGAACGCGACCGGGAGGAGTCCCTATGAGCGCCACCGTCCACGTCGAGGTGACCGTCAACGGCGAGCCGCGGCGGGCGGACGTGGAGGCGCGCCTGCTCCTCGTCCATTGGCTCCGTGACGAGCTGGGCCTCACCGGCACGCATGTGGGCTGCGACACCACGAACTGCGGCGCCTGCACGGTCCACATGAACGGCGAGGCCGTGAAGAGCTGCACCGTCCTCACCGCTCAGGCCGACGGCGCCGAGGTCACGACGATCGAGGGCCTCTCGGGTGACGGCGGCGGTCTCCACCCCATGCAGGAGGCGTTCATGGACAAGCACGGCCTCCAGTGCGGCTTCTGCACGCCAGGGATGATCATGGCCGCGACCGATCTGCTCGCCCGCAACCCGAACCCCTCGGACGAGGAGATACGGCACGGCCTCGAGGGCAACCTCTGCCGCTGCACGGGCTACCACAACATCGTCGAAGCGGTGAAGTCCGCCGCGGGCTCGGGGGTGCCGGCATGAGCTCCATCGGCCAGGCCATGAAGCGCAAGGAGGACCCCCGGATGATCACCGGCCGGGGGCGCTACACCGAGGACATCAACCTGCCGGGGACGCTGCACATGGTCGTGGTGCGCTCACCCGAGGCGCACGCGGCGATTACGCAGATCGACGCCTCCGCGGCGCTCGAGCGGCACGGTGTCGTCGCGGTCCTCACGGGCGAGGACATGGCCGGCGACTTCGCGGGCCCCCTGCCGATGGTCTGGGCGCCGCCCGGCGTCGAGATCAAGACGCCGGAGCACTGGCCGCTGAAGCGCGGCGAGGTCAAGCACGTGGGCGACCCCGTCGCGGTGGTCGTGGCCACGACCCGCCACGGCGCCGTGGACGCCGCGGAGGACGTGATCGTCGACTACGACCCGAAGCCGGCGGTGGTGGACCCGGAGGCGGCGCTCGAGCCCGGCGCGCCACTCGTGTGGGAGCAGTTCGGCACGAACAAGACTCACGAGTGGGCGATCGGCGGCGGCGACATCGACGCCGGCCTCGCGGAGGCCGAGGTGACGGTCGAGCACCGCTTCGTGAACCACCGCACCTCGGGCGCGCCGATCGAGCCGCGTTGCTCGGTGGCCGAGTTCCGCGGCGACGACCTCACGCTCTACTCGACCACCCAGATTCCGCACATCGCGCGCTTCGTCTTCTCCGGGATGCTCGGCATCCCCGAGGACCGGCTGCGCGTGGTGGCGCCGGACGTGGGCGGCGGCTTCGGAGCGAAGCTCCAGACCTACGCCGAGGAGGCGCTGGTGCTCGCCCTGGCGAAGCGGCTCGGGCGGCCGGTCAAGTGGGTCGAGACGCGCACCGAGCACATGACGACGAGCCATCACGGCCGCGACCAGATCGCCTACGTGACGCTCGGCGCGAAGCGCGACGGCACGCTTACGGCGTGCCGGGCGCGGATCGTCGCGGACCTGGGCGCCTACCAGCAGCTGCTCACGCCGTTCATCCCGGAGCTCGGCTTCCCGGTGATGGGCGGGTGCTACCGCATCCCGAACATCGACCTGCACTTCACGGGCGTCTTCACCAACAAGATGGCCACGGACGCGATCCGCGGAGCGGGACGGCCGGAGGCCACCTACTGGATCGAGCTGATGATGAACCGGCTCGCCGACGAGCTGGGCATGGACCGGCTCGAGCTGCGCCGGAAGAACTTCATCCGGAGCGAGGAGTTCCCGTTCGAGACCGCCCTGGGGATCGTCTACGACTCGGGCGACTACGCGGGCGCGCTCGACAGGCTGCTCGAGCACTTCGACCTGGACGAGTTCCGCGCGGAGCAGGAGCGGCTGCGCACCGAGGGCGTGCACCGGGGGGTGGGCTTCTCGACCTGGGTGGAGGTCTGCGGCCTCGCGCCCTCGCGCGCCGTCGGGCCGCAGGGGGTCGGCCTTCAGGCGGCGTTCTGGGAGTCGGCGAACGTGCGCGTCACGCCGACCGGCTCGGCGATCGTCTACACCGGCACGTCGCCGCACGGCCAGGGGCTCGACACGAGCTTCGCGCAGATCGCCGGCGACATCCTCGGCATCGACCCGCAGAACGTGGACGTGCTCCACGGCGACACCGACCAGGGGACCTGGGGCTGGGACACGTACGGCTCGCGCTCGCTCGCCGTGGGCGGCGAGGCGATCGTGCGCGCGGCCCAGCGGGTCCAGGACAAGGCGAAGCGGATCTGCGCGGCGCTGCTCGAGGCCGCGCCCGAGGACATCGAGCTCACCGACGGCAAGTACCAGGTGCGCGGCTCGCCGGACAGGTCGATGACGATGGCGGAGATCTCGGGCGCCGCGCACATTCCGCCGAACGAGCTGCCGGCGGACATCGAGCCCGGGCTCGAGGAGAGCGCCTTCTACGACCCGGAGAACTTCGTGTTCCCGTTCGGCGCGCACGCGTGCGTGGTCGACGTGGACGCGGAGACCGGCAAGGTGAAGATCGTCCGCTACCTCGCCGTGGACGACTGCGGGCCGGCGATCAACCCGATGCTGATCGACGGCCAGATCCACGGCGGGATCGTGCACGCGATCGGGCAGGCGCTCTACGAGCAGGTGGTCTACGACGAGGAGGGCCAGCTCGTGACGGGCACCTTCGTTGACTACGCCCTGCCGACCGCGGCCGAGGTGCCGGCCTTCGAGACCGACCGTACGGAGACCCCGTCGCCGGTGAACACGCTCGGCGTGAAGGGGATCGGCGAGGCGGGCACGATCGCCGCCACGCCGGCGGTGGCGGCGGCCGTGCTCGACGCGATCGCGCCGCTCGGCGTGACCGAGCTCGACATGCCGATGACGCCGATGCGCGTCTGGCAGGCGATACGAGCCGCTGGAAATGGAGGAGGTGCCGCATGATCACCGCACCCTTCGACTACGAGGCCCCCGAATCGCTCGAGGAGGCGATTCGGATGCTCCACGAGAACGGCGAGGACGCGAAGCTGCTTGCCGGCGGCCATTCGCTGCTGCCGCTGATGAAGGTGCGGCTGGCGACGCCGACGGTGCTGGTGGATTTGCGGAGGATCCCCGGGCTCCACGGCATCACTGAGGAAAACGGCGGCTGGCGGATAGGGCCCATGACCCGGCACGCCGACCTACAGGACACGACAGAGCTCGGGGTGGTCGCTCGCGCGGCCTCCGGGATCGCCGACCAGCAGGTCCGCAACCGGGGGACGATCGGCGGCTCGCTGGCACACGGCGACCCGGCGTCGGACCTGCCGACGGTGCTGCTCGCCGTGGAGGGCAGCGTCACCGCCCGCGGCCCGAACGGCGAGCGGAGCATCGCGGCGGCTGACCTGTTCCAGGACTACCTCACGACGTCGCTCGCGCACGACGAGGTGATCACGGACGTGCGGCTGCCGTCGCTCGACGGCTTCGGCTTCGGCTACCAGAAGTTCACCCGCCGGGCCGAGGACTGGGCGATGGTCGGGGTGTGCGCGCTCGTGAGCCGGGCGCCGGACGGCACCTGCGACGACGTGCGCATCGGGCTGACCCACATGGGAGCCACTCCGCTGCGCGCCACGGCCGCCGAGGACGCCCTGCGCGGCGGCCAGCTCGACGACGCGGCGATCGCGGGGGCGGCGGACCACGCCGCCGACGGGACCGACCCGCCGGGAGACCTGAACGCGACGCCGGACTACAAGCGCCATCTGGCGAAGGTGCTCACGCGCCGGGCGCTCGAGGAGGCTGTGAGCGTCTGAGCTTCGACAGCCCCGCAGCCGTCCAAGACGCCCTGGCCGGTGAGCGCTATCTCGCGGACCGGGGCCTCTCAACCGCCGTGTATCTCGCCACGACGCTCGAGCAGCCGCTGCTGCTCGAGGGCGAGGCGGGCGTCGGGAAGACGGAGGTGGCGAAGGCGCTCGCCGGCGCCACGGGCTCGCGGCTGATCCGGCTCCAGTGCCACGAGGGCATCGACCTCCACCACGCGCTCTACGACTGGGACTACCCGCGCCAGCTGCTGCACCTCCGCGCCGGCTCGGAGGAGCCGCTCTACTCCGAGCGCTTCCTCCTGAGGCGGCCGCTGCTCGACGCCCTCCAGGCGAGCGAGCCGGTCGTGCTCCTGATCGACGAGATCGACCGCGCCGACGACGAGTTCGAGGCCTTCCTGCTCGAGTTCCTCTCGGACTTCCAGGTGTCGATTCCGGAGCTCGGGACGGTTGTTGCCGCGCGGCGGCCGCTGGTCGTCGTCACCTCGAATCGCACCCGGGAGCTCCACGACGCACTGAAGAGGCGGTGCCTGTACCACTGGATCGACTATCCGGGCGTCGAGCGCGAGGCCGAGATCGTGCGGGCGCGGCTGCCGGGCGTGCCGGACGAGATCGCCGCGCGCGTCTGCGCCGCCGTGGCGCGGCTGCGCGGCGAGGAGCTCTACAAGCTGCCGGGGGTCGGCGAGACGATCGCGTGGGCACAGGCGCTGCTGGCTTTGGACGAGGCCGACCTTTCCGAGACGCTCGGGGTCGTCCTGAAGGTGCGCGAGGACATCGAGCGCGTCCGCGAGCGCGAGGTGCTGCGCGGTGCGTGAGAACGACAACGACGCACTAAAGGGGGTCCGGCCGGACTCTCAACACGAAACGTCCCATAGTGGGACGGAACGTGTTGAGGATCCGCGCGCGGGCCGTTTTCACCGCGGTCTTGGCGTTCGTGTCACCGCCCGGCTGGCCATGCTCGCGGCGTCCATGCGCGCCGCCGGCGCCCGCGTGGGCGTCGATGAGCTCCTCAATGCCCACCGCGCCCTCAAAACGGTCGATCCCGCCGACCGAACGACCGCCTACTACGCCCTGAGGGCAACGTTGTGCTCACGACGCGACGACCTGGCTCCCTTCAACGCCGCCTTTGACGAGCTCTTCGCGGCGCCTGCGCAACAGGCGCCGGACCTGCCAGCGGAGCTCGAACCCGCCTCATTGGCGCTCCCACGAGTCGGCGTTCCGGCCGAGGAGGTCGTCATACCGGCGGAGGGCGAGGCCGACGTCGTGCCCGCCGCCTGGTCCGACGCCGAGCTGCTCCGCGACAAGGACTTCGCCGACTACACGGACGCGGAGCGGCGCGTCGCGCGGCACGTGATGCGCCGCCTCGCGCGAACGGGGCCGACGCGGCCGAGCCGCCGCACGCGTCCCGCGCGCCGCCGCGGGGCGCCGCCGCATGCCGCCCGCCCGGACCTGCGGCGCACGATGCGGGCCTCGCTTCGCAGCGGGGGCTACCCGCTGGAGCGCCACTGGCGCGAGCCCGCCGAGCGCCCGCGCCCGCTCGTGCTCGTGTGCGACGTGTCGGGCTCGATGGAGCCGTATGCGCGGATGCTGCTCCAGTACATGCAGGCGTGCGTGGCCGCGCGCCGCCGGGTCGAGGCGTTCGTGTTCGGCACCCGGCTCACGCGCGTGACGGCGGAGCTCGCGGGGCGCGACCCCGATCGCGCGCTCGATCGCGCCGCCGGCGCGGCCGAGGACTGGTCGGGCGGCACGCGCATCGGCGACGCGCTCGCGACGCTGAACCGCGAGCACGGCCGCCGGCTCGGGCGCGGCGCGATCGTCGTGCTGCTCTCCGACGGCTGGGACCGCGGCGAGCCCGAGCAGCTCGCGGCCGAGATGGCGCGCCTGCGGCGCTGCGCCCACGGCGTGATCTGGCTCAACCCGCTGAAGGCACACCCGGGCTACGAGCCGCTCACGCGCGGCATGCAGGCGGCGCTTCCGCACGTGGACCATTTTCTGGCCGGAAACTCGATTGCATCGTTGGCAGACTTGGCGGATCTGATGGAAGGTGGGCTTGGATGAAGGACGTGCTCCAGGAGGTACAGGCGTGGATCGACCGCGGTGACCGCGTGGCGATCGCGACCGTGGTCGGCGTGAAGCGCTCGGCGCCGCGCGCGCCCGGCGCGAAAATGGCGGTCAACGAGCACGGCGAGGTGTCCGGCGCGGTCTCGGGCGGGTGCGTCGAGGGGGCGGTGGTGGAGGCCGCGGCCGAGGTCCTGCGCGACGAATCGCCCAGGCTTCTCCACTTCGGGATCGCCGACAGCGAGGCCTGGGATGTTGGACTTCCGTGCGGAGGGGAAATAGATGTCTTCGTGGAGGAATTTGTCCGGTGAGCTTGCAGTCCGAGTTCGCCGACATAGCGGCCACGGATGGCCGCGCAGCGCTCGTCACCGTGATCGCGGGCGCGGACCTCGGCGCGAAGCTGCTCGTTCGGGCTGACGGCAGCACGGAGGGCGGGCTCGGCACGCCGGACCTCGACCGCGCCGGGACGGAGGCCGCCGAGGAGCTCCTCTGGGCCGAGCGCTCGGAGATGCGCGAGCTCGGCGACACCACGCTGTTCGTCGACGTGGTCGCTCCGGCGCCGCGGCTGGTCGTGTTCGGAGCGGTGGACTACGCGGCCGCGCTCTGCCGGCTCGCGCGCGCCGCCGGCTGGCGTCCCTTCGTCTGCGACCCGCGTTCCCAGTTCGCCACGCCCGGGCGCTTCCCCGACGCCGAGGAGGTGGTGGTCGCCTGGCCCGACGAGGCGTTCGCGCGGCTCGGCGGGATCGACCGAGCCACCTACGTCGCCATCCTCACGCACGACCCGAAGCTGGACGACGCGGCGCTCTCGATCGCCCTTCGCTCGGACGCGCCCTACGTCGGCGCGATGGGCAGCCGGCGCGCGCAGGCCCAGCGGCGCGAGCGCCTGCTGGCCGCCGGGCTCGACGAGGCGCTGCTCGAGCGCGTGGCCGCGCCGATCGGGCTCGACCTCGGAGCGGTGAGCCCGGAGGAGACCGCGCTGTCGATCATGGCCGAGGTCGTCGCGGTACGGAACGGGCGCGACGGCGGCCGCCTCTCGCACGCCGCCGGGCGGATCCACGAGGTGGGCGCTTGATCGGCGGTCTCGTGCTCGCCGCGGGCGCGGCCACCCGCTTCGGGGCGCCCAAGCAGCTCGCCGAGCTGGACGGCGTTCCGATGCTCGAGCACGCGCTCCGGGCGATCACGGCCGTCGCGCCCGTCGAGCGCGTGGTGGTGGTGCTCGGCTCGGGCGCGGACGAGATAGCCGCCGGGGTGAACCTGTTCGGAGCGGAGCCGCTCATCTGCTCGCGCTGGGACGAGGGCCAGTCGGCGTCGCTCGCGTGCGGCCTCGCGGCGCTCGAGCTCTGCGAGGCGGTGGTGGTCACGCTCGGCGACCAGCCGCGCATCTCACCCGACGCCATCCGGCGGGTGATCGCCGCACGGAATGGCGCAGCCGCGGTGCGCGCCACCTACGCCGGGAAGCCGGGCCATCCCGTCCTGCTCGAGCGCGAGCTCTTCGGACCGCTCCGCGACGTGAGCGGCGACAAGGGAGCGCGCAACCTGCTCCTCAGCGTCCAGGTGCACGACGTGCCCTGCGACGACCTCGGCGGCGGCGAGGACGTGGACACCCCCGCCGAGCTCGACGCCCTGCGAGCCGGCGGCCCCGTGACCGGCGTCGCAGCCCGGTGAGGCTCGAGCAGTCCTTCGACGTGCGGGCGCCGGTCGACCGCGTGTGGGAGACGCTCGTGGACGTCGAGCGCGTGGCGCCCTGCCTGCCCGGCGCCGAGATCACCGAGGTGGGCGACGACGGCACGTACCGCGGCACCTTCAGCGTTCGGCTCGGGCCCACGACCGCGGCCTACCGCGGCGAGCTCAGCATGGAGGAGATGGACGAGGACGCGCGCCGGGTCGTGATGCGGGCGAGCGGCCAGGACAAGCGCGGCCAGGGGTCCGCGAAGGCGTCGATCGTGAGCACCATGCGCGCCGACGGGGACGTGACCCACGTTGACGTGGAGACCGACTTCACGATCACCGGCCGGCTCGCGCGCTTCGGGCGCGGCGGGATGATCCAGGACATCTCGAACCGGCTGCTGCGCGACTTCGCCGCCTGCCTCCAGGAGAAGATCGAGGCGCCGCCGGCAGCCGAGCCCGGGCCGATCGACGGCAGCGCTGCCGCCGCGACCGCCAAGCCGATCGGCGGGTTCTCGCTCCTCTTCCGCGCCCTATTCGCGCGGCTGCGGCGACTGTTCGGGCGCGGCTGACGCAGCCGCCTGCCGCAGCCATCCGGGCAGCTCGCGCATGAACTCGGGGTCGATCGTGTGCGGCATCGGGGACTCGCGGTAGGTCACGACGGCGCCCGCCTCGACCAGGCGGTCGCGCGCCTCGCGGCCGAACTCGATGGAGATGACCGGGTCGTGCGTGCCGTGGCCGATCGCCACCGGGAGCCCGTCGGCCTGGCCCAGGTCGAGCTGGAAGCCCTCGACCTCCGGGATGAACCCGCTCAGCGCCATGATCCCGGCCGGACGCGGCCGCCCGGCGCCGAGTCCGAGCGCGTAGGACATGACCGAGCCCTGCGAGAAACCGCCGAGCACGGTCCGGTCGTGCGCGATGCCGTGCTCGGCGAGGAGGCCGTCGAGCCAGGCGGTGACCTGCGGGTAGGTCGAGTGGAAGGTCTCGGGGTCGGGGTAGCCGACGCGGCGAACGGCGTACCAGTGCGCGCCGCCCGGCGGCAGCGAGAGCGGTCCGCGGGCGGTCGCGCCGAGCAGCCGCCGCTCGGGATCGAGCAAATCGAGCAGCGGAAAGAGGTCGTGCTCGTCGGCCCCGCGCCCGTGAAACAGCACGAGCGCACCCTCGGGGTCGCCCTCGGCGGGCCGGAGCAGGTATCCTAATTGCATCAGCAACTACCCTACACCAGTGCTCCTGAGCGAAGAGGAACTTGCCGCCTGGCGAGGGATGCTCCGAGCCCACGCCGAGCTGGTGAAGGCGCTGGACGCCGAGCTCATGCGCGAGCACGACCTGCCGCTCTCGTCCTACGAGGTGCTCCTCTTCCTGAACGAGTCCGATGAGGGCCGCATACGCATGTCGGAGCTGGCGGACTCGGTGCTCCTGAGCCGCAGCGGCCTCACGCGCCTCGTCGACCGGCTCGAGCGCGACGGGCTCCTGAAGCGCGAGCGCTGCGAGAGCGACGCGCGCGGCCTGTTCGCGGAGATCACCGACGAGGGCCGGAGCACGTTCGCCGCCGCGCGGTCGACACACCTCGACGGGGTCCGCAGGCTGTTCCTGGACCGCTTCACCCGCGACGAGCTCCGTACGCTCGGCGCGCTCTGGCAGAAGCTCTGAAGCTCGTCACCGCGCGTTAGGACATCGGCGCCGCGACGGCCTGGCGCGACCGGCGGCGCACCTCGCGGATCGCGCGCGCGAGCCGCCTCACGCCCTCGTCCAGCTCGGGGGGATCGAGCAGCGAGAAGGACAGCCTCATGGAGGTCTGGGTGCGGCGCTCGGCCGTGATCGCGCCGCCCGGCGTGAACGCGACGCCGTGGCGCGCGGCCTCCGTGTAGAGCGCGCGCTCGTCCAGCGGCCGCAGGAGCGTGACCCAGACGTGGTGGCCGCCCTGCGGCGGGTCGGCCTGGTACTCGCCCGGGATGTGGCGCTCGAGTGCGGCCAGCAGCGCGTCGCGCCGCTCGCGGTAGAAGGGCTGGGTCTGCTCGACGTGCCTGTCGTAGGCCCCGGTCGCGAGCCAGCGAGCGGCGATGTGCTGGATCAGCGTCGCGGAGTGGAAGTCGCTCTCGAGCTTCAGCGTGGCAATCCGCTCGCGCACGGGGCCGCGGGCCGCGACCCATCCGGCGCGCAGACCGCCGCCGACGATCTTCGACAGCGAGTTCACGTAGATCACGTGCGCCGGCGCGAGCTCGCGCAGGGCGCGCACCGGCTCGCGGCTGAAGTTCGCGTCGGCGTACACCCGGTCCTCGAGCACGAAGAAGTTGCGCTCAACGGCGAGCTCGGCCAGGCGCGCCCGGCGCTCCTCGGAGATGTCCCGCCCGGTGGGGTTCTGGCAGGCGGTCTGGAGTGCCACGAGCTTCACCTCGTGGCGGGCGAGGAGCCGCTCCAGCTGGCCGACGTCGAACCCGTCCTCGTCCACGGGCACGCCGATCACGCGCGCGCCTGTCTGGCGGAGCGAGTCGAGCAGGCCGGCGAAGGTCGGCGACTCCACCACCGCCACGTCGCCCGGCTCGAGCACGGCGCGGGCGGTGAGGCTGATGCCCTGCTTGGCCCCGGAGGTGATGATGATCTCGTCCGCGTCCTCGGCGAATCCGAACCTGCGCCCGCGCGCGGCGAGCTGCTCGCGGAAGGCGTACAGGCCCTCGGCCGGCAGGTAGGAGAGCGCATCGCCGCCCTCCTCCGCGAACACGTCGGCGGTGATTCGGGCCAGCTCGTCGGTGGGATAGAGCCGCGGCGAGGGCCAGCCGACCGCGAGCGAGATCAGTCCCGGCTGCCCGACGCTCGACATCGCGTCCGCGAGGATCTGCTCCGAGTAGCTCAGCTCGTGCTCGGGCAGGGCGTAGATCTGCCAGTCGTCGCCCAGCTCGGCGCTGCCGGCGGGGGCCAGCGTGCGCACGAAGGTGCCGCGGCCGACGCGGGCCGTCACGTAGCCGAGCTCCGACAGCCGCCGGTACACGCGCGCGGCGGTGAGGTGGTTCACGCCCACGAGCTCCGCGAGCTCGCGCGTGGGCGGCAGCTTCTCGCCGGGCTCGAGCTGTCCCGACTCGATCGCGGCCGCGAAGCGGTCGGCGAGCTGCTGCGTGAGCGAGACAGCGCCGTCTCGCTTCAGCTCAGACAAATCAATCTTGTACGACATTGCGGACACGCTTGTAGGTCGTACACTACCACTAGATCGCAACTAGGGCAACGGGTGTACTACCCGGGGAGGTCGGACAGAGATGCAAAACTTCAAGGTACGACGCTCGACCCCAGGTGACGAGGCCGCCCTCGCCCGGCTGGCCGGACTCGACAGCGCCAGCCCACCGAGGGGCCCCGCGCTGATCGCGGAGGCCGACTCGCGGGTGCTCGCGGCCCTTCCGCTCGGAAGCGGCCGCCCGATCGCGGACCCGTTCGAGCCGACGGCGGAGCTGGTCGCGCTGCTCGAGCTGCGGCGCGCCCAGATCGAGTCGGCGGAGCGCGCCCCGGCCGGCCGCGCACGCGGTCTCCGCGCGCTGCTGCGCGGCCGCCTGTCCCAGGCCTGACGAAGGCTTCCCGGGGCTCCAACCCACAGCCCCTCCCGCGAACGGCGCCGGTCTCCCCTCAAGGGCCGGCGCCGCTTCGCGTCCGTGGCGCTAGGCGCCCTGCTCGAGCGCGACCTGCTCCAGCTCGGTCCCCGTCGCCGCGCCGGCGTGCCGCAGCAGGATCCGCTCGGCCTCATCGTTGCCGAGGCCCGGGTGGCCGATGACCACCTGGAGGCCCAGCCCGTCCTCCATCGCCACGAGCCCGCGAGCCAGCGAGTCGGCGGGCGCCGAGAGCTCGAACGCGCCGCGCGCCTGCCCCGACTCGAGCACGTGCTGGTAGAGCAGCACCTGCCTGTCGAAGAACGACGAGCTGAGCACCCGGAAGGCGGGGCTCGAGCCCACGAACGCGTCGAGCTCGTACAGGAGGCGGCTCTCCTCGTCGTCCGGTCCTGTCGGCACGCCGAGGTGGATCGCCAGGCGGAGCTGTCGAAGCGGGTCGTCCAGCGCGCGCACCCGCCGGGATCGCAGCTCCGCGTAGCGCTCCATCGCCTCGCGGGAGACCTCGATCATCAGCTCGTCGATGCGCGGGTAGTAGTAGAGGACCGAGCTCGGAGCGATGCCCGCGCGCTCCGCGATGTCCTTCACGCGCACGCCGACCGCGCCGCGCTCCAGAAGCACTCGTCTACCGGCGTTCGCCAATTGACGGCGGCGCGTGGCCTGGTTTCTTGGCCGCATTCCGGTTAGTTTATGAAATCGGATTCGAGAAACCACGGAGGGGACCCGAATGACTCGCTGGATCCTGGCCGCCGCTCTCGCAGCGGCGCTCGCGGCCGCCGGCTGCGGCACGGACGAGCCGGATGTCACCGCCGATTCGAAGAAGCCGCCGGTCGTCCCGAAGGGAAAGGTCGGCGGCTCGCTCACGATCTCGCAGTGGACCCTCTACATCGACCCCGGCAAGCGCGGCACGGTTGCGGAGTTCGAGGAGGCCACCAGTGTCGACGTCAAGTACGTCGAGGAGATCAACGACAACAACGAGTTCTTCGGGAAACTCCGCCCGCAGCTCGAGCGCGGCAGCACGGGCGGCCGCAGCCTGATCACGGTCAGCGACTGGCTGGCGGCGCGGATGTACAGGCTCGGCTACCTCCAGCGCTTCGACTACTCCCGCATGCCGAACGTGAAGCAGAACCTGCTGCCCAGCCTGGCGCATCCGGCGGCCGACCCGAAGCGAGAGTTCACGGTGCCGTGGCAGAGCGGCATGACGGGGCTCATCGTCCGTTCGGACCTGGCGCCCGGCGTGGACGAGATCGCCGACCTCTTCGACCCGAAGTACAAGGGCAAGGTCTCGCTGCTCACGGAGATGCGCGACACCGTTCCCATGACGCTCAAGAGCATGGGCATCGACCCGGAGGAGGCCACGGAGGAGCAGTGGCTCGAGGCGACCGACAAGATCGCCGAGGCGGCGGACTCCGGGCAGGTCCGCAAGTTCACCGGCAACGACTACATCAAGGACCTGCCGAAGGGAGACACCTGGATCGCCCTCGGCTGGTCCGGCGATGCCATCCAGCTCCAGAGGGACGACCCGAACATCAGGTTCGTGATGCCGGAGGAGGGCTGCATGCTCTGGTCGACCAGCATGGAGATCCCCGTCGGCGCGCCGAACCCGCAGGCCGCCCAGGCCTTCATCGACTTCGTGTACGACCCTGAGGTGCAGGCCGACATCGCGGAGTGGGTCAACTACGTGACGCCGGTGAAGGGCGTGAAGGAGATCCTCCGGAAGCGCGATCCCGAGCTCGCGAAGAGCCAGCTCATCTTCCCGAGCGAGGAGTACACGGCTAATTGCAGCTTCGAGCCGGTGCTCGGAGGCGACCTGGGCCAGACCGTAACGGAGGCGTTCCAGCAGGCGATCGGGTCGTAGGTGCGGCTGCTCTCGATCGCCGCGCTCCAGACCTCGCCGGTGTTCGGCGATCCGGAGGCGACGCTCCTCCGGCTGGCCGAGCGCGTTGGGCGCGTCCGCGAGCTCGCCTCCAGCACCCAGCTCGTGATGCTCCCGGAAATGCACCTGCCGGCCCCGCCGCCGGCCCTCGAGGCGCATGAGGCGGAGCCCGCGGACCTGGCGGTGGACGTGCCGGGGCCGCTCACCGACGCGCTGGGCGAGATCGCGCGCTCGCAAGGCCTGTGGCTCGTGCCGGGATCGGTGTTCGAGCGCGGCGAGGGCGACCTCGTCCACAACACCTGCCTCGTCTTCTCGCCGCACGGTGAGCTGGTGGCGCGCTACCGCAAGGTGTTCCCGTGGCAGCCGCACGAGGCCTGCGCGCCGGGCGACCGCTTCACCACGTTCGAGATCCCGGGCCTCGGCCGCATCGGGCTGTCGATCTGTTACGACGGCAGCTTCCCCGAGACGTGCCGCCAGCTCGCCTGGATGGGCGCCGAGGTGGTGCTCCAGCCGAGCCTCACGACGACGAGCGACCGCGACCAGGAGCTCGTCATGGCTCGCGCGAACGCGATCTTCAACCAGATCTACGTGGTGTCGCTGAACGCCGGCGCGCCGGCCGGGATCGGCCGCAGCGCGATCGTCGATCCCGAGGGACTGGTGCGCGTCCAGGCCGGCGACGGCGAGGAGCTCCTCACGGATGTGCTCGACCTGGACGCCGTCACGCGCGTGCGTGAGTACGGGACGGCGGGAGTGTCGCGCCTATGGGACCAGGCGACGCGGACTCTGGAGCGGCCCCGTGCGCCGCTGCGAGACGTGACAGGGTGAGCGCGCCGGCGAGAAGCCCGAAGTCGCGCAACGCGACGTCACCGTAGCCGCCCACGAGCAGCAGGCTCACGATGATCCCCGCGAGCCAGCCCGCCACGATCATCCCGCCGAAGCGAGGCGTCACGGCCACGATCACCCCGGCGGCGATCTCGACCACTCCGACGATGTGCATCGCATCGCTCGCGCTGCCGGGCAGCAGGTCATTGAACTCGGGTGCCAGGTACTTCGTCCAGTCGTCGGTGAGGACCTCCGCGAACTTGTCCAGTCCGAAGAGGATCGGGGCAAGGGTGAAGACGACGCGCAGGAGAACGAAGGCCTGGGCGCTTGGATCGCGTCGTAGGGCTGTGGTGTCGGACATCTCTGCTCCTTGGTGGGTTGTCGTGTCCGACCGTTGGCGCCCGTGGCAGGCCCGTTCTTACCGCCGCGGTAAGAAATAGCGCTCCCGAGGCGCGAATGCCGGTGATGACGCTTGCCTATGCTGCCCCCGCGATGGCGGATTCACAGCAGTGGATCGCCGCGCTGCGGGCGGACGACCCCGAAGCGGTGGCCGCGCTTCACCGGTTGCTTCTGCGGGCCGCCCGCCATGAGATCGGGCGGCGGCCGGGAGCACTCGCGCACGTCCGCGGCGAGGGGGCCGACGACCTCGCGCAGCAGGCCGCGGATGATGCGCTCGTGGCCGTCCTGGCGAAGCTCGACGACTTTCGCGGCGCCAGCCGCTTCACGACCTGGGCGTACAAGTTCGCGCTGCTCGAGGCGGGCGTGAGGCTCCGAAGGCGTGCCTGGCAGGGGCGCGAGGTCGTCCTCGAGCCGGAGACCTGGCCCAGCTTCGCCGACCCCGCCGGCTCGGCTCAGTCGGAGGCCGAGGCGACGGAGCTCCTGGGGGAGCTGAAGCGGGCGGTGCGAGATGCGCTCACCCCGCACCAGCGCGAGGTGTTCGCCGCGCTTGCGCTCAACGGTGTCCCGATCGACGTCCTCGCCGAGCGCATGGGCAAGAGCCGCGGCGCCCTCTACAAGACCCTGCACGACGCGCGCCAGCGACTCCGTGCCGAGCTGGCCTCGGCCGGGTATGGAGAAGGAGAGCTTCGATGAGCCAGAGAGACGACGAGCTGCGCCGCGTCCTGGGGCCGGTGGGGCCGGACATCGGCTGCGACGAGTGCTTCGAACGGCTCGACGAGTACGTGGAGCTGGAGCTCGCGGGCAGCGATGCCGACTCGGCCGTCTCCGGGATGCGCGCTCACCTCGAGGGCTGCCCCGCATGCCGCGAGGAGCGCGATAGCCTGCGCGCCCTCTTGTCCTGACCTCAGGTCCGGCCGGCGGAGAGGAGGCGGCGCAGGAAGCGCTGCGTCTCGGGCCGCTCGGGCTCCGTCAGGACGCGGCCGGGCGCGCCGCGCTCGAGGATCCGGCCTTCGTGCAGGAAGCAGACCTCGTCGGCCACGTCGCGGGCGAAGCCCATCTCGTGGGTGGCGATCATCATCGTCATCCCCTCGCCCTTCAGCTCGCGCACCACCTCGAGCACCTCGCCCACGAGCTCGGGGTCGAGCGCGCTCGTGATCTCGTCGAGGAGCAGCGCCCGCGGGCGCGTCGCGAGCGCCCGCACGATCGCCACGCGTTGCTGCTGGCCGCCCGAGAGGCGGTCGGGGTAGTCGCGCTCGCGGTCGCCGAGGCCGAAGCGGGTGAGCAGCTCGCGGGCGTTGTCCGTGGCCGCCTCCTTCGACATGCCGTGTGCACGCGCGGGCGCGAGCAGCACGTTCCCGAGCACCGTCAGGTGCGGGAACAGGTTGAACGCCTGGAACACCATGCGCGAGGCTGCGCCTGGCGCGAACCGGGTCGACCGACGGGTCGGTGATCACCTCCCCGTCCAGCAGCACGTCGCCGTCGTCGATCTCCTCCAGCAGGTCGATGCAGCGGAGCAGCGTCGACTTCCCGGACCCGGACGCTCCGATCAGCGCGATCGCCTCGTGCTCGCGCACGGCCAGGTCCACGCCGCGCAGCACCTCGACCTCGCCGTAGGCCTTCGTCACCCCCTGCACCTCGAGCACCGGCGGCGCCGCGCTCATACCGGCGCTCCGGCGCTTCGCAGGAGGCGGTCGCGGGCGGTCACGCGGTCGACGATGCGCGCCATCGGGATCGTCACGGCGAGGTAGAGCACCGCGGCCGCGAGCAGCGGCGTGTAGTTGAACGTCGAGCTCGCCTCGATCTGCGCGACGCGGAACGCCTCGAGCGGGCCGAGGATCGACACGAGCGCCACGTCCTTCTGGAGCGCGATGAAGTCGTTGAGGAGCGGCGGGATCACGCGCCGCACCGCCTGCGGAAGCACCACGTGCCGCGTGGACTGCGCCGGCGTCAACCCGAGCGACAGCGCAGCCGACGTCTGACCGGGGTGAATCGACTCGATGCCCGCGCGGTAGACCTCGGCGACGTAAGCGGCGTAGCAGAGCCCCAGCGCGATCCCGCCGAGCACGACCGGGTCGCTCGGCACCCCGGACAGCTCGAGCGCGGGTATCCCGAACCCGATCAGGTAGACGACCAGGATGACCGGCAGCCCGCGGAACACGTCCGTGTAGCTCGCGGCCAGCATCCGGAACGGGAAGAAGGCGGGCGCCCGGCTCGAGCGCGTGAGCGCCACGAGCAGCCCGAGCAGCAGCACCGCGATCTCCACGAGCACGAAGATCTTCACGTCGAGCCAGAACCCGTCGAGCACGTCCGGGAAGGCGTCCTCGAAGGCGTTCCAGTTGAAGAACGTCTCGCGGACGTTCGGCCAGCCCTTGCTCGTGAGGATCAGCACCGCGAGGGCGCCGAGCACGACAACCGTCGATACGCCGGAGATCGCCGCGCCCTGAGCCGCCCGCCGGCGGCGGGCGGCCTCGCGAACTGCGCGGCGATCGGTCAGTTCAGCTCCGGTGCGCCCGCCGCCTCGCCCATCCAGCGGTCGGTGATCTCCTGGAGCTCACCGCTCGACTCGAGCTTCCCGAGCGCCTCGTTCAGGCACGGGGTGAGCTCCGAGTCCTTCTCCAGCAGCAGGCCGAAGGAGTCGCCGCCGGGAGCGCTGAACTGGCCGACGATCTTCGAGCCCGGCACCTGGACGGCGGTGAGGAAGAACGCCGTCGGGAGGTCGATCACGATCGCGTCGACCTGGCCCTGCTTGAGGGCGGTCACGACGTCGTTCGAGTCGTTGAAGACCTTCGGGTCGTTCGACGGCTGGATCACCTCGCTCACGGCGTCGAGGCTCGTGGTGCCGATCTGGACGCCGATGCTCGCGTCCTTCAGGTCGGCGATCGAGCTGACGCTCAGGTCCGAGCCCTTGCCGATCACGACCGCCTGCGGCGCCACGTAGTAGGGATCTGAGAAGTCGACCGCCTTCTGGCGCGGCTCCGTGATCGAGATCTGGTTGATGTCGAAGTCGAACTTCTTCGGGCCGGGCGCGTAGGAGGAGTTGAACGGGACGACCGTCCACTCCACGTCGGCCGCTCCGAAGCCGAGCTCGTCCGCGACCGCGTACGCCACGGCGCTCTCGAAGCCCTTGCCGTTCGTCGGGTCGTTGTCCTCGAAGTACGGCGGGAAGGCGGGCTTGTCCGTGCCCACCGTGAGCTGGCCGGAGTTGACGAGCGGCAGCTCGCCCTTGGAGCACGCGTCGGCCTTGGCCGCGGTGGTCGACGCGGAACCGGAGTCCCCGTCGTCATCGTCGCCGCACGCGACGACCGTGAGGGACGCGAGCGCGATCAGCAGGAGCAGGGCAAGACGAGTCCGGACACGAGGCATGGGCGAGTCCCCTTGGGTCGGTTCACGGGCGAGCGAGACAAATATATGCGCCCGGCACCGCAGTAGAGGAAGGCTGAGTGCTGTAGCATTGACGTCGGCGGTGGGCGCCGTTGCCGAGGTGGTGCCAAAATGACACGCGGTCAGATGACCGACGTAAACACAGGCATGGACGCCATCCCGCTCAGTCTCCGCCCGTTCGCACTGGCGGTGCGCCGCGCGCAGGGTGAGGATCACAGGGTCCGTGAGATCTTCGAACAGGCGCCCGTGCCGATGGTCATCGTGGACGGCGAGCGCCGCTACGTCGATGCCAACGGGCCGGCCCGGCTCACCTTCAGGCTGAACCGAGACGAGCTGAGGGGCTACGGGGTCGGCGACCTGACCCCGCCGCATCTGACCGGGGCCCTCGAGCTGATCTGGTCTCGGCTGCTCAGCACCGGGATGGTCGCGGGGACGTTCGAGATCGCCGGGCCCGACGGCAGCAACTTCGAGATCGTCTACGTCGCGGTGGCGAACGCGCTGCCGGGCCTGCACCTCGGCGCCTTCACACCGGCCCACTGGCCGGAGAACGAGCTGAACGTGATCGCGGACGATGCCCTCGATCCTCCGCTCACCGCTCGCGAGATCGAGGTGCTGACGCTCGCCGCGCGCGGATGCGCCGGACCGGAGATCGCGAGGCAGCTGGTCGTGAGCCCGTCAACGGTCAAGACCCACTTCTCCCACATCTACGAGAAGCTCGGGGTGAAGACCCGCGCCGCCGCCGTCGCGCGGGCGATGCAACTCCGCGTAATCGACTAGCCGCACTCCCCTGGCCGATGAGGCTAAGGAAATGCTCGTATCGGCCGAACTAACCGTGTGGCATGGGCACCGAGCAAGCCCGTCTTCCAGAGCGTGGTGGATCTCGGCCTGCGGGACGTGGGCGTCGAGAGCGACCCTCGCCGGCTCGCCGCGCGCCTCGGTAAGGCGTCCGTTGCGATCCTTGCGCTGCTCATCCTCTCCGCCATCGCGCTGTGCGTCATCGTCGCCTGGACGGGAGCCGGCAAGTGGGTATTGATGGCTTTCCCGTTGGCGTGGGCTGCGGGGGTGGGCGCGCTGGCCGTTCGGATGGCCAAGCGATCGGCCCCGGTGGCCGTGAAGGACACCGCCGAGGGCACGAACCAGTCGACCTGGCTGGTCATCGCGCCGTTCGTTCTCCTCGCCCTTGTCGCCATCCTGGCCTGGGAACCGTACGTGATCCCGGTGGTCGTCCTGAACGCGGTCATGACCGTGGTTCTGTGGCGGAACCGCGGGCGCTTTCCCGAGATCCTGAGCAGGGTCCGCGCACTGCTCGCGGCGGACGAGACGGTGCTGGGCGATGGGATCGGCGTGGTCCGGGGAGTGCGCAGCCGGCACGATGCATTCCGGCTGATCGTCGCCACCGATCGCCGTCTGCTCCTGTCCTCTTCGACCCGCTCGACCGAACGGTTTCCCATCGTCAACGCGCCCTACCGGCTCGTGAGCCGCTTCGACATCGAGTGGAAGTTCCGGGGCCGCGTCGGCGTGCTCTCGCTGACGGTGGAGGGAGTCGACGGCGCGCCGGCCGAAACGCATGTCATCGGCTCCATTGCGCCGGCGAACCTGGTGTCGATCGCGGTAGCGCTCCAATCGCAGGGCGTGCACACGGACGATCCCGCGTCTGTCGTCGACGCCGCGCGCGCGTGGGAGGAGGCGAAGCGAGGACAGGGGCCGCCACAGCGCCTGCTCGATCGCGCGGCCATGAGCACGCGGGAGTTCGATCGCGGGTTGTGGCTGCTCCTCGGGCTGTCTGCCCTCACCTTCTACGTCAACCCGTTCGGCGTCGGACTCGGCGTGTCGAGGTCGGTGCTGCCTGTACTCGCGATCGTCCCCGTTCTATGCGTCATCTGCGGCTACGTGTCGGGTACCAGGTCGTCGCTCGCCTACCTCGCACCGCTCAACCTGCTCGTCGCCCCCGCCTTCTTCGTCGCGGACACGAACGAGGTGATCGCCGCGATGGTCGTGCTGAGCGCGCTCGCGACCATCGGCCTGTGGGCCGGATCGGCGCTCCGCCGAAGCGCGGCGACGAGCCCGGGACGACCAGCGGCCCGCGGCAGCCTGCGGTACGCCATCAGCGGCCTGGGCATGGTTCGGCTCTCGGCAGTCCTGCTTGCGGCCGTGGCCGCATTGGTCGTGACCGCCTCCGCCGCCGGCTACGAGCTCAGCACGTTGCGCCTGGCCGTCGACGAGGTCACCGACAAGCAGGTGCGCGTCGACGGCAGGTCCAACCTGACCGGCAATGCTGCATCGCTCACCTACACGCCCGCCCCGGACCTACGCGAGTTCATCACGGACGAGGACTGGGGCGCCGGCCCGAACGACGGCGCCCGCTGGGAACTGCGCTCCTCGTTCACGGGGGGATACAACGTGGTGTCGCTCGCGCACTACATCTTCGAGCCGCGCCTCGACAACGCCGCGGCGGTCGCAGAGTTCGTGGCCGACAAGGACGGTGAGCACGCCAAATCGGCCGGGTTCCGCGTGCCTCACAAGGAGCGCGTCGTCGACGGGCGCAGGGGCTATGTCTGGACCCACATCGGCCGCGGCGGCTTCTGGCTCTACTCGGCGTGGTTTCCGCAGCCGGTCCACAGCGTGCGGCTCGAATGCGTCGCAAGACAGCAGACCGACCGGTTCAAGCGCCTCTGCGAGGAGGCGATCGGTTCCCTCGAGTTCGACTGAAGCGCGCCAAGTCGGCGCCGACGCGTCCTGGGCCGGGGTGAGCGGGGGTAGCATCGCCTCGTGAGCCACCGGGCTCGCCAGCTCTCGCTGTGGCTCGCCGCCCTGGCGGGCGGGGTGTGCGCCGCCCTGGTGGTCTCGTCCGTGGGCGCCGCGGCGCCGGACACGGCGAGCATCAGGGCGGTCGACTTCGGATGGGAGAACCCGGCGACGCAGGAGAACTCGGCCACCGTCGCCGTAGGCGGCACCGTCACGTTCAGCTACCCCTCGGGTTCGTCGTTTCACAACGTCAGCTTCTCGAACCCGCAGCCGACCACGTGCACCCAGACCGCCGGCTCCGATGCCGGCCCGGTTCCACCGCTGCCCGGAAATCCGCAGGCCGCCGGCTGGAGCGGCACATGCCGCTTCGACGCGCCTGGGACGTACGCGTTCGTCTGCGGGGCGCACCCCGCGATGACCGGGACGGTGAACGTTGTCGACCCGACCGCGACGACGACGGACCCGACGACCGGCACCACGACCACGCCGCCGGGCGGCACCACCCCGGCGGAAACGACGCCCACGGACACCGCCCCCGGCGGGGGCTCGCCGGCCGCGCCGCCCAGGGTCCGCGTTGCCCGCCGCCAGACCGGCACGGTGCTGCGTGGTTCCGTCACGACACCGGCGGGGCCGTCGCGAATCGTGGTCACGGCGTTCGCCGCGAGCCGCTCGCTGGCCGCCCGCCGCGTGCGCGTCGGCTCGCTCAGGAAGCGCTCGGCCGGCACCGGAAGGACCTCGTTCGCGGTGAGGCTCAGGGCGACCGCCCGTCGCGCCCTGGCGAGGCGCGGCCGCCTCATCGTGAGCCTGCGAATCGTCGTGACACCGCCGCGCGGCCAGGCGATCACCAAGAACGTCGCCATCGCAGTGCGTAGCGGCTGAGCGGCGATGGAGCTAGCCGGACTCGAACCGGCGGCCTCCTGGGTGCGATCCAGGCGCTCTCCCAACTGAGCTATAGCCCCGTGGCCGATCCATGGTAGCGGCGCTGCAGGGCGCGAAGCCGGCCTGATCCGGCGCTAGCCTTAGGCCCAGGGGGTAGGTGCCGTATGAGTTTCAGGGGACGTCTTAGGCTGTTCTTCGCGCTCATCGTGATCGTGCCGATGATCGCGCTCGGAATCGTGCTCTTCGCGCTCACGGCGCGGAGCGAGACCGGCAAGGCTGACGCCGGCATCGCGGCCGGTGTGCGCACGGCCATCGGGATCCATCGCGAGGAGGCGGCCCGCGCGCAGCGTGCGCTCGATCGAGTCGCCCGCGATCCCGAGCTCCAGCGCGCGGTCGCGCGTGGGCGGACGGAGGCCGCCGCGCGACGGCTGCGCGACCTGGCTCATGGGGAGATCGTTGCCGTGGAGCTGTGGGCGGGGCGCCGTGAGCGCATCGCGGGCGCGGGGTCCAGCTCGGCCGTGGTGGCAGCCGGGTCCGAGCTCGTGACGCGCGAGGGCTCGTCGATGATCCTCACGGTGTCCGTGACCCGGGCGTCGGCGCTCGTCACGCGGGTCGCCGCGCTCACGGGGCTCGACGCCTCGGTGTCGCGTGGCGGGCGCGCGCTCGCCTCCACCCTTCAGGGGCGGGGCTTCCGCTTCCCGGCCGCCGGCGATGTCGGAAACTTCGAGATGGAGGGCGAGGAGTACCGCGGCAAGTTCGTCCGGATCGACGGCCCCGCCGGGCCCCCGGTGGAGCTCGGGATCTTCAGCCCCACGGCCTCGCTCTCGGAGGAGATCGCGGGCAACCGCCTGATGATCGCGGCATTCCTCCTGCTGTTCGTGCTCTTCGCGCTCGCCTGCGCGAGCTACGTGAGCCGTGCTCTCACCGGGCAGATCGCGACCTTCCTCGAGGCGGCGCGGCGCCTTTCGCGCGGTGACTTCCGCCGGCCCGTGCCGCTCCACGGGAACGACGAGTTCGCGGCGCTGGGCCGCGAGTTCAACGACATGTCGGTTCAGCTCGAGGCCAAGATCGAGGAGGTGGAGAGCAAGCGCGAGGAGCTCGCCGAGACGGTCCGCCGCGTAGGCGACGCGCTCGCCACCGGCCTCGACCGCCACGGAGTGGTCGCGCTGGCGGTGCGGCAGGCGGTGGACGGGTGCAACGCCGTGGCGGCTCGCGCGCTTCCGCTCGCGCACGGCGCGTTCAAGAGCTATGTGGTGGGCGCTGTCATCGGGGAGCTGGAGCAGGCGATCGAGACGGCCGAGCGCAGGGTCTTCGCGATTCACGCGGACGTCGGCGAGGAGCTGCTCGGCGCGCTCGAGGGCGACGAGGGCGCAGAGCGCACGAGGCGGGCGGTCGCCGCCCGGGTCGGAGAGGCACACGCCGTCACGATCGGGCTCCGCTCGCTCGTGGACGGGCCCGAGTACCTCGGCGCGATCTCGATCGCCCGGCACGGCGCCGCCTTCTCCCGCGAGGAGGAGGAGCTGCTCGAGTACCTGGCCGGCCAGGCGGTCATCTCGATCGAGAACGCGAGCCTGCACGAGACGGTGGAGCGTCAGGCGAGGACCGACGAGCTCACGGGGCTCGCGAACATCCGCGCGTTTGCGTCGATAGTGGAGCGCGAGCTCGAGCGGAGCCGCCGCTTCGACACCCCGCTCGCGCTGGTGATGGTCGACATCGACGACTTCAAGGACGTGAACGACACCTACGGGCACCAGCAGGGCGACGAGGTCCTGGCTCAGGTGGCCGACGTGCTGCGCAAGCTGTCGCGCGAGCTCGATGCCCCGGCCCGCTATGGCGGCGAGGAGCTGGCCGTGGTGCTGCCGCAGACGGACGCCGCGGGCGCCGAGCTGCTGGCCCAGAGAATGCGGGAGGCGGTGCAGGCGCTCGAGGTGCCGCGCATCGGCGGCCGGGGCACTCTGAGCGTGACCGCGAGCTTCGGCGTGGCCTCGGTGCCCGAGAGCGCGCGGGACCGCGGCGGGCTGATCGCCGCGGCCGATGCCGCGCTCTATCGCGCCAAGCGAGCGGGGAAGAACCGCGTCGAGCGCGCCCCCGCGGCGGTGGCTGAGCCATCCTCACCGCCTCGATAAGGTTCCGCGCGATGGGCATACTCGACGATGCCATCCGGGAGCATCTCGAGCTGAAGCGCCAGCACGGCGTGCCAGAGGAGGAGGTCCAGCGCCAGGAGGAAGAGGCGCTCGGGCCGCCCCGGCGCGACGTGGCGCAGCAGCACGAGGAAGCCGAGCCCACGCCGGGCCAGACGGCGACCGCCGAGGCGGAGCCGCCGGCCGAGGCCGACCGGGATTCCGCCCTGTCCGACGGGGAGGGACCCCGCGACGCCGGCCCGCCCGAACCCGCCCCGGTGGCCGAAGCGGCACTGCCGGAGGAGACCGCCGCGGCCGAGCCGCCGGCCGCCGACCCACCGGTCGAGGAGATCCCGCTCGGCGAGGAGACCGCGATCCTGGAGCCGCCGGCCGCCGCCGAGCCGCCCGTGCCGGAGGAGACCGCGGCCCACGAGCCGCCTGTCGGCGCCGAGCCGCCTGTGCCGGAGGACACCGCGATCCACGAGCCACCCGCCGCCGCCGAGCCCTCGGTCCCGGAACCCGCCCTCGCCGACGAGGCGCCGGTCCACGACCCGCCCGCGGCCGTCGAGCCGACCCGGTCGAGCCCTCGCCGGTCGAGCCCCCGCCCGTCGAGCCCCTGCTGGACGAGGAGGAGCCCGTCGGCGAGCCGGGCCTCGAGCCCGAGCCCGAGCTCGAGGACGACGAGGATCTGCTCGCCGAGGATGCCGACCCCGACGACCTCGACGTGCTCGAGGACACGCCCGACTTCCTTCAGGAGACGCCGGAGCACGACCGGCTCTGGTTCGAGCAGAAGCCGCCTCGCGACTTCGACTTCGACTAGGGGCCCTTCGAGAGAGAGTTGCGGCGGGGAGTCGCCCGCCCCGGCGACCCCCCGCTTGGTGCAACTCAGCGGCGTCCCGTGCCGCTTTGTTCGACGGAACCCTCCATGCCGTCGTATCCCGTTTTTCGGTCGCGGCGACCCCGAGCTACATAGCCATTTCGGCCCGCTCGACAGGTGTCGGTGGAAGTGGACGGAGGTACTAGATGTAGCCGCGGGTGGACGCGGCCTCGACAACCCGCTCGATGCCCAGCTCATAGGCCGCAGGGCGCATCGGAGTGCCGTTCTCGTGAGCCCTGTCGGCCACCTCGTGGAAGGCCCGCCGCATGATCTCGCCGAGGCGCTCGTTCACCTGGTCCTCGTCCCAGCGGAAGTGCTGGAGGTTCTGGACCCACTCGAAGTACGAGACGACCACGCCGCCCGCGTTGGCGAGCACGTCCGGCACGATGAAGACGCCCTTGTCGTTGAGGATCTCGTCGGCCTTGGGCGTGGTCGGGCTGTTGGCCCCCTCGACCATCATGCGGCACTGCATCCGGTCCGCGTTGTCCCTGTGGATCATCCCGCCGAGCGCCGCGGGGATGAACACGTCGCATTCGAGCGCGACCAGGTCGTCCGGGTCGATCTCCTCCGCCCCCGTGTCGAAGTCGGTGACCTCGCCGCCGTCGCGCACGTGAGCGGCGAGCTCCTCCGCGTCGATGCCGTCGCTGCTCGCGATCGCGCCGCCGGCGTCCGCGACGCCGACCAGCTTCGCCCCGAGCTCCTGCATCAGCCGCGCGGCCCAGGCGCCCACGTTGCCGAAGCCCTGGAGCACGAAGGTCGCCTTTGAGGGGTCGAGGTCGATCTCCGGGGCGGCCTCCTTGAATACCTGGACCACGCCGCGGCCCGTGGCCGCCTCGCGTCCGAACGAGCCCTCGAGCGCGATCGGCTTCCCGGTGACGCACGCCGGCGTGTGGCCGTGGAGCTTCCCGTACTCGTCCATCAGCCACGCCATCACCTGCGCGTTCGTGCCCACGTCCGGCGCGGGGATGTCGCGCTGCGGCCCGAGCACCTTCTCGATCTTGTCCATGAAGGAGCGCGCCACGGCCTGGAGCTCGCGCGTCTCGAGCTTGCTCGGGTCGACGTTCACGCCGCCCTTGGCGCCGCCGTAGGGGATGTTGGCGATGGCGGTCTTCCAGGTCATCAGCTCGGCGAGCGCGCGCACCTCGTCGAGGTCGACCTCCGGGTGGAAGCGGATGCCGCCCTTGTAGGGGCCGCGCGCGCCGTTGTGCTGGACGCGGTAGCCGGAGAAGACGTGCACCTTGCCGTCCCCGAGCCGGACGGGCACCTGGACCTGAACCTCCCGGTAGGACGAGCGCAGCACCGCGGCGATGTCGTCCGGAAGCTCGAGCCGCGCGGCGGCGATCTTGAACCAGTGCTCGACGATCTCGTAGTTCGAGACCTCGGCCCGGCTCGGCGCCGGCCCCTCCTCGGTCTGCTTGGCGGACTTGTCGGGGCTCCCATGCCCCTCACCGGAGTGCGCGCCCGGCCTCGCCCTCCTGGGGAACCGACGGCCCGTCGGCCGCCTCGTCCTCCTCCCCCTCGGCCTCGGTCCGCTCCTCGGTGGGCTCGTCGGTCATGCGCCCCGCTTGCCCCCTACCATCTCAAGCCAAACGGGGCCATAGCTCAGTTGGTAGAGCGCCGCGTTTGCAACGCGGAGGCCGCCGGTTCGAATCCGGCTGGCTCCATTTGGTCTGACTAGCGGAGTCATGGTACGGCCCACTCGGCGAGGATCGTGTCGATCTCGCGGCGGGACGCCGCGGCTTCCGGGGCGTCGTTTTCGAGATGCTCGACGAGGGTGATGAGTGCCTTCCACAGCGCCCAGCTGCGGCCGCGGGACCACGTGTCCGAGTCCACGTCGAGCTCGGCACGGAAGCGGTCCCGGCTCGAGCCCGACAGGAACGTCCAGGCGATCACCGTGTCGCAGGCGGGATCCCCGACGCCGGAGCAGCCGAAGTCGAGCACCGCCGCCAGGCGACCATCGCGGACCAGCAGATTCCCCGCAGCGACGTCGCCGTGGAACCAGACCGGCTCGCGCTCCCAGGAAGTGGCCGAGGCGTCGGCCCACGCCCGCTTGACGTGCTCGGCTGGGATCTCGTCTCCGAGCACCTCGATCGCCTGAAAGGCCTCCTCCTCGTAGGTGGAAAGCGGCCCGCCTCTGAAGAAGTTGTGCTGTCCAGGCGCCGGCCCGTCGGCGGCGTCGATGCGAGCCAGGGCGTTCAGGAACGCGGCCAGCGTCGTTGCGAAGTCGGCGACGTCACCGATGCGCCCGCTAGAGGCCGGCTCCCCGTCCAGCCACCGGTACACCGACCACGGGTGCGGAAACTCGGAGTCCGGCTCGCCTTTCGCGACCGGCGTCGGGATCGGCAGCGGAAGCTGTGGGCCGAGCACCGGCAGCCACCGCTGCTTTTTCTCGACCTGTCCGGCATACTCCGCTCCCGCTCGGCAGCCGGACCGTCAGCTCCGACCCGAGCCTGAAGCTGCGGTTGTCCCACCCATCCAGCTCGACCGCCGTGAGGGGTAGATCCGACCACTGCGGAAACTGGCGGTCGATCAGCCGCCGCACCAAGGACACGTCGGTCGCCGGGGCTATCGCCCGAGCGTCCGCTCGAGCTCGCGGGCTCGCTGCCGCACGCCGCCGAGCAGCTCGCGTACCTCCGTTAGCGCGGCCCGCAGCTCGACGTCGCCGACCTCCGTGGGCAGCGACGAATCCTGGAGCGCCGACAGCGCGCCGTCGGCCCCGGCCACGGCGGCGACCGCGCTGTCGATGAACCCCTTCGCGCCGGTCGACGGAAGGCCGGTCGACGCCGTCGCGAAGGTGCCACCCGTCATCCCGTGCCGGGTCACGAACTGCGCGTGCGCACTCTTCGCCCGGCCGTACGCGACCTGTACCGGCGCGAACAGCTCCGCCTCCAGCCTGTCGGCGTTGTGCTCGTCGAGCTGGTCGTACGCCGCGCCGAGATCCGAGAGCGCGCGCCCGATCAGCTCGACGGCTTCGCCGAGGGCATCCAGCAGCTCCTGTCGCGCCTCCGCGCTCGTATAAGCCACTTAGGGCGGGTCGAACCGCTCGACGACCTGGAAGGTCTGGCCACCGTCCACCGAACGCTCGAGGACCAGCTGGTCCCACTCGGCGAGGCGCTGGTTCGAGGAGCGCATATTGAGCGGCCCGGTCGAGCCGGGGTCGCCCTGGAATAGGAACAGCACCGAGTTGTTCGGGGTTCCGGGAGACTCGACCTGGCAGGGGTTGGTCCCGGCGAAGCACTGCGAGAAGACGATGCCGCCTGTCCCCTGGATGCGAACGGCGTCGATCGCAGTGTCGGTGAACAGGCACATGGCCTCGAACGGGTTGCCCGGGAAGGGGTCGCAGTCGAACTCGTCGTCGTCTTCGGGCACGAGGATGCCGAGGTTCACCAGCAACTCAACATCCTCGTCGTCAGCCAGGTCGCAGAGGATCCTCTGGATCGCCGCTGCGAGCAGGAACGATCCCGCCCCACGGAGTCCCAGCAGCGTGCGGACGGTCTCCGTGTCGCTCATGCAGATCTGGTTCGCAAGCTCATCCGTGAGCTCCGCGAGCGCGTCGATGGCTCGTTCGATGTTCCGGACGTTGATCGTCCTCTGCAAGCCTCGCACCCTCACTGTCACCCGCTCCCCTGCCTGGGCGCCACCCGCGCCCGCCGAGCGACGATTCAGGACGTAGACCGTGAACCGCTTCCGCGCGCCCTGCTTGTCCGCGACCGCGACCACGCCGAGATGCGACCTGACCGACCGGGGAGCGCTGACGCTCACGAGCACGGGGCCGGGAGCGCCGCCTCGGGCAGCTGCGCACGTCGAACTTCAGCACGGCTATGTCGCCTCGCGCGGGCACGCCGATCGACACCTTGCGCGGCTTCGTGGCGGCGCCGGCCGGCGCGGCGGCAGCCGCAAGCAGAGCCAGCATGCACAACCCGAGAAGCGCCAGCACCCGGGTCCGGCCCCGCGAGAACTCGGCCACGATGCGATCCTCCCACGGCGGGTTTCGAGCGTCAACATCGCTCGCCCGGTCCCCCATTGCGTGGTACGGATAGGACATGCGCTCGGTGCGAAGGCCGTCGCCTGCGCTCGTGATCGCCCTCGTCGCACTCGCGGCGGCGGTGGGGGGCTACGCCGTGGCTGCCGTGCCGGACAGGCAAGGCAGGATCACCGTCTGTTACGCGAAGAAGGGCGGCGACCTGCGCGTGCTTGCGAAGGGAAAGTGCACACGCGCGGAGAAGCGGCTCCGCTTCAACCAGACCGGGCCGGCCGGCGCTCCCGGCTCCTCCGCCTCGAGCATGCTCACCGGCAATACCGGCAACATTCCGGGCTTCCCGGGTGAGACTCGCTGGCTCCATCCCTCGGGAGTCTCGGATTGGTGGGGTGCCCCGACGTTCGCGGACATGCTCTCGCCCAACACGCCGGTGGTCGCGCAGGATCTCGCGGTGCGGCTGCCGAATCCGGCCGGGGCAGGCCAGAGCTATGCGATCACGCTTCAGGTCGACGACGTGGACACGGCACTCGCGTGCACGGTCGCCGGAGACACGGAGCTGACCTGCGGGAACAGCGACGCCCGCGTCGCGATCGCGCCTCGCAGCATGATCTCCTTCAAGGTCGACATGACGGCCGGCGCCGTCGCCCGCCGGATCCTGTTCGCGTGGCGCGCCACAGCGGGCCCCTGAGCGCCGCGCCCTAGAGCCGCGCGAAGGCCGCGTCCAGCAGCTTCGGGGCGTGCTTCGCCGGGTCGCGCGAGTTCAGCAGCACCACGCCGAGGGTCCGCCCGCTCGCGGCGCGCCACTCCCACGAAGCAGCGGCCCGGCCGCGTCCGTGTAGCCGGTCTTCAGCCCGATCGCGCCCGGGTAGCCGAGCCGGATCAGCGGGTTGTGGCCGTAGAGGTAGAGCCGCCTGCCCTTGATCGGGAAGCGGAAGTCCACCTGGCGACGGCGCGCGATCCGCCGGATGCGCGGCTCGGCCATCGCGAGCCGGGTGAGCACGCCGAGGTCGCGCGCGCAGGAGCGGTTGCCGTCCTCGAGCCCGTGCGACGACGCGAAATGCGTGCACTCGAGCCCCCAGTCCGGGCGCGCCTGTTCATCATCGCCACGAAGCGCCGCTCGCTGCCGGCGAGGTGCACGGCGAGCGCGATCGCCGCGTCGTTCCCGGACACGATCAGCAGTCCGTTGAGGAGCGTCTCGAGCCGGACCCGGCGCCCGCGCGGCAGCAGGCCGATCCCCGAGCCCGTGTAGCGGAGCGCGGCGCCCGTGATCCGGACCGGGTCGCCGGGATGGCTCCGCTCGACCGTCAGGAGCGCGGTCATGATCTTCGTGAGGCTGGCCATCGGGACCACGAGCAGCGGCCTGTGGCGCCAGAGGACGTCGCCGGTGTCCACGTCGAAGACGAGCCCGGCCACCGGCGGACGCCGCAGGCGCAGGTGGAACGCGTCCACGCCCGAGAGCGGCACCGCCGGGGTCGGCTCGCCCTCGATCAGCGGAGCCGGCTCGCGCGGCGCCGCCGGCGCCTCCGCCACCGGCGGAGCGCCGACCGCCAGCGGCGGCGCGGCGGCACCGCCGCCGCGGCTGTCCGTGAACGTCAGCAGCGCCGCGGCCGCCACCCCGATCGGCGCCGCGACGATCGCGACGATCGCGATCAGGCGCGGCAGCGGCGAGCGGCGGCGGCCGCCCTGGAGGATGGGGCGCGGAGGGAGCGGCGGCGGCCCATGCCTAGCCATCCGGCGGCGGCGTGGTCAGCGCGCCGAGGACGCCGACCCCGAGCAGCGCGAGCACGATGATCGAGACCACCACGAGGATGTCGACCCCATGCTCGATCGCGACCGAGATCGTCAGGAACGCGAGCAGGCAGATGATCGCGAGGCTGCAAGCCGAGTACCAGCGTGCGGGCCATCAGTACACGGGGATACGGTGCGCCTGGTCGTAGTCCTCGTGCACGTTGTTCGCGAACAGCTTGATCGCGAGCAGCGCCGAACACGAAGCCGCCGATGTGGGCGAAGTAGGCGACGCCGCCGCCGCCGGCCGCCGACCGGATCGCTGAAGGCGCGGCAGGCAGCTGCAGCAGGAACCACAGCCCGAGTACGAGCAGCGCCGGCAAGGTGATCGACCGTGAAGATGATGATGATGAAGACGAGCGTGACCACCCGCGCCCGCGGATAGAGCAGCGCGTAGGCGCCGAGCACCGCCGGCGATGGCCCCGCTGGCGCCCACGGTCGGGATCGCCGAGTCGGGTCGACACCACCTGGAGGCCGAGCGCGCGCGAGGCCGCCGAGGAGGTAGAAGACGACGAAGCGCAGCCGGCCCATCGAGTCCTCGATGTTGTTGCCGAAGATCCAGAGGAACAGCATGTTGCCGCCGAGGTGCAGCAGGCTGCCGTGCATGAACATCGAGGTGAGGATCGTGAGCCAGGAGGGCTGGTCCCGCAGCCGGTCGGCGGCCGCGGATCGCGATGCCCGCGGCGACGACGCACGCGTCGCCGGGATCGGTGATCTCGAACGGGATGGCGCCGTACTCGCGACACGATCTCCGGCGTCGCCGAGGTCCCAGAGGCCCTGCTCGAACACGAAGTACACGAACACGTTGATCGCGATCAGCGCGAGCGTGAGCGATCGGGGTGCGCCGGGTGGGTATGTCGTCCTTCAGCGGGATCAAGGTGCCTCGCGGCCATACTCGATCGCATGACGGCCAGGACCGCGCACCCCTACGACGACACCGACGTCATCGACGCCCGCGGCCCGCGCACGAACCAGGCGGTCATCGGGAGCGCTCGCGCTGGTCGCGTTCGTCACGGGAGCGGAATGGCTCGCCGGCCTGCTCGGCGCGCAGCTGCTGATCGGCCTCACCTTCGGCCGGCGCTTCTGCCTCCCGTGCCTCCTCTACTTCGAGGTGATCCAGCCGCGCTTCGGCGAGGGCCCGCATCGAGGACTCGCGCCCGCCGCGCTTCGCGAACATGGTCGGCGTGGCCTTCCTCGGCGGCGGCCACGCGTCGGCGTTCCTGCTGGGCGCCGCCGACGCTCGGCTGGGCGCTCACGCTGATCGTGGCCGCGCTCGCCCTGCTCGCGGCCGTCATCGGGCTATCTGCGTCGGCTGCGAGATGTACCGGCTCACGGCGCGGCTGCGCGGCGTCGCGGCCAGGCACGTGCCGCGCATCGACCCGGCCGACGTCGGGCCTGCGGCGGCGCGGGCGTCGTCCAGTTCACGCATCCCGCTGTGCTGCCGAGTGCCGCGCCTGGGAGCGCCGCCTCGCCGACGAGCGGCGAGCCCGCACGTGAGCGTCGACGTCTCGCCGCCGCCCGGAGCTCGCGCGCAAGTACGGCATCGCCGTGGTGCCGACCGTGGTTGCGGTGGGCGGCGACGGCGACGGTGCTGAGGCGGCTGGCGCCGCTAGCGCGGCGGGCACGTCGAGGAACTCGATCGCGCGCGAGAGCGAGAAGCCCGGGCACCACCCCGCCCTCCACCGCGAAGACGCGGTTTCCGAGCGCCGCCCCGCCCAGCCCGTGCCGCGGCGTCCGCATGTCCGGGAGCCTCGTCCAGCGCCGCGTCCGCGGGTCGAACAGCTCCACCTCGGGGATCGTCTCGCCGCCCGGCGAGAGGTCCTCGCCGCCGAACACCACGATGCGGCCGTCCCGCAGGCGCGCCGCTGCGACGCCGCCGCGCGCCGTCCCCATCTCGAGCGGCCTGAGCCAGCGCCCCCTGCGCGGGTCGTAGCGATCGACGGACGTGTAGTTCCGCGCGTCGCGGCCGGCCAGCACGTAGAAGAGCCCACCGGAGGCCACGCCGGTCGTGTGGTTGCGCGCCGGACCGCGGAAGTCCGGGCCGCTTCTCCAGCGATTCCGCGCGATGTCGTAGATCTCGAGTGAGCGGAGCGAGCCGGAGTCGTTTGCCCCGCCCGCCACGTACAGCCGGCCGTCGATGGCAGCGGCGGCGTGAGCGGCGCGCGGGGTGGGCGCGGGCGCGAGGCGCTTCCAGCGCCGCCGGCCCGGGTCGTAGCGGAGCAGCGCGCGGCTCGGCAGGGAGAGCGTGCTCTCGCCGGCGTAGCCGCCGCTCACGTAGAGCCTGCCGCGATACGCCACGGCGACGGGGTGGTTGAGGGCGTCGGGCATGGCTCGCGCGTGCTGCCAGCGACGGCGCTGCGATGTCGTAGCGCTCGACCGCCCTGGTGGTCCCGCTTCCCGCTCCGAACCCGCCGACCACGTAGATCGAGCCGCCGACGCGCGCGGCGCCCACCTCGCTCCGCTCGAGCGGAGCGGCGGGAAGCGGCGTCCAGGCGAGCGTGGCCGAGACCAGCGCCCCGGCGAGCATCAGCCCGAGGACGCCTGCGCCAGCGTCTGCTCTGCGTGGTAGCTCGAGCGCACGAGCGGGCCGGCCGCGACCGACTCGAAGCCCATCGCGTAGGCCTCGCGCTCGAGCTCGGCGAACTCGTCGGGATGCCAGTAGCGCACCACCGGCAGGTGGTCGCGCGTCGGGCGCAGGTACTGGCCCACGGTGAGCACCTGGACGCCGTGCTCGCGGAGCACGCCGAAGGTCTCGACGAGCTCCTCCTTCGTCTCTCCCAGCCCGGTCATGAGGCCGGACTTGGTCACGACCTCGTCTCCGCCCATCTCCTTCGCGTTCCGGAGCACGCGGCAGGAGCGCAGGAAGCGCGAGCCGCGCCGCGCCAGCGGGTACAGCCGCGGCACGGTCTCGACGTTGTGGTTGAAGACGTCGGGCCGCTCGGCGATCACGCGCGCGAGCGGCATCTCCTCGCCGCGGAAGTCGGGCGTGAGCACCTCGACCTTGCAGCCGGGCGCCATGCGCCGGATCGAGCGGATCACGCCGACGAAGGCGCTCGCGCCGAGGTCGGGCAGGTCGTCGCGGTCCACGCTCGTGATCACCGCGTGGCGCAGCCCCATCCGCTTGACCGACTGCGCGACCCGCAGCGGCTCGAGCGGGTCGTTGTGCGTGGGCTTGCCGGTCTTCACGTTGCAGAAGCCGCAGCGGCGCGTGCACGTGTCGCCGAGGATCATGAAGGTCGCGGTGCCGCGCTCCCAGCACTCGCCGATGTTCGGGCAGGCGGCCTCCTGGCAGACCGTGTGGAGCCCCTCGGCCTCGATCATCCCGCGCAGCTCGCGGTAGGCCGCTCCGCCCGGCGCCGGGCGCTTGAACCAGGCCGGCTTGCGCTCACGGAAGGGCCGAACGTCGCCCATCAGCTCGAGCACCTTGGCGCCGCCGGGGTTGGAGCGGGAGCGCGTGCTCACGCCGCCACCCGCTTGACGCTCGAGGATCCGGTGTGCGGACACGAGCCGCTGGCGCATGCCGAACGCCTCGGCGAAGCGCCACGCCATGCGCTTGCGGAAGCACGGAAGCGAGCCGCCGCGCCGCGTCTCCTTCGCCACAGAGCTCATCCGCACATGGTCGATGCCGCACGGCACGATCCACTCGAACGGCTGGAGGTCGTTGTCCACGTTCACGGCGAGCCCATGGGTCGTGACGCCGCCCGAGACGCGCACGCCGATCGACGCGATCTTCGCCTCGTGGCCGGCGGAGCCGGTCACCCACACGCCCGTGTACGGGGTCTCGCGCACCTCGGTCGCGATGCCCTCGTCGGCGAGCGCCGCGACGATCGCCCGCTCCATCGTGTGCACGAAGTCGGCGACCCGCTCCACGGCCATGATCGGATAGGCCACGAGCTGGCCGGGCCCGTGGTAGGTCACCCGGCCGCCGCGGTCCGTGTCGCAGACCTCGATGCCCTGGGCGCGGTACCAGTCCTCGCCCATCGGCAGGTCGCCCGGCTCGGTGCGCCTGCCCTTCGTGTAGACGGGCGGATGCTCCAGCACGAGCAGCAGGTCCGGGAGCTCGCCCGCCTGGCGCCGAGAGCGCAGCGTCTCCTGCAGCGCCACGCCGTCCCGGTAGGGGACCGTCCCGAGCTGCGCCACCCAGAGCTCCGCCACGGGACGAAGGCTACTCTGCGCCCCAGTGGATCGAGACGAGCGCTTCTGGCCCGCCCGCATCCGCTGGCGCCTTCGCGGCGCGTGGATGTGGCCGACCTTCATCGCGACGACGCTGGTCGACGGCGTCCTCCTGAACAGGCTGCCGCCGACCGGCGACCGGGTCAGCGTGATCGCTGGGATCATCGTCGCCACCTTCGTCAACCTGGTGGTGATCGCGGCACTCGCGCCCTGGCTCGCTCGCAGGGTCTGGAAGCGCCGCCCGGCCGCCGACTCCGGGTCGCCGCCCAAGGCTCAGCTCGAGGTGCTGATTGACCGCATGGGCACCGGGCTGCTGCTCGCGACCGTTGTGGGGCTCGTGGTCGCCGGACTCGCGTCGCACCCGACGATCGTCTCCGAGACGGAGGACACGGAGCGGAACGCCGAGGCGTTCCGCGCGCTGATCCTGCAACGCGGGGACGAGGAGCTGATCCGCAACCTCGAGACTGCGAACACCATCCGCCTCGGCGAGGACTTCTTCCGCACCTGCGTGGCGCGCGACGAGCGCGACCGCTACTTCTGCGCGTTCGTCGACACGAGCAAGCGGCCGGCGGACGTGGACGTCGACGGGAGCGCGGAGCCGAACTCCGTCTACAGGGTGCCGTAGAGCCGGACCAGGCTGCCGCTCGGCCGCACCTCGAACAGCTCGAGCCGGTTCGCGCCCCTGCGGAGCGCCGTCTCTGGGACCATGAGGGAGAAGAACTCCGCCCGCTTCTTCCAGAGGTCGAAGCTCCGGCCCACGGCGCGGATGCGTCCGTTGACCGCGAGGGCCAGGTCGATGTGATCGTCCGGGGGCAGGCCGCGCAGCGGCCCCGTCACGCGCGTGGGGAAGTACTGGGAGTCGGGGTCGACCTGTGTCAGGAGCGATGCGTTGGCCACGCTTGCCGCGACCGATCCGGAGGGGCGCACCGGCAGCGTCGCCACGCGCCGGTCGAGCAGCTCCTTGTGCGGGCCGATGCGGTACGCCCGCGCCCACGGGTCGCCGTACAGGAGGGTGCTCTCGGCGCCGGTGCCGAACAGCCGTCCCCAGCGGCGGCGCCAGCGCGCGCGGCGACGTTCGAGCTCCGGCAGGCCGATGCGCACCACCTGCTCGAAGTCGCGAGTGGGCAGCGACAGGATCTTCCGCTCCCGCACCTCCTCCGAGAACACCGAGCGCCCGGCCTGCTTCCAGAAGACGTCGGTCCCGAGCAGGTCGGCCATCGTCGCGACCAGGTCGAGGTTGCTCGCGAGGCTCCGGTCCACCGCACCCTCCATCTGTCCCGGCTCCTTCACGAACACGGGCACCGGCGCGATCTCCTCGACGTTCCCCTCCGTGAGCAGGCGCCGGCTCTTCACGCCGAGCTGGAACGAGTAGCCGTGGTCCGCGGTCACGATCAGGAGCGACTCCTCGAGCAGCCCGGTCCGCCTCAGGCGCGCGAGCAGCTCTCCCAGCAGGCGGTCGGTGTAGCCGATCTGGAGCAGATGACGGAGGTGGTTGTGGACCGAGAGCTGCGGGTCGTAGAACCCCGGCCCGTGGTTGATGCCGCCGATGGGGTCGTTGCCGGACGGCCGGCTCTGCCGCCCGGAGGGCAGATAGATCCACGGCTCGTGCGGGAACAGCGTGTGCTGGAAGTAGAACCCGGGCCGCTCGCGCCTGCGGATCGACCCGACCCAGCGGTGGAAGCGCGCCGGCCGCCCGCCGCCGGCCAGGCGCCTCAGCACCCCGGGCCGTCTCGTGCGCCCGGTCGGGCAGATGTCGGGCGGGCACAGTGCCGTGGCCGACTCGACCTTGAAGACGTCGTAGCCCAGCCGGTCCATCATGTGGAAAAGGTTCGGCTTGTGGCTGCGGATGTCGGCCGCCGTCCGGTCCCTCGGCGTGCGACCGTCGAGGATCATCGGCACGGCCTTGAAGGTCGAGTCGTAGGCCGTGTTCGCGTTCGGGAACCAGGTGGAGATCGAGGCGAGCTCGGCGAAGTTCGGGTAGCGCTCGGCATCGATCGACCCGTCGGGGCGCAGCAGGTCGTCCGTGGGGAACTCGTCGAAGACGACGACGACGACCGGCGGATGGCTCTCGGCCGACTGGCCGGTGTCCTCGTCCCCGAATGCATTGCACCCGGCGAGCAAGAGCACGGCGGCCAGCGCGGCTGCGAGCCAGCATCGCCACCTACACATCGTCCGCCACCCGGGGAAGCTCATCGCTTTGGGCGCCCCTCTCGGAGGGACGGCCTTAGACAGGATGACGGAACGCAGCGGCCTACGGACCCGGCGTCACCGCCTTTGTCTCAAAGCGGTACTGGGTGCCCGGCCCGCCGGACTCGAGAACGACGTGGTAGGTGACTCCCGGCTGCGCCTGGAATTGGTGACCACACTGGACGGTTGCGGCCGGGGTGACGAGTGTCAGCGACCTGACCGAGTTGCCGGTGTAGGTGGTGACTCCCTCGGCGTCGCATGCCGTGACCTCGACGAGGGTGGGGGTGTTCACGGACAGCTTGAACCACACGGTGTGCACCCTGCTGAGCCGGTGCGGCGGCTCCCCCAGCTCGCGTGTTGCATCCAGAGTTGTTCCCGTCACCCCCTGGCCCACAATCACCTCGACAGCGTCGACGAAGTAGTCGTTCGGGGGCACGGGCAGCCTGAACGCTCCGATGCGAAAGTTCCCCTTGGAGGTGAACCCCACGACCGCGATCCGGTAGGTGGCACCCTTGCGCGCCCGGAACGTGACACGGCTACCGCCTCCACTCCGGTTGCACCCGTCGTTGTTGTACTGCACCACCTTTAGCCCGCGCAGCGAGCGTCCGGCGTACACCGCCATGACCGTGTCGAAGCCTGCATCGCAGGTGTTCACGGCCACCGTCATCTTCTGCTTGACCCGTAGCCTGTACCAGACGGAATGGGTGGCCAGCGAGGTCGCGTGACGCGGCTCACCGGCTTGCTTGGTGGCGCCGCCAATGGTGCCCTTCACGTTCTTCCCGAGGCGCAGAGTCTTCGCGTTCGCGAAGTTGTCGTTCGCCGGTGCGCCGAAGGCCGGGGGCGTAACCAACAGAAACGCGACTGCGAGCGCAGCGGTGATCGTGCCGCGGCGGCGCGAGATTACTCGGAGGGACATTGCGGACTCCTTCGGGTTGTCCGATCGTCTGGGCCGGACCCCACGCTCATCCGAGCAGAGCGTTTAGGAGATGTCAATCTGATTCTCTCCAACGCCGCCCTCACGGCGTCACCGCCCTTGTCGCGAAGCGGAATGGGATCCCGAGGCCGCCGGATTCGACGCTGATCCGGTAGGTGACTCCGGCCTCCGCCTGGAATTGCTCGCCAAAACAGCCGACGGTCGCTGTCCGGGCGACACGTGTCAGTGACGTGACCGAATTGCCCGTGTACACCGCGACGCCCTCGGCGCTGCACGCCGTTGCCTCAACAAGCGTCGCGGTGGTCACGGAGAGGTTGAACCACACGGTGTGCGCGTGGTTGTAGCGGTGCGGAGGCTCTCCGAGCTCACGCGTGGCGTTCTGAGTCGTCCCCCCGAACGTCTGGCCCAACGTCACGGTGACCGCGTCGGCGAAGTAGTCATTCAGGGGCACCGTCAGCTTGAACGCTCCGATGCGGAAGCGTCCTTTGTCGACGAAGCCCACGACCGCGATCCGGTAGGTCACGCCCCTACGCGCCTGGAACGTCACACGGCTACCGCCGCCTCCCCTTCCTGGGCAACCGTTGTCGTTGTACTGGACCACCTCGAGGCCACGCAGGGAGCGCCCCGCGTACACCGCGACGACAGTGTCGAAGCTCGTAGCGCAGGTGTTCACCGCCACGGTCATCGTGCGCTTCGCACGCAGGCGGTACCAGACGGAGTGCGTGGCCGCAGAGTGTGCGTGACGTGGTTCACCGGACTGCTTCGTCGCGTCCGTGATGTTGCCCCTCACCGTCTGCCCCAACCGCAGCGCCCTCGCGTTCGCGAAGTTGTCGTTCGCCGGGGCGGCGAAGGCGGTGGGCGTAACCAAGAGAAAAGCGGCGAAGAATGTCGCCGCTATTCGCGAGGACATTGCGGCCAATACGAACAGAGCGCTAAGCAGCTGTCAACAGTCGAAGCTCGCCGTTTGCCACCTCGAATACCTGGATTCGGTTGGGACCCCCCCGAAGGCTCGCCTCGGGAACCATGACCGAGTAGCTCTCGACCTTCTCGCCGCGTAGGTGGAAGCTCCTCCCCACGGCCTCGATCCGGCCGTTCACGGCGACGGCGACGGCGCGCTCGCGCCTGCCGTCCGTGCTGTGGATCCGGCCCGCGACCTGACAGGGCACGACGCCGCTGGCGCGGCGCACCCGCCTGAACGAGCGCGCCAGCGAGAGCGTGGCACGCGTGCCGCCCGCGCTTCGGACGCGGCCGACCTCCTGGCCGATCAGGTCGCGGCGCGGGCCGTGGCTCGTGAACAGGCTCTCCCAGTCGCCCGAGCCGAGCTCGCGCAGCCGGCGGCGGACGACCGCGGCGCGGCGCGCCAGCCAGGCGCGGCGGGAGATCCGGACGGTGCTGCTGAAGTCGCGCTTCACGATGCTCACCGTCCGGCGCGCGCGCACCGCGGGCGAGAAGGCGGAGCGCCCGTCGGCGCGGTAGCCGAGCGGGGTCCCCAGCACGTCGGCGATCGTGGGCGCCACGTCGAGCGTTCGCGCGAGCGCGCCGCTCACGCGCCGCGCCGGCGCCCCCGGCAGCTTCACGATCAGCGGGACCGGGCCCAGCTCGTCGACGTTCGAGATGTCCACGCTCCGCCGGCTCTCCACTCCGACCTTCCAGGCGAAGCCGTGGTCCGCCGTCACGACGATCAGCGTGTCGTCGTAGATCCCCTCGCTCTTGAGGCGTGCGACGAGACGGCCGAGCAGCCGGTCGGCGAAGCCGAGCTGGAGCAGCTGGCGCTGCTCGTTGTGGTGGCGCAGGTAGTCGTCGTGGAACCCGGGGATCGTCTGCATACCCGGCAGGAGCTCGCGGACGCCGGCGCGCGTCCTGCGCCCCGAGGGCAGGTAGACCCAGGGCCCGTGCGGGAGCAGGGCGTGCTTCATCCAGAAAGTCGGCCGCGGACTCGCCACGATCGAGTCGATGAAGCGCCCGAAGCGCTCGGCGCGGCCGCCCTTGAGGTTCGGCACGATCGCCGGGCGTCTCCGCCGCTCCCCAGGGCAGTAGCGGCGCGGGCACAGCGCGGTGGCCTCCTCGGAGCTGACGACCCGGTAGCCGCTGTCTCCGAGAGCGGTGAAGAGCGAGTGCGGATGCTCCCGTGCCACCGGCCCGGTTCCCCTGCGCGGCGCGAGCCCGTCGAGGATCAGCGGCACGGCCTTCGTGGTCGAGTCGTACGACGTGTGCGCGTTGCGGAACCAGGTGCCGTCGCGCGCCAGCGCCGCGAAGTGGGGGTAGCGCCCGGCGTCGATCCGCCCGCCGGGGCCGAGCAGGATGTCGCCGCCGAACTCGTCGAAGACGATCAGGACGACGTGCGGCCGGGCCGGCTTCTGTGCAGCCGCATCGCTTCCGTGCGAGCAGCCGCACAGGACCAGCCCCGTCAAGAGCACCGACGCCAAGACCCGCATCGCGGGCAATCTAGCCAGGATTGACTAGCCCGCTGCTAACAAGTTGCAATCGAGGCGCTTCGCGAGACCTTCCCCACCCCAGCGCATCACGACGTTGTGGTTGTACTCGAAGACCGGCCGCGCGACGGGCGCGAGCGCGTTCATCCACGCCCTCGTCGTGCGCACGTTCCAGTCGTATGTCACGGCCGTGACGCCCTGCTGCTCGAACAGGCGCCATTCCCCCGTCCCGGCCAGCTCCCCGGTGGCCGCGCCGGACATGCAGCACGGCGGGTCCAGCTCGAGCACCTCGAACTCGAACTCGAGCTCGTACGGGATGCGGCTTCGCCAGGCGATCAGGTAGCGCTCGTCCGGCGAGAGCACCCTGACTCTCTCCACTCCGCGCCACCACTCCGGCCACCGCTCGGCCTCCCGGAGCGCGTCCCAGACCTGTTCGCGGGAGCACTCCAGGAGCCAAGTGGTCAGAAACGAATAACTACGCTTCGAGGTTCACCATCACATGCTTGACGATGGTGTAGTCCTCGAGCGCGTACTTCGACATGTCCTTGCCGTAGCCGGACTGCTTGAAGCCGCCGTGCGGCATCTCGGTCGCCATCGTGATGTGGTCGTTGATCCAGACCGTGCCGAAGCGGATCGCGTTGGCCACGCGGTGCGCGCGGCCGATGTCGCGCGTCCACACCGAGGCCGCGAGCCCGTAGCGCGTCCCGTTCGCCCACTCGATCGCCTTCGCCTCGTCGTCGAACCGCTGGACGGTCATGACCGGACCGAAGATCTCGTTCTGGATCATGTCGTCGGACTGATCGGGGCCGGCGATCACGGTCGGCTCGACAAACGAGCCCGGCAGGTCCGGGCGGCCGCCGCCCGTCACGATCTCGGCGTTGCCGAGGTTCGCGAAGAAGGCCTCGACGCGCTCGCGCTGGCGCTCGGAGTTCACCGGCCCGAGCGTGGTCTCCGGGTCGAACGTGTCGCCGACCTTGTAGCCCTTGGCCTGCTCCGCGAGCCCGCTGACCACGGCGTCGTAGACCTTCGGCGAGGCCATCACGCGCGTGGCCGCGGTGCAGTCCTGGCCGGCGTTGTAGAGAGCCGTCCCGGCGATCGTCTCGAGCGCGGTGTCCATGTCCACGTCGTCGAACACGATCACCGGCGCCTTGCCGCCCAGCTCGAGGTGCACGCGCTTGAGCGAGTCCGCCGCGGCCTTGGCGATCCACTTGCCGGTCTCGGGGGAGCCGGTGAGCGAGACCATGTCCACGTCGGGGTGCGTCACGAGCGACGACCCGGCCGGCTGGCCGTGTCCCGTGATCACGTTCAGCACGCCCTTCGGCAGCACCTCGGCCGCGTACTCGGCGAGCTTCACGGTTGTGATCGGCGTGGTCTCCGCCGGCTTCAGGACGATCGTGCAGCCCGCGGCGAGCGCCGGGCCGATCTTCCAGGCGGCCATCATCAGCGGGTAGTTCCACGGAGCGATCTGCCCCACGACGCCGGCCGCCTCGCGCCGGATCATCGACGTGCGGCCCGCGGCGTACTCGCCGGAGGCCTGGCCCTCGGGCATACGTCCGGCGCCCGCGAAGAACCGCAGCGTGTCGCTCACGGCCGGCATCTCGTCCTCGAGGAACGCGTTGCGCGGCTTGCCCGCGTCGGCGGCCTCGAGGTCGGAGATCTCCTCGGCGTGCTCGTCGAGGATGTCCGCGAGCTTGAGCATGGCGGTCGCCCGCTCGGCCGGAGTCGTGGTGGACCAGCCGTCGAACGCGGCCTTGGCGGCCGCCACGGCGCGGTTCACGTCCTCCTCGCCCGAGAGCGGCATGTCGGCGATCACCTCGCCGTTGGCGGGGTTCGTCACCTCCTCGGTCGCGCCCTCGACGGCATCCACCGACTCTCCGTCGATGAAGTTCTGAAGCTTGGTCTTGCTGATGGTCGCCATGTGCGGGTTCTCTCTCCTCCTGGCTAGGCAGTGACGCCCAGGACGTCTTCGACGGGTGTGTACGGCATTCCGGTGCCCTCGGCCACAGCCTCGTGCGTGACCTTGCCCTCGGCGACGTTGACGCCTGGCTTCAGGCCCGGCACCTTCTCGATGGCGCCCTGAAGGCCGTGGTCGGCCAGCGCGAGCACGTAGGGCAGCGTGGCGTTGGTGAGCGCGAACGTGGAGGTCACCGGTACGGCGCCCGGCATGTTCGCGACGCAGTAGTGGGTCACCCCGTCGACCTCGTATACGGGGTCCGAGTGGGTGGTGGGCCGTGAGGTCTCGAAGCAGCCGCCCTGGTCGATCGAGACGTCCACGAGCACGGCGCGCTTCTTCATCATGCCGAGCTGGCTGCGCTTGACGACGTAGGGAGCGCGAGCGCCGTGTACGAGCACGGCGCCGATCACGAGGTCGGCGCGCGGAAGCATCTCCTCGACGGCGAGCGTCGACGAGTAGACGGTCGACGCGCGGCCGCCGAAGCCCACGTCCAGCTCGCGCAGGCGGTCGATGTTGCGGTCGTAGACGAACACGTCCGCCTCCATGCCGATCGCGATGAAGGCCGCGTTCTGGCCCACCACGCCGCCGCCGATGATCATCACGGTGGCCGCCGCCACGCCCGGAACGCCGCCGAGCAGCACGCCGCGGCCGCCGAGCGGGCGCTCGAGGAAGAACGCCCCGGCCTGCGTGGCGATCTTCCCGGCCACCTCGCTCATCGGAGCGAGCAGCGGCAGCCGCCCCTGGTCGTCCACCACCGTCTCGTAGGCGACGCAGGTGGCGCCCGACTCCACGAGCCCCTTCGTGAGCTCGGGGGCCGGCGCGAGGTGCAGGTAGGTGAAGAGCAGGTGCTCCGGCCGCAGCAGCTCGACCTCCTGCGGCTGCGGCTCCTTGACGCCGAGGATCAGCTCGGCCTCCTCGAACACGGACTCCGCGTCGGGCAGCATGCGCGCGCCCTGCGCCGTGTACTCCTCGTCCGGGATCGTGCTCCCGACGCCCGCGCCCGACTGGATCATCACGTCGTGACCGTGCTCGACGAGCTCCCTCACGCCCGCGGGCGTGAGCGACACGCGGTACTCGTCCGTCTTGATCTCCGTCGGAACGCCGACCTTCATGCGGTGTCAGTCCTCCCTCTCATGTGACCAATTCCCGTGCGCGGAGCGCCAGCCAGAACTCGATCCGGTCGCGGGCCACCGAGAGGTCCCGGCCGGTGAGCTGCTCCACCCGCCTGATGCGGTACCGCAGCGTATGCCTGTGGCAGTAGAGCTCGCGGGCCGCTCGCTCCCACTGGCCGTTCTGCTCGATGAACGCTTCGAGCGAGCGGATCAGCTCGTCGCCGTACTCGCCGCTGGCGTCCTCGAGCGGGCCGAGCACGCTGTCGCAGTAGAGCCGCAGGGCGTCGTCGTCCTGGAGCGACAGGAGCAGCTGGAACGCGCCGAGGTCGCGGTACGACGCGACCGGCGGCGCCGCGCCGTTCGCGAGCGCGGCCGCCTCGAGCGCGCAGCGCGCCTCGTGGAAGGTGCGCCTCAGTGCGCCGACCGGGGCCGCACGCGAGGCCGCGGCCCGGAGCGAACCCTCCTCCTCGGAGATCGCCTCGCGCGCCCGCCCCGCGAGCGCGACGGGATCGACGCCCTCGTTCGCGTCCACGACGGCGCACAGCAGCCGCTCGCGGGTGGCCACGAGCGCGCCCACACCGGCGTCGGCGAGGAAGCGGTCGAGCTCGGACTCCGCCTGCGGAGCCGGCGCCCCGTCCGGCCCGGCGAACACGAGCACAGCGGCGCTCTGGCCGATCCCGAAGGGCCGCAGGCGCATCGCGAGCTCCTCGTCCGACAGCCGCCCGGTGAGTGCCTCGGCGAGCACGTCGCCGGCGAGCCTCCGCTCCGTGTCGCGCATGGCGCGCTGGCGCATCAGCTCGAGCGCCACCACGGTCACGGCCTGCTGGAGTATCAGCCGCTCGAAGTCGCCGAGCCCCCCGGTGTCGCGGGCCGCCACCAGCCAGGCCTGCGGCGCGCCGCGCCCGCGCAGCGACACCGGCAGCACGAGCGAGCGTCCCGCGATCTCGGGATGGTCGGGCGCGAACTCGGCGTTCTCCGCGGCGCGCGCGTCGCCATGCGAGTGCTCGTCGCTGCGCCTCACGATCTCCTCGCGCACCTGGGCCATCGCGCCCTCCGGCACCGGGCGCCTGAACGCCTTCGAGGAGATCGTCTCGCCGCGCCCCGAGAGCACGCACACCGCGCCGCCGGTCGCGGCGGCCAGCGCACGCACCACCTCGTCGAGCCCGGCCTCCTCCAGCACGAGGCGCTCGAGCCGCTTGTGGATCGCGATGCCGCGCTGGAGCACCTCGTACTGCTCGTTCACGAGCCGGGTGAACGCCTTCTCCGTCAGCGCGATGAACGGCAGCTCGTACGGCACCTCGAAGACGGGGAAGGAGAGCTCGCGCGCCTCGGTGACCAGCGCCTCGGGCAGCTCCGCGTGGTCGAAGCCCGTGCCGAACCCGAGCCCGGCCAGGTGGTGTCCCGACAGGAGCCGCACGAACTCGCGCTGGCGCTTGGCGGTGTCGAGCTGGATGCCGGTCGTGAGCAGGAGCTCGCCGCCCGACAGCCACGGCGTCGGGTCAGGCAGCTCCGAGATGTGCACCCAGCGGACCGGAGAGTCCGCCGCGTCCTCGCCCGTAGCGAGCTCGAGCCCCATCTCGGACGCGAGCCCTCTTACGGTGAGCATGGATCAGCGGCGGACGATGCGGTCCCAGGCCTCGGTGAGCACCTGGCGCAGGACGCGGTCGATGATCTCGAACTCCTCGCTGTCGGCGATCAGCGGGGGCGAGAGCTGGATGACGGGGTCGCCGCGATCGTCCGCGCGGCAGATCAGCCCGTTCTTGAAGAGCTCCGCGGACATGAAGCCGCGTAGGAGCTCCTCGCCCTCCTCGTCGGTGAAGCTCTCCTTCGTCTCCTTGTCCTTGACGAGCTCGAGCGCCTGGAAGTAGCCGGCGCCGCGCACGTCGCCGACGATCGGCAGGTCCTCGCGCAGCTTGTCGAGCATGCCGCGGAACTCGCCCTCCTTCTCGAGCACGTGGCCGCAGAGGTCCTCGCGCTCGAACACGTCGAGGTTCGCCATCGCGATCGCCGCCGACACAGGGTGGCCGCCGAACGTGATGCCGTGCGTGAACGTGTTGTTCCCCTCCATGAAGGGCTCCGCCACGCGATCGGCGGTGATCACGGCCCCCATCGGCGCGTACGACGAGGTGAGACCCTTGGCGGTGGTGATCACGTCGGGCACCACGTCGAAGCGCTCGACGCCGAAGTAGTGGCCGAGCCGGCCCCAGGAGCAGATCACCTCGTCGGCGATCAGGAGCACGTTGTGCTTGTCGCAGATCTCGCGGACCCGCTGCCAGTAGCCGTCCTGCGGCACAAAGCAGCCGCCCGAGTTCTGCACCGGCTCGAGGATCACGGCGGCGACGGTCTCGGGGCCCTGGAACTCGATCATGTGCTCGATCTGGTTCGCGGCCCAGAGCGGGTCGCGATCCTCGGGCCAGCGGTACTCGTTCGTGTTCGGCACGTGGTGCGCGCCCGGCACGAGCGGCTCGAAGGCCGTGCGGAGCGGTGTGATGCCGGTGATCGAGAGAGCGCCGAAGGTCGTACCGTGGTATGCCGTCTCGCGCGCGATGATCTTCGTCTTGAGCGGGTTGCCGGTGAGCTTGTGGTACTGACGCGCCAACTTCCACGCGGACTCGACCGCCTCGGAGCCGCCCGAGGTGAAGAACACGCGGTTGAGGTCGCCGGGCGCGAGGTTCGCCACGCGCTCGGCCAGCTCGATCGCGGTCGGGTGGGCGTAGCTCCAGTTCGTGTAAAAGGCCAGCTTCTTCGACTGCGCCGCGGCGGCCTCGCCCATCTCCGAGCGGCCATGGCCGGCGTTCACGCAGAAGAGCGCGGAGAGGCCGTCGAGGTAGCGCTTGTCGTGCTCGTCGTAGACGTAGCAGCCCTCGCCGCGCACGATGATCGGGATCTCGTGCTCGGGGTCGTAGGCACCCATGCGCGTGAAATGCATCCACAGATGACGCCGCGCCTTGTCCTGGAGGTCGCTCGGTGAGCCGGCGTGGGGTTCGTAGACCGTTTGCGGAGTGGTGGCCATAGTGGACAACGGTATCGACCGTTGTGGAGCAACACAAGGACGCTGTAGTCGAAACCGGGGCAGACCGCATGCGCCTTTCCGGCCAAGCCGCGAGCGGGTTTTTCGGCATTCCGCCCCTTGCGGTCGCTACGGTTCGGCCATAGCTTGCGGTCCAGCATGAGCCATGAGGGCCAAACGGGCGCGGAGACCCCGAGCGTCCGGCTCGACCGTGTCACGAAGCGCTTCGGTGACTTCACGGCCGTGCGCGAGATGGAGCTCGACATCCCGCGCGGCCAGTTCTTCACGCTGCTGGGCCCCTCGGGCTGCGGGAAGACCACGACTCTGCGCATGGTGGCCGGCTTCGAGGAGCCGAGCGAGGGACGCGTCCTGCTCGACGGCGACGACGTGACCGGCCTGCCGGCGTTCAAGCGCCCGACCAACACCGTCTTTCAGAGCTACGCGCTGTTCCCACACCGGAGCGTCGAGCAGAACATCGCGTTCGGGCTCCAGCGCCAGAAGGTGGAGAAGGACGAGATCCGGCGCCGCGTGGGCGAGGAGCTCGAGCGGGTGGGCCTCGCGGCAGAGGCGAAGCGGCGGCCGGCGCAGCTCTCGGGAGGGCAGCAGCAGCGCGTGGCCCTCGCGCGCGCGCTCGTGAACCGCCCGGCGGTGCTGCTGCTCGACGAGCCGCTCGGCGCGCTCGACCTGAAGCTCCGCAAGCAGCTCCAGGTTGAGCTGAAGCGCATCCAGCGAGACGTGGGCATCACGTTCATCTACGTGACCCACGACCAGGAGGAGGCGCTCACGATGTCCGACAAGATCGCGGTGATGAACCGCGGTGTCGTCGAGCAGGTGGCCGACCCCGAGACGGTCTACGAGCGCCCCGCAACGACCTTCGTCGCAGGCTTCATCGGCGTCTCGAACCTGATGCCGGGCGAGGTGATCTCGGCCAACGGCGGAGGCGCGGAGCTGCGCCTCGACGCCGGGCCGACGGTCCACACGCCCCAGTCCGGCGGCGCCTCCCAGGGAGAGCGCGCGCACGCGGTGGTGCGCCCCGAGAAGCTCGTGCTCAGCTCCCCCTCCGATCCTCCGCCCGACGGACAGCCGAAAGTGGAAGGGCAGGTGGAGAGCTCGTTGTATCTAGGAACCGCAACGCAGATGGTGTTGCGGCTGGGAGACGGCACGCGCATGACCGTGCTGGTTCCGAACGCAGACGCGGAGGCTCGCCGGGATCTTCCGGCGGCCGGGGACACGGCCAGCTTGAGCTGGTCTGACGAGAACATCCACATCGTGAGGGAGGCCCCTGAATGACCGACGACCTCGACCGCCACTTCGAGCGGCTGCTGCGCAACCCGCTCACCCGCAGGCGCATACTCCAGCGCGGGGCGGGCGGCGTGCTGAGCGCCTCGGCGCTCGCATACCTCGCGGCCTGCGGCACCGACGAGCCCAGCAGCGGGGGCGACGGCGACTCGCAGGAGGCGAAGGCCATCGCGAAGGGGGAGGTCGGCAACTCGCTCTACATGGCCAACTGGCCGCTCTACATCGAGGAGGACCGCGGCACGCTCAAGGAGTTCGAGCAGGAGTACGGGGCCAAGGTCAAGTACGTCGAGGAGATCAACGACAACACCGAGTTCTTCGGCAAGGTCCGCCAGCAGTACGACCGCGGCGACTCGGGCGGCCGCGACATCCACGTGGTCACCGACTGGATGGCCGCCCGGATGATCCGGCTCGGCTACGTCCAGCGCTTCGACAAGTCGGAGATGCCGAACGCGACCAAGAACCTGATCCCGAGCCTGAAGTCGCCGCCGTTCGACAAGACCCGCGACTACTCGATGCCCTGGCAGTCGGGCATCGGCGGGATCATCTACCGCAAGGACCTCGTGAAGGGCGACCCGACGAGCGTCGAAACGCTGTTCGACCCCGCGAACAAGGGCAAGGTCACGATGCTCACCGAGATGCGCGACACCGTCGGTGTCGTGGCGGCGTCGCTCGGGCACGACCCCGAGACCGCGTCGGTGGATCAGTTCATGGAGGCGATCGACAAGATCGGCGAGGCCGCCGAGTCGGGCCAGATCCGCTCCTTCACCGGCAACGAGTACACGAAGGACATCACGAAGGGCGACACCTCGATCCTGATCGGCTGGTCGGGCGATGCCGTGCAGCTCCAGGCGGACAACCCGAACATCGAGTTCGTCGTGCCGGAGACCGGCGGCCACCTCTGGACGGACAACATGCAGATCCCGGTCGGCGCGCCGGAGGCGTTCACCGCCCAGAAGTTCATCGACTTCGTGTACCGGCCCGAGGTGCAGGCCGACATCGCGGAGTACGTGAACTACATCTCTCCGGTGAGCGGCGTGAAGGAGATCCTCGCCAAGCGCGACCCCGAGCTGGCGGAGAACCAGCTCATCTTCCCTGACGACGCGTTCCTCGAAAACACGTTCATCTTCCGGGGCCTGAAGCCGGAGGAGGAGTCGGAGCTCGACGAAGCGTTCCAGCAGGTCATCGGCGCCTAGCGCCGCTTGAAGGGCATGTCAGCCCGGTTCCGAAAGGCGGGACTGCCGTACTTCCTCCTCCTTCCGGGGCTGGGCTGGCTGCTGCTCTTCTTCGTGATCCCGCTGGTCATCATGGCCATCGAGTCGCTGAAGACGGGCACGATCGACACCGGCTTCCAGTTCACCTGGGAGTTCTCGAACTACACCGACGTGCTGTCGAACTACGACGAGCAGTTCCTACGCTCGTTCGAGTACGCCGGGCTGGCGACGCTCTTCGCGCTCCTGATCGGCTATCCGCTGGCGTACGTGATCGCGTTCCGGGGCGGTCGCTACCGGAACGCGCTGCTCCTCCTGGTGATCGTGCCGTTCTTCGTGACGTACCTGATCCGCACGCTCTCGTGGGAGACGATCCTCTCCGACTCGGGAGTCGTCCTCGACGTCCTCCGGACGGTCGGGTATCGCGTCGGAGGACGGGCGCCTGCTCGACACGACGGTGTCCGTGGTGGCGGGCATCACCTACAACTTCCTGCCGTTCATGATCCTGCCGCTGTACGCCAGCCTGGAGCGGATCGACGGGCGCATGCTCGAGGCCGGCTACGACCTCTATGGCCGGCGCCGCGACGTGTTCCTGCGGGTGACGCTTCCGCTCTCGATGCCGGGCGTGGTGGCCGGCACGCTGCTCACCTTCATCCCGGCGGCCGGCGACTTCATCAACGCGGAGCTGCTCGGCACGCCGAACCAGTTCATGATCGGCAACGTCATCCAGTCGCGCTACCTGGAGGTGGCCGACTACCCGACCGCGGCGGCGCTCTCGTTCCTGCTGATGACGTTCATGCTGATCATCGTCGTCATCTGGGCGCGAATCGCGGGCACCGAGGCGCTCCTCGGCACGGAGAGCGAGCGATGACGCTCGCGGCGCCGCGGGATCGACTGGTTCCTGAACGCGTACGCGGGTCTGGCGCTGCTGTACCTGCTGATGCCGATCGCGGTGATCATCGTCTTCTCCTTCAACGACCCGATCGGGCGCTTCAACTTCATCTGGCAGGAGTTCAGCTTCGACGCCTGGACGGACCCGTTCGGCGGGCCCGTGCCGGGAATCGGGGACGCGCTCAAGAACTCGCTCGAGATCGCGGCCCTGTCCACGATCGGCGCCACGATCCTCGGCACGATGACCGCGCTCGCACTCGTGCGCTACGAGTTCAAGGGCCGCGCGCCGGTCAACTTCTTCATCTTCGTGCCGCTCGCTACGCCCGAGGTCGTGCTGGGCGCCGCGCTGCTCTCGCTGTTCCTGAACGCCGCGGTCGCGACGCGGCTTCGGCACGATCCTGATCGCGCACATCATGTTCAACCTGTCGTTCGTGGTGATCACGGTGCGCTCGCGGCTGATCGGCTTCGACCGCTCGCTGGAGGAGGCCGCGCAGGACCTCGGGGCCACGCCGTGGGAGACGTTCCGCCTCGTGACGCTGCCCCTGATCATGCCCGGTGTCGTGTCGGCGGCGCTGCTCGCGTTCGCGCTCTCGATCGACGACTTCGTGATCACGAACTTCAACTCGGGCTCGACGATCACGTTCCCGCTCTTCATCTGGGGCGCCGCGCGCGTGGCGATCCCACCGCAGATCTACGTGATCGCGACGATGATCTTCCTGTTCACGGTGGCGATGATGATCATCACCGTGTGGCAGCAGCGGCGCGCCGAGAAGATGGCGGCCGTGCGGCCCGACGAGCCTGGCCCGGCGCTCGCCGACCGAGCCACCTGCGTGAGCCTGGCCGAGCTCACCGCGCGCGAGCGCGAGCGGTTCGAGCGGGACCACCCGCGCTCCCGGCAGCTCCACGAGGAGGCGCGCTCGAGCCTCCTCGCGGGCGTCCCGATGGCCTGGATGGCGATGTGGCCCGGCGGCTTCCCGCTCTACCTCGACCGGGCGGACGGGGCCACGCTCGTGGACGTGGACGGCATCGAGTACGCCGACTTCTGCCTCGGGGACACCGGCGCCATGGCGGGCCACTCGCCCGGGCCGGCGATGAGGGCGCTCGCCCGCATCGAGGGCATCACCACGATGCTCCCGACCGAGGATGCCGCCTGGGTCGGCGCCGAGCTCGCCCGGCGCTTCGGCGTGCCCTACTGGCAGTTCTCGCTCACTGCCACCGACGCGAACCGCTGGATGATCCGGATGTGCCGGCACGTGACCGGCCGTCCGCGGATCGCTGTCTTCAACTGGTGCTACCACGGCTCGGTCGACGAGTCGTTCGTGATGCTCGACGAGCAGGGCCTCGCCCGCGCCCGCGAGGGCCTCGTGGGGCCGGCGCTCGATCCCACCGAGACCACGCGGGTGGCGGAGTTCAACGAGCTCGGGTCCGTGGAGTCCGTGCTCGAGCACGGCGACGTCGCCTGCCTCCTGATGGAGCCCGCGCTCACGAACATCGGGATCGTCCTGCCGGAGCCGGGCTTCATGGAGGACGTTCGCCGGCTCTGCACGGAGCACGGCACGCTCCTCATCATCGACGAGACGCACACGCTCAGCGCGGGGCCCGGAGGGTGCACGGCGGCGTGGGGGCTCGAGCCGGACGCCGTGACGCTCGGCAAGTCGATCGGCGGCGGCGTGCCCATCGGCGCGTACGGGGTCACGGCCGAGCTGGCCGAGCGGATCGCGGCGCAGGAGGACGCGGACTACGAGGACACGGGCGGAGTGGGCGGCACGCTCGCCGGCAACGCGCTCTCGCTCTCGACCGCCCGCGCGACGCTCTCGGAGGTGCTCACCGACGAGGCCTTCGAGCGGATGGTCCGCCTGCGCGAGCGCTTCGCCGGTGGAGTGGAGGCGGCGCTGGCCGAGCACGCGCTGCCCTGGTCGATCGTCTCGCTCGGCGCCCGCTGCGAGTACCGCTACGCGCCCGAGCCGCCCCGCACCGGCGCCGAGTCGGCCGCCGCGGGAGATCCCGCGCTCGATGAGTACCTTCATCTGTACCTGATGAACCGCGGCGTGCTGATCACCCCCTTCCATAACATGGCTCTGATGTGCCCGGCGACCACCGAGGAGCAGGTGGACCGCCACACCGAGCGCCTTCGGCGCGGCACGTGGCAGAGCTCGCGGCGTGAGCTCCTACGAGCGCATCGCCGAGCTGCCGCTCGAGGTGGAGTCGCTCAGCCTCGAGGGCCTCGAGATGGCCTTCTCGGAAGAGTTCGTGCGCGCCACGACGCTGATCGGCCTGCGCGGGCCGGGCGGCGAGACGGGCGTGGGCGAGGACGTGGTCTACGACGAGATCGACCACGTGAACCTCCAGGCCGACGGGCCGGGGTCGATCGACCTCGCCGGCTCGTACACGCTCGACTCGTTCTCGAAGCGCCTCGGCGAGACGGAGCTGTTCCCCGCGCCGCCCGTGCGCGGCGAGGTCTCGGAGCTGTACCGGCGCTGGGCGTTCGAGTCCGCGGCGCTCGACCTCGCGCTCATCCAGGCCGGGCGCTCGCTCGCCGACGTGCTGGAACGCGAGCCGCGGCCCGTGAACTTCGTCGTCTCGATGCGGCTCGGCGCCTGGGAGCAGGAGGGGCCGGAGACGGCCGACAAGGCGACGCGCCTGCTCGAGCGCTACCCCGGCACGAAGCTGAAGCTCGACCCCACCAACAACTGGTCGCGCGAGCTGGTGGACGAGCTCGTGGCCACGGGCGCGGTCGACTCGCTCGACCTGAAGGGCCAGTACAAGGGCACGCCGGTCGACGTCGAGACCGACCCGGAGCTCTACCGCATGGTCATCGAGGCGTTCCCGAACGCCTGGCTCGAGGACCCGGACGTAACGGACGACACGCGGCCGCTCCTCGACGCGGTGAGCGACCGCGTGACCTGGGACGCCCCGATCCACTCGGTGGCCGACGTGCTCGAGCAGCCCTGGAGGCCGCGCATGGTGAACATCAAGCCGTCGCGCTTCGGGCCGCTCAGCAACCTGTTCGAGATGTACGACTGGTGCGAGCGGGAGGGGGTACAGGCGTACGGCGGCGGCCAGACCGAGCTGGGGCCCGGCCGCGGCCACATCCAGTACCTCGCATCGCTCTTCCACCCCGACACCCCGAACGACACGGCGCCCTCCGGCTACAACCAGCCGCAGCTCCCCGAGGGGCTCCTCACGAGCCCGCTCGAGCCGCGCATCGCGCCGGCGGGCTTCCGCTGGCAGCCGTGATCGAGGCGCTGCCGCTCCATCCCGGTGGCGACCCGCTCGCGATGGCGCGTCGCATCGCCGGCTTCCTCGGCCAGGCGCGCGAGTCGCTCGACCTCGCGCTCTACGACATCCGGCTGCCCGGCGAGGCGGGCGACGTTGTGGCGGACGCGCTCCGCGCGGCGAACGAGCGCGGCGTGCGCGTGCGCATCGCCTACAACGCGGAGCACCCCGAGCACCTCACCTTCCCACCGCCCCCGCAGACGAAGCCGGAGCTGCTCGAGGCGATGCCGTTCCCGACCTGCGGGATCCCGGGCATCCCGGACCTGATGCACCATAAGTACGTGGTGCGCGACGGCGAGTCGGTCTGGACCGGGTCGATGAACTGGACTACGGACTCGTGGACGCTCCAGGAGAACGTGATCGTGGTCGCGGAGGGCGCGCCCGCGCTCGCCGCGGAGTTCGCCCAGAACTTCGAGGAGCTCTGGAGCAGGCGCAACGTCAGCGCGAGCGGGCACGAGGATCCACGCCCGCTGGAGGTGGACGGGCGCAAGGTGCGGGCCTGGTTCACACCCGGCCACGGCGAGGAGCTCTCGCACCGGATCGCCAAGGCGATCGGGCGGTCGGGCGAGCGCGTGCGGATCGCCTCGCCCGTGATCACGGCCGGGGCCGTGCTCGGGACGCTCGCGGAGGTGGCCGCCGAGCGGCGCACGGACCTGCGCGGCGTGGTCGACCGCACGCAGATGGACGGGGTCGTCTACCAGTGGCGGACGAATGGGCACTCGGCCTGGAAGATCCCGATCCTCGCGTCGGTGTTCGCCAACGCGGACTTCAAGGGCAAGCCGTCCACGCAGTACACGCCCGAGACGCCCCACGACTTCATGCACGCGAAGGTCACGGTCGCCGACGACGTCGTGTTCGCCGGCTCCTTCAACCTCTCGCGCTCGGGCGAGATGAACGCCGAGAACGTCATCGAGGTGCACGACGCCGAGATGGCTGACCGGCTGGTTCTCTACATCGACGAGATCCGCGAGCGCTACGAGGCTATGCCCGTGCCTGACGGTGGGCAGCCGACATCAGGAGGTCACGCACCTCCGCCGGATCGTCGGTGAGCCGCAGCAGCTCCACGTCGCCCGGCGAGATGTTCCCCTCGTCCAGCATCCGCTCGCCGACCCAGTCGACGAGCCCGCGCCAGTAGCCGGAGCCCACGAGCACCACCGGGAACTCGGTGATCTTCCCGGTCTGGATGAGCGTGAGTGCCTCCCAGAGCTCGTCCATCGTGCCGTAGCCGCCGGGGAAGACCACGAAGCCGCTGGCGTAGCGGACGAACATGATCTTGCGCGCGAAGAAGTAGTGGAAGTCGAGGAAGATGTCGCAGTAGGGGTTGCCGCCCTGCTCGAACGGCAGCTCGATGTTGAGCCCGACCGACAGCGCGCCGGCGTCCTTCGCGCCGCGGTTCGCCGCCTCCATGATCCCGGGGCCGCCGCCGGTGATGATCGCGAGACCGCTCTCGCCCACGATGCGCGCGGTCTCGCGCGCCAGCTTGTAGTCCGGGTCGTCCGGGGGCGTGCGCGCCGAGCCGAAGAAGCTCGCGGCGGCCGCCACGCCGGCGAGCGCGTCGAAGCCCTCGCGCAGCTCGGCCGTGATCCGGTCGATGCGGTCCTCGTCCGAGAGCGTCGACCGGACCGCCGCCTCCTGGGCGCCGATGATCTCTTCGTCGAGGGTCTGGGGCTCGCGGGGCATACGGGGTCCGAGACTAGATGGCCGGCGTTCGCTTAACGCCGGCCACCCAGGTTCCCCCTTCCCCCCAGAAGGAAAGTACGAATTTGCACTACCCCTCGGTCGGAAAAGCGATGCTGCCGCGCTGGCGCATCTTGAAACGGCGCTTTGGACAATTTGGACTACGGTCGCGCGTGCCTAGAGCGCGAGCGAGAGCGGCTGTTCGAGCAGGTCCTTGACGCGCGCGAGGAACTCGGCGCCGTCGGCGCCGTAGAGGATGCGGTGGTCGCACACGAGCGTGAGCACCATCTGGTCGCGCGGCACGATCTTGCCCTTGTCGTCCACCGCCGGCCTCTTCTCGAGCTTGCCGACGGTCAGGATCGCCGCCTGGGGCGGGTTGATGATCGCCGTGAACTGCTCGATGCCGAACATGCCGAGGTTCGAGACGGTGAACGTGCCGCCCGAGAGCTCCGGCGGCGTGACGGTCTTGTCCTTCACCTTGCCGATCACCGCGCGGGCGTCGCGGGCGATCTGGCCGAGCGACTTCTTGTCGGCGTCGAAGATCGTGGGCACGACCAGGGCGTCCATCGCGGCCACGGCGACGCCCACGTTGACGTTGTCGTAGAGCTCGAACTTGCCGTCGCGGTAGGCGCCGTTCACGCGCGGGTGCTCGCGCAGGGCGTTGGCGGAGGCCTTCACGACCATGTCGTTGAACGAGGGGACCGGGTCCGAGATCTCCTTCAGCCGCGTGCGCAGCTCCACCGCGGCCGTCATGTCGACGGTGAGCGCGATCGAGAAGTCCGGCGCGGTCGCCTTCGACTCGGCCATGCGGCGCGAGACGGTCTGCTGGAGCCGCGTGAGCTCCTCGATCTCGACCTCGCCCTTGGCGCCTGCCTCGCCGCGCTGGGTCTCCTTCTTGGGCTTCTCGTCCTTGGCCTTGCCCTTCTTCTCCTTGGCCTTCTTCCCGTCGCCCTTCTCTTCCTTCGCGGGCGCCTCCGCCTCGGCCTTCGCGCCGTCGCCGTCCTCGGCCGGCTCGGCCTCGCCCTTCTCGGCGGTCGCCGCCTTGCCGCCGCCGTTCTCGGCGGCGGCCTGAACGTCGGCCTTGACGATCCGCCCGCCCGGGCCCGTGCCCTCGAGCTCGGCGAGCTCGACGCCGAGATCGCGCGCCATGCGCCTCGCGACAGGCGAAGCCTTCACACGCCCGTCACCGTTCCCGGTCGAAGTCTTCTCACGAGTGGCGGTCCCGGCACCGGCCTGCGTCTCGCCACCGCCGCCATCGGCGCCGGCAACGGCGGCCTCCTCGCCCTCCGCCGCGGCGGCCTCGTCGCCTGACGTCAGCGTCGCCCTCGGCCTCGTCGCGTCCTCGCTCCTTCTCGGCCTTGGCCTCGTCGGCGTCGCCCTCGGCGGCTGCGGCCTCCTCGCCCTCCTCGCCGCCTTCTTCCTCGTCGCCCTTCGATTCCTCGCCCTCGGCGGCCTGAGCCTCGTCGCCGTCGCCCTCAGCGGCCGCGGCCTCCTCGCCCTCCTCGGCGCCCTCGTCCTCGGCGCCGGACTCCTCGGCGCCGGATTCCTCTTCGTCACCGCCCGAGTCGGCTTCGGCCTCTTCGCCGCCGGCCTCCTCGTCGCCGCCGCCGCCCTTGGCCTCGCTCGCGTCGCCGATGCGCGCGATCACCTCGCCGATCTCGAGCGTGTCGCCCTCCTGGGCCAGGATCTCGATGAGCGTGCCGTCGGTGTCGGCGTCGTAGGTCATGTTGGCCTTGTCCGTCTCGATCTCCACGAGCGGCTCGCCGCGCTTGACCTCGGCGCCCTCCTCCACCAGCCACTTCAGGACGGTGCCCTCCTCCATCGAGTCCGAGAGGCGGGGCATCGTGACGTCGCTGGCCATGCTCCTCCTTACAGGTCCCGGAAGGTGGCGAGCGCGGCGTGCACCACGTGCTCCTCGTGTGGGAACGCCGCCTGCTCGAGTGGCTTGGAGTACGGCATCGGGACGTCGGCGCCGGTCACGCGCTGGACGGGCGCGTCGAGCCAGTCGAAGGCCTGCTCCTGAATCAGGGCCGCGAGGTTCGCGCCCACGCCTCCGTGGGGCCAGCCCTCCTCGACGATCACGGCGCGGTTCGTCTTCTTGACGGACTCGAGGATCGTGTCGAGGTCGAGCGGCCGCAGCGTGCGCGGGTCGATCACCTCGGCGTCGATGTCGTGCTCGTCCGCGAGTGTTTCCGCCGCCTTTCCGGCGGTTATCGCCATGCGCGAGATCCCGATGATGGTCACATCGTCGCCCTCGCGTCGGATGGCGGCCTCACCGAAGCGCATCGGGCCGCCGTTCTCGGGCACCTCGCCGCGCTGGCCGTAGAGGGTCTCGTGCTCGATGAAGACGACGGGGTTGTCGTCGCGGATCGCGGCCTTCAGGAGGCCCTTGGCGTCCTCGGGCGTGCTCGGCACGGCCACGAGCAGGCCCGGCACGTGGAGGTAGTACGCCTCCCACGAGTGCGAGTGGGTCGGGCCGAGCTGGTGACCCGCGCCCTGCGGCATGCGGATGACCATCGGCACCTTCACCTGGCCGCCGAACATGTAGTGGATCGCGGCCGCGTGGTTCACGATCTGGTCCATCGCGAGCAGCGAGAAGTTGATCGTCATCAGCTCGACCACCGGGCGAAGGCCGATCATCGCGGCGCCCACGCCCATGCCGACGATCGTGTTCTCGGAGATCGGGGTGTCGCGCACGCGCTTCTCGCCGAACTCCTCGAGCAGGCCGGCGGTCACCTTGAAGGCGCCCTGGAAGACGCCGATGTCCTCGCCCATGAGGAAGACGTTCTCGTCCTCCTGCATCTCCTCGCGGAGCGCCTGGTTGAGCGCCTCGCGATAGCGCATCACCGGCACTAGTCGGCGCCTCCCTCGGCCTCCGGCTCGTCGCCCGACTGCTCGCCCTCGCCGTCGGTCGCGTCGTCCTCGGACTGCTCCTCGTCGCCGCCCTTCTGCCGGCGGCTGCGCGCCTCCTTGTCGCCCACGTTCGCGTAGGCGGCGCCCGCCTCGGCGAGCTGGTGCGGCAGCTCGCCGGCCTCGCGCTCCTGCTCGCCGCGGTGCACCTCGGGGGAGCGCTCGTCGACGGTCCACCAGCCGGGCACGTCGCCCGTGTAGACGTACACGTCGTCGTAGAGGGAGTCGAGCTCGGGGAAGGGCGACTCGTCGGCGGCCCGCGTCGCCTCGTCCACGGTCTCGATCGCCTTCTGGTCGAGCTCCTCGAACTGCTCCTTCGAGACCACGTCCTCGTCCTGCGAGCCGCTTGGCGAACGCCTGGATCGGGTCGCGCTCGCGCCACTCCTCGACCTCGTCCTTGGTGCGGTACTCCTCGGGGTCGGCCATCGAGTGGCCGCGGAAGCGGTAGGTCACGGCCTCGACGAGCTGCGGCTTGCGCTCCTCGCGCGCGCAGCGGAGCGCGCCGGTCACGACGGAGTGCACGTCGAGCACGTCCATGCCGTCGCAGCGCGTGCCCGGCACGCCGTAGCCCTGCGCCTTCAGCGAGAGGTCCGTCACCGCCGAGTGGCGGTGGAGCGCCGTGCCCATCCCGAACTGGTTGTTGATGATCACGAACACCACCGGGAGCTTCCAGAGCGCGGCGAGGTTCATGGTCTCGCCGAAGGTGCCCTGGTTCGTGGCGCCGTCGCCCATCATCGAGAGGATCACGTCCTCCGTCTCCGAGTAGTCGCACGCGAGCGCGACGCCGGCGGAGAGCGGAAGCGAGCCGCCGACGATCCCGTAGCCGCCGAGGAAGCGCTTGTCCCAGTCGAACAGGTGCATCGAGCCGCCGCGGCCGGACGAGCAGCCGTCCACGCGGCCGAACAGCTCGGCCATGACGGCGTTCGGATGAGTCCCGCGCGCGAGCGCCTGGCCGTGCTCGCGGTAGGTGGACATCAGGTAGTCCGTGTCGCGGAGCGCCTGGGTGGCGCCGACGACGGTCGCCTCCTCGCCGATGCAGAGGTGGAGGAAGCCGCCGATCTTCGCCTTCGCGTACATCTCGCCGGCGCGCTCCTCGAAGCGGCGGATGAGGAGCATCTTCTGGAGGACGGTGAGGCAGGTCTCCTTGTCGGGGAGGCCGTGCTTGACCTCGCCGAAGCCGATCTCCTTGAGGCCGGCTACGTCCTCGGGGCTCTGGCCGCCGCCCTCGCCGTTATCGCCCTTCTGGGCGCCGTCCCCGGACTGAGTGGCGTCCTTGGTAGCCATTGGCCCGGAGAGTACCCATCCCTCGCTCGGTTCAATAGCCGATTCCCCCGGTTGGGGGGACTCCTGGGCGGGTCGGGGGGTTCGCCACCGAACCTGTCTCTCATCCGGTGTGCGACCGCGGTTGCCGCATGCGCCGCCACCCAGGTCGCGAGCACGCCGGCCACACCGGCGGCGAGCCGATGCTCCTTGACTTCGGCCCTGAACCTTCGCGACCGACTGCGGCGCCTCACGCCGTAGAAGTTACGCGCCGCGTAGGGCGGAACCGGCCTCTTCGAGGCGGTCGTCGCCGTAGAAGAGCTCGTCGCCGACGGCGATCGTCGGAACGCCGCGGACGCCGCGCTCGTACGCCTCGGCGGTGGCCTCGCGGAGCTTGTCCTTCACCGACTGCGTCTCGAGCGCCTTGAGGATGGCGTTCGGATGGAGCTCGCAGGCGGCCGCGGCGATGAGGACGTTGTCGACGTCGGAGAGGTCCTTGCCGCCGGCGAACGCCTGGCGGAACGCGGCGAGCGAGAACGCGACGGCGCGGCCGATCGACTGCGCGAAGATCGCCGCGCGCATGGCCTTGAGCGTGTTGTTGGGCCAGCCCTCCGGCCACCGAATCGGCATGAGCCCGTACTCCTGGGCGCGCCGCTCGACCTCGGCGATGCCGGCGTCGCGCTCGTCGGTGAACCCCCAGGACTGCCCGCCGGTCTGCTGCCAGATGCCGCCGAGCAGAATCGGCTGCCAGACCGGCATGACCGGCAGCACCTGCTGAAGCCGCTCAGCGGTCAGGTACGAGTACGGCGACCCGAGGTCGTAGTAGAAGACCGGCTGCCCCACGGCCGCTCAGTTTGACGGGAGAGCGACGCAGCGAAAGGCGTGCTGCACGGCCAGATAGACGCGGTCGTAGCTGACATCGCCACCGCCACTGAGCAGCACGGCCTCGAGCTGGTCGACGGCGGCCGGCCCGCGTCTGGATTGCGATAAACGCTGCCGGTCCACTCGGCTTGAGGGCAGGGGCCGTTCGACCGCGCGAAGCGATCCAGTTGGGGCATCGTGGCGAGCCCACGCCCGCCGTTGTCACAGCGACCGATTGCCGCCGAGGAAGCCGTCCGGGGGAGCGCGGCGACGTCTCGATGCACACCCCGGCCTTGGCGATCGTGTCGGCGGGACAGCGCACCCGCAGGTCCTGAGGCTGTCGCCCCGCCAGTCGCTCGGCTTCAGCAGCCACGCGGGACCGCCCGAGCGCGGACTCTCTTGATCGACCCCGCCTCCGAGGCTGTCCCGACGGATGTCGCGGGGCCGCAGAGCCGATCGCGCACGTCGCGGCTGCGGATCGTGTCGTCGCGGATGTCCTCGCTCCGAAGGCTGTTATTGACGACGTCGCCGCTGCCGATGTGCAGCGACGGCATACGAGGTCCCGCCCAGCGCGACGAACAGCGCGAGCGGTGGAAACGACGTTCGCATACGAGACGCGCTCTCGCAGAGACTCACACGGTTGCCCACTTGCAGCTCATGGTCGCCGGGTGCCTCATGGGCCGAGCACCACGACCCTTGCCGTGCGCGAGCGCCCGTCGACGAACGGATAGCCGCCCTCCGCCGGAAGCAGAGCGCGGAACCGGTAGACCACGCGGCCGAGGGTAGCGCCGAATCTGTACGGGAAATGCCAGAACCCGGCGCTGTCGGTTCGAACCGTCGAGAAGGTCCGCCAGCGTCCGCGGAAGTGCGCCTGCATCTCGATGAGCTTTCCGTTCGCGGGCAGCGGCCGTGCTCGCCACGCGGCCGCTGAACCGCACCGCCTGCCCGTTCCTCACCAGCCGACGATTCACCTGGATCGAGGTCGCCGCCGGTACCCGCAGGCCGAACCTCGCGGTCGCGGCTCCGATCCGCCGCGAGCCGGGATAACGGAACAGCGATGTCCCGGTTGCGGTTCGCGCGCAGGACGTAGCGGAACCGGCCGTCGAGTCCCGTCGTCGCCAGGCCGATCGGAAGGGTGCGCCGTCGGAGTTCGTCTGCAGCGCTTCGACCGTCGCCGCCTCGATGGGCTGCCCGTCGGCGTTGGTCAGCCGTCCGGTCAGCCGAACCGTGCGTCCGAAGGGCGCGACGACGGTCGAGTCGAGCCGCACTCGCGTGCGGCCTCGGCGGCCACGGACGCGCGTGGGAACGCCCACCCGAAGTCGCGTGTCGATCCGGGCAGGGAGTCGCAGCGTTGCGGCGGAGCCGTCTGCCCGCCTGCCCGTGGAGGCCTCGTTTCCCGCTTGGTCGACCGCGCGGGCGCGGAACTCGTACGCGCCACTGCGAAAGCGCTCGTCATCCACGTACGCGACGAGCTGCGAGCCCTCGATGCTCGGTCGCGAGCCCGTGCCATGTGTGGGCGCCGGCCGCGCGCATCTCGATCTCGCCCCCGGCGATACCGGAGTGCCGGTCGATTGCGTTGACCGCGACGCGCAGCGGGTCGGCCGGATCGGGAGGCGAGAACGCGATCTCGGGTGGCTCCGGATCGAAGCGGAGGGGTACCGACAGCGGCGGCGCTTCGCCTCACGTTGGTTCCCTGCCGCATCCTCGAGCCACACGTAGAGCCGGAACTCGCCCGGGCTGGGCGCCGCATGGCTGGCAGCTCATGGATGTTCGTCGCCAGCGCGCTGGCCGGTGGACGGGCACGTGCCGTCGGACGCGCAGAGCTTCCAATGCGCGCGCGTGATCGGCGCCGCGGCGTTGGGAGGGTTGGTCCATGACGCTGCGAAGCCGTTCGTCCTGCGCCAGGCGGTTCCGCCGACTATTTCCGGCAGTACAGGGTCGGGCGGCGTGTTGTCGACGTATACGTCGCGGGTGACGGTCGGCGGGGTTACCGGCCGCGTCGAGGGCCGAAACCGAGCAGGGTGTGCCTGCCGTCGCCGAGGTCCGCGATTCCGGGGTCCATCGACGCGCTCGCCTGGCTCCGCGCAGGGTCTGGGCATGGGCCCAGTTGCACGCGATATGCCTGCGCGTGCGGTGTTCGCCGGCCAAGCGTGGCCTCGATCCGCTGCACGCCGGCATTGTCCGAGGCGGTCACATGAACCTCGGGGTGATTGCCCCGTCCTCCCGCTCACCCACTGCCCACTCGCCAGCGGCCCGCTCAGCGAGATCGAGGGCGGGACCGGGTCGTCCACCGTGACCTCGACGGACTGGGTGTGCAGCGTCGCGCCGCCCTCACATACGGAGGAGCCGCAGATCACGAGCTGTTCCAGTTGGCTCGTGCCTGCCGGGACTGCGACTGAGATGGGCCAGCTGCGGTTGTCGAAGTTCTTGGCGTCGCACAACTGGGCGTTCCGGTAGCCCAGGACGCTCGTGTTGCTCGGCACCGCGCGGATGAACGTGCCCCACTTGCAGTTGTCGCGCGCCATTCGGCCGGCCCAGCGGATCTTGGTGAGGGTCGCGCCCGGTGGGGCGGTGAAGGCGTGGCCGGAGTGGTTGAAGGCTGAGAACACTCCGTCAGTCAGGCGATTGCTGATGCCGGCCGTGAAGCCGCCGGACGTGGGGCATTGCTGGTACGCGCGGCCCGCGTTCCCGTATGGCGCCCACGCGCTCGCGTTGAAGCCGAACGACGCGGCCGAGTCGCACGACACGATCGTGTAGGACCCTGCTGTCGCCCCCGCGGGCGCGAGTAGAGCGGCGATCAGGCAAGCGACGGCCACGGAGACGTGACGGGGCTTGACGGTGATGTGGTTCATCTCGGCGGGCTAAGAGGAGAGGGCGCGTAAGTCGCCCCTCCCAGGGCGCGTTGGAGAGGAGTGATGGACCGCAAGCGAGCGTAAGCAGGCCGTCTGGCCTCGCGCCAGAGACAAGCCGCAAAGCGGCCCGGGAATTGCCGCAACTTGCACAGAAAACGTTGATCACACGCTGTCCCTCGTTCAGTGAGCGATCATATGTCACTGGGGGTGAATCGTCTTAAGCCGAGACTTCGCGGAGTACGATGGAGCGAGTCAGATGGACGGACGAGCGGATAGACGAGCGCATGGCCGCGATTGACAACACGTTCGATCGCGTCTTCACGGAGCTCCACACACTCCGTGCTGAGATGCACGCGGGCTTCGCGCAGCTGCGAGCTGAGATGGCCGCCGACCGCGCTGAGGTCGTTGCGTTCCACCGCCAGGTGACGCTGATCGTGGCCGCGCAGGTTGTGGCTCTGATCGGCCTGCTCGGCGTTTTCGTCGCCGCGCAGCTCTAGCCGTGGATCAGCCAGCCGTCCGTCGCCCGGGCGGCCTCCATGACCGCTTCGGCGAACGACGGGTGCGCGTGGATGATGCGCGCGACCTCTGAGTAGCCGCCCTCCAGCTCGCGCGCGTTCACGAGCTCCTGGATCAGGTCGGCCGCCTTCACGGAGACGATGTGGGCGCCGATCAGCTCGCCGTACTTCTTGTCGCCCACGATCTTGACCATGCCGCCGCGGTCGCCGTAGACGGTGGGGGCGCCGACGGCGCCCATCGGCACCTTGCCGACCACCACGTCGTAGCCGGCCTCCTTCGCCTCCTTCTCGGTCATGCCGAACGAGGCGACCTGGGGGTGGCAGAAGGTCACGGCCGGGATGAAGCCGTAGTCGATCTCGTGGACCTCCATCCCGGCGGCGTCCTCCACCGCGATGATGCCCTCGTCGGATGCCTTGTGGGCCAGCGCGGGGCCGGGGACCATGTCGCCGATCGCCCACACGCCCTTCAGGCTCGTGCGCAGGCGGCCGTCGACCTTGATCAGCCCGCGCTCGTCGCGCTCGATGCCGGCCTCCTCCAGGCCGAGGCCCTCCACGTCCGGCGCGCGGCCGGCGGCGATCACGAGGTAGTCGAACTCGTCCTGCTCGTCGTTGAACGCGAGCGTCACGCCCGGGTCCGAGACGTCGGCGCTCTCCACCTCCGCGCCCGTCTCGATCCGCACGTTCTGCTTCTTGATCTCGCGCGCGGCGGCCTTCGCGATGTCGGGGTCCTCGAGCGGCAGGATCTGGTCGAGCGCCTCGATCAGCGTCACCTCGGTGCCGAGCCGTCCGAACGCCGAGGCGATCTCGGTGCCGGAGGCGCCCGCGCCGATCACGCACAGCTTCTTCGGCTGCTCGTTCAGGAGCCACATCCCCGCGGTGTCGAGGACGCGCTTGCCGAACTTCAGGTCGAGGATCGGCTTCGGCACGGAGCCCACCGCGAGGATCACGCGGTCGGTCTCGATCTCGGTGCCGTCGAACTGGCCGCCGATCTTCACGTTGGCGTCGTCGGTGACCGAGCCGAAGCCCTCGATCAGGTCGATCTTGTTCTTCTCGAACAGCATCGCCACGCCGCTCGTGAGCGTCTTGATGACCTTGTCGCGGTGCTTGGTGGCGCCGGGGAAGTCCACCGACGCGCCCTCGACCTTGATGCCGAAGTCCTTCGCGTGCTGCGTCTCCTGGAAGACCTCGGCCACGCGCAGCATCGCCTTGGCCGGGATGCACGCCTCGTTCAGGCAGCGGCCGCCGGTGTTGCCCTTCTCCACCACGGCCGTCTTCAGGCCGAGCTGCGCCGCGCGGATCGCGGCCACGTAGCCGCCCGGCCCCGAGCCGATCACGATGCAGTCGTACTTCTGCTCCGGCATGGGCGGTGAGGCTATCTAACGAGCGCGGCTCGGCCGCTCGGGCATCTGGATGCGCGCCATGGCCTTCACCATGAACCAGAACAGCGTCCCGGCGAGGGCGATGGTCGCGACGAGAACGAGCATCGCGGCCACGTTCTCGGCCGTGACCAGCCCGAGCGTGGCGGCGATGATCGTGAGCGCGAGCAGCGTCTGCATGCCGAGCACGGCCCAGTAGCGCGCCTTCCACATCCCCCAGGCGACCACGCACAGGAGGCCGGTCACGAGCAGGCTGCCGGCGACCGCACGCGCGCGGTCGTCGTCGTCGATGGCGCCGTTCCATCCGGCGATCACGGCGATCAGGTTGGCGGCCGCGAGGGCCAGCGCCACGATCGCGCCGACCGTGACCGCGCTCGGGCGCTCGCCGGGGGCGAGCGGCTCCAGCGCCGCGCGGGCGGCCTCGTCCTTCGCGCGCCCGCGCGCGTAGCCGCGCGGCTCGGGCTCGGACGCGGGCTGCGCCGCGATCGACTCGGCGCTCGGCGCGGACTCCGAGCCGCCGTTCGCCGCGGGCTCGGCCGGAGCCGCGGGAGCCTGGCCCTTCGCCGCCGCCGCGCGCTGGCGCTCCTTGCGCCGCTTACGGCTCTGCGCCAACCTCGGCCTCCTCGAGCGCCTCGCGGAGCGCCGCGGCCGCGGCGCGCGGGTCGGCGGCGTCGCGGATCGCGCGCACCACCACGACCCGCGAGGCGCCTGCTTCGATCACCTCGCGGACGTTATCGAGGTCGATGCCGCCGATCGCGAACCAGGGGCGCTCGCCCGCGACGCGCGCGGCGTGGCGCACGTAGTCGAGCCCGGCCGCCGGGCGGCCCTGCTTCGTGGGCGTCTCCCACACGGGCCCCACGCTGAGCTGGTCCGCCTCGCCGGCCGCCAGCGCCGCGTCGAGCTGCTCGGGCGAGTGCGTCGAGAGCCCGGCGAGCACGTCCGGCCCCGCGCTCCGGCGCGCCGTCGGCAACCGGCATGTCGTCCTGGCCCACGTGCACGCCGTCGGCGCCGCACGCCGCCACCAGGTCCGGCCGGTCGTTCAGCCAGAACAGCGCGCCGTGCTCGTCGCACAGCCGCCGGAAGACGGCGGCCGCGCGCACGAGCTCGGCGTCGCTCGCCGCCTTGTCGCGGAGCTGGACCATGTCCACCCCGCCGGCGAGCGCCGCCGCGAGCAGCTCCTCGAGGCCCGGCCGCACATCGGTGACGAAGTACAGCCGCGCCCGCCGGAGCCGCTCGCGGCGGGAATCCACTGCGCCTACGGGTTGAACGCCGCGCGTCCGGAGCTGGCTGCGCACCGTGCTGTACGCCGGCCGCGCCGTGCCGTCGCGGCGCAGGAGCCCGGCGTCGAAGCGGTTGTCCGACGAGGACTGCTTCCAGTGGTAGATGTACAGCCGCTTGATGCGGCTCCGGTAGCGCTTCGCGAGCGCGAACATGCGCTTGGTGGCGGCGTTGGCGCGGCTCTCGCTCTGCGGGAAGAGCGTGCGGCCGTCGGGCAGGACGAACTTCACGATCCCGCCCGTCTCGGTGAGCCACACCTCGCCCTTCACGGCCTTCAGCAGCCGCTTCGTGCCGCCGAGCCGCTGGCCCCTGCGCTTGTTCGTGTCGCGGTAGTTGTGGAGGCCCCAGATGCGCGGCTTCTTCGCGGTCCGCTTGAAGACCTTCAGCCAGCGCTCCATGTTCACCTCGTCGATCACGTCCGCCGCGACGATCTTGCAGCCGCGGCAGTTGGCGCGCACCACGTTGTAGAACTGCGCCGCCCGCTTCGGGTTCTTGAAGGTGGGCTGCGAGCGGTGGTTCGCCTCGTTCCAGGGGTTGACCACCTTCACCTGCGGCCAGCGCGCGCGGAACGCCTTGAAGGCGCTGCGTGTACTGCCGCACCGTGGGCAGCTTGCACGGCCTGCTCGGGCACGCCGATCCGAGCGAGGCGAAGAACGAGATCAGCGGCTCGACTCCGCTGGCCTGCGCGGCAGCGAGCCACTGGTCGAGCCAGGCGGCCTCCTGCGGCACCATGCGCGACGTTCCACGACGGGAAGTAGCGGGCTCGCTTGAAGCCGATCTGCGTGAACAGCGGGTCGGTGAACATGCTCGCGTCCTGGTCGCCGATGCCGACCAGCACGGCGGCGTCGGACTTCTCCGGGGCTGCGGCGAGGCCGCAGCCGGCCAGGACGGCGGCTGCTGCGAGACATGCGAATAGGCGGGTCATGATTCTCCTGAGCGTAACTATCGGGTTCAGGGTCAGCGGAAGATCCTCACCGGCTTCACGTCGAGGCTCGTTTCCCCGCCGGTGGTGAAGCGGAACGTGCGCAGGGCGGCCCTGCGGATCCGGAAGCGCGCGACGAAGTAGCCGCGCACGTTGCGGACGGTCATCGGGCCGCCGAGCGGCTTGAACGGCCCCTTGCGGCCGCGCTGGAAGATCTGGACGACGGAGCCGGCGCCGCCGGGCCGCGCGGCGCCGCGCACCTCGACCGCGCCCGGGCCGAGCTGGCGGACGAGGATCGGCAGGCGGAAGTTGGCGTAGATGTCGGCCTTCGGCGTTCCGTTGTGCGAAGCGCAGGCCGCTCTGCCACAGGCTCGGGTCGCCGGCCTGGTCGCGCATCGTGTACTGGGAGATCGACTTGACGCGGCGGTTCGAGTACGAGAACCACAGCTCCGAGAGCGACCAGAAGCGCGGCACGCTCGCGATGCGCGCCCCGAACGGGTCGGGCGGGTTCGTCTGGAAGCCGAACTCGGTGTTCCAGATCGGGAGCTTCCTGCGGCTCTTGATCCGGCCGCGCGGCGCGCGCCGAGTCGAGCGCGTGCAGGATGCGGCCGTAGGAGCGGATCGTCGCGTCGTCGCCGGTGGGCTCGCGCAGCAGCGGCCCGGCCGCGCGCGTGTACGGGTGGTAGGCGAAGCCGTCGAGGCCGCTGAGGGGCTTCCCGCTGAAGAACGCGCGCAGGAACTCGAGCGGCTTCAGGTTGCGCTTCGGGCCGTTGGCCGCCTTGCCGATCGGGAGCAGCTCGCCGAAGAGGATCGGGTCGCCGCCCACTCCGCCGCGCCTCAGGCCGCTCACGGCGGCGCGGACCATCGCGCGGTAGTGGTGCGGCGCCACCGGCCGGCCGCCCTTCGTGGACTGGGGGAAGAGGTGGCCGGGGTGGTTCGGCTCGTTCCAGAGCGTCCACACGTCGACGCCGGGAAAGCGGCGCGCCGCGGCCGTGGCGAAGCGCCCGAACTCGCGCGCGTTCGGGCGCGTGACGCCCGGTGCGGTCGCCGCGCGTCGGCGTCGCCCAGCCCGGCGCGGGCGGCGCCAGCGCGAACATGACCTTGAAGCCGCGCGCCTTGGCGTCCGCGAGCACTGCGTCGTAGCGCGACCAGCCGGGGTACTGCGCGGGATCCGTTCCGTCGAAGCCGCTCGGCTTGCGCCGTCCGCCCGGAGCCACGACCGCCCAGTTCACCTGCACCTTGATCATGTCCGCGCCCAGGCCGCGGACCTCGTCGAGCGTCGGCCGCGCGGGTCGCGCCGTTCTCCACGAGCAGGGTCTCGTCCTGGAAGATCGTGAACTGGCGCACGCTCGCGCCGGCGGCTGCGGGAAGCAGCGCCAGGGCGATGAGGAAGGCGGTTGTGAGCGTGGTTAAGCGCATTCGTTCGGGCCGAGAGCCGGGTTCCGCATTGCAACACGCGGCAGGCGCGCGGGTTGCGGTCGCTGCCCCTGCTAGCGTCCGCCGCGCGGCTCCCTAAGCCGTAGCAGAATGGGAATTGGCATGTCGATATTCCTGATCGCGGCGGGCGCAATCTTGCGCTACGCGGTCAACCTGACCGTCGAGGACATCGAGATCGACACGGTCGGCCTGATCCTGATGGTCGTGGGCATCATCGGCCTCGTGATCTCGCTCGCGGTGCGTGTTCATGGGGAACGGCGACCAGCCGCGCAGCGCGGACGACTACCCGACGCGACGGCTCTAGACTCCATACGCGGTAGACAACGGGAGCTCGGGCGGACCGGGCTGAGAGGGCGGCTGCGGCGCCGCCGACCGTAGAACCTGACCGGGGTAATGCCCGCGAAGGGAAGGTGAAGGAACTGCCGCAGAGCACACGCTACGACGCCGTCGTTATCGGCGCGGGCCTCATCGGCCTCTCGTGCGCATGGCGCGCGCGCAGGCGCGGCATGTCCGTGCTCGTCGTGGACCGCGCCGATTCTGTCGGGGCCGGTACGTCCGGCGTTGCCGCCGGCATGCTCGCGCCGGTCACCGAGGCCGACTTCGGCGAGGAGGGCCCGCTGCGGGTGAACCTCGCGGCGCGCGAGCGCTGGCCGGGATTCGCTGCGGAGCTCGAGGAGGTGACCGGCCTTCCCACGGGCTACCGCGACAGCGGCGCGCTCGTCGTGGCGGCCGATCGAGACGACGCCGAGGCGCTCAGGCGGCTCCAGGAGTTCCAGCGCTCGCTCGGCCTCGGCTCGGAGTGGCTGGCGCCGTCGCGCTGCCGCGAGCTCGAGCCGGGACTGTCGCCGCGCATCGCCGGCGGGATCCTCGCGCCGCAGGACGGCAGCGCCGACCCGCGCGCCACGCTGCGCGCGCTCGCGGCCGCCGCCGGGGACGTGGAGCTTGGCGTGGAGGTCGAGGCGATCGAGCACGAGGGCGGCGCGGTCACGGGCGTCCGGACGAGCACGGGGCCGATCGCCTGCGAGCGGGTCGTGGTGGCGGCGGGCCCGTGGAGCGCGGCGCTCGCCCCCTTCGGCGACGGGCCGCCGGTGCGGCCGGTGAAGGGACAGATCCTCGAGCTGCGCACTCGCGGGGCGATGCCAGCGCCGTTCGAGCGCGTGCTGCGAACGCCGCGCTGCTACCTCGTGGCGCGCGGCGACGGGCGCGTGGTGCTCGGCGCGACCGTGGAGGAGCAGGGCTTCGACACGGCCGTGACGGCCGAGGGCGTCTTCCGCCTGCTCGAGGCGGCCTGGGAGGTGCTGCCCGAGGTGGGCGAGCTGGAGCTGGTGGGCGCGCACGCCGGCCTGAGGCCGGGCACGCCCGACAACGCGCCCGTGGTGGGGCCGGGAGAGCTCGACGGCCTGGTCTGGGCGACCGGGCACTGGCGCAACGGAGTGCTGCTCGCGCCGCTCACGGGCGACGCGGTCGCCGCCATGCTTGCCGGCGAGGAGCCACTGGAGGAGATCGAGGCACTGAGCCCGGCCCGCTTCGGAGGCGTGCGGACATGACCGTCGTGACTCTCAACGGAGAGCGGCGGGAGCTCGGCGAGCGGGCCACGATCGAGGCCGCCGTTCACGCGGCGGGCGCCCCCGACGGGCGCGGCGTCGCGGTCGCGCTCGACGGCGAGGTCGTGCCGCGCGGCGAGTGGGCCACCACCGAGGTGCGCGACGGCCAGCAGGTCGAGGTGCTCCACGCGGTGCAGGGGGGAGCATGACCGTGCTCGAGATCGCCGGCCGCAAGCTTCGAGTCGCGGCTGATCCTCGGCACCGGCGGCTTCCGCAACCTCCAGGTGATGGCGGAGGCGGCGCGCGAGTCGGGCGCCGAGCTCGCCACCGTGGCGATGCGGCGCGTGGACCCGGCCGCGCACGGCTCGATCGTCGAGGTGCTCGGCGAGGCCGGGCTCGAGGTGCTCCCGAACACCGCCGGCTGCTTCACCGCGCGTGACGCCGTGACGACGGCGAAGCTCGCCCGCGAGGCGCTCGAAACCGACTGGGTGAAGCTCGAGGTGATCGGCGACGACCGCACCCTTCTGCCGGACCCCGCCGAGCTGCTCGTGGCCGCGGAGGAGCTCGTGGCGGACGGCTTCACCGTGCTCCCCTACACGAACGACGACCCGATCCTCGCCCGGCGGCTCGAGGACGTGGGCTGTGCGGCGGTGATGCCGCTCGGCTCCCCGATAGGGAGCGGCATGGGGATCAACAACGCCTACAACCTGCGGCTGATCGTCGAGCAGGCTCGGGTCCCGGTGATCCTCGACGCGGGCGTGGGCACCGCCTCCGACGCCGCGCTCGCGATGGAGGCGGGCTGCGACGCCGTGCTGCTCGCGAGCGCGATCTCGCGCGCGGCCGATCCGCCCGCGATGGCGCGCGCGATGCGAAAGGCGGTCGAGGCCGGCTATGAGGCGCGCCGCGCCGGGCGCATCCCGCGGCGGCTGTACGCGGAGGCGTCCTCGCCCGAGGAGGGGATCGCCGAGCTCGAGCCCGAGACGCAGCGCGCGGCCGGCACGCCGTGAGCACGGAGCTCGAGCGCGGCGCGGTCGATGCGCTCTCGGGCCGCTGGCGCGCCGCCTGGGAGGGTGCCGGGTTCGAGGCGTGCTGCACGCCGGATGTGACCTACGAGGACCCGGTGGCGGTGGACCTGCTGCGCGGCGTCGAGGCGCTGGACGCCCACGCAGCCGGGCTGCGCCAGGCGTTCCCCGACCTCAGGGTCGAGGCGACCGCCCCGCCGCTCCTTCGCGGCACGCACGCGTGCGTGCCGTGGCGAGCGCTCGGCACCCACCGGGGCGACCTCGGGCAGATGCTCCCGTCGAGCGACCGCTTCGTGACGATCCACGGCCTCCACTACCTGGAGCTCACCGACGGCAGCATTCGGCGCGCGCGCGGCTTCTTCGACCTCTACGAAGCGGCGACCCAGCTGGGCCTGCTGCCCTCGCGAGGGGGCCTCGGCGAGACCGCGCTGCTGCTGCTCCGCGGCTTCGGCGTGAAGCGGCGGCCTACTTGACTGTGATGGTCCCGGCCATGCCGGGCGCGTGCACGTCGCAGACGTACTCGTACTTGCCGGGCTGATCCAGCGTCAGCTCGAAGGTGTCGCCCTCCTGCATCCCGCCGGCGGGACCGGAGGCGAAGTCCTTGCCAGGCCCGGACGTCTTGTGCACGTCGTGGGCGATCGACTCGTTGTTCGTGAACGTGATCGTCTCGCCGGGCTTGACGGTCAGGTCGGCGGGGGTGAACTGGACGTTCTCCAACGACACCTCGGTGCCGCCGCCACCACCCCCGGTGGACTCCTCCGTCGTCTCCTGCGTGGTCGCCGCACCGCTGTCGCCGCTGTCGTCGTCATCCCCGCCGCAGGCGATGAGGCCGAGGGCGAGGCAGGCGAGGATCAGCGCAAGGAGCTTGGTCATGGCGCGAACAGTAGATGTTCGAGCAACGCCTTCTGGGCGTGCAGGCGGTTCTCCGCCTGGTCCCAGGCCGCGGAGCGCTCGCCGTAGAGCACGTCCGCGGTGATCTCCTCGCCCGGATGGGCGGGCAGGCAGTGCAGCACGATCGCGTCGTCGCGCGCCTGCGCAAGGAGCTCGGCGTCGATCCGGTACGGCGCGAGCAGCTCGCGGCGGCGCTCCGCGTCGGCCTCGTCGCCCATGCTCACCCAGACGTCGGTGTAGAGGGCGTGCGCCCCGCGCACCGCCTCCGCGGGCTCGACGCCTGGCGCCTCCGGCAGCGACAGCTCCGGCGGCGACGCCACCGCGACCTCCACGCCGGCGAGCCGCCCGGCGATCAGGAGCGAGCGCGCCATGTTGTTGCCGTCGCCGACGTAGGCGAGCTTGAGCCCCTCGAGCTTCCCGAACCGCTCGCGCAGGGTGAGGAGGTCGGCCAGCGCCTGGCAGGGGTGGTGGTCCTGCGTGAGCATGTTGATCACGGGAACCGAGGCGTGCTCGGCGAGCTCCTCGACGAGCTCGTGCGGCCCGGTGCGGATGCCGATCGCGTGCACCATCCGCGAGAGCACGAGCGCGACGTCGCGCGGCGACTCGCCGCGCGCCATCTGGAGCTCGCCCTGGCGCAGCACCACCGCGTGGCCCCCGAGCTCGTGCACGCCGACGTCGAACGACACGCGCGTGCGCGTGGACGGCTTGTCGAACACGAGCGCCACAGACCGTCCCTCGAGCGCGCGCGACGACAGGCGATCGGCCTTCAGCTCGATCGCTCGCTCCAGGAGCCCGTGCTGCTCGGCAGCCGTAAGCTCCTCGCCGGTTAGGAAGTGCCTTGCCATGCGAGTCCTGAGCTGGAATCTCTACCACGGACGCGACCACCCGCCCGACAAGGCGCTCCTGACCCTGCGCTCCAGGCTGCTCCGCGTGACCGAGCGCAACGCGACCCACGTGCAGGTGAACAGGCCGCTGCTCGACGAGTTCGCCGGCTGGCTCGCCGGGCGCGAGTGGGACGTGGCGCTGCTCCAGGAGGCCCCTCCGCTCTGGTTCCGCGAGCTCGGCGGGCGTGCGGAGGCGAACGGCGTGCGGGTGCTCACGTCGCGGAACGTCGTGCCGCCGCTCCAGCGCCTGCTCGCCAACCTGAACCCGGATCTGATCGCCTCGTGGGAGGGCGGCTCCAATCAGCTGCTGGTGCGCGAGCCGGGCCGGATCCTCGAGCACCGCACCATGACGCTCACGCGCCGCCCGGAGCGGCGGCGGATGGTGTGGGCGCGCGTGCGGCTGCCCGGCGGCGAGACCGTCTGCTTCTCGAACCTGCACGCGTCGGCGGGCCTGCCGCTCAGGGCGGCCAGCGAGCTGCTCGCAGCCGCGCGGAACGCCGTCGACTGGTCCGGCGAGGCGCCGCTCGTGTTCGGCGGCGACATGAACCTGCGGCCCGCGCGCGACCCGGCGCCGTTCGCCGAGCTGCGCGAGCGCTACGGCCTCGGCGACCCGACCGGCCCGCAGGCGATCGACCACCTGCTCGCCCGCGGCCTCGACGTCGTGGAGGCGCCGCGCAGGCTGCCGGGAGAGGAGCGCGAGCTGACCCAGCCGGGCGGTCTGAGCCTCCGGCTGTCCGACCATGCGCCGGTCGTCGCGGCTTATGAGGTGAAATAGTCCCGGTTTCGGGGGAGAGTCCCATCACAAGTTCGCGGGAACCAGGAGGAGTGCCAGATGGCTGAGCGTCGAAGCAGCGGAAGTTCACGAGGTGGGGCGAAGCGATCGAGCGGGTCGAGTCGCTCGACCGCAAAGAAGTCCACTTCGAGCTCGTCGCGCAGCAAGTCGGCGTCGAGCGCCTCGCGCAAGAAGGCGTCGCCGAGCGCCTCGCGCAGCAAGTCGGCGTCGAGCGCCTCGCGCAAGAAGGCGTCGTCGGGCGCCTCGCGCACCAAGGCCTCCGCCAGCTCCGGCTCGGCGACGAAGCGCAAGGCCGCCGCCAAGAAGGGCGGGCAGGCACGCGGGCGCCAGCAGAAGGCGCGCAAGGCCGCGAAGACCACCGCGCGGACCGCTTCGCGCGGAGCGCGCAGCGCGGGCGTCGAGGCCAAGACCGTCGCCGAGTTCCGTGAGGCGCTTCGCAAGAACCTGATCGGCCCGATGGAGATGGTGCTGCTCACGCGCGACCGGATCGAGGAGGCGCTCGGCGAGGCCGTCGACCGCGGGCGCATGACGTCCTCCGACGCTCAGACCCTCGCCTCCGGGCTGCTCGAGCGGGGCCGCAAGCAGACGAACGACGTGCTCAAGGACCTGGAGGGCCTGCTGGGCCGCGGCCGGGACGAGATCGAGGGGCGCACGTCCGGTGTGCGCAAGGCAGCCGGTGGGGCCGTGGGCGCCGCCCGCGGGCAGGCGTCGGGCGCGCGCAGCCGCGCCGTTCGCGCCGCGTCCGGGCCGCTCGCGCAGGCCGACCGCGCACGGCGCGCGGCCGGGGTCGGGCCGAACTTCCCGATCCTCGCCTACGACGACCTGACGGCGGACCAGGTGGTGACCCGGCTCACCGACCTCACGGCGGCGGAGCTGCGCAAGGTGCGCGACTACGAGCGCCGCAACGCGAACCGCAAGACGGTGCTCAACTCGATTGAGACTAAGCTCGGCTGACGTCTAGTCAGCAGGAAACAACTCGGCCGCGCCCTCGCCGGGGCGACGAGCTCGAGCTCACCATCGACAGCCTCGCCTATGGCGGCGCCGGTGTCGCGCGCACGGAGACGGGCTACGTGGTCTTCGTGCGCTCCGCGGTGCCGGGCGACCGCGTGCGCGCGCGGATCGGGAAGTCGAAGCGCTCATGGGCGGAGGCGGAGCTCGTGGAGCTGCTCGAGCCGAGCCCGGACCGCATCGAGCCCGAGGCGCCCCACCCCGGCGCGCCGTGGCAGGTGCTTCCGTACGAGCGCCAGCTCGAGGAGAAGGAGTCGCAGGTGCGCGAGGCGCTGTCGCGGATCGGCGGCTTCGACGACCCGCCCGTCGAGCCGATCGTGCGCGCTGTCGAGCAGCTCCGCTACCGCAACAAGCTCGAGTACTCGTTCGGCAACGACGAGAACGGCGAGCTCGTGCTCGGCTTCCACAGGGCGGGACGCTGGGACCTGATCGACGACGTGGAGGACGACATCCTCGCCTCGGAGCGCATCAACGAGGTGCGCGAGGCGGTCAAGGCCTGGTGCCGCGAGGAGGGGCTCGACGCATGGGACCGCGACGACCAGCTCGGCCTGCTGCGCAACCTCGTGGTGCGCGAGGGCCGCCGCACCGGTCAGGTCCAGGCGCGCGTCGTCACGAGCCCCGGCACCGAGTTCCGCGTCGACGAGCTCGCGGCCGCCACGCCGGTCGACTCGTTCCTGTGGACGCGCGCCGAGGGAGTGGCCGAGACCACCCGCGGCGGCACCACACAGGTCGTGAAGGGCCAGGCCGTGCTCGAGGAGCAGCTGTCCGGCCTCCGCTTCCGGATCTCACCGGACGCGTTCTTCCAGACCAACACCGAGATGGCAGAGCGGCTCTACGGCGCGGCCGCCGAGCTCGCCGGGGTCACGGGGCGCGAGAAGGTACTCGACCTCTTCTGCGGCATCGGGACGATCGCGATGGTGCTCGCGCTCGACTCGGCCGAGGTGTGGGGCGTCGAGCTGGTCGAGGAGGCCGTGGCCGACGCGATCGCGAACGCGAAGCTGAACGACGTGGACAACGCGCGCTTCTTCGCGGGCGACGTGCGGCTCGTGATGCGCGAGCTGCTCGAGAAGTCGGGCAGCCCGGACGTGGTCGTGGTGGATCCCCCGCGCGCGGGTCTCTCGCAGAAGGTCGTGCGGCGCATCATCGAGGCGCAGGCGAGGCGGATCGTCTACGTCTCGTGCAACCCGACGACGTTGGCTCCGAACGCGCGCCAGCTCGTGGACGACGGCGGGTACCGGCTCAGCACGGTGCGCCCCGTCGACATGTTCCCGCAGACGCCGCACATCGAGTGCGTCGCGCTGCTGGAGCGGCCGGCCTAGGGCGCGACGTCCTCGTCGAGCGCGACCTCTTCGTTCGCGTGCACCGTGCACAGGAACGGGCCGCCGGTGTCGAGCGACGCCTGGATCTCCGCATCCGTGAGCTTCGTCCCGCACTCGGCGCAGGTGCGCTCGATCACGGGGTCGACGCCTGTCCGCTCCTCGAGGTCCATCAGGACACGCTGCCCACGACGTGGTTCACCGGCAGGCCGGTGGCGGCCTCCGCCTTGCGCGGCAGGTCCACGCGGAGCCACTTCGAAATATGCAGCGGGAGCGTGGACACGATCAGCTCGTCGTACTCACTGAAGTTGCACTCGTCCTGGATGGCGGCGAGCGGGTCCGGGTCGCCGACCTTGGCATCGGCCACGTTCAGGCCCTCCTGGCGAAGCTCCTCGAGGAACGCGGTGCGGTGCTGCTCCGCCTCCTCGCCGCCGCCGTGCATGTCTCCCGCCCAGGCGAGGCCGTGCGGCGTGGAGGGCACCAGCAGGGTGAACTCGCACGGGCCATGCATGGTCCGCTTGCGCAGCGCGTCGAGCAGCTCAGGCGACTCGGCGGTGCGGTTTGCCACGACGAGAACCCGAGCTTCCGCGCTCATGGGTCGAGGGTACCGCTTGCATCCGACCGCTTCCAGGTGAAAAGGTGGACAGGCCTTCAGCATTCGGCGCCTCTGTCCCGGTCTGGAAGGAACCCGCTTGAAGACGCTCGCCTTCGTAGCCACGGCACTGAGCCTGATGTCGGCATCCAGCGCCGTGGCCAACGCTCCGCGAAACGGCTTCGGATTCGGGCTTGGTGGCCGGCCACACGAAGGTCAACCGCATCAACTACTACCACGTCAGGGACCACAACCCGGCGTGGGACTCCGCGCTCGTCACCCAGGACGGCAGGCGGCGTCCCGCCTGGTTCACATGGTGCAACGCCGCGCGCAACAACGACGCGGGTTGCTATGACGACTCCCCCAGCGCGGCGTCCTGGGGGCCTGGTCGGCTTGACGTCTTCTTTCGCGGCCTCGGGGACGACCGTGGCGTCCACGGTCGTTCCTGGGATTCGGGTAGTTGGTGGGACGGCCCGATCGGCGGCATCGTGTCGTCAGGGCCGGCCGTTGTCGCTCCGGCCCGCGGCCTGCTCGAGGTCTATGCGCGAGGCGGCGACAACACGATCTGGTATCGCCGTTTTACGGGCACGAGCTGGTCGAGCTGGACGCTGCTCGGCGGCGTCACGCACACGAGTCCGGCAGCGTCGTTCCGACGTGGTACGACGATCCTGGACACGTTCCACCGCGGTACGGACAACGCCGTCTGGCATCGCGCGCGCAACGGTCAGACTTGGTCCGACTGGGCATCTCTGGGGGCGCCGCCAGGCGGAGCGACCTCCGCGCCGGCATCTGTGTCAATGGCGAACGGCAGGGTCGACGTGTTTGTACGAGGCGGTGACTACGCGCTCTGGCGAAAGACGTTCGTCGGTTCGTGGGGCGCCTGGACGAGCATAGGTGGCGCCGTGACCTCTGCGCCTGCCGTGACCTCGCGAGGTGTCAACCGGATCGATCTCTTCGTTCGGGGGATCGGCGGCACCACGTTCCACCGCACCAACGAAAACGGGGTGTGGTCGGCTTGGTCGGACCTTGGCGCGATCAGTACCTCGGCGCCCGCCGCGGCGGCGCCGAGCGCCGATCGGGTGGACGTTTGGATTCGAGGGCAGGACACCTACCTGTACCACAAGTACTGGACCCCGACGACGGGCTGGCGAGATTGGTCTCTGAACTGGTATCCCGGGCCGTGACGGTGGAAAATCGACGCTAGTACGGCGGGAAGTCCGCGTACCACTCGCCGAGCGCGCGGAAGGCGCCCCAGAACTCGCGCTTCGCCTGCTCGTCGTCGAGCGAGCGGTCGATGTCCGGGACGGTCAGGGCGTCGATCGACGGCGTCAGCCGCTGGATCTCGCCCGCGTTCCACTCGAGCTTGCGGCCGAGCGGGATGTGGAGGTCGTTCAGCTCCTCGATCGCCTCGTCGCCCATCACCACGACGATCCGCGGCTGCACGATCGCGATCTCCTCGAGCACGCGCGCCCGGCAGGCGGGCGCCGAGTCGTCCGTGTCGTGCACCGGGCACTTCACGAAGACGGTCCCGTAGACGGCCAGCGGGTCGATGCCGAGCCGCTTGAAGCTCTTCATGAGCGCGCTGCCCGCGCGACCGTAGAAGGCCACCCCCTCCTCGATCTCCGAGGGCATGGGCGCGAACTTGAGCAGCATGATGTCCGCCTGCGGGTGCCCAGAGCCCAGTACGGGCATCAGGTTGCCGCGGGGGCAGTGGTCGCAGGACTGAATCTCGCGCGTGAGCTGATTCAGCTCGCGGATGGCGCGCTCGAGGTACTTCTCGCGAATCTCGTCGTCAGTGGCCGGCACCGTCCCAGTGGCTTTTGACGGACCTGCCGTTGTCCCTTTCGAGCGCATCACTTCTTGCCTCGCGTCTGGATGAACTTGAGCGCCTGGACGTAGAGCAGCGACTGCTTCTTTCGAACGATGTCCGCGTCGCGCAGCGACTCGAGGAACTCCTCGGGCCCGTCGAAGTCGCGCATGCGGATCTTCACCGAGCCGAGCCCCTGCGCCACGTGGCTGTCCGAGCCGGCGGCGGCCACGATCCGGTACTTGGCCGCGAAGCGCGCGGCCTCCTCGTTGAAGGCCGAGAACGCCACGCGCGGGTTGAAGACCTCGATGGCGTCGATGTCCTCCACCACGTCCAGCAGATGCTCGTAGTCCGGCACGGCATGCATCCGGTCGAAGGGATGCGGCACGTAGACGAGGCCCCCCTGGCGGCGGATCTCGGCGATCGTCTCCTGGAGCGTCATGCCGCGCGGGATCTTCTCCTCGATGAAGAGGCCGATCACCTCGCCCTGGTCCGCGGTCTTCACCTCCTCGGCCACGATCACCTTGATCCCGTCGGCCCGCTCGCGCGCCTCGAGCGCGCCCGAGATCTCGTTGTGGTCGGTGATCGCGATGGCGTCCAGGCCGACCCGCTTCGCGGTGTCCAGCAGCGTGTCGACCGGCGTCGCGCAGTCGGGCGAGTGGTCGGTGTGCATGTGGAGGTCCACGTGCACGAACTCGCGCGAGGCGAGCCGCTTGCTGAGGGCCGGCTTCAGCTTCCCGTCGTGGCGGCGCGCCGCGATCCGCTCGTAGAGCTGCTCGTAGTCGTCGGCCACCCGCGACCATTCGAGCTCGGCGTGCGTCCCTCCGATCGCCTTGGAGTAGCGGCGCACGAGGCTCGGGTCGCGGAGCAGGCGCTCGAGCTGGGCCGTGAGCGTCAGCGCGTCGCGCGGCTCGAACAGCAGCCCGAGCTCGCCCTCGCGCAGGAGCTCCTCGTACTGCGGCAGGCGCGACACGACCGGCACCGCTCCGCCGGCCATCGAGCGCAGGACGAGCTGCGGCGCCGGAGCTGTGCCGGCGGACGCGGCCACCGCGATCGTCGCGCGCGCGAGGTGCTGGCCCTCCGACCCGTCCGCGGGACCGGCGAACGTGACCCGCTCGCGCAGGCGCCGCGACAGCGCGGGCGCCGGGGCGGCGGCGGGATCGTGCAGCCAGATCGTGGCCCGCCAGTCGAGCTCGTCGGGCAGGCGGCGAAGCGCTCGTATGAAGAGCCGGAGCGCGCCGCGCTCCTCGGCGTCCGAGAACACGATCTCGGGGTGGCCCGCCTCCTTCGTGGCGGTGCGCTCGTGCAGGTCGGCGCCGGGATGGATGACGTCGTAGTGGCCGGGGAAGTAGCGCTCAATCAGGTCGCGGGTGGCGGCGAAGCTCGCGGTCCGCCCGTCGAGGCGCCCGAAGAGGAGCTCGACGACCCTGCGGGCCACCTGCGTCGAGACGAAGCGCTCGGTGGTCGAGTGGAAGGTCCCGATGTTGAGCGCGCGTGAGTGCCGGAGCGCGGCCGACGCCGCGCTGGGCGCGAACGGCTCGTGCACGTGGAGGAAGTCGAGCTCTGCGAGCTCGAGCAGCTCCTCGAGCGTGCGCGAGACGTCGAGCGGCAGCGACACCGACCCGCCGCGCCGGAACGGGAGCGACTGCCCGACGGCGAGCACGGAGGTGCAGCCCGGCTCGGCCCAGAGCGCCTCGGGGTCCGACCGCATCGCCTTCACGGTGGCGCGGCCGTCACGGATCAGCCCGCGCGACTCGGAGGGCGCGATCACCACCACGCGATGCCCGCGCGCGCACAGCTCATCGGAGAGCCGCTCGACGAAGCGGTTTACCTCGTGGCGCTGCTCCCAGGGCCAGGGGGTGACTTGGGCGATCCTGAACGGCACACCGCGCAGGATATTCCCGGGCTACGTGTCGATCGTGGTCTCGGCCGCGGCCGCGGCGGGCTTCGGCGCGGGCTTCTGGCCCGGCAGTGCCGGACTCCCGCCGTGCTCGGCGATGAAGTCCTCGACCATGGTGCGCGCGATCGCGTCCGGGTGCTGCTCCGGCGGCGACTTCATGAGGTACGCCGAGGCGCCCTCGATCGGGCCGCCGAGCCCGTGGTTCAGCGCGAGCTTGCAGCAGCGCACCGCGTCGATCACGATGCCGGCCGAGTTCGGGGAGTCCCAGACCTCGAGCTTCGCCTCGAGCGTGAGCGGCACGTCGCCGAAGGCCTCGCCCTCGAGCCGGATGTGAGCCCACTTGCGGTCCGTGAGCCACGGCACGTAGTCCGACGGGCCGATGTAGACGTCGTCCTTCGGCAGCTCGTGGCCCATGATCGAGGTCACGGCCTGCGTCTTCGAGATCTTCTTCGACTCCAGGCGCTCGCGCTCGAGCATGTTGTAGAAGTCCATGTTGCCGCCCACGTTGAGCTGCGACGTCCGCTTCATCTCGACGCCGCGCTCGTAGAAGAGGCGCGCCAGCATGCGGTGAACGATCGTGGCGCCGACCTGCGACTTGATGTCGTCGCCCACGATCGGCAGCCCGGCCTTCTGGAAGCGGGTCGCCCAGTAGTTCTCGCCGGCGATGAACACCGGGATGCAGTTCACGAAGCCGCAGCCGGCCTCGAGGACGTGCTCGACGTACCACTTGGTCGCCTGCTCGGAGCCGACCGGCAGGTAGGAGACGACCACGTCGGTCTTCGTCTCCTTGAGGATCTTCACGATGTCGTCGGTCTCGCCCGGCGCCTTCGTGATCTTCTCCTTGAGGTACTTGCCGAGCCCGTCGTGGGTCATGCCGCGGTGGACGGGCACGCCGAGGTTCGGCACGTCGGAGAACTTGATCGTGTTGTTCTGGCCGGACCAGATCGCCTCGGAGAGGTCCTTGCCGACCTTGTCCGCGTCGATGTCGAACGCGGCGCTGAACTCGATGTCACGGACGTGGTAGCCGCCCAGGTCGACGTGCATGAGGCCCGGCACGGACGCGTTGGGGTCGGCGTCCTTGTAGAACTCGACGCCCTGGACCAGCGAGGAGGCGCAGTTGCCGACGCCGATGATGGCGACGCGCACCTTGTCGTTTTGGTAGCGCGAACCGCCGTTGGAAGAAATTGTCGAATCAGTCATCGAGGTAACACACCCGCCAAGCTCGTCTGGGTTACACGGTGCCCGCGCCGCCGGCGAGCTGCCGGCGAACGTGGAGCACCCTCTGAAGTGCGGTGAAAACGGTGAGCGCGGCCATCACGTAGATGGCCGGCTCGAGCAGGTCGAGGCCCGGAATCAGCTCCTCGGCTCGCGAACACAAGACCCGCTGAGAGGATTACTACCCGCACCGCGCGAGAAGCGATCCCGACCTTGCACTCCACGCCGAGCGCTTCGGCCCGCGCACGCGTGTAGCTGACCATGTAGGAGCCCACCACGGCGAGCACCGTGGCGCCCACGGCCATGTCGTTGCCCTCCTGGGCGAACCAGGCCGCCACGGCCGCGAGCACGACGCCCTCCTCGACGCGGTCGAGGGTGGAGTCGAGGAACGCTCCGAACGGCGTGCCCTTTCCGGACATGCGCGAGTAGCGGCCGTCGAACATGTCGCAGAGCGAGCCGAGGATGAACGCGAGTCCCGCGAGTACGAAGTGGTGCTCGAGGACCAGGACCGCCGCCACGAGGTTGCCCACGAGGCCGGCCACCGAGATGGCGTTCGGGGTGAGCCTCGACTCGATCAGGCGGTTCCGCGCGAGCTCGCGCATCTCCGCGCCGGTGCGGATGCTCATGCGTGCGCTGTTCGCCACGCCCAGGCCTCCGGGCGGGCGCGCGCGAACGCTGCGTAGGCGGCGTAGGCCGAGAGCACGGCCACGAGGGCGCCCAGCGCGGCGTCGAGCCAGAAATGGTTGGCCGTGACCATCACCACGAAGGTCACGACGAAGGGGTAGGCCGCCCAGAGCACCTTCACCGCCCGGTGCTTCACGAGCTTGATCGCCGGGATGGCGATCATCAGCGCGAACGCGACGTGCATGCTCGGCACCGCGGCGAAGGGGTTGTAGAGCACGTTCGCGCTCTGCTCGGCGTTCTCGCCCACGAAGCTCGCCACGGAGTCGCTGAAGCCCCACTCGGGCATGAAGCGCGGCGGCGCGGTCGGGTAGGCCATGTAGCCCACGAGCGCGAGCCCCATCGCGACCATGAACATGTTGCGCACGAAGTAGAAGGCGTGGTTGCGCGCGATGTAGAGCCAGATCAGGAACGTCGTCGTGATCACGAAGTGCGAGTTCACGTACATCCAGCTGGAGGCGGTGACGATCCAGTCCGTGCCCTCCGCCCAGGCCTGGAGGCCCGGCTCGAAGAACAGGCCCATCGCGCGCTCGGCGTCCACGAGGTTGCGCGCGTTCTCGAATGCGAGCCCCGCCTGGCCGTCCACGATGCCGCGCACGATCCGGTACAGGTAGTAGGCGCCCGCGAACAGGGCGAGCTGCCGGATGGCGTCGAGCCAGCCATTGGGAAGCCAGCGCCCGCTTAGGCGCCAGACCCGAGCAAGCTGGACCAGGAGCGGGTGGGAGGACGGCACGGGCGTCTAGCGTAGCTAGCCAGAGGAGTCGTCGCAGCGGCGGCCGCGCGAGACAAGCCGTTCGGGAGCGAACCGGGTCGAGAGGCGCACGAAGCCCTCCTCGTCCGCGATCACCTTGGTCCAGTCGCCGTAGGGCTCCACGCAGGCGTGCGACGCGAACCAGTAGGGCGTCCAGCGCACCTTCACGATCGCCTCGCCGGGACGCTTCACGTCGAGGAGCACCTCGTCGGACTGGAACTGCTCCAGCACGAACTTCGCGTCCTTCTGGGCGATCACGAGCGGGGCCGGCAGCAGCACCTCGTACACGCGCCAGTCGTCGGACTTCCAGCGCAGGCGGAGGTAGGGCAGCCCTCCCTCGATCAGCGCGCGCTCCCTGTAGGAGCTCTTGTCGGGCTTCGCGCTCGGCAGCGCCACGTAGCGCACCGCGTTGTCCGACAGCCAGGCCGCGTAGGTCAGGCGGTTGAGCTCGCCCTTGTAGAAGATCGGATGCAGGCGCGTGTCGAGCTGGCGCAGCCAGCCGCGGGCGAGCGCCTGGTCCATCGCCACCTCGGAGCCCTCCCAGTGCGAGCGGGTGAACGGGATCTCGATGCGGCGCTGGTCCGGCAGCCGGAAGAGGAAGTCGCGGAGCGGCTCGAAGTAGTCCGCCTTGGCGGCCGGGTCCTCGATGTACTTGATCACGTCGCGCACCGCGGGCGACCACTGCCACAGGGCGAGCGACGCGAACCCGGCCGCGAGCAGCGGCAGCGCCCACGGCCGCTTCGTCCAGGGGCGGCCCCACAGCGCGCACAGGAGCACGGGCCCGCCGAACAGCGCGCCGAGTCGCACGGCGTTGCCGCCCATCGGGGTCTCGAGCGCGAGCGCGAGCGTCGAGCCGAGGCCGTAGAGCAGGGCGCCCCAGCGCAGCGCGGCCTGCTCGCGCGGGAGCACGATCAGGCAGGCGGCCGCGAACAGCGGGATCGGCACGTAGGCCGACTCCGGGAAGGGCGCCCAGCCGCCCTCCGGGAACGCCCACGCGAGGAAGACCGGCGGGAGGAACGCCGCGGCGGCGATGGCGAGGCCCTCGGAGCGCTTCGAGCGGTTGCGCCGCTCGGCGATGGCGTACGCCACGCCGGCCATGGCCAGGAACAGCCCCGCGACCGGGCTGCCGAGCGGGCACAGCACGGCGAGCGCGATGGCGAGCCCGTAGCGGCGCCGCTGGAGCGCGAGCAGGGCCGCGAGGCCGAAGGCGACGCCGATTGCGAAGGGCAGCCGGCTCGTGAACACGAGCGTCGCCGTGGCCGCGCCGAACCAGATCGAGCCCCAGCGCGCGCTCTGCTCGCCGAACCAGCCGCGAGCGAGCGGCGGGAACAGCGCGGCGGACGCCAGGGCCGCGATCGCGAGCGCGAACGGCGGGGTGAGCAGCCAGGCCAGCGGCGGCGAGATCACGCTGTACGCGGGCGTGTGATGACCGCCGTACCACTGCCCGTTCCAGATCGTGAAGCCCTCCTCGCCGAACAGGTCGGCGCGGAAGGTGTGGGCGGCGAGATCGACGGTGCGCGGCTGCCAGATCAGGTAGGCCGCGATGAACACCAGCGCCACGACGAGCGGCGCGGCCTTCCACGGGTCGATGCCGCGCAGCCAGCGGGCAGCGCGGCGCCGGCGGCCGGACCGCGGCGGGGACGGCGCCGTTTCCTCCGACGTCGTGACTGGAGAGGAGGGTGGCGCCGTGACGGTGGACGGCGCGTCGCGCAGCACGAGAGGGACAGCTTAGAAGGACGGAGCGGGTGCTGGCGCGGGCTCGGGGACCTCGGCCTCCTCGGCCGGGGTGCTCCTGCCCTGCTCGGGTGCGCTGCGGCCGACGACGACCCTGTCCGGCCTGGAGGCCGGCGTCTGCGGGCTCGCGGGCGCGCTGGGCCGGGATGGGCTCGCGGAAGTGACCGACTGCGGCGAGACGGACACCGGAGCGGGGTGCACGACCCTGCGCACCTTCACGACCTTCGTCACCTGCACGATCTTGACCGGCCTGACGGGCGCCGCCTCGGCGCGCGCAGGCGCGTGCTCGGCAAGCCCGGTCACGAGCAGCGCGACGGGCACCGCGAGCGCCACGGCCGCGAGCGCGCTCAGCCGGCTCAGCCTCCGGCGGCCGGAGCCCGCGTGGAGGCGCGAGCCGGCTGCGCCGACCCGGTTGCTGATGCGCTCGCCGTGCCTCGTCTCCCACAGCGCCCGCTCGAACGGCGCGAGCGCGAGGAGGAGCAGCTCGAAGCAGACCGTCCAGGCCACGCCGCGCACGAGCCACGAGGTGACGGAGTCCACCTCGGCAAAGACGATGGGCCACCAGAGCAGCACGACGCCCGCCGAGAGGCCGCCTGCGATGGACTTGGAGAGGAACTGCCGCACACTTCTTTGACTCGACAACCATCGCCGAGTCTTAACGGCCCTCAGGAACTCTTTATGCCAGCAGGAACTCGCCGGCGCGCTCGACCAGCTCCGGCCGGCCGTGCCAGGGCCAATGCCCACCGTCGACCAGCTCGACGGTGACCTCGCCGCCGAGTGCGCCGGCGTACCGTTCCGCGAACTCGGCCGGCAAATAGGGATCGTCCCGGGCCCACAGGATCAGCGCGGGCGCGCGGACCTCGCCGAGGCGCTCGCCGGCCCGCGCCAGCACTTCGGGCGGCGCCGAGCGGTAGAGCTTCAGGATCGTCCGCTGGGTGCCGTGGTCGAACGACTCCCAGGCCGCGTCGGCGAGCTCGCGCGGCAGCTCGCGCCGCATCCCCCAGCGCGTCGTGAAGCCCATGAGCAGCTCCCCGACGACCGGCGTCCGCCATCCACGCGCCACCCGGTGCCAGCGGTAGCCGGACAGGAACGGGACCACCGGGAACATCACGATCCGCTCGACGCGCTCGGGGAAGCGCTGCGCGAGGGCGAGCCCCAGACCGCCCCAGTCGTGCATCACCAGCGTGAAGCGGTCGAGCCCCAGCTCGTCCACGAACGCCTCGAGGAAGCGGTCGTACCCGGGGATCGAGTAGTCGAAGTCGGCCGGCTTCGCCGAGTGGCCGAAGCCGGGCAGGTCCGGGGCGACCCCGCCGAAGCGCTCGAGGAACGGGATCCAGTCGTACGAGTGGGTCGGCACGCCGTGGAGGTAGAGGATCGGAGCGTCCCCGGCGTGCCTGTAGCTCACCGCCAGGCCGGCGACGTCGGCGGTGCGTTCGGCGATCTCCACGGGCGCGGTTCATACCATCACGCCCGCATGGCCGACCGCCGCAAGCTGCGCGCGATCCGCGACCGGCTCCGAAGGGAGTACGGCCGGCCCGTGCTGCGCCCGCACCGGGCGCCGCTCGACGAGCTGGTCCTGACCGTGCTCTCGCAGAACACGAACGACCGCAACCGCGACGTCGCATACACACGCCTGCGGGAGCGCTTCTCCTCGTGGGCGGAGGTGCGCGAGGCGCCCGTCGCGGAGATCGAGGACGCGATCAGGCCCGGCGGCCTCGCGCCGACGAAGGCGGTGCGGATCAAGCAGATCCTGGAGGCGGTGGGCGAGGACGACCTCGCCTGGATGGAGGAGGCGCCGCTCGAGGAGGCGCGCGACTACCTCTGCGACCTACCCGGCGTGGGCCGCAAGACCGCCGCGTGCGTGCTGCTCTTCTCCTTCGGCCGGCCGGAGGTGCCGGTGGACACGCACGTGTACCGCGTGGGCACTCGCCTCGGGCTGTGGCCCGAGCGGACGAGCCTCGAGCGGGCGCACGACGAGATGCTCCGGCTCGTCGACCCCGAGGACGCGTACGAGATCCACGTGCTCCTGATCCGCCACGGCCGCCGGACCTGCACGGCACGGAACCCCGCCTGCGCGGCCTGCCCGCTCAACCGGATGTGCCCGGAGGGGCGCCGGAGGCTGGCTCGCGGGTGAGCGAGAAGGGTCTCCAGCGAGTCTCCGAGCTCGCGCTGATAGCGATCGCGGCGGTCTGGGGCCTCACGTTCGTGATGGTGCAGGACGCGATCCGCGAGCTGCCGACGATGGCGTTCCTCGCATACCGGTTCATCCCGGCCGCCCTCATCGTCGCGGCCGTCTTCCACCGGCAGCTCCGCACGCTGCCGAGCGGCGGGTGGCGGGCGGGGGCGCTGATGGGCGTGTTCCTAACCGGCGGCTACATCTTCCAGACGCTCGGCCTCGAGGAGACGACGGCGTCGAACACGGGCTTCATCACGGGGCTATTCGTCGTGCTGACGCCCGTCCTCGGAGCGGTGTTCCTGCGGCAGCGCCTCCCGGTGATCGCATGGGCCGCGGCCGGCGTCGCCATGGTCGGGCTGTGGCTGCTGTCGGGGGGAAGCGACGACTTCAACCTGCGCGGCGACGGCCTGGTCCTGCTGTGCGCGTTCTCTCTGGCGGCGCACATCCTCGCGACCGCGAGCGCGGTGAAGCGATTCGACGTCGGGGCCCTGCTGGCGGTCCAGCTGGGTGCCGTAGGGCTCGTGTCCCTTGCGATCGCGGCCGTGGCTGGCGACCTCGAGTCGCCCGAGGGCTCGACGGTCTGGTCGGCGCTGATCGTCACGTCGCTCGTCGCGAGCGCGCTCGGGTTCTTCGTGCAGACGTTCGCGCAGCAGCACGCGCCGCCGGCGCGGACCGCGCTGATCCTCGCGGCGGAGCCCGCCTTCGCGGGGCTGTTCGGCTGGCTCCTCAACGACGAGCGCCTGACGGCCACCGGCTGGCTCGGAGCCGCCCTGATCATGGCCGCCATCGTGGCGGTGGAGCTGGTGCCGCGGTTCAGGCCGCCGCGGCCGCTGCCCGAGGGCTGAGGCCGCTCAGTTCACCGAAACTGCATCGATGACGAACACCAGCGTTTCGTTCGGTGGGATGTCGGGTGGAAATCCCTGGGCGCCGTAGCCCAGCTCCGGCGGGATGATGAGCTCGCGCCGCCCGCCTTCCTTGATGCCGACGAGGCCCCTCTCCCAGCCGGCGATCACGGCGCCGGTGCCGAGCTCCACCGGGAAGGGCGCCCCGGCGTCCCAGGAGGCGTCGAACTCCTGGCCGTTCGAGAAGTTCATCCCGACGTAGTGGACGACCACCGTGTCACCCGGCTTGGCGCCCGGGCCCGTGCCCTGGACGATGTCCTCCTTGACGAGCTTCCGCGGGGGTGTGCCCGTCGGCTTTGGGATGACGGGCTTGGTGCTCGTGTCCTTGAGGGCGGCCTCGGCGTCGCTCGGAGACGGCTCGGTCGTGGTCTCCTCCTGCGCGGCGGTGTCCGCGCCGCCGCTCGCGCCACCGTCCCCGTTCTCATCGTCGTCGCCGCAGGCCGCCACGCCCAGAACGGCAACGACGGCAATGAGGGTGAGCACGTGACGGAGTGGCGAGTCCATTGGCGGCGGAATCCTAGCTGCGGTTGAGCTTTGGCATGTATTTCATGCCTAACCGCAACCGCATTGAGCCCGACCCCTCCAATGCCTGTAATTGAACCCAAGATCTGCCATACTCCCGCTTAGATTTCTTTCGATTCGACCAAGGAGAAGTACGGGATGGGCAAGACGATCGGCATCGATCTGGGCACGACCAATTCATGCATGGCCGTCCTCGAGGGCGGCGAGCCCACGGTGATCGAGAACGCCGAGGGCGCGCGCACCACCCCCTCGGTGGTCGCGTTCACCGACGGTGGCGAGCGCCTCGTGGGCGCCCCCGCCAAGCGGCAGGCTGTGACGAACCCCGAGAACACGGTCTTCTCGATCAAGCGCTTCATGGGACGCAAGGAAGCGGAGGTCAAGGAGGAGGAGAAGATCGTCCCGTTCGAGGTCATCCCCGGCCCGAACGGCGACGCGCGCGTCAAGGCGGGCGGTAAGGAGTACGCCCCGCCGGAGATCAGCGCGATGATCCTCCAGAAGCTGAAGGCCGACGCCGAGGCCTATCTCGGCGACACCGTGGACAGCGCGGTGATCACCGTGCCGGCCTACTTCAACGACGACCAGCGCCAGGCGACCCAGGATGCCGGCAAGGTCGCGGGCCTCGACGTCAAGCGGATCATCAACGAGCCGACGGCGGCCTCGCTCGCCTACGGGCTCGACAAGGAGGCCGACCAGACGATCCTCGTCTTCGACCTCGGCGGCGGCACGTTCGACGTGTCGGTGCTCGACATCGGCGACGGCGTCTTCGAGGTGAAGTCGACCGCGGGTGACAACCACCTCGGCGGCGACAACTTCGACAAGGCGGTCGTCGACTGGCTCGTCGCCGAGTTCAAGAAGGCCGAGGGCGTGGACCTGTCGGCCGACAAGATGGCCCTCCAGCGCCTCTACCAGGAGGCCGAGAAGGCGAAGACCGAGCTGAGCTCCGCGCAGGAGACGCAGATCAACCTGCCGTTCATCACGGCGGTCGACTCGGTTCCGAAGCACCTGAACCAGCGGCTCACGCGCTCGAAGCTCAACGAGCTGACGGCCGAGCTGATCGACCGCGTCGTCGGGCCGACCAAGCAGGCGCTCGGAGACGCGGGCGTCGAGGGCGGCGAGGGCATCGACCACGTCGTCCTGGTGGGCGGCATGACGCGCATGCCGGCCGTGCAGGAGAAGGTGAAGGAGCTCACCGGGAAGGACCCGCACCGCGGCGTCAACCCGGACGAGGTCGTGGCCGTGGGCGCCGCCATCCAGGCGGGCGTGCTGGCCGGCGACGTGAAGGACATCCTCCTGCTCGACGTGACCCCGCTGACCCTCGGCATCGAGACCAAGGGCGGCGTGATGACGAAGCTGATCGAGCGCAACACGACGATCCCGACCCGCAAGTCGGAGATCTTCTCGACGGCTGAGGACAACCAGCCGAGCGTGGAGGTCCACGTGCTCCAGGGTGAGCGCGAGATGGCCGCCTACAACAAGTCGCTCGGCAAGTTCCAGCTCACCGGCATCCCGCCGGCGCCGCGCGGCATCCCGCAGATCGAGGTGACGTTCGACATCGACGCGAACGGCATCCTCGCGGTGGGGGCCAAGGACCTCGGCACCGGCAAGGAGCAGAAGATCGAGATCAAGGCCGGCTCGGGCCTCGCGGAGGAGGAGGTCGAGCGCATGGTGAAGGACGCCGAGGCTCACGCCGAGGACGACCGCCGCCAGCGCGAGATCGTCGAGACCCGCAACGCGGCCGAGAACGCCGCGTACCAGGCCGAGCGCCAGGTGGCCGACATGGGCGACTCGCTCGACGCGTCGTCGAAGGAGGAGATCGAGGCGGCCATCAAGGAAGTCCGCGAGAACCTCGAGTCCGACGACGTGGAGCTACTGCGGCAGAAGACCGAGGCGCTCCAGACCGCCTTCCACAAGGTGTCCGAGCAGATGTACGCCGCCGCGCAGCAGCAGGCGGCCGCCGGCAACGGTGCCTCCGCCGACGGCGAGGAGGGCCCGACCGACTCCGCCGACGAGGAGGAGGTCGTGGACGCCGAGGTGGTCGACGGCGAGGAGCGTTCGTGATCGACGAAACTCCGCTCGCGCCCGAGGACGAGCCTGTCACGTCACGCGACGAGGGGGGCGAGCCCTCGGGCGAGGAGGACCCGGCGAACGAGGAAGAGCGCATCGTCGAGGACCAGCCCGAGGACTACCTCGCGCTGGCCCAGCGCGTGCAGGCCGATTTCGAGAACTACCGGAAGCGCGTTGCCCGGGAGATGGCGGCGGCGGGTGAGCGGGCGAGGAGTGGCCTCGTCCGCGAGCTGCTGCCGATCGTCGACAACCTCGAGAGGGCGCTCGCCTCAGCAGAAGAGGGAGAGCAGCACCTTGCTGAGGGTGTGCGCCTGGTGCATTCAGAGCTCATTGCTGTGCTGGAGCGCAACGGGGTTGAACAGTTCAACCCGGAAGGTGACAAGTTCGATCCCGCCGAGCACGAGGCCCTCTCGGTGAAGAACGATGGAGAGCCTGGAGTGGTTTTGGAGGTAGTTGAACGCGGCTACCGCTCGAACGGCACCGTGCTGCGTCCGGCTCGCGTGGTGGTCTCAGGCTGACATGGCCGCGGTGAAGGACCCCTACTCGACGCTGGGCGTCGACAAGAAGGCCTCCGACGACGAGATCAAGAAGGCCTACCGAAAGCTCGCGCGCCAGTACCACCCGGACACGAACCACGGCGACAAGCAGGCCGAGGAGCGCTTCAAGGAGGTGCAGGCGGCCTACGCCGTCCTGTCCGACCCCGAGAAGCGCAAGCAGTACGACGCGGGCGGCGGGATCTTCGGCGGCGGCTTCGCCGGCGGCGGTGGCGGCTTCGGGACCGGCGGCGGCTTCGGCGGCTTCGGCGACATCATCTCCGACCTCTTCGGCGGCGGCGCGGGAACCGGCCGCGCGCCGAGGCCGGAGCGGGGGCGCGACCTCGAGACGGACGTGCACCTGTCGTTCGAGCAGGCCATGGAGGGCGGCCAGGTCTCCGTGACCGTGCCGCTCGCGGCTCCCTGTCCCACCTGCCGCGGCACCGGCGCCAAGCCCGGGACGACGCCCACGGTCTGCAGCCGCTGTCAGGGGCGTGGGGTCGAGGCGGAGTCGCAGGGGCTCTTCTCCATCTCGCAGCCCTGCCGGCAGTGCGGCGGGACGGGCACCGAGATCAAGGATCCGTGCCCCACCTGCCACGGCTCCGGCCAGACCCGCCAGGTGAAGCGCTACGCGGTCAACATCCCGGCGGGCGTGCGCGACGGGTCGCGGGTGCGCCTGAAGGGCAAGGGCGAGTCCGGGCCGCGAGGGGGGCCGGCGGGCGACGTGTACGTCGTCACGCGCGTGGCCGAGTCACCGATCTTCAAGCGCAAGGGCGACAACCTCGAGGTCGAGGTGCCGATCACGATCCCCGAGGCGATCCGCGGGGCGACGATCGAGGTGCCGACCCTGACCGCGACCAAGCGCATCCGCGTACCGCCGGGCACTCAGCACGGCACGGTGCAGCGCCTGCGCGGCGAGGGCCCGCCGAAGCTCGGCGGCCGCGGCCGCGGCGACATGCGCTACCGGCTGCTCATCGACGTGCCGAGCTCGCTCTCCAAGGAGCAGGCGGAGGTCGTGGACGAGCTGGCGACCGTGATCAACGGCAACCCGCGCGAGAGCCTGCTCTCGCGGAGGAGGTAGGCACCAGGTGGCCGACAGCCCGGACACGGACCGCGGCGTCTACATGATCTCGGTGGCCGCCGAGCTCGCTGGCATGCACCCGCAGACGCTCCGCATCTACGAGACGCGCGGCCTCATCACGCCGAAGCGCTCGCCGAAGAACACGCGCCTCTACTCGCAGCAGGACGTCGACCGCCTGCGCCGGATCCAGGAGCTCACGACCGAGCTCGGCATGAACCTCGCGGGCGTCGAGCGGGTCTTCGAGCTCGAGGAGGAGATGGACCGGATGCGCCGCAGGATGCGCAACATCGAGCGCCACGCGAAGCGCGTCCAGGAGGAGCTCCAGCAGGAGCTCGTGCGGGTGCGCCGCTCGCTCAAGTTCGAGCTCGTGCCGTACGAGCCGCCGTCCCAGGCGCTGATGCCGCGCGGCGCGCGAGGGCGCGGCGTGCGCATCCCGATCCGCCGCCAGCCGTAACGCTCAGGCGCCGTCGAGGCGTATGTGCTGTGAGTGACTGACGCAGAGCTGATAGTCGCCTCAAAGAGCGATCCGGCCGCCTTCCGGGAGCTGTACGACCGCTGGGCGGACCGCCTGCTCGCCTACCTCTACCGGCGCGTGTTCGACGCCGAGGTGGCGGCGGACCTGCTGGCGGAGACGTTCGCGGTCGCCTACGAGCGCCGCGCCCGCTTCCGCGACATCGGCAAGCCGGGCGGCGCCTGGCTGTACGGGATCGCTGCGAAGGAGCTGTCGCACTGGTTCCGAAGCCAGGCGGTCGAGCGGCGCGCCGTGCGCCGGCTCGGCATCGAGGTCCCGCGGCTCGACGACGAGTCGATCGCCCGGATCGAGGCGCTCGCGGACGTGGCCGCGCACCGTGACGCGCTTGCGGAGGCGCTCGCGCAGATGACCGGCGGCGAGCGCACGGCGGTCGAGCTGCGCGTGGTCGGCGAGCTGCCCTACGCCGAGATCGCGGCCCGGCTCGACTGCACCGAGAACAGCGCGCGCCAGCGCGTGCACCGCGGGCTCGCCCGCCTGAACAACCTGATGCGGATGGAGGCCACCTCATGAGCGAGATCCCGTTCGTCAACCGGCTCGGGGATGCGCTCGACACGGCGATCGCGAAGCAGCCGTCGCGCGCCCCGCGCCGCTTCCGCCTCACGCGCCGCCGCCACCTAGCGGTCGCGCTGGTCGCGCTCGCCGCTGTGGGCGCGGGGGCGGCGGTCGCGACGCTGTCCACGGACCCGGTCGAGATCGGCTTCGGTGCGGTCGCGTGCTTCGACCGGCCGAGCACGGACGGCGACGTGGCCATCATCGAGCGACCCGACGAGAACGCCTCTCCAGGTCTGTGCCGCCGCGCTGGAGGGCAGCGGCCTCGCGGCCGATGACCTGATCGCCTGCGAGTGGGCGGGCCACGGGGTCGTCGCGCTTCCGCGCGCCGGTAGACGGAGCTGCGCTGCGCTGGGTCTCTCGCCCCTGTCGCAGGCCTACCGGACCGCGCGCCTGCGCGCGGCGCGACTGCAGGCGGCGGCGATCGAGTTCGAGCGCGGCGCGGGCTGCCTGCGGCCGCGGCGCTTCGCGGCGCGGCTGACTGCGGCGCTGCGCGCCGGCGGCTGGGCCGGCTGGCGAGCCGTGGACGCGGGCGGCGCGGGCCCCTGCGGGCGCGTCTCGTCCCGACCGGATCGAGCCTGCTCGGCTCCGTCGGGCCGGCCGTCGACGCGACCGCTCGCACCATCGACGTCAAGGGCCGTGCGCCCCTCGAGCTCGAGCTCATGCTCTACGGCCCCGAGTCGCCGGGCTTGCGCCTGTTCGACGTCGTCGGCGAGCGCTGTTTCACGCTCGAGGGGCTCGAGGCGCACGTCCGCGACGTGCTCGCCCCGGCCGCGTGCCGATCCGGTTCAAGCGCGGCTCGATGCCGGCGGACACCGGGGTCGAGGCTCCACGCGGGACGCGCTACGCCGCAGGGTGCGCGATCTTCGTCGGCGCGGCGACCGTCTTCCCGGACGGCCGGACCGAGATCGTCGCCGAGATCTGGCAGCGCGGCTAGCCGCCCGCGATCCGCCGCTTCAGCAGCTCGACGGCCACGGCGTGCTCGTAGGCGCGGCCGCGCTGCCAGCGGGTGACTGCGTTGTCCCAGAGCAGGACGGCCCTGCGCCCGGCGAGGAGGGCGCGAGCGCGCTCGAGCCGGAGCGTCAGCCGCCGCACGATCCGCTCTCTCGCGGCCTTCTTCCTCGCCGCGGGCGGGGCTTCGAGCGCGTCCTGGGCGTCGTGGACCAGCAGCCGCGCCTGGTGGAAGTCGGCCCGCGCGATCTTGGTCTTCTGGGCGGCCGCCGCCGCCGTGGCCTGATACTGGGCCGTGAGCCGCTCGTTCTCACGCTGCTCGTGGCGCCACGACATCACCTGCTCCCAGTCGTCCACGAGCCGCCGGACCGCGGTGAACGACGGCCGTCGCGTGGTCACGTAGTCCGGCGCGGCCCCGATGTTCTCGACCCCCTCGCTCGCGTACTCGCCCTCGAGGTTGTCGCGCAGCGTCACGAAGACCTGCTCGGCCCCCGCCTCGCCCAGGCCCACGAGCGTCTGCGTCAGGTAGGCCGCCTGGGAGGCGTCCCCGCCGGCGTAGGCGCCGTCGGTCTGGAACGCGGGGTCGGCCGGGTAGCCGTGCTCGGTGACCCAGAGCGGCCCCTCGAACCCGCGCGCGGCGAGCCACGCCCTGAACTCCCCGTAGCGGCGCACGACGGCCTCAACCGGGCCGCGCAGGTGCACGTTCGCGACGTCGAACTTGTGGATCGCGTCGGCTCCCGGCGTGGCGAACACGCGCTCGAGCCAGGCGGGCTCGTGGGGGCGCATCAGCCCGCCGAGCAGCACCCTCGCCCTCGGGGCGCGGGCCTTGATCTCGTCGTACGCGGCGCTCAGCATCAGCGCGTACTGCTCGGGCGGGCCGTCGAAGGCCCAGGCTCCGTCGGGCTCGTTGACGATCTCCCAGTGCCCGATCGTCCCGGCCGCGTGTTCCGCGACCTCGCCCGCGAGCCTCCCGAAGTCCTCCTCGTCCGCGCCGGCGGGCGGAGCGAGCACGATCCCGAGCACGGGAAGCCGGTGCTTCTTCGAGAGCTCGATCACCTCGTCGAGGCCGCTCCAGTTCGGCTCGGCGTCAGCGGCCGCGAAGATCCCGTTCAGCTCCACGTCGACCCGGATGTAGTCCGACCCGAGCCGCTTCGCCTCGCTGAAGATGCGCTCCTTCATGGCGCTCGGCGTGCAGCAGGAGTGCACCATCGCGTGCGCCGAGACCGGCGCCGCGTGCGCCGGGGCGGCCATAGCGGGGGCGCCGAACGCGACTGCGAGGAGCAAATTAACGCTAACTACTCGCACAGCAGTCGCTCCAGGGTGTACAAGAGGCCGCGATGACCCATAGTGGGGACGTTGCCGTGCGCCTGAGTGGAGCTCGCAAGACGTACGGCGAGGTCGTTGCGGTGGACCGCGTCGACCTGGAGATACTCGGGGACGAGTTCTTCACCCTGCTGGGGCCCTCTGGCTCGGGAAAGACCACATGCCTGCGCATGATCGCGGGCTTCGAGCGGCCTGATGAGGGAAGGGTAGAGCTGGCGGGGCGCGACGTCACCGATCTCCCTCCCTACGAGCGCGACGTGAACACGGTCTTCCAGGACTACGCGCTCTTTCCCCACATGAGCGTGGGCGAGAACGTGGAGTACGGCCTGCGGGTCGCGAAGGTCGGCCGGGAGGAGCGCCGGCGGCGCGCCGGCGAGGCGCTCGAGCTCGTGCGCCTGGGCGGCTACGAGAAGCGCCGTACCGGCCAGCTGTCCGGCGGGCAGCGGCAGCGCGTGGCGCTCGCGCGGGCCCTGGTGAACCGTCCGCGGGTGCTCCTGCTCGACGAGCCGCTCGGCGCGCTCGACCTGAAGCTGCGCCAGCAGATGCAGCACGAGCTGCGCTCGATCCAGGGCGAGGTGGGGATCACCTTCGTGTACGTGACCCACGACCAGGAGGAGGCGCTCACGATGAGCGACCGCCTGGCCGTCTTCGCCGACGGGCGCATCGAGCAGGTGGGCCCGCCGGCGGAGGTCTACGAGCATCCGGTGAACGAGTTCGTCGCCGGCTTCGTGGGCGTCTCGAACATCGTCGAACGCGACGGACAGCGCTTCACGATCCGCCCTGAGAAGGTGCGGATCCTGGACGCGGCCGACGGCGCGAACGGACTTCGCGTTGAGGAGGGCCGCATCCGCGACGTCGCGTACGTCGGGATGGTCACCCGCTTCGTGATCGACCTGGACAAGGGCGGCGAGCTACAGGTCGTCCGCCAGAACCTCGAGATGTCCTCTCAGGAGGCGCTCGAGCAGAGGGGTCGCCGTGTGCGCGTCGGCTGGCACGGCGAGCACGCGTACGCGATCCCGGACTCGCAGGACGAGATCCCAGAGGAGGGACGAAGTTGAGCGCATTTGCAAGCAGACGGCTGCTGGTGCTCGCCGTTCTCACGCTTGCCCTGGCCGCGCTCACCGCGGCAGGCTGCGGTGATGACGACGACGACGGCGGCGGAGGCGGCGGCGGAGGCGGCGACGAGAGCGCCGCACTGACGAAGGTCGGCAAGGGCGAGGGGCAGGTGAACCTGATCGCCTGGGCCGGCTACGTCGAGGACGGCTCGACCGACCCGAAGGTGGACTGGGTCTCGGACTTCGAGGACGAGACCGGCTGCCAGGTCAACGTGAAGCTCGGCAACACGTCGGACGAGATGGTCACGCTGATGCGAACGGGCAAGTACGACGGCGTGTCGGCGTCGGGCGACGCGACCCTCCGGCTGATCGCCGGCGGTGACGTGGACCCGGTCAACACCGACCTGATCCCGAACTACGCCGACGTGTTCGAGGGCCTGAAGGACCAGCCCCACAACACGGTCGACGGCCAGAGCTACGGCGTGCCGCACGGTCGCGGCGCGAACCTCCTGATGTTCAACAAGGACCTCGTGAAGCCGGCGCCCGACTCATGGGCGATCGTCTGGGGCGGCGAGGAGAGCGAGCCGTACAAGGGCAAGATCACCGCGTACGACAGCCCGATCTACATCGCCGACGCGGCGCTCTACCTCAAGGCGACCCAGCCGGATCTCGGGATCGAGAACGTCTACGAGCTGGACGAGGAGCAGTTCCAGGCAGCCGTCGACCTCCTGAAGCAGCAGCGTGAGGTGATCGGCGAGTACTGGTCCGACTACACGAAGGAGCAGGCCTCCTTCACGTCCGGCGACACGGTGGCGGGCACGACCTGGCAGGTGATCGCGAACCTCGTCCAAGCGGACAAGAAGTCGCCGCCGGTCGAGGCGATCCTGCCCAAGGAGGGCTCGACCGGGTGGTCCGACACCTGGATGATCTCCTCCGAGGCCAAGAACCCGAACTGCATGTACAAGTGGATGGACCACATCATCAGCCCCGAGGCGAACGCCGCGGTGGCCGAGTGGTTCGGGGAGGCACCCTCCAACGCGAAGTCGTGCGCGCTGACCGCGGTGAAGAACCACTGCGAGATCTTCCACGCCGACGACGAGGAGTATTTCGACCAGGTGGCCTACTGGACGACGCCGACCAAGGACTGCGGCGACGACCGCGGCGAGGTCTGCATGGACTACTCCGAGTGGGTGAAGGCCTGGACGGAGATCAAGGGCTAGCCGCCCTGGGTTCGAGCTGGCCGCTGTAGCCAGATATCTCTGGCGCCGGCCCCGCCTTCAGCTCTCGTTGCTGCTGGCGGGGCCGGTCGGCTGGCTCCTGATCGCATACCTGGGATCGCTCGCGGTCCTGTTCGTCGCGTCGCTGTGGCAGCTCGACGACTTCAGCGGCGAGATCGTCCGGGACCCCGGCTTCCAGAACTTCACGGAGCTGATCGAGACCCCGGTCTACCGGGACATCGTGCTCCGCACGGTCCTGATCGCGGCGCTCGTGACGATCACCGACGCGATCCTCGCCTTCCCGATCGCGTTCTTCATGGCGAAGGTCGCGTCGCCGCGCGTGCGCGCCCTGCTCGTGGTGGCGGTGCTGATGCCGCTCTGGTCGAGCTACCTCGTGAAGGTCTACGCGTGGCGGATCATGCTCCAGAACGAGGGAGTCGTGAACTGGGCGCTCGACCCGTTCGGCCTCACGGGCCCCGGCTTCGGCAACGTCGCGACCTGGCTCGTCTTCTCGTACCTCTGGCTGCCGTTCATGGTGCTGCCGATCTACGCCGGGCTCGAGCGGATCCCCAACTCGATGCTGGACGCGTCGGGCGACCTCGGCGGCCACCCGTGGATGACCTTCCGCCGTGTGGTGCTGCCGCTGGCGCTGCCCGCCGTGGTCGCGGGCTCGATCTTCACGTTCTCGCTCACGCTCGGCGACTACATCGCGCCGACGCTCGTGTCGAGCACGCAGTTCATCGGCAACGTCGTCTACGCGAACGTCGGCATCGCGAACAACCTGCCGCTCGCCGCCGCGTTCGCGACGGTGCCGGTGGCGATCATGATCGTGTACCTCCTGATAGCGCGCCGCCTGGGCGCGTTCGAGTCGCTGTGAGGCCCGGCTGATGCACATCTCCCCGGGCATGCGCTGGGTCCTGCGGATCGGCACGGCCGTCACGCTGGCCTTCATCTACATCCCGCTGATCGTGATCGCGATCTACGCCTTCAACGAGTCGCGCTCGCAGGCGTGGCCGGTCGACGGGTTCACGCTCGAGTGGTTCGACCGCGCGGTGAACAACCCGGGCGTGCGCGACGCGTTCTGGACCTCGATCCAGGCGGCGCTCGGCGCCACGGCGATCGCGCTCCTGCTCGGAACGCTCGCGGCAATGGCCGTGTCGCGCTACCGCTTCTTCGGCCGCGAGACGATCTCGTTCCTGATCGTCCTTCCGATCGCGCTGCCGGGAATCGTGACCGGCATGGCTCTGAACTCGACCTTCACGCAGGTGCTGGGGATGGACCTGTCCCTGTTCACGGTGATCGTCGGCCACGCGACGTTCTGCATCGTCGTGGTCTTCAACAACGCGGTCGCGCGCCTGCGCCGGAGCGGCACCTCGCTCGAGGAGGCGTCGATGGACCTCGGCGCGGACTCGTGGAGGACGTTCCGCTTCGTGACATTCCCGACGCTCCGCACCGCGCTCGTGGCCGGCGCGCTGCTGGCATTCGCGCTCTCGCTCGACGAGATCATCGTCACCACCTTCACGATCGGCCAGGACCAGACGCTCCCGATCTGGATCTTCGCCAACTACGCGCGCCCGAACCAGCTGCCGATCGTGAACGTGGTCGGCGTGGGCGTGATCCTGCTCTCGATCATCCCGGTGTACCTGGCGAACCGGCTCTCGCAGGACCCGGTGGGCGTCGCCGGCGGCGGCGCGGCGGCGGCGGCGTGCAGCGCGGTAGCCGGGCGGCGGCGGTCTCCGCCTGCGTGCCGGCACGCGGCGAACGACGGCATTGAGGAATCAGGGTTGGGCGCTTTCTGTTTCCGTTTCGCAACGGGAAACGCCCCAACCGCCTATCCCGGCACCCCTTCACCGCTGCCGTTCGCCCGCGGAGCCGCGTCGCTCGCGTGGTCACGCGGCCGCTGATCTGCTATAAACTCACTTAGATTTTATGCAGGCTGACCGTTTCACGATCAAGTCCCAGGAGGCGCTCGCGGCCGCGCAGCGGCTGGCCGGCGCGCGCCGGAACCCGGAGGTCACGCCGCAGCACCTGCTCGTCTCGCTGCTCGAGCAGGACGGCGGGATCGTCGTGCCGGTCCTGCGCCGCGCCGGCGCCGACCCCGAGCGGGTCCGCCGCCTGGTGAACGAGGCGCTCGACGGCCTCGCCCACGGTCAGCGGCGAGGCGAGCGCCCCCGCGCTCGGCCAGGCCCTGATCCGCCTGCTCCAGGCCGCGGACGACGAGGCGCGCGGCATGGGCGACGAGTACGTCTCGACCGAGCACCTGCTGCTCGCGCTGGCCGCGGAGCCCGCCATCGACGCCGGCGCCACGCGCGACCAGCTCGCCGAGGCGGTCGAGCAGGTGCGCGGACCGCACCGCGTGACCGACCAGAACCCCGAGGACCGCTACCAGGCGCTCGAGCGCTTCGGGCGCGACCTCACCGAGGCGGCCGAGCAGGGCAAGCTCGACCCCGTCATCGGCCGCGACGACGAGATCCGCCGCGTGATCCAGGTGCTCTCGCGCCGCACGAAGAACAACCCCGTCCTGATCGGCGAGCCGGGCGTGGGCAAGACGGCCATCGTCGAGGGGCTCGCGCAGCGGATCGTCTCGGGCGACGTGCCGGAGTCGCTCCGCGACCGGCGCGTGATCGCGCTCGACATCGGCGCGCTGATCGCCGGCGCCAAGTACCGCGGCGAGTTCGAGGACCGCCTGAAGGCCGTGCTGAAGGAGGTGGCCGAGGGCGAGGGCCGGATCATCCTGTTCCTCGACGAGCTGCACACGATCGTCGGCGCCGGCGCCGCGGAGGGCGCCGTCGACGCCGCCAACCTGCTCAAGCCGATGCTCGCCCGCGGCGAGCTGCGCGCGGTGGGCGCCACCACGCTCGACGAGTACCGCAAGCACATCGAGAAGGACGCCGCGCTCGAGCGCCGCTTCCAGCCGGTCTACGTGGAGGAGCCGTCGCGTGGAGGACACGATCGCGATCCTGCGCGGTCTGAAGGAGCGCTACGAGGTGCACCACGGCGTGCGCATCCAGGACTCCGCGATCATCGCCGCGGCCACGCTCTCCCAGCGCTACATCGCGGACCGCTTCCTGCCCGACAAGGCCATCGACCTGATCGACGAGGCCGCCTCGCGGCTGCGGATCGAGATCGACTCGATGCCGACGGAGATCGACGAGGTGGAGCGCCGCATCCAGCAGCTCGAGATCGAGCTCCAGGCGCTGAAGAAGGAGAAGGACGACGCCAGCGCCGCGCGCCGCGAGGCGATCGAGCGCGAGCTGGCCGACCTGCGCGAGCAGTCGAGCGAGATGAAGGCGCACTGGCAGGGCGAGAAGGAGGCGATCGAGGCGATCCGCTCCGTGAAGGAGCGCCTCGAGCAGGCGCACCGGGAGGCCGAGCGCGCCGAGCGCGACGCCGACCTCCAGCGCGCCGCCGAGCTCCGCTACGGCGAGATCCCGCAGCTCGAGGAGCAGGTCACGGAGCTCGAGCAGAAGCTGGCGCAGGTCGCAGTCGGACACGACCTTCCTCAAGGAGGAGGTCGACGACGAGGACGTCGCCGAGGTGGTCGCGAAGTGGACCGGCATCCCGGTCTCGAAGCTGATGGAGGGCGAGGTCGCGAAGCTGATCCACATGGAGGAGCGGCTGCACGAGCGCGTGATCGGCCAGGACGAGGCTGTCGAGGCCGTGTCGAACGCGCTGCGCCGCTCGCGCGCCGGGCTCCAGGACCCGAACCGCCCGATCGGCGCGTTCCTCTTCATCGGCCCGACCGGCGTCGGCAAGACCGAGCTGGCGCGCGCGCTCGCGGAGTTCATGTTCGACTCCGAGGAGGCGATCGTCCGCATCGACATGTCCGAGTACATGGAGAAGCACTCCGTGTCGCGGCTCGTGGGCGCGCCGCCCGGCTACGTCGGCTACGACGAGGGCGGCCAGCTCACCGAGGCCGTGCGCCGGCGCCCCTACTCGGTCGTGCTGCTCGACGAGCTCGAGAAGGCCCACACCGACGTCTTCAACGTCCTGCTCCAGGTGATGGACGACGGCCGCCTGACGGACGGCCAGGGCCGCACCGTCGACTTCAAGAACACGGTCGTGATCATGACCTCGAACGTCCCCGGCGGCATCGAGGGCGTGCGCGCGACCTTCAAGCCGGAGTTCGTGAACCGCCTCGACGAGATCGTCGAGTTCCACCAGCTCACGCGCGAGGAGATCGGCCAGATCGTGGACCTCCAGGTGGCCAAGCTGGTCGCCCGGGTGCGCGAGCGCGGCGTGGAGGTGGAGCTGACCGACGAGGCGCGGACGCTGCTCGGCAACCTCGGCTACGACCCGACCTACGGCGCGCGGCCGCTGAAGCGCGTGATCCAGAAGCAGCTCGTGGACAAGCTGGCGCTGAAGCTGCTCGAGGGCGAGTTCCAGGCCGGCGACCGCGTGCTGGTGGACGCGGCCGGCGGCGAGCTGTCGTTCACGAAGGCCGCCGCCGCGCCAGAGCCCGTCGCGGCGTAGCATCCGCGGCATGGAGCCTCGCGACGCCGCCCTGCTTCACGCGCGCGGGCGCATCGCCGTCGGTGCGGCGTTCGTGCTCTTCCCGGGCCTCGCCGGGCGGATGTGGATCGGCTCCGACGCCGCGCGCCGGCCCGTCAAGGTGCTCGCGCGCGCTTTCGGCGTCGCGCGACCTCGCGCTCGGGCTCGGCGTCGTGATCGCGCTCGACCGCGGCACGCCCGTGCGCGGCTGGATCGAGGCGGGCGTCCTGTCCGACGCGATCGACACGACCGCGAGCCTGCTGGCCGGGAGCTCGATCCCGCCGGCGATCCGCTGGCCCTGCGTCGCCCTCGGAGCGGGCTCGGCCGCGGCGGGCGCGTCGCTCGCGCCTCAGTTCGACGACACGGTCGAGCCGATCCCGGGCCAGACGCCCGAGGCGGCCATGACCGGCCATCCCGCCCAGTAGCAGCAGCGGCTACGCCGACTGAAGCAGCTGCGCGTGCAGCTCCTGCATCCGCGCGCTGGGCGAGACGCCCAACTCCCTCACGCAACTCGGTGCGGAGGCGCTCGTAGACGAGCAGCGCCTCGGCAGACGTTGTCGCGCGCGACGAGCGCCCTCATCAGGTGCATGTAGCCGGACTCCCGGAACGGCGAGACCTCGATCAGGGCGCGGCCGGCGCGCTCCGTGGCCGCCAGCTCCGGCCCGCCCATGCCGACGCCGGCCTCCGCGACGCACTCGAGCGCGCGCACCCTCATGTCCTCGAGCGAGCGCCTCATCTCCTCGATCCATGGCGCGTCGTGGCCCTCGAGGAAGCCCCGCTCGGCGGTGTGCAGAGCCGCCCGGGCCGGCGCCCACGCCCGATGCCAGTCGCGCATGGACGTGGCCGACTCCGCCTCGTGCAGGAGCTCCGCCGCCGCCTCGACATCCACGTAGGCGTCGGGCGGCAGGATCAACCTCGGCTCCTCCCGCCCCGCTATCGCGTCGCGGCCGAGGACCTTGCGGAGCTTCGAGATCAGCGCGTTCAGAGCGCTGTCCGGCGTGCCCGGCGGCTCGATCGGCCAGACCGCGTCCACGAGTGCCGCCCGGCTCCTGGGCCGCTGGCGGTTGAGGACGAGAAAGGCGAACAGCAGCCGGCCCTGCCTGCTCGGGAGGAGGTGCTCCACCCGCTCGCCGTCCCATACGACGACGAACCGCCCGCAGGCCTGGATCCGTGTGGAGGCCGTGGGGTCCAAGGATTCTCCAAGCTAATGCCAATGGGCGGGAACCACAATCGCCGCACCCGATCGAAGGAGGAGCAATGGCACGGGTCATCAACTGTGAGTGCGGGCAGGTCATCCGCGGTGAGAGCGACGAGGAGCTCGTCGCGCGGGCGCAGGACCACATCAACCAGAACCACCCCGAGCTCGTCGGCAAGCTGTCCGAGCAGGACGTGCTCGGCATGGCCGAGGAGGAGTAGCCACCCATGCGCCCGCTCGCCGATCGCGCTCGCCACCTCGGTCCTCGCCGCACTCGTTCCTGCCCTCGGCTGCCTCGGCCGCCAGCTGCAGCTATACCGGCGGGTCGGGCGGCACCTGGCACCTCGCCGCGAACTGGTCGTGCAACGAGGTCCCGGACGCCGGCGACAGCGTCGACATCTCGATCAGGCGACAACGTCAGCGTCGCGGCCGCCGCCACGGCCGGCTCGCTGGCACTCTCGAGCAACGGCACGATCGCGTTCTCGAACGAGGTCACGCTTGCCGTCTCCGGCCCGATGACCGCGACCCACGCGGGGACCACCGGCACGATCGCCGGCGGCGGGGCGCTCACGGTCGGCGGGACATTCACGAAGTCCGGCGACGGGCAACTGTCCATCACCAACGACGGCCTCTTCGGGCTCAGCCCGGACGTGACCCTCAACGGGGCCGCGACGCTGAACAGCGGGACGATGTGCGTGGCCGACAACGGCGACGGGAACCCCGATCTGCCGAACCTCTACATCAACAGCACATTCACGATCGCCGCCGGCGCCCCGACGAGCCCGTTCCCATGCACTCCCGGGCCGCGGATCCACGTCGGCTCCACAGGGCACCTGATCAAGGCCTCGAGCGGGACGACCAGCACCCTCCATGGAATCGAGAACGACGGCACGGTCACCGCCCAGAACGGGACGCTCAGCCTCGAGGGCCCCTCATCCGTCGACGCGCCCAACGGCGGCGCCACCGTGACGAACGACGGGGACTACATCGCCTCATCCGGCGCGACGATCAGCTTCGCCAACAGCCACAGCGTGAGCTCGCAGGGGCGCGTCGGCGGCGCCGGGACGACCTCGATCGGCCACGGCAGCCTGTCCATGGGCGCGGGCTCGACGCTCGATCCGGCGGTGCTCAACCTCGTTCTCACCGGTTCCCTCACGCTTGACGGCACCTCCCCCGTGAGCCTGCCGGTGCTGAACTTCAACGGGGCGGGGTTCAATCCCGGTTTCGACACCGACCGGCCTGTCACCGTGACGAACCTCAACGTGACCGGCGCCGGCACGATCAGTGGCGGCGGCTCGGTGACGGTGCCGAGCGGGGGCAGCTTCTCGAAGACCGGGAGCGGGACCCTGTCCGTCACGAACAGCGGCACCTTCGGGGAGAGCGCCGACCTCATCCTCAACGTGGACGCGGGCCTTGACGGAGGGTCGATGTGCGTGGGCGACTCCAGCGACGGCAACGCCGACCTGCCCAGCATGCAGATCAACCAGGACTTCGCGATCGGTGCGGGCGCCGACTCGACCACGTTCAACTGCAGCGCGAACGTCGTACGGCGTCAACGGCCCGAGCGGCCACCTGTTCAAGGAGGGGGCCGGGACGATCACGAACCACGGCAGGTTCGACGTCGCGGGCGGGACGCTGTCGATCGGCGCCGGGCAGACCTTCGATGGTCGCCAACGGCATCTCTCAGAGCGGGGGTCTGACCAGCATCGCCTCCGGAGGCGTGCTGCAGGGCTCCGCCACCCTCACCGGCGGCGTGCTCCGCGGCTCTGGCCAGGTGACCGGCAACCTCACGAACACCTCCGGCACGGTCGAGCCCGGCAGCTCGCCCGGCACGCTCACGGTGGGCGGCAACTACTCGCAGGGCGCGGGCGGGACGTTGAGGACGGAGATCGCGGGCACGACGCCCGGCACGCAGTTCGACCGGCTCGAGGTGGGCGGCGCGGTGACTCTCGACGGGACGCTCGCGATCGTGAACGGCGGCGGGTTCTCTCCCGCGCTGACCGACACGTTCCAGATCCTGACGGGCTCCTCCGTCACCGGGACGTTCGCGCAGCTCACCGGAGCGACCAACGGAAACCGGATCTACCAGGCGCAGTACAACCCGGCTGACGTGACGCTGACGGTCGCGGCCGGCCCCGATCCCCAGCCGGAGCCCGAGCCCGACCCGGACCCGACCCCAACCCCGACGCCGACCCCGACTCCCACGCCGCCCACGGGTGGCGGCGGGCTGATCTCCGAGTCGGGCTGCCTCAACACGGACGCGACTCTCACCGGCACGCAGCTCGGGCCGGCGAAGCTGGGCCGCAAGCTGGCGGAGCAGCGCGCGATCTTCCAGGGCGCGAACAAGCAGACGCGCGCGAACCTGGACCGCTACTGCGCCGAGGGCGGCGGCAACTTCCGGATCGGCTATCCGACTCCGCGGCTTACGAAGACGATCTCGCGCTCGCTCGCGCGGAAGGTGAAGGACCGCGTCGTGATCGTGCTCACGTCGAGCAAGCGCTTCTCGCTCGGCGGGATCAAGGTCGGCGACACCACGGCCGCGGCGCTTCGCAAGCTCCGAGGCGAGCGCGCCTTCAAGGTCGGCTCGAACACCTGGTACGTGGCGAAGCGCGGAAAGGCGCGGCTGCTCGTGAAGACGAGGAACGGCAAGGTGGGCGAGATCGGCATCGGGGATCCGCGTCTGACGACGACCCCCAAGTCGATCAAGCGCTTCCTGAACGCCTGGAAGCTGGGCTGAGGGCGTGAGCCCGCGGCGCTTACTCGTGCTGGCTGTAGTGGTCGCGGCCCTGGCCGCGCCCGCATCCGCCCTTGGGGCCGGCTCGGTGGTGGACGGGGGCGGCCAGTACCTCGTCTCTGCCGGGGCGGGCACCTCGGCGACTGACAGTGCCACCGATTTCGACACCGCCTCCTTCGCCGACTCCGTTTCGGTCACCTCGACCGAGGGAGGGCCGCAGAGCACCGCGAGCGCGGGGATGACTGCGAGCATCACCGACGGCACCGACCGGCTCACGCTCGACGGCAATGCCAGCCTCGCCTGTCACCAGCCGACGAACGGGCCGGGTGCCGGAGCCAGCGCGCGCTTCGGACGGGCCTTCGACGTCACCGCTCCCGGAGGGGTGAGGTTCAACGGAACGATCACCGCCTCCGGCACCAGCCTCACCGCCTTCCTGTACGACGAGGACGAGCAGCCGGTGTTCGGCGTCGACGACCCCGGTTCCGACAGCGCCAGTGGGACGTTGGCGCCGGGCGAGTACACCCTCTCGATCCAAGTCAACTGCCTCGTCGAGCCCTTCACCGCGGAGCCGGCGTCCACGAGCGGGGGCTTCGACGTGCTGCTGGAGGTCGGCGGCGGCGACTCCGACGGCGACGGCCTGCCCGACGACTGGGAGCTGAACGGCTACGACCCCGATGGCCCCGGCGGCCAGCCGGCGCTCGACCTCCCGGCGATGGGCGCAAAGGTCGACCACAAGGACGTCTTCCTCGAGCTCGACTTCATGCCGCCGCACCGGCTCGACCAAGCTGGGATCGCCGAGGTGATCCAGGCATTCGCAAGCGCGCCCGTCGGCAACCCCGACGGCACGAACGGCATCGAGCTGCACGTGGACAACGGTTCGGGCTCGGTGATGGACCCGAGCTCGGGGGCGCTGTGGGGCGCCCGCTCGGACCAGGATGAGGTCGCCCACCAGCCGACGCTCGGGTCAGTCACGCCAGGGCCGGGTGGGGGATACGAGTGGGGCGAGTTCGACGTGCTCAAGCTCGCCAACTTCGCCGACGAGCGCGAGCCGGTGTTCCATTACGCGATCGCGGCGCACGCACACGACGGGAGGTTCAGCGGGATCGCGCGCGGCATACCCAGCAGCGACCTGCTCGTCACGCTCGGGGCAGGTTGCCAGGCACTGCGGGGCTCGGACTGCACGCTCGACGCACGCGCCCAGGCCGGAACGCTCATGCACGAGCTTGGCCACAACCTCGGCCTGTCGCATGGCGGAGACGACGATGACCGCTACAAGCCGAACTACCTCTCGGTGATGAACTACGCCTTCCAGCTGACGGGCCTGGTTCGCGCCGACGCCACCACCCGGCTCGACTACTCCCGCTTCGCGCTGCCGCCGCTCAACGAGAGCGCGCTCGACGAGGCGCACGGCTTCGGACAGAGCGCGGGCAGTGAGCCGGCGAACAACGTGACCTTCGGGTTCTGCCCCAACGGAGTGCAGAAACCCTGGCTGCTGCGTGACGGGCAACTCGACTTCGATTGCGACAACGCCGTCCCCGAGCCCGGCACGGTCAGCTCCGACGTAAACAAGGACGGCCACCTCACGGTCCTCGACGGCTTCGTCGACTGGCCCAACCTCGTCTACAACGGCGGTGCGGTCGGCGGCTCCGGCGTTGCGCTGCCGACCCAGACCGAGCTGATCGAGCCGCCGTTCGAGGAGCTGCTGCTCGGCCAGCAGACACTCGACGCTTACGCCGCCTCGCTGCTCGGCCCCCCCGAGAGCGGCGGCGGTCTTACGCCGGGGGGCGGCGGGGGCGTCGGCTCCACGCCGGTCGCCTCGCCCCGCCTCAGCGGCCTCCGGATCAGGCCCGCCGGCTTCCCCTCGGCCAACCGTGGACGCTCGATCGTGCGCCGAGGTGGCGCGAAGGTCTCCTACCAGCTCACTGTCGCCGCCCCGGTTACGTTCAGGGTCGAGCGGCGCAAAGGTCGGCGGTGGGCGCGCGTGCGCGGCAGCTTCAAGCAGGCCGGCAAGGCCGGCGCCAACTCACTCCGCTTCTCAGGACGTATCGGCGGCAAGCGGCTGCGCCCCGGCAGCTACCGGCTGGTCGCCACGCCGCAGGGCGGCCCACCGGCGCGCGCGCCGTTCCGGGTGCGACGCCCGGACGCCTAGGCACGCGCACCGCCGTAACGACGCCCGTGGGCCTAGGATTCTGCCCGTGGATGCGCGCGAGCTCGCCGTCTGGCATGCTCGCGGCCCGCAGCTCGTCGGCGCGGCGCTGGCGCCACGGTTCGACGACTCAGTGGAGCCGATCCCGGGCCAGACGCCCGAGGCGGCCATGACCGGCCACCCGGCCGATAGCTAGCCGCCGCTGACCGTGATCGTGTAGCGGTCGCGGACGGCCCGGTTCGCCCTGTAGCGGCGGAAGGTGTCGAACTGGATCGTGTGGAGGCCCAGCCCGGCGCGGCGGGGGAGAAGGCGCCGGCGCGCCTCGAGGTTGCCGCAGGCGCCCCTCAGGCCGCCGATCTTCACGTGGCGCTTGGACTTGCCACGGATGATGTGCGCCCACAGGGTCCGGCCGGTGGTGAAGCCGCGCGCGTTGATCGTCATGAGCCGGCCGGGCGAGCCCTCCTGGGGCGTGATGTCCACGCGCACCGCGCTCACCGTGATCTGCGCCGAGGCCGTGAGCGTCGGGTTCGCGCGGTCGGTGGCCGTATAGGTCTTGGTCCGGCGGCCGCTGTTCTGGGCGAGCGTGAGGACGCCGTTGAAGGCGCCGCTGGCGTCCGTGTTGAGCGCGCCGAGCAGGCTGTCGTCGCGTGTGATGCTGGCGCTCCCCGAGGGCGTGAACCCGGCGCCGAGCAGATTGACGGCCTCGCCCGCGCTGTAGCAGCGCTTCTTCGGCACGACGTCCAGGGACGCCGCCGAGGCCGCCGAGGGGGCTGCGAGCGCCGCCACGCTCACGGCGACGGCCAGAGAGCGAGTCATGCTGAGAGGGTACATTCCGCGCCGACGTACTCCACGCCGAAAGGATCTCCGTGCCGACCTACGTGATGCTGAGCACCCTCACGCCGGAGGGCGTGCAGACCCTCAAGAGCAACCCGCAGCGGATCCGCGAGGTGAACAAGGAAATCGAGCAGCTCGGGGCGACCGTCACCGCTCAGTGGGCGGTGCTCGGCCGCTACGACTTCGTGAACGTCATCGAGGCTCCGGACGAGAAGACGATCGCCCGTGTCTCGATGGAGCTTGGCTCGCGCGGAACGGCCCATTACGAGACTCTCTCGGCAATTCCGGTCGATGACTTCATTTCCGCGCTTTGAGCGATAGACGCGTCCTCGTCGTTGGCGCGGGCGGCCGCGAGCACGCGATCGTCCGCACGCTCCTCCGCGGGCGCGGCTCGCTCGAGGTGCTCGTCACGCCGGGCAACGCCGGGATCGCCCGGGACGGGGTGGAATGCCTCCCGAGCGGCGACGTCGTCGAGGCGGCCCGGGAGCGCGAGATCGATCTCGTCGTGGTCGGCCCCGAGGCGCCGCTCGTGGCCGGCCTCGTGGACGACCTGAGCGCAGCGGGCATAGCCGCCTTCGGCCCGACCCGCGCGGCGGCGCGCATCGAGGGCTCGAAGGCGTACGCCAAGGAGCTGATGCGCGACTGCGGCGTGCCCACGGCCTCGCACGTGATGTTCCGCGACCGCGACGAGGCCGCGGCGCACCTCGCCTGCGCCTCGTATCCCGCCGTGCTGAAGGCCGACGTGCTCGCGGCGGGCAAGGGCGTGATCATCGCTGGGGACGAGCGCGAGGCGCGCGCCGCCCTCGACGTGTTCTTCGGGGAGAAGCGCTTCGGCGAGACCGAGGTGGTCCTGGAGGAGTTCCTCGAGGGCGAGGAGCTCTCGCTGCTCGCCCTCTGCGACGGCGAACGTGCCGTGCCGCTCGCCCCGGCGCAGGACTACAAGCGCATCTTCGACGCCGACGAGGGCCCCAACACGGGCGGGATGGGGAGCTACTCGCCGGTCCCCGGGATCGACGCCGACCGCGCGCGCGAGCTCGCGGCCGCGGTGCACCAGCCGATCGTCGACGAGCTGCGCAGGCGGGGCACGCCATTCCACGGCGTGCTGTACGCGGGATTGATGATGGGCGCGGACGGCGACGCGAAGGTGCTCGAGTACAACGCGCGCTTCGGCGACCCGGAGACGCAGGCCGTGCTCCCGCGGCTCCGCTCCGACCTGCTCGAGCTGCTCGAGGCCTCGACGCGGCCGGGCGGCCTCGCCGGCGTGGAGCCCGAGTGGAGCGACGACTGGGCCGTGACCGTGGTGCTCGCCTCGCGCGGCTACCCGGAGACGTCGTCGAGCGGCGACCCGATCGGGGGGCTCGACGACGTGGAGGGCACGGACGTCTTCCACGCCGGCACGGCCGAGCGCGGCGGGGAGATCGTGACCGCCGGCGGGCGCGTGCTGAGCGTGACCGGCCTCGGCGCCACGCCGGGCGAGGCGCGCGACCGGGCCTACGCGGCCGCGGAGCGCATCCGCTTCGACGGGCGCCAGCTGCGCTCGGACATCGCCGCTCGCGCAGTGGATAGGGTCGGGGCGTGAGCGGAACCGGAGAGTTCACCGCGGTCCCCGAGACCCAGACGGAGGTCGTCCACGAGTTCGACGAGCTCGACGTGGACGACGCCCCGCAGGTCGGGATCGTCATGGGATCGAAGAGCGACATGCCGCTGATGGAGAAGGCGGCGCAGGAGCTCGAGGAGCGCGGGATCCGGCACGAGATGCGCGTCATGAGCGCGCACCGCGACCCGGACACGGTGGCCGACTACGCGAAGAACGCGCGCATGCGCGGCCTGCGGGTGATCATCGCCGGCGCCGGGCTTGCCGCGGCGCTGCCGGGCGTCGTGGCGGCTCACACGGATCTGCCGGTGATCGGCGTGCCGCTCACCTCGAAGACGTCGGTGGCCGGCGGGCTCGACGCCCTGCTCGCGATCGCGCAGATGCCCCCGGGAGTGCCGGTGGCCACGGTGGGGGTCGACAACCCGAGGAACGCGGCCGTGCTCGCGGCGCGCATCCTGTCGGCGTGATCGAGCGCTATACGCGCCCGGAGATGGGGGTGGTCTGGTCGGAGCGGCGCAAGCTCGACGCGTGGCTCCAGGTCGAGCTCGCCGTCGTGGACGTGCTCGCGGAGCAGGGGCTGGTGCCCGACGAGGACGCCGCCGAGATCCGCGACCGCGCGAGCTTCACCGTCGACGCGGTCAAGGAGCGCGAGCAGGTCACCGACCACGACGTGGCCGCGTTCATAGACGTGGTGGCGGGCTCGGTCGGCGAGGCGGGCCGCTGGGTGCACCACGGGCTCACCTCGTCGGACGTGCTCGACACGGCGCTCGGCCTCCAGCTCTCGCAGGCGGGGATGATCCTCGTGGGCGGCGCGGCCGACTACCGCGCGGCGCTGATCCGGCGCGCGCGCGAGCACGCCGACACGCTCTGCGTGGGCCGCACGCACGGCGTGCACGCGGAGCCCACGACCTTCGGCGTGAAGCTCGCCGGCTTCGCGTTCGAGGCGCACCGCAACCTGCACCGGCTCGAGCGGGCGGTCGAGGCCGTGTCGGTGGGCGCGCTCTCGGGCGCGGTGGGCACGTACGCCGCGAACGGGCCGGAGATCGAGGAGGCGGTGCTGAAGCGCCTGGGCCTCGCGCGCGAGGACGTCTCGACGCAGGTGGTGCCGCGCGACCGCCACGCGGAGCTGCTGTCGGCGATCGCCCTGGCCGGCGCGGGCCTCGAGCGCTTCGCCACCGAGATCAGGCACCTCCAGCGCACCGAGGTGCGCGAGGTGGAGGAGCCGTTCCGCGCCGGCGCGCAGAAGGGCTCCTCGGCGATGCCGCACAAGCGCAACCCGATCGTGTGCGAGCGGATCACCGGGATCGCCCGCCTCCTGCGCGGCTACGCCCAGACCGGCTTCGAGAACGTCGCGCTCTGGCACGAGCGCGACATCTCGCACTCGTCGGTCGAGCGCGTGTCGCTTCCCGACGCCACCATCCTGCTCGACTACGCGCAGCATCTGGCGATTCGCGTGGTGGAGGGAATGACCGTTCACGGCGAGAGGATGCGCGCGAACCTCGACGCGACGCACGGCGCGCTCTACTCGCAGCGGGCGCTGCTAGCGCTGGTCGAGGCCGGGCGCTCGCGCGACGACGCCTACCGGATCGTCCAGGAGGCGGCGCAGCGCGCCTGGGACGAGGGCACGGAGTTCCGCGACCTGATGGCGCAGGCGGCCCCCGACCTGGACCTCGACACGGTCTTCGACTCCGGCGCCTTCGTGCGCCACGCGGGCGCGATCGTCGGCCGGCTCGAGCGCATTTCGCCGCACTGAGGCGTGCCGGTCCTCCTCGGCTTCCTCGGCGTGCTGGCGTTCAGCTTCACGCTGCCTGCGACCCGCGAGGCCGTGGGGGAGCTCGACCCCACCTTCGTCGGCATCGGCCGCGAGGCGGTGGCGGCGGTCCCGGCCGCGCTGATCCTGCTCGCGACGCGCGCCCCGTGGCCGTCCCGCCCGCAGCTGGCGCGGCTGGGCCTCGTCGCGCTGGGCGTGACGCTCGGATGGCCCCTCCTCACCGCTCTCGCTCTGCAGGACCTGACCTCGGCGCACAGCGCGGTGATCGTCGGGCTGCTGCCGGCGGCCACCGCCGTGGCGGCGGTCCTGCGCGCGGGCGAGCATCCCTCGCGCGGGTTCTGGGTGGCCAGCACCGCGGGGCTCGTGTCCGTGCTGGCGTTCGCGGCGACGCAGGGCGCCGGGGTTCTGAGCGGCGGCGACGTGATGATCCTGCTGGCCGTCGCGCTCGCGGCGATCGGATACGCGGAGGGCGGCGCTCTGGCGCGCGAGCTGGGCGGCTGGCGCGTGATCTGCTGGGCGGTGGTGCTTTCGGTGCCGGTGACGCTCCCGATCGGCGCCGTGGCGGCGGCGACCGGCGACCTCCACGCGGGCGGGAGCGCCTGGCTCTCGTTCGCCTACGTCTCGGCGGTGAGCGCTCTGCTCGGGTTCTTCCCCTGGTACGCGGGCCTTGCGCGAGGGGGCGTCGCGAAGATCGGCCAGATCCAGCTGATCCAGCCGCTGCTGACGCTCGTGTGGTCGGCATGGCTGCTCGACGAGCACATCGGCGCGGCGACTCTGGTCGCCGCAATCGCGGTAGTTGCGAGCGTCGTGGCCACCCAGCGGACGAGGGTCGGGCATAGCAGTCGGCCTCCCTTGGTAACGTCGCGCGAGTGAGCGAAGCTCCCGCTCTAGAGCACCTCTCCAGCGGGAAGGTGCGCGACATCTACGCCGTCGGCGAGGATCGCCTGCTGCTGGTCGCCTCCGACCGGATCTCCACCTACGACGTCGTCCACCCGACGCCGATCCCGGACAAGGGGAAGGTGCTCACCGGGCTCACGGCGTTCTGGCTCGAGCGCGCCGCCGACGGTCTGCCCGAACCACCTGATCTCCTTCACCGACGTGCCCGAGGAGTTCCGCGGGCGCGGGATGCTCGTCGAGCGGCTCGAGATGGTGCAGGTCGAGTGCGTCGTGCGCGGCTACATCACCGGCTCGGGCTGGAAGGACTACGAGGCCACCGGCGCGGTCTGCGGGATCGAGCTGCCGGGCGGGCTGCGCGAGTCCGAGCAGCTGCCCGAGCCGATCTTCACGCCCGCCACCAAGGCGGAGGTGGGCGACCACGACGAGAACGTGGACTTCGACCGCGCCGCCGAGATCATCGGCGATCGCGCGCTGCTCGAGGAGCTGCGCCGGCTGTCGATCGAGGTCTACGAGCTGGGCGCCGCCCACGCGCGCGAGCGCGGGATCATCCTGGCCGACACGAAGTTCGAGTTCGGCCGCCGCCCGGACGGCACGATCGTGCTCGGCGACGAGGTGCTCACGCCGGACTCGTCGCGCTTCTGGCCGGCGGACGGCTACGAGCCGGGCCACGGCCAGCCGAGCTTCGACAAGCAGTACGTGCGCGACTGGGCCTCGGGGTCGGGCTGGGACAAGACGCCGCCGGCGCCCGCCCTGCCCGACGACGTGATCGCGCGCACGCGCGAGCTCTACGTGGACGCCTACGAGCGGATCACCGGCGAGCCCTTCGAGGCCTGGCTGGAGCGCGTCGGCCTGAGGGCCAGGGTGTTGATTCGCCCCAAGTCGGGCATCCTCGACCCGCAGGGGCAGGCCGTCGAGCGCGCGCTGCCGGCGCTCGGATTCGACGGCGTGGCGAACGTGCACGTGGGACGGCTGATCGAGCTGGACGTGGAGGACGCGTCGCAGGTTCCGCAGATGTGCGAGCGGCTGCTGGCCAACCCGCTGATCGAGGACTACGAGGTGGTCGAGTTGGACGGGCGGGCCGCATGAAGTTCGGCGTCGTCCGCTTCCCCGGCTCCTGCGACGAGGTCGACGCGCTGATGGCCTGCCGCCGCTTCGCCGAGGCCGAGCTCCTCTGGCACGGGGACCGCGACCTCGACGGGATCGACGCCGTCGTCGTCCCCGGCGGCTTCTCGTACGGCGACTACCTGCGCGTCGGCGCCATCGCCCGCTTCTCGCCGCTGATGGAGTCGGTGATCGAGTTCGCCGCGCGACGGCGGCCCGGTGCTCGGCATCTGCAACGGCTTCCAGGTGCTGTGCGAGGCGGGCCTGCCTCCCGGGCGCGCTGCTGCCGAACGACTCGCTGCGCTTCGTCTGCCGCCAGGTCGACGTGGTCGTCGAGAACCCCGGCACGCCCTTCACGCGCGCGTGCGAGGTGGGCGACACGCCTGTCGATCCCGGTCAAGCACACGACCGGCCGCTACTACGCGCCGCCCGGCACGCTGCCCGAGGAGCAGGTCGTGCTGCGCTACGCGCCCGGCCACAACCCGAACGGCTCGATGGACGACATGGCGGGCGTGTGCAACGAGGGCGGGAACGTGATGGGACTCATGCCGCATCCCGAGCACGCGGTCGACCCGCTCACCGGGTCCGCCGACGGCGGCAGGCTGTTCGAGTCGCTCGCAATGGTCCCCGCGTGAGCATGTGCTCCGGCACTTGAGCCCGCCGCTCCGCACCGGGAGCTCGGCCTCACCGACACGGAGTACGACGGCATCTGCGAGCGCATGGGCCGCGAGCCGAACGCGCTCGAGCTGGCGGTGTTCTCGCTGATGTGGTCGGAGCACTGCGCCTACAAGCACTCGAAGAAGCTGCTGCGGCCAGCTGCCCACCGAGGGCCCGCACCTCCTCATGGGGCCGGGCGAGAACGCCGGCGTCGTGGACGTGGGCGACGGGCTGGCGGTGGCCTTCAAGGTCGAGTCGCACAACCACCCGAGCGCGGTGGAGCCCTTCCAGGGCGCGGCCACCGGCGTCGGCGGCATCCTGCGCGACATCTTCGCGGTCGGCGCGCGGCCGATCGCGGTGCTCGACTCGCTCCGCTTCGGCGAGCTCGACTCGCCGCGCTCGCGCTACCTGTTCGACTGGCGCCGTCAAGGGCATCGGCCACTACGGCAACTCGATCGGCGTGCCGACCGTCGGGCGGCGAGGTCTACTTCGAGTCGGCCTACGAGCAGAACTGCCTCGTCAACGCGATGTGCGTCGGGCTCGCGCGCGCGCGAGCGGCTGATCCGCAGCGCGGCCGCCGGCGTGGGCAACCTGCTCGTGCTGCTCGGCGCGCGCACCGGGCGCGACGGGATCGGCGGGGCGTCGGTGCTCGCGAGCGCGGAGCTGTCCGAGGAGGACGAGTCCAAGCGCCCGAGCGGTGCAGATCGGCGACCCGTTCGAGGAGTCGAAGCTCGTGGAGTGCTGCCTCGAGCTGCTCGAGCGCGGGCTGCTGCGCGTCGCTTCAGGACCTCGGCGCGGCGGGCCTCTCGTCGCAGCTCCTCCGAGATGGCGTCGAAGGGCGAGGTCGGCCTCGACATCGACGTGGCGCGCGTGCCGCTGCGCGAGGCGGACATGGAGCCGTTCGAGGTCATGATCTCCGAGTCGCAGGAGCGGATGCTGTGCGTGGTGGAGCCGGAGCGGCTGGAGGACGTGCTCGGCGCTGTGCGCGCGCTGGGAGGTGCGGGCAACGACCGATCGGCGAGGTCACGGACACGCGGCGGCTGCGCGTGTTCGACGGCGACGAGCTCGTGGGCGACATGCCGGTCGAGGCGCTGGTGGACGACGTGCCCGCTCTACGACCTCGAGCCCGAGGAGCCGGCCGACGCCCGTCTACCCGGATCCGCCCGCGGTCCTGGTCGCCGGGCGCCCGATGCGGAGACACGCTGCTTGCCCTGCTCGCGGTCGCCGAACATCGCGTCGAAGCGCTTCGTGTTCGAGCAGTACGACTCGATCGTGGGCTCGCGCACGATCGCGGCGGCCGCAGTCCGCCGACGCCGCCGTGCTGGTGCTCGGCGGCCGACGGGCGGTCAGGGCGCGCTCGCCGTGTCGATCGACGGGAACGGGCGGCGCGTGGCCTGCGACCCCTACACGGGCGCGGTCGAGGCGGTGCTCGAGTGCGCCGCGCAACCTCGCCTGCGTGGGCGCCGAGCCGCTCGGCCTCACCAACTGCCTCAACTTCGGCAACCCCGAGAAGCCGCACATCGCGTGGCAGCTCACGCGCGTCGGTCGAGGGCCTGCGCGACGCCTGCCTGGCGCTCGGCGTGCCCGTGGTGGGCGGCAACGTGTCGCTCTACAACGAGGGCGGCGGACGGGCCGATCTACCCGACGCCGGTCGTGGGGATGGTGGGCAAGCTGCCCGAGCCCGGCCGCGGTGCCCCGCGCCGGCTTCGCGGAGGAGGGGCACGCGATCGCGCTCGTGGGGATGTTCGAGCCGGCGCTCGAGGGCTCGGAGCTCGAGAAGCTGCGCGGCAGCCTCGCGCGCTCGCTCCCGCCGCTCGATCTCGCGGCGCACGCGGACGCGCTCGTGCGCGTGCGGGCGGCCGTCCGGAGCGGGGCGTTTCGCCACGGCGCACGACATCTCGACGGGCGGGCTCGCCTGCGCGCTCGCCGAGTGCTGCATCGAGGGCGGGCTCGGCGCGCGCGTCGCGCTGCGACGCGCGGCGACGCTGCCCTCTTCGGCGAGGGCCCGGGCGGCGTCGTCGTCGCCGGCCCGCGCGAGGCGGTCGAGGCGCTGCGGCGGCGCCACCGTCATCGGCGAGGTGGGCGGGGACGCGCTGACGATCGACGGCGCACTGACCGTCCCGGTTAGCGACCTGCGCGAGGCGTACGAGGGCGCGATCCCAGCGGCGTTCGCCGCCTAGGCCGCTGTTACCCTCGACCCCGTAGACCCCGATGAACCGAGACCTCGACGACCGGGACGGGCCTCGCGACGAGTGTGGCGTCTTCGGCGTATTCGCGCCCGAGCGTGACGTAGCCAGACTCGCCTACTTCGCCCTCTTCGCCCTTCAGCACCGCGGCCAGGAGTCCGCGGGGATCGCGGCCGCCCAGTCCGGCCAGATCATGACCGTGCGCGACCTCGGCCTCGTGTCGCAGGTCTTCGACGAGGAGAAGCTGCGGGCGCTCCAGGGCCAGATGGCGATCGGCCACGTGCGCTACTCGACGACCGGCTCGTCGGCCTGGGAGAACGCCCAGCCGGTGTGGCGCTCGGACCGGCGCCAGGTGGCGCTCGCGCACAACGGCAACCTCATCAACGCGGTCGAGCTCCACGCCGAGCTGAGCGAGCGCGGCGTCAACTTCCGCGGCACCTCCGACTCCGAGATCATCGCCGCGCTGCTCTCGAACCACGAGGCGGACCGGATCGAGGACGCGGTGGCGGACGTCGTGCCGCGCCTGGAGGGCGCCTTCTCGACGGTCGTAATGACGAAGGACGCGGTCGTGGCCTTCCGCGACCCCGCCGGGCTGCGGCCGCTGGCGCTGGGGAAGCTCGGGCGACGACCACTGCATCGCATCCGAGAGCTGCGCGTTCGACATCATCGGCGCGGAGCTCGTGCGCGAGGTCGAGCCGGGCGAGATGGTCTCGCTCGGGGCGCATGGGCTCGAGTCGCGCCGGCTCGTGGAGTCGGGGCGGCGCGCGTTCTGCGTCTTCGAGCACATCTACTTCGCGCGGCCGGACTCGATCCTCGAGGGCAACCGCACGCAGGTGTCGCGCCGCAAGATGGGCGAGATCCTGTGGCGCGAGGCGCCGGTCGAGGCCGACGTCGTGATCCGGTGCCGGACTCGGGCAACCCGGCGGCGGCCGGCTACTCGAAGGCGTCCGGCATCCCGCGCGACGACGGCCTGATCAAGAACCGCTACGTGCAGCGCACCTTCATCCAGCCCGGCCAGGACCTGCGCAAGCACGGCCTGCGGATGAAGTTCAACCCGCTGCGCGAGGTGGTCGAGGGCAAGCGGCTGGTCGTGGTGGACGACTCGATCGTGCGCGGCAACACCACGCGCCAGATCGTGCAGATGCTGCGCGACGCGGGCGCTGCCGAGATCCACATGCGGATCTCCGCGCCGCCGATCCGCCATCCATGCCACTACGGGATCGACATGTCGACGACGCAGGAGATGGTCGCGTACGGGCGGACCGAGGACGAGGTGGCGGAAGAGCTTGGCTGCGACTCGATCCGCTACCTGTCGCTCGACGGCGTGTACGAGGCGATCCGCTCCACGCGCGCGACCCACTGCGACGCCTGCTTCTCGGGCGACTACCCGCTCGAGCGGACCGACTCCGCGAACGGCAAGTTCGCGCTCGAGGAGCTGCCGGTCGTAAAGAGCTCGGTACCTGTGTAACGAGTCGCTTCGGGACCGGTCTCCTGCCGCCGGCGTTCGACCGCTGACGGCGCTACGCCTTCCTCGTATGGACCTGACCGCCGCGCTCCATCAGCACTTCGGCCACGCCGATTTCCGGCCCGGACAGCGCGAGGCGTGCGAGGCGGCGCTGGCGGACCGCGACGTGATGGTCGTGATGCCCACGGGGTCGGGGAAGTCGCTCTGCTACCAGCTGCCGGCGTTGCTGCGCGACGACCTGACGGTGGTCGTCTCGCCGCTCGTGGCGCTGATGCAGGACCAGGTGGAGGCGCTCGCGGCGCGCGGCCTCGGCGACCGCGTGGCACTCGTCAATGCGCAGCAGGACCGTGCTGCCAACGACTCTGCCCTGCACGACGCCGTTTCCGGCCGCCTCAAGCTCCTCTACGTCGCACCCGAGCGCTTCGCCGCCGCGCGCTTTCTCGACGAGATGCGAGAAGCCGATGTTGGACTCTTCGTGGTCGACGAGGCGCACTGCGTGTCCCAGTGGGGTCACGACTTCCGTCCCGACTACTTCCGGCTAGCCGACGCAGCACGAAAACTCGACGCGTCTTCCCTCATCGCCTCCACCGCGACCGCGACACCGAGGGTGGCAGCCGATGTGATCCGCCGGCTCGCGCTTCGCGACCCCCTCCGCGTGGCCACCGGGTTCGACCGTCCCAACATGAGCTTCGCCGTGGCGCGGCCCGGCGGCCACGAGAAGCGGTCGATGCTCGCGGAGGCGCTTCGCGGCGACGGCGCGCTGCCGGCGATCGTCTACGCGGGCACGCGCGCCGGCGCGGAGGAGATCGCGGGCGACCTCACGGCGGCCCTGGGCGAGGAGGCCGTGGCCTACCACGCCGGGCTCGACCGCGAGCACCGGGCGAACGTGCAGCGGCGCTTCCTCGCCGACGACGTGCGCGTCATCTGCGCGACGAACGCGTTCGGGATGGGGGTGGACAAGCCGAACGTGCGGACGGTCGTGCACGCCAGCGTCCCCTCGTCGCTCGAGGCGTACTACCAGGAGGCGGGTCGCGCGGGCCGCGACGGCGCGCCGGCGCGGGCGCTGCTGCTCGCCGAGAACCGCGACAAGGCGCTGCACGTGCACTTCATCAAGCGCGACGAGGTCGACCCGGGGCTGCCGGGCTGGCTGGCGGACCGGATCCTCGCCGCCGCGGACGGCGAGGAGCGCTATTCGCTCGACGCGATCCAGCTCGCGCGCGACCTGCGCGGCGACGGCGAGCGCCTCCGCGCGCTGATCGGCCACCTGACGCGCGCCGGCGTGATCGCGCCCTCGCCGTCCGCGCCGGACCGGATCGCCGGCCACGTGACCGGTCGCTTCGACGGTCGCGCCTCGGCGCTCTGCCGCACGTCGATCGAGGACGGCGCCCGCGCCCGCTGGCGCCAGTACCGCGAGGTCTGGGCCTACGTCGAGGAGACCACCTGCCGCCGCACGGCGATCCTGCGCCACTTCGGCGACGACTCGCCGGCCGGGGGCTCCCCGGGATGCTGCGACGTCTGCGACCCCGCCCTGGCGCTGTCGGCGCCTCCGCCCGATCCCGTCGAGATCGGCGACCTCGACGACGCGATCATCCAGGTCGCGACGGGCGCGCGGCCCGCAGTGGGCCGCACCACCTGCGCGGAGATCCTGCACGGCTCGCGCAGCAAGAAGATCCAGCGCAACTCGTACGACGGGCTGCCGGCGTACGGCGCGTCGTCCCACATGCGCCGCGCGGACATCCTCGCGCGCGTGGACATGCTCATCGAGGAGGGCCGGCTCGAGACGACCGGCGGCCCCTACCCGGTGCTGCGCGTCGCGGCGTGAGCTTTCGGCTGGCAGTTCTGATCTCGGGCGAGGGGTCGAACCTCCAGGCGCTGCTCGACAGCGTGCACGGCCGGGACGGAATCGAGATCGTCGGCGTCGTGTCGAGCCGCGCGGACGCTCACGGGCTCGAGCGGGCCGAGCGGGCGGAGATCGAGACGGCGGTCTTCTCGCTGGCGGACGAGCCCGACCGAGCCAAGCGCGACGAGGCCCTCGCCGGCTGGCTCGAGGAGCGCGGCGTGGAGCTCGTGGTGCTCGCCGGGTTCATGGAGCTGCTCACGCCGGGCTTCATTCGCCGCTTCTCCGGGCGGATCGTGAACGTGCATCCGGCCCTGCTTCCCGCGTTCCCCGGTCTCGGCGCGATCGAGCAGGCGATCGAGCACGGGGTGAAGGTGGCGGGCGTGACCGTCCACTTCGTCGACGAGGGCGTGGACAGCGGCCCGATTCTGCTTCAGGAATCGTTCGACCTCGCCTACCATCGCGACATCGCGGCGACCCGCCAGGTATTCCACGACGTCGAGCACCGGTTGCTGCCGCGTGCGGTTCGCCTGATCGCGGCGGGGCGCGTGTCGCTCGATCCCTCGAACCCGCGCCTCGTGCGCGTGGAGGCCGATGGCTGAGCCGCAGGCACCCGCGGTGGAGACGGCCGAGCCGGGCGAGGTGCGCATCCGCCGCGCGCTCCTGAGCGTGTCGGACAAGCGCGGTCTGGTGGAGTTCGCGCGCGGGCTGGTGGAGCTGGGGATTGAGATCGTCTCGACGGGCGGCACCGCGCGGGAGCTCGCCGAGCACGGGATCGAGACGCGCCCTGTCGAGGACTACACCGGCTTCCCCGAGATCCTCGACGGCCGCGTGAAGACGCTCAACCCGCGCATCTACGCGGGCCTGCTCGCGGTGCGCTCGGAAAGCGAGCACGTGGACACGCTGAACGAGCACTCCGTGGACCCGATCGACCTGGTCTGCGTGAACCTCTATCCCTTCGAGCGCGTCTCGGCGCGGCGCGGCGTGGAGGAGGACGAGGTGATCGAGAACATCGACATCGGCGGCCCGGCCCTGATCCGCGCGGCGGCGAAGAACCACGCGTTCTCGGCCGTGGTGGTCACCCCCGAGAGCTACGACGCGGTGCTCGGGGAGCTCGAGGAGAGCGGCGGCCTCCTGTCGGTGCGCACACGCCAGAGCCTCGCGATGGAGGCCTTCGCCTACACGGCGCGCTACGACGCCACGATCGCGCGCTGGTTCGCGGAGCGCGAGGACGACTTCCCGTCGCAGTACACGCGCTCGTTCGAGAAGGTGCTCGACCTCTCGTATGGCGAGAACCCCCACCAGCGCGCGGCCTATTACGCCGAGACGGCGGCGCGCACGCACCTGATGTCGATGGTCTCGAAGCTGCACGGCAAGGAGCTGTCGTTCAACAACCTGCTCGACCTCGACTCCGGCCGCGGGCTGATCGAGGAGTTCGAGCTGCCGGCGGTGGCGATCATCAAGCACAACAACCCCTGCGGCGTGGCTGTGGGCGCGACGATCGGCGAGGCGTTCGACAGGGCGTTGGCCACGGATCCGCAGAGCGCCTTCGGCGGCGTCTTCTGCTTCAACCGGCCGGTGGACCGGGCGCTCGCCGAGAAGCTCAGCGAGATGTTCGTTGAGGGCGTGTTCGCTCCCGGCTACGAGGAGGACGCGCTCGCCCTTCTCAAGGAGAAGCCCAACGTCCGGCTGCTCGAGAACCAGGAGCGGCGCACGATCCCGGTGTCGGAGCACGACTTCAAGCGGGTACGCGGCGGAATGCTGGTGCAGGACCGCGACTCGGGGACGGAGCAGCGCGAGGAGATGCAGGCGGTGACCACGCATACGCCGAGCGAGGAGGAGTGGGGTGAGCTCACCTTTGCGATGAGGGTGTGCAAGCACGTGCGCTCGAACGCGATCGTGCTCTCGCGCGGACTCGCCACGATCGGCATCGGCGCGGGGCAGATGAGCCGCGTCGATTCGGTACGGGTGGCGATCGACAAGGCGCGCGCGGCCGGGGTGTCGCTGGAGGGTGCGGCGCTCGCGTCCGACGCGTTCTTCCCGTTCGCCGACGGGCCGCAGCTCGCGATCGAGGCGGGCGTCCGCGCGATCATCCAGCCGGGCGGATCGCAGCGCGACCCCGAGGTCGTGGAGGCATGCGAGGCCGCGGGGGTCGCGATGGTCTTCACCGCACGCCGGCACTTCCGTCATTGATTTAGACGTTTGTCGAACCTTCGAGTACAGTAGCCCCAGCAGCGCCGCCGGAATGAGAGAGCCACATCACCCATCATGTGAGGAGCTGGAGCTCCCGGCCGTACTCCACGCGCTGAGCGACCCGGCGCGCCTCCAGATCGTCCGCAAGCTCGCCGAAGGCGACGAGTGCACCTGCGGCACCTTCGACCTCGGCCTCTCGAAGGCAACCCTCTCCCACCACTTCCGCGTGCTGCGCGAGAACGGCGTGGTCAGAACACGCCCCGACGGCCGCCGCCGCCTGCTCAGCCTGCGCGAGGACGACCTGAACAACCGCTTCCCCGGGCTGCTCCAAGCGGTGCTGGCAGCGAAGCACCAGTCGAACGTCGAAGCACTGCTGTAGTACCCCCGGGAGGACTCGAACCTCCAACCTCGCGGTTAAAAGCCGCTCGCTCTAGCCAGTTGAGCTACGGGGGCGTACCGAGATGATGACGGTAGTGCGTTTCCCGAGGATGGCCCTAGTGAGCGCAGTCGAGCCACGCCGGCTCGTCAAAGCGCGCGTACTCCTGGATCGCCCCATAGATGTGCTGGACCATGCACGTCTGATGCACGGATAGTCGGGCGACTCCGCATGGGAGCTTGTTTCTCGCTCGCCCGCTACTCGACGTAGGCATGTGGTTGAGCACGTGACTACAAGACGAGCTGCGCGGCAGCTGAAGGAGGTCCAGCCAATAGCGCTCGATCTCCTGAAAGCTCATCCCGTTGTTCGTGTAGACGTTGATCGAGAGATGGATCTCGTGAGGCTCGATCCCTAAGGCCTCGACTAGGAACTTGCGGAAGAACGCGACCATCCGTGCGTCCGAGTTCGTGAACTGGATCGCGTTACGGCGCTTACTGCCCTCGGCCCAATAGAGCATGCAGCCGGCGAGGTGAAGAGCGTTTCCACTGCGAGCCGCCGCCCGTCCCTCTGCCTGCATGTTCGCTCGTTGTCTTCGGCAGTGGGCAGCCCATGCTTCAGCTCGCCGGCGCACGGCTTCGGGATCTTGCGGGCCGCGAGGTCCGCGCAGGTTGGCTGTCCGCTGAGCCTCGGTGAGTTGGATGTCCTTCGTCCACAGGTGCGCCGAGCCGACCGAGACCCCAAGTTGCGCGGCTATTCGTTTGTACGGCACGCCAGCGCGGCGAAGCTCCCGTGCGTGCGCGCGTTCCCGGGGTTTCGCTTTCATACGAACACATGTTCCCATGACGTCCGGCGGACCCGCGCTTAGACTGAAGAGCGCGGCCCCGTGGTGTAGTGGTAAGCACGCGAGATTTTCACTCTCGTAGCGCGAGTTCGATTCTCGTCGGGGCTATTTCGTAACGGTCAGTCGGCGGCGGGTCCCGTGGTCTGCTCGGCCAGGCGCGGGTCGTAGCTTCCGCACGAGGCCGCGAAGACCAGCAGGGCGGCCAGGAGGCCCGGCAGGTGGCTCGTCGCCAGCATCACCAGGAGGCCCGCTACGCCGCCGGCGACCGCGGAGAAGAGGACGTATGCGATCGGCAGCGCGAGGATGCGCCCGGTCAGGACGGAGCAGGCCAGCCAGATCACCGGGCCCACGAGCCATCCCCAGTCCTCGAAGAAGTCGTCGTCGAGCGCGACGCCGAGGATCGCGAACGGGATCGCGACCACCACCGCCTGCACGACGAGCGCCTTCCAGAAGAGCCGGGCGTTCAAGGGGGCGGATACTAGACTCGCCCGTCTGGGCGGTTAGCTCAGCTGGTAGAGCGCCACGTTTACACCGTGGAGGTCGCCCGTTCGAGCCGGGCACCGCCCATTACCTAGGGTCGCTTCCGAAGCGGAATGCCGGCCATCTTGACCACGGACCGGGTGGTGCAGAGGGAGGTCGCCGCCGATCAGCTCGGGGTGGTGGCGGAGGCCGCGGACGACCCGAGCCGCGTCATTTCCACACGACCGGCTTGATGATGTACTTGTCCGAGCCCTTCCAGCGGACCTCGGTGATCGACCCGTCGCCACCGACGAGGAACGCCAGGCAGCTCTCGTAGCTCTTCCCGCGCGTGAACGGCTTCGGCGCATCGGTGTCCTCACAGCGCTCGAAGTCCCCGATGAACGTGATGCTGGTTTGCTCCTGCCCGCGGTCGTCCACGGCCCCGAACTTCAGGTCGGGATCGCCCTCCATGTCCCCGAGCGGGATCTCCTCACCTGTGTTCTCGATCTTGACCGTGACGTAGTACGGCGTCGACGCCTTCTGGTCCTCGTCGAGGCCGATGTTCTCGAAGTCGTCGATCGAGCCCTCCTCGATCTTCACCGCGGTGGCGTCGACCTCGAACAGGTTCTTCTCGTCGACGGCCGTCAGCGGCTTGTACGTCACGTGCGCGACCTCGCCGACCTTCAGCGTGGCGCCGGGCTCCGTCCGCCCGCCGGCCGAGCTCGACCCGCCGCCGTCATCGGTCGCCGCCGTCGTCTCGGCGGCCTGCGTCTCCGACGGGGCCGCCGCCTCCTCGTCGTCATCGCCGCCGCAGCCGACGATCGCGGCGCACACCAGGATCAGGGTCATCGCCCAGGCAATTCGCATGTAGGCGAACCTAACCCACCCCGCCACCCCTGTCCAAAGCCGTCGACCAGCCGGCTGTTAGGTTCCGCCGATGGGCGTCTCGATTCATCACGTCGATCTCGCGGTGAGTGACGTCGGGCGCTCGCTCGCCTTCTATCTGGGGCTGCTAGGTCCCTTCGGGATGAGGGAGGCGGGGCGCTTCCCCACCTACCGCGGCACCGAGGAGGTCGTCTACCTCGCTTTCGGCGACCAGTACCTCGGTCTCCGCCAAGCCGACGGCGGCGACTACCGCTACTACGACGTCGGCCTGGAGCACCTTGCCTTCTATGTCGAGCAGCGCGAGGACGTCGACGCCGCCCACCGCTTCGCCCTCGACATGGGCGTGAGCATCCACTTCCCGCCCGAGGAGGACAAGGACATCCCGGGCTTCTACGAGATGTTCGTCTTCGATCCCGACGGCATGCGCATCGAAGTGGCCTACGGTCCGCCCGAGCTCGACCCGCTGCGATGAGTTCGGGCCGACGCGCCGGTCTTAACCTACTGAGCTGACGAGCGGCAAAGGAGGCGCGCGATGCCCGAGCACACGATTGGAACACGCGAGGAATGGGAGGCGGCTCGCGACGAGCTGGCGAAGCTCGAGGCCGAGCACGCCGCGCTCGATCGGGAGGTGACCGAGCGGCGACGCCAGCTTCCCTGGGTCCCGGTGGAGAAGGAGTACGAGTTCGACACCGAGGACGGGAAGAAGACACTCGCCGAGCTCTTCGACGGTCGCTCGCAGCTCCTCGCCTACAACATCATGTTCGGGCCTGACTACGAGCTCGGCGCCTGTCCCGGGTGCTCGAACCTGGGGGATGAGCTCGACGCCACGCGCGTACATCTGAACCACCGCGACGTGACGCTGATCTGCTTCTCACGCGCGCCGATCGATCGGCTCATCGCCTACAAGGAGCGGATGGGCTGGCAGTTCCCCTACGTCTCGACCAACGGGACGGAGTTCCCCTTCGACTTCAACCTCGCCCTCACGCCCGAGCAGGCGCAGGAGATCCCCGAGGTCAAGGGGATAATCGACGACCCACCCGAGTGGCTCGAGGACTGGGGCCGGCAGGTCGGAGCCAAGCTCGAGGACGGCCTGCGCGAGGCGCCGAGCTTCATCGCCTTCGCGCGCGAAAACGGAAGCATCTACCACACCTACACCGTGTCGGCACCCGATCCGTTCGTCGCGCCGTACAACTCGTTCCTGCTCAAGCGAACCCCGAAGGATGGGTCCGACGAACCCCGCGCCTGGCGCAAGGACGAGTACCCGGACTAGTCGCGGCCGAGGGAGGCCCGTCCGCCCAACTTGTGCAATGACGCAGGGTCCGGTTGACACGGGCCGTACGCGGGCGGAGGGTTGGCCAAAGGCGATCGCCGACGCCTCTCGGCCATCCCGTCGGTGCCGGTCATCGCGCCCCTGTGTTCGAGCGGAAGGACTCCGATGGCTGAGGCTCCGATCCCCTTCAAGTCGCTCGCGCGGCGCGTAAAGGCCCGCGATGCGCTGAAGCCGCCCCCAGACGTGGCGTTGACGAAGACCATGTTCCTGGCGGGGGACGACCCGAAGGTCGAGTTGCGCGACATCGAGGCCGTCCGGCCCTTCTTCGCGGACAACGGCGACCGGATGTTCAAGGTGGAGGTCGATCTCGGCCACCTCGCCCTGGGCAGGCACAGCTTCCCGCCCGGCGTCGAGGGCACCGAGCTCAAGCGGCGACGCAAGCTCCTCGAGGAGGACGACCATCGCGAAGCGCTCGTCGGCTTCCTCCCCGACCACCTGGCGCTGAGGGTGCGCCCCGAGAAGCTCGACAAGCGCCTCGCCGTGGCGACGAAGATCGACGCGCTCGCGGAGGAGGATCCGGAGACACGCTGGGCAACGACGGTATTCACGCCGGAGAACCGCTACCTGTTCAACGACACCGCCTTCCCGTGGTGCACCGCGGGCCGGGTCGAGACGTCGGCCGGCGGTTGGGCGTCGGGCGTCATGATCGGCCCGCGCCACCTCCTGACCTGCAGCCACGCCATCCAGTGGATCAACCCTCCGAACCCGTACGTCGCGGGATGGATCAAGTTCATCCCCTCCTACTTCGACGGCAGCGAGCCATTCGGCGCGGCCTGGGGAATCCACATCTACTGGCAGCAGCAGGTATCAGGGCCGACCATCGACGGCACCGAGGCGCGCAACGACTACGTCGTCGTCGCGCTGGACCGCCGCATGGGGGATTTCACCGGCTGGATGGGCTCCCGCACCTACGACGACTCCTGGGACGGCGGAACGTACTGGAGCCACATCGGGTATCCGGGCGACCTGAACTCGGGCACCCGGCCGTCGTACGAGGGCAGCATCAGCCTCAACGGCGACGACACCCAGCCCGGCACCAACCAGGCGATCTATCACCTCGGCGACGTGTGGCCCGGCCAGTCGGGCGGGCCGTTCATGGGCTGGTGGGCCGGCGAAGGTTGGCCGCGGGTCGTTGCGGACCAGAGCTGGCAGAACGCCTCCACGAACGGCGCGAGCGGCGGGTCGCACATGGTCGACCTGATCATCCGCGCGCGAAACGACTTCCCGTAGCCGCGAACGCCTCTGGTCACGCCGCTATCGCGGCGCTTTCGAGGCGGTTGAGGGCGCGTCGTAGTAGGCGTGAGACGTGCATTTGGGAGTAGCCGATTTGTTCGCCGATTTCGCGTTGGGTGAGGTCGTGCATGAAGCGCAGCTCGACGACCTTGCGTTCGACTTCGGGTAGCGCCAGCCAGGTGCTGGCGATCGCGTCGCGGTCTTCGACGAGCTCGTAGGCGGAATCGTCTGTGCCGAGCAGGTCGACGAGCGCGGCCGATTCGCCGTCCTCGCGCGAGGTGGGCGCGTCGAGCGAGGCGGCCTCGTAGCTGGCGGCGGCCTCCTGGGCCTCGAGTACCTGCTCGGTCGTGCAGCCGAGGTGCTCGGCGACTTCGCGCACCTTCGGCGAGCGGCCCAGCTCGGTCGACAGCACCTCGGTCGCGCGCGAGACGGCGAGCGTGCGTTCCTGGAGGTCGCGCGGGACGCGCAGCGACCAGCCCTTGTCGCGGAAGTGGCGCTTTAGCTCGCCCAGGATCGTGGGCGCGGCGTAGCTCGTGAACTTGGAGCCGCGGCCCGGCTCGAAGCGGTCGATCGCCTTCACCAGCCCGAGGCTCGCGACCTGCAACAGGTCGTCGAACGGCTCGTCCGTGTAGGTGTAGCGCAACGCCAGATCACGCGCCAACGGCAGAAAACGCTTCACCAGCTCTTCCCGCGCGGCGAGGTCTCCGAGTTCGTGGTAGCGCACCAGCAGTAGGCGCTCGTGTTCCCGCGCGGCGGCGCGGTCGCCGCCTACGCGGTGAGTGGTCTGGGACTGCCTCGGCGGTGCGAGGGCGACTGCACACATCGGTGGACCTCCGTCGGTGTTCTGGTTTGACGCGAGGTCCGAGTCGCGACCCGGTGAACCGAGGTGCCGCGCTACGTCCCTACATGAACCGAGGACGTCGCTTCGAGCGGCTCAGTGCCCATCGTTGCGCTTTCCCGGCAGCTGCGTGCTGCCCCCCGATCCCCACTTCGAGACCGGAACGAACACGGTTTTATAGCAGAGACAGACCGGTCTGTCTAGTGCTACCCTCCCGGGCGTGCCTGCCGTGGAAGCCATGCCGCAGTCGAAGCCGGATGCGCGTGAGCGCATCCTCGACACCGCCTACGAGCTCTTCTCCCGGCGTGCGGTCCGCGACGTGGGCATAGACGAGGTCATCGAGCGAGCCGGGGTGGCGAAGGCGACCCTGTACCGGCACTTTCCGTCCAAGGACGAGCTTGTGATCGCGTTCCTCGAGCGCCGCGAGGAGCTGTGGACACTGGCGTGGGTCGAGGCAGAGGCGAGGCGCCGCGGCACGACCCCGGAGGAACAGCTGCTCGCGATCTTCGAGCTGTTCGACGAGTGGTTCCACCGCGACGACTTCGAAGCCTGCTCGTTCATCAACGTGCTGCTCGAGATGGGCCCCGGGCATCCCGCCGGCCAGGCGTGCGTCCGGCATCTCGCGAGCATCCGCTCGGTCGTGGGCGGTCTCGCGGAGGAGGCCGCGTTGCGCGACCCGGAGTCCTTCGCGCGCTCGTTGCACATCCTCATGAAGGGCTCGATCGTCTCCGCCACCGAGGGCGACGCCGAGGCGGCACAGCGAGCCCGGTCGATGGCAGCCCTCCTGATCGAGCAACACCGCTAGAGCGGGCGCTCGGGAGCCGGCGGGGGTGGAAGCTCACGCTGGTCCAGCGAGAACGGGGGGTACTCGTCGGTGACCAGGATCCAGGCATAGCCGACCACCCGGTTGGTCCAGCGGATCACACCCATCGACGAACTCGAACATGCCGCGCGGGTAGCGGCCGGTGAACAGGATCGCGAACCAGGCGATGATCACCACGACGACCCCCGCTACGTAGAGGATTATCAGCACGACGTAGTGCGGGAACGCGAGGAGCCACTTGACCAGCGGCAGCCAGCGGTTCAGGTCCCGCTTGGCGTCGGGGTAGGGGAAGTCGAGCTGCACCCACTGCGGCTCGTCGGTCGAGGGGTAGCGGTCGTTCATCAGCGCGAGGTAGGTCCCGACGCGGTTGTTGAAGCGCAGCAGCTCCAGATTCCACTCGTACCACCAGCGCGGGTACTTCTCCCGAAACAGGATCATCAGGAGCGGCGGCAGGACCAGCAGGCCGGTGCCGCCGATCGCGATGGTCTCGGCGTCGCCGTTTCCGCCGTAGGTGCCGGTGTAGCCGCCGATGAGCCCCAGCACGATCGCGATCGGGATCACCGTGAAGATCCGGAAGGCGGTGGTCAGGCGATTGAGCGGCCGGTCCGGATACTCGACCGAGAAACGGACCGGATGGTCATCGTCATGGGGCGCTCCCTTCGCTCTTCAGTTGGCTCTGAAATCCCAATGCCACGCGACTGCCGCGCCCTCGCCCTCGCCGCTCAGCGAGCCAGACAGATGGCCGTCCTCGAAGGGCCGAAGCATGCCCTGGTTGCTGAGCGTGCCACCGGAGTTGAGCCATCGCCCGGTTGGGCCGGTCCCGTACCCGCCCCAACTCTGGGTCTCAGGCTCGAGCTCCGAGCACGAGACAAGCACCTGCGCCGGCGTCCCGCCCGCGGCATTGACCGAGTAGTAGCCGTCGCGGGCCGACAGGGTTCCTCTCGCCTGCGAGAGGGAGAACGAGTTGGTGCCCTCGTAGGTGCAATGGCCACTGCTGCCGTCCGTGCTCCCCGAGATGCTCCATGTGAAGGCACCGCTCCGGAGCCGATAGTCACCCGTGATGGAGTCGAGCTCGTAGACGACGTCGGTGGCCTCCCAGGTCTCCGTGACGCTGCCTCCCTCATATGTGGCGCTCCCACCAAACGTTCCCGCGTAGGTGAGCGGCACGACTTCGCAGGCCGCTTCGACTAGCTGCCTGGCAATTCCCTCCGAGGCGGTGAGTGCGTCCGTGCCGCTTGCGCTGGCGACCGCGGCCGCTACGACCTCCCCGGTTCCGGACTTCACCAGCTGCAGGGACCAGCTCAGGGCGCTACCGCTGCTCGTGGCGCTTCCGCGCACCACGAAGTCGACCTTGGGAGGCGTGAAGACCTGACGCGTTCGGAAGTCGAAGTAAGGCTGCTGCTGCAACAGCATCTCGTCGAGAAGGTCCTTCAGGCGCGTCCGTTCGACCACCTGGGGCCGGCAGTCGCCTGACCGGGCCTTGTACATGTCCGTGGTCAACCACTCGGAGAGCGCCCTGCCCGCGACAGGGTTGTCTCCGCCGCTCGTGAACGTCTCGATCGCGATGGTGGGCCGGGTGGCCGACGCCTGGGCGAGGCCGCGCGTGCGGGCCTGGCGGCAGATCGCTTTCCGCCCGCGGCTGCCCTGCTTGCACGGGTCCGGGCGCTCTCCCCGGCGCACCGGCACGGTCACCCGTGTCGCGCGCCCGCGGCGCACCTTGGCGAGAGAGACACCGGACGTCAGCGCTCGCCCGCGCAGGGAGGGCACCGCGCCGAGGACCGCATAGCTCCCCGAGGGGACCTCGAGCCGAAACCGGCCCCGCCGGTCCGTGCGAGCGGCCCCCGCGAGGGTCAGCGAGCGGAGGCGGACAGCGCGAACCGTGCCGGCCTCCGTCTTCGGGTCGATGCCACCGGTCGCGGTGAGCCTCCCGCTCAGCGTTGCGGCCGACACGCCGGCCGCGGGCACGAGGGACAGCACGAGCGCGAGTGGGATCAGCCCGGCGGCGGCCCGCATTGGCCCCGCTACTTCGCGCCGGTGACGCGCAGGCGTGCCAGCGGCGGGTCGTGGTCCGACTGCCGCTCCGTCGGCGAACTCGCTGTTCATGTGGACGGGCTCGAACTCCGGCCTCGGGGACACCAGCGCCTCCGAGACGAGGATGTGGTCGAGCACCTGCCCGTTGCCCTGGAAGATGTACGAGTAGCGGTCGTTCTGTGGCACCAGGCCCCATAGTCCGAACAGCTCGTCGTCGGTCCCCGGCTCCCCGCGCTCGAGCACGTTCAGCGTCTCCGAGAACTCGAAGTCGTTCAGGTCGCCGAGCACGACCACCCGGGCGTGCTTGTCCGCGGCCAGCAGCCGCTCGACCCAGGCGTTCACGACTCCGGCCTGTCCGCGCTCCGGGTCCAGGACCGGCTGCGTGGCGCCGCGGCGCTGGAGCTCGCTGGGCCGGTAGGGCTCCTGGAAGCGCCCGAACAGCGGTGCGTCGCCGCCCTTCGACGCGAAGTGGTTGGCCACCACGAACAGCGTGCGGCCGTCGAAGCGGAACTCGCCGGCCAGTGGCTTGCGGCTCGCCTCCCAGGCCTCGTTACCCGGGTCGATCCGGCCGGGGCTGAAGGTCAGCTGCGCGCCCGGCTGCGCCGGGTCGTCCTCGGTCGCGGTGACCGCCGTGCCGCCCGGCCGGTCCACGAAGGACACGCGGTCGGGCTGGAACAGGAAGCCCACGCGGATGTTCGCGTTCGGCGCGCCGCCGTCCTGGTTGTGCAGCGGGTCGATCTGGCGGTACTCGTACTCGGGGCCGCCCTGATCGGCGATCGCCTCCACGAGCGCGGCGAACGTGGCGTCGCCGCTCGGGCCGCCCGGGCCCTCGCCGTCGAAGTCCTGCATCTCCTGCACGCCGAGGATGTCCGGCGCGCGCAGGTTCTCGACGATCTGCAGGGCGATCCGCTGGATACGCGCGGCGTCGTTCACGGGGTCGAGGTTCTCGACGTTGTACGACGCGACGGACAGCGCGTTGCGGTGCGCTGGTGACGCCACCTCGGGCTCCAGCCCGCCGTCCTCCAGCTCCGGGAAGTCGCGCGCCATGAACTTGAAGTTGCCGAACGAGTAGTCGACGACGGCCTCGATCGAGCCGTCGAAGCGGTCGCCCACGTCGGCCAGCGGGGCAGCACCCGCGCCGCTGTCGCGCGCCACCGGGTCGTTCAGGATGATCCGCTCAGGGTTGAAGTCGCCGAAGCGGTATTCGTGGGGCAGCGTGTCGTCGAACGAGCGCACGAGGATCGGCCCGCGCGGCGAGCGGATGCCGGCACCCGCGCCGTCGTCGGCCAGCACCGCGAGCTCCGAGTTCTGGCCGGCACCCGAGCCGAACGTGTTGGTCGGCTCGATGACCACCGCGTCGTCGATTCGCGTGAGCATCCCCTCGAGCGACTCGTAGAAGTCGATCCCGTCCTCCTCGGGGTCGAAGCTCGGGTCCTGGTTCGCCGTGTCGAGCGGCGGCCCTGACTTGTCCTCGACGTTGCCGGAGACGAGCGGCGGGTCGTCGGCCTCCGGGTCGGGCGTGTCGTTGTCGATGACGGCCGACGGCGGCACGCGGCCGCCCGTGCCGACCACGGTGGGCTGGATCGCCCCGGCGCCGCCCGGCGCGACCGTGGCGCGGTCGATCTCGGTGAGCGAGAGGTTCGGGAAGGCCGAGGAGCTGGGCATGCAGGTCGGCGTGCAGCCCGCACGGAACTCCGTGACGCGTCCCGAGACGAGCACGGCGGCGCCGACGGCCGCAGCGGGTGGCACCGGGGCGCCGGTGAAGACGAAGATGCCCTCGGAGGTCCGGTCGTCCGCATCCGGCAGGGGGTCCTGGAAGTAGAAGCCGTTGAAGCGGCGGGCGGTCACGACGCCGGGCACCGCTTCCGCGAAGGAACCGCGGTACGGCGAGAAGTGCTGGCGTCCCTGGATGTCGTGGATCCGCAGGCCGGTGATCGGCGGCTGGCCGGTGGTGTTCCCGCCGCTGTTCTGCGGGTCGCTCGGCGTCCGCGCCTGGAAGTCGGCCACGTTGTTGTTGGTGTCGGTGGTGCCGCCGAGGCGCTCGAAGGAGCTGTTGCTGTTGGCGGTCGGGGTGGTGAACCCGGTGCCCTCGCGGCAGGGGCTCTGCGGCGCGCCCACGCCGTCGCGCACGGTGCCGCTGGCGTCCACGATCCTGATGCCCGCGAAGTTGTTGGCGGCGAAGTCCGTGATGCCGGTGCCGTACTCCTGGTCGGCATCCACGGTGCCGGAGTAGCCGGGGGCGGTGGCGGTGCCAGTGTTCGCGAACAGGTACGACGCGCCCGCGGCAAGCGTCACGTCCTCGCCGACCGTCGCGCGGTTCGAGGGGTTGCCCGGCGTCCCTGCGGCGCAGCCCTGGAGCAGCCAGCCCGAGATCTCAACCGGCCCGGCCGACTTGTTTCGCAGCTCGACGAACTCGTCATTGCCGCCGGCCGGCCCGCGCACCCTGAACTCGGAGATGACGATCTCGTTCTCCGGCGGGCGACTGGGCGGCGGCGGGAGATGCGGCCGCGAGGAGGACGAGGAGGGTGAGCAGGACGGCGCGACTGTGGGCGGGCATGGCCGCGACGATAGCCCCGATCGTCGGCTCCGACGATAAGAAAGGGTTACTCCCCTATAGGCCCCGCACAACGACCGGCAATCCGCCCCGCGGCGAGAGCGTGGGCATCTGGCGGATCGAGGGCTTTCGCTCCGGCTCGGCGAGCTCCGGGCGGAAGCGGCTAAGGATCGTCTCGGCGATCGTCCGCACCTCCAGGAGCCCGAACCGCATGCCGATGCAGGTGCGCGAGCCGCCTCCGAACGGGATGTAGGCGCCCTTCGGCAGCGCCGCGCGGGCCTCCGGCAGGAAGCGCTCGGGCCGGAACGCGAACGGCTCGGGGAACACCTCGGCGAGGTGGTGGCTCACCCACGACGAGTAGTTCACGAGCACGCCACCCGGCACGCGCGCTCCGCACAGCTCGAACGGCTCGATTGAGCGGCGCGGCCCGATCCAGGCCGGCGGGTACATGCGCAGGGTCTCGTCGATTGCGAGGTCGAGGTCGTGGTCGCCCGGGTTGCGCGCGAGCTCGTAGAACAGGAACGTGACGGTCGAGGTCGTGGTGTCGTGGCCCGCGAACAGCAGCGTCATCACCTGGTCGCGGAGCTCCTCCTCCGACAGGCGCGAGCCGTCCTCGTCATGCGCGTCCAGGAGGAGGCTCAGCAGGTCCGAGCTGCGCTCGCCCGACGCGAGCCGTCGCCGGATCTCGCCGAAGATGACGGTGTCGAGCCACGCTCGCGAGCGGACCATCGACCGGTACGGGCTCCCCGGGCCGCGGAGCATCTGCGCGGCGTAGGCGCGCCCCCAGTACCCGAGCGTGCGCTCGAACTGGTGGGCCATCTGGGGGCTCTCGCGGGCATCGAAGCCGAACAGCGCCCGCATCGCCACCCGCAGGGCCAAACGGCGCGTCCAGGCGTACAGGTCGAGGCGCTCGCCGGGCCGCCAGGACTCCAGGGCGCGCTCCGTCTCCTCGGACATCACGTCCCGTGCCGCGGCGATCTGATCGCGGTGGAAGGCCGGCAGCATGATGCGCCGGGCGCGGCGGTGGTAGTCGCCGTCGGTGGTGAGGAGGCCGTCGCCCAGCAGCGGGATCAGGTCGCCCATCCCGCCGTCGCGCCAGCGGAAGTTCGAGGCCCCCGACACCGTGATGTGGTGGTTCGCCTCGGGGCCGATCGCGAACACGACGGGCGCGTACATCAGCCGCAGCGAGAAGACCGGGCCGTACTCCTCGTACAGCCGCAGCAACAGCGGGAGCGGCTCCCGCTCGAACTCGCGCGTGCGCCGCATGCTGAAGCCGAGCTCACCGGGCGGGAACTGGCCGCGCGCGGCGCGCTGCCAGCGCATGTCGGAGCGAATGCGCTCGAGAACTCCTCCCGGAACAGGTGGGGGCGGGGCCACGCCCATGGACGCGGCATCCTACGCTTGCGCCGTGGACCTCGCGAGCCTCTGCGCCGCCTTTGGGCTGTCCGCGGCCGCGGGGCTCAACGCCTGGCTCCCGCTGTTCGCCGGCGCGCTCGCGCAGCGGCTCGACCTCGTGGAGCTCGCGCAGCCCTTCGACGACCTCAGCGGCACGGGAGCGCTCGCCGTGCTCGGCGTCCTGACCGCCGCTGACTTCGTGGGAGACAAGATCCCCGCCGTCGACCACGTGCTGCACGCGGTCGGCAACGTCGTGGCCCCGGCCTCGGGCGCCGCGCTCTTCACCGGACAGACCGGGATCGAGACGGATCTCCCGACGCTCGCCGCCATCCTGCTGGGCGCGGGAACGGCCGAGTCCATCCACGCCGGCCGGGCCGCGATCCGGCCGATCTCGACGGTGACGACCGCCGGGTTCGGCAACCCCGTGCTGTCCCTCTTCGAGGACCTGGGGTCGCTCGGCCTGACCCTCGCCGCGTTCGCGCTGCCCGTGCTGGCGGCCGCCGCCGTGCTCGCACTCGTGGTCCTGATCGTGGTCTTCTGGCGCCGGCGGCGCCGCGGTGGATAGCCTGCGCGGCGTGCGGACAGGGAGGTTTCGCAGGCGGGAGCGCCGCGTGGCGCGCTACGCGTGGCCCGCGGGCGTCGGCGCCGCGGGGGCGGCGTGGTACGCCGCCGACAGCCTCCGCCACCGCCGCGAGAGCGGGCATGGCTACGGCCTCCGCGGCGAGGTGGACGTGCGCGAGCCGAGCTTCCTGCGTGCCGCCGAGTCCGTCACCGGGGCGCCCGTCTCGTATGGCAACGACGCCGACCTTCTGATCAACGGCGACGAGATCTTCCCCGCCTACGTCGGCGCGATCCGCGAGGCCGAGGAGACCGTGAACCTCCTGACCTACGCGTACTGGCGAGGGGACATCGCGACCGAGGTGGCCGAGACGCTCTGCGAGAAGGCGAAGGCCGGCGTGGAGTGCAACGTGATCCTCGACGCCGTCGGCGCGGCGAAGATGGACCGCGGGCTCGTCAAGAAGATGCGCGAGGCGGGGGTGCAGGTCTGCTTCTTCGCCCGCCCAAGCCGTACGCGGTAAAGCGCCTTCAGCACCGCACGCACCGGAAGCTCCTGATCGTCGACGGCACCACCGGCTTCACGGGCGGGGTCGGCATCGCCGAGGAGTGGACCGGGAACGCGCAGGACCCGGACCACTGGCGCGACACCCACGTGCGCGTGCGCGGGCCGGTCGTGCGCGGTCTCCAGGGCGCGTTCGCGGAGAACTGGCTCGAATGCACCGGCGAGGTGCTCGCAGGCGACCGCTACCTGCCCTACATAGACGAGCTCGAGGACGGCGGCCCGATGCAGGTGATGCGCTCGAGCGCGACGATCGGGGACACGAACGCCGAGGCGCTCGTGTACCTCGCGCTCGCGGCCGCGAAGGAGTCGATAGAGCTCACGTCCGCCTACTTCGTGCCGCGTCCCGCCTTCACGGACGCGCTGGTGGAGTCGGCGGAGCACGGAGTGAGGCTGCGGATCCTCGTGCCCGGCTCCCACATCGACAAGGAGCTCGTGCGCACCGCCGGGCGCGCCGCCTACGACGAGCTGCTGGGCGCCGGAATCGAGATCTACGAGTACTGCCCGACGATGCTCCACGCGAAGACGCTGGTCGTGGACGGGACCTGGTCGTGCGTCGGCTCGGTGAACTTCGACAATCGCTCGTTCCAGCTCCACGACGAGGTGGCGCTCTGCGTGCAGAGCGAGCGCTTCGCCGGGAGGCTCCACGAGGTGTTCGAGCGCGACCTGGAGTCCTCCGAGCGGATCGAGCCCGAGGCGTGGGCGGAGCGGCCGGTCACGCAGCGCGCCCGCGAGCGGGTCACGAAGTACGCGCGGCGCGAGCTGTGACGCGCCGGTCCGCCGCTCCCCGATAGAGTCGCCGCGACCGAGATCGCGGTGACTAGGAGGACCCGTTGGACGCCAGCCAGCTCAAAGCTCTACCCCTCTTCGCGGACGTGCCCGACGAGGAGCTCAGGCAGATCGCGGGCTTCGCGCAGGAGGTGAACGTGGAACAGGGCCGCGAGCTCGTCCGCGAGGGCGACTTCTCCTACGAGTTCATGGCGATCGAGGAGGGCGAGGCCGAGGTCACCCGCGACGGCCAGCACGTCAACGACCTGGGCCCGGGCGACTTCTTCGGAGAGATGGGCCTGCTCGAGAAGACTCTGCGAAACGCCACGGTGACGGCGAAGACGCCGATGAAGCTGGTGACCCTGACCGGCTGGGACATGAAGCGGATGGAGCGCCACATCCCGGAGGCGATCGAGCGAGTCAGGGCCACACTCGAAACCCGCCGGCCGGACTGAGCCGATGCCCGCGGCGCGGATAGTCCTCTTCGGCGCCACCGGGTACACCGGGCGGCTCACGGCGGAGGCGATGGTCGAGCGCGGGCTGAAGCCGGTTCTCGCGGCCCGCAGCAGGGACAAGCTCGAGACGCTGGCCGAGGAGCTCGGCGGGGGCCTCGAGATCGCGACCGCCGACGTGACCGACCCGCCGAGCGTGGCCGCGCTGGTGGAGAGCGACGACGTCCTGGTCACGACCGTCGGCCCGTTCTCGCGCTGGGGCCAGCCCGCCGCGGCAGCGGCGACGACCGTGGGCGCGAACTACATCGACTCGACGGGCGAGCCCACCTTCATCCGCGAGGTCTTCGAGCGCTACGGGCCGGTCGCCGACCAGGCCAATATCGGGATGCTCACCGCGATGGGCTACGACTGGGTCCCCGGGAACCTGGCCGGCGCCCTCGCGCTCAGCCGCGCCGGCGACCTGGCCACGCGCGTGGACGTGGGCTACTTCATCACCGGCAAGGGGGCCTCGATGAGCGGCGGCACGCGCGCGTCAACGGTCGACGCTGTGGCAGCGCCGTCGTTCGGCTTCCGCAACGGACGCGTTCAGACGGAGCGCGGCGCGAAGCGCGTGCGCAGCTTCCGCGTCGGCTCCAAGGACCTCCAGGCGATCTCGGTCGGGAGCTCCGAGCACTTCACGCTGCCGCGCGTGGCGCCGCGCCTGCGCGAGGTGAACGCCTATCTCGGCTGGTTCGGGCCGGCCTCGCGCGCGATGCAGGCGATGTCCGCCGGGACGTCGCTGGCCATGAAGGCGCCCGGCGTGGAGAAGCTCTGGAACGCCGCCACCGAGCGCTTCGTGCAGGGCTCGACGGGCGGCCCAGACGCCACGGCGCGCGCGAAGAGCGGCTCCCACATCGTCGGGATCGCGTACGACGCCGCCGGCCGCGAGCTGAGCGAGGTGCACCTGAAGGGCATCGACGGCTACACGTTCACCGGCCGCATGCTGGCCTGGGCCGCCGGTCGCGCGGCGGAGAGCGGTCTGAACGCCAACGGCGCGCTGGGCCCCGTCGAGGCCTTCGGACTGGACGGGCTGGTCGCGGGCTGCGCGGAGGCGGGAATCTCGGAGGAAGGCGGCGGCGCGGGTGGCGCTCAGTCCACGGGGAGGGTCGCCGCAAACGCGGGCTGACCGACGGGCTGCTCGGAGACGGTTGGAGGCACTGTGCGCAGCCGCGTTCGTCGCCCTCATTGCGGGTGTGAGCGTCGGCGCGCGGGACGACGCGGGCGGCGACGGCTCCTCCGCGGCGGCCGATACGCCCCGGCAGCGGCAGCTCGCCGTCGCGCTCGAGGCGGTCGATCGCATGTCGCTCCGCCAGCAGGTCGGCCAGGTCACGATCTCGAGCTTTCCGGGCACCGCTCGGCCCGAGTACATCCGCCGCCGCCTTCGCGCGCGAGAGACCGCCGGCGTGATCCTGTTCGGGCAGAACGGGGGCGACAGCGCCCAGTGGCGCCGGCTCACCCGGCAGCTCCAGCAGGCGGGACACGGGCGGGCGCTCGTCATGGTCGACCAGGAGGGCGGCGAGATCCGCACGGTCGATCACGTCGGGCCCTCCGCGGGACAGCCGTTCCAGGGCCCGCCGGCCTCCGTGCGGCGGCTCTCCCGGGCCGCGGGCCGCGGACTGAGCGCCGTCGGGGTGAACGTGAACCTCGCCCCGGTGGCGGACGTCCCGCGGGCCGGCTCCGTCATGTCGAGCCGGTCGTACTCCGGCGACGAGCGCGGGGTCGCGGCACGCACGCGGGCATCGGTGCGCGGGCTGCGGGACGCCGGCGTGGCGGCCACGGCGAAGCACTTCCCCGGGCTCGGCGGCGCGACCGTCAACACCGACGACGGCCCCGCCACGGTCCGCACGCCGCTCGAACGTGATCTCGTGCCCTTCCGGGCCGCGATCGACGAGGCCGTGCCGCTCGTGATGCTCTCGCACGCGAGCTACTCCGAGCTCGACCCCCAGCGGATCGCCTCGCAGTCGCGCGCGATCGTCACGGGCCTGCTTCGCAAGCGGCTCGGCTTCGACGGGGTGATCGTGACCGACAGCCTGGAGGCGGCCGCCGTGCTTGCCCGCTCGGGCGTGGCCGACGCGGCCGAGCGCTCGATCAGGGCAGGCGCGGACCTGATCCTGATGACGGGCTCAGCGAGCTGGAACGACGTGTACCCGCGTCTCCTGGCCGTCGCGCGCAGGGACTCCGCCTTCCGGAAGCGGATCCGCGCGAGCGCCGCCCGCGTGCTGGCGCTGAAGCGCGCGCTCCGCTAGTCCGGCGGGCGGGTTCGCTCGAGCGTGCGCTTCATCAGCTCCTCGTGCAGCGCCCGTGTGCCGCCGTTGCGGCGCGTCCAGTCGTCGTCCGGGCCCAGCTCCCAGCCGAACGTGTCGTCGGCAAGGTTGCGCTCGAGCGTGTCCTCGAGCTCGGCCCTCAGCGCCTCGTCCCGAACCGGCGCCAGCAGCTCCACGCGGGTGTCCAGGTTGCGCGGCATCAGGTCGGGGGAGCCGATCCAGTAGTCGCGCTCGTCGCCGCGCTGGAAGCCGTAGATGCGCGAGTGCTCGAGGAAGCGGCCGACCACCGAGACCACCTTGATGTTCTCCGAGATCTCCGGCACCCCCGGCCGCAGGCAGCAGATTCCGCGCACGGCGAGGTCGACCCGGACCCCCGCCTGCGAGGCCTCGTAGAGCGCGCGGATGCAGCGGGCATCCACGAGCGAGTTCATCTTCAGCGCGATGCGCGCGTCCTGCCCGGCGCGCTTGGCCTCGATGGTGCGCTCCACCTCGTCGAGGAACCAGCGCCGCATGTGGCCGGGCGCAACGACGACGCGCCGGTACTCGGGTGTGCGCGCCGCGCCGGTGAGCGTGTTGAACAGCTCCGCAACGTCCGCGGCGACCCCGCGGTCGCACGTGAACAGGCCGAAGTCCTCGTACAGCCGCGCCGTCTTGGCGTGGTAGTTCCCCGTCCCGACGTGCACGTAGTGGCGCACGCCCGATCCCTCGCGGCGCACCACCAGCACGGCCTTCGCGTGAGTCTTCAGCCCCGGCAGCCCGTGGACCACGTGCGCGCCCGCCTCCTCGAGTGAGCGCGCCCAGCCGATGTTGCGGCGCTCGTCGAAGCGCGCCTTCAGCTCCACGAGGCAGACGGCCTCCGTGCCGCGCTCGGCAGCCTCGATCAGGGCGGGGACGAGCGCCGAGTCGTCGGACGTGCGGTACACGGTGATCTTGATCGCCAGCACGTCCGGGTCGCGGGACGCCTGGCTGATGAAGCGCTCGACGCTGCCGGCGAACGAGTCGTAGGGGTGGTGGACCAGCAGGTCGCCGGCGCGGATCGCGCCCAGCACGTCCGCCTCGCCGTTGTCCCCGTCGGCGAAAGCGGGCGGCACGTCCGGCGTCCACGGCTCGTAGCGAAGCTCGCGGTGGCCATCGATTTCGTACAGCGACATCAGGTCGTTCAGGTCGAGCAGGCCGTGCGAGTCGACCACCTCGTTGTCGTCGATCGCGAGCTGCTCGACGAGGTAGTCGCGCATGGCCGGGTCCATCGTCGACGCCACCTCGAGTCGCACCACCTCGCCGAAGCGCCGTCGCCGCAGCTCGTCCTCCACCGCGCGAAGCAGGTCGTCCGCCTCGTCCGAGACCGTGAAGTCAGCGTCGCGCGTGACCCGGAAGAAGTCGTGGCGGAGGATCTCCATGCCCGGGAAGAGCTCGTGGAGATTGCGCGCGATCACGAGCTCCAGCGGGACCAACGTGTCGTCGCCGATCGGCACGAAGCGCGGCAGCACCTCCTTCGGCACCTTCACGCGAGCGAATGTCTCGACCCCGGAATCCGGGTCGCGGACGAAGACCCCGATCGAGAGCGACAGGTTCGAGATGTACGGGAACGGGCGCCCGGGGCCGACGGCGAGCGGCGTGAGCACCGGGAAGATCTGGTCCGCGAACAGACGGTCGATCTCCTCCTGCTCCTTGTCCGTGCAGTCCTGGATGTTCACCACCCGGATGCCGTGCTCGGCGAGTGCGGGGCGCACCTCCTCGTCCCACGCGCGGGCGTGCCGGCGGCCGAGCTCGTCGGCGCGCACGGTGATCCGTTCGAGCGTCTCCCGCGCGGACAGCCCGTCCGGGCCGCGGGCGTCGATGCCGGCGTCCACCTGGTCGTGCAGGCCCGCGACCCGCACCATGACGAACTCGTCGAGGTTGGCGGCGTAGATCGCGAGGAACTTGACGCGCTCCAGCAGCGGGACGCGCTCGTCCTCGGTGAGCTCGAGCACGCGCTCGTTGAACTGGAGCCAGGACACCTCGCGGTTCACGAACAGCTCGGGCGAATCGAGCGCCGGCGCTTCGCGGGGTGCGGTTACCGCCTCCATTGGTGCCGCCTTGCACAAGCACGGGGCGGTGCCCCGTGCGCAGTGATGTCATTATCGTGACGCTCCGTGCTGTGGCTGTTGCGCCATGGGGATGCCGCCGACGGATCGCCGGACGCGGAGCGGCCGCTCACCGCGAAGGGTGAGGCGCAGTCGCGCGCGGCGGGAGGGGCACTCGCCGCGCTCGGCGTCGAGATGGACGCGTGCCTCACGAGCCCCAGGGTGCGCGCGGCAGACACCGCACGGATCGCCTGCGAGCCGCTCGGGGTCGAACCGCAGCTCGAGCCGAAGCTCGCGGGCGGGCCGTTCGATGCGGAGGCGCTTGCCGCGGGCCTCGGCGAGAACGTGCTGCTCGTTGGGCACGATCCCGACTTCTCCATGGCGGTCCACTCGCTCACCGGTGCGCAGGTGCGAATGAAGAAGGGCGGCCTGGCGGGGGTCGAGAAGGGGGAGCTCAAACTGCTCCTCCGGCCGACCGAGCTTGCCGCGATCGCCGACGCTGACGGCTAGCCAAGCTTCCGGCCCTCCACCAGCTCCAGGAGGATCCCCTCGCGCAGTCCGCCGCGCGCGATCCGCAGCGGCAGGCCGAGCAGGTCCGAGATCGCCTCGAGGATCAGGATGCCGGCGGGCAGGAGGCGCACGCGCTCGGCGTCGAGCTCGAAGCGCTCCGCGATCTCTCCGATCGGCGTGCTCGACAGGACGCGGATGCCGCGCTCGAGCGTCTCGTGCTCGAGCTCCGCGCCCACGAGCCGGCGCAGCGACGTCGCGGTGCCGCCCACGGCCACCGCGCTCGCGGCGGGCGGCGGCTCGAGACCCTCGAAGGTGCCGTCCACGTGCCGGCGCAGCTTCTCCAGCTCGTCCGCGGAGGGCGGGTCTGAGCGCAGGTAGGCGTCGGCGAGGAAGCCCGAGCCGATCCGGAACGACTCCGACCAGGTCATCTCGCCGTCGGCGAGCCCGATGGCGATCTCGCTGGAGCCGCCGCCCACGTCGATCACCGCCACCGTTCCCTCCGGGCGCTCGAGCAGGGTGCGCGTGGCGCCCACGAACGAGAGGCGCGCCTCCTCCTCGCCGGACAGGACGCTGAGCTCCATCCCGCCCGCCTCCTGGACGGCGGCCACCAGGTCGTCGCGGTTGCGGGCCGTGCGGATCGCGGCAGTCGCCACGGCCACGATGTTCACGGCGCCGACCTCGGCCGCCACTGCGGCCTGGGTTCGCACGACCTCGGCCGTCTCGGCGATCTTCTCCGCCGGGATCACGGCGCCGTTGCCGAGGCTCTTCCCGATGCGCGTGAAGGCGCGCTGGGTCACGAGCTCGCGCAACCGCCCCTCACCGGCGTCGGCCACCAGCAGCCGGGTCGTGTTGCTGCCGATGTCGATACAGGCGCAGATCAAGCAGTGGGGGGTGCGGCGACGGGGTGCGAGGCATCTTCGAACTCCCTGAAGAGCCCGGTGACGACGAATGCCGTCTGCTCGCCGATGTCCACCGCATTGTCCCCGATCCGCTCGATGCACCGTCCCACGAGCATCATGTGCATCGCCCACTCGCGCCTGTCCGCGTCGTCACCGAGCTCGAGCGCGTGGTGGAACACGTCGCGATTGAGCTGGTCGATCACGTCGTCCTGGCGCACGAGGTCCTGCGCCATGTCCACGTCGCGCCGCTCGAACGCCTGGCCGCACTGGAGCACCTGCTGGCGCGCCTGGTCGCCCATCCGCTGGATGAGGTCGAGCATCCGCTGCTCCGCGGGCGGCTCGTGGCCGGCCAGCGGCACGAGCTTTGCCATGTTCACGCACTGGTCGCCCATCCGCTCCACGTGCTTGATCACGTGAAGCAGCGCGGCCACCAGGCGAAGGTCGCCGGCGACAGGCGCCTGGAGCGCGAGCAGCGAGAGGATCCCCTGGTGCACCTCCAAATAGCGGCCGTCGATGCGGTCGTCGTCGGCGATGACCATGCTCGCCAGCTCGATGTCCTGGTTGACCACGGTCTCGAGCGCCCGGCCGAGCGCCTCGACGACAAGGTCGAGGCCGCCGAGCGCGGCACGCTCGAGGCCCTCGAGCTCCTCCTGGAAGTGCGAGCGGGTCGTCATCCGACCTTACCGGTCACGTAGGCCTCGGTACGCGGGTCGCCCGGGTTCGTGAAGACGGTCTCGGTGTCGTCGTACTCGACCAGGCGGCCGATGCGGTCCTCCGGGTCGACCGTGAAGAACGCCGTGCGGTCCGACACGCGCGCCGCCTGCTGCATGTTGTGCGTGACGATCACGATCGAGAACTCCTCGCGGAGCTGGAGCATCAGGTCCTCGATCTTGCCGGTGGAGATCGGGTCGAGCGCCGAGCAGGGCTCGTCCATCAGGATCACGTCCGGCTCGACGGCTAGAGCGCGGGCGATGCAGAGGCGCTGCTGCTGGCCGCCGGACATCCCGAACGCGTTCGCCTTGAGCCGGTCCTTGACCTCGTCCCACACCGCCGCGTGCTGGAGCGCGCTCTCGACGATCTCGTCCATGTCGCCCTTCATCCCCAGCACCCGCGGTCCGAAGGCGATGTTGTCGTAGATCGACTTCGGGAACGGGTTCGGCTTCTGGAAGACCATCCCGATGCGCTTGCGCACCTCGACGGCGTCCACGTCCGGGCCGTAGAGATCCTGGCCGTGGTAGAGGACCTTGCCCTCCACGCGCGCGCTCGGGATCAGATCGTTCATGCGGTTCAGGCAGCGGATCAGGGTGGACTTCCCGCACCCGGACGGCCCGATCAGCGCCGTGATCTCCTTGATCGCGATGTCGAGCGTCACGTCGCGCACGGCGGTCTTGTCGCCGTACGAGACCTCCACATCCTCGAGGTGGAAGATCGGCTTGCGCTCGGACGGCGGCCGCCGCCTGGCGGCCGACCCGCTCACCACTTCTGCTCGTACCGATTGCGTAACCAAATCGCCACTCCGTTCATTGCCAGTAGGAGGCACATCAGCACCAGAATTCCGGCGGCCGCGAGGGGCCTGTAGTCGTTGACGTCGTTGGAGGCGCGCGAGATCCAGTCGAAGATCTGGATCGGCATGGCCGTGAACTGCGAGTCGAGGCCATCCGGGTTGAAGGCGATGACCGTCGCGGCGCCGATCACGATCAGCGGCGCGGTCTCGCCGATCGCGCGGGAGAGGGCGAGGATGACCCCGGTCGCGATCCCCGGGACCGCGGCAGGGAGCACCTGGCGCCAGATCGTCTGCCACTGGGTCGCGCCCAGCGCGAGGGAGCCCTCCCGGATCGACGACGGCACCGCGCGGAGCGCCTCGCGGCCGGCGATGATCACCATCGGAAGCACGAGCAGGGCGAGCGTCAGGCCGCCGGCGAGGACGACGTTGCCGAGGCTGAGCGGCCCGCGCACCAGGAAGGCCAGCCCCAGGATCCCGTAGACGATCGACGGGACCGCCGCGAGGTTCTGGATGTTCACCTCGATCAGGCGGTTCCACCAGCGCGTCGCGTCGGCGTACTCCTCGAGGTAGATCGCGGTGGCGACGCCCACCGGGATGATGAAGAGGGCGCAGACGCCCATCAGCCAGACCGTGCCCCACAGCGCGGCCTGGATGCCGGCCTTCTCCGCGAAGATCGACCCGAAGCTGTTGATGAAGTCGAAGCTCAGGTTGCCGGCGCCGTCGAGCGCGACATCCACGAGCAGCACGGCCAGCAGCCCGACGGAGATCGCGAGGCACGCCACCAGCGACATCCGGAAGACGAGGTCCTTGAGGAACCTGCCGCGAGAGGCCTTCACTCGTACACCTGCCTGTACTTGCGGACGAACCGGATCGAGATCAGGTTCATGACGAGCGTGATGACGAACAGCGTCATGCCGACGGCGAACAGCGTCTTGAACTCGATCGACCCGGTGGGCACGTCACCCTTGGCCGTGGCGGCCACGAACGCGGTGAGCGTCTCCATCGACTTCGTCACGTCGGTGCCCCACTGCGGCTGCTGCCCGCCCGCGATCAGGACGACCATGGTCTCCCCGACGGCGCGCGACATCGCCAGCACGATCGAGGCGACGATGCCGGAGAGCGCCGCGGGGAAGACGACCCGCACGGTGACCTGGAGCTTCGAGGCTCCGAGGCCGAACGCGCCCTCGCGAAGCGACTGCGGCACGGCCCTCATCGCGTCCTCCGCGATCGACGCGATGATCGGGATGATCAGGAAGCCGATGATGATGCCGGCGGCGAGGGCGTTGAAGATCGCGACGTCGATCGAGAAGAAGCTCCGCAGGATCTCCGGCGTGAAGAAGGTCAGCGCGAAGTAGCCGAACACGATCGTCGGCACGCCCGCGAGGAGCTCCAGCACCGGCTTGATCGTCTTGCGTACGCGCGGTCGCGCGTACTCGCTCAGGTAGATCGCCGCGCCGAGGCCGAGCGGCACGGCCACCACGAGCGCGATCGCGGTGGTGGCGAAGGTCCCGGCCACGAGGGGCAGCACCCCGAAGCTCCCCGGCTCGAAGAGCGGGGTCCACTTCGTCCCGAAGAGGAACTCGCTCAGGCCAACCTCGCCGAAGAAGGCCACCGTCTCCTCGAGCAGCGAGAAGACGATCCCGATTGTCGTCAGGAGCGAGATCGAGGCTGCCAGCACGAGCAGGCCCTTGATCACGCTCTCGCCGTAACGGCGGCGAGCCGCCCGGAGGCTCGGTGCCCCCGGGCGGCTCGAATCTGCCGCTGTTGTCGTGGCTGCTTCCACTAGCCCCCGACTGCCGCCTTTGCCTTGTCCGCCTGGTCCTGGCTCATCGGGACGATCTGCGACGCCTCCGCGATCGGCTGGTAGTTCGCGATCACGTAGTCCATGAACGCCTTGACCTCGGGCCGCTTCAGCGCCTTGGCGCTCGGGTACATGAACAGCGGCCGTGAGAGGGGCGCGTACTCGCCGCTCTGGATCGTCTCGGTCGTCGGCTCGACGCAGCCGTCGCCGCCGTCGACCTTCACCAGCTCGAGCTTGTCCTGGTTCTGCTCGTAGTAGGAGTGGCCGAAGTAGCCGAGGCCACCCGGCTCGCCCGAGACTCCCTGCACGAGGATGTTGTCGTCCTCCGAGGGCTGGTAGTCCTCGCGCGAGACGCCCTCCTCACCGTTGATGACGTCGGTGAAGAAGTCGAACGTGCCCGAGTCCGTTCCCGGTCCGAAGAGCGTGAGCTCGGTGTCCGGGAGCTTCGGGTCGATCTCGCTGAGGCTCTTGACCTTCGAGCCCTGGTTCCAGAGCTGCTTCAGCTGGTCGGTCGTGAGGCAGTCCACCTTCAGCTCCGGGTTCGTGACGACGGCGATGCCGTCGTTGGCGACCTGGACCTCGGTGTAGTCGACCCCAGCCTTCTCGCAGACGGGAACCTCCTCGTCGTCCTTGATCGGGCGCGAGGCGTTCGAGATGTCGGTCTCGCCGGCGCAGAACTTCTCGAAGCCGCCGCCGGTGCCCGACGTCCCGACGGTGATCTTCACGTCGGGGTTCTCCGCCCGGAAGGCCTCCTGTGCGGCCTCCACGAACGGGGCGACCGTGCTCGACCCGTCGATCCTGATCGAGCCGCTCAGGTTGCCGCCACCGCCGCCCTGGCTGCCCGTGTCGTCGTTGTCGTCGTTCCCGCAGGCAGCGGCGCCCAGGGCCAGGGCGCCGCAGGCGGCAATGGTGATGAGTGTCTTCATGCCCCGCACGCTCGCATCGGCTGGACCGGAGTCTGTTATCCGGCTGTCGCCTTCTTGTAAAAAGCGTGTGAACGCGCGGTCCTAGTCGGAGGACAGCCGGTATCCGAAACCGAAGTGCGTGTGGATGTAGGCGCGTCCGGGGAGCGCCTGGTCCAGCTTCTGGCGCAGCCTGCGCGATGTAGACGTCGACCGAGCGGTCCGTCTTGCGGTACTGCTCCTCCCAGACCGCCTGGTAGAGCTCCTCGCGCGTGACGATGCGGTCATGGCGCTCGACGAGCGCTGTCAGGAGGTCGAGCTCGCGGACCGTGAGCGGCAGCGGCCCGCCACCCGCGAGCGCCAGGTACTCGGTCGGGCGGATCTCAAGCTCTCCAACGACCATGCGAGCCACTTGTCGCCAGCGCGGGCTCCGCAAAGTCCGTTATTCCACCGTTGCCCGGTTGTGAAAAGCCTGTGAAGCCGGTTCCGCGGTCGGGGCGACCTGCATAGACTCCCTGGAGATGCCGGATCTGCGTATCGCGATCCTCGACTCCGACTCGGGGTTCGTGCGAGTGCTGGTGAAGCGTGCGGGCGACCTGGGCTGGCAGTACCGCTGCCTGGAGGCGTCGCCTCCGGTCGACGAGTTCGTCGCCATGCGCATCCACGCGCTCGTGGTGGACCTCGCCCTGCTCGGGCCGGGCGCGTGGGAGTTCCTCGAGCGGGTGTCCGCGGCTCTGCCCGGGATGGGGATCGTGGTCTGCACGGGGCCGTCGAGCGTCTCGCAGCGCGTGCGCGGCCTGCGCTCCGGCGCGGACGACTGGGTCACGAAGCCGTGTCATCCCGAGGAGGTGCTCGCGCGCGTCGAGGCCGTCGTGCGGCGCCGCAAGCGCGCCTCCGAGCGCATCGACACCGGGCCGCTCGTGGCCGGCGAGCTCGAGATCCGCGCCGACCAGTTCCAGGCGTTCGTGGGCGGCAGCAGCGTCGACCTCACCCGCCGCGAGTTCGAGCTGCTCCAGCTGCTCGCGCAGGCGGAGGGCAAGGTGCTCCAGCGCGAGGAGATCTACCAGGCGGTCTGGGGCTACGCGATGGCGCACGGCGACCGCTCCGTGGACGTGTTCGTCCGCAAGGTCCGCCTGAAGCTCGAGAAGGCGTCGCCCGACTGGAGCTACATCCACACGCACTTCGGCGTCGGCTACCGCTTCCAGCCCGAGCGCCCCGGCGGCCCGACGAGGCGGCGGCCTTCGAGGCGAGCCTCGGCGAGGAGCGCCCGCGCCGCCCGAGCCCGCTCGCCGAGGAGCCCCGCCGGACCCTGAGACGGCGGCCTGGCCCGCCGCGCGCCTCGAGTCGCCGCTATTGCCATACTTCCGCGCCGCATGTCGAGGAACCAGCGCATCGGGCTGATCGTCGCGGCGGTCGTGTTCGCGGTGGTCGCCTTCGTGATCGCCAGTCCGGGCGGCGACGACGAGCGGCGACGACCGGCCGCGCAGACCACGCCGACCACCCGGACCGAGACGCAGGCCGAGACCGAGACCGAGACCGAGACCGAGACGCCGCACGAGACGGTTCCGCCCAAGCCGGAGGTCACCCGAATCGCAGCTGCGCGGCGGCGAGGTGGCCGGCGGCGCGGCCGACATCCAGGTCACCAAGGGCGACGTCGTCCGCATCGTCGTCAGCGCGGACGCGCCCGACGACATCCACCTGCACGGCTACGACATCGAGAAGAAGGTGGCGCCGGGGCAGCCGGCCCGCTTCAGGTTCAGGGCCGACGTCGAGGGGATCTTCGAGATCGAGAGCCACGTGGCCGAGGACGCGGGCAAGGACCCGCTGATCGCGCAAGCTCACGGTCGAGCCCGGCTGATCAGCGCGTGTTCCTGATCGCGCACGGCATCTCGGTCCGCACGGACCTGCCGATCCCGGAGTGGCTGTTCTGGTGGGCCGCGGCGATCGTGCTCGTCATCTCCTTCGTCGCGCTCGCGGTCCTGTGGCCGCAGCCGCGGCTCGAGAAGGCGGGCTGGCGGCCGCTGCCCGGCGGCGTCGGCCGGGCGCTGGGCAGCCGGCCGGTGGAGATCGTCTGCGGCGCGATCGGGGTCTTCCTGTTCGCGGTCACGGTCTACGCGGGGCTCGCGCGGCACCGAGAGCACGACCGCCAACTGGGCGCCGATCTTCATCTACGTCATCTTCTGGCTGGCCTTCGTGCCGCTCAGCCTGCTGTTCGGGGACGTGTTCCGCGCGTTCAACCCGTGGCGGGCGATCGGCAGGGCGGTGGCATGGGTCGCCCGGAGCGCGATCGCGCGCGGAGCTGCCGGAGCCGCTCGCCTACCCCGCGCTGGCTCGGCCGCTGGCCGGCGGCCGCCGGGATCTTCGCCTTCGCCGCGATGGAGCTGGTGCGTCTCGGACGGCGACAAGCCCCACACGCTCGCGGTCGCCGCGCTCGTCTACTCCGCGCTGACCTTCATCGGGATGGCGCTCTACGGCGTGGAGCGCTGGAGCGAGCGCGGCGAGGCGTTCTCGGTGTACTTCAACCTGTTCTCGCGCATCTCGCCGGTGGAGACGCGCGATCGCGTGGTCGGTCTGCGGCCGCCGCTCTCGGGCCTCGCCAAGCTCGAGCCGCTGCCGGGCACCGTCGCCCTGCTCGCGGTGATGATCGGGACGGTCTCGTTCGACGGCTTCAGCGGCAAGCGCACCTGGAACAGTCGCTCGCCCGACATCGCCGAGCTGCTTCCAGGACCTGGGCCTCTCGCCGGTCGCACTCGCTCGAGCTGACCTTCCTGCTCGGGATGCTCGCTGCCGTGCTGGTGGTCGCGGGCTTCTACTGGCTCGGCGTCCTGGGCGCGAGGAGCGTCGGCGGCGGCTTCAGCGCCGTCGCGCCTGGCGAACGCCTTCGTGCACTCGCTGGTGCCGATCGCGATGGCCTACGTCGCGGCGCACTACTTCACGCTGCTGCTCTACCAGGGCCAGGCGATCGTCTACCTCGCGTCCGACCCGCTGGGCGACGGCTCGGACATCCTCGGGACCGCGGGCACCCAGATCGAGTACGGCGCTGATCGGCTCGAACGCCGAGTGGTACATGAAGGTCGCGATGATCGTCGCGGGCCACGTGGCGGCGCTGATGCTCGCCCACGACCGCGCGCTCGCCCTCTACCGCGACGCCAGGCAGGCCGTGCGCTCCCAGTACTGGATGCTCGGCGTGATGCTGGGCTTCACCCTGCTGGCCGTGTGGCTAGTGTCGGAGGCGAACACATGACGCCGCCGATCGCCCACGCCGGGCACTACCTCACGACGATCGCCTACTTCATACCGGTGGTGGCGTTCCTCGTCTGGCTGGCCGTGACGCAGATCCGCGAGCGGCGCAGCCGCGGCCGCGGCTAATTCCGGAACCTTTGCGGGCCGGCTGCGTTTCAACACATACGGCCACCCGCCCCTCCACAGCTCAGTCCCCTCTCGCCGAGGACCGCTCCCGCGAGAACGGCAGCCCGATCGCCGGGCTGTTGCTGTTCGCCTGCGCCGGACTCATCACCGCGGCGTGGGTCTTCACGCTCGTGACCCTGGTGCGCCTGCTCATCACCGCGATCTTCTGATCGCGACTACCTGCCGCCGCTCCAGGCGGGTGCGGGCACGCCGAGGGCGCGGTTCAGCGACCAGGCCGCGGCTGAGAGGACCAGCACGCCGGCCAGCAGGATCGCGAGCTCGCCGACGGTCGTCAGCAGGCCGATGGACACGATGACCGTGGTGGCGCCGGCCGGTGGGTGCGCGGCGCGCAGCAGTCGCAGGAACCCGCCCGTGCAGGCGAGCGAGAGGGCGACGCATGCGACGCGCTCGGCGGTGAAGCCCGTGTCGATCGCCGACGGGTCGCCCACCAGCCCGAAGACGCTCAGCCACACGAACGCGACGACCGTGGCGACCGTGTGGCCGATCAGCGTGTTGCGGATGCTCGCCACCTCGGCCATCGGCGTCTCGAAGAACAGGAACGCGGTCGCGCCGAGCGAGGGGAACACGAGCGGCTCGTCGAGCGCCCAGGCCAGGAGCCCGGACAGCGCGATCGTGAGCAGGCTGCCGAGCGCCGTGTAGATCGCGTTGCCGCGGTTGCCCCACCGGTCGTAGAGCCACCTGTTGAGACCGGTGCGCCCCACGATCGGCGCGAGCGAGCCGGTGCGAGCCATCTGGCGGATGCTCGAGTCGGCGTACTCGGCGATCTGGTCTATGTCGCGCTGCTCGGCTCCGAACATGCGCGACCTCAGGCGTGCCTGAACGTGCTACTTGCGTCCAGAGCGGCGTGTCCGGCCGAAGTTGCCCGAGCCGCCGCCCTTTTTCTCCAGATTGAAGATTGCCCGCGGCGGCTTGGGCAATTTCGAACCGGGTCCCGGCACGTTCCTCGGCTTTGCGGGCGGCTGATTGTCCCGGCGAGAAGCCATGTCTAGGAGGCTACCGCAGGGTCAGTTCGTCAGCACGCCGGCGACCAGCGCCGACGGGAGGCACCCACCGCTCGGGTTGTCGCAGTCGACGAACAGCTCGACCTTCTCGCCGGGCTTGAACCTGAGCGGGGTGTCGAAGCGCTCGTGGTGGGTCGAGAAATCGCCCAGGCTCAGCTGCAGGAGCCTGGATCCGTTGCGGCGGAGGTGAATCCTTCCTATGTCCGACGCCGGATTCTGGAAGACAACCTCCGAGAGCAGGAACGTCTTGTCGGCGGGCAGGTTGCTCTGGACGGTGCCAGTGGTGGTAACCGGGGCACTGAACGCGAGTTCGAAGTCGGTCAGCTCGCTGGTGGGCGGGGGTATGACCACCACCGGGTCCGGCAGGACGCCGGCGGCGAAGTCCTGGCGCAGGAGCGAGCCGTCCTTCACATGTGCGCTCCTGATCGCGTTCTTGCGTATTTTCGCCGCCGTCACGGCGTTTTTCTTGAGCTGCTTTGTCCCCACGCTGTTCCTGACGAGGGCCCAGCTCGTGCCGCTCATTGCGGCGACCAGCGCAATCATCGCGAGGACCATCGCGGGCGAAGGACGGAAAGATCGAGCATGCATAGCGGCTGCCTCCTTCGAAGGAGGCCAAACGCTACCGACGCAGTCGCTCGCGCTGAGTGCGAAAACCAAGCCCGGCAAGGAAGAGGGGTCGGGATAGTGCTTCGCACATCCCGACCCCGATGACACAGCCGGGCGCAGGTTTGCAGCCCGAATCAGCGCGAGCGACGGGACTCGAACCCGCGACCTCCGGCGTGACAGGCCGGCGCTCTAACCAGCTGAGCTACGCCCGCTAGGGACGTCCGAGCATAGCGGCCCGAGCGTGTTGCCAAGCAGCTCGACGGTCTCGAGGTCCTGCACCTCCGGGCTGTTGAAGATCAGGCCGTCGAGGCCTGCGTCGAGCAGCTCGCTGCACCTCTCGGCGACGGTGTCCGGATCACCCACGATCCAGGTCGCGAGCCTGTCCGCGGACATGCCGCTCAACTCCCTGATGCGGTCGAAGAACCCGTCCGCCTCCTCCTGGGTGGGCCTGACGATGACCGTGCCGAGGCGCGTCTTCGTGATCTCCGCCGGGTCGCGGCCGAGCCGCTCGCAGTGGCCCTCGAGCACACCGACCAGGTGCTTGATCCGGTCAACGTCGCCGAAGAAGTTGGACGCGTCGGCGTACTGGGCCACCATGCGCAGCGTCTTCTTCTCGCCGCTGCCGCCGATCATGATCGGGATGTCGCCCCGGACCGGCCTGGGGTTGTTGTACGCCCCGCGCACGCTGTGGTGCTTGCCCTCGTACGTCGCCTGCTCCTGCGTGAACATCGCGCGGGCGATGTTGAGATGGTCCTCGAGCCGTTCGAAGCGCTCGCCCAGCGACGGAAACTCGTAGCCGTAGGCCGTGGCCTCCTCGACGTTCCACCCGGCGCCGATGCCGTGTATCGCGCGCCCGCCGGAGATGACGTCGAGCGTCGTGGTGATCTTCGCGTGGAGCGCCGGGTTTCTATACGTCGTCGCGCCGACGAGCAGGCTCAGGTTCACGCGCTCGGTCCGCGCGGCGAGCGCGGGCAGGATCGTGTTGCCCTCGAGCATCAGGTTCTCGGGCGGCCCGACGCCGCCGATCTGGTGGAGGTGGTCCATGACGAGGACCGTGTCGAAGCCGGAAGATTCCGCCGTGGTGGCGATCTCCGCGAGCTTCTCGACGAGGCCCTCCTCGCTCACCCCCGGCAGGTTGAAGTTGGGGATCTGCAGGCCGAGGCGGATCGGTGCGCGAAGCATCCGTCGAGAATACGCGCTGGGCTTCGGATAGCTTCCCGCGCGTGCAGCTCGCGGGAGCCAGAGCCCTCGTCACGGGGGCCACCGGCGGGATCGGCGGAGCGGTGGCGCGCGCGCTTCACCAGCGCGGCGCGCACGTGCTCCTCAGCGCGCGCCGCGAGGAGCTCCTGGAGGAGCTCCGGGCGGAGCTCGGCGAGCGCGCGGAGGCGCTGCCGGCGGATCTCGCCGAGCGGGACGGCCCCGCGCGGCTGGCCGAGGCGGCCGGCGCCGTCGACGTGCTCGTGGCCAACGCGGCGCTCCCGGCCAGCGGACGGGTCGAGGACTTCGAGCCCGACCAGATCGACCGCGCGCTCGACGTGAACCTGCGTGCCCCGATGCAGCTCACCCGCGCGCTCCTCCCCGGGATGCTCGAGCGTGGACGCGGGCACCTCGTGCTCGTGTCGTCGCTGTCCGGCAAGGTCGCGTCGCCCCGCTCCGGCATCTACTCGGCCACCAAGTTCGGCCTGCGCGGCTTCGCGGCCGGGCTGCGCGAGGACGTGGAGCCGCGCGGCATCGGCGTGACCGTCGTCTTCCCCGGCTTCGTGAGCGAGGCGGGCCTGTTCGCCGACAGCGGCGTGAAGCTGCCGCCGTGGGTGAGGACCCGGACGCCGGACCAGGTCGCGGCGGGAGTCCTGCGCGGGATCGAGCGCGAGCGGGCCGAGGTGGACGTCGCGCCCCTCGGCCTGCGCGTCGGAACGCGCGTGGCGGGCCTCGCGCCCGTCATGGTCGCTCGCCTGCAACGCCGGCTCGGCTCTGAGCGGATCGCCGACGCCCTCGCCGACGCCCAGCGCGACAAGCGATGAGCGCGCTGCCCATCGGGCACGAGACCTGGTTCGTCGATCAGCCGCCGATGGACTGGAGCTTCACGTTCGAGGCGGCGACGCTGGCGCTGCTGGTGCTGGCGCTCGTGGTGACGCTCGCGGTGCGGATCGCCGCGTCGCGCCTTCCCGGCGTGGATGTCCCATTCCTCGGCCGGATGGCGCCCTACATGCCGTTCGCGGTCCGGATCCATCTCGCGGTCTCGCTGGTCGGGCTGCTCTCGCTGGGCTACTACCTCTCGCCCGCGATGGACCTGGAGGCCGACGCGGCCGGCGTCGCGCTCGGCGCGACCATGATCGTCGTCGCGATAACGATGGCCACCGGCTGGCACGCGCGCGAGGGCGCATGGCTGCTCGTGGCCGCGGGGCCGATCGGGATGCTCGAGTTCGGCGTGTCGCCGGTGATCCAGCGAGTGGACATGCTCGGGCTCGCCGTCTTCGTGCTCATCGCCGGTCCCGGCCGCTGGTCGGCCGACCACGAGCTCGGGCGCGCGCGCCAGCCGTCACGGCAGGGAGAGGCCGGCGCGGTCTGGGCGCTGCGCGTGGCGGCCGGCACCGCGCTGATCGTGGTCGCGTTCGTGGAGAAGCTCGCCAACCCCGACATGGCGCTCCGGTTCCTGGCGGAGCACCCGCATTTCAACGTGGCGCAGGAGGTCGGCATCGACATGAGCGACCTCGAGTTCACGCGCGTGGCAGGCGCCATCGAGGTGCTGTTCGGCCTGCTGATCATCAGCGGCGCCCTGCCGCAGGCGGTCGTCCTGATCGCCGGCATCCCGTTCAACGCGACGCTCTACTTCTTCGGCAGCGAGGAGCTGATGGGGCATCTGCCGATCTACGCGACGATGCTGGTGCTGCTCGTGTACGGGTCGGATCCGCGCCTGCGCCCCGCCGTCTCGTCGCCGTGGCCGAGGCGGCTGCCAGCATTCGACCCATGACGCGGGGGCCGATGCTGCTCAGGCTGGGGGTGCTCGCGGCCGTCGCCGCCGTGATCGTGGCGCTGGCGGTGGTGCTCGCGGGGCCGGACGACGAGAACAGCCCGGGCGCCGGCGCGGACCGGCCGGCGGCGGCCGAGACGAGCGCCCTCCGCGGCATCCCGCAGTCCGGCATCTCGCTCGGCTCCCCGGACGCCCCGGTCACCATGGTCGAGTTCGCCGACCTCCAGTGCCCGTTCTGCGCGGAGTACCACCGGAACGTCTTCCCGGAGCTCCTCGACCGCTTCGTCCGCACCGGCAGGCTTCGCCTCGAGCTGCGCCTGCTGCGCTTCCTCGGGGAGGACTCGGACCGGCTCGCCCGCGCGGCGGCTGCCGCGGCAGCGCGGGACCGGATGTGGCAGTTCGTGGGGCTGGCCTACCAGCGCCAGGGCGCGGAGAACTCCGGCTACGCCACCGATGACTTCATCAACGAGCTCGCCGCCGACGCCGGCCTCGCCGGGGTCGATGCCGGCGCCCCCGCCGAGCGCCTGATCCGGGAGGACGAGCAGACGGCGCGCGCCGCCGGCATCGAATCGACGCCCGTCGTTCCTGATCGGCCCCACGGGCGGCGCGCTGGCCCACTTCCAGCCGAGCGACCTGACGCCCGGCGCGTTCGTCCCGCGCATCCAGGAGGAGCTCCGGAGGTGAGGAGGGCGATCGCCGGCCTCGCCCTGTTCGGCCTGGCGATCAGCATCTACCTGACCTGGGTCCACTACGCCGACGTCGCGCCGGTCTGCACCGGCATCAGCGACTGCGAGAAGGTGCAGACCTCCGACTACGCCGAGCTCGCCGGCATTCCGGTCGCGGTGCTCGGGATCGTGGGCTACCTGGCGATAATCGCCTCGCTCGCCGTGCGCGTGGAGGTGACCGTCCTCCTCGCATACACCGCCGCGGGCTTCAGCGCCTACCTCACCTGGGCGGAGCTGTTCGAGATCGAGGCGATCTGCCAGTGGTGCGTGGCGAGCGCCGTCGCGTCGGTCGCGATCGCGGTGCTGGCGACTCTGCTGGCGCTCCGGGCGCCGCTACATCATCGGTCGCTGAGCTGAGCTGTCCGGCTCGAGCCGGTCCTTCTCGAGGTCCAGCGCCACCCGCACGATGCGCGCCTGCTCGCGCTTGTGCGCGGCGGAGTAGCCCTCGCCGGTCGCCGCGCGGAGCTGGCGGCCGACGTAGTCGTAGGACATGCGCTCCGGGAGGATCTTCGCCATGCGCCGGCGCATGAAGGCGCGCGGGCCCATGTTGCGCGGCTCCTCCTGCACCCAGACCACGCGCTCGAGCTTCGGGTAGCGCTCGATCAGGCTGACCAGGTCCTCCTCCGGGAACGGGTAGATCAGCTCCACGCGCGCGATCGAGATGTGGCTCGCCGCCTCGCGCTCCTCGTGCCCGGCGATGTCGTAGTAGATCTTGCCCGAGCAGAGCACCAGCTTGGTCACCCCGTCGCTGCCGCCGTCCGCGAAGCGGGGATCGTCGATGACGCGCTGGAAGTGCCCGTCGGCGAGCTCGTCGAGCGTGGAGGTGGCCGCCGGCAGCCGCAGCAGGCTCTTCGGGGTCATCACGATCAGGGGGCGCGGCTTCGAGACGAGCGCCTGCCGGCGCAGCAGGTGGAAGTACTGCGCGGGCGTGGTGCAGTTCGCCACGCGGATGTTGCCCTCGGCCGCGGCCTGGAGGAAGCGCTCGACGCGCCCGCTGGAGTGCTCCGGCCCTGAGCCCTCGTAGCCGTGCGGCAAGAGCAGCGTGAGCCGCGAGGTCTGTCCCCACTTGGCGAGGCCCGACACGAGGAACTGGTCGATGATCACCTGGGCGCTGTTCACGAAGTCGCCGAACTGCGCCTCCCACAGCACGAGCGCGTCGGGGGCCTGGACGCTGTAGCCGTACTCGAAGCCCATGCAGGCCTGCTCGGACAGCGGGCTGTTGTGCAGCTCGAACGGCGCGTTCGCGTCGCGGAGGTGCTGGAGCGGGCTGTAGCGGTCGCCCGTCTTCGCGTCGTGCAGCACCGCGTGGCGCTGGCTGAACGTGCCGCGCTCCGAGTCCTGGCCGGTGAGCCGCACCGGCACGCCGAGCGCCAGCAGCGAGCCGATCGCGAGCGCCTCCGCGTGCGACCAGTCGATCGGGCCGCCGGCGTCGAGCACCTCGCGGCGGCGCTCCAGCAGCGGACGCAGCTTGCGGTGGAGCGCGAAGTCGTCAGGCAGGTGGAGGAGCTGCTCGCCGAGCGAGAGCAGCGTGGCCTCCGGCACGGTCGTGCGCGGCTCGCGGCTCATCGTGCGGTCGAGCTCGTGCGTGCCGGTGTCCGGCGGCGCGCCGATGGACTCCTTCAGCTCCGTGTGCGCCTGCGCGACGCGCTCGTAGGCGTCGCTCGCCATCCGCTCGGCCTCCTCCTGCGTGACCACGCCGTCCGCGACCAGCTGGTCGGCGTACAGCTTGCGAACCGGCGGGTGGCCCTTGATGGCCGCGTACATCTGCGGCTGGGTGTAGGCGGGCTCGTCGGTCTCGTTGTGGCCGAAGCGGCGGTAGCCGATCAGGTCGATGAGCGAGTCGCGGCCGAAGGTCTCGCGGAAGGCGTGCGCGAGGCGCGCCGCCGCGATGCACGCCTCCACGTCGTCGGCGTTCACGTGGATGATCGGCATGTCGAAGCCCTTCGCGGGGTCCGACGCGTAGCGCGTGGAGCGGCTCTCGAACGGGTCGGTGGTGAAGCCGAGCTGGTTGTTCGCGATCAGGTGGATGGTGCCGCCGGTGGAGTAGCCGGGCAGCGCCTGGAGGTTCAGCGTCTCGGAGACGATGCCCTGGCCGGGGAAGGCGGCGTCGCCGTGGATCAGCACCGGCACGACCGCAGCCGGGTCGTGCGCGAGCTCCCGCGCCTTGCGGGTGGTCTGGTCCGCGCGGGCGCGGCCCTCGATCACCGGGTTCACGTACTCGAGGTGGCTCGGGTTCGGCGAGAGCGTGACGGTCACGCTGCGTCCCGCGTTCGTGGGGTAGGTGCCGCTCGCGCCGTAGTGGTACTTCACGTCGCCGGTGCCGCCCTCCGGGGCCGCGGTCTCGACGGCGATCGTCTGCTCGCCCTCGAACTCGGCGAGGATCGCCGCGTACGGGCGCCCGACGGTGTGGGCGAGCACGTTCAGCCGGCCGCGGTGCGCCATCCCGAGCACGATCTCGCGTGCTCCCGCCGCCGCGGCCAGCTCGATCGTCTCGTCGAGCATGGGCACGACCGTGTCGAGTCCCTCGATCGAGAACTGCTTCTTCCCGAGGAACGCCTTGTGGAGGTAGTTCTCGAGCGCCTCGACCTCCGAGAGCCGCTCGAGCAGGCGGCAGCGCGCGTCCGTCTCGAACGGCTGCCTGTACGTGCCGGACTCGATCGCCTGGCGCAGCCACACGCGCTGCTCGTGGTCCGAGATGTGCTCGATCTCGTACGCGATCGTGCCCGTGTAGGTCTTGCGCAGGTGCGGCAGCGCATCGGCGAACGACTCGCCGGGCACGGCCACGCGGAGCACCGACGCGGGGATGCGGCGCATCAGCTCCTCGTTCAGCCCGACCGTCGCCGGCTCGAGCGCCGGGTCGCCGACCGGCTCGGACCCCAGCGGGTCGAGCCGCGCGGCGAGGTGGCCGTGCATGCGGTGCGCCTTCACCAGCGAGGTGGCCGCCTGCACCGCCTGCAGCATCGAGGCGTCCGTGACCGGCGCGGCGGCGGGAGCCGTCGTAGCGGGCACCGGCTCGGCGGCCGTGACGGCCGGGGCCTCCTGCGGCGGCGCTGCCACGTCCATCGCCTCGAAGACCGAGTCGTAGAAGCCGTCCTCGCCCTGAAGCAGCTGGTCGATCCTGCGCAGGAAGGCGCCCGACTCGGCGCCCTGGATCACGCGGTGGTCGTAGGTCGAGGTCATCGTCATGACCTTCTGCACGCCCAGCTCCGCGAGCCTTGCCGGGTCGGCCGAGGTGAGGCCGGGCGGGTAGCCGATCGCGCCGGTGGCCACGATCGTGCCCTGGCCCGGCATCAGCCGCGGGACGCTCGCCACGGTTCCGATGCCGCCGGGGTTCGTGAGCGTGATGTTCGCGCCCTGGTAGGCGTCGGGCTGGAGCTTGTTGTCGCGCGCGCCGGCGACCAGCTCGTCGTAGCGCGCCGCGAAGTCGGCGAACGACAGCTCGCTCGCGTCGCGCAGGACCGGAACCACCAGCGAGCGCGTGCCGTCCTTGCGCTCCACGTCCACCGCGAGCCCGAGGCTCACCGTGCCGGGCGCCACGCGCTGCGGCTTGCCGTCCTGCTCGGCATAGGCGTGGCCCATCACCGGCATGTCGCGGGCCGCCTGCACGATCGCCCAGGCGATCAGGTGCGTGAACGACAGCTTCTTCCCGGCCGCCTTCAGCGCCTTGCGCCGGCCGTCGAGCACGTCGACCGGCAGGCTGCGGAAGCTCGTGGCCGTGGGGATCGAGAGGCTCTCGTTCATGAACTGCACGAGCGTCGCGGCGGGGCCGCGGATGGGCTTCACCGACGCGGCCTCGGCGGCCGGGGACGGCGCACCGTTGCCCTCCACCGCCGCCAGCACGTCTTCCTTCGTGACCCGGCCGCGTGGACCGGAGCCCGTGATGGCATCGAGATCGAGGCCGTGCGCGTCCGCGATGCGCGCCGCGACGGGCGTCGCGTTCCCACCGTTGCTGGTCGGCGCCTCGGTCGTCGGCTTCACCTCGACCGGGTCGGCGGACGGCTGGACCGGACCGTTCGTCGCGCCCTCTCCCGGCGCGATCCGGCACAGCACCGAGCCGACCGGCACGGTCTGATCGCCCTCGACCAGGATCTCGGCGATCGTTCCGGCGACAGGCGAGGGAACCTCCGCGTCCACCTTGTCGGTTGAGATCTCGACGAGCGGGTCATCGACGGCGACCGAGTCGCCCACCTTCACCCGCCACTCGAGAATGGTTCCCTCGGCGACCGAGTCGCCCATTTCAGGGAACGTGACTTCGATCGGCGCCTCTGCGGGCGCCGCCGCTCCGTTGCCACCGTCCGGTTCTATCTCGCCGAGCACAGCTCCCACCTGAACCGTCTCATCGGCCTCCGCGAGGATCTTTGCAAGTGTCCCGGCTGTTGGCGCCGGAATCTCGGCGTCCACCTTGTCCGTCGAGACCTCGACGAGCGGCTCGTCGGCCTCCACACGGTCGCCCACCTGCTTCAGCCAGCCGAGGACCGTGCCCTCGGTGACCGACTCACCCATCTGGGGCATGGTGATCTGGACGCTCGTGGCGCGTGTTGCCATCCGGGCACTCAACTGTAGCCCCCCGGCGGGCTGGCGCTAGCTTGTGGGCCGTGAGGACCATCCGCAGCGTCGTCGCGGTGGCCCTTGTCGTCATCGCCGTCATCGGCGGGGGGCTGCTGGCACTCGCGACCTACAGCGCCGAGCGCGAGCTCAGCGTGGGCCGGATCGAGCTGTCCGTGCAGCCGTTTCACCCGGGTGCCCTCGACGTCTACGTCCCGCTCGTGGACTGGGGTGCGCGCTTCTCCGCGGTCCGTCTTCCGGCGCGCGTGTCGATCGACGTGCGGACCGTCAACCGCGAGGCCGCCCAGCGCGTGGCGGAGGGAGAGCTTCCGGACGTCGAGGCCGTCAGGCGCGAGGCCCGCGACGCCGTCGCCTCCTACCTGAGAGTGCTGTTGCTGCTCGTGTTCCTGTGCGGGCTCGCGGCCGGGTTCGTCGTGGCGCTGGCGGTTCGCGGTCACGCGGCTCCGCGGCTGCGCTGGCTGTTCGGCGCGGCGGGCGGCACGGCGCTGGCGGGATGCCTGGCGCTCGTGCTCCTGCTCCCGCCGCGCGGCGTGATCGCGGACCCGGAGTACTACGCCAACGGCCCGGACATCCCCGTCGCGCTGCGGACCATCGAGCAGGCGCAGGGGTCTGCGCGCGAGATCTCGGAGGAGCTGAACGAGCAGCTCGTCGGCCTGGCCCGGCTCGTGTCGACATCGTCGGGGCGAGCCCGGGGCGACGTCCACGCCGCGGTCGTGGCGTCGGATCTCCACAACAACCTGCTGGCGCTGCCGGCGCTCGAGCGCGCGGTCGGGTCGCGCCCCTTCTTCTTCGTCGGTGACCTCACCTCCAGTGGGTCGCCCTTCGAGTTCAACCTGGTCCGCCGGATCGTCGGAATCGGAGACCCATTCGTCTTCGTGTCCGGCAACCACGACTCCGACGCGCTCGTGCGGCGGATTGCGCTGGCCGGCGGCATCGTCCTCACCGAGCGGGGGCGGCTGCGCGGCGACGGCACCTACGGCCCGCTCGTGGTTCGAGTGCGCGGCCTTCGCGTGACCGGGTACTCGGACCCGTTCGAGCGCAGGGCGAGCGAGCGCTTCCGGCAGCAGGGAGAGCCGCGCCCCGACGAGGAGCAGCGCGAGGAGTTCCGCGACTGGCTGCGCCCGCTGCTCGGGAGGGTGGACGTGGTGATGGTGCACGAGCCGCAGCTGGCCGAGGACGCCGCCGAGGAGCTGCGGCGCAGCCCGCCGCGCCGCCCGCTCGTGCTCCTCACGGGGCACACGCACACCCCCGACTTCCGCTCGTCGGCGAACTTCGTGGAGCTGAACGGCGGCACCGTGGGCGGCGGCGGCACCGGCAACCTGGAGAAGAACCAGCCCTTCGGCCTCGCGCTGCTCATCTACGCGCGCGAGGGCGGCTTCGAGCCCACGGCCGCCGACCTCGTCGAGATCGACGCCCACGGCGGCTCGGCCCGGGCGGAGCGGCATAGAGTCGCTCCGTGACTCGCCGCCGCAAGCACTGGGGCTGGGGCTTCGAGGACCAGCAGCCGCCTCGCGAGCAGGTGGAGGCGACCGCGGCGGGCGCGCGCGAGCACCTCGGCTTCCCGCCGGCGGAGGTCGAGCGTCCCGTCCCGCTCGATGCGATCGAGCTGGCGCCGCCGGCGCTCGACCCGCCCGCCTCGCTCGCGCACGTCTGCACCAGCGACCACCACGAGCGAGTCACGCACTCCTACGGGAAGTCCTACCGGGACGTCGTCCGCGCCTTCCGCGGGCAGTTCGACAACCCGCCGGACGTCGTGGCGCACCCGGCCGACGAGGCGGAGCTCGAGCGGGTGCTCTCCTGGTGCGAGGAGGCGGGCGCCGCCGCGATCCCGTTCGGCGGCGGCACGAGCGTGGTGGGCGGAGTGGAGCCGCCGAGCGAGCGGCCCGCGGTGACCATCGACCTCAAGCGCATGGACCGCGTGCTCGAGGTGGACTCCGAGTCGCGGGCGGCGCTGATCCAGGCGGGCGCCCTGGGCCCGGCGCTCGAGGAGCAGCTCAAGGGGCACGGGCTCACGCTGCGCCACTTCCCGCAGTCGTTCGAGTACTCGACGCTCGGCGGCTGGATCGCGACCCGCGCGGGCGGCCACTACGCAACCCTCCACACGCACATCGACGACTTCGTGGAGTCGGTCCGCGCGCTCACGCCGCGCGGGCCCTGGGAGAGCCGCCGCCTGCCGGGCTCCGGGGCGGGGCCGAGCCCCGACCGGCTGATGATCGGCTCGGAGGGGATCCTCGGCGTGATCACAGAGGCGTGGATGCGGGTCCAGGACGCGCCCCGGTTCAGGGAATCGGCGGCGGTGACGTTCGATTCGTTCGAGTCGGGGGCGCGAGCCGTGCGCGCGCTGTCCCAGTCCGGCCTCTACCCGTCTAACTGCCGGCTGCTGGACGGCGCGGAGGCGGCACTGACTGGCACCGACACCGAGGGAAAGAGTGTCCTCGTCCTGGGATTCGAGAGCAGCGACCATGACCTGACTCCCTGGATGAGCCGGGCGATCGAGCTCTGCCGCGATCATGGCGGCAGGCCTCGGGAGCGGGATGGACGCGGCTCCGCGGAGTCCGCCTGGCGCGATGCCTTCCTCCAGGCTCCCTACCTCCGCGACACGCTCGTGGCCGCGGGCATCTTCGTCGAGACCTTCGAGACGGCCGTGACCTGGGACCGCTTCGGCGAGCTCGTCGGCAGCGTGCGCGAGCGCACGCGCGAGGCGCTCGGAGGCGATGGCAGGGTCACCTGCCGGCTCACCCACGTCTATCCCGACGGCGCGGCGCCCTACTTCACGGTCCTCGCTCCGGCCCGGCGCGGCGACGAGCTCGCTCAGTGGGACGAGCTGAAGGCGGCCGCCTCGGAGGCGATCCTGGCGGGCGGCGGCACGATCACCCACCACCACGCGGTGGGCCGCGACCACCGCCCCTGGTACGACCGCCAGCGCCCCGACCCGTTCGCGGACGCCCTGCGTGCCGCCAAGGCCGCCGTCGACCCGGCGGGCATCCTCAATCCGGGCGTGCTGGTGTGACCGCCCGCCGGCGCGAGCTGGCCCGCGCCGACCGCGTGCTGCCCGGGCTCTGGCGGCTGCGCCTTCCGTTGCCGTGGCCCGGAGTGCCGCACGGCAACGCCTACGCGGTCGCCGCGGGCGACGGCGTCGTGCTCGTCGACACGGGGCTGCACGAGCCGGGGTCGATGCGCCAGCTCGAGCTCGCGCTCGACCAGGCCGGCCTCCGCGTGGAGCACGTGCGGCTCGTGGTCTGCACGCACGCGCACTCGGACCACTACGGCCAGGCCGCGCCCGTCATGGAGCGCAGCGGCGCGGAGCTGTGGATGCACCCGAGGCACGAGCACATGACGAAGGCAGCCGAGGACCCGCAGCGCGCGTTCGAGCGCCGCTTCGAGATCGCCCGCCAGTCGGGCGTCCCGGTGGAGGCGCTCGACGCCTTTCGCGAGGCGCGCGGCGGCCAGAAGTTCGGGATCGCCGAGGTCGTAATGCCCGACCGCGAGCTGGTGCCGGGCGTGGAGGTGGACACCGACCTCGGCGCCTGGCAGGTCTACGAGACGCCCGGCCACGCGCCGTCGCATGTGGTGCTCCACCAGGCCGAGCGCGGCCTGCTCCTGTCGGGCGACCACCTGCTCGGCCGCGTATCGCTCTACTACGACTTCGGCCACACGCCCGACCCCGCCGGCGAGTTCCTGAACAGCCTCGACGTGGTCGACGAGCTCGACGTGCAGCTCATCCTCTCCGGCCACGGCCGCCCCGTGCGCGGTGCGCGGGAGCTCACGGCCGCGAACCGACGCACGATCAAGGAGCGCGATCGATCGCATCCGCACCGCGCTGGCGAGCGGCCCGTGCACGGCATTCGACGTGGTCCCCGAGATGTGGGCGGACGTAGACCTACCCCGACCGATGATGATCGGCTGGGGCCTGACCGAGGCGCTCTGCTACCTGGGCCACATGGAGCTGAGCGGCGAGGTCGAGCGCGTGGACGGCGACGACCCGGAGCGCTGGCGGCTCGCGTGACTTCTCGCCGCCGCTAGACGGAGGCCTTGGCGCGCGTCCACGGGTGCGCGGCGCGCAGCGCCGCCAGGATCGCCCGTGTTGCCGGCGAGCGGTTGAGCGTGTAGAAGTGCACTCCGGGCGCGCCTCGCGCCAGGAGATCGGAGCACTGGAGGGTCGCGTAAGCGACCCCGAGCTCTGCAACCGCTTCCGGGTCGTCGGCGCGCCCGTTCAGCTGCCGCTCCAGGTCCTCGGGGATCGTCGCCCCGCACATGTCCGTGAAGCGGTGGATCTGGCCGTAGTTCGTGATCGGCATGATGCCCGGGATGATCGGCACGTCGATGCCGGCGCCGCGCGCCTCGTCTACGAAGTCGAAGTAGAGCTCGTTGTCGAAGAAGAGCTGGGTGATGAGGAAGCCGGCGCCCGCCTCGACCTTCTCCTTCGCGTAGCGGAGGTCGCTGGCGCGGTCCGGCGCGTCGAGGTGCACCTCGGGGAAGCAGGCGGCGCCGACGCAGAAGTCGAAGCGCTCGCGGATCAGCCGGATCAGCTCGACCGAGTACGAGAGGCCACCGGGGTGCGGCTGCCACTTCGCCTCGCCGCGCGGCGGGTCGCCGCGGAGGGCGAGCACGTTCTGGATGCCCGCCGCCTGGATCTCCTCGAGGATCGCCACGAGGCGGTCGCGCGGCTCGCCGACGCAGGAGAGGTGCGCCATCGCCTCGATCCCGAAGTCGCGCTTGATCGTCTTCGTGATCTCGACGGTGCGGTTGCGCGTCGTCCCGCCCGCGCCGTAGGTGACGGATACGTAGTCGGGCTCGTCGTCCTTCAGGACCTCGAGCGTGTTCCGGAGCGTCTGCTGGCCCTCGTCGGTCTTCGGCGGGAAGAACTCGAACGAGAAGACCGGCCGCTGGCGCTCGAGCAGGTCCGCGATCCGCATGGGCCGAACCTTAACAAGATCGTGTCAAGGTTGCGCCGGGGGGTCAGACCCCTTGAGGGTGGTTCAGGGTTGGTCGGGCGGGATGATCTCCAGCCCGGTGGCCACCGTTTCGCGGCCTCCCACCCGGTACTGCACGTCCACCGAGTCGTTCTTCCCGTAGTAGCCCCAGAGGCCGAAGAAGATCGCGGTCCACTTGCCCTTGCTCAGCCGCTCCTTCTCGAGCGGCCTGTCGAACAGCAGCTCCCGGCCGGCGAGCTCGTAGTCGCGGCCCTGCTCCTGGGGCACCCCGTTCACGAACACCTGGATCGGCGGTTCCGCGCCTTCCGGCAGGGGCACGCGCCAGCGCCTCACGCGAGCGCCCGCCGGAGCGCTTCGTAGGCGCTCTCGCCATCGCGCTGCGCCACCACCTGGCGCCGCAGCCGGCCCACGAACGCCTCACTCGAGCCGTCGCCGCGCACGTCTACGCCGGCGCGTAGCCGCCGGGGGCCGGACAGCTCCAGCCGCGCGACCACGATCTGGACCGGCTCGAGCCGCCGGATCAGCGTGCCGCCCTCCGCGCGCCCGTCGGCGCCACGCTCGAGCTCACGCCCCTCCCGCTCGATCGCCGCCAGCGCGTCCTCCAGCGTGGCGCATTGCTCCTTGCGGACCGCGGCACCCGCTCGAACCTTGACGGTGTAGGCGTCAGCCACCGATCGCGGACATCGTGCGCGGCGGCTGGCGGAAGCCGGGCTCGCCGACGTGATGCTTCAGCTCCTTGCGCCAGACGGCATCGCGGACGACCCGCTCGAGCTCGGCGTCGGTCGCACCCTCGCGCAGCGGCCCGCGCAGGTCCGTCTCGTGGATCGAGAAGAGGCAGGTGCGGAGCTTGCCGTCGGCGGTCAGGCGGATCCGATTGCAGTCGGAGCAGAACGGCTCGGACACCGGGTTGATGAAGCCGATCTCGCCGGGGCCGTCGCGGAAGCGGAACACGCGCGCCGTCGCGTGCGGCACGCGCGGCAGCTCCTCGATCGGGTGAACGCTGTCGATGATCGCGCGGATCTCCTCGCCCGTCAGCACCTGGTCGGCCGACCAGGCGTGGTCGCCGTCCAGCGGCATGAACTCGATGAAGCGCACCTGGTAGCTCGTCGAGCGGGCGAACTCGGCGAACGGGAGCGCCTCCTCCTCGGTGAAGCCGCGCAGCGCCACAGCATTGACCTTGATCGGCCGCACCTCGGGGAATGCGCCGATCGCCTCGAGCCCGCGCAGCACCTGCGGCAGCGAGTCGCGCCGGGTGAGCTGGAAGAAGCGGTCGCGCTGGAGCGAGTCGATCGACACGTTCACGCGCGTGATCCCGGCCTCGACCAGCGCGGCGGCGTCGCGCTCGAGCAGGTAGCCGTTCGTGGTGAGCGAGAGGTCCTCGATCCCGTCCACGCGCGCGAGCATCGATACCAGGCGCGGGAACTCGCGCCGCACGAGCGGTTCGCCGCCGGTCAGCCGCACGTCCGTGACGCCCATCCGGGCGAGCACGGCGACGATGCGCTCGATCTCCTCGAAGCGAAGCACCTCGTCGCGGTCGAGCCAGGGCAGCCCGTCCGCAGGCATGCAGTACTGGCAGCGGAAGTTGCAGCGATCCGTCACCGACACGCGCAGGTCCGAGATCAGCCGGCCGTGGCCGTCCACGAGGGGTTCGAAGGTCACCTTGTGGAAGGGTACCCCGGGTGGACGTGCCGCTTACGGAAATCAAGGCCCCGACGCGCGGAAACCGGAAGCTCGAGCGGCTCTTCAAGTCCGCGAACTCGGACCGCCGCATGCACGCGTGGTGGTACATGCAGCAGGTGAACGCGGACCGCCGCGACATGTCCGACCACTCCTGGGTCCACATCCAGATCGTGGTGAACATCGCCCTGCGGCTGTTCCGCCTGCTGAACCGGGGCGGCGTGGAGCCGGCGATGGTCACGACGCATGGGATGAACGCCCGCGACGCCGAGGTCGTGATCGCGGCCGCGTGCCTGTTCCACGACACCGGCATGTCGATTCACCGCACCGACCACGAGCAGTACAGCCTCTTCCTCGCCTCCGACAGGCTGCCCGGGCTGCTGGAGGGGATCTACGAGGACCCCGAGCTGACCGTCGTGCTCTCGGAGGCGCTCCACGCGGTGATCGGGCACAGGCGCGCCGGCGAGCCGATGACGATCGAGGCCGGGATCGTGCGCGTGGCCGACGCGCTCGACATGGCCAGCGGCCGCTCGCGCATCCCGTTCGAGACGCGCCGGCCCAACATCCACTCCGTCTCGGCCGCCGCCATCGACGACGTGACGATCGAGCCCGGCGCGGAGAAGGCCGTCGAGGTGAAGATCGCGATGAACAACTCGTCCGGCCTCTTCCAGATCGACGAGCTGCTGGCGACGAAGCTGCGCGGCTCCGGCATCGAGGAGCACGTCGAGGTCGTCGCCGAGATCCAGGCGGAGCACGAGAAGCGGCTCCTGCCCGTCTTCCGGATCTAGCGCTTCCGCGGCCCTTTGCGGTGTCCCCGATTTGGGTGTACGGTGGACGGGTCGCAGGAGCTTCGCCGTGGGAGCATCCGGACTCGCATTCCTCGTCGCGATCACCCTCGCGCTCAGCGGGGCAGTGAGTGCCAGCGCCGCGATCCCGTCCGGGAACGTCCTCCAGAACAGCGGCTCCGACGATCACGCGAGCGTCGCCGACAACTCGACGCTCGACCTGGGCGACGTCGACGGCGAGGACTTCACGATCGAGACGTTCTTCTTCGTCCCCGACACGACGGGCGAGGCGGTCGAGCACCCCATCTGGAAGAACTTCGCCTACGGGCTGCTCATCAACTACAACACCGCCACGACGGACGCGATCTTCTTCCGCTTCTGGACCTGCGCCGCGATGTTCTGCCAGAACGACCTCTTCAACACCACGAACCTTGGCGGCGGGCTGGCACCACATCGCCGCCGTGTATGACAACGAGTTCTCGGCCAGCGCCGATCGCGCGACGATCTTCCTAGACGGCGCGCTGTTCGCGGACACCAGCGCGTTCGAGCTCACACCGGGGGTCAACAACCACACCAGTCCGGTCACGGTGGGCGGGAACGCCGGCTTCGCCTCCGTGACCGGGATGGTCGAGGAGACGCGCTTCTCCGACACCGTCCGCTACTCAAGCGCCTTCACCGTGCCCACGAACCCCTTCCTGGCGGACGGCAACACACGGGCGCTCTGGCACTTCGACGAGGCCTGCGGCTCCACGTCGCTCGCCGACTCCTCGGGCAACGCGAACACCCTGACGGCGCAGAACGGCGCCCAGACCGGCACGCCCGGAGGCGTGCCGGAGGCGCCGGTGCTCACCGGCACCGACCCCGCATCGCCCGCGAACGACAACGACCCCCAGGTGCAGGGGACCGTCGGGAGCTGCGGCAGCCCGACGGACGTGGACGTCTACGCGAATGCGAGCTGCAGCGGGTCGCCCGCCGCGACGGGCACCGTCGCGCAGTTCACCGGCGCCGGGATCGGCGTAAACGTCGCCGACAACACCGTGACCAGCCTGAGCGCGAAGGCGAAGAACGGGACCGGCGACTCGGCCTGCTCGAACTCGATCTCCTACACGGAGGACTCGCAGGCGCCCGGGGCGCCGACGATCTCCGACACCGATCCCGACTCGCCCGCGAACGCCAACACCCCGTCGGTCAAGGGGTCCGGCGCCGAGTCGGGCTCGACGGTGCGCCTGTACGGCGACGCGAGCTGCTCCGGCGCCGAGCTGGGCTCAGGCTCCAGCGCCGCCTTCAACGGCTCGGGCGGCATCACCGCGACCGTGCCCGACAACCAGACCACGAACCTGCGCGCGACGGCGACCGACGCCGCCGGCAACGCCTCGCCATGCTCGGGAGCGTTCGCGTACACGGAGGACTCGCAGGCGCCGGGCGCCCCGTCGATCACGGACACCGATCCCGACTCGCCGGCGGATGAGAACAGCCCGGAGGTCAAGGGCTCGGCGGAGGCCGGCTCGACCGTGAAGGTGTTCCAGTCGAATAACTGCAGCGGCGGGATCGAGGTGCAGGGCCCGGCCGCGAGCTTCGCGGCGCCGGGACTGACGGCGTCCGTGACCGACGACGCGACGCACCAGTTCACGGCCACCGCGACCGACGCCGCCGGGAACGCGTCTCCATGCTCGGGCGCCCTGTCCTACACCGAGGACTCGGCCTCTCCGTCGGCCACGATCTCGTTCCCCGCCGGCGGTTCGGTCCATACGTCGGCGTCGTACGCCGCCGGCTGCGCGGATGCCGTGCCCAACGTGTGCGGCACCGCCTCGGACGGCGGGGGCTCGGGCGTCGACGGGGTGGAGGTCAGGATCCGGCGCCAGAGCGACAACCAGTACTGGAACGGCACAGGCTGGCAGCCCGGCGAGCTGTGGCTGCCCGCGACCGGCTCGACGTCCTGGAGCTTCGGCTTCGCGCCCGGCGAGGACACCTACACGCAGAGCGCGCGGGCCACGGACGGCGTCGCCCACGTGGGTAACCCGGCCACAGTCACGTTCACGATCAACGACAGCGCCCCGGCCGACCAGGATGGCGACGGCACGCCGGACACAAGCGACAACTGCCCGGCGCTCGCCAACCCCGACCAGGCCAACTCCGACGGCGACGGCCAGGGCAACGCCTGCGACTCCGACGACGACAACGACGGCGTCTCGGACGTGGCCGACGCCTGCCCGTTGACGCCCGCGCCCACCGGCGACGGCTGCCCGGCGATCGTGCTCCCGCCCCCGCCCGACACGGCGGCGCCGGGGCTAGCGCTCACCGGCAGGGCCACGCAGAAGGCGGGAGCCGCGATCAGCGTCGTCGTGACGGCGACGACGGAGGACCTGCTCGCCACGGCCACGGGGACGGTGTCGGTGCCCGGCGCGGCCAAGGTCTACCGCCTCAGGGGAATCAGGGATCGCGCGGTCGCCCGTGGCACGAAGGCGACGCTGAGGCTCAGGGTGCCGAGGAAGGCGCAGGCGGCGGTCAGACGCGCGCTGCTCAAGGGAAGGCGCGTGAGGGCGCGGATCGTCGTGAGCGTTCGCGACGCGGCGGGGAACGTGGCCAGTCGCAGCCGGACCGTCAGGCTGAAGCGCTGACTAGCGCTCCCTGCTGCGCGCGGGGTCGATCAGGTTCGTCTCGCCCGTGGGCTTCTCGCTGCGCTTCTCGCGCTCGTCGATCGGCACGTAGGCCTGCTCCCGGGCTCCCGTGTAGATCTGGCGCGGGCGGGCGATCTTCGTCTCCGGGTCGGTGACCATCTCGAGCCACTGCGCGATCCAGCCCGACGTCCGCGGGATGGCGAACATAACCGTGAACATGTCGGGCGGCAGGTTCAGCGCCTCGTAGATCAGCCCCGAGTAGAAGTCGACGTTCGGGTAGAGCTTGCGCTCGATGAAGTACTCGTCGTCGAGCGCGCGCTTCTCGAGCTCGACGGCGATGTCGAGCTTCGGGTTCTTCCCGGTCACCTCGAAGACCTCGTCCACGTGCTTCTTGATGATCTCGGCGCGCGGATCGAAGTTCTTGTAGACCCGGTGCCCGAAGCCCATCAGCTTCTCGTCCTTGCTCTTCACTCGCTCGAGGAAATCGGGAATGTTCTCCTTCGTCCCGATCTCGTCGAGCATCTTCAGCACCGCCTCGTTCGCGCCGCCATGGAGCGGCCCGTAGAGGGCCGCCACGCCGGCCGCCACGGCCGAGTACGGGTCCACCTCGGAGGAGCCGACCCCGCGCACCGCGTTCGTCGAGCAGTTCTGCTCGTGGTCGGCGTGCAGGATCCAGAGGACGTCGAGGGCGCGCTCGAGCCGCGGGTCGGGCTCGTACTGCGACTCGGTCATCTTGAACATCATCGAGAGGAAGTTGCCGGGGTAGGACAGGTCGTTGTCCGGATAGACGTACGGCAGCCCGAGGTTGTGCCGGTAGGCGAATGCGGCGAGCGTCGGCATCTTGGCGATCAGGCGCACGCCCGCCATGTGGCGCTCGATCTCGTCGTCGATCCTCTTGGCGTCCGGATAGAAGGTGGAGAGAGCGCCGGTCGTGGCGAGCAGCATCCCCATCGGGTGGGCGTCGTAGCGGAAGCCCTCCACGAACTTCTTGATGTTCTCGTGCACGAAGGTGTGGTGGGTGATCTCGAAGATCCAGTCGTCGAGCTGCTCCTGGGTGGGCAGCGCGCCGTAGATCAGGAGGTACGCGACCTCGAGGTACGAGGAGCGCTCGCACAGCTCCGCGATCGGATAGCCGCGGTACTCGAGCACCCCCGCCTCGCCGTCGATGTAGCAGACCGAGCTGCGAACCGAGGCCGTGTTGGTGAACGCCGGGTCGTAGGTCATGAGGCCGAAGTCGTCCTCGGAGACCTTGATCTGGCGGAAGTCCATCGCCTTGACGGTGCCGTCCTCGATCTCGACCTCGTAGGACTCGCCCGTGCGGTTGTCCGTGACGCTGAGCGTCTCGTTAGCCGTGGCCACCCCGCCGCCGTCCTCGCGCTCTGTCTGCTCCTCAGCCATCGCTCCCCCTCTCTTTCCCAGAATTGTGACGTAGGACGCCACGAGGGCTCAGCGTCGGCGGCCGAACAGCCTCTTCAGGGTCTTCGCGGGGGCCGCCTCGCGCGCTGGGGGCGGGTCCAGCTCGGCCACCTCGGCGGCGGTGATCGTGAGCGTCACGGCCCGCTCGGCGGTCCGCGCCACCTCCGGCGCGTCCACGAATTTGCGCTCGCCCGCGACGGTCTCGATCACGAGGCCGTCGAAGATGTGCTCGGGGAGGTTGTCGAGCACCTCCAGGACCTTCCCGACCTCCTCGCCGTCCGAGCTCAGCACCGGCGTGCCGAGCTCGAGGGCGGTGTAGTGGACAGCGAGACCGTCGTCGGCGGGCGCCACGGCTCAGCTCCCGCGGACGAGTGCGGCGTGCTCCTCTTCGCCCTTCTCGTGCTCCTCGGTGGCGGACAGGTAGATGGCCAGGCCGATCGCGGTCACGACCAGGACGATGGAGATCGCGCCGACGAGGCGGGTGGCGCCGGCGCTGCCCGGGAAGTCCTCCCGCATGACGCCGAGGGCAGACACGATGAGGGCCCAGACGGCAAGCGCGCCGCCAGCGATGTAGAACGGCTCCACGGCGCGAAAGCTACCGAAGGACCCGGCGCGGCGTGTGTCGCTCGGCCACCCGGACGCGCGCCGGCGGAGCGGGCACGGGCGCGCCGTGCGGCCCGCGCCGCGGGGGGTGCGGAGGACGCCCGCGCGGGTGCGGCCGCGGGTCACGGTCGGGCGAGCCGCCACCGCCGTCCTCCGCGGTCTGGACCGGCGGGTCCTTGATCGCCCACCAGACGAGATAGAGCAGCGCGGCGATGGGGATCTTCAGCGCCACAGCAAGCCATAGGAATCCCCAAGCGCTTCCGCTCACGCGTGCATCGTACCCGGATCGCGGCCGGGCGGGCGCCCGCGAATCCTCCCTGCTGACCACCGCCGGCCCCTACCCCCCCAAATGAGATCTGTTGCTTGACCGGGGGACAAACCGCACCTAGCGTGGGTACACGACTCTCCAACGCCGCCTGGATGGCGGCCAGAAAGGAACAAATGTCACGACGCAAGCACGCGCGCGCCGGCATCGCCGCCATGGCGTTCATCCTGGCGGCGGCCATCGCGATCCCGGCTTTCGCCGCTGCACCGAACCGCGCCACACAGAGGATCGTCGGGGGCGTGAAGTTCGTCCCGAACCGCTCGATCGCGGACACGATGCATTTCCAGAAGGACAAGATCGCCGTGCAGAAGGGCGGCAAGATCACGCTGGTCGACAGGACGAAGCAGCCGCATTCGTTCTCCCTGGTCACGCAGAAGCAGGTCCCGAAGACCGCTCGTGGCGTGGACGCCTGCTTCGAGAAGGGCCCCTGCGGCAAGCTCGCCGTGGACCACGGCGCCGTCAACCCGGACACCGGCGAGGAACAGGAGCCGACCACGCTGCTCGTGAACGCGGGCAAGGCCGGTTTCAACCAGCCCGGTGACTCGATCCTCGTCCCGCCCGGCGGCAGGACCACGGTCAACGTGACCGGCGCGAGGGACATGTACTACCTCTGCGCCATCCATCCGTGGATGCTCGGAAAGATCGACGTTCCGCCGCTCGGCTAGTCGCCGTAGCGGCAGTGCTGTTCGTCGCGGCCTCCGCCACTCCGGCGGAGGCCGCGGTTCGGCATGTCTGGGTGGCGGCGGTGCCGACCACCTGGAACATCGTGCCGAACGGTCGCGACGGGATCACGGGGACGACCTTCGCGCCGGCGGAGACCGTCTTCCCGACGGTCGTCTACCGGCGCTTCACCGAGCGCTGGCGCAGGCCGCTGCGAAACGCGCCCGTAGCCAGCGTCGACCACAACCTGATCCCGGGGCCGCTGATCCACGCGCGTGTGGGCGACCGCCTGCGGATCCACTTCAAGAACATGGACACGACGCTCCGGAACCCGCACTCGATGCACTTCCACGGCGTCTCGTACCGGCCCAGCTCCGACGGGGCCTTCGTCCCGGGCTTCTCCGGCAGGGACGGCAACGTGAGGCCCGGGCAGACCTGGACCTACCGGCTCAGGGCCGGCCCCGACTCCGCGGGCGTCTGGCCCTACCACGACCACTCGCCCTCGATGCACCACTCGCTCGAGGGCGGGCTCTGGGGAGCGCTGTCGATCCGCGGACGCCACGAGCGGCGCCCGGATCGCGAGTTCGTGTCGGTGTTCGCCCCGATGCAGGACTTCCAGACGATCAACGGCCGCGCCTTCGTCGGCAACACGCCCGTGCTCAAGGCGAAGGTCGGCGAGCGCGTGCAGTGGGACGTGCTCGCGATCGGCAGCGAGCACCACACCTTCCACGTGCACGGGCACCGCTGGCGCACCGCCGCGGGCGTGCCGGAGGACACGCGCACGCTCGGTCCCGCTGAGAGCTTCAGGGTCACCTGGCGCGAGGACGCGCCCGGCACGTGGCTCTACCACTGCCACGTGGAGCAGCACATGGAGGCGCGGGATGATCGGGATCTACCAGGTGGCGCGATGACCGCCGTCTCCCTCTTCGTCTCGATGGCGACGGCCGCGTTCGCCCCGGCGCAGGTGGACGTGCTCGCCGGGGACAGGGTGGTCTGGCGGAACAACAGCCAGAAGACCCACAACGTCAAGGTCGAGACCGAGGGCTGGGGCTCGGGCCGGATCGCGCCGCGGGGGGCGACGAATCACGTGTTCGCCGTGCCGGGCGTGTACGACTACGTCTGCACGATCCACGACCCGATGACGGGCCAGGTGGCCGTCCACCCGCTCCTGCTCAGCGGGCCCTCGAAGACGCGTGTGCGGCGGGGAACCGCGGTCGCCCTTCACGTGCGCGCCCCGGAGGGCGCGGGCGAGGTCCGCATCGAGGCCGACTCGGGCGGCGGCTTCGCGCCGGTGGCCGTGGCGGGTCCGGCCGAGGGCGGCGGGCATGCCGGGCACGAGGAGCCGGGCGCCGTGCACGCGACGGTCGTGGCGTCCGAGTCGGCGGTCTACCGCGCGGTCTTCTCGAGCGGGTCGAGCAACGAACTGCGCATCGAGGTCACGGACGCGCCCGACCTGGCGGTGCGTGTCCGGCGGGCAGGACGTGGGCGCTCGCTCGTGACGGTGGCGGCCGATCCCGTCACGCCGGGCGCGCGCGTGGTGCTCCAGCTGCGGCTCCGGGAGCGGTTCGGGTGGTGGCCCGTCGATCGTGCGCGCCTGAACCGAGGGTCCCGGGCGAGCTTCATGGTCCGGGGCAACGAAGGGGTGCCGGCGCGAGTGGTGCTGGTAGGCCCCGACTGGGCGACGCCGCTGTCGCAGAGCCGGACGCTGAGGCTGCCCGGCCGCTGAAACGACGGGCATTGAAGGGCGGCGGGATCGAGGTGGTTGTAGAAACCGGCCAAATAGGCCGGAAACTGCAACGCCCGGCTACGAAGCAGCGACCGAGTCGATCGTCGTCATGCGCTTGAACTGCTCGTAGCGCTCGTCGATCTCGTCGCGGGTCAGGCGCTCTGCGCGCTCGCAGCCGAACTCCTCGACCCAGAAGGACGCGAGCGTGGATCCGTAGGCCATGGCCCGCCGCAGCGTCGGGTCGTCGATCGCCCCGTCCTGCGAGTCGAGGTAGCCCATCAGGCCGCCCGCGAAGGAGTCGCCGGCGCCGGTGGGGTCGCGCACCGTCTCGAGCGGGTAGGCCGGCAGCGCGAAGAACCCGTCCTCCGTGAACAGCGCGGCCCCGTACTCGCCCTGCTTGGCGATCACCACGCGCGGGCCCATGGCGCGGACGGCCGCCGCGGACTTCACCAGGTTCGGCTCCTCGGTGAGCATGCGCAGCTCGGCGTCGTTCATCAGCACCATGTCCACGCCGGAGATCGTCTTCACCAGCGAGTCGCGCGCGCTCTCGATCCAGAAGTTCATCGAGTCGAGCGCGGCGAGCTGGACGCCGCCGCACTGCTCGCGCACGTCGCGCTGGAGGTCCGGCTGGATGTTCGCGAGGAACAGCAGGTCGCAGTCGCGCGAGGCGTCCGAGAGCTTGGGCGCGAAGTCGCCGAACACGTTCAGCTGCGTGTCGAGCGTGTGCGCCGTGTTCAGGTCCCAGTCGTACTCGCCGCTCCAGAAGAAGGTGCGGCCGCCCTCCACGTGCTCGATGTCGTCGGTGACGACACCGTGGCGGCGCAGGACGTCGTACTCGGCCTCGCCGAAGTCGTCTCCCACCGGGCCGACGGGGCGGACCCCGGTGAAAAAGCTCGCCGCGAGCGAGAAGTGAACGGCGGAGCCGCCGAGCGCCCGCTCACGCTCGCCGAACGGCGTCCTGATCGCGTCGAACGCGATCGATCCCACGACTGTGAGCGACATGCGGCGGGGAGGCTAGTGCAAGCGGCATAGGATCATCGCCGCATGCGAGCGGTGCAGATAGAGGAGTTCGGCGGGCCGGAGGTGCTCGAGGTCGCGGACGTCCCCAAGCCCGAGCCGGGCGAGGGCGAGCTGCTGATCGAGGTGTCCCGCGCGGGCATCAACTTCGCTGACACGCATCAGCGCGAGAACTCCTACCTGGCGCGCTTCGAGGTCCCGCTCGTCCTGGGCGGCGAGGTGGCCGGCACGACGCCTGACGGGCAGCGCGTCGTGGCGCTGATCGGGCACGGCGGCTACGCGGAGTACGCGGTGGCGCCGGAGGCAAACGTCTTCCCGATTCCGGACGGGGTCGACGACGCGACAGCCCTGGCCCTGATCATCCAGGGCCTCACCGCGTGGCACCTGTTTCGCACGAGCTCGAAGCTCGCGGAGGGCGAGTCGGTCGTGGTGGTCTCCGGCGCGGGCGGGGTGGGCAACCTGGCCGTCCAGCTCGCGAAGCCGCTCGGCGCGGGCCGCGTGATCGCGACGGCCAGCACCGAGGAGAAGCGCGCCAAGACGCTCGAGCTGGGCGCCGACGCCGCCGTGGACCCGGCCGCCGAGGACCTGAAGGGCGCCCTGATCGAGGCGAACGAGGGCCGCCCCGTGGACGTCGTGCTCGAGATGTCCGGCGGCCGCGTGTTCGACCAGTGCGGCGAGGCGCTCGCCCCGTTCGGCCGCATCGTCGCCTACGGCATAGCCGGCCGCGAGCAGAACACGCTCGAGACGGGCCGGCTGATGCGAAAGAGCCGCGCGGTGATCGGCTTCTGGCTCATGCACTGCCTGGGACGGCGCGAGATGATGGAGGAGCCGCTGCGCGAGCTCTTCGAGCGCGCCGCCCGCGGCGAGCTCGTGCCGCAGGTGGGCGAGACCTACGCGCTGTCCGACGTGCGTCGTGCGCACGAGGACCTCCAGGGCAGGCGCACCTCAGGCAAGCTGCTTCTGGATCCCTCCCGCTAGCGTCAGTGGCCGCGTGACGACGTTCGCAGACCTCGGCCTCTCGGAATCGACCCTCGAGACGCTCAAGCACCTCGGGTACACCACTCCCACTCCCATCCAGGAGCAGGCGATCCCGTCGATGATGCAGGGCAAGGACGTGATCGGGCAGGCCCAGACCGGCACGGGGAAGACCGCCGCCTTCGGCCTCCCGATGGTCGAGTACGCGGACCCGGGCGATCCGAGCGTCCAGGCGCTGGTGCTCACGCCCACGCGCGAGCTCTGCATCCAGGTGACCCAGGCGCTTCGTGCCTACGGCGACCAGAAGGGACTGAACGTGGTGGCCGTGTTCGGCGGCGCCCCGATCCGCGACCAGGCCGTGCGCCTGAAGGACGCCCAGATCGTGGTCGGCACCGTCGGGCGCGTGATGGACATGATCGGCCGCCACCACCTGTTCCTCGACAACGCCCGCTACGTGGTCCTGGACGAGGCCGACGAGATGCTGGACCTCGGCTTCCTCGAGGACGTGGAGTCGATCCTCAAGCGTGCCCCGATGGGCCGCCAGACCGCGCTCTTCAGCGCGACCGTCCCCCCGCCGATCCGCCGCCTCGCCGACACCTTCATGCACGACCCGATCGAGATCAAGGTGCGCGCGGCCACGCTGACGATCGACACCGTCGCTCACTTCTACGTGGAGGTGCCGGACGGCGAGAAGCCCGACGCGCTCGTGCGCGTCCTGAAGGAGGAGCGTCCGGAGCAGGCGATCGTGTTCGTGCGCACCAAGATCGGCGTGGACCGGCTGGCCCGCCGCCTCGGCGACGCCGGCGTGCGGGTGAAGGCCCTGCATGGCGACATGTCCCAGGGCCAGCGCGACGGCGTGATGATCGCCTTCAAGGGCGGCCGCGAGCGCCTTCTGATCGCGACCGACGTGGCCGCGCGAGGGCTCGACATCACCGGCGTCAGCCACGTCGTGAACTACGACATCCCGAACTCTCCGGACATCTACGTGCACCGCATCGGCCGGACGGGGCGGGCCGGCGAGAGCGGCCGCGCGATCACGCTCATCACGCCGAAGCAGCGGCGCGAGCTCGAGGCGATCGAGCGTCACGCGAAGACCGAGATCGAGCAGTGGAGCGCGAACGGCAAGCCGCGCCGGCGCGATCCCGAGCGCGAGACGCGGCGTCCGCGCCACACCAAGCCGCATCCGCGCGACGGCGTGCCCTACGCGAAGCTGATCGTGGCCGCGGGGCGGCAGCACGGCATCGAGCCGGCGGACGTCGTGAGCGCGGTGGTGGACCACACGCACCTCGAGAACGACGACGTGCGCAACGTCAAGGTGCTGGAGCGCTTCTCGTTCGTCGACGTGCCCGCGGACCGCGCGGAGCAGGTGGCGTCGGCCGTTTCCGGGGAACAGGTGCGAGGAGTGGAACTCAAGATGGAGGTCACGAAGAAGACATGAGCACGGCGACGATGCACACGAACCACGGTCCGATCGAGCTCGAGCTGTTCGACGGCGAGGCCCCGAAGACGGTCGAGAACTTCCAGAAGCTCTCGCGCGACGGCTACTACGACGGGCTCGTCTTCCACCGGGTGATCCCGGACTTCATGATCCAGGGCGGGTGCCCCCTCGGCACCGGCACCGGCGGACCCGGCTACGAGTTCGAGGACGAGATCAACGACCACAAGATCGAGCGCGGCGCGCTCGCGATGGCGAACCGCGGCCCGAACACGAACGGCAGCCAGTTCTTCATCGTCACGACGGAGGCGGCGCCGTGGCTCGACGGCAAGCACACGGTGTTCGGGCGCGTCACGGCGGGCATCGAGGCGGTTGACGCGATCGAGGGCGTCGAGACGGGCCCGGGCGACCGGCCGGTCGCGGACGCCAAGATCGAGCGGGTGGAGGTCCATGACGGTTGAGCTCCTGTGGTGGGAGGGATGTCCCTCGCATCCGGATGCTCTCGACGACCTTCGCCGGGTCCTGCGCGAGGAGGGCATCGAGACTGACGTGGCGCGCATCGAGGTCACGGACGACGAGCAGGCCCGGAGGGAGCGCTTCCCGGGGTCGCCGACGATCCGCATCGACGGGGAGGACGTCGTGCCGCCCGAGGACGTGGAGCCCTACTCCCTGACCTGCCGCGTTTACCGCACCCGCGACGGCCGCGTCTCGCCACTGCCGGATCCGGAGGACGTCCGGGCCGCGGTAAGGAGAGCAGCGTGACCGCGATTGGCGATACGGCGCCCGACTTCGCCCTTCCCGACACCGACGGGGTCGAGCGGTCGCTGGAGACCCCCGCGGTCGTGGTCTTCACCTGCAACCACTGTCCGTACGCGCTGGCCTGGCACGACCGGATCGCCGACGCCGCGCGCGACTACCCGAACGTCCACTTCTACGCGATCAACCCGAACGACGCCGAGCGCTACCCGCGCGACTCGCTCGACGCGATGCGCGAGCGCGTGGCGGGCGAGGGCGACTGGCCGATGCCGTACCTGCGCGACGAGTCGCAGGACGTGGCGCGGGCGTACGGCGCGAAGACGACCCCGGACCTGTTCGTGGTCGACGCGGCCGGCCTGCTCCCGCTACCGCGGCGCGGCCGATCCCGACCACGAGGACCCGAGCCTGAACGCGAGCTGGCTGCGCGAGGCGCTCGACTCGGTGCTGGCCGGGGAGGACGTCGCCCGGCCGGAGACGGACCCGATCGGCTGCAGCGTCAAGTGGAAGTGATCGCGCGGATGGCCGCCTCGGTGTCGCTGAGGTCCTGAAGCAGCGCGTCGGGCTCCGACTCCCTCAGCGCCTCGAGCTCCGCGAATCCGGTGGCCACGGCCACCGCCCGCGCCCCCGCCTCGCGCGCGGCGATCACGTCGAGCGGCGTGTCGCCGATCAGTACGGCGCCGGTCGTCTCGCCATAGCGTGAGGCCGCCCGCTCGCGCGCCACCGCGACCAGGTCGGAGCGGCGCTCGTGCGGGTCCGAGCCGTAGGCGCCGGCGTCGAGGTCGAGCCAGCGGTCGAGCCCGAACGCGCCGACCTTCACGGCCGCGTTCGCCTCGATGTTGCCGGTGAGGAGCGAGTTGACCACCCCGTCCATCTCGTGCAGCGCGGCGAGCGTCTCCGGCACGCCGGGATAGACGTGGCCCTCGGCGGCGATCGCCTCCCTGCGCGCGGCGAGCCTGGTCGCGAGCTGCTCCAGCACAGCCGGGAGGTGCTCGGCGGACCCGTCCAGCATCGACAGCGCGATCTGGTGGTCCGTGCGCCCGGCGTAGTCCACCCACTCGGGATCGCCCCCGACCACCGACCGGAAGGCGTCCTCGAACGCGTAGCGCCCGTGGCCGGCCGAGTTCACGAGCGTTCCGTCGATGTCCCAGAGCACGAGCAGCACGAGCATGACCGTGGCCATCCAGCGGCCGTGCACTGGCGGACGAGGTGGAGGCGCTGGACGGCACCACGCGCTGATGCTGGCCGACGCCGGACGCCGTCCACGGGCGGAGCGCGCACGGTCCCGCGTCAGCGAACGCCGCCGTGCGCACCGCGAGGTGGGCCTCGGTGGCCTCGTCCTTCGACACGCGCCGAGCTCGGCGAGCAGCCCGGCGTACGTCCTCGGTCCGGCGGCTCGTCACGCCCCGCGAGACACGGTCGAGATCCTGACGTCTCGGAGCGTCGTCCGCCGGCGTCGCATCGGCTCGGCGTCGCGTGTGATGCGCTCGCGTCAGTGCCGGGTGGCCGCGGAGCGGGCCTCGGCGCCGGACCGGCATGTCGCGGCCCGGCGGGAGCTCGCCGCGCACCCCGCTGCTGCGGATCGTGTACGCGTCGTCGCTCCAGCGAGCGTCGCCGATTGCGAGACGCCGCTCCCGATCGAGGTCGACGCGTGGCGCCAAGAACGGCGCCGCCGCCGTCGACGAACAGCCGTGCGTGCCTGGGGCGTCTCGATTCTCCGGCCGCATCCGGTGGCCGCGTCACGAGCGTCGGGATCCTCGGCCCACCTGAGGTCGTCGCCCGAGCGGCGATCGGGTCGCGAAAATCGACATTGGACTCGTCGACCCGCGTGAGAGCCGCCTCGAGCCTCGTCGAGCGACGGCCCCTTCCGGCCCTCGAGCGATTCGAAGCCGCTTCAAGCGCCCGGGGGCCATCCCTGGTGTCCGGCACGTCGGGCTGCTTCACGCCTAGCGCAGCTCCACCCCGAGCAGCTCCTCGAGACGCGGCAGCGTGCGGTCTGAGCCGCGGTGGAGCACCGCGGTCATGCCCACGGCCTCGGCGCCCTCGCAGTTCTCGCGCAGGTCGTCGACGAAGACGCAGTCGCTCGGCTCGAGGCCCACGCGCTCGCAGCCGAGCTCGTAGATCTCGGGCTGGGGCTTGTGCATGCCCTCGTCGCCCGAGATCACCACGCCGTCGAAGAGCTCGGGGAACGTCGAGCGGTCGTAGCGTCCCGCGCCCATCGAGTTCGAGATCAGGCCCGTGCGGATGCCCTGCGCGCGGGCGCGCCTGAGCGCGTCGACCATCTCCTCGTCGGGCCGGATATGGCCGAACATCCGCTCCACGAGGCCGCCTCGGCGAGCGGGCTCCAGCTCCAGCAGCTCGCCGAAGCGCTCGGCGAAGTCGTCCTCGGAGAGCTCGCCGCGCTCGAGCGCGCGCACCAGGCCGAGCGCGCGCGGGTCGTCGCGGAAGAGCCCTTTGATCCTGTCCGGGTCGAGGCCCTCGTCCGCGCAGAAGGCGCGGAAGGAGTCGAACACGTTCGTCGTGAGCACGCCGCCGAAGTCCACGAGCAGGCCCTTCATCCGTGAGCGATCTCGCGCGCCTTCTCGGCGAGCATCGGCACGCCCCTGTCGAACAGCCCGAGGTACTGGTCGTCGGTGCTGCCCGATTGGAAGCGCTTGTAGTTGCCCTCCATGAAGACGGCCGCCTTCCAGAGCGCGAGCGCCTGGTACCAGTTGAGAGCCGACATCGAGCGCCCGCTGCGCTCCTCGTAGCGCGCGATCATCTCCTCGCGCGTGAGGAACCCGTCGCGCGCGCGTCACGGCGCTCAGGCTCGCGAACATCGTGTCCTCCGGGTCGTCCGGCTCGACCCAGGTGACGGTCATGTAGCCCACGTCCGCCAGCGGGTCGCCGATCGTGGACAGCTCCCAGTCGAAGATCGCGACGAGCTCGGCCGGCGCGGCGTGGGCCATCATCACGTTGCCGAGCCGGTAGTCGCCGTGCACGACCGTCGCCTCGGGGGAGTCCGGCATGTTGCCGGCGGAGCCACTCGCCGAGCTCCTCGACGACGTCGAGCTCGCGCGTCTTGTTGTGCTCCCAGAGGCCGGTGAAGCGGCGCAGCTGGCGCTCGAGGTAGCCGGTGGGCTTGCCGTAGCCCTCGAGCCCGCAGGCCCGCCAGTCCACGCCGTGCACCTCGACGAGCGCGTCGACCAGCTCCTCCGCGGTCCGGCGGCGCTCGGCCGGCGAGTCGAGCGCGGGCGGGATCTCGCTGGCGAGCACGTTCCCGTGGATCTCCTCCATCACGTAGAACGGCACTCCGAGGATGGACTCGTCGTCGCCCACGGCGAGCACCTCCGGCACGCGAACCGGCGTGCCCTCCAGCGCCCGCAGCAGGCGAGCCTCGCGGAGCACGTCGTGTGCCGAGGGCGGCAGGGGCGGGCGCGGCGGTCGCCGCAGCACCACTCGCGCGTCGCCGCGGCGCACGAGGAAGGTGATGTTCGAGTGTCCCTCGCCGATCCGCTCGGCCTCCAGGCGGCCCTGCGCCGATGCCGTGCGCGTCGAGGAACTCCTCGAGCGGCTCGCGCACCACGAGCGGCGACAGCTCGAGCCCGGCGGCGTCCGCCGCTGTGTCGACCACGTCCATCGCGGCCGGGATCCTATGTCGTGGCCCAGGCCTCCACGAGGAACCAGCCGCCCCGTCCGTCGCCGTCGCGGACCAGCTCCACCCGCATGCGGGTCGGCACGCCGTCGCCCTCCGGCGGCACGAGACGCACGTCGAACTCGCGCAGGTGCGCGCCCCCGGCCATCACCTCCACCAGGTGCGCTGCCACGTAGCGCCGGTCGGCGCTGTGCACGAGCTGCCGCCAGCCGAGGTCCCGGAGCGCCCGCTCGTCGATCCCGACGAGCGCACAGAAGGCCTCGTTCGCGTTCCAGACCGTGCCGTCCGTGCCGACGACGGCACGAGCTCCACTCCCGTTGGGCGACGGCTCCATTCCCGCACAGGATCGTCGGCGGAGCGTGCCGCTCCCATCGGCCGAGCGGCCGGATCCGCGATCGAGGGAGTCCTCCAATCGGGCTACTCCATTCGCGGTAGCACCTCCCTCGATGGTAGAAAGAGCACATGCCGAGCGATCGCATCCGGGTGCTCATCGCCGACGACCATCCGCTCTACCGCACCGGGCTCGTGGACACCGTCAAGCGGCGGCCGGAGCTCGAGCTGGTCGGGGAGGCGGAGGACGGCGAGGCGGCGCTCGACGAGATCCGCAGCAGCACGCCCGACGTCTGCGTGCTGGACGTGAAGATGCCCGGCCTCAGCGGAGTCGAGGTGCTGAAGGCGCTCGAGCGCGAGGGTGCCGGCGTGCGCGTGGTCTTCGTGTCCGCCTACTACGACAGCGACGTCGTCTACGGCGCGCTCGGGAGCGGCGCGGCGGGCTACCTCTCGAAGGACTCGACCGGGGACGAGATCTGCGACGCGCTCGTGGCGGCCTCGCAGGGCCGGACGACGCTCGGCACGGACGTCCAGGCCGCGGTCGCCCGCGAGATCCGGCGGCGCAGCGGCGACGAGGAGCGCGCTGCTCACCCCGCGCGAGGACGAGGTGCTGCGCATGACGGCCGACGGCATGTCGGCGCCGGACATCGCGCGCTCGCTCCATCTCGGCGCCACCACCGTGAAGACGCACCTCCAGCGCGTCTACGAGAAGCTCGGGGTCTCGGACCGCGCCGCCGCCGTCGCCGAGGCTATGCGCCGCGGGATCCTGGACTAGGCCGGCCGTTCGGCTCCGGGATCCAGAAGTCGACGGTCGTGCCGCGCGCCGGGCGTGCTCGCGAGCGCGAAGCGCCCGCCGGCGGCCTCCGCGCGCTCTCGCATCGAGAGCAGGCCGATGTGGCCGGGCTCGGACTCGGCGTCCGGCGCGGGGAGCTCGAAGCCCTCGCCGTCGTCGCGCACCCGCACCGCCACCCCGACCCCGCGTCGCTCCAGCGTGGACCTCCACGAGGCTCGCGTTCGCGTGCTTGCGAACGTTCGTGAGCGCCTCGAGCGCGACCCGGTAGAGGATCGCCCGCACCTCGGGCGAGGGCTCCGTCGCCAGCTCGTTGCTCACCCGCCAGTCGAACCCGTTGTCGCTGAACGCATCCGTGAGGAAGAGCTCGAGCGCCGGGGCGAGGCCAGCCTCGTCGAGGGCGGGCGGGCGCAGCTCGAACAGCAGCCTGCGGAGGCGCCCGTTCGCCTCGGCGAGCGCCCGGCGAACGTTCATCCCAACCTCGCGCGCGGCAGGGTCCTTCAGCTCCGCGACCAGCGCGTCCATCCGCAGGCCGGCCGCCGCCACGGCCTGGGCCGTGTCGTCATGGATATCCGCCGCGATCCTGCGCCGCGTCTCCTCCTCGGCCGCCACCAGCTCGGACAGGAGGCGCGCCTGCTCGGCCTGCCGGCGCTCGATGTCCTCGGCGGCGGAGTTGAGCGCGTGCGCCACGACGGTCAGCTCCCCGAGCCCGAGCGGCACCGGCGCCCGCGCGGTGAGGTCGCCCGCGCCGAAGCGCCGGGCGGAGTCCACGACCGCCGACGTCCAGCGCTGAAGCAGCACCTTCGTGACCACGTAGCTCAGCGCCAGTGCCAGCAGGACGCCCAGTGCCGCGAGGAGGAGGAAGCGGCGCATGTCGGCGTTCGGGTCCGCGAAGACGCTCGCCGAGGCGGCTGGCGGTCAGGAAGAGCCCCTTCTTGTCCTCGCCGCCCACCGGCGTGTACGCCTGGATGCGGGAGACGCCGTCGCGTCCCTTCACCTCGGCCGTGCCCTCGCCCAGCGGGCGCTCGCGGCACCCTGCCGCCGATGCGGCCCCGCCGGCGCGCGGGCGATGATCGTGCCCGCGTGGTCGAGCAGCAGGTAGGTGGTGCCGCGCGGGACCTCGTTCAGCGCGGTGGCCTCGGCCAGACGGCGGATGTCGAGGGCGGCGAACATGATCCGGGCCGGGGCGTCCCCGCTCCTGGGCACGGGATAGGCGGCGACCAGCGACCGCATCTGCGTCAGCGGGTCGCGCCCGAAGTTGCCGAGGACGAATCCTCCGCGCTCGGGCGGCGCGGAACCAGCCCGCGCGCGACACGTCCACGACCTCCAGCGGCCGCGCGAGCCCGCGCGTCGTCGCGCCGCAGTAGACCCTGCCGCCGGGCGTGGCGACGCCCACGGAGCTGTACCGGTCCGTCGAGCGCGGCACCAGGGCCAGCAGCTCCTCGCAGTGCTCGCGGTCGGGGTCCCTCGCCAGATCGGCCGAGACCGCGGCGAGGAACGAGCCGGTGGCGTCGATCAGGCGCTCCACGTCGGCGCCCACCAGCCGGTTCGTGTCGATGAGGTCGCGCTGCGCGTGCTCGCGCGACTCGCTCCGCTCCTCGAGCGCGACGATCAGAGCCATGACGGTGGGTGGCGCGAGCGCCACGAGCACGAGCAGCAAGATCCGGCCGCGGAGTCCCAGTCGCATGGTTCTGGCGCAGTCTCGCTCAGATGGCGGGCATATGGGTGTCTAAGCTCCGGGTCGATGCGCTCCCGCCTTCTTGCGATCCCGCTCGCTTTGCTCGTCGCGCTCGCCTGCGCCTCGCCCGCCGCGGCGTTCGACTTCCCGACGGAGGTCGTCGACTTCGAGTTCAGGCCGGCCGATCGCAGGATCGCCCTCGGCGACTCGGTCACGTGGAACTTCTCCATCGGTGGGCACACCACCACCAGCGCGCGCGGCCAGCCCGACTCCTGGAACTCGGTCGAGGAGGGCACCAACGCCGCGGGCGACAGCTATACGAAGACGTTCAACGTGCCGGGCCGCTACCAGTACTTCTGCACCCCTCACAAGGACTTCATGAAGGGCGTGATCGAGGTGGGCACGGACGCCGTGGTCGACTCGCTGGACGACTTCAAGAGCAAGCGGACCGGGAGGCGCGTGAAGCTGAGCTTCCTGCTGAACGAGGCGGCGACCGTCACCTATGCGCTGAAGGGACCCACGCGGCGGACCGTCAGGCGCGGCCGCCTGGAGGCCGGCACGCACAGCTTCACGATGCGTCGCCTGAGGCGCGGCACCTACCGCGGCGTGCTCACCGTGGTGGACGACTTCGACAAGAAGGTCACACCGCGGAACTTCTTCGTCGTACGCTGATGTCGTGAAGCCGCTCCGGATCGCCGCAACCGCGCTTGTCCTCGCGGTTGTGCTCAGCTCCCCCGCCAGCGCCCGCGACCCGGGGCGCTGGACGCTCACGGGCTGGAGCTCGGTGCCCAACACCTACTGGCAGGGCGTCACGACGGCGGGCCCCGGGAAGCCGCTCTTCTTCTCAGGCCTCTGGACGGGGCTGCACCGCACGGCGCGGAGTCTGCGCCAGACCGGGTCCGTCGACCCCGTGATCCCGCCCACCGTCCTCGCCACCGAGAGCTACAACCACGTGGGCGACGTCGGCTACCAGGGCGGCCGCGTGCTGCTGCCGCTCGAGTGCTACTACCCCACCCTTCCGGACGCGAACACCTGCGACACCGGTTCGATCGGTGTCGCCGATCCCGCGACGCTCGCGTTCCAGTACCACGTGAAGCTCGACCCCGCCGAGATCCCGAAGGCGATGTGGGTCGAGGCCTCGCCGGACGGGGAGCTCCTCTGGACCTCGAGCGGGCCGGACCTGCTCGCCTATCGCGCCTCGGACGTAAACCCGGCGAACGCGGCGCCGGGCGGGCCGGCGATCCAGTCGGTGCGGCGGCTGGCGGGAGCGGTCCCGCCCAGCGGAGTCACGGGGGCGGCCTTCTACCGCGGACGGCTCCTGCTCGCCGGAGCCCAGGGCACGACCTACCAGATCTGGTCGGTGGACCTCGCGACGGGCGCGCGGCGGCTCGAGGTCGAGCTGCCCGCCGTGCAGGGCGAGGCCGAGGGCCTCGCGCAGGTCCCGCTGCTCGGCGCTCGGCTCCACTTCCTGGTGGCGCCACTCGCCGCCTCCCCGACCTTCGGGCCCACGGTGGGGCTGGTCCACTTCACAACCGGTCGCTGGGCGGGCCGGGGCCTGAGGGTCACGGCACGGGCTACCGACCAGCGGAGCCTGCGGCCGAAGGTGGACGTGACCGTGCGCCGGCGCGGCCGCCCGGTTGAGGGGGCCGTCGTGAACCTGGCCGGCAGGCGCGCGGAGACGAACTCGCGCGGGCGCGCCGTGGTGAGGCCGGTGCTCGGCGTGCCCGGCAACTTCGCCGCTCTGGCGCGGGACGGCCGGCTTCGCGGCCGCTCGAACCTCGTGGCGCTCGGCTACTCCGGGCCCGTGGCCGCGGCGGGCGCCGTGCCGAGCGGTCCCGCGCGCTAGGCGATCTCGTCCACGTGGCGGATGTTCGCCACGTCGTCAGCCTCGCTGCTGGGCGCCGACTCGAACCAGCCGTCCAGGATCTCCTCGAGCAGCGCCTCGCTGGTGGTCCGCAGCGAGAGCGCGAGCACGTTCGCGTCGTTCCACCTGCGCGCTCCGCGCGCAGTCTCCGCGTCCGCGCACAGCGCCGCGCGCACGCCCGGGACCTTGTTCGCGGCGATGGACGCCCCGGTGCCGGTCCAGCAGCACACGACGCCCTGCTCGGCGCGCCCGTCGGCCACGTCGCGCGCGGCCGCCTCGCTCGCCCAGGCCCAGTCGTTGCGCTCCTCGTCGCTCAGCGCGCCGTGCACGATCGGCTCGTGGCCGCGCCGCCGCAGCTCCTCCACGACGGCCTCGGCCACGCCCGTTCGCTCGTCCGCGGCGATGGAGATCCTCACGCCTCGCAGCCTAGTCTTGACGCGGTGCCCGAGCTGCCGGAGGTGGAGATCACAGCGCGCCGCCTGACGGCGAGGCTGGCCGGCGCGCGCGTGGAGTCGGCGCTCGCGCCCGGGCTCGTGGCGCTCAAGACCTTCGACCCGCCGCTCGAGGCGCTCGCCGGCCGCGAGCTGGACGGCGTGCGCCGCATCGGGAAGATGCTCGCGGTCGAGGCCGGCGAGGTGACCCTGCTCATGCACCTGATGTCCGCGGGCCGCCTTCAGCTCTTCGACACGCGCGCGTCGCTGCGCGATCGCGCGTCGCGCATTCTGGTGCGGCTGGAGGACGGGCGGGAGCTGCGCCTGCGCGAGTTCGGCACGCAGCAGCGGGCCTGGGCCAAGCTGCTCCGCGCGGATGCCGTGGCGGCCGACGACGCCGTGGCGACGCTCGGGCCGGACGCCTATCCGCCGCCCGGCGCCGGACGAGCTCGCGAAGCTGCTCGACCAGCCCCGCCACCTGCACCCGTTGCTACGCGACCAGCGGACGATCGCTGGGATCGGCCGCTCATGGGTCGACGAGCTGCTCTGGACGGCGCGGCTGTCCCCCTTCCAGAAGGGCGCCGACCTCGACACCGAGGAGCTCGAGGCGCTGCACGCCGCCTGCGACGAGGTGCTGGGCGGAGCGCTCGAGCACTACGAGCAGGTGGTGGGCGAAACGGTTCCGGACAAGATGCCGATGCCGCTTCAGGTGCACCGCCGGGCGGGCGAGGAGTGCCCGCGCTGCGGCACCCGCATCGAGGCGATCCACTTCAAGGACTACGTCATGTGCTACTGCCCCGAGGAGCAGACGGGGGGCCGGATATTGAAGGACCGGCGGCTGTCCAGACTGTTGAAATGACGGCTTCGGCCGATAGAGGTGGCATGCGGCGCCATCTCCTTTTTCTCCTCATCGCCTCCGTCGTGCTGTCCGGCTGCGGCGGCGCCGTCGACGCCTCCCTCATCGCGACCGCCGTCCAGAACACCGAGAACGCCGGCGGCGCGGAGCTCGTCTTCGAGATGGAGATGGAGCTGCCCGGCTTCGACGAGCCGGTGGTCATGACCGGGACCGGGGTGGAGGACGCGGGCGCCCAGCGCGGAGCGCTCACCTTCGACATGTCGGCGCTCGCGGACCTGCCCGGGGCGGGCGCGCTCTGCTCCGGCGGCTGCGACATGGAGGTCGTGGCCGACGGCACCTCGGTCTACATGCATTCGGCGCTGCTCTCGCCCGGACTCGGCGGCAGGGAGTGGATGAAGCTCGACCTGGAGCGTTTCGGGGCCGGAATGGGCATTCCCGTGGCCAGCCCCGAGCTGGCCCCGCGGAGCGCCTCCGAGCAGCTCCGGCTGCTCCGCGCCGTGAGCGGCGACGTCACGGAGCACGGCCGCGAACAGGTGCGGGGCGCGGATACCACGCACTACAGCGCCACCGTCGACCTTCGCCGCACGGTCGAGAGCCTGCCGGAGGCGCAGCGCGAGGCGGCGCGACGGGGCCTGGAGAAGCTCATCGCCGTCTCGGGGCAGAGCGAGATCCCCATCGACGTCTGGATCGACGACGAGGAGCGGGTGCGGCGCTTCGAGATGGAGCAGTCGATGGAGCAGAGCGGCATCGACGTGAAGATGCACATGACGATGGAGTACGTACGCTTCGGCGTGCCCGTAGAGGTCGACGTGCCCGACGACGAGGACGTCTTCGACGCGACCGACCTCGCGCTCCAGCAGCTGAACCAAGACGCTCCCTGATCGAACCCGGCGACATCGCCCCAGACTTCGAGCTGCCCGACCAGGACGGGCAGCCGCTGCGCCTGTCCGAGCTGCGCGGCACGCCGGTCGTCCTCTACTTCTATCCCAAGGCCGACACGCCCGGCTGCACGACGCAGGCGTGCGGCGTGCGCGACCACCTGCCGGAGTACGAGCAGGCCGGCGCGGTGGTGCTGGGCGCGTCGCCGGACTCGGTGGCGGACGTGAAGCGCTTCCACGACAAGCAGGGCCTGAACTTCCGCCTGCTGGCCGACGAGGACCACTCGGTGGCGGAGAGCTACGGCGTCTGGGCCGAGAAGTCGATTTACGGCAGGACCTACTGGGGCGTCCTGCGCTCGACCTTCGTCATCGACTCGGACGGCACCGTGGCCCACGTGATCTCGAAGGTGTCGCCAAAGACGCACGACGAGCAGGTCCTCGGCGTCCTCGCCGGAATGTGACCTGGCTCGCCGGCATCCTCGCCGTGGTGATCGCCGTCTACGCGGCGCTGGTCGTCACGCTCGTGGCGGGCGCGCGACAGTGGGACCTCCGGATGATCGCTCGGGTGGTGCCGTACTGCGCAGTCCTCTTCAAGCGCCTGCTGGGGGACCCGCGCATCTCGCGGCAGTGGAAGGCCGCGTCGGTTTTCGCGCTCGTCTATCTCGCGATGCCGTTCGACCTCGTGCCCGACTTCATCCCGGTGGCCGGCCAGCTGGACGACGCGATCCTTGTCGCGCTGGTGCTCAGGGGACTGCTCCGGAGTGCGGGGTCGCGGCTGCTGCGCGAGCACTGGCCCGGGCCGGCTGCGCTGCTGGTGCCGCTGGAGCGCCTTGCGGGCGCGGCTCCGGTGGCGCGCGGTGGAGCGCCACGCCCGTGATGACGAGCCCCACTCCGGCGAGCTCCGCCGGCGAGGGGATCTGCGCGAGCACCACGACGCCGATCACCGTCGCGGTGGCCGGCAGCAGTGAGACCATCAGCGCGTAGGTGGCGCGCGGCAGCCGCCGCATCGCAAGCTGGTCCGAGACGTAGGGGATCACCGACGAGCAGATGCCCACGCCGACGCCCGCGAGCAGCGCGGCCGGGTCGGTGAGCGCGGGCACGACCTCCCAGCCGCCCATGGGCGTGACCACCACCGCGGCGACGAGCATCGACGCCGCCAGCCCGTCGATCCCGGACAGACCGCCGTGGCGCGCGACGCGGTGCGCCAGCACGATGTAGGCCGCGAACAGCAGCGCGTTCGCGAAGGCGAGCGCCACGCCGAGCGGCTCGCCCTCGACGCGGATCCCGGTGAGCAGGTACACGCCCGGCACCGCCAGCGCGAGTGCCGCGACGTTCCGCGTGCTGCGCGCGCCCAGCGCCGCGAGCGCGATCACGGGCAGGAACTCGATGGCGGCGACCGTGCCCAGCGGGAGGCGGTCGATGGCCACGTAGAAGCAGGCGTTCATCACGGCCAGGACGGCGCCCCAGGCGAGCAGGAGCCGTCTCCCGGGGCGGTCCAGGGCCGCGAACGCGCGCCACGGCCGCCGCCAGAGCGCGAAGACGACCGCGGCGGACGCGATCCGCAGCCAGGCCACGCCGAGCACGTCGACCCTCGCGAACAGGAGCACCGTCGAGGTGGTCGAGTGCCACCGCGTGACCGGCGACGACTGCTACGTCATGCGCGCCCACCTGCGCGACGTGCTGCACCTCGAGGAGGTGATCGACCGCTTCACCGTCCTCGGGCAGACCACCACGTCGATCATGCAGTCGTCGCCGGTGCCGGGCCGGCCGCTCGACCTCAGTTGACGGTGAGCGTGCCCTCCATGCCGGCGTCCTTGTGGTTGCCGACGGGGCAGTAGAACTCGTACTCGCCCGCCTTCAGGTCCGCGCTCGCCTTCGAGACGCCGCCCTTCATGACCACCTCGCCGGGGACCTCGACGCCGTCGCCCTCGATCTCGACGGCGTGCGGGAGGTCGGACGGATTGTCCATGACGATGGTCACCTTGCCGGCCTTCGCGGTGAGCGAGCTTTTGTCGAACTTGAGCTGGCCGCCCGGGTCAGCCGCGATCGTCAGCGTCTCTCCGCCGCCGCTCCCGCCGCTGGCGCCCCCGCCGGTGTCCTCGGCCTGCGTGCTCGCGCCGGTGTCCGCATCACCGCTGCCGTCGTCCGAGCTGTCGTCGTCGCCGCCGCAGCCGGCGACCGGGATGGCGAGTGCACAGAGCAGGGCTATGAGGGAGCAGGCGCGCATGGACGGATGTACGCAGGCGGCCGCGGCCGGGTTCAGTAGTCGAGCTTCCCGCGCATGACCTCGGCGCCGCGCTCGCCTCCGCTCGAGTGCCGGGTCACGACCATGACGTGGTAGTCGCCCGGCATGACCGCCACGGTGAGCTCCGCCGTCGCGGTGCCGTCGGCGCGCGCGCGGAAGCTGCCGCCCTTCACCCAGCTGCCGTCGGTACGCACGCACCAGAGCTCGTAGGCGGTGCCCGTCGGGCCCGGCAGGTGGTCGGCGCGCAGCTTGACCCTCGTGCCCGCCTCCACCTCGGCGACCGTCGCGCTGCCGGCTGCCCCGTCGCCGGCCGGAAGGCTCCACAGGTCCGCGCGCGCGTAGGCGGGGTCTGCCCCGCCCGGGAGCATCGCGATCAGCACGGCGGCGACCGCCGCGGCCACAGCGATCGCGGGGATCGCGACGCGCGGCCACCTGCGCCGCGGCGGACGCGGACGCGCGCGTTCCTTGACGAAGCGGTCCAGGACCTCCTCCTCGAGGCCGGGCGGCGGGCTCGCGGGCGCCTCGTCCAGCTCCGCCTGGTCGAGCAGCGCGGGCAGGCCCGCCAGCGAGCGCGCCTCGGCCTCGCAGCGCGCGCAGCCGGCCAGGTGCCGGCGCATCTCGTCCATCTCCTCGGGATCGAGCGCGCCGAGGACGTACGGGCCGACGAGGTCCGCGTGGCTGCGGCAGCCGCTCACGGCTCGATCTCCATCTCGTCGAAGATCAGCCGCAAATGCCGCAGCGCGTATGAGGTGCGGCTCTTGACCGTGCCGAGCGGCACACCCGTGCGCTCGGCGATCTCGCGCATCGTCAGTCCGCCGTAGTGAGCCAGGCGGATCACCTCGCGATGCGGCGGGGACAGCCGCGCGAGCGCCGAGGTGACCTGCCAGCGCAGCACGGCGTTGTCGAGCGCGGCGTCGATCTCGGCCGCGGACTCGAGCGAGTCGTCAGCGCCGCGCTGCGGGCGCGCGGCGGCGCGGCGGTGGGCGTCGATGATGCGGTTGCGCGCGATCGCGTACAGCCAGGTCCGCACGCTGGCGCGGCGCTGGTCGTAGTCCTCGGCGTGCCGCCAGAGCTGGGCGAAGACGTCCTGCACCACCTCCTCCGCGAGCTCTCTGTCCCCGAGCGCGTTCGTCGCGAAGCCAAACAGCTCGGGGGCGTAGCGCCTGTAGAGCTCGCGCAGCTCGTCGCCGCTGCGGTCGAACGGCAGCCTCTCAACGAGCGTCGCGTCGCTCGACGCCATGCCTCACGCTATACGCGATCGCGCCCTCCGCGGTTCGCATCCGTACCTTTCTCGGCGTGCTCGCAGCCCCCGCCGCCAGCCTCGGTGAGTCGTTCGAGTCCTTCTTCAACGCGGTCGACTCGTTCTTCTCGAACCTCGCGTCCGTCCGGCTGCTCCCGCTGCTGTTCGCCCTGACCCTGTTCACGTGCTACCTCACGCTGCGCGCGCGGGCGAGCTTCAACATCCTCCGCGCGGCGTATCCAGGCGAGCGGATCAGCTTCCGCCGGATCTGGGGCGCCTACTTCGCCGGCTACGGCTTCAACGCCGTTATCCCGGCGCGCGGCGGCGACGTCGTGCGGCTCTTCCTCACGCGGAACTCGGTCCCGAACTCGAGCTACCCCGCCGTCGCGGCGACCTTCGTCGTGGAGGCGATCTTCGACGTGGCGATGGGCTCGCTGATCCTCCTGTTCGCGTTCACGCAGGGGGTGTTCCCCAAGCCGCCCGAGTTCGCGAAGCTGAACGCGTTCGACCTGTCCTACCTCGCGCAGCACCCCGAGTTCACGCTGTTCCTGCTCACGCTCGCGGCGGTCGGCGGGCTCGCCGGCTTCGCGCTCCTGAGCGTGCGTGCCAAGGCCTTCTGGGAGCGCGTGCGCCAGGGCTTCACGGTCCTCTACGACCGCGAGCGCTACATCCGCGAGGTGTTCCTCGTCCAGCTCGGGGGCTGGTGCTTCCGCTTCGCGGCGTTCTGGATGCTGCTCGAGGCTTTCAACGTGGGCGGCTCGGTCAAGAACGTGCTGCTCGTGCTCGGCATCAACGCGGTGTCGGCCGCCGTCCCGTTCACGCCGCAGGGCGCCGGGGTTCAGCAGGCGCTGATCACGAAGGTGTTCGCGGGCACGGCCGGCGGCGGCGGCGTGGTGGCGTCCTACTCGGTGGGGCAGCAGATCGCGATCGGCGCGCTCACCTTCGGGATCGGCTTCGCCTCGCTCGTCTGGATCTTCCGCTACCGCAGCTTCAGGGAGGTCATCGCCCGCGGCCAGGCGGACCGCGCTACGTCCCGAAGCCCTCGCGAGCCTCGCGCACGAGAATGACCGCCTCGGGGAAGAGGGCCTGCATCGCCGCGCGCAGGTCCTGCGTCTGCTGCTCGGCGTTGCCCTGAAGGTTCAGGCGGTTGAGGCCGGCGACCGTCATGTCGACGGCCAGCTTGATGGCGTTGTCTGCCCAGGCCACCTTCTGCGCTCCCTGCATCTGCTGGGCGAACTCCTCCATGCGCCGGCGCAGCTCGTCCGGATCGCCGAAGAGGCCGCCGAATGGGTCTTCAGAGGACATGTGTCAAGGGTAGGGGACGACCCGATATTGTCGCCCGACCAATGCGGATCTCGGAGGTCATGACCCAGGGCGTGGTGACGGCCGAGACCGGCGACACGCTCAGTCACGTCGGCGAGCTGATGCGCGACCGCAACGTCGGCTCGGTCGTGATCTGCGAGAGCGGGCGCCCGGTCGGCGTGATCACCGACCGCGACCTGGCGCTGGCGGTCGTGGCGGACCGCATCGACGCCGCCGCGACGGCCGGCGACCACGCCTCGCGGCCGATCGTCACGGGCGAGGTGGAGATGCACCTCGAGGAGGCCGTCGCGCTGATGATCCAGCACGGGATCAGGCGGTTGCCGGTCACGCAGGGCGAGGGCCTGGTCGGCATCGTCACGATCGACGACCTGGCGGTGCGCGCGGGCGACCTTCACCAGGCGCAGCAGATCACCGCCGAGGTGGCGAAGGCGGCGCTTCCGGAGTTCTACTTCCACCAGCGCGGGGGCTGAGGATGGCGCAGCTCACACCCGACCAGCTCCGCACCCGCCAGCGCGTGGAGAGCCTGATCAGGCTGGCCGCGCCGGCGCTCGACCTCGTGCTCGCGGTCGGCGAGCGGGTGTCGCGGATAGTCGAGCCAGAGGACGTGGAGTACTACCCACCGCGGGTCACGCGCGAGTCGGCCCCGCCTCCGAAGCAGACGTGAAGCGCGACGACCAGCTTCGGTGGGAGGCCCGCTGGGCCATCCCTGCGGCGATAGCGGCCTTCGCGGCCGGCGTGCTGACGCTCGTCTGGATGACCACGTTCATCCCCAAGGACCGCGACGGGATCGAGACCACCCCGGACTTCCTGCTGTCGATCAACGACAACCACACCGCGTACACGACGTCGGCGGTGCTCGCGGCCGTCGCGGCGCTCCTCCTGGTGGGCGTCTTCCTCTACCTGTTCCGGGCGGTCGCGGCCCGAGGCGGCGGCGTGCCGCAGTGGTTCGTGTACATGGTGATCGCGGCTCCGATCCTGTACGCGATCTCGAGGGTCGCCTACGCGAGCGAGGCGATCGACATCGCGGACGAGTTCGCCGCCGGCACGCCGATCCGGGGTGAGGCCGGCGGCGATCGCGCGGACGACCTCAGCGACGTGAGCGGCGCGGTGCTCGCGCTCCAGACCGCCGGGACGGTCGGTCTGGCGTTCCTGTTCGTCATGTTGCCTCTGCGCGCGAGGCGCGTGGGGCTGCTCAGCCCGTTCATGGGAGTCCTGGGAGCGATCGCCGGAGCGCTGGTCGTGTTTCCGCTCGCCGGCATCTCCACGATCGTCCAGGGGTTCTGGCTGGGAGCGCTGGGAGCGCTCTTCCTCGGCAGGTGGCCCGGTGGGCGCGGGCCCGCCTGGGAGACCGGCGAGGCCGCGCCGTGGCCCTCGGCGGCGCAGCGCCGCGGGCTCGTGCCGGAGCCCGAGCCGGCCCAGGAGCTCGATCCGAGCGCCCCGCCGCCGGAGCCCGAGCCCGTGCCGGAGCGGCCCGCCTCGCGCAAGCGGCGCAAGAAGCGGCGCTGACGCGCGTGCCCTAGGCGATGGCGGGCGCGTCCGGCAGGCGCTCGAGCGCCGCCTCCATGTCTGCCTCCGAGAACTCCGGGTCCTCGAGCTTGCCGGCCAGGTAGCTCTCGTACGCGGACATGTCGAAGTGGCCGTGACCTGACAGGCCGAGCAGGATCACGCGCTCCTCGCCCGCCTGCTTCGCCGCCTCGGCCTCCTCCATCACCGCGCGGATCGCGTGCGCCGGCTCGGGGCCGGGGATGATCGCCTCCGTGCGCGCGAACTCGAGCGCGGCCGCGAAGGTCTCGTTCTGCTTGTAGGCGCGCGCCTCGATGAGGCCGTGCTTCACGAGCCCGCAGAGCATCGGCGAGTCGCCGTGGTAGCGGAGGCCGCCCGCGTGCACCGGCGGCGGCACGAAGTCGTGCCCGAGCGTGTACATCGGCATCAGCGGCGTGAGGCCGACCGTGTCGCCGAAGTCGTACCGGTAGGCGCCGCGCGTGAGCGTGGGGCACGCCGCGGGCTCGGCCGCGAGGAAGCGCGTCTTCGCCCCGTCGCGCAGCACCCGCCTGATGAACGGGAACGCCAGGCCGGCGAAGTTGGACCCTCCGCCCACGCAGCCCACGACCACGTCCGGCTCGTCGCCCGCCATCTCCATCTGGGCGATCGCCTCCTGGCCGATCACCGTCTGGTGCAGGCAGACGTGGTTCAGCACCGAGCCGAGCGCGTAGTTCGTGCCCTCGTCGCCGGCCGCGACCTCGACGGCCTCCGAGATCGCGATCCCGAGCGAGCCGGTGGGGTGCGAGGCCTGGCTCCTCCCCGCCTCGGTCGTGTCGCTGGGCGAGCGGATCACGGTCGCGCCCCAGCTCTCCATCATCGCGCGCCGGTACGGCTTCTGGTCGTAGCTCGCGCCGACCATGTAGACCACGCACTCGAGCCCGAAGAGGGTGCACGCGAGCGCGAGCGCCGAGCCCCACTGGCCCGCGCCGGTCTCCGTCGAGAGCCGCCTGACGCCGGCCTCCTTGTTCGCGTACGCCTGGGCCACCGCGCTGTTCGGCTTGTGCGAGCCCGCCGGCGAGACGCCCTCGTACTTGTAGTAGATGCGCGCGGGCGTATCGAGCGCGCGCTCGAACCGCCGGGCGCGGTAGAGCGGCGTGGGGCGCCACAGCTTGTAGGCCTCGCGAACGGGCTCCGGGATCTCCACCTCCGCGTCGCCGGACACCTCCTGCCCGATGATCTCCATCGGAAAGATCGGAGTGAGGTCGTCGGGGCCTGCCGGCTGCATGGTGCCCGGATTGAGCGGGGGCAGCGGGTCGCCGGGGAGGTCGGGGAGCAGGTTCACCCAGTGGGTGGGGATCCGGTCCTCGGTGAGCGTGAACTTCGTCTGGTCGGTCACGCTCCGATCCTAATTACCATGCGGCTCCTGATGGAAGGCGCGTCGCGAACGCGGCTCGTTGCCCTCGCGGTGCTTCTCGCGGTCCTCGTGCCGCTGGTCGTGATCGCCGTCGCGGGCGGCGGGTCCGAGGAGGGTGAGGCGGGCGGGCTCCGCATCGAGCAGTCCACACAGGATGCGTCGGACCTGGTGATCTACCTCGAGGACCCCGAGGTGAACGAGCTCGGCACCAACCACGGCAGGCGCAGCGTGACGATCGAGTGCATGGACGGCGACGGCGCGGTCGTGTTCCTGGGTCGCGAGCGCTGGCCGTTCAGCGACACCGACGGCGGCCGCTTCGACCCGCACGTGCACGTGTTCATGAAGGCGGCCCAGCTCGATCGGATCGCCCGCTGCCGCCTGAAGGGCACCGAGCCCGCTGCTGGAGGGGCGAGGGCCTAGACCGCGCCGGTCGCCGCGGCGATCTCGCGGTAGGCGCCGGCGGCGTCGCCGGTCCCGAAGATCGACGAGCCGGCCACGAACAGCGTGGCGCCGGCGTCGCGGGCGATCGCCGCGGTCCGCGCGTCGATGCCGCCGTCCACCTCGATCGGCACGTCCGGGCCGAGCAGCTCCCGCAGCCGGGCGACCTTCGCCGTGGAGCTGTCGATGTAGGCCTGGCCGCCCCAGCCCGGGTTCACGGTCATGCAGAGCACGTGGTCCAGCTCGTCGGCCACGCCCGGCCACGACCTCGGCGGGCGTGGCCGGGTTCAGCGCGAGCCCGGCGTGGAGCCCCGCCGCGCGCACCGCCTGGAGGGCGTAGTTCGCATGCGGCGTGGCCTCCCAGTGCACGATGATCGTGTCGGCGCCCGCGCTCGCGAAGTCCTCGATCCGCCGCTCCGGGCGCTCGACCATCAGGTGCACGTCGAGGACGCCGTCGCGGCCGTGCACGAGGTCCCGGAGCGCGTCAACGATCAGGGCGCCGATCGAGATCGGGGGCACGAAGTGGCCGTCCATCACGTCCACGTGGATCACGCGCGCGCCGGCGTCCATCACGGACTCCACCTGCTCGCCGAGGCGGGCGAAGTCGGCCGCGAGGATCGACGGCGCTACGCGTACGTCCTGTAGGAGGGCGGCGGGCAAGGCGGGGCGACGGTACCACCCCGCCGCCCCCCGGCCCCGTCGCCACCTACGCGCCGGGCTCGACCCGATTCTCCGCCCCGTCGTCGACCTGATCCAGCGAGGTCACGTCGCGGCGGTGAACCCGTTCGCAGTCGTTGTCCACCGCGTCGAACTGGTCCGCGAGCACCAGGTCGCGGCCCTCGCCGCAGTGCACGAGGTCCACCTCGCCGTCGCGGACCCTGAACAGGTCGCGCCCGTTCCCGCCGCTCAGCTCGTCGCCGTCGGGATCGCCGATCGCCGTCACGTCGAAGCGCGAGAGCGCCCAGAGGCGGTCGCGCCCGTCGCCGCCGTCGGAGTGGTCGCGGCCGCGGTTGGCGAAGACGATGTCCCCGCGCGCCCCGCCGCTCAGCGTGTCGTCGCCCCGGCCGCCGGAGATGAAGTCGTGCCCCTCCTCGCCGTTCACGACGTCGTTGTCGAGGCCGCCGCGGAGGTGGTCGCGACCGCGACCGCCGTTCACGGTGTCCGCTCCGCGCCCGCCGCGCACGAGATCGCCGCGCGCGAGCGCGTTCACCGTGTCGTCGCCCGCGCGGGCGAGGATCACGTCGCGCTCGTCGGTGCCGGTGAGCACGTTCGAGCTCGCGTCGCCGATGATCGGTCGCCGCCATCGCGGCCGTCGCGGCCAGCAGGGCGACGGCCGTCGCCGCGGTCAGGGCGGTCAGAAACCTGTTGCTACGCTGCGCCACTGGGGCATCCTCCTTGGTCGGTGGGTGCCCCTCTAACCGTTGAGGCGAGGCGAGTTGCGGTGCCGGTCTACGCTCGCGCGGCCTGCTTCGCGTGCGCGCGGATCTCGGACAGGATCCGCTCGAGGCGCGGCTCGGTGTCGCGGTCGACGAACGTCATCGTCGCCGCCACGGCGGGGTGCACGCGCGCGATCTCCGCGTGCAGGGCGTGCGCGACCGCGCGGTAGGCGGGGTGCCCCTCGCGGCCGGAGCGCAGCTCGATCAGGTGCATGGCCTCGCGCGCGTTCATGTCGAGCACGTAGCGGATCCGGTAGCCGAGCGCGAGCGCGTACGGGGCGAGCTCCGGGCGGCCGAGCCCGACGATGCGGGCGTGCTCCTCGCGCGAGCGCTCGAGGCCGGCGCGGTAGAGGTCGCCGACGCCCGCCTGGTCGAGCTCCTCCGGCACGCCGGCGCCGAGCTCCGGGCCGAGCGTCTGCCACTGGACCGTGAGCAGGCGGTGGCGCTGGAGGTCGCGGAACGCGCCGTAGTCGGAGACCACCTCGAAGCGGTAGCGGAGCGCCTCGAAGCCGCGGCCGGGCCGGTGCCGCCGGTTGCGCCGCTCGCCCACCAGCTCGGCCAGCATGGCGGCCCGCTCGTCGGGCGGGATGTTGCGGAGCGCGGCGCGCGCCTCGTCCTCCGAGACGGCGGCCGCCTCGAACAGGAGCGCCGGCCAGCAGCTCCTCCTCGCTGCCCTGCAGCGGACAGCAGCCGCACCGCGGGGCCGGAGCTCTCGTCGCGGCGGGCGCGGTCGAGGCCGAGCCGCGCGGCCCAGCGCTCGGCGGCCTCCTCGCGCTCCTCGAGGTACTCGATCCACTCGCCGCCGCGGTCGGGCCGCTCGACGCGCGCGACGAAGCTCGGCACCACGGCCTTCAGCTCCTCGAGGATCATGGCTCGCGTAGTCGCGCGCCTCGGGCAGCGGCGAGGCGAACAGGCGCAGCAGCAGCTGCTCGTAGGCCTGCCCGGAGGCGAAGATCCCGACGTGCGAGAGCGACGCGGCCGGCAGCAGGCCGCGCAGCAGGTCGAGCGCCTTCGCGCGGATCGAGCGCGCGTGCGCGGCCTCGGGCTCGCCGTCGGCCAGCGGGAAGCGCTCGGCGGCCCAGGCCTCGACGCGCGGCAGCGCCTCGGAGTACGCAGTCGAACAGGAAGTCCATCGCGGCCTCGTACTCGGGGCCGAGCGCGGGGTCGCGCCAGTAGCGGTAGCCGAGCCCCTCGCCCATCGGGGCGTCGTAGGCCATGTAGCGCGTGGACTGCTCGAGGTACGCCGCCAGCCGGCCGCGCTGGAGCAGCTTCGTCATCACGTTCGAGACCCACTCGCAGGCGATGTGCGCGCCGCCGAGCTGCGCCACCGAGTCGTCGCCGTAGCCGATGAAGATGCGCTCGTAGAGCTTGCGGGCGCGCTCGCCCTCCTCGCCGTCGAACGCCGGCGCCCGGCGCGGCCTCCTGCGCGAACTCGTCGAGGTACAGCCGCCGCAGCGTGCCCTGGTAGCGCGAGTAGCGCGCGAACAGCGCGCCCTTGACGGTCTCGGGCAGGTTCACCAGCGCGAAGACGGGCCGGTCGAGGTTCGTGAAATGAGGGGCGAGGAGCGCGCGCTCCTCGTCGGTGAAGGTCTCGACCGGGTAGTCCATGAGGCGGCCGGGCCACCTTACCTCGACGGTCGGCGGCAGCGGCTAGGCGAGCCGTTGCTCGAGCACGCACTCGAGCTTCGCGCGCTCGCTCGTCCACCGGCACCGCCTTCTCCAGCGTCATCTCGATCTCGCGGCCGTCGATCACGAGCGTCGCCACCTGGTTGTCGAACCAGGGGCCGTCGCCCGTCATGCGCCAGCCGATCCCGGGTCGCGAACGCCCGCCAGCCGGGCCAGCGTCGCGCGTTACGAGCTCGAAGCCGGCGCGACATCCCGATCCTGATCGACTGCCGCTCCTTCTTCGCCAGCGGATTCCGGTACGGCGAGCAGACCGCCTGCCAGAGGTTGCTCCTCATCCCGGTCCCGGGCGGATAGCCCACCTCGAACAGGTAGGCGTGGTGCACGTCGCCCGACAGCGCGACGATCGACGCGGGCGGGTCGCCCCGCTCGCCCGTGCCCACGGCCCTGAACAGGTCAACCAGGCGGCGCGAACGACTCCTGGAAAGCGGCCCAGTGCTCCATGTCGGCCGACTGCCGCATCCGCTCGGCCGCCTGCGGCCGCCGCCCCGCCCCAGGCGCCGCCCGGCCACCGCCTCGCTCCAGGCCTCGGCGAAGTGCATGCCGCGGCCGAGCAGCCAGGGAAGCGAGGTCGCCACGAGCAGCTGGTCGAAGCCGCCGGTCGCGTGCTCCTCGACCCAGTCCCATTCCTCGGGGTCGAGCATCGAGCGCTTGCCCTCCTCGAGCACGCGCCCGGCGCGCGAGTCGATCACCACGAGCCGCGTCCTGCCGAGGTCGCGGCAGTAGCTCCAGCGCGCCCCGGTGGTCTCGCGGTCCGCGCGGAAGGCGAACTCCTCGAGGATCGCGTCGGCGTCCTCGGCCGCCTTGACCTTCGTTGAGGAGCCCGTCCTCCTGGTGCTCCTCCGGTGCGAGGTTGCCGAGGTGCTGGTAGACCCAGTACGACGCCAGCGCGGCCTTGATGTGCTCGTTCCACCAGTCGTGCTTGCGCGCCTCCTCGAGCCAGGCCTGGGAGATGTTCCAGTCGTCGTGGACGTCGTGGTCGTCGAAGATCATCGCCGTCGACACCGTCGACAGGAGCCAGCGGATCTCGGGGTCGCACCAGCTCTCCAGGTAGAGCTGCGTGTAGTCCTCGAAGTCGACCACGCGCTCGCCGGGCGGCTCGGAGGGGTCGCGCTTCGTCTCGATGAACGCGCGCGTGGCGGGCGAGACCTCGTCCGCGTAGACCTGGTCGCCGAGCATCAGGAGCACGTCAGGCCACTCCTCGCGCGGCTGGTCGCGCATGCGCAGCGCGAGCGTCTGGAGCGCGTCGATCTCGCGCCCGCGGTCGTCCTGGTCCTTGCTGAGCGTGTAGGGAGGCTCGTGCGGCGCGGCCACCCGGCAGGAGCCGAACACGAGCTTCAGCGGCGTATCCTTCGGATAGGTGCGGAAGGCGCTGGCGCGGATAGCCGTCGTCGCGCGGCCACACGCGCTCGCCGTCGAGCAGCACCTCGTACTCGTGCCAGGTTCCGGGCTCGAGGTCGCCGCAGCAGACGAGCGCGTAGTGGTGGTCGCACACGCAGAAGGTGCGCTCGCGCGTGCCGAGCACCTCCACCTCGCAGTCGGAATCGGTCTCGACCCAGATCACGGCCTCGGTCTCGCCGACGTACCTGAGCAGCGGTCCGAGCACGAGCGAGGGCATGGTGGGAACCGTACCCTGACCGCCGCCCCCAAGCCACGCTGGGCGGCGGCGTGGAGTAGGTTTCGGACCGTGGAGTCGCAGCTTCTAGAGGTGGGGCGCACGATCCACGCCGCCCTGCCGGGGCGCTCCCGCCACCCGCTCCGCGCGCTCGACCAGAGGGCGATGGAGATGGCCTCGCAGGACGCCGAGCTGCGCGCCGCGCTGTTCCGCTTCGTCGACGTGACGCCCGCGTGCCGGTCGCTCGACGACCTCGCCCGCCACCTGGCCGGCTACCTCGAGGAGGTGGACGACCGCCCGCCGCCGATCGAGGCCGCGATGCGGATGTCCGGCACGAAGCCCGGACGCGCCGCCCTGGGCGCCGCGGCGGCCGCGGGCGTGCGCCACATGGCCCACCGCTTCATCGTCGGGGAGAGCCCGAAGGCCGCGCTGAAGGCGATCCGCCACCTCTGGGAGCACGGGGCGGCCGTCTCGCTCGACCTGCTGGGCGAGGCCACCGTGACGGAGGCCGAGGCGGACCGCTACGCCGCCCGCTGCCTCGACGCCCTCGAGACGCTGGCCGCTGCGGCGCCGTCGTGGCCGGAGCGGCCGGTCCTCGAGAACGACTCGCTCGGGCCGCTGCCGCGCGTGAACCTGTCCGTGAAGGTGTCCGCGCTGACGCCGCTGCTACGCCCAGAGGCGCCCGAGGTAGGGCGCGACGACGCGGCTCGGCGCATGCTTCCGCTGCTACGGCGTGCGAACGAGCTCGGTGCCCACCTGCACATCGACATGGAGTCCGTCGACACGGTGGAGGCCACGCTCGGGCTCGTGTTCGAGCTGCTCGACGAGCCCGAGCTGCGCAGCGGCCTCTCCGCCGGGATCGTGATCCAGGCCTACCTGCGCGAGTCGCCGGAGCAGCTCGAGCAGGTGCTCGGCTGGGCCGCGGCCACCGAGCGCGCGCAGCCGCTCGTCGTGCGGCTGGTGAAGGGCGCCTACTGGGACCACGAGGTCGTGGACGCGCGCCAGCACGGCTGGACGCCGCCGGTGTTCGAGGCGAAGCGGGACTCCGACCGCAACTTCGAGGCGCTCACGAGGCGCCTCGTCGAGTCATGGCCCCACGTGCGTCCGGCGATCGCGTCGCACAACCTGCGCTCGGTCGCGCACGCGGTGGCCGTCGCGCGCGAGCTGGGGCGCGAGGACCGCGACGTGGAGTTCCAGGTGCTCCGCGGCCTCGGCGACGACCTCGCCGCGGCGCTCGCGGACCTCGGCCACCGTGTGCGGATCTACTGCCCGGTGGGCGACCTGGTGGCGGGGATGGCCTACCTCGTGCGGAGGCTGCTCGAGAACACGGCGAACGAGTCGTTTCTCGGCGAGCAGCAGCGCGGGACTCCGATCGAAGAGCTGCTCGCCGCCCCGTGAGCTTCCGCAACGAGCCGATCCTCGAGCTGCGCCGCGCGCCGGTGCGCGAGTCGCTGCTCGGGGCGCTGCGGGAGCTGGACGAGAGGCTGCCGCTGGAGGTGCCCGTGCTGGTCGGAGCCGACGCCGGCACGACCGACGGCCTCGAGTCCACCGACCCGGGGGCGCCGCAGCGGATCGTGGCGCGCGCGGGCCGGGCGACCGAGGCGGACGCCGCGGCGGCGGTAGAGGCGGCCGAGCGCGGCTTCCGCGAGTGGAGCGCGCTGAGCGCCGGCGAGCGCGCGGAGGTGCTGCGGCGCGCCGCGGGGCTGCTGCGCGAGCGGCAGGCTCGAGCTGGCCGCGCTACAGGTGCGCGAGTGCGCCAAGCCCTGGCCGGAGGCGGACGGCGACGTCTGCGAGGCGATCGACTTCCTCGAGTACTACGCGGCCGAGGCGGTGGCGCTCGACGAGGGCCGGGCGCTGGTGCAGGTGCCGGGCGAGCGCAACACGATGCGCTACGCGCCGCGCGGCGTCGCCGCGGTGATCTCGCCCTGGAACTTCCCGCTGGCGATCCCGTGCGGGATGACCGCCGCGGCGCTCGCCGCCGGGAACGCGGCGGTGCTGAAGCCGGCCGAGCAGTCGCCGGCGCAGCGCCGGCGTGCTCGTCGACGCGCTGCGCGCGGCCGGCGTGCCGGACGAGGCGGTCTCGCTGCTGCCCGGCTACGGCGAGGTGGGGGCGGCGCTCGTGCGCGACCCGCGCGTGCACGTGATCGCGTTCACGGGCTCGAGCGCGGTGGGGCTCGACATCCTGCGCGCGGCGGCCGAGACGCCCGAGGGGCAGGGCCACGTGAAGCGCGTGGTCTCCGAGATGGGCGGCAAGAACTGCGTGATCGTCGACTCGGACGCGGATCTCGACGACGTGGTGCCCGAGCTGGTCCACTCCGCGTTCGGCTACGCGGGGCAGAAGTGCTCCGCGGCGGCGCGCGTGCTCGTGCACGAGGCGGCCGCGGACACGCTGCTCGAGCGGCTCGCCGGCGCGGTGCGCGTGCTCGACGTGGGGCAGGCCGACCGCTTCGCCACCGAGGTCCCGCCGGTGATCGAGCGGGAGGCGCAGGAGCGCGTGGAGCGCTACGCCGCGATGGCGCCGCCGCGTCGCCCGCTCCGAGGGGGCGCTGCCGGGCGAGGGCTGGTTCTGCGCCCCCACGCTCGTGGCCGACCTCCCGGACGAGTCGCCCGTGCTGCAGCGAGGAGATCTTCGGCCCGCTGCTGGCCCTCACGCGCGTGCGGGACGTGGACGAGGCGTGCGACATCGTCGACTGCGCTGCCGTTCGCGCTCACCGGCGGCCTCTTCTCTCGCACACCGGCGACCGTCGAGCGCGTCGCCGCGCGGCTGCCGGTCGGCAACCTCTACGTGAACCGCGGCATCACGGGCGCGATGGTCGGCCGGCAGCCGTTCGGAGGCAACCGCCGCTCCGGAATCGGGTCGAAGGCGGGCGGGCCGGACTACCTGCTCCAGTTCGTGGAGCCCCGGGTCGTGACGGAGAACACGATGCGGCACGGCATACCCGTGGAGTGAGGACGAGGGCACTCGTCTGGCGGTGCCAATCTGGCCCGGTAGATCACGCTCGGTGCTTTGGCCCTGCCAGTGTGAGCGCCGCCTGCGCCCCCTTCGACCTCCAGTCCCACTCGCTCCACTCGGACGGTGATTTGCCGGCCCGCCCAGGTGGTTGAGAACGCCGCCGATGCGGGCGTCGAGCTGCTCGCGCTGTCCGACCACGACACGGTCGACGGCGTGGACGAGGCCCTCGCGGCGGGCGCGGTCCACGGCGTGCGTGTCGTCCCCGCCACGGAGATCTCCGCGGTCGACGGCGAGTACGAGGACCTGCACGTGCTGGGCTACGGGATCGACCACCGCAGCGGGCTGCTCGGCGAGCGCCTGCTGGACGCGCGCGCGGACCGCGAGCGCCGAGCTGACGCGATGTCCGCACGCCTGCGCGAGCTCGGCTTCGAGGTCGATCCGGGGCCGATCGAGGCGCGCAAGGCGAAGGGCAAGCCGGTGGGGCGCCCGCATCTGGCGGCGGCGGTGCTGGCTCACTCCGGCGAACGCCGAACGACTCGCTGAGGAAGGGCATTCCGACGTGTCCTCGTTCATTCCGGCGTATCTGATTCAGGGGAAGCCCGGGTACGTTGCGCGGACGCATCCGACCGTCGAGGAGGCGATCGGGTGGATTCACGAGGCGGCGGGGGTTGCCGTCTGGGCTCATCCGTTCTGGGACGTCGACGACAGCGGTGAGGTGCTCGCCGCGATCTCGCGCTATCGCGAGTTCGGGCTGGACGGGGTCGAGGTCTTCTATCCGTCTCATACGCGGGAGCAGACGGAGCTGCTGGCTCGCTGCACCGAGGAGCTTGGGCTGTTGAGCACCGGGTCGTCCGACTACCACGGTCCCGAGCATCGGCTGTTCTCCTCGTTCAGGGCGTTCGACCTTCACGGCTGCGAGCCCAATCTCGGCCCGATCGCGCACGGCACGCTCGCGGCGCCCGCGCGCAGCGGAGCCGGCGTGTGCTTCTGGCTGACCGGGCTGTCGGGCTCGGGGAAGTCCACGGTGGGCCGCCTCGCCGCCGGCCAGCTCCGCGACGCCGGCCACCGCGTGGAGGTGCTCGACGGCGACGACGTCCGCCAGAACCTCTGCGCCGGCCTCGGCTTCTCGCGCGAGGACCGCGACGTGAACGTGCGCCGCATCGCATGGGTGGCCGACCTGCTCTCTCGCAACGGCATCGTCACCTTCGTTGCCGCCGTGTCGCCCTACCGGCAGACCCGCGACGAGGCGCGCGCCCGGATGGGCGACCGCTTCGTGGAGGTCCACGTGCGCGCGTCGGTGGACGAGTGCGAGCGCCGCGACGTGAAGGGCCTCTACGAGAGCGCCCGCGCGGGCAAGATCCAGGGCTTCACGGGCGTATCCGACCCGTACGAGGAGCCGCTGGCGGCCGAGCTGACGCTCGAGACGGAGGCGGAGTCGCCGGAGCAGTCTGCGGCGCGGTTGGTGGAGTGGGTGGAGGCGCGAACTACGGGCACTGAGGGGGTGGGGGCGCCGCCCGACCCGGCGGTCCCCAGGCGATAGGGGCACGTTCCGTCCCATATTGGGACGTTTCGTGTTGAGGGTCGGTCCCGGGGGCCTACGCCGGGCGGGGCTCTACGCCGGGGGCCGACGCGGCGCGCGCGGCGCCATCTCCGTCACCCTCAGTGCCGGGACCCTCAGCACCGTCCGCGCCCTCGCCCTTCGGCGGCCCCTGGCCCGCCGCGGCCGCCATCGCCTCGGCGCGCGCCTGCGCCGGCGTGCGCCGCAGCGCTCCCATCAGCGGCAGCGCGGACAGGACCAGGAACGCGGCCTGGCGGAACGCCCAGGCGAAGCCCTCGCGGGCCGACCCGGCGGTCTGGCGGATGATCTCCTCGTCGAAGCCGGGTGCCGGCTCGAAGCGCTCCTCGGTGCCGCCGGTGTAGTCGTGGAGCGTCGACTGGATCACCATCCCCGCCAGCTCGGGTGGGATCTCCCAGTCGTCGACGATGTCCTCGATCTCATCCTCGGCGAACCAGGACATGTGCGCGTGGAGCGCGCCGCCGAAGGTGGCGATCAGGATCGCCACGCCGATCGCGGCGCCGAGCTGGCGTGCGGTGTTGAGGACTCCCGAGGCGAGGCCGAGGTCCTGCCCGGTCACCGCGCCCATCGCGCCCACGTTCAGCGCCGGGAAGCCGATTCCCATCCCCGCTCCGATCATCAGCAGCCCCGGGAGGATGCGGATGTAGGCCCAGGCGTCGTCGGACGTGGCCGGCAGGAAGGACACCCACAGCATTCCGACCGACATCACGATCAGTGCCGGTTTCGCGAGCTCACCCGGAGGCCGGGAATCCGCGGCCCTCCCCACGAACGGCCACGCGAGCAGCCCGCACAGCGGTATCGGGACGATCGCCAGCGCCGCCTCGAGCTGGGTGTAGCCCCACAGGTTCACGAACACGAGCGACAGCAGGAGCAGCGTGCCGATCGCGCCCGCCGCGAAGAAGAGCATCCCGATGTTGGCGTTGCGGAACTGCGTGTTGCTGAGCAGCCCGGGCGTGATCATCGGGTCGGGCGCCCGCCGCTCCCACCAGAAGAAGAGGACGCCCAGCAGGATCGCCCCCTGCATGAGGCTCAGCCACAGCGGCAGGTCGCCGCCGAAGGGGTTCGCCTCGATCAGCGCCATCGTGAGGAACAGCACGGCGCCGCCGAGCAGGAGCATGCCGCGCACGTCCACCTGCTTGCCGACGGCGCTGAGGTCCCAGGTCTCCGGCCACCAGCGCAGCGCGAGCACGATCCCGGCGATCCCGAACGGGATGTTGATCAGGAAGATCCAGTGCCAGCTCGCCACCTCGATCAGCACGCCGCCCAGGACGGGCCCGAACGCCGAGGACACGAGCGCGACCACGGCGATCAGAGCGAGCCCGAAGCCGCGCTGCTGGGGCGGGAACACGAGGATGGTCATCGCGAACCCGAGCGGCGCGAGGATGCCCGCGCCGGCGCCCTGGATCACCCGGAACACGATCAGCCACTCGACCGACCAGGCCACCGCGCAGAGCGCCGACCCGATCGTGAACACCGCGAGGCCGATCACGAAGAACTTGCGCCGCCCGAACTGATCGGCGAGGCGGCCCATCGACACGAGCAGGACCGCGAAGATGATGTTGTAGGCGTTGATGACCCACGTGACCGTCCCGATGTCCGTGGACATCTCGTCCTGGAGCTCCGGGATCGAGATGTTCACGATGGAGATGTCCAGCAGGGACATCGCCCAGCCGATCATCATCACGCCGAAGATGCGCCACTTGTTCTCGTAGAGGAACTCGGGGGAGGGGTTGCGGCGCTCCGTCACTTCTTCAGCGATGGAAGCTCACCCCCCTCGGGGATGCGCCCGTCGAATTCCAGGTCCCGCTTGCTGACCCCGTCCTCCGGCTCGTCGTTGTCGAACGGGTCGAAGTCGTTCGGGATGCTGTCGTCGTCGGTGTCGTCGTCGCCGGCCTCGCGGGGCGGCCGCAGGGCGCCGTCGGGGCCGAACTCGGGCAGCGTGCCGCCGGCAGCCACGAGCGACGCGATCGACAGCTCCGTCAGCTTCCCGGTGTCCTCGTTCGCGATGTTGTCGAAGCGCGTGATGTCGTCCTCGACCTCCTCGTCGTCGTCGAACATCCTGCGGATGATCCGCTGGCGGTCGGCCACGACGAGCCAGCGCCGGTCTCGGATGATGATCTGCGAGCCGACGGCGGTGATCGACTTCTGCCGCTTGGGGAGGTCCTCCTCGTCCACGTCGTCGAACAACGCGGTGAGGTCCTCGCCGTCCATCTTCCCGGGGATGGTCAGGCCGAGGAACGACAGGATCGTCGGGGCGATGTCGTGCGTGGACGCGTACCAGTCCACGTCGTCCCCGGCCTTCTCGCCGTCCGGGTGGCGGATCAGGTACGGGATCTCGTAGGAGATCCGGTGCGACGTGGGCGCCGCCCGGCCGAGGTAGCCGTGCTCGCCGAGCGCGAGGCCGTGGTCGCCGAGCACGAACACGGCGGTTTCGTCCGGCACCTCGTCGAGCAGCTTGCCGAGCTCGTCGTCCACCGCCTCCACGTGGTTCACGTAGGCCTCGCGGACGCGGTCGATGTCGCCGTCCGAGAACTGGAGCTCGACCATCCGGCCGTCGGTGGGGCCGAGGCCGTCGTCCTCGGCCCGGCCCGGCCGGACGTAGAAGGGCGGGGCGGCGTACGCGTCGGCGGGGTCGAAGGGGTCCACGCCCACGAAGAACGATTGGGTGTCCTCGACCTGGCGCAGCGCACGGATCCCCAGGCGCATGGTGCGGCGCGTCTCGTCGGTGAGGCGCTTGAAGGAGGCGAGCAGCTCCTCGTCGATGCCCGAGCTGACGTCACCGCTGGCCGACGAGCCCGCACGACGCACGCCCGCGAAGCGCTCGCCGCTGAACGTGGGGTTGCTGGTCACGTAGATCGTCTCCACGCCGGCGCCGCGCGTGACCTCCATCAGGAGCGGCTGGTGGTCCCACACGGGGTTGAAGCCCGGCACCGAGGGGAAGCCCTCCAGCCGCCGCCAGTCGCGGAAGGGGAAGGCGCGCATGCCGGTCACGAGCGCCCGGCGTGCGGACAGCGCGGGCATCGACTCGGGGATCGCGCGGTCGAAGCGCAGCGACTTCCTCGTCAGCTCGTTCAGGTTCGGCGTGTTCGCGGGCGAGCCGCCCTCGAACGCGGCCACGTGGTCGGCGCGGACGAGCGGCAGCACCACGAGGAGCGCGCCACGCCCGCGGTCGTCCCCGAGCTGGGCGGAAGCGGTCCCCGCGGCCGCGAGCGAGCCCAGCACGCCCGCTCCGGCAGCGCTCGCGCCGCCCCGTCGCAGCAGGCTCCGGCGCGTTAGCGTCATCCGCCGATCACGGCCTTGCCGCTCCTCCGGCTGAACTGCGGGAGCGTGCCGCCGGCCTCGTCCTCGAGGATGCGCCAGTACTTGTCGACGAGCTCCGGATGCTGGTCGGCCACGTCCACGAGCTCCTCCGGGTCGTTCCTCTTGTCGTAGAGGCGCTTCCGGAACCCGGCGCTGTCGGCGATGAAGAACCAGTCGAAGTCGCCTGCGAGCACGTGGTCGTCGTAGCAGGCCGTGAAGTGCGGCCGCGGCGGCGGCTCCCTGCCGTCGAAGATGACCGACAGGTCCTCGCCGCTCATCATGCCGGGCGCCCGCGCGCCCATGAAGGAGAGGGCCGTCTTCGGGATGTCATGCGTGGAGGCGAAGAAGTCGCTCCACTCGCCCGCCAGCTTGCCCTCGGGGTGCCGGATCATGAACGGCACGTGGTAGATGTGCCACTGGCAGCGGGAGGCGTGCTTGCCGACGATCCCGTGCTCGCCGAGCGTCAGGCCGTGGTCCGACGAGTAGATGACGACCGTCTCGTCGAGCACGTTCTGGTCGGCCAGCCGGTTCATGAGGCGGCCCACCCACTCGTCCATGAAGGTGATCTCCGCCGCGTACAGCTCGCGGACGCGCTGAATGGTCTCGTCGTCGAGCTCCAGGTCGATCACCCAGGAGTAGGGCGTCTCGAACGGCTGGATCGGGATGATCCCCTTCTCGGTCTCGATCCCCTTGGGGGCGCCGAACCTGTCCTGGAACACGCGCGGAGCGTCGAGCGGCTCGTGCGGGTCGAAGCAGTCCACGCCGAGGAAGAAGGGGCGGTTCTCCTTCAGGTTGTCGACGATGTTGATGCCGCTCCGCATGACCCGGGCGGTCGGGTAGTCGCGGTCGCTGTCGCGGTAGATCGAGTTCCAGCCCACCATCGAGCGGAGCCGCCCGACCTCGACCGAGTCGCTCAGCTCCGGGAGCAGGTAGCGCTCGATCGAGCTGCGCGGTGCCGGGCGCTTGAAGGGCTTGTTGAGGAAGCGGTAGGCGCCCTGCGAGTAGCTCGGGCGCACGAGGTCGAGCGTGCGCCTGAAGTTCGCGAAGCGGGGGCCGACCAGGAAGGGGTTGTCCGTGGCGTAGCCGGTCTCCACGCCGGCGTCGCCGAGCACCTCGGTCACGATCGGCTGGTGGTCCTGGATCGGGATCCAGCCGGGTCCGAGCGGCAGGCCCTTCGTCGGCACGTAGTTGCGGAACGGGAACGAGCGCACGCCCGTGAGTAGCGCCCGCCTGGCGGGGCCGGTGGGCATCCCCTCCGGGACGGCGAGCCTGAAGGCGAGCGAGTCCTTGCCCATGGCGTCCAGGTTCGGCGTGTCGACGAGCGGCGAGTCGGGGTTCCAGTGGCCGATGTAGTCGGCGCGCGTGGAGTCGGTGAAGATCAGGACGACGTTCGGCGCATCGTCCGCGTGCGAGGCCGCGGGCTCGAAGTAGTCGTCGCCGCAGGCGCTCAGCGCGGCCGCGGCGGCGCCGGTCGCGCCGGCCCCGAGCAGACCGCGCCGTGTGAAGCCGTTCCCCGAGCGCATTCGGGGCGGCAGGCTAGCTGACGCCGGGCAAGCCCTAGAGTGAGACGGTGCCCCGGCGGGAGGTGGAAACCCTTCGAAAGCATCTGCTCGACGCGCTCGACGACGCCGACAGGCTCAGCGACGAGCCGCGCCCGGCCGAGGGTCGCGGGTACTTCGCCGAGGGGGAGCTGGAGGAGGCCGTCGACCGGATCGCCCTCAGCCCGGAGCCGCTGACGCTGATCGCCGGCGCCGGCGTCTCGATGGAGGCCGGGCTTCCGTCGTGGACCGGACTCGTGCGGATGCTCGTGCGGGGCGTCGCCGGAGACCTCGACGCGCCTCATCGCGATCGCTGGGTGGACGCGGTCATGAACGACGGCCCGCTCGCCGCGGCCGCGGTGGCCGAGAGCGCCCACATGGACGAGGAATTCCGGATCGACGCGGCCGGGTGGCGAGCGCGTGTGCGCGACGCGCTCTACGAGCGCTCGCCGAAGTCCTATCCGCCGGGGGCGCTGGCCACCCAGATCGCGCTTATGAAGAAGCGCTTCCCGGACGAGGTCGAGATCGTGACCGCCAACTACGACGGCCTCCTGGAGGCAGCACTGGAGCAGGTCCTCGGCGAAGAGAGAAGCGTGGTCTCCTACGTCCGCGGGCGGCGAGAGCCGCCGGGCGCGGCCGCCGTCTGGCACATCCACGGCCGACTGATGCTGCGCGCGAGCTCGAAAAGCAACTGGCGCGAGACTGGGCGGCTTGTGCTCTCGGAGGCGAGCTATGCCGAGGTTCCGAGCGGAGAGTTCCCGGAGAACTTCATGGGCCCGCACCTCCGCGAGCGGCTGTGCGTATTCGTCGGCCTCAGTCTCACCGACCCCAATCTCATCCGCTGGCTGTATCGCTACGGCGACCCGTCCTACAGGCACGTCGCCATCTTCGTCCGACAGGGGTCCCCGCCCTACGACCAAGCTGTGCGCGACCGGCTCGAGCGGGCTGCGCGCGACCGCTGGGGTCGCTGCGGCGTCCGGGCGTACTTCGCGGAGTACTACGGCGAGGTGGCTCAACTCCTGCACGAGGCGGGGCTCGAGCGAGCGGGCGCCGAGGTGCCGCCGCTGTTGGAGCGCGCCCGCACTCGCAAAGAGCGGGCGCGGGCCGCGCTCGTCCCAGAGGATCGGGACCAGTTCGCGGCGGCCCAGGCGAAGGCGTCCAAATGGTTGCGCGACCGCCTCGACGACGTGCGCGCGATCGCCGCGGCCACCGGTGACGGCATCGACGACGAGCAGCTCGGCCTCGCCGTCTGGGGCGCCGACCACGACAGTGGCGACCTTACGCTCTGGGCGGCACACGACAGAGCGTTCAGCGGCAGCGCCGTTCTCGAGAGCAGGCCGCTCGAGCGCGACAGCCGCTGGGTCGCCGTGGCAGCGGTCACGAGCGGCACCTCCGTGGAGCAGGATCCGGCGGTCTACGCGAGCCGCTGGCGGATGATCCGCGCGATCCCGATCGCGGTGGCCGAGGCGCATGGCGACGGGCGCACGATGGCCGGCGCTCTCACGCTCACCTCGACCACTCCGCTCTCCGAGTCGAAGCTCAGTTCGGCCAGGGCGCCCGAGGGGCTCCTGCACGAGCTCGACAGGTTCTTGTCCGAGCGAGCCGCGAAATGGTTCGTGTGACGGGCCGCCGTCTGCGACTGCTGCGATACTTCATGCCGTAGCGCAAGGAGTCCAGTAGATGTTCGCCAACGGAATTCGACCAGCCGGAGACCCGAATCCCGCCTCCGACGCGGTGCAGCGCGTCGCGCGCGAGGCAGCCCGGAAGGCGGACCGGCAGACCCGTGACATCAAGCGGGCAGCGGGTCGAGGCGCCGGCCGCTCGAGCCGCCGCTCCTCCGGCAAGTCCCGCTAGGTCTCGACCTTCAGCTCCACTCCCGCCGACGCCCGGCCGGTCGGGTTCTTGACGGTGATCGTGAGGGTCTTCGCCGCACCGGTGTCCCCGGCCTTCAGTTGCGTCTTCAGCTCTTGAGCGCTGACGAAGGTCGTCGGGCGCACCTGGCCCTCGACGCGGATCACGGCCTGGCTGTCGAAGCGCTCGCCAACCACCTTCAACTCGGGCACGTCGCCGGTCTTCACCGTCGCCGGATCGAGCGCCGTGATTGTCGGCTGCCCCTCCTGAACCTTGTCGGAGCGCGTCGCATCGCCCTCGTTAGAGGGCGTACGAAAGAAGACATCGAAGACTTCCTTGAGCTTGTCGATCGCCTGCTTCGAAAACAGCCCCGCGAGCCCCGCGAGCGCCGCCACCCCGTAGGGGTTCACGTCCTCGGAGGCGTCGTCGGCCGTTATGAGGCCGCCGCGGAAGGCGAAGTAGAGGAGCAGGGCGAGCGCCGCCCCGGCGAAGATTCGGAGCAGGTACCACCAGATCCAGCTTGACTTGAAGGCGCGGTTGCCGACGTAGGTCGAGAACGACGTGACGGTGTGGATGTAGGCGCCGAGAGCGCCGCCGAGCGCCGCCAGGAGGAGCAGCCCGGTGCTCTGCGTCAGCTTCAGCGTGTAGAGCCCGAACAGCAGGCTCGCGCCGATCTCGGTCATGGCGGACGTTCTGCCGCGCTCCACCGTCGGCCAGACCTCGAAGAGGCTCGCGAACAGTGCGAGGCCGACGACCGCGAGGGTCAGGCCGACGAAGAACGTCATCGACCCGCTTGCATGCCGGTCGCGCGGGCGTGAGCGGCGGATGGAGAAGAACGCCTTCAGGCGCTCGTCGATAGCCATTCGAGCTCCTCCTGGGCGAGGGTGGTCAAATACTGGAGCTATCCTGCCCGAACTCGGCCGCGCACGCCACCCCAGGCGCGGCTGCGGACGACGACGCTACGAGCCGGACGAGGCTGTGACCTTCTCCGGGACCTCGATCTCGCGCTTCAGGATCTTGCCGGTGGGGCCCTTCGGGAGCTCGTCCACGAACCAGACCTTGCGCGGGTACTTGTACGCGGCGACCTGGTCCTTCACGTAGCTCTTCAGCTCGTCCTCGTCGAGCGACTCGCCCTGCTTCAGCACGACGGCGGCACCGACCTCCTCGCCGAGCTCGTCGTGCGGCACGCCCACCACCGCGGCCTCCTGGATCGCCGGGTGCTCGTAGAGCACCTCCTCGATCTCGCGCGGGTAGACGTTGTAGCCGCCGCGGATGATGAGGTCCTTCTTGCGGTCGACGATGAAGAAGTAGCCGTCCTCGTCCACCTTGGCCATGTCACCGGTCCGGAACCAGCCCTCCTCGGTGATCGCCTCCTTGTTGGCCTCGTCGCGGTTCCAGTAGCCCTTCATGATGTTGTGGCCGCGGATGACGATCTCGCCCACCTCGCCCTGAGACAGCTCGTTGTCGTCGTCGTCCCAGACCTGCATCTCCACGCCCTCGATCGGGCGTGCCGATCGAGCCCGGCTTGCGCTCCTTGTCCGGGTGGTTGAACGACGCGACCGGCGAGGTCTCGGACAGGCCGTAGCCCTCGAGGATGATGCAGCCGAACTTCTCCTCGAAGGCGCGCATCAGCTCGGCGGGCATCGCCGCGCCGCCGGACATGCAGGTGCGCAGCGAGGAGCAGTCCGCTCCGTCGGCCGACCCGCAGTGGAGCATCGCGTTGTACATCGTCGGGACGCCCTGGAAGATCGTCACCTTGTCGCGATCGATGATCTCGAGCGCCTTCTCCGGGTCGAAGCGCGGGAGCATCGTGACCGTGGCGCCCACGAAGACGGCACTGTTCATCGTGCAGGTCTGGCCGAACGAGTGGAACAGCGGCAGCGCACCGAGCAGCACGTCCTCGTCGCTCAGCTCGCCGAGCTTCTCGGAGACGCCGGCGGAGTTCCTGTACAGGTTGGCGTGCGTGAGCTCGGCGCCCTTCGGCTGGCCGGTGGTGCCCGACGTGTAGAGGATCACGGCGGTGTCCTCCTCCGCCCGATCCGACATCTCGGTGTCCGGCTCCTGCTCGGCGAGCAGCTTCTCGAACTCGCCCGGCTGGACGAGGATCACCTCGGCGCCGGCCTTCTCGGCGCCGGCCTCCGCAGCCTCGCCGAAGTCGCCCCACGCGAACACCAGCTTGGCCCCGGGGTCCTCTAGGTAGAAGCCCACCTCGCGCGCCTTCAGCAGCACGTTCATCGGCACCACGACCCCGCCCGCGCGCAGGATCCCGTAGTAGATCACCGGGAAGTAGGGGACGTTGGGCATCATCAGCCCCACGCGGTCGCCCGGCTCGAGCCCCTTCGACTTCAGGAGCGCGGCCACGCGCGCGCTGCCCTCGTCGAGCATCGAGTAGCTGAGCTCGACGTCGTCCAGCTTGAAGGCGGTCTGATCGCCGTTTTGCTCGGCGGTCTTGGTGAGGATTGTCGCCAGGTTCGCGTCATGCGAGCAGCGTACCCGGGTCAGGCAATAGGAGGCGCTGGCCAGCGGCGCGCGCCCAGCTCGCGCGACACCCCGCGCGCCGCCTCAGCCACGGCGCCCGCGATCCCGCGCGCGGGGCCGCGAGGCAGAATGCGCTCGGTGTCGCCGACCACCCCGATGGCGCCGACCGCGTGGCCCGAGTGGTCGAAGATCGCGCCCGCCACGCTCGACTCCCCGAGCACCGCCTCGTCGCGCTCGCGCGCGATGCCGCTCTCGCGTGCCGTGGCCAGCTCCTTCCGCAACGCCGCCGGCGTGAGCGTGCGGCTCGTGAGCTTGTCCAGAGCCTCCTCCAGCAGATCGTCGACCAGCTGAGCCTGGCTGAACGCGAGGATCGACTTCCCGAGCGCGCTCGCGTGCACCGGCAGCTCCGCGCCCACCTCCAGGATCTGGAGCGTCGTGTCGGGCCGGAATACGTGGTGGACGACGACCACCGTGGGGCCGTGCATCACCCCCACCCGGACGGCGGCGTCGGTGCGCTCTGCGAGGCGCTCCGCGTGCACGATCGAGCGGCCACGCAGCTCGTTCAGGTCGAGATAGGAGTTGCCGAGCTGGAGCAGTCCCGCTCCGAGCTGGTACTTGTCGGAGTCCCGGTCCTGCTCGACGAAGCCATGTGCCAGCAGCGTCTGAAGGAGCCCGTGAACGGTGGGACGGGAGAGCTGCAGCCGGTCGGCGAGCTCGCTCACGCCGAGCCTGCGCGGTCCGGCCGCCAGGGCCTTCATGATGCGCGCGGCACGGTCAACCGATTGGATCGACCCGCGTTTAGGCGCTCTCTTACGATTCGATATTGTCGAATCCACTTCGATAGTGTAGATTAGCCCGGCGACGGACGAAGGAGGAGAGTGCCGTGGTTGGGATCGTAGTCGTATCGCACAGCGCGGAGCTTGCGGAGGGCCTCGCGGCGCTCGCCGGCCAGATGGCCGGGCCCGACGTGCGCATCGAGCCTGCCGGCGGGCTGCCGAACGGGGAGCTCGGAACCGACGAGGATCGCGTGCGCGCGGCCATTCGCGCAGCGGACCAGGGCGCCGGCGTCGTCGTGCTCGGCGACCTCGGGAGCGCCATCCTCACCGTCCGCCACGTGCTCCAGCGTCACAACGGGAACGGCAGCGTTCGCCTCGTGGACGCACCGATCGTGGAGGGCGCGGTCGCGGCGGCGGTGACCGCATCGGCGAACATGCCGCTCGATGACGTCGTCCGATCGGCGGAGGAAGCCCGTGGCGCAGGCAAGCTCTGAGGCCATGGTGGTGACGCTGCCCGCGGACGTGGACCTGCACGCCCGGCCGGCTGCGGATTTCGTGCGAACGGCGATGGCCTTCACAGCCGACATCCAGGTGGCCGCGGGCGAGCGCGAGGTGAACGCCAAGAGCCTCCTGTCCGTACTGGCGCTGGGCGCCAAGGGCGGAACCGAGCTGCGGCTGACGACGTCCGGCCAGGACGCTGCGGCCGCCATGGACGCGCTGAGCGCCTGCATCGCGACCCTCAGCGACTGACGAGCGGCTGCACCAGGCGCTCGACCTCGGCGGCATCGGCCGCCTCGAGTGCGCTGGCCGCCAGCCTCTCGGCCTCGGCGTGGTCGAGCGCCCGCACCCAGGCACGCACGGCTCCGACACGTGCGGCGCCCGCGCTCAGCTCGTTCGCGCCGAGGCCCACAAGCAGCGGCACCGCGAGCGGGTCCGACGCCGCCTCCCCGCACACCTCCAGCGGGATGTCCGCCGCCCTCGCCGCCCTTGCCGTGGCCGCGATGTGGGCGAGCACCCGCGGGTGGTGGGCCGGCGCCTCGCCGTGCGCGAAGCGGTCCGTTCCGAGCGTCGCGTGGGTGAGGTCGTTCGTGCCGATGCTGAGGAAGTCGGACACCGCCGCGATCTCGGCCGCCGCCTCGGCTGCCTCCGGCAGCTCGATCATCGCCCCGAGCTCTACCTCGGCCCCGAGCGTGGCGAGGATCGCGCGAGCGATGCTGACCTCGTCGGGCGTCCTCACCATCGGGAGCAGGACGCGCACGTTGCCGTCGGCGGCCAGGCCCGCGATGGCGGCCAGCTGGGCGCGCAGCGCTCCGGGATAGGCCAGCAGCAACTCGATTCCGCGCCGCGGCTCGCCGTGCAGGAACGGAGGAATCTTGTCGCCGCCGAAGTCGAGCACGCGCACGGTCGCCGTGCGACCGTCCAGGCCGAGGAGCAACGGCGCGAGCATGCCCGCGTGCTGCTCCAGGCGCGGCCAGGAGGGCGAGTCGAGGAAGGCCAGCTCGGTGCGGATCAGGCCGGCGCCCTCCGCCCCGGCGGCCAGTCCGGCACGGAGCTCCGCGGGAGTAGCGGCGTTCACGAGCACCCGAACGCGGCGGCCGTCGGTCGTCTCGGCAGGCAGGGAGCTGTCGGCGATCTCGCGCGCGCGCGTGCGCGCGCGTTCCTCCGAGGCCGCACCCGCGAGCTGCGCATGCGGGGCGGATGGATCGATGATGACGGTGCCCTCGCCGCCGTTCACGACGATCTGCACCCCGTCGCTGACCTCGAGAAGGTCCGGGCCGGCAAGCACGGTCATCGGGATGCCGAGCGAGCGCGCCACGATCGCGGCGTGCGCCGTCGCTCCGCCCCCGGCAAGGGCGATTCCCGCAAGCTGCTCGCCGTGCTCCGCCACGTCCGCCGGCCCCAGGTCCTCCGCGACGAGGACGAAGGCAGAGCCGTTGACCGCCGTTCCGTGGTCGGTGGCGCCGGCGGCGATGCGCGCGGCGCGCCGCCCCAGCGAGCGTACGTCGTCGGCGCGCGCCGCCAGCAGCGGGTCCGGCAGCGACGCGATCACGGCGGCGTGCTCCTCGGTGGCCTCCACCAGCGCCGCGGCGGCGGACCGGCCGCGCTCCGTGACCGCATCCGACACGGTGGACTCGAGCAACGGGTCCGCGGCGATGAGGACACCGGTCTCCACGATCTCGGCATCGTCCGGGCGGCCATCGTCGCGCAGCGCCGAGGCGATCTGCTCGAGCTCGGCCGCCGCCCGCCGAAGCGACTCGCGGGCGTGCTCCGCCTCGGCGGACGCGGGTCGTGTCGGGCCGGGATCGCGCGCGGGCTCCTCGGAGGGACGGGAGAGAACCCGCGCGCGCCCGATCGCGAGCCCGGGCGACGCGGGGGCGCCGCTCAGGACTCGCTCGCCCATCAATGCTCCTGCTCGACCGCCCGCTGGAGCGCGGCGATGATGAGCGCGGCCGAGGTGGCGCCCGGATCCTGGTGTCCGATCGAGCGCTCCCCGAGGTACGAAGCACGGCCCTTGCGAGCCTGGAGCGGCACGGTTGCCCTGGCACCGCTCTCGGCAGCCTCGGTGGCCGCCGCCAGCGCGGCCTCGAGCGACTCACCCGAGTCGAGCGCGCCCGCAAGGGCGTCGATCGCCGGGCCGAGGGCGTCCACCATGGTCTTGTCGCCCGGCTGTGCGGCACCGAGCTCCACGACCCCGTCAAGCGCCGCGCGGAGCGCGACGACCAGGTCCTGGCCGTCGATCTCCTCGCGGTCGCCGAGCGCGCGGCCCGCGCGCCGGAACGCGGTGCCCCAGAGCGGGCCGCTCGCTCCTCCCACTGTCGAGACGAGCGTCTTCCCGGCGAGCGTGAGCAGCTTGCCCGGCGGAAGCGACCCGTCCTGGGCGGCCAGCGCCTTGCCGACCGCCTCGAAGCCGCGGTCCATGTTCACGCCGTGGTCGCCGTCGCCGATCGCGGCGTCCAGCTGGGTCAGGTAGTCGCGCCGATCCTTGACGGACTCCGCGATCGTGGTCATCCAGGCGTGGATCGTGGTCGTGCGCACCGCGGCTCCTGCGATCACCGGCTCACGCCCCCCAGTGGAGCGCGGGGGTGTGGACGGGAGCATCCCACAGGGCCGTCAGCTCGTCATCCAGCTCGAGCAGCGTGAGCGACGCTCCCGCCATCTCGAGCGAAGTGATGTAGCTGCCCACCAGGCGACGCTCGGGCCTGAGGCCGCGCTCGCGCAGCCGGCGCTCGATCTCGCCGTAGAGCAGGTAGAGCTCGAGCTGCGGGGTGCCGCCCATGCCGTTGACGAACGGGAGCACCGACGCCCCGTTCGCGGGCGCGAGGTCGCTCAGCACGGCCTCGAGCATCAGCTCCGCGATCTCCGAGGCGCTCCCGAGCGGCCGGCGCTCGCGCCCCGGCTCGCCGTGGATGCCGATCCCCACCTCCATCTCTCCGTCGGGGAGGTCGAAGATGGGCGTGCCGGACGCGGGCGGCGTGCACGAGGACAGCGCCACGCCGTACGAGCGCGCCTTCTCGTTCACCAGCCGCGCGATGCCGGCCACGGCGGCGAGGTCGTCGCCGCGCTCCGCCGCGGCGCCGGCGATCTTCTCCGCCAGGACCGTGGCGCCCACGCCGCGGCGGCCCGCGGTGTAGAGCGAGTCCTGCACCGCCACGTCGTCGTCGATCAGCACGGACTCGACCTGAATCCCCTCATCCTCCGCGTCCTCCGCGGCGAGCTTGAAGTTCATCACGTCGCCCGTGTAGTTCTTGACGATGTGCACGACGCCCTTGCCGGCGTCGACCGCCTTCGTCGCCGCGAGCATCTGCTCCGGCACCGGCGAGGTGAATACCTCGCCGGGACACGCGGCGTCCAGCATGCCGGGGCCGACAAAGCCCCCGTGCATCGGCTCGTGACCTGAGCCACCGCCCGAGATCAGGGCCACCTTGTCCGCCGGAGTGGCGCGGACGAGGATCTGGGCCTCGGCGTCGTAGCGGACGAGGTCGCCGTGTGCGGCGGCCAGCCCGGCGAGCGACTCCTTGACGATCTCCGCGGGGTCGTTGACCAGCTTCTTCATCGGTGTGGCGACAGTAGCCATGTGCGGTCCTCTCTACTTCGCCGCGAGGGCTTCGACGGGGTCGGGATGGGTCACGGCCTCCTTGATGGGCCGCGCGACCTTCCGCGGCGTGGCAAGGAAGTCGTAGGCAAAGGCCGCCACTGCGGCTCCCGCCAGACCCGGCAGTACGTACACCGGGATGATCTGGTTCCAGTGCGTGTCGCCGCCGGCGAACGTCGCCGCCAGCGCCGGGCCGATCGCGCGGGCCGGGTTGAGCGAGGCGGCCGTGATCGGGCCGAGCACCATGATGATCGCAACGACGACGCCGCCGATCACGATGCCGGCGAAGTCGCCGGGCGAGCGGGAGTCGACGATCCCCAGGATCGCGAACATCAGGATCGCGGTACCGATGAACTCGGCGAAGATCGCGGAGCCCCAGGTGTAGGTCTCCTCGTTGAAGGACGCCTGTCCGAGGCCCATGTCGACGCCGGTCTGGGTGAACAGCGCCCAGATTCCGAGGGCGCCGAGCGTGCCGCCCACGAGCTGCGCGCCGAAGTAGGCGGGCACCTCGTTCCACGGGAAGCGCTTGGTCGCCGCGAGCGCGAACGTCACGGCGGGGTTGATGTGACAGCCGGAGACCTTGCCGATCGCATAAACGAGGGCGGTGATCACCAGGCCGAACGCGAATGAGATGCCAAGCAGGTCGGACCCGTCGATCGCGGGCACCTTGTCGCCGGCCAGGACAAGCGTGGCGACAACGGACCCGGGGCCTACGAGCACGAGCAGGGCGGTTCCCAGAGTCTCTGCAAAAGCTCGCTGGGAAAGGGTGTGCTCTTCCACTTCTCCTCCTCTCGCGTCCGACTTGGATTCGATAATGTCGAACGCTGTTTCGCGCAACTTACCCCGAGGAGGAGCTCGTGTCAAGTGGCGCGAGCGCTTTCAGTGAAGGCTCGGGAGGGCGCTCGACACGTCGCGGGCGACGTCGAAGAGCGGATCCGGCATCAGCCCGAGGAAGATGGTCGCGGCGGCGCAGACCACCGCCACGGCCACTACCTCGGGCTGCGCGCGCGCGTCGGCCTGAGGCGACCAGCCGGCCACCGGGCGCACGCGCCGCGGCGGCACGCCCGGCAGCTCCACCTCGAAGCGGCCCATCCACATCACCGCGATCACGCGCAGGTAGTACGCCAGCGAGAGCACGGACCCGATCACGATGGCGATGCCGAGCCAGGTGTAGTCGCCCGCGACCGACGCGTCGATCAAATAGAACTTGCCGATGAAGCCACCGGTGGCGGGGAACCCGGCGAGCGACAGCATCGCGATCGTCATCGGCCAGGCCAGCCAGGGCGAGCTCCGGCCGAGGTCCTCGAACGAGCGCAGGTCGTCGCCGTGCTCTGAGACGCGCTCGCGCGCGACCACCACCGCGAAGGCCGCCACGTTCATCACCAGGTAGACCGCGAGGTAGAACGCGGTGGCGCGAACGCCGAGCTGGGTCCCGACGACGACGCCGGCGAGCAGGTAGCCGGCCTGCGCCACGCTCGACCAGGCCAGCATGCGCTTCAGCGACCGCTGCGCGATCGCGCCGACGTTGCCGACCACGATGGTCACCGCGGCGAGCACCGCGAGCGCCGGCCCCCAGTCGAGCTGGGAGAGCCCGAGCGCATGGTCGAACAGCCTGATCAGGATCGCGAAGGCCGCCGCCTTGGTCGCCACCGCCATGAAGGTCGTGATCGGCGTGGGGGCGCCCTCGTAGACGTCCGGCGTCCACTGGTGGAACGGCGCGACCGAGGCCTTGAAGGCGAGGCCCGCGGCGGCGAGCGCGATCCCTGTGAGGAGGAGCGGGTCGGAGGCGTCCAGCTCGGTGCTCGCGAGCGCGGCCTTGATCCCGTCGAACTCCATCGCGCCGGTGGCGCCGTAGATGAGCGCGAGCCCGTAGAGCAGCGTGGCGGAGCCCACCGAGCCCACCACCAGGTACTTCAGCCCGGACTCGAGCGAGGTGCGGCGCCGCAGGTTGGTCGCGCACAGCACGTACAGCGGGATCGAGAGCAGCTCGAAGCCGATGAAGACCGTGATCAGGCTCTCCGCCTCGGCGAGCAGGACCATTCCCGCTATCGAGCCGAGCAGGAGCGAGTAGTACTCGCCGTGCCCGGCCTCGAGCGCGGCCGTCGCGCGCAGCGAGAGGGCAACCGTCACGAGGCCGGCCGCGTAGAAGAGCATCGAGATGCCGAGCGAGAGCGCGTCCACCCCGAGCGCCCCCTCGACGATCGGGTCGCGGTTGCCGGGCTCCCAGATCCAGACCGTGAGGCCGATAGCTATGAGTAGGACGAGCCCCGTGAGTACGGGGACGATGGTGTGGCGCACGAAGTACGAGCGCAGCATGCCCACCATCAGCACGATCACCGACCCGCCGGTGAGCGCGAACAGGGGCGAGAGCTCCTTGTAGTCGATCTCGGGAGCCTGCACCGCGGCGAGCAGCGCGCTCACCTGATCACCGAGATTTCTGGGTGGACCTCGGCGATGCTCTGCCGCGTGTCGGCCTCGGTGCGCTCCACCACGAAGTGCGGGTACACGCCGAGGGCGATCACGATCGCCACGAGCGGGGCCACGGCGGCCAGGTTCACCACGTCGATCTCACGCGACTCCACCGCCGGCCCGGCGCGGCCGTGCATCGTGCCCTGGTAGAGCCGGATCATGTAGACGGCCGCGAGCACGACGCCCACCGAGGCCACCAGGCCGTAGACCAGGTTGTCCTCGAAGGCGCCGAACAGGATCAGGATCTCGCCCACGAAGTTGGCCGAGCCCGGCATGGCGAGTGTGGCGAGCGAGGTGACCAGGAAGAGGCCGGCGAGCACCGGCGCCCTGAACGCCATCCCGCCCAGCTCCCGGAGCGACTCGCTCCCGCCCGCGCGCAGCGCGATCACGCCGACGATCAGGAACAGCGGCACGACCACGACGCCGTGGTTCAGCATCTGGAGCAGCGCGCCCTGGGCGCCCTTGTCCTCGAACGCGAAGATCCCCAGCACGATGAACCCGAGCTGGGCGATCGACGAGTAGGCCAGGACGAGCCGGATGTTGTCCTGCGAGAAGGCCAGGATCGACCCGTACAGGATCGAGAAGACCGCCAGGATGATGAACAGCTCCTGCCAGTACTCGGAGCCCTCGGGCATCACCGGCAGCACGATCCTCAGGAAGCCGTAGACGCCGACCTTCGAGAGCACGCCTGACAGCAGCGCGAGCACCGGGATCGAGGTGGCGCGGTAGGTGTCCGGCACCCAGCCGTGCAGCGGGAAGAGCGGCGCCTTCACGAAGAACGCCAGCGCGAATAGGAGCACGATCCAGTGCTGAGAGCCCTCGGGGATCGAGCGCTCCTGGAGATCCGCGAGCGAGAAGGAGAGCTCGCCTCCGTCGGGCGTGGCGAGTACGCCGAGGGCGATCGCGGCCGCCATCATCAGGAGCGACCCCGACAGCGTGTAGATCACGAACTTGGTCGTGGCCCGCACGCGGTCGCCCGTTCCCCAGCCGCCGATCAGGAAGTAGAACGGCACGAGCATCAGGTCGAAGAAGACGATGAAGAGCGCCAGGTCCTGCGCCATGAACGCGCCCAGGACGGCGGTCTCGGCGAGCGCGAGGTTGAAGAAGAAGAGCCGCGGCCGGTCGACCTCCGTGAAGGCCGCGACGAGCGTGCACGGCACCCACGCGATCGCCGTGAGCGCGACCATGAACAGGTTGATCCCGTCGACGCCCAGTGAGTAGCGGATGCCGAGCTCGGAGATCCAGTCGTCGTCGGTGACCCACTGGAGCCCGCCGCCGGAGTCGAAGTCGGCGAGCATCACCACGACATAGGCCAGCACCGCGACGGTGCCGGCCAGCACCGCCCAGCGGGCCAGCCCGCGCGGCAGGAACGCGCCCGCGAGGCCCGTGGCGAGCGGCAGGAACAGGACTATCGACAGGTGGATGGTCACGAGCTCGTGAGCAGGAAGTAGAGGGTGAGGGCCGTGACCCCGAGCAGGAGCAGAAGCGCGTAGGCGCGCAGGTAGCCGGTCTGGACCGCGCGCGCGACGGAGCTGCCCACGCGCACGATCCCGGTCGCGCCGCCGACGATCGTGCCCTGCACGAAGTCGGTCTCGATCACGCGGCGGCCGAACCCGCCCGCCCACGCCATCGGCCGCACGAAGGCGGCGTCGTACAGCTCGTCGAAGTACCACTTGCGCCCGAGGAAGCGGTGGACCCTGGGGAAGCGCTCCGTGAGCCGCGCCGCCGTGCCGGGCCGGCGCCGGTAGACGAACCACGCGAGCGCGATGCCGGCGATGGCGATCGCGCCGCCGATCACGAGGCCGACGACCTCCGCCCCGGTGCTGGGGTGGCTCTCGTGGAAGCGCGAGTCGTGGAAGGTGGGCTCGAGGAACTTCTCGATCACGTCGCTGATGCCGGGCACGGCCAGGAAGCCGCCGACGATCGACAGCAGCGCAAGCGGGCCCATCGCCGCCTTCATCGGCCAGGCGCGCTCGGCAACGTGGTGCTCGGGTCCCGGGAAGCCCACGTCGGTGTCCTCGGCCTCGCCGGTCATCGGGTTCATCGGCTCGCCGTGCGCGACGTGCCCGCCCTCGAGCTCGACCGCCTCCGGCACCGGGTCGCCGAAGAAGACGCGGAACACCATCCGGAACGAGTAGAAGGCCGTCAGGAAGGCGCCCACGTAGCCCAGCACGGCCAGCACCGCGTAGAGGCCGCCGCGGTGGAGCCCGAACGCGATGATCTCGTCCTTCGAGAAGAAGCCGGCGAAGAGCGGGAAGCCGGCCAGCGCGAGCGCCCCGATCGCGAACGTGACGAACGTGAACGGCATCGCGCGCCGGAACCCGCCCATCCGGTCCATGTCCTGGATACCCGCCATCGCGCCGATCACCGAGCCGGCGCCCATGAACAGCAGCGCCTTGAAGAAGGCGTGCGTCATCAGGTGGAAGAGCCCGGCGCCGTAGGCGGCGATCGAGACGCCGAGCACCATGTAGCCGATCTGCGAGATCGTCGAGTACGCGATCACGCGCTTGAGGTCGGTCTGCACGAGGGCGACCGTGCCCGCGAAGAGCAGCGTCGCGGTGCCGATGATCGCCCCTACGTCGGCAGCGGTGGGGGCAAGCTCGAATAACGGGTGCATGCGGGCGATCAGGTAGACCCCGGCCGTGACCATCGTGGCCGCGTGGATCAGCGCGGAGACGGGCGTGGGGCCCTCCATGGCATCCGGGAGCCAGGTGTGGAGCGGTAGCTGGGCGGACTTGGCGAACGCGCCCACCAGCAGCAGCAGGCAGGCCGCGACGAGCGTGCCGTCGTTGTGCGAGAAGGCGCCCTCGGCGTCCTCGAACACCGGCAGGAAGTCGAGCGAGCCGACCTTGTCGAGGATCAGGAACGCCGCGATCACGAGCCCGACATCGCCGATGACGTTGATCACGAACGCCTTGATCCCGGCCTCGACCGCGGTGGTGCGGCGGTACCAGTACGAGATCAGGAGGTAGGAGGCCGCGCCTACGAAGGCCCACCCGACGATCAGGATCACGAAGTTCGCCGCCAGGACCAGCACGAGCATCGAGAACACGAAGAAGTTGAGGTAGGCGAAGTAGCGCGCGTAGCCGCGGTCGCCGCCCATGTAGGCCACCGAGTAGAGGTGGATCAGGAACGACACGCCCGTCACCACGAGGCACATGAACACGGACAGCGGGTCGACCAGGATCGCGAGGTCGGCGCGGAAGTCCGCTGTGGCCGCGTAGGTCCACGCGCTGTCGACGAGCTGGCGCTCCTCCTCCGGGTGGTCGAGCAGGTCGAAGAGCGCTCCGATCGCGGCGAGGAACGCGAGGAAGATCGCCGCCGTGCCGATCCAGCCGGGCAGCCGGCCCGGAAGCACGCGCCAGCCGAACGCGATGATGAGCGTTCCCGCTAGCGGGAACGCGAGCACGAGCCAGCCGTACGACGTGGCGCTCATCCGCGCAGCTCGCTCATCTCGTCGATGTCGATGGGGAGCCTGTTGCGGTACATCGCGACGATGATCCCGAGGCCCACCACGACCTCACAGGCGGCGATCACCATCACGATCAGCGCGAACACCTGGCCCGCTTCGCTCCCGTGCATGCGCGAGAAGGCCACCAGCGCGAGGTTGCCGGCGTTCAGCATCAGCTCCAGGCAGAGCAGCACGACCAGTGGGTTGCGGCGCGAGATCACGCCGGCCGCGCCGACCGCGAAGATGAACGCCGACAGGACGAGGTACCAGGTGACGTCCATTACACCCGGACCTCGAGCGTCTCGGTCGGCGGAACGTCGTCGCGGCTGCGCATCGGGCCCGTGCCCTCGTCCTCGAGGCCGCGCCGGCGGCGCGCGAGCACGACGGCGCCGACGGCGGCCATGAGCAGCAGGAACGACGCGGCCTCGAACGCAATCAGGAAGTCCGTGAGGAGCAGCTCCCCGATCTGCCCAGGGGAGCCGAAGCCCGCGCCCACGTCCGCGCCGCGCGTGTCGAGCGCCTGCAATCCGCTCGCGACGAACGCGATGCAGAGCTCGGCGGCGAGCGCTATAGCGAACACCGGCCCGAACAGCGCGACGCCGCCGCGTTCAGGACGGAGCGGCTCGTCCGTGCCGCCGATGTAGGCCACCACGAACAGGTAGAGCACCATCACCGCGCCGGCGTAGACCACGACCTGGGCCGCCGCCAGGAACTCGGCCGCGAGCAGCAGGAACAGCACGGCCAGGCCGAGCAGGTGGCCCACCAGCGAGAGGACGCTGTAGAAGGGGTTCTGGAGCAGGACCACGCCGAGGGCGCCCGCGAGCGCGCCGATCGCGGCGAGGAAGAACAGCACCTGCTCGAACCACACGGGGGCTACTCCCCCTCGCGCCGGAGCGGCGTGTGCTCGGGCGGGTCGGCGAGCAGCATCTCCTTCGTGAAGATCAGGTCGCTGCGGCTGTAGTCCGCCAGCTCGTAGTCGTTGCCCATCGTGATCGCGTCGAACGGGCAGGCGAGCTCGCAGTAGCCGCAGAAGATGCAGCGCGACATGTTGATCTCGTAGACCGCGGCGTAGCGCTCGCCGCCCGAGACCTGGTGCTCGGGCGTGTTCTCGGCGGCGACGACGCGGATGCACTTGGCCGGGCAGGCGGCCGCGCAGAGGGAGCAGCCCACGCACTTCTCGAGCCCCGTGTCCTCGAAGCGGTGGAGCTTGTGGCGCCCGCGGAAGCGCGGATAGACGGGCGTCTTCTCCTCCGGGTACATGATCGTGTGGTGGCCCTCGGCCAGCCGCCCGAAGGTCGTGCGAAGGCCGCGGAGCGTCTCGCCGAAGGCGCGGTAGGCGCCGCCGAGGCCGCCCGGCTCCGGACCGCGCTCGACCGGGACGACGTCCTCTTCCCATGCGAACGGGGTCACCAGATCCACCAACTCTCGTCGTCGAGGACGACCACGGTTGCCGTGATCAGAATGTTCAGCGTGGCCAGCGGCAGCAGGATCTTCCAGCCGAACGACATCAGCTGGTCGTAGCGCAGCCGCGGCAGCGAGGCGCGGATCCAGATGAAGAAGAACACGCCGAGCGACAGCTTGAGGAACATCCAGAGCGGGCCGAGCGCGTCCGGGCCCGGGCCGTGCCAGCCGCCGAGGAAGCAGGCGGCGGCGATGCCGGAGATGATCACGACCTCGATGTACTCGGCCATGAAGTACGAGCCGAAGCGCATCCCACCGAACTCGGTGTTGTAGCCCGAGACGATCTCGGCGTCGGCCTCGGGGAGGTCGAACGGGGCGCGCGCGGTCTCGGCGAAGCCGGCCACGAGGAAGATGCAGAAGCCCACGAACTGCGGGACGACGTACCACATATCCCCCTGCTTCTCGACGATGTCGACGAGCGACAGCGAGCCGGCGGTCATCGCCACGCCGAGCAGCGACAGGCCGAGCGCCACCTCGTAGGAGATCAGCTGCGCCGCCGAGCGCATCGCGCCCAGGAAGGAGTACTTCGAGCCGGACGCCCAGCCGCCGAGCATGAGGCCGTAGAACGCGAGCGAGCCGAAGGCGAAGAAGTAGAGGAGGCCGATCGAGACGTCGATCCCGTAGAGGCCGAGGTTGCCGCCCCACGCCCCCTCGGGGCCCCAAGGGATGATCGCGAGCGTCGCCACGGCGGTGACGATCGAGATCACCGGCGCGATGGCCATCATCCACGGCACCGCCGTCTCCGGTGTGGAGGCCTCCTTCGAAAGCAGCTTCAGCACGTCGGCCGCCGGCTGCATGAGCCCCTTGAAGCCCACGCGGTTCGGCCCGACGCGCGACTGGAAGCGGCCGAGCAGCTTGCGCTCGGCCCACAGGATGATCGGGACGATCCCGAGCACGAACGCGAAGATCACGATCGGCTTGACGATCAGGACGAGCGTGCTCTCGAGGGCAATGACCATCAGGAGGCCACCGCCTGCCGGGTTCGCAGCTCGACCGGGCCTTCGGCGAGCGTGGGCGGGGACAGGAACACGCTGCCGGCCGGCACGCCGGTGCGCACCACCGCGGTCGCGCTCACGCTGTCGCCGTTCACCGAGAGCTCGACCTCGTCGCCGGTCCTGACGTCGAGACGGCGCGCGTCCTCCACCGAGAGCCAGGCGCGCTCGCCCGTGTCGAGGAAGCGGAGCGACGGCGAGTGCTCGACGGCCGGCCCGGTCCAGAGCGAGGGGGCGCCGGCGAGCACGAGCCCCTCCGCCGCGGCGGGCGGCTGCTCCAGCGGCTCGGTCGAGAGCTGTGCCTCGGGGAGCGCGGAGGCGGCGTCGCGGTCCTGCCAGCGCACGCCGTCGCCGCCGATCTCGTCGAGCGTGAGCCCCGCGTAGAACGGCACGGCTTCGGCGATCAGCCCGGTGACGGCTGCGGCGGAGAGGGCGCCAGTGACCGCGCCCGCCCGCTCGCAGAGCTCGGCGAGCACGCTCCAGCCCGCGCGCGTCTCGTCCCGGCGTCCGACCGCCTGGCGCACCCGCTGGACGCGGCCGTCCGGGTGGGTGATCGTGCCCTCCTTCTCCGCGTAGACCTCGGCGGGGAAGACCACGTCGGCCTGACTCTCGAGCGCCTCGCTCGGGAACTGGGCGAAGGCGATCACGGCCGCGGCGCCTGCGAGGTCGGCCTCGGTGGCGTTCGCCTCGAGCAGGAGCAGCGCGCCGGGAGCCTCGTCCGGGCCGGGCGCGTCGGCATCGGCCAGCCCGGGGCCCATGCCGGCAACGCAGCCGACCTCGCGAAGCCCGCGGCCGTTGGTCTCGGCGGGGACGCCGATCAGGCCGGACTCCGGCTTGCCCGCGACGCCGAGCGCGTCCGCGACGGCGAGCAGTGCCTGGCCGGCCTGCCCACCACGGTCACCAGCGAGCACCCGCTCACCCCAGATGACCACGACGTCACCCGCGTCGCGCAAAACGTGCGCAACCTGTCGCACGGCGTCGGCTGGGGAGGGGCCCGCGCCGTTGCCGGCGGGCGCGGAGCGGTTCGCCTGCGTCGGGCGGCCGGGGATAAAGCCCGCTTCCGCGCGCGCGCTTCGCGCGAGGTCGTCGAGCGCGTTCGCGTCCGTGCGCGAGGAGCCGAGGGCGGCGGCCAGCGCGGCGAGCGCGGCCTCGGCGGAGCCCGGCGCGAAGCGGAGCGCCTCCGAGGCGGCGCCGTCGAGCGTCGAGGGGCGGCTCGATGCCACCGCCAGACGGGCGCCGTTGCGGCGGACCGCCTTGCGCACGCGCAGGTCGAGGATCGGCGCCTCGTCGACCAGCTCGGTGTCCACCACGAGGATCGCGTCGGCGTGGTCGATGTCCGAGACCCGCGCCGACAGGTCGACGCGCGCGAGCGCGCGCGCGAGGCCAGGCGCCTCGTCCGGCCCGGGCCCGCCGGAGACCACGTTCGGCGAGCCGAGCCCCTGGCGCAGGAGGTGTTGCACCAGGAAGCCCTCCTCGTTCGTCGCCTGCCCACCCACGCGCGCGACGGTGCGCTCGCCCGACCGCGCGAGGAGCGCGGCGGCCTCGGCGATCGCGCGCTCCCAGGACGTCTCGCGCAGGAAGCCGCCGATCCGGGCGAGCGGCGTCGTGATCCGGTCGGGCGACCCGAACGACTGATAGCCGAAGCGGCCCTTGTCGCAGAGCCAGCCGTCGTCCACCTCCTCGTTGTCGCGCGCCAGCACGCGGACGACCTTCATGTCGTCGCGGATCGTGAGCTGCACGTTGCACTGCGAGGGGCAGAGCGTGCAGACCGTGCCCGACTGCTCGATGTCCCAGGGCCGTGCGCGGAAGCGGTAGGCGGTCGAGGTGAGCGCGCCCACCGGGCACAGCTCGATGATGTTGCCGCTGAAGGGCGCGACGTACGGCCGCCCGTCGTGCGTGCCGACGAAGGTGTGGTCCCCGCGGTCGAGGAACACGAGCTGGTGGTCCTCGGCGACCTCCTGCGAGAAGCGCACGCAGCGGTAGCAGAGGATGCAGCGCTCGCGGTCGATCGCCACGAGCGGCGAGAGCTCGAGCGGCTTCTTGAAGTGGCGCTTCGGCTCGATGAAGCGCGAGCGCCCGGCGCCCCAGCCGAACGAGATGTCCTGAAGCGGGCACTCGCCGCCCTTGTCGCAGACCGGGCAGTCGAGCGGGTGGTTCACGAGCAGGAACTCCACGATCGCGTTCTGGGCGTGCTTCACGCGGTCGGACGTGGTGTTCACGATCATGCCGTCGCGCACCGGGGTCGAGCAGGAGGTCTGGAGCTTCGGGATGCCCTCGATCTCGACCAGGCACATGCGGCAGGCGCCGACCGCCTGGCCGAGCTTCGGCTCGTAGCAGAAGTACGGGATCTCGACGTCGCCCTGCTTCGCGGCGTCCACGAGCATCGCGCCCTCCGGGGCGCGCACCTCCTTGCCGTCGATCTCGAAAGTGATCCAGTTCGGCTCGGGGCGGGCCATGGGCTTAGGCGACGTCCTCGAGATCGCGGCGCGCCCGCGCGGCCTCCATGTGCTCCTCGAACTCCTCGCGGAAGTGCGTCAGCATCGACGAGACCGGCATCGCCATCGAGTCGCCGAGCACGCACAGGCAGTTGCCGATGATGTTGCCCTGGACCTGGTCGAGGATGTCGAGGTCCATCGGCGTGCCCTCGCCGTCGTCGATCCGCTCGAGCATCTTCACGGTCCAGTTGGTGCCCTCGCGGCACGGCACGCACTTGCCGCACGACTCGTGGCGGTAGAACTCCGCCAGCCGCAGCGCGAGAGGCACGAGCGGCTCGGCGTCGTCGACCACGATGATCGCGCCCGAGCCGAGCATCGAGCCCGCCTCGGCCATGGCCTCGAACGTGTAGGGCAGGTCGAGGTGCTCCTTGGTCAGCACCGGCGCGGATGACCCGCCGGGGAAGAAGCACTTGACCTCGCGTCCGTCGGGCGGCCCGCCGGCGAGGTCGTAGACGATCTCGCGCACCGGCATGCCGAGCGGGACCTCGTAGTTGCCCGGCCGCTGCACGTTGCCGGAGACGGACACGATCTTCGTGCCGGTCGAGTTGCCCACGCCCCACTGCCTGAACCAGTCGGCGCCGTGCTCGATGATGAGCGGCGCGTTGCAGAGCGTCTCGACGTTGTTGATGAGCGTCGGGCCCTGGTAGAGGCCCTGGTTCGCGGGGAAGGGCGGCTTGAGGCGCGGGTTCCCGCGCTTGCCCTCGAGCGCGTCGAGCAGGCCCGTCTCCTCGCCGCAGATGTAGGCGCCCTTGCCGCGGTGCACGACCAGGTCGAACGAGTGGTCGGAGTCGAGGATGCGCTCGCCGAGGTAGCCCTTCTCGTAGGCCTCGGCCACGGCCGCGTCGAGGATGTCGGCCTGAAGCTCGTACTCGCCGCGGATGAAGATGAAGCCCTTGTTCGCGCCGGCCGCGATCGAGCCGATGATGCAGCCCTCGATGAGGAGGTGCGGGTTCTTCTGCATCAGGAGGCGGTCCTTGAAGGTTCCCGGCTCGGACTCGTCCGCGTTGCAGCAGAGGTACTTGTCCATCGATCCCTTCGGGATGAAGCTCGCCTTCTTCCCCATCGAGAAGCCGGCGCCGCCGCGGCCGCGCAGGCCCGACTCCTCGAGCTCGTGCAGCACGGCCTCGGCGTCCATGTCGAGCAGGGCCTTGCGCAGCGAGCGGTAGCCGCCCAGTCGCTCGTACACGGCCATCGTGTGCAGGCCGGGCTCGTCGATGTTCGCGAGCAGGACGCGGGTCTCGCTCATCGGTCGTCGTCCCCGAGGCCGCGGCCGGGGAGCACCGTCTCGCCGGCCTTCAGCTGGCGGATCAGCTCGGGCGCGTCGTCCGTGGAGAGCGGTCCGACGAAGCGGCCGTCCACGGAGGCCATCGGCGCCATGTCGCAGGCGCCCAGGCACTCGAACTCGCGCAGGTCCACGTCGTCGAGTCCCTGCGACTCCGCCTCGTCGGCGAGCGCCCTGTACACGCGCCGGGCGTTGCTCACGTGGCACGCGACGCTCGTGCACACGTAGACGTAGCGGCTGCCGCGCGGCTCGGTCCGGAGCATGTCGTAGAAGGTCGCCACGCCTGACAGGTAGGCGGGCGTCACCTGCATCACGGCGGCCACCTGCCGAAGCGCCTCGGGCGAGCACCAACCGTGAACGCGCTGGGCGGCGCCGAGCGCGGGCAGCGTCGCCGAGTGGCGGTCGGGATAGAGGCGCATGTGCCGCTCGATCTCGGCGCGGAGCGCGTCGGGCACCTCCACCTCGGCCGGGTCCGGGATCGTCGCGGGGTCGGCCTCGAGGTCGACGGCCTCGTCCCAGCCGGGCGGAAGCGTTGCCATTAGCGGTCCACCCCGCCCAGGATCGGGTCGAGCATCGCGACGCAGGTGATGAAGTCCGCGAGCAGGTGGTCGCGCGCCATCTCGGGCAGCGACTGGAGGTTCACGAAGCTCGGGTCGCGCATGTGCACGCGCGCCGGCTTCGAGGAGCCGTCGGCGAGCACGTAGCAGCCCAGTTCGCCGCGCGGCGACTCGATGGCCACGTAGGCCTCGCCCGGCGGCACGCGGAAGCCCTCCGTCACGAGCTTGAAGTGGTGGATCAGCGCCTCCATGGATGTCGCGAGCTCGTGCCGCGGCGGAAGCGAGACCTTGCGGTTGTCCGTGGTGTACGGCCCCTCGGGCAGCCCGTCGAGCGCCTGCTCCACGATCCGGAGCGACTGGCGCATCTCCTCGATCCGCACGCGGAAGCGGTCGTAGTTGTCGCCCACGGTGCCGACCGGCACGTCGAAGTCGAACTGCTCGTAGCCCGAGTACGGCATCGCCTTGCGGAGGTCCCAGGGGTGGCCGGTGGCGCGCAGCAGCGGACCCGTCACGCCGAGCGCGAGCAGCGACTCCACGGGCACGATCCCCGTGCCCTTCGTGCGCTGGAGCCAGATCTCGTTGCGGTCGAGCAGGCTCAGGTACTGCTCGATGCGCGTGTACATCGTCTTCACGAACCTGCGCGTCATCTCCTCGAAGCCGGGCGGGATGTCCTCGATGACGCCGCCCACCTGGAAGTAGCGCGTGTGGAAGCGCTGGCCGCCCGACATCTCGAACAGGTCGAGCACGAGGTCGCGGTCGCGGCAGCCCCACCACAGCATCGTGATCGCGCCGATGTCGAGGGCGGCGGTCGCGATCCAGAACAGGTGCGACGCGATCCGATTCAGCTCGAGGTGGAGCACGCGCAGCCACTGGGCGCGCTCGGGGACCTCCTCGTCAAGCAGTCGCTCGACCGACATGCAGAACGCCATCGCGTTGAAGTAGTACGAGAGGTAGTCCATCCGCTCGACGAAGGGGATGACCTTCCAGTACTGCTGGTCCTCGCAGCTCTTCTCGATGCCGGTGTGGACGTAGCCGATGATCGGCTTGACGTCGCGCACGATCTCGCCCTCGAGCGTGGTGAGCAGGCGGAGCACGCCGTGCGTGGCCGGATGGTGCGGGCCGATGTTGATCGTGAGGAGCTCGTCGTGCTCCTCGCCCATCGGCTCCATCGTCACCGAGCGCTCGCGCTCGCGGTAGGGAACGCTCAGCGGCTCGGTCAGCGTGCCGGGCTCGTCAGTCATACCAGCGCGGCATCTTCTGCTCGTTGAACGTGTAGATGACCGGCTCGCCGCCCATCGGGAAGTCGCGGCGCTGCGGGTAGCCCTCGTAGTCCTCGGGCATCAGGATGCGCCGCATGTCGGGGTGGCCGTCGAAGACCACGCCGAACATGTCGAACACCTCGCGCTCCTGGAAGTTCGCGGTCGGATGGAGGTCCACGACCGTCGGGACGCGCGGCTCGTCCACGCCGACGCGCGTGCGCACGTTGAGGCGGTCGGCGCGCTCCATCGAGAGCAGCTCGTAGTGAACGCCAAGGCGCGGCTCAGCGGGCAGGTAGTCCACGCCGTGCACGCTCATCAGCCGCTCGAACGGCTCCTCGTCCTCGTCGCGCAGGTAGGCGATCACCTCGTGCACGCTCTGGGGGGCGACGTCGAGCGTCGCGTGGCGGCGGTGGAACACCGTGCCGGTCACGGCCTCGTCGCCGACGCCCTCGCGCACGCGCTGGGCGATCAGCTCGAGACCGGTCGCGTCAGGCAACGTCGGTCCCGTCGGGTGCTTCCTCGGTCCCGTGAGCCTGGTAGCGCTCGCGCCAGCCCATCCCGGGGCGGCCCATGATCTCGTCCTGGAGCTTCATGATCCCGTAGATGAGCGCCTCGGGGCGAGGGGGGCAGCCGGGCACGTAGACGTCCACGGGCAGGAACTTGTCGGCGCCCTGGACGACGGCGTAGTTGTTGAACATCCCCGCGCTCGACGAGCACGCGCCCATCGCGATCACCCACTTCGGCTCGAGCATCTGCTCGTACAGCCGGCGGATGATCGGCGCCATCTTGATCGACACGCGGCCGGACAGGATCAAGAGGTCGGCCTGGCGGGGCGAGAAGCGGATCACCTCGGCGCCGAAGCGCGACAGGTCGTTGCGCGGCGACCCGATCACGGTGATCATCTCGATCGCGCAGCAGGCGAGGCCGAAGCCGAGCGGGAAGAGCGCGTTCTTCCGCGCCCAGTTCTGGGCCTCCTCGAACTTCGTGAACAGGAGCCGCTGCTCGACCTCGCGCTCGAGGTCCTCGCCCTCGATCTCGCCGCGGAGGAGCTGCTGAGCCTTCAGCTGCCGCACCCTCAGGTCGCCGCCGTCGACCTTGGTGCGAATCACTTCCACTCGAGCGCTCCCCTCCGCCAGACGAAGGCCAGCGCCACCAGCAGCAGCACGACGAAGATGCCGGTCTCCACGAGCGCGAAGACTCCGAACGCGTCGAGCCTCATCGCGACCGGATAGAGGAAGACGACCTCGATGTCGAACAGGATGAAGAGCATCGCGATCAGGTAGAAGCTGATTCCGAAGCGGAACGACTTCTTGACGTCGGACGGCAGGCCGCTCTCGTAGGGTTCGCGCTTCACCCCGATCGGGCGCTTCGGTCCGAGGGCGCTGTTGGCAAGCGTGAAGGCCGTACCGATCCCGATGCCAAGCAGCAGAAAGACGAGCGCTGGCAGGTAGCTCTTCAGCATTCCACCTGCGAGGTATAACGCACCCTTGTGCGGGGGTGCTACATAGTGCGGAAGGACACTCGCTGAGCGGATTTCACATGGTGGTCGGGATAGCCGTCCTGGCGACGAACCTCGTGGCCGCGGCGTGGGGCGCGGTCGGCTGGGCGCGAAAGGACGCGCGCGCTTCGATCGTGTTCTGGCCGCTGCTCCGCGCGGCCCAGGCGACGGTCGTCGTGCAGGTCGTCGCGGGGCTCCTGCTCGTGGCCCGTGGGGCGTCCGCGCCGGACGGCCTCCACATCGCATACGGCATCGCGCCGTTGGTCGTGTCGCTGGTCAGCGAGGGCATGCGCGTGGCCGTGGCGCAGCGCGAGCTCGAGGGCGTGGAGGACGTCGACGCGCTCGAGCGCTCAGAGCAGGTCGCGCTGGCGAAGCGCGTCGCGCTCGGCGAGATGGGCGTGATGACGGTCGGCGCGCTCCTGATCCTCACGCTCGCGCTGCGCGCGTTCCAGACCGGCGGGTGAGGCCGGCGCGAACGACCGGCATTGAGGGGGTGGGCTCCTGCAGTTTCCGGACTATTTGTCCGGTTTCGACAACAGCCCAGCACGCAGGGCCGGGGAAAGCGCCGGGATCCCCTTCATTGCCAGCCGTTCATGCCGCGCCGCCGCAACGCGGTAGCCAACCCGCCGCGCCGCCAGGGCCGCGTGCACCCGGAACATGGGATCGCGTGAGCCGGTCCTTAGCGCGCGCCGCGCCCAGCGGTACCCCGCAACCGGCCGGCCCGCGCTCGTCAGCGCCCAGCCGAGCGCGTCCGCGGAGCGGATGCTCGGCGCGCGCCGGAAGACGCTCCGTCCGAGCCTGACCGCGCGCCCCTCGGAGCCGTGGTTGGCCTCGAAGAGCACGGCCTCGGCGTCCGGGAAGCCGCCGCCGGCGATGTCGGCCGCGTGCATCTCGCGCGCGGCGGCAAGGTGGCGCCGCCCGGCGCGCGCGCGACCGGAGGCGACCTCGGTTTCGCCGAGCAGCGTCAGGGAGGTCGTCAAGGGCAGGCGCTCGGTCGAGCGCCGCAGCAGCGCGGCGGCCTCGTCGAGGTCGCCGCGCGCCGCGCTCAGCCGGGCGAGTCCGGTGAGGGCCTGCGGGTAGGAGCGCACGTCGCGAAGGGCGTCGCGGTACGCGGCACGCGCCGCGCCGAGCCGCCCGCGCGCGAGCTCGAGGTCGCCGAGCAGCGCTCGCACGTAGGCGGCGCTCTGCGGGCTGCCGCCGGCCGACGCGGCGAACCGCATCGCGCGCGCGGCTCCGGCCGGATCGCCGGTCAGCTCGCGGTGGTACGAGACGCGGGCGTAGGCGGGCAGTCCCGGCTTCCAGTTCACGAGTCGCTGCGCGGTGCGAGCGGCGCTCGCGTAGCGGCCGAGCTCCAGCTCCGCGTCGGTGATCACGGTGAGCGGGCTCGCCAGGGCGGGCGCCGCGCGCCTGGCCCGGAGCCCGTAGCGGAGCTGTCCGCGGAAGTCGTGCCGCAGGCCGGCGAGCGTCGCGGCGCCGATCAGGGCGCCCACGTCGCCGCCGTCACGGCGGAGCGCGGCCGTCACCGAGCGCTCGGCGGCCGCGTAGAGCGAGGCGTCGCCGGTCTCGCGCGCACGCGTGAGATAGTCGTTCGCCTGTGCCGCGTACGCCGCCGCGGTCCTGGGCGCGCCGCCCGCCGACAGGGCCGGCGGCGTGGTGGCGCCGTCGTTCAGCGCCACCATCGCCACCAGCACCGCCGTGAAGACGGCCAGTGGAGCAATGAGCTTGCTCAGCACTGTCGTCTCCTCCCCTCTAGCCGCCGGCCGGGACCGGGGCGTGTCCGGGCTCCACCCGCGTCGACGGGGCGGAGTCGAACCCGCTCGTGGGACCCGCGAGGTACGGGAACGCGGACAGGAACGGCTTGTCGTTCTGGTCCACGCCGTCGCCGAGCGGCACCTTGTTGTCCTTGAGGAACCCGGCGAAGACCTGGAGGTCGATGTCGACCACGTCGTCGCCGAGCCGGCGCCCGTTCGGGTAGCCGGCGGTGTCCCCGCCGATCACGCCGAAGCGGTCCTCCATGCTCGCCGGCGGCACGCCAAGGTTCAGCTTGAGCGTGTCGACGGCGGGCGGGCCCTCGATCCCACTGTGCTGGTTCAGGCCGGGGATGCCCTGGAGCACAGCCTGGACGATGTCCGTGCGGTCGTCCTCGGGAGCCCCGACGTCGAACAGCGCGTTCAGCACGGCCGCGAGCTCGGGCTTCACGACGTACTTGCCGTAGAGCGCCGCGTCGCGGTCGGGTGTCGTCCGGTTGAACTGGTCCTTCTTCCCGAGCGGGATGACGACCTCGTTCACCAGCGGGTTGCCGAGCCGCGAGACCTGGACCCAGCGACCGCGCGTGTGCGAGCGGCCAGACACCTGAAGCCGTCTGCGCTCGGTCGTGGACCAGACGCCGACGACGGCGTTCGAGGCGTCCGCGCCCGAGACCGCCTTGCGGTCGCGGGTCACGAGGCGCTCAGGGATCTGGAGCACCGTCGAGTGGACGTTGAATCCGCTCAGATCGTCCTTGCCCTCGCCCTGGTTGCCCGTGAGCTTGCGCAGGTTGATGTCGTCGAACGTCGCGCCGAGGTCGACGAAGAACGGATCGTCGCGCTGCCCGACGAACACCTTCGTGCCGTCCTTCAGCGTCCGGATCGCCGCGTTCACGAAGTTGTCGTAGTTCGGGAACGCCTTCGGTCCGATGTTGGGTGGCGCAACCGGCAGCCCGCGAGCAATGGTCCGCTCCTTGACGCGATCCTTGCCGCGCCGGTAGCGATGCGTCTCGCGGACGATCGAGTACCGCTGGATCACGTTCAGCTTCGGGTCGTCGAACCCGCTTGCGCCCGGAAGCGCGTACAGGAACGACTCCTTGTTGCGGACCTTCGTCTTGAAGCTGAACCGGTAGCTGACGTCGGGCCGGCCGTCGCCCGTGTTGTCGACGTGGACGTAGTAGCGGGCGCGATCGTCGAACGAGTGGAAGTTCGGCCCGCTGGCCGGCACCTCGCCTGGAATCCAGTTCGCGGCGACGGTCAGCGCGCCGGGCGCGTCCTGGGCGGTCCATGCATAGGTGTCCGTGTTGTCGGCCGACGGGTCGAGCGAGATGCCCGGCGCCTCGCGGTGGCTCGACGAGATGGCGAGCGGAACCACGATGGCGCATGCGGCCAGCGCCGCAAGGGCAAGCAGCAGCTTGCGCATGGCGAGTCCTCCTTCTGGGAGCGGTTGGAGGCCGGGCCCGTCTCCGGGTTCAGCCTCCCGTTGAAGGTCTCTTCGCGCGACTGCAACTTCCGGATCACTCGCAAGAATTCTGCGCGGCGAACGTTCACGTATCACTTGCCGCTGCCGACACCTCGAACCATGGGCCACTTCCAGCCTCGTGAGCACTCGATCCAGGCGGACCTCGGCCTCCTGAAGGAGGCGCGCGACTTCGCCGCGCGGGCGGCCGCGGAATTCGGCCTCGACGGCGACGCCTGCTACGACGTGAAGCTCGCCATGAGCGAGGCCGTGACGAACGCGATACAGCACGGATCGTCCTCCCCGAGCGACCCGATCAGGATCGCCGTGACGGCCGAGGGCGGCGCGCTCGTGTTCGAGGTGCTCGACACCGGGCGCTTCCGGCCGCGCGTGATGCGCCGCGGCGAGCTGTCCGAGTCCGGTCGCGGGCTCGAGTTCATGCGCGTGCTGATGGACGAGGTGGACCTGCGGCCCGGCGACGGCGGCACGCTCATGCGCTTCGCGAAGCGCCTGGCCGCCTAGTCGACTCTCAGCGTGCCCTTCATGCCGAGCTCGGCGTGGTCGCCGACCGTGCAGACGAGCTCGTAGTCGCCGCGGCTGACCGTCAGTCGCACGGACTCGGAGCGGCCGCCCGGGAACGAGGGCGTGCCGCCCAGCTCGCGGCCGTCGCTCACGAGCTTCAGGTTGTGGGCGAGCGAGCCCTCGTTGCGGAGCGTGAGCCTCAGCGTGCCGGGGCCGCGGACCACGATCGCCGAGGGGTCGAACGAGTATTCCCCCGCCACGACGCGGACGCTGCCATCGGCCGGCACCGTGACGGTTCGGGCCGGCTGGTCGTCGCCTCCGCAGCCCGCCATGACGAGCGCAAAGGCCGCGAGGGTGAGGGCGGAGCGCCGCAAGGCGAGCGGATACTATGCGCCGCCGTGACGCGTCCGGCCGCCATCGCGTGTGTCCTCGCCACCGTTCTGGCCGCCGGCTGCGGCGGCGGGATCGAGGTGCCCGAGAGCGATCAGGAGGCTCGTCGCGGGGCCGTGCTCTTCTACGAGCGCTGCTCGGGCTGCCACACGTTCAAGGCGGCCAACTCGTACGGGTCGAAGGCCAGCGGCCAGCTCCAGGGCGGCGAGCGCACGAACGGGCCCAATTTCGACCAGCGCAAGGAAAACCGGGACGACGTCCTCTTCGCGATCCGCAACGGCGGCTTCTCGGGCGCGATCATGCCGGCCAACATCGTCACCGGCGAGGACGCCGAGGCCGTGGCCGTCTTCCTCGAGAAGTACTCGGGCAAGGGCGAGTAGCCGAAAGCGGGGTCGCGGTGCTCGACCTCAGGCAGATCCGCGAGGACCCGCAGCCCGCCCGTGACGGACTGGCGCGCCGCGGAGTCGATCCCTCGATCCTGGACGAGGCGCTCGAGCTGGACGAGCGCAGGCGGGCGATCCTGCCGGAGCTCGAGGACCTGCGGGCACGCAAGAACCAGGCGAGCAAGCGCATCGGCGAGCTCCAGCGAAGCGGCGAGGACGCCACGGAGGCGATCGCCGAGACGCGCGGCCTTTCCGAGCGCGAGAAGGAGCTGGACGAGGAGCTGCGCGGCGTGGAGGAGCGCCGCGCCGAGCTGCTCTGCGCACTGCCGAACCTGCCGGACCCGACAGCCGCGCCCGAGGACGAGGTCATCCGCGAGGTCGGCGAGGCCGGGAAGACGGGGCGTACGCACGTCGAGCTGCTCGGCGACGACCTGGACACGGAGCGCGCGGCGCGCGTCTCCGGCTCGCGCTTCGTCTACCTGAAGGGCCCGCTCGTGCGGCTTGAGCTGGCGCTCGTGCAGTGGGCGCTCACCCTGCTGGAGAGGCACGGCTTCACGCCGGTGATCCCGCCGGTGCTGGTGCGCGAGCGCGCCATGATCGGCACCGGCCAGCTTCCGGACACCGAGCAGCAGATCTACCGCGTGCTTGACGACGAGCTCTACCTCGTGGGGACCTCCGAGGTGCCGCTCGCTTCCTTCCACGCGGACGAGATCCTCGGCGGCTCCGAGCTGCCGCGCCGCTACGCCGGCTTCTCGCCCTGCTTCCGGCGCGAGGCCGGGGCGGCCGGCAAGGACACGCAGGGCATGTTCCGCGTGCACCAGTTCGACAAGGTCGAGATGTTCGCGTTCGTCGAGCCCGAGGAGTCGCCCGCCGAGCACGAGCGACTGCTGGCGATCGAGGAGGAGATCCTGGGCGCGCTCGAGATCCCGTACCGGGTGGTGAACATCGCCGTCACGGACCTCGGCGCCTCGGCCGCGAAGAAGTACGACCTCGAGGCCTGGCTCCCGGGGCAGGAGCGCTTCCGCGAGCTCACGTCGTGCTCGAACACGACCGACTTCCAGGCGCGCCGCCTCGAGGTGCGCTACCGCCCGGACGAGGGGGAGGGCGTGCGCCACGTGCACACGCTCAACGGGACGGCCGTCGCGGTCGGCCGCACGATCATCGCGATCGCGGAGAACCACCAGACCGCCGACGGGGCGGTCGACATCCCCGCGGTCCTGCATCCATACGGCGCACCCTTGCGGCTGGAGCCTGCAACGGAGTAGCTTCAGGGCATGCTTGAGGAGCAATTCGCCCGCGAGTTCGCCGAGCGCTACGGCGAGGTCTGGAGCTCGCATGACGCCGACAGGATCGAGCCGCTCGTGACGGACGACATCGTCTGGCTCGACCCGGCCCTGCCGGAGCCGGCGCGCGGAGTCGAGGAGGTCAAGGAGTTCATGCGCACGAGCTGGGCGGCCTTCCCGGACCTGCGCTTCACCCCCGGGCCGATGTGGCTCGACCCGCACGAGGACTCGATGACCTGGGCCTGGCGGATGGAGGGCACGAACAGCGGCCCGCTCGAGCCGCCGGGCTTCGCGCCCACCGGACGCCGGATCGACATCGACGGCATCGACGTCTGGGACTTCGCCGACGGGCGCATCGAGCGCTACCGCGCCTACTACGACATGGCCCTGCTCGCCCGCCAGCTCGGTGTGATGCCCTCACCGGGCAGCCGCGGCGAGCGCGTGGGGGTCATGCTCCAGCGCGCGCAGGCCCGTTTCGCGCGGCGGTGAGCGAGCGCTCATTCGACGTTGCCGTGGTCGGCGCGAGCATCGCCGGGTGCACGGCCGCGCGCATGTATGCCCAGTGCGGCGCGCGCGTGGCGCTGATCGAGCGGCGGCCCTCGCTCGACGCGTATAAGACCGTCTGCACGCATTTCATCCAGTCGTCGGCGAACGGGACGATCGAGCGGCTGGGGCTCGCGCCGCTGCTGGACGAGCAGGGAGCGCTTCACAACTTCGCGGAGGTCTGGACACCGTTTGGCGGCTGGATCCGGCTCCCGCCCGGGACCGAGGGCGGGTACAGCGTCACCCGGAAGAAGCTCGACCCGATCCTGCGGCGCCTGGCCGCGGAGACGCCCGGGGTCGAGCTGCTCGCGGGCGAGACCGCGGTCGGCCTGCTCGGGAACGGCCGGCCGGCCGGCGTGGAGATCGAGGACAGCGCGCGCCGCCGCCGGGACCTGCGGGCGCGGCTCGTCGTGGCTGCGGACGGTCGCGACTCGCGCGTCGCGCGCATGGCCGGCCTGCCCGGACGCGTGCGCCCGCACGGGCGCTTCTTCTACTGGGCCTACTACGAGAACCTCTCGCTTCGCAGCGGGAACGACGCGCAGATGTGGATCATGAACCCGGACGGCGCGTACATGTTCCCGATGGAGGACGGGATCACCCTGGCGCTGGCCGCGCCTCACCAGAGGCGCTTGCCGGAGTTCAGGGCCGACCTCGAGGGCGCCTACGAGAGCTACGTGAGCGGCCTGCCGGACGGGCCGGACTTCGCGAGCGCGACGCGCGTGTCGAAGCTGATCGGCAAGCTCGACATGCCGAACGTCTACCGCGCACGGTCGCTTCCCGGCCTGGCGTTCGTGGGCGACGCCGCCCTCGCGACCGACCCCTTCTGGGGCGTGGGGTGCGGCTGGGCCTTCCAGAGCGCCGAGTGGCTCGTGGAGGAGACGGCCGACGCGGTGACCGGCGCCGGCGACCTCGAGGCGGCCCTGTCGCGCTATCGCCGCAGGCACGCGCGCGAGCTGCTGCCGCACCACGTGATGATCTGCGACACGGCCACCGGCCGCGAGGTGAACGCGCTCGAGCGCGCCCTGTTCCGGGCCGCCGCCGGCGACGCGGCGGTCGCGCGAGCGTTCGAGGGCGTGGGCTCTCGGCGCGAGAAGCCGTGGAGCGTCCTGGCGCCGGGAACGCTGGCGCGCATCGCGCGGGCGGCCGCGGCCTAAGATCGACGCCGAGCGACCGGCTCCCCCTGGAGGGGTGGCAGAGCGGTTGAATGCACCGGCCTTGAAAGCCGGAAGGGGCCTCTGGGTCCCTCGTGGGTTCGAATCCCACCCCCTCCGTCCCGATCAGGCCGCATGTTGGCGCTGGGCGCCCGGCGGCGTCAGTACGCTAGGCCCGAGCCGCGTGATCCCTCCCGAACAGCTTGCCGGCGCGCTCGAGCGCCTGGATCCGAGGGAGAGGGAGCTGCTTGCCCTTTCGCTCCGTAGGCGCGTGCCCGACGACGCCCTCGCGCGCGTGTACGACGTGGTGCCCCAGGAGGTGGCTCGCCGCCGCGCCGCGGCCATCGAGCGGCTGGCGGACGAGCTGGGCGCCCAGCGCGGCGAGGATCTCGGCGCCGTGCTCCAGGCGCTGCTCGACGAGGGCGCGTGGGATGCCGCCGAGCTGCCCGGCGAGAACGGGGACGCCGAGCCCGAGGCGCCCGAGGCGCCCGAGGCGGCGGAGGCGGCGGAGGCAGAGCCCGCGCCGGACGAGTCGCCCGTGCTCGTGGAGAAGGAGAAGGAGAAGGAAGAGGAACCGGCGCCCGTCGTGCCCGTGACCAGCGAGCCGGTGCTCGAGATGCTCGCCGCGCGCGAGGGGATCCGCGGTCCGGCCGCGGACCCGGGGGAGGAGAGAGACGGCGGCCGGGGTCGGGTGGTGGCCGCCATGCTCGGCGGATTCGTAGCCGCGGTGATCGGCGGAGCCGCCGCCTTCGTGGGCCTGGCCGAGTGGGACGACGACCGCAACACCGGGGCGGCGCCGCCGCCCCCCGGCAGCGGCACCAGGCACTTCGTCCCGCAGCTGGGCGGGCCCTTCGAGGCTCCCTTCCCGGCGGAGCCCCAGCCGATCGCCTGCTTCTCGACCGCCTTCGTGTCAGGCAAGACCACGCTCTACAGGGAGCCCGGGGGGCGTGTGCGGATTCGCCTGGGCGCCAGGACGGAGTGGGGCTCCCCGCGGATCTTCGGCGTGGTCAGGCGCCGCGGGGACTGGGTCTCGGTCCAGGCCCCGGAGCTGGGCAACAGCGAGATCGCCTGGCTGCCCGCGCACCGCGCCCGGCTCGACTGCGTCCGCTGGTCGATGCACGTGGACCTGTCGCGCCGCCGCCTCTTCGTGCAGCGCGACGGTGTGACCGTGCGCAGGTTCGAGATCGCGGTCGGCAGGAAGGGCAACCCGACTCCGCGCGGGCGCTTCTCCGTCACCGACAAGCTGCGCGTAAGCGATCCCGGCTCGCCGTACGGCTGCTGCGTGCTCGCGCTGACGGGGCACCAGACCCACCTCCCCGCCGAGTGGCCGGGCGGCGACCGGCTCGCCGTGCACGCCACGACGGAGCTGTCGAGCCTCGGCGAGGCGGCGAGCCTCGGGTGCATGCGCATCACGTCCACGCAGGCGCGCTGGCTCATCAAGACGATCCCGCTCGGCGCGCCTCTGTTCGTCAAGGCCTGATCTCACGGACGGCGGCGCCGGCTCGTTCTATGAGCGTGACCCTGCCCCCCTTCCAGGCGCTGCTCGACGCCCACCGCGCCGACGTCTACCGCTTCCTGGTCGCGACGGCGGGGCCGTCCGAGGCGGACGACGCTTTCCAGGAGACCTGGATCGCGGCGCTCCGCGCCTATCCGCGCCTGCGCCGCGCCGACAACCTGCGCGCGTGGCTGTTCCGGATCGCGCAGAACAAGTCGATCGACGCCCACCGGGCGCGCGGCCGCCGCGCGGTGCCGGTGGCCGCGGTGCCGGAGCGGCCGTCGGCGCAGTCGCGCGAGGAGGACCCGGATCTGTGGGCGCGCCTGCGCGAGCTGCCGGAGAAGCAGCGAACCGCCGTCTTCTGCCGAAGCGTCCTCGGGATGCCCTACGAGGAGCTGGCCCTCCTGCTCGAGAGCAGTGAGGACGCCGCCCGGCGCAACGTCCACGAGGGCCTGAAACGTCTGAGAGAGGAACTGACCGATGATTGACATCGAACAGCAGTTGAGAGAGGCCGCCCTGGAGCTGCCCGGCGAGGCGCCGCCGCTCGCGGAGCGCGCGGACGAGGAGGGTCTCCTCGACGTGGCCTACACGTCGGTCGACTCACCGCTCGGCCCGCTCGTGGTTGCGGCGACGCCGCAGGGGCTCGTGCGCGTCTCGTACAGCGAGTTCCGCGGCGAGGACGAGGTGCTCGAGGAGCTGGCGCGCCGGGTCTCCCCGCGCGTGCTGGAGGCGCCCGCGCGCCTCGACGGCGTGCGGCGCGAGCTCGACGAGTACTTCGAGGGGCACCGCGAGCGCTTCGACGTGCCGATCGACTGGTCGCACCTCGCCGGCTTCACGCGCGAGGTGCTGCGGGCCACCGCGGCGATCCGCTTCGGCGAGGTCTCGACCTACGCCGGCGTCGCGGAGGCGGCGGGCAGCCCGCGAGCGGTTCGCGCGGCCGGTAACGCGCTCGGTGCGAACCCGATGCCGGTGATCGTGCCGTGCCACCGCGTGCTCCGGACCGGCGGGACGCTCGGCGGCTACACCGGCGGCATCGAGCGCAAGGAATTCCTACTGCGCCTGGAGGGCAGGCTGCTCTAGGTCGCCAGGGTCAAGCTGACGGCTCGACGCGTCGATGGCCCTATATGAAGCGAAACGTCCGCCTGCGCCCACTCATCGCCCTGGTTGTACTGGCGGGCGTCGGGGCGCTTGCGGCCCTGATGGCGCTCACGAGCACCACTCGGCTGTCGGGTGCATACGAGCGCGCCGGTGAGGCGCAGCTCCGCGCGATCGCAACAACCTTCGAGCACGGCTTCCGCCGGCGCGACCTGGCTGACGCGGCGGCGCTGCAGGACCGGATCGAACGACTGCAGCAGGGGAACGAGGATCTGCACAAGATCTCCGTGTCATGGCATGGCGCCGGAGGCCGGACCTACCTCGTCTCGGCGGGACACGTGCACGACCCGGACGGGACCAAGCGCGACGTAACGACCTCACGTGCGCTCAGCACAGCGCCGGGCGCGCAAAGGGCCCCGATCGACGCAGGGCAGTATGGGCTCCGCGAGGTCCGCTCGTCCGACGGCGTGCACTACGCGGAGTTGAACTACCGGCTCCACCACGCCTCCGGCGGCGCGCCGGCGGCCGCCCTCGAGCTGCACTACGACCTGAAGGGTCGGGACGCGGCGCTGCAGGAGGACCAGACCGCCATCGCCGTGACCGCTCTCGTGGGCGCTCCGCTGCTCGGGCTGCTGATCTCGCTGCTGCTCGGTCGTCTCGTCGTGAGCCCGCTCGACCGTATCCGGGCCGTGGCGAACCACATCCGCGGCGGCGACAGCACCGCCCGCCTGGGCTGGCAGCGCAAGGACGAGATCGGCGTGCTCGCACGCGACTTCGACGCCCTGGCCGATGAGCTGCTCGAGGCGCTGAAGGACCCGCTGACGGGTCAGCTGAATCACCGTGCCTTCCAGGAATGCCTGGCCAAGGAGCTCGAGCGCGCCCGCCGCGAGGGCACCCAGCTTTCGCTCGTCGCCCTCGACATAGACGACTTCAAGATCGTGAACGACGCGCTCGGCCACGCCGCCGGCGACGAGGCGCTGCGACGTCTCTCGCACTCGATCGCCGCAGAGCTGCGCCCCTATGACCTCTCCGGGCGTGTGGGTGGCGACGAGTTCATGATCGCGCTGCCCGGCACCGGTCCGGCCGACGCGGTCGCCGTGGTGGAACGCGTTCGCCGCCGGGCATCCGAGGTCGAGACGAGCACTGGCCAGGAGCTGACGGTGAGCGCCGGAATCGCAACCTTCCCGGACCACACCCCCGATCAGGCGCGACTGATGCACCTTGCGGACGGCGCGATGTACTGGTCGAAGTCGCATGGCAAGGACCGCGTGTTCGTCTACTCGTCCGCGATCGACTTCGCGCTTTCGCCCGAGGAGGCCGCCGCGCGCAACCTCAGGGCCGGCCTCGTGAACACCGTTCACGCGCTCGCGCGTGCAGTCGACGCCAAGGACGGCTACACCCATTCCCACTCGCAGCGGGTTGCCCGCTACGCCGGCACGCTCGCGGAGCATCTCGGCCTGCGGGACGAACGCCTCGAGATGATCCGCACCGCCGGCGTGCTCCACGACGTCGGCAAGATCGGGATCTCGGATGCCGTGCTGCTGAAGCCCGCCAAGCTCGACGAGGACGAGTGGATCGAGATGCGGCGCCATTCCGAGCTCGGACGGGACATCATCGCGGGCGCAGGCATGCCCGAGCTCGCGAACTGGGTCTATCACCTGCACGAGAGCTTCGGCGGCGGCGGTTACCCCGACGACCTGGCCGGCGATCAGATCCCGCTGGAGAGCCGGATCCTGCACGTGGTCGACGCTCTGGAGGCAATGACCTCCTCGCGCGTCTACCGCACGGCGCTGTCCCTGGAGGTGGCGGTCGAGGAGCTGCGTCGCGGCGCCGGCCGCCAGTTCGACCCAGTGGTCGTGACCGCGGTGCTCGAGCTCATCAGAGACGGCGAGATCGTCGTTGGCTCGGATGACGTGACCCACCTCGTTCCCGCCTAGCTGCTTTAGCATCGACCCCTCGGGAGAGGTGGCCGAGTGGCTGAAGGCACTCGCCTGCTAAGCGAGTATGGGGGGAAACCTCCATCGAGGGTTCGAATCCCTCCCTCTCCGCTCCAAGTGGTGCGCGTTCGTCCTCGGAGGGGACCGAATCAGTGCGCGGGCTCCGGCTCCGGCTCGGGCGTGGGCGCCGGGCGCCGGTAGAGCGCGAGCCCCACCAGCGCCACCGCGACCGACACCCCGCCGGCGATGGCGAGCGTGGCTCGCCCGCCGATGACGGCCACGAGCACACCGCCGCCCGCGAGCGCGACGAGCTCGGCGCCGTTTCGCATCGCGTTGTAGGCCGCGAAGGCCCTCCCGTGCAGCCGGTCGGGCACGCGCTCCTGGATGAGCGTCCGCGCGAGGGTGTTCTTCGTGCCGTGGCCCACGCCGCCGATGAACCACATCGCGCCTCCGAACGCCGCGACGAGCCATACGGTGGGCAGCCCGAGGCCTGCGCCCTGGACGAGCGTCGCGACGAGCACGCCCAGCGCGAGCATGGCCGGTGCCACCCGGCGCGCGACCACGAGCGCGCCGAAGATCATGCCGAGCGTCCACGCCCCGAACACCACGCCGTAGATGGCGTCCGAGACCTCGAGGTCCTCCTTCAGGAAGAACACCTCCGCGGTCGCGGAGGCGGTCATGAACAGCAGCGTCAGGAACAGGACGCTCATCGCGATCGCGAGCGTGCGATCGCTGAAGAGGTAGGCGATGCCGTCGCGGGCGCGCTCCTCGACACCGCCCTCGGGCACGACCTCGGGCGGGCGTCGCGCGTTGAGCCGGAGCGCGGCGGCCGCCACGACGCCGAATGTGCCGGCGTTCACGAGCATCGCAACGTCCGTCCCGCCGAGGCCGGCTAGCAGGCCGCCGAGGAGGGGTCCGACGGCCATCCCGGAATAGCGTGCGGTCTCGACGAGGCCGTTCACCTGGGTGAGCTCCTGCCCGCGGGCAACGACCGGCACGAGCGCGAACTCGGCCGGCTGCGCGAACGCGAACCCGGTGCCGAGCAGCGCCGCCAGCACGATGATCGCCGCCACCGAGTCGAGTGCGAAGGCGAGCCCCGCAGCGACGACCATCTGAGCGAGCGACGCGACGAGAAGGACACCGCGCGCGTCGCGCCGGTCCACGACCTGCCCCGCGACCGGCGCGAGCACCACGACAGGCGTCCAGAGCGCGAGGAAAAGGCCGGCGATCGCGTAGCCCGAACCGCTGATCTCCTGCACCCGCAGCGTCAGCGGAATCCACAGCAGAAAGTCGCCGAGCGCGGATATACCGACCGCGCCGACGATGAGCCTGACGTCGCGCTGACGAAGCGGACTCGAGTCCATACCGAATCGAACCGAACGCTACCCTTGCACGCCGAGCGCCCGTAGCTCAGCTGGATAGAGCGTCGGTCTACGGAACCGAAGGCCACAGGTTCGAATCCTGTCGGGCGCGCTCAGAGAGGCCCCGCCCATGCGGGGTTTCTGCGTTCAGGCCCGGCGCGTCAGCGGAGCCGGAGTCGCTTCGGCTTCTCGGAGTTCCCGTAGACGTCGGTGCTGAAAACGCGCACGCGGGTCAGCTTGCGCGCCGGGACCCGGAATCGGTTGCGGCGTATCTTCAGACGCTTGCCGTCGAGCGTTGCGACGGTGGCCTGGATGCCCGACAGGTCCCGCGGCGCCACAGTCACGATCGCGGTCTTACCGCGTATTCGGATCCGCGCGCCGGTCCTCGGGGGCTGCCGGTCGGGCTTCCGCGCCCGTAGCCGCTTGCCGTTCTGGGTCACCTGGGCCGCGCCGCCGGTCAGTTTCGCCTCGACCTTCCCCGTCACCGGGCCGAACTGAGCCGGCCGGCCGCGCCTGCCCTGCAGGAGGCGCGTCACAGTGAGCGCCATCCGCCCGCGCGAGCGCAGCGCCACCGGCTGGTCCGGGGTGATCCCCAGCACGAAGTGCGACGCGGAGATGTCCTGCCGCGCGACGAGGCCCTGCGCCACCGCCTGCTTCAGGGTCACGAACCCTCCCGGCTTGCCTGCCGAGTCGAGCGGCGCGACTCGCAGCGTGGACGCGGCCGAGGCCGCGCTCGCGCTGCCGAGCAGCGACTGCCCCAGGCTCACGAAGTCGACGGTCGAGAACTCACCGGTACAGACCCGTCCCGGCGCGCTGGAGCTGCGCGGCGCCTGCGCCGGGTCGACGACCACCGAACCGACGTTGACGTGCGCGCTGAGCGCGCTCGCGAGCAGCCCCATTCCGAACAGTCCCTGGACGGAGCTGTCGGCGAGGCACGACACGTCGTTGGTCACCTGCGTCTCGAGATCCCTCCCGTCGACCGTCACGCGCAACCCGTGGCTCGGGAACAGGTCGGTGTCGTAGGCGATGGAGAGCCGGCCGTCAGGCTGGACCGTTCCCCGAAGCCGTGCGTCGATGTTCGGCACCAGCGGTGAATCCGGCGCTGACGTACGCGGAAATACGAGCGGATCGTCCGCCGACATCGACAGCTCGAAGCTGTTCGCGGACAGCTGGGTTCCGCCGGCGGCGGCCACCTGCTGCTTCGTGACGCTGCACTCCTGGGTCTCGCCGCCGCCGATCCTGCGGAACTTGTAATCAAGGCTCGTGATGCCGAAGTGCTCGGCTGGCGACGTGACGACGAAGTTCGTGATCTGAGAGCCGTCCCAGTCGAACTCGGCGACGGGCCGGACCCGGAAGCTGCCGTCGTATTCCGCATGTGTGTCGCCGCGGAAGTTCGACCGCACAAGCAGGGCCAGAGCCTGGAGGCCACCGTCGTTACAGGGGCGACGCTCGTCCGCGATGGCGAGCGTCAGCGGGGCGAATCCCAGCACCGCGAGGGGCACCTCGTACGGGATGTTCGGATCGACGATCGCGGCCTTCGGGATCCACGCCTTCAGCTCCACGCGGTAGTGGTGCGGCGCGACCTCGCAGTCGGCGTTCACGGTGTCGATCGCGGCGACCGTAGCGCTGCCGCTACCGGGAACGCAGTCGGGCTCCCCGATCGTGAAGCTGACGTCGAAATCGGCAGAGCCCGAGATGTTGGCCGTGGCGGCCGCGCCGAAGCCCATTCCGGGACTCGCCTCCAAGGCCAGTGTGTAGTCGCCGGGCTGGAGGACACCGCTCGCGTTGACGCTCTTCGTGCCGTCGCCGGTGCTCGCGACGACGTTGAAGACGTTTCCGTCGTCCCCGGTCAGCCGGGCGCTGGCGACGACGCAGCAATGCCCGCTAGTGCTCGCGACGCCGACCGATCCCAGCGCGCGGAACGGCGTCGGGCTGGTGACGACGAACTCCTTGCTGAAGTGACTGGTCGAGGTGGCCTGCCGGGCCGACGCCCCGGTGTTGGCAGTGCCGTGTCCCTCGGCGTCGGCGCCGAGGTCGCTCGAAGTGTAAGTCAGGCTCGCGCCGGCGGTGGCTCCGGTGGCAGCTTCCGTGACCGAGTCGGAGTTCGTCCCCGAGGAGGCCCCGGCGAAGTCGTGCTCGAAGGAGTCGAACACGGTGCTAGTGAAGGCGTCCGCCAGGCTGCCCTCGATTCTCGCGTTGGGCTCACCGACTGCCATTGCGTCCGGCGCGGACGCGAGCGCGAGCACAACGGCGGCCGCGAGCACCAGAATGCGCGCGACGGCGAACGTCCTCCGGGCCATGTGGCGCATCCTCGCACCGGAGCCGCGAGATCGCCAATCCAGCGCCGTCTCCTGACATCCTGGTCTGTGTCGCCGCGGGTAGGGGGACGGACTCTGGCGACCTACGGAACCGAAGGCCACAGGTTCGACTCCTGTCGGGCGCGCTCAGGCGCGGGGGCCCTGCCGGAGTGGAATCAGAGTTCGTACGAAATGCCGGCGCGTCCGCGCGCGCTCAAACGCGTGTTCAGCGACGCCAGGGTCCGGCTGCCGGGAGCCAGCGCCTCGGCCACCTTCATGGCCGAGTAGAGCGCCGACTCCTGCAGGTCCATGCCGGTGGTGTAGTGGCCGCTGAAGTACAGGCCCTTGCGGCCCTGTAGCGGACGCAAGGCGCGTGCTGCCTTGATCGTGGATTGGCTGATCAGCGGGTGCTTGAACCGCCGCTCCAAGAGGACGTGCTTCGGATCGGCGCGCCGGCGCTGGGCCCACGACTTGAACACGTGGACGCTCGCCCCCGAGGCAGACTTCTCGTACAGAGCACCGAGCCAGGCGCTGCCCTCGCACTCGAGACCGTAAGCCCCGGCGTTGTAGGCCCCCCAGTTGCGGCGATCACGGTGCACATAGGCCGCGTCGGTGTGAACCAAGAGGCGCGAGTCGAAGTATCGATACACGTCCAGTAGCTCAGTGATGTCGGCGAATGCGGGCAGCGGACGCAGCAGTTCGCGTCCGGCACGCGGAGGCGCGTTCAACACCACGAACCGGTACGGCCCCTGCCGGCCCGCCGGCGTCTGCAGGTACCAGCCGGCGCGTGTGCGACTCAGGGCCCGCGCAGGCGTTCTGAGGTGCACCTGGGCGGTCGGGCTGCGGTCCAGCATGCGCTGCAGGTTCCCCTGCAGGCCGATCTTCGAGTTGTACGTGGTGGCGCCCTCGAGAAGGTTGGCCGGAAACGCCAGCGCGAAGGTCTGCAGGATCGACCGCGCCGACGTTCGCAGCGCGTCGGCCCGCGCACACCCGATCGTCGCCGTGATCCACGGATACAGGACGTCCTTCTTGAACGATCGCCGCAGGGGCAGGCTGCGGATCCAGGCGTCGACGGTGATCTCCCACGGCATGTCCGACAGGACCGCCTGCCGCGCGAGCCCCGTGAACGTCGCAAAGTCGGCCGCACGCAGCGGCGTCGAGAGCGGGTGCGACGACGAGAAGATGGGCGGGCCCCCGGCCGTCCGGAAGATGCACAGGCTCCCGGGAGCCTCCAGCGTGGCGTCGACGTCGGGGTGCTCAGGGTCGTAGAGGCCCAGCTCCTCCAGCAGCGTGACGTAGATCGGGTGGGTGTCGGGATGGAAGAACTGGGCGCCGAGATCGACGGTGATTCTCCGCCCCTTGTGGTTGATCACCCGCGAATCGCAATGGCCGCCGATCCTGGATCGCGCCTCGAAGAGGTCGACGTCGAAGCTGCCGGCAAGAAAGTAGGCCGCGGCCACGCCGCCGGCACCGGCGCCGATGATCGCCACGCGTTCACGCCCCGACCTCGGTCCCCCGCTTCCGGCCGCGCTGGCCGGCAAGGCGCCGACCGTCGCCAAGCCGACCGCGCCCTTGAGGGCATCGCGGCGGGTCATCGACGTCTCGGACACAGGAAGCTCGGAAGGCTTTTCCACGGCTTGTCGGGACCGCAGAGCGATCATCCGCCCACGGCATGCGGCAGTCAAGAGGGCGGTCCGCTACGGCTTGAGCACCGCCACGGTCTCGGCGAACGCCGCGTCGGTCGCCTCCGGGTCATAGCGCGGTCCGATGTCGCGCCCGAAGGCGTGCTCGGCGTCGTAGAGGCTCCAGCGGAAGTTGACGCCTGCCTCCTCCAGCCCGCGCTTGATGGCCGCACGGCCCTCCTCGGGCGTGTGCGGATCGTCGGTGCCGAAGATCAGCAGCGTCTCCCCGCGAATCTCCGACGCGCGCCCGAGCGAGCCCGCGTCGGCGTCCTTGCCCAGCTTGCCGTCCTGCAGACCGGTCGGGTACCAGAGCGCCGTCGCGCGCACACGCGGGTCGAACGCGGCGCGGAACCCCAGGTGGCCACCGGTGCAGTGCCCTGTCGCGCAGAGGCCGTCCCCCGCCACACGTTCGTCGGCCTCCAGCCAATCGAGCGCGGCGCGGATGTCGTCGTCGAAGTCGGCGACAGGCGTCGCGTCCGCGTCCGCCTGTCCGCGGCGCTTGCCCTCGTCGTCGAACTCGAGCACGGTGCCGGCGGGCTCGATGCGGTGATAGATCTCCGGCGCGGCCACCACGAAGCCGTAGCCGGCCAGCCGCATGCACCATCGCAGCGTCGAGTCGGTGAGCTGGAAGATGTCCGAGTAGAAGACGACGCCCGGGTAGCTCCCGGGCGCGCGCGGCCCGGCAACGAACGTGCGCATTGCTCGGTCGCCGACCGGGACGTCGGCGTACTCCTGCGAGATCACCATCGTGTCAGTGAATCACCGAACGGCGGGAAGCTGGCGAAGACGCGGGTTGTGTCGGGCCGGCACGTGCTCAGCGCCATCGCGGCGAGGGCTACGGTGCGCGCGAGGCGCGACGAGTCCATGACACCGTTATCGGCCAGATCCAGCTTGTTGGTAGGTGCCAACAGCGCGCTTGCGCTACACGGCTGCCGACGCCAGACTCGTCTCGGCAGGACAAGGGTGTGGCCCGCCTGACGCAGGAAATCCGATTTTGCACCGCGCCCGACGGCGTTCGGATCGCCTATGCGGTTCATGGCCGCGGTCCACCGCTCGTGAGAACCGCGACCTGGCTGACTCACCTGGAGTGCGACTGGGAGAGCCCGGTCTGGCGACACTGGCTTGACGGGCTGGCGGAGGGGCACACGGTCCTCAGATACGACGAGCGGGGCTGCGGGCTCTCGGATCGGGACGTCGACGATCTATCGCTCGAAGCGCGGGTGGCGGACCTCGAGGCCATCATCGAGGCCGCCGGCCTCGAGCACTTCAGCGTGCTGGGGATGTCGCAGGGCGGCCCGGTCGGAATCGCCTACGCGGCGCGCCACCCTGAGCGCGTCAGTCGCCTGATCCTGTTCTCCACATACGCGCGTGGAAGGCTCATGCGCGATCCCTCGCCCGCGGCGCGGGAGCAGGCCGAGCTGATGATCTCCCTGATCCGGATGGGCTGGGGTCAGGACCAGCCGACCTTTCGCCGCCTGTTCACGACGCTCTTCATCCCCGACGCGACGCCGGAGCAGATGGAGTGGTTCGACGAGCTTCAGCGCACGACGACCGACCCAGAGACCGCCGTTCAGATCCGGCACGCCCGGAACCAGGACGACGTGACCGGCGCGGCCACCCAGGTTGCGACACCCACGCTGGTGCTGCACGCACGCGACGACGCGCTCGTGCCGTTCTCCGAGGGGCGCCTGCTTGCCACCTTGATTCCGGGCGCCCGCTTGGTCCCGCTCGAGAGCCGGAACCACATCCTGCTCGCGGACGACCCGGCGTGGCGCGTGTTCCTGTCGGAGCTGCGCGGTTTCACAGGCACGACGGCCTCGGCGCCGCCGGAGCCGATCGAGGAGCTCAGCACTCGTGAGCGCGAGGTGATGCGGCTGGTCGCCGAGGGCCTCAGCAACGAGCAGATCGCCCAGCGGCTGTTTCTCAGTGTGCGCACCGTCGAGCGGCACCTCTCGAACGTCTACGTGAAGCTCCGGGTCTCCGGCAAGGCGGCGCGGGCGGCTGCTGCGGCGCGCTTCTCGCAAGCCGGCTGAGCCCGCCGGGTATGGCAGTTTACGATCGTGGTGCCGTGTCGACGCTGGTGATCCGCATGCTGGGCCCGCCGGAGATCGAGCGCGACGGAGTGGTTGTCGCTCCGCCGCGCGGTCATAAGGCGTGGGCCGTGTTGGCGTACGTGGTCCTGGCGGAGCGGCCGGTCGCGCGCACGGTGCTGGCCGGGCTGGTCTTCCGCGATGCCGATGATCCGCGCGGGGCGCTGCGCTGGGCGTTGGCGCAGCTGCGTCGCGCTCTTGGGGTTGCCGGGGCGCTGCGAGGGGATCCATTGGAACTGGGGCTGCCGGCGGGGACTGCGGTGGACGTGCTGGCGTTGGCTTCCGGCGAGCCGGATCCCGCGCTCGTTCGCGGCGAGTTGCTGGAGGGGGTCGACCCCGGCGCCGGGGCGGAGTTCGATGCGTGGCTGCTTGTGGAGCGCCGCCACTTTGCGGGGGTCTGCGAGGCCGTGTTGAGAGATGCGGCGCTGGGTGCGTTGGCGGCCGGTGCTTCGCTTGACGGTGCGGCGCTGGCGTCTCGGGCGCTCGCGCTGAACCGGTTCGATGACGGCGCCCACGAGCTGTTGGTGCGCTGCCTTGCGAGGGCGGGCGAGGTCGCCGCCGCGCGCGATCACGCCGACGCGTGCGAGGTCTTGTTCCGCCGCGAGTTGGGGCGCGCGCCCGATCCGGGGGTGCGCCGTGCGGCCGACGAGCACGGCGTGCAGAGCTCTCCGGCGGACGGCGATCGGGCGGCCGCTGTGGGGCAGCTCGACGCAGGGCGTGCGGCCGTGGCCGCCGGCGCGGTCGAGCCCGGGGTGGCGTGCCTGAGGCAGGCGTGTGCCGAGGCGCGCGGCGTCGGCGACCCGGCGCTGCTGGCGCGCGCACTGACCGCGCTTGGGGCTGCGCTGGTGCATTCGGTTCGCGGCGGTGACGAGGAGGGTGCGGCGGCGCTGCACGAGGCGCTCTCGCTGGCCGAGGCCAGCGACGACCGCGAGGTCGAGTGCAAGGTCTGCCGCGAGCTCGGCTTCGTGGCGGCACAGGCCGGCCGCGGGGTGTCGGCGGGCAGATGGCTCGGGCGGGCCAGTGGGCTGGTGGCGGACGACAGCGAGCGTGCCGCTGTGCTCGGCACGCGCGGCAAGGCGCTGTCTGACAGGGCGTACTACGAGGCCGCCATCGGCCTGCTCGAGGAGTCGATCTCGGCCGCGCGTCGCTGCGGGGATGCCCGCCAGGCCGCCTGGTCGCTGGCGATCCTGGGCCGTGCGCTCTTGCTGCGCGCCCAGTGGCCCGAGGCGGTCGAACCGCTCGACGAGTCGCTCGCGATGGTGGCCGAGGACGGCTGGGTGGCGTTCCAGCCCTTCCCCGAGGTGCTAAGGGCCGAGGTGGCGCTGCGCCAGGGCGACCCGGATCACGCCATCGCCTTGCTCGATCACGCCTTTGCGCTGGGCTGCCGCCTCGGCGACCCGTGCTGGGAGGCGAGCGCCGCTCGCGTGAGGGGCCTCGTTCACGAGGCGGCGGGCGAGCGCGCCGCCGCGCTGAATTGGCTGCGCGACGCCGCCGTCCGCGCGGTGCGAGTGGCCGATCCTTACGTCTGGATGCATGCCTGGTGCCTGGAGGCGCTCGCCGACGTGGCGATCGCCGACGCCGCGCCCGATGCCCGGGACTGCGTGGCCCGGCTCGAGCGGCTCGCTGCCCGCGGCGACATGCGCGAGCTCGTCGTGCGCGCCGCGCTGCACCGGGCCAGGCTCGGCGATCCCAGCGGCCTCGAGTCGGCCCGCCTGCTGGGCGAGGCGATCGACAACCCGGCGCTGCACGCCGACCTGGCCGCCGCGGTCTGATCACACGCGCCGTCACACGGCGCTTGGTGGGGTCCTGGCATGTCCACCAGCAGAACAGCCAAGAAGTCCACTGGACAGCCGACGGAGAGGGCCCGGAGGCCTTGCCGCAACTCGATGCGCGCTCGCTCGTAGACGGTGAGCGGCTGGAGGCCGAGGTCAAGGAGATGTACCGGCACGTGGCCCGCGGGGAGGAGGCGGAGCTCCACTTCGAGGTGGGGAGAGCCCTGGCGGAGCGGCTCGGATACCCGAGCGAGCTCCTGGACGCGGTCCCCCCCGAGGCGCTTGCGTCCTTCGCCGGAGTGGGGCATCACCTCGACCTCGCCGCGCTCCAACCCGGCGAGGCGGTGCTCGATCTCGGCTCGGGATCGGGTACCGACGCGTTCTGCGCGGCGGCCCTGGTAGGCAAGTCGGGTCGCGTCGTGGGGGTTGACATCACAAAGGAGCAGCTTGATAAGGCTGCGCGGCTTCGAGAGCGTCAGGGGCTCTCGCAGGTTGAGTTCGTCGAGGCCCACATCGAGGAGCTCCCCTTCGACGACGCCAGCTTCGACGCTGTCCTCTCGAACGGAGTCATCAATCTCTCGCCGGCCAAGGGCCGCGTCTTCGCCGAGGCGGCGCGGGTCCTGAGGCCGGGAGGAAGGCTGGCGATCGCCGACATCGTCAGCGGCCGTGCGCTCAAGGAGCGGACCAGGCGCAACGTCGAGCTGTGGGCTGCCTGCATCGCGGGGGCGGTCCCCCGCCGCAGCTACCTGGAGGCGATCGAGGCCGAAGGCCTGCAGGTCAAGGAGCAGCGCAAGAACGACTACCGCTTCATCTCCGAGCGCGCACTCGAGGCCTGCAGCACCTACGAGGTGCAAAGCGTCTCGCTACTGGCGCGCAAGCCAATACGTGCATCCCGCCACACCTCCCACCCGAAATTGGGTGGTGGCGCCGATGGCGGGCGGCCGGCGCGGCCGTACGGTCGCTGAATGCGATTCCTCAGCGGCCCACGGCATGCCCTGGCCCTCCTCCCGCTGGCGATCGCCGGCGCCTGGTTGGCGTCGCCGGCCGGCGCCGCGGCCAACCCCGGACAGATCGCCTACGACGGCTGCCTGGGGAACGACGGGCTGCACGGCTGCCTGGACCTGCCAGGCGAGCCGCTGGACGCCGCAAACGGCGTGGCCGTGAGCCCGGACGGCGGATCGCTCTACGTCGCCTCTCAGATCAGCGACTCGATCGTGCACTTCTTCCGCGAGCCCGTGCCGGCCCCGACGCCCGGGCCGCCGCCTCCCGCCGAGCCGCCCGCCGCCGACACGCTGGCCCCGAGCATCACCGGCCTTGCGCTGACCAACCGCCGCTTCCGGGCCAGGACGACATTCCGCTACACGCTCTCCGAGGCGGCCTCGGTCACGATCACGATCGAGCGCGCACTGCGGCGCCGCCGGTACGTCACGGTGGCGACGCTGACCCGCGCGGGCAACGCCGGCCCCAACAGGCTGCGTTTCAGCGGCCGCATCGGCCGAAGCAAGCTGCGGCCCGGCGCCTACCGCGCTCGCTTCACCGCCACCGACCCGGCCGGCAACCGCTCGTCCAGCGCGGCTGTCCGCCTTCGCATCGTGCGTACCACCACCCCAACCAGGACCGAGGAGGTCTCGAAGTGAGTGTTGCAGTCCCAGAACAGATCCGGAACGGCGTGGACACAGAGAAGATGTTCGCCACGCTGGACCTGATCAAGGCTCAGCCGGAGCTGGCGAAGTTCCAATTCCGGGCCACCAACCGCTGGATCGACGGCTCCCACAACCGCTCGACGATCAAGGGCTTCTATGCCGCGGGCGGCGAGGACACCACTCGCAGCGAGGAGTTCCGGATCGACGCGGGCGAGCCGGCGATTCTGCTCGGCGACGACGCTGGCGCGAACCCCGCCGAGTACCTGCTGCACGCGCTGGCCGCCTGCCTGACGACGTCGATCGTCTACGTGGCGGCGGCGCGCAGGGTGGAGCTCACGTCCGTGGAGTCGACCCTCACGGGCGACATGGACGTGCGCGGCGCCCTGGGCGTGGACGACGAGCCGCGCAACGGGTTCGAGCGCATCTCGGTCTCGTTTCGCGTGACCGGCAACGCGCCCGAGGAGAAGCTGCGAGAGGTCGTGGAGCGGGGCCGGCAGCGCTCGGCCGTCTACGACATGGTCACCAACGGCGTGCCCGTCGCCGTGGAGGTCACGACCGGCTGAGGCCCACGCGATGCCGATCGAGCTCACAGCCCATACCGACGCCGGCGGCCGCCTTGTGGCGGTCGCCGGCGAGCTCTCCGAAGAGCTCGCAGCTCGCGCGGCGGAGCACGACCGCGACGGCAGCTACCCCTTCGAGGCGATCGAGGCGCTCAAGACAGCGGGCTACTTCGCGGCGCCGGTCCCGGTCGAGCTCGGTGGGCTCGGCGTCACCTCCGCGCACGACCTCGTGGTGGCGTCGAGCCGTCTGGCGCGCGGCGACGCCTCCGTCGCGATCGGGGTGAACATGCACCTCGTCGCGGTGCTGAACATGCAGCGCCGTCTCGACGTCGCCGTGGCGGCCGGGGCGGAGCGCCGCGCGCGCGGCTTCGCCTCATCGCTCGAGCAGATCGTCCGCGAGGGTGTCGTGCTGGCCGCGGCCATCAGCGAGCCGGGCCAGGATCTCACCCGGCCGGGGACGCTCGCCACGCGCACCGAGTCCGGCTGGCGGATCGACGGCCGCAAGATGTTCTGCACGATGTCTCCCGCCGCAACTCATTTCTACGTGTCCGTGACCTACGCCGACGGCGAGGGAGTCGAGCGCTACGCCTACGCGATGGTGCCGGCCGATACGCCCGGCGTCGTCGCGAACGACGACTGGGACGCGCTTGGAATGCGCGCCTCCGGCAGCAACTCGATCTCGCTGGTCGGCGTCGAGCTGCCCGAGTCGGCCGTGCGGGGCGGCTTCCGAGCCGGCGACCCGCTGCCCTACATGGAGCGCAACCTGGTCGCGGGCCTCTTTCACGCCTCGGCCTCGCTCGGCATCGCCGAGTCGGCGGACGCGATCGCCCGCCGCGGCATCGCCGGGCGCGTCAACGGCGACGCGCGCCCGCGTATGCAGGTCGCCGACAACGCCGTCGACCTCGCCGCCTCGCGCGGCATCCTGTCGCGGGCGGCAGCGCTGATCGACGACCATCGTGCCGCGAACCCGGCATCCGACGGCAGCCCCGAGGAGCTCGCCGCGCTGTTCGCCGAGGCGCAGGCCGCCAAGGCGTTCATAGGCGAGGCCGCCGCCCGCATCGTGGACCGCGCGCTCGCCCTCTCGGGCGGCGCCGGCTACCGGAGCGACAGCCCGCTCGCCCGCGCGTACCGCGACGTCAAGGCCGGCTCCTTCATGCACCCGCTCGGCGCCAACCGCGCCTACGACTACCTCGGCCAGGTCGCGCTCGGCGAACACGCGTCACTCCACTGAGATGGCGCTCGCAGCTCCAGTCCCCGCAGCGCAGCCGCCGGACGCGTACTCGTTCCGCGAGGCGCTCGGCAGGTTCGCGACCGGCGTCGTTTTCGTCACGGCGGCACCCGACGGCGAGCCCACGGGGCTGATCGTCAACTCGTTCGCGTCCCTCTCGCTCGACCCGCCCCTGATCTCGTTCGCGCCGGCGCGCAGCTCGCTCACGTGGTCGCGCATGCGGCGCACGGGGCGCTTCGGCGTGAACGTGCTGGGGCGGCGGCAGGAGGCGTTCGCGATCCGGGCGGCTCCCGCCGGCGCGGACCGATTCGCCGGCATCGAGTGGGAGCTCGGGCGCGGCGGCGTGCCACTGCTGACGGAGGCCCTCGCCTCGCTCGAGTGCGAGATCGTCGCCGAGCACCCCGCCGGCGATCATTGGCTCGTCGTGGGACGCGTCGATGACCTGCGCACTTCGCCGACGGGCGAGCCGCTCGTCTTCTTCGCCGGCGGATTCGGAAACGTGCGCTAGGGCGCGTCCGCCTCGACCACCAGCGCGGTGACGAGCTTCGCCGCGTCCGATCGCCCGACGCCGTCGGCCGACAGCGAGCGCCAGGTCGAGAAGGCGAGGGCGTGGCGCACCGCTCCCTTGAGGAGCTGCCGTCTTCGGCCGCGGGCCTGACGGCCGATGATGAGGGTCTCGGCGGCCTCTTCGAGGTACGCGTGCAGTGGGGCCACGGCGTCGCGGGCGAAGTCGACGAATTCGGCGTCGCGGAGCACGTTGCTGAACATCGGCTCGGTGCGCTCGTAGTAGGCGTAGAGCTCGTCGAGGGCTCGCTCGAGCCGCTGTTGCGGGTCGCGAATCGCGCGCCAGTTCCCGAGATCGGGCCACGGGTTGGCGCTGAAGTAATGGCTTGAGCAAGCCGAGAACAGGTCGGCCTCGGTGGGAAAGTGGCGGTAGAGGGTGCGGCGCTCCACGCCCGCCCGCTCGGCGACTGCGCTCAGCGTGGTGCGGGACGGCCCGAGGGCGCCGTGCAGCTCGATCGCCGCCTCGGTGATCCGCAGGCGCGTCTCACCCATCTGCTCGGCTCGCTTCTTCAGCTCGTATTTGCGCTTGGGCGGCATTTCGCGACTCACTCTCGTGTCGTCAATCTTGACACATCGCTCGAAAGGAGGTACGGTCGCATTCCATGACTCACTACTGTATACCGAAAGGAGTCGAAGATGTCCACGGCCACGCCTGAGCAGGTGCTCGAGTCGATCGTCACCGGGATCAACTCCGGGGACCTGGAAAGTCTGATGCCTCTGTACGAGAGCGAGGCGGCGTTCGCAGCGGAGCCCGGGAGCCTCGCTCACGGCGCACCCGGCGTCAGCGAGGCCCTCACCGGGTTCATCTCCATGAACGGCGAGCTCGACATCGAGGTGACGCGCGTCCTCGAGGTGGACGACCTCGCCCTCGTGGTCGGCGTCTGGTCGTTCGACGGCACCGGGCCGGACGGCGAGCCCGTGCGGCTGGCGGCGAGGAACGCCGACGTCCTGCGTCGTCAGGGCGACGGGACCTGGCGCTTCGTGATCGACAACCCGTGGGGAACCGACTGAGGGATCCTGAAGATGCTCTGAGGCCCGCCCCAGCCGGCGGGCCTCAGCGCATCTACGCGCCCGGCGGGCAGAGCGGGCTGTTCATGAGCGTCCAGCCGGACCCCGTGACCGTCGTTACGCGGGTGCCCCACCCGAGCGGCGAGGGCTCGAGGCCGGTGATCCCGATTCCGTGCGTCAGGTTCGACACGGCCGGCAGCTGGGCGATCCGAACGGGGCTGCCCGAGTCACCGCCGTAGTTGTAGCCGGCCCAGACGATGCTGTCCGCGTCCCAGTCCCAGTCGACGCCCTTGATCTGGACTATCCGCTTGAGCTCACGCTGCTGCTCTTCGGTCAGCTCGAACCCGACGCCGGCCCGCGGCGTGCCGGGGATGCCGCCGACGAGCCCGTGCCCGTAGTGCGCAACCGGCTGCGGGTCGCCGCCCGCGTAGACGCCGCACGGCCCGCCAATCGCCGCGATCGTCGGGAAGACCCAGTCGTGGCGCGCCGGAGGGACCTCGACGAGGCCGTAGTCGCGCCCGATGCCCCCGTCGCGCTTCAGCAGGACCCTCCCGAGCTCCACGAGCACGGGATTCCCGCCGGTCGGGGCGGCCGTCAACAGCACGACCGGCTCGCCCGCCTCGAGGCAGTGGCCCGCCGTGCCGATCGCGACCGTGCCGCCCTTCTGGAAGATGTAGTTCATCGTGCAGATGAAGGGCGAGATCATCATCGAGCCCGGCCGGATGCCCACCTGGCCCGGCGCCGGAGCGTCGACGGGCGCCGCGGCGACGCCGTTCTCGCGCACCCGCTGCTCGAGCTCGGGGGTGAACCAGGATGGCCGCGGAGCCTTCCGCTCCACGATGTCCGCTGCGCCGCTGTCGAACGCGGCGATCGCCTGATCCACCTCGGACTGCGAGGGGACCTCACCGGAGGCAGACGCCCCGTGCGCCGTACCGGCAAATCCGACCGTCGTCGCCACTGCCGCAAGCGCGGCCGTGATCAGCCCTCGAACCTTCATGGCACCTCCTGGTAACTACCCCTGTCCGACAGCGCGGAATGTACCCCGATCGGGCGGTTGCTACGCCACCCGCCGCACTGGGTATAGACGAAGCGTTCCGTCGGGGAGGGGAGATTCGATGCTTTCGGTTTTTCGCGTATCCGCGCTGCTTGCGCTGGCAGTGCTCATGCTCTTGGCGCCGGGCGCCGAGGCCAAGAAGAGCCCGGCGTCGGCAGGTCCGCCGGCCGACTACACGCAGACGCAGAGACTCTCGCAACCCAGCTTCGAAACGGTGCGCGACGTCGTGCGGCTGCCGGCCTACGACGGCGAGGACCTGTACCTCGAGATAACGCGCCCCGACGCACCGGGCCGCTTCCCGGTCATCCTCGAGGCGAGCCCGTACCACGGCACGCTCGCCGACCGCGACGGCACCCGCATCCTGCCGGAGCCGCGCGACGCCGACGGCAAGCCGCTCGGGCTCACCCGCTACTTCGCCCCGCGCGGCTACGCGGTCGTGATGATGGACCTGCGCGGCACCGGACGCTCGGAGGGCTGCCTCGACCACCTCGGCCCGAAGGACGGGCGGGACCTCGAGCAGACGGTCGAGTGGGCGGCAGGCCAAGCCTGGTCGAATGGCCGCGTGGGCATGACGGGCCACTCGTACGTCGGGTCGACGCCGTCCGTGGCGGCGGCCCAGCGGCCGGACGGGCTCGCGACGATCGTCCCCAGCGCCGGCCTGGCCTCGATGTACCACCACCAGTTCCAGGGCGGCGTGCCCTATTTCCTCCAGTGGGCCGGTCCGATCGAGGCCTACGAGCAGATCGCAATCGAGCGCAAGCTGCCGGGCGGTGACGACTTCGGCAACAACATGGAGGACACCGGCTGCGGGCTTCCGAACTCGGCTGCCGTCGCCGGCGAGGACCAGCTCTCGGGCCGCTACTCGGACTGGCATCTGGTGCGCGACTGGGAGCAGGGCGCGACCAATGCGGACATCCCCGTCTTCCTCGTGCACGGCGTGAACGACAACGCCGCCCGCGTGCAGGCGATGGACTGGTTCACCCGCCGCGGCGGACGCACGGGTGACAAGCTCTGGCTCGGCCAGTGGGACCACGGCTCCGGCTGCTGTCCCACCAGGCGGGGCATTCAGTGGACCTACGCGCTGCACGCCTGGTTCGACCGCCAGCTCGGGCAGCGCAAGGTGGCCACGGGTCCGCCTGTCGAGATCTTCATGTCCGACGGAACCTTCGAGGGAGCGCGGACCGGGGATCGGACGGAGGTGCTCACGAGCAGCGCCTGGCCGGGTGTCCCGGAGCGGGTGAGCTTCCACTCGGCGGCGGACGAAACGCTCGGGCGCGAGGCTCCTTCGGAGCAGGGGTCGGTTTCGTTCACCGGCGACAGCCGTGGCTTCGTCGCGCCCGAGGAGACCGACGGCGCCACGTTCCGCACCGCGCCGCTCGCGGACGATCTGGTTCTCGCCGGCCAGCCGACGCTGAACCTGTCGGCGTCGGTCACGTCGCCGCGCGTGCACCTGATCGCCAACCTGTTCGACGAGAGCCCGGACGGCGACTGGCGCCGGATCTCGCAGTGCGCGCTCAACCCCGAGTTGCGCGATGGCCTTGCGCAGCGCCAGCTCGTGGTTCCCGGCGAGCGCTATGACATGCAGCCGGCCTGCTTCGCGATGGGCCACCACCTGCGAGAGGGGCACCGGCTCGTGCTGCGGGTGACGACCAGCGACCCGGACAAGGTGCCGATGTTCGCCCAGGATCTCCAGGTGACCGTGTTCACCGGCCCCGGCGCGACCTCGGTCGACGTGCCCGTCGTGCCGGGCGCGACGCTGTATCCGGACACCGTGCCGCTCACCCAGCAGGAGGCGACCACGTCCGGCCCGGCGCAGGCTCCGTTCGATTCCTCCGTCACGACGCTGGCGCCCGGCGGGGGCGTGCGCGTGGAGGGCGTAACGAGTCAGATGGTCGAGTTCGAGGTGCCCGAGGGGGTCGACAACGCCAAGGCCGTCGTCCAGGCGACGCCGACCCTGCCGGCGGACCTCGACCTCTACCTGCAGCGCCAGGCAGCCGACGGCTCGTGGGGCGACGACATCGCCTCCGGGGCCTCCGGTGAGCTGACCGGCGAGACGATGACGACGGCACGGCTCGGCCCCGGGACCTACCGGATCGAGGTGCACAACTGGGCCGGCCCAGCCGGAAACAACGTCGCGCTCAGGACGACGTTCTACAACTCGGCGGGCGAGCCCGGTAGTTAGAGTCGCAGCGCGCGGCTGGCGGCCGTCTTCGACCCGCCGGCGTTGAAGGCCGTCACCTTGCAAACCACGGCGCGGCCCTGCAGGCTCTGGGAGATCGCCAGGCGCCGCCCGGTCGCGCCCCTCCTGCGCCTGCCGTTCACGAACCAGCGGTACGAGTAGCGGCTCGGGCTGTTCGACCACCTGCCCCGGCTGCACACGAGGGCTCCGCGCGAACGAGTCAGCCTGGGCTTCTCGACGTTCACGGGCCGCGGGGTCGAGGCCCCGGAGACGTTCACGGCCATCGATGCCGACGTCTGCGTGTAGGTGGCCCCGTCGTTCGTGTAGCCACAGAGCAGGAACTGGCCCGGCTTGGTGGGTGCCCAGCCGAACGGAATCGAGAAGTTTCCGGCAGCGTCGACCGTCTCGCGCTGGGCCGTGACCACGACCTCGCCGCCGTCGGCGGACGCGCTGCGCGCCACCTGTGAGGCGTTCAAATAGTCGGCGGGGCACGTTGCGAGGACGCTCGTCGGGATCGCGCTCACGTCGAGCCAGCTCGAGAAGAAGTCGTCAGGCGGATTCGAGCCGCTCGCCTGGAAGATCGACGATTGGCCGACGGTCGCGGTGGTGGGGCCGGACAGGTTGAGCGTGTACGTCTGGGCCAGCGCGGGGCTCGCCGTAGCACCGAGCACGCAGAGCGCCGCGAGTGCCGAGATGGTCGGCCTCATGGCACCAAACTACGACGGACGCCTCAACAAAACCTCAATGCCGGATATGGCGGGGCGTCAGCGGAGCTTGAAGCGCTT
>CAWBAP010000002.1:0-294337 GCA_963786845.1 uncultured Thermoleophilaceae bacterium
CGGCAGATCGTGTACGACAGGCCGTGCTCGTCGTGGAGCGCGCGGCAGTCAACCTCACCCGCCAGCTTCGAGAAGCCGTAGGCCGAGTAGAACGGGCAGTCGCGCAGGTGCTCCTCGGGCGTCGGGAAACACCGTGGCGTTCTCGGACCAGGACGACACGTACAGCAGGCGCTCCGTCCTCGCCTCGAGCGCCGCCCGGAAGACGGCGTTGTAGAGCGCGTGGTTCACCTCCGTGAGCGTGTACGGCAGCTTGTGGAAGTTTGCGATGCCGCCCACGATCGCCGCGAGGTGCACGACGTGCGAGCAGCCCTTCACCGCGATGCGCGCCTCGTCCAGGGAGGCGCAGGTCGCCGCGGTGCACGTCGCAGCGCTCCCGGGATCCAGTCCGGCGCGTCGCGCTGGTCGGAGACGCGGACGTTCCAGCGGTCCTCCTGGGAGCAGCCGGCCCACGACCGCGGTGCCGATCGCGCCGGCGCCGCCGGTGACGAGTACGCGCGTCACTCCGCGATCGCGCGATCGCGGGCGACCCCGAACACCTCGCCCGAGCCCGTGACGTTCCACGGGTCAACGAGCAGGGTGCCCTCGGGGAGCCGGTCGAGAGGCCCTCGAAGGCGGAGTGGTTCGTGGCCACCACCACCGCGTCGGCGCCCTCGAGCACCGCCTCGAGCGGCTCGGAGTCGGCCGGGACGTGCGGGTCGTGGCGCGCCACGTGAGCCAGCTCGCGCTCCAGCATGCGCACGAGCTTGTAGGCGAGCGAGTCGCGCACGTCGTCGGAGTCGCGCTTGAAGGTGAGGCCGAGCACCGCGACCTTCAGGTCGCGCAGCGAGCCGCCGAGCCGCGACTTCAGCCCCTTGACGATGAACAGCGGCACCGTCTCGTGCACGCGCGACACCGCCAGCAGCATCCCCGGCGCGCTCGAGCGCTCCTCGGAGAAGGTGAAGTCCTTGCGCAGGCACGCGCCCGCCGTGAGCCCCGGCGCGGCCATGCCGCCGCGCGGGTAGTCGTGGTTGATCAGCTCGATCACCTCGAAGACGTTCGCGCCGTACTGCTCCGACTCCATCATCAGGAGGTTCGGGAGCGCGAACTGCGTGTAGCGGAGGATGTTGGTCCAGATCTTCGCGAGCTCCGCCTGTACCGGCGAGGTCTGGACGATCTCGGTGCCGAAGGCCTCGAACAGCTCCGCCGCCTTGGCGCCGGAGCTCTCGCCCACGCCGCCCACGATGCACGGCAGCGTCGCGATCTCCTCGAGGAAGTGGTTCTCGGCGATCCGCTCGGGCACGTGCGAGACGAACAGGTCCTCGCCCACGCGGAAGCCGCGGCGCTGCTCGATGTAGCCGGCCACCCACTCGGTGGTGCCCGGCGCGACGGTCGAGCGGAGGATCAGCGAGTGGCCCTCGCGCAGCACCGGCAGCAGGTCGTCGATCACGCCGCGCACGTGCGAGATGTCGATCTCGATGTGCACGTGCGACGGGGTGTGGAGCGTCAGCACGATGTGGTCGGCGCGCGCGGCGTCCTGCACGACGCGCGTCAGCTCCAGGCGCTCGCCCTCCATGACACGCTCGAGCAGCTCCTGCGTGCCCGTCTCCGAGAACGGCATCTGGCGCGCCGAGAGCTGGTCGAGCACGGTCTGCTGGCGCTCCACGCCGATCGTCTCGAGCCCGCGCTCGGCGAACGAGAGCGCGAGGGGCAGGCCGACCCGGCCGAGGCCGATGACGGCGACGCTCGCTTCCATCCGAAGGAGTCTACGGGCGCCGGCTCAGGTACTGGCGGGCGAACGCCAGCACGAAGCGCGGGTTGAAGTAGAGGTAGCGCGGGAGCAGGCGGCGCGGCTCCTGGGCGATCCGGTAGATCCACTCGAGGCCGCGCTGCTGCATCCAGGAGGGCGCCTGCGAGATGCGCCCGGCATGGAAGTCGAAGGCGGCGCCGACCGCGCACATCACCGGCACGTCGAGCCGGTCGCGCATCCGCGCCATCCACTTCTCCTGCTTCGGCACGCCGATGCCCACCCAGAGCATGTCCGGCCGCGCGTCGTTGATCTGGTCGACCAGCGCGTCCTCCTCCTCTTCCGTCATCGGGCGGAAGGGAGGCGAGTAGCCGCCCACGATGTTGATGCCAGGATGGCGACGGCGCAGGTTGAGCGCGAGCTGCACGAGCGAGCCCTGGTCGCGCCCGCCGTACAGCCAGACGCGGTGGCCGCGCTCCGCGCAGCGGTCGCTGTAGCGGAGCATCAGCTCCGGGCCGTAGACGCGGTCGGCGAGGTTCGCGCCGAGCATGTTGGCCGCCCAGACGACCGGCATGCCGTCGGGCAGCACCAGCGTCGCGTCGCGCAGGGCGTCCGCCATTTCCGGATCGTCGAGGCCGACGGTGAGCGCGTGCACCGCGACCGCGCAGACGTAGCCGCGCGCGCGGCGCTCGATCATCGAGTCCATGGCGTCGATCGCGCCGAGGTAATCCGTCATCGCGACCGGGACGCCGAGAATCTCGCGCGTGGGTATCTCGCCGGCAACTGCGGGTGCGCTGGCTGCCGCTGGGGACTGCGGCTGTGGGCGGATCATCAGGCGACCGGGAAGTGTAACCCCGCCGCCCGCCCTCCGATGCGGTGCGTAAGGTGGCGCCCATGAGTGGGCCAGGCGAGGCGCGGCTGCTCGCGTCCGGCGCGCTCCTGCAACAGCTCGCGCAGGCCTCCGGGTTGCTGGCGCTGCTCGTGATCGTGACGCTCCTGGCGCGCCGGCTCGACAGCGTCGCCGAGCTGGCCGCGTACGGGCTCGTCGCATCCCTCGCCGGCTACCTGCTCGTGCTCCGCAACAGCGTGGCCAGCTCGGCCGTGCGGGCGATGGGCGCGGCGCCGGACCGGGAGGCCCGCGCGGACGTGTTCGCCGCCGCGGCCGCTCTGTACGCGGTCGTCGGGCTCCTCACGGGCGCGCTGATCGCGCTCGTCTCCGTGGTCCTCGCCGGAGTCGTGTTCGACGGCGCCCTCGCGGATGACGCGCGGCTCGGTGGCATCGGGCTGGGAGCGCTGACGGCGGTCGGGATTGCCGCGAGCGTCAACCTCGACGGCCTGAGGGCGGAGCGGATGTTCCCCACTGCGGCGGGCGCGGAGATCGTCTCGGTCGCGGCGTATCTCGCGCTGATGGTCGCGCTGATCCTGTCGGACGTGGACCTGGCGGTCGTCATCGCGGTGAGCGGGGCGCTGCCGCTGATCAGCGGGCTGATCTGCGGCGTGGTGGTCCGCCGCGCCGGGCTGCCTTTCCGGCTCGCGCGCTCGGGCGCGTTCGGGCGGCACCGCGACGCCATCGTCCCGACCGCCGGCTGGCTGCTCGTGATCGAGCTCTCGAACCTGGCGATGTACGCATCGGGCCGGATCGTGCTCGGCGCCTACCGGACGCCCACCGCGGTCGGGCTCTACGAGGGCCCGGTGCGCGCTCACAACATGCTCTACGCGCTGGGCGGCGCGCTCGCCGTGCCCACCGTGCCGTCCGCGTCGCGCTACGCGGCCGCCGGGGACGAGCGGCGCCTGCGTGAGCTCGCCGTGCGCGGCAGCCGCTACACGCTGGCGCTGTTCGTGCCGCTGGCCGTGACGCTGATGGCGCTGGCCGAGCCGATCATCGGCGTGTGGCTCGGGGAGCGCTACACGGACGGCGCCACGGCGCTCACGGTGCTCGTGTCGTACTGGATCCTGTTCGGGGCGCTGATCGTGACGCCCGGATTTCTGGCGGGCGTGGGTGAGGCGCGCGGGGCGGGGCTGACGCTCGCGTGCGCGGCGGCGCTCAATTTGCTGCTGGCGCTGATCCTCACCCCGGAGCTCGGAGTCGAGGGACCCGCCGTGGCCACGGCCGCGGCGCTCGTCCTCGCGTTCCCGCTGCTGCTGCGCCTGGGCCTGCGGGCCTCCGGCACGCGGCTCGGTGAGCTGGGCACGCGCGCGCTCGTCCCGGCCTACGCGCCCGGCCTGGCCCTGGCCGCGGGCCTGGTCGCGATCAGGCTCTTGCTTGAGCCGGAGTCGCTGCCCGCGGTGGCCGCGCTGGCCGTGGCGGGCGTGGGGCTCTACTGGACGGCGTTTTACGCGCTCGTCCTCGACGCGGACGAGCGGGTCCTGGCGCGCGGGCTGCTGCGGCCCTCCGGCTAGTCGAGCGCGCGCTCGGCGCGGTCCACGATCAGGCGCGCCAGCGCCAGGGACGAGGTCGCCGCGGGAGAGGGCGCGTTGCGGACGTGCAGCGCGCGCTCGGTCTCCGAGATCACGAAGTCGTCCACGAGCCGGCCGTCGCGCGCCAGGGCCTGGGCGCGGACGCCGTGGTACCAGCGGCTGAAGTCGCCGGGCTCGAGCTCGGGGACGTAGTCCGCCGCCTCGCGGGCGAAGCGGCGCGGGCTGGCCGCGTGCGCCAGCTCGCGCGCTCCGGTGCGCCACCAGCGCCGCGCCATGCGCCAGGTGCCGGGCCAGCCGAGTGAGCGCGTGAGCCGCTGTGGCGCCAGCAGCGCGCTCGGGCCGAGCGACACGTTGCCGTCGATGTGCCGGCTCAGGTGGACGCCGAGGAACGGCAGCTCCGGATTCGGCACCGGATAGATGAGCCCGCGCACGAGCTCGGCCCTGTCGGGGCGCAGCCGGAGGTAGGCCCCGCGGAAGGGCACGATCCGCGGATCCGGATCGGCGCCGGCGGCGACAGCGAGCTCGTCGGCCCACGCGCCGGCGCAGAAGACGGCGAAGCGGGCGTGCAAATCACCCTCCTCATGACGAACGCGCAAACGTTTCCCGCTCTCGACGCCGGTCACAGCGCAGCCCGTCACGACCTCGCCGCCAGCGGTCTCCACGTCCTCGGCGAACGCGCGCGCGACCTCCGCGAAGTCCACGACGCCCGTCGCGGGCGAGTGGAGCGCCGCCACGCCGCGCGCGTGCGGCTCGATCTCGCGCAGGCCGCTCGCGTCCACCCTCCGCAGTCCGGGCACCGCGTTCGCCCGCCCGCGGCGCTCCAGCTCGTCGAGCCGCGTGAGCTCGCTCGCGTCGCGAGCCACGATCAGCTTCCCGCGCCGCTCGAAGCGGACGCCGCGCTCCTCGCAGTAGGCGTACAGGTCGCGCGCCCCCTCGACGCACAGGCGCGCCTTCAGCGAGCCGGGCGCGTAGTAGATCCCGGCGTGAACCACGCCGCTGTTATGGCCCGTCTGGTGCTGGGCGACCGCGTCCTCGCGCTCGAGCACCGTCACGAGCGCGCCGGGGCGGCGCCGCAGCAGCTCGCGCGCCACGGCCAGCCCCAGGATCCCGCCGCCGACGACCGCGAGGTCGTGCTCTCCGCGGTCGCGCGTCGGGGCCGGCACGGCGCAAAGGGTAGGCCCCGCTCGCCTAGACTCGCCCGCATGCCGGAGGCGGGTGAGCGGGCGGAGGAGACCGTCGGGCGCCACTACCGCGGCGACCTCGGCGAGGCCTACTTCGACTGGCAGCGCCGTGACGACGACCTGAACGCCCAGATCGAGCGGGTCAAGTTCGCCGAGCACGTGCGGGACGGCGACGTCGTCGTGGACTTCGGCTGTGGGTCCGCCGCGGTGCTCGCGACCCTGCCGGCGAGCGAGCGCATCGGGATCGAGCCGAACCCTCCCGCGCGCCGGGCGGGCGAGGAGCGGGGCGTGCGCATGGTGGCCACCGCGCGTGAGCTCGGCGACGCGATCGCCGACGTCGTGATCTCGAACCACGCCCTGGAGCACACGCTCGCCCCGCTGGACGAGCTGCGCGAGCTCCACCGCCTGCTGCGGCCGGGCGGCCGGCTCGTCATCTGGCTCCCGCTCGACGACTGGCGCATGCACCGGCGCGTGCTCCAGGACGAGAACCACCACCTCTACACCTGGACGCCGCTGCTGCTGCGGAACCTGCTGGACGAGGCTGGCTTCGAGGTCCGCGACTGCCGCGTCGTCACGCACGCGTGGCCCCGCTATCACCAGCGGCTGTTCCGGCTGCTCCCGCGGCCGGCCTTCGACGTGCTCGCGCGCGGCTGGGCCGTGCTGCGCCGCCGGCGTCAGGTCACGGCGCTTGCCCAGCGGCCCCGTCCGTGACGCGGACGAGGTAGCCGCCCGGGTTCACGGTCGCGAGGAACTTCTCGCGGCTCCCGTCGCGTTGGAACTCCGGATGCGCGGGCAGCCACTCCTCGAGCGCCGCGCGCGAGCCGCCCCAGCCGGGCAGGTACGCCGTGCCGAGCGCGGTGTCCTCGACCACGAGGTAGCAACCGGGCGAGACCACGTCGCTCCACATGCGGAGCTCCTCGGCCACATGCGCCTGCTGATGGTCGGAGTCGAGGATCAGCATGGTCCGCCTGTCGGCCGCCCGCTCGCGAGTGGCATTCACGATCTCGGGATCCGTCGAGCTGCCCTCGAGGACGGTCACGCGCGGATGGGCGCGCACGTCGTCGTGGACGGCGGACGTGTCGATGTCGATCGTGACCACCTCGCCGGCACCCAGCAGATCGAAGATGCTCGCGTAGAAGAGGGCGCTGCCGCCGTACTGCGTACCGGTCTCGACGATCAGCTCGGGCCGGGTGTCGGCCAGGATCTCCTGGTAGACCCACATGTCCGAGGGCAGCTTCCAGGTGGGCACGCCCAGCCACGACGCGCGGCTGCGGTCCGCCTTCGTCCCGGTCACGAAGTTGGAGGGATGCAGATGGCGCTCGTGGTAGAGGCGCAGGAAGCTCTTGCGAAGCGGCTGCTGAAAACGCTCCTCCACGCGCAGCCGCGTGGTGTCGCGCCACACGGCGAACCCCGCGCGGGTCGGGAGCCGCCGCATCAGGCCGCCCTCCGCAGGCCGCCCGCGTCGTCGTTCAGGCGCTCGATCTCGGACGTGAGCTGCTCGACCATGCGCTCCGTGGTGAAGCGCTTGGCGACCGCGTGCCGGCCGCCAGTCGCTAGGCGCTCGCTCAGCTCCTCCGAGCCGACGATGCGCGCGAACGCGTCGGCGAAGAGCTCCGGCGAGGCGTTCGGCACGAGCAGCCCGGTGGCGCCGTCGTCGATGATCTCGGCGGGGCCACCGGCGGCCACCGCCACAACCGGCACCTCGAGCGCCATCGCCTCGAGCAGCACGATGCCGAAGGGCTCGTGGTCGGAGGCGTTCCCCATCGCGTCCATCAGCTGCATGTGAACGGTGCCGTCGGGCACCTGGCCCGTGAAGGTCACGTGGTCGTCCAGCCCGAGCTCGCCGACGAGCGAGCGGAGCCGCGGCTCGTAGTCGGGCTCGAAGTCGTACGCGTTGCCGCCCACGATCAGGCCGTGCACGTCCAGGCCGCGCTCGCGCAGCAGCGCGATCGCTCGCACGACGTGATGCTGCCCCTTCCACGAGCAGAGCCGCCCGACGATCCCGATCACCGGCTTCCCCGCCGGAAGGCCGAGCTCCCCCCGCAGCCGCGCCAGCTCCTCGGCCGGGACCCGGGCCGGCACGTCGATCCCGGGGTGCACCACGATCGTCTCCCGGTGAGGCCAGATGGAGCGCTGCACCTCGGCCGTCGCATGCGAGTACATGAACACGGCGCGCGCCGGCAGCGCGGTGGCCATCCGCTCCACGAAGTCGATCTGCGGCATGTTCGCCTGCCACCAGGCGATGCGGCGCGCGCGGCCGGTGAGCACGCCGGCGATGCTCGCGAACGGCTGCGCCTCGACCAGCCAGCTGAAGATGAGGTCCGGGCTCTCGCGCCGCACGATGCGCGCGAGCCGCGGCGGGAACAGCGCGATGCGCGGCCGCGGGCAGTCCTCGGGCCGCAGCACGTGGGAGCTCATGCCGAGCGAGGCGACCTCCTCGCGAAACGGGCCGTCGTCGAAGAACACGACCGCCGGCTCGACGCGCGAGCGGTCCACGTGCTGGAGGAAGTTCCAGAGGATGTTCTCCGCGCCGCCGTGCCGGTGCGCCAGCGGCATCAGGAAGAGGACCTTCACAGCGCGGCGTCTCGTCCGTTCATGCGGCGGCCAGCGTAGCGGCCGACCTGCCGCGTCAGGCTGAGTGTGTAGCCGGCCACGATCCGCAGCCACAGAAGGGCGTCGCCGGCGGAGTGGACGTCGCGCCGCGCGACCCTGGACCACTCGACGAGCGCGTTCAGGAACGGAAACGCCACGGCCGGCAGCCGGCTGATCCGGCCATAGCGCTCACGGTGACGCTGGAACAGGATGATCTCGCTGGCGCCGAGGCGGCCCCGCCGTCCGAGCTCGCCCGCGCTCATCGCTCGCGGGTGATGCAGCACCCGCATGCCCGGGCTGAACCCGAGCGGCCCGAGGGCCTGGGCTCGGAAGGCGAGGTCGTAGTCCTCGCAGTGCGGAAACGGGAACTCCTCATAGAACCCGCGGAGACGTTCGAGCACCTCGCGCCGGAAGGCGAGGTTCGCCGTGAGGAACCCGCCGGGGCCCTCGCTCTCGACGCTCATCGCGCGCAGGCGGTCGTACGGCGCGCTCCGGGTCGGGCCCTCGACCCCCACCGAGCCCGGGTTCTGCTCGAGGTAGGCGCACGCGCTCTCCAGCCAGTCGGGACCCGGCTCGACGTCGTCGTCGGTGAACAGCACGACCTCGCCGCGCGCCTCGCGCCAGCCGCGGTTGCGCGCCCGGGCGGGCCCTTCGCCGTTCGCCCGGATCACCCTCAACCCGCTCGGATCGTCGTGCAGATCGCCGGGCACCGGGGGGCTGCTGCCGTCGTCCACCACGACGATTTCCCAGTCACGTTCTGTCCGCTGTGCGGCCAGAGCGCGCAGGGTGCGACGCAGCGAATCGACACGATCGCGCGTCGCTACGACCACCGTGGCGTCCACCGCGGCGACGATAGCCTGATCCGCTGTGCCGAGCTTGCCGACGAGCAGCGCCGCGCCGGGCGGGGAGGCCCCGGACGTCCTCTCCGGAACGGATGTGAGCCAACGCGTGGTCCGGGGCGGTGCCGTGCGCGTCGTCGGATACGGCGTCGTGAACCTCCTCGGAGTCGTCAGCGCGCTCATCCTGCTGCGCTACCTCGGCGTCGTCGACTATGGCCGCTACGGCACGGTGCTCGCGCTGATCGGGATCGCTTCCGGCCTCGCGGACGCGGGTCTCACGGTGGTGGGCACCCGGGAGCTCGCGCTGAGGTCCGCCGGAGAGGAGCGGCGCCGCCTGGTCGGGCTGATGACGGCCCTCAGGCTTCTGCTGGCGGTGGTGTTCATCGCCGCGGCCTTCGGGATCGGCGCCGCCGCCGGATACGACAGCGTCATGCTCGGCGGTGTCGCGCTCGCCGGGCTGGGGGCCATCCTCCTCGCGGCGCAGGTCACGATCGCGCTGCCGCTGTCGGTCGAGCTGCGCAACGCGCGCCTCGTGGCGAGCGAGGTCATCAAGCAGGTGGTCCTCGTGGGGGGCATCGCCCTGTGCGCCCTGCTGGGCGCCGGCCTGATCTGGTTCCTGGCCGTCCAGGTGGCGATAGGCGTCGTGAGCCTCGCGGCCCTGCCTCTTCTGATGGGCAGAAGCGCGCTCGTCGCTCCGCGCTGGAACGCCAGCGAGGCGAAGGAGTTCGCGAGGAAGGCGCTGCCGATTGCCGGGGCGCTCGTCCTGACGGTCGCCTACGTCCGGCTCCTCGTGGTGCTGTGCTCCTTCCTCACCGACGACTTCGAGACCGGCCTGTTCGTCACGTCGGCCCGGATCGTCGAGATGCTGGGAGGAGTCGCGCTGCTGATCAGCGGCGTGGTCCTGCCCGTCGTCTCCGTCGCCGCACGCGACGACCGCGGCCGGCTCGAGTACGTGCTTGCGCGTACCACGGAGGTCTCGTTGATGCTCGGCGCCCTGATCGCGCTCATCTTCGTCTTCGGGGCGGAGCCCGTCGTGAGGCTCCTCGGCGGCGAGGAGTTCGCCGATGCCGCTCCTGTCCTCCAGCTGCAGGCGCCGGCCGTCATCACGATCTTCCTCCTTCAGGCATGGGCCGCCTTCCTGATCGCCGACGACCATCGCCGCGCCCTGTTCCGCTGCGCGCTCATCGGGCTCGGCACGCTGATCGTGGCCGGTGTCGTGCTGATTCCGATCGCCGACGCGCGCGGCGCCGCCGGCGCCGCGGTGCTCGCCGACATCGTCTTCGCGACGGCGGTGTTCCTCGCGGTTCGGGCCCTGCCGGGCAAGCCATCGCCCCTGAATGCGGCCTTCCTCGCGCGCTTCGCCGCGGCGTTCGCGGTCGCGGGCGCCGCGGGGCTCGCCGTGCCGGGTGGTGACGCGGTTGCGGCCGCGGCTGCCGCGGTCACCTTCGTGCTGGCCTGCCTCGTCGCGCGAATGGTCCCGATCGACGTCTGGACCGCGATCCCGCGGCCGGGGCGGACATGACCGGCGCCCTCCCTCGCGTGCTGTTCGTCACGACGGACTCGTCGGACTACATGTCCGACACGCTCATGCACGGGTTGCGTCTCCTGCTCGGCGAGCGTCTCCTGGAGACGCCGCGCCGGGACCCGCTGTACACCGACTTCCCGACGGAGTGGCGGGAGCGACAGTACGGCCGCGGCTTCACGCTCTACTCCGGGTCGCTCGAGCCGATCGAGATCGACCGCTCCGGGTCACGGGAGCATCTCGCGGACGGGGACTTCGACCTGCTCGTGATCGGCGACATATGGCGCTGTTACGGGGACTTCGTCGAGCTGCTCCCGCTCGCCGGCGACACGCCCATCGCGGTGGTCGACGGCGTGGACTCGGAGGCACCCGTGCCGTACGAGCCGCGCTGGTGGCTGCGACCCGGCTGCTGGCTGCTCCCGCGGCCACACCGCCACGCCACGTACTTCAAGCGCGAGCTGACCCCGCGCACGACCTGGTTTCGCTCCTACCTCACGAATCCGCGGGCGCGGAGGCCACCGCGGGCGCTGCGGCCGATCTCGTTCGGGATCCCGGAGCACCTCGTGCTGAGCGATGTGCCAGACAAGTCGAAGGACTTTCCCGCGCACGTCGTCGACCCGGAGGTGGCGGCCCGCGTCGGGTCGGCCACGTCATACGCCTTCGAGGACGAGTCCGCGTACTACGCCGATCTCCGCGCGTCCCGGTACGGGATCACGACGAAGCGCGGCGGCTGGGACTGCATGCGCCACTACGAGCTGGCCGCCAGCGGCTGCGTGATCTGCTTCCGCGAGCTCGGCTCCAAGCCCGCGAGCTGCGCACCGCACGGCCTCGATTCCTCCAACTCGATCGACTACCGCGACGCGGACGATCTCCTCGCGCGGCTCGAAGGGCTCTCGGAGTCCGACGAGCAGGAGCTCCGCCGGGCAGCCCTGGCGTGGGCAAAGGACAACACCACGCGGGCGGTTGCCGCGCGCTTCCTGCGCGAGCTCGGCTACAGCGTGTCGTAGGCGTCCGCGAGACGGGCGGCGGCGGCCGCGGCTGAGAAGCGCTCGACGCGCTCGGGCTCCGCCACCGCGTGCGGGCGCGGATCGGCGAGGGCGTCGCGAAGCCGCCCCGCGAGAGCGACCCAGTCGCCGGGCGCGAACAGCCGCGCGCTCTCGCCCACGACCTCGGGGATGGCCCCGGAGCTCGAGGCCAGTATCGGCACCCCGCATGCCATCGCCTCGACGAGCACCATCCCGAACTGCTCCTCCCAGGACCAGACCGGAAGGCTGCCCAGGACCATGCAGGTCGCCCCTGCGTAGAGCGCGGCCATCTGGTCGTACGGCACGAACTCCCTGACATCGACGGCGTCGGAGATGCCGAGCTCGGCCGCATACGTCCCAAGCCGCTCGTCCTCCGGGCCCGCTCCGACCACCACGACCCGCGCGCCGGCCGGCAGCTCGCCGCGCTTGCGCAGCAGGGCGAAGGCGCGCAGCACGTCCTGATGGCCCTTCTCCCAGACGAGCCGCCCGGGCGAGAGGACCACAGGGGGCTGAGGGGGAGCCACGCCTGATGCGGAGAACCGCTCGAGGTCGATTCCCGGAGGCGCGACGCGGACGCGCGCGGGGTCCGCGCCCTCCAGCAGAAGCGCCTCCGCCGCCCGCTCCGTCGCGGCCAGGAAGAGATCCGCCGCCTCCAGCGTGCGGGCTCTGAAGGGCCGCGTTCGAATGTTGCGGTAGGCGCCGAGGAACGGAAGGGTCTCCCAGATCGTCAGCACGAGCCGGAAGCCGAGCCGCGGCTTCAGCCTGGCCGCCTGCGCCGAGTACCAGTACCCGAGCTCCTGGGAATGGACGATGTCCGCGTCGCGCAGGTGGTCGGCCAGGCCGAGGTAGCGGTCGCCCGGGAGCCGGATCGCCAGATCGCCGAGCCGGCCGGCAGGCAGGAAGCCGCGCAGGGTCCGGACGTCCTCGCCCTCGAGGCCGATCCCGCCGGGGTCGAACCAGTTCCGGCCGGAGCGGAGGAAGCGAACGTCGAAGCGGTCGTCGAGCAGCTCCCACGGCCGAAGCTCCCACGGGTTCGCCTGGTGGCCGCGCAGCACGACGACACGGGTCGACACGGCGGCGATCCTAGACTCACGCGATGCGCATCGCGGTCGACGCAAGGGCTGCGGCCGAGGTCCCGGCGGGCCGCGGCCGCTACGTGCGCGAGCTCCTGCGGGCCCTGGCGGCGCTCCCCGACGATCACGAGTACGTGCTCCTCGCCCGCTCGCCGTGGGCGGATGCGGCGCTCGACCGGCGCTTCCGGTGGCGCAGCATCCGCCTGCCGGATCCCGCTTGGTCGGTTGCGGCGGCGGGGGCGGCGCGTGGCGCCGACGCCGTCCTGGCGACGAACTCGTACCTGCTCGCGGCGCTGGCGCCGAGCCGCGCCGTGGCCGTGGTGCACGACCTGGTGGCCTTCGACCGCGAGCTCAGCCTGCCTCGCGGAAGCGCCGCCGAGCGGCTGACGCTGCCGCTCGCCGTGCGGCGGCGCCAGACGCTGCTCTGCATCTCGGAAGCCACCCGCGCGGAGCTGATCGCGCGCTACCCGCGCGCCGCCGCCCTCGCGCAGGTCGTCCCGCACGGCGTCGAGCCGCGCTTTTTCGTCGACCGGCCCGAGGAGCCGTACGTGCTGATGACCGGGACGCTCGAGCCGCGGAAGAACATCGTCCGGGCGCTCGAGGCTGCCGCCGGCCTGCCACGGGACCTGCGCGAGCGCTTCGAGCTCGTGGTCGCGGGACCGGCGGGTTGGGACACGGGCCCGATCGACGCGGCGCTCGCGCGCTACGGCGACTCGGTACGGCGGCTCGGCTTCGTGCCGGACGCAGAGCTCCCCGGCCTGTACGCCGCCTCGAGCATCTTCCTCTATCCGTCGCTCAAGGAGGGCTTCGGGCTCCCGATCCTCGAGGCGATGGCCGCCGGCAGCGCGGTGGTCACGTCCTCGCTCAGCAGCATGCCGGAGGTCGGCGGCGACGCCGTGCGCTACGCGGACCCCTACGACGTCGAGGCGATCCGCGCGGCGCTGCGGGAGCTGCTCGAGGATCCGGTCCGGCGCGCGGAGCTCGCCAAGGCTGGACGCGAGCGGGCCCGCGAGTTCACCTGGGAGCGGACCGCGCGCGAGACGCTCGCGCTTCTCACCTCACGATGACGACGCGCACGTTCGCGGCCGGGAACAGCCGCGCCAGCGCGGTCTCCTCGTAGAAGCGCTGGCTTCCCGTGGAGAGGTTGACCAGCGGCTCGACGAGGTAGTTCCAGGGCTGCCAGCGATAGCGGTGGAAGACGATCTGGGCCGATTCCATCCGGTCGAAGGCGAAGTCGAAGTAGTACGAGCGCGAGCCGAAGCGGCCGTCACGGCAGAAGAAGTCGAGCGTCTCGACGGAGAACGCCGTCCGGTGCGTCGGGTCGATGTAGACGGCCGGCGAGGTGAAGTGAGGCGCCTCGACCACGAGCCTGCCGCCGGGGGCCAGCACGCGATGGAGGTCCTTCAGCACCGGCACGTAGTCGAGGTGCTCCAGGACGTCCTTGCACAGCACCTCGTCCATCGAGCCGGTCTCGAACGGGAGCGGGAGCTCCGCGAGGTCGTGCACCACGTCGACACCGGGGAGGGCGGCGATGTCCAGGTTCACGTACCCCGGCCGGATATCGGTGCCGGAGCCGAGGTTGAGCTTGGCCGGGCTCATCGGCCGCCGCACCGTAGCAGCGCCGATGCGCCACCATTCCCGCCTTGTCGCGCTACCAGGGCACGATCCGCGCGCTCGGCCATCTGCGGCGGCGCACGTTCGAGACGGTCGGCTCGTACCGGTTCTCGCGCACCGGCGCCCACGGGATCGACGACAGGCTCGAGGCGTACCTCGACCTCGACGAGGGATTCTTCGTGGAGGCCGGCGCCAACGACGGCGTGAACTTCTCCAACACCTACTACCTGGAGAAGGCCCGCTCCTGGACGGGTGTGCTCGTCGAGGGGATCCCAGAGCTGTATCGCGCCTGTGTCCGGCACCGGCCGCGCTCACGCGTCTTCAACTGCGCGCTGGTGCCGCCCGAGCTGGAGGGCGAGGGCGTGACGATGCACTACTCGAACCTCCAGTCCGTCGTCTCGGGCGCCCTGCCCTACGAGCACGTGGAGGCCGGGCTCCGGTCGCAGGGCGAGGAGACGTATGACGTGACCGTGCCGGGCCGGACGCTGAGCTCCGTGCTCGACGAGGTGAGGCCCCCGCGATTCGACCTGCTCGTGCTGGACGTCGAGGGCTACGAGGCCGACGTCCTGGGCGGTCTCGACATCGCACGGCACACGCCCCGCTTCGCGCTCGTCGAGGCGCTCGACCGCGCCGCCGCCGCCGCGGTCGAGGAGGCGCTCGGGGGCTCCTACGAGGAGGCTGAGTGGCTCACGCCGACGGACGTCTTGTTCAGGCACCGAGCCATGTAGCTCCCGACAGCCCGCGGGCTCAGCCGCTCGTCCCACCACTCGAGCGCCGCGGCGCTCCGGCGCTCGAGCTCCGCCCGATCGCTCAGCAGCCGGTCGAGCACCGCCGGCAGCGTTCCCCAGTCGCGTATCACGACCGCCGGGGCGCCCTCGTAGAACCAGAACGGGGGGAGCGGTTCGGTGATCACGACGCAGCCGGCGAGCATTCCCTCGTAGAAGCGGAACGTCTCAACCGAGCCGCCGCGCGGCGCGAGCAGGACCTTCGTCCGCTCGAGCTCGCGGGCATACTCCTGCGCCCCCGCGGCAAGCGAGGCCCCGAAGCTCTCCGTGGTCCGCACGTGTGGGCTCGGCGGCACCGCCGCGAGCATGGCGCGCCGCGACAGCGTCTTCGCGCTCGGCAGGCGGCGGTGGTCCTCCTCGACGCTTCCCGCGAACGCTACGTCGATGTCCCGCTCGGACATGGGTCGCGGGTTCACGTCCAGCGGTCGTACCAAGCCCAGCGGCACCGGATGAGCCGGAGGCCCTGCGCGCGGGTCGCGCAGCGCCTCCGCCCAGCGCCTCGCCTCCTGGAGGGCGATCGCCGCGCCGAGCCTGCCGGGGCGGGGCCGGCTGATGCGCGGCCGGTCGCCGTAGCACTTGAACAGGGCGCCGACCCGCGGGGCGTAGGCCGGCCGCCGCGACGCCTCGTCGGCGAGCACCACGGCCGCGACCCGCGGCCCCTCCACGGGCAGCTCCGTGGTGGACCAGGTCAACACCACCGTGCCGTCGCCGTCCGGCAGCTCCCTGAAAGCATCGCTCCAGTAGCGCGCGTCGGCGCGCAGGCCGGGCGGCGGCGCATGCGGGTCCCACTCCGTGACCGGCTCGCCCGGGGCGTTCAGGAGGAAGCGGGTCAATATCCCCGCGGGCAGGTCTGGCGTCCCGATGAGGGCGGGCCGAGCGTCACCGACACGCCCGTCCCATCGCCGAGCATCGCGCAGATCGCCCGCCCGCCCGGCTCCGGGGTCTCGCGACCGAAGTAGGCGTCGCGCGGTGCGCGGAGCGCCTCCGGGTCGTACGTGGCCGGTCGCGACAGCCCCGCGACGTGCGCCAGCGCCGTCAGGCCCGTCGGATTGAAGTAGGCCGTCTGCGCCGCCGGGTCGAAGTCCACCCGGCGCACACCCTGGCCTTTGAGTGCCCGCAGGAGGTCGAGGACGCGGCCATGCGGGCCGGCGTCGAGGGTTCCGGGCCAGGCCTCCGGTGAGACGAACGTCACGTGGCGCGCGCTCTGCACGCCCGGCACGTCGGTCGCGCCCGGCAGCGCGACCCGCCAGCCGGGCGGGTCTCCGATGTGGAAAGCCGCGACCGCGAAGTTCACCGCGGCCACGAGCGCGAGCCCGGCCGCGGCGGCGCGCCAGACCGGCTGGCGTACCCGGGCGAGCCAGGCGGTCGAGAGCAGCCCCACGAAGACCGTCAGCGGGAGCGCGTAGTAGGGCGACTTGAGCTTCAGGTAGAAGGTCAGCGCGGCCCAGCCGACGGCGAGGCCGGCCAGGAGCTCCGGCGTGTGGTCGTCGAGCGTGGGACGCCTGACGAAGGCCACGATCGAGGCGACCGAGCCCACGGCGAACAGCGCGAGCAGCGGCAGCATGAACTGCCGGTTGACGAAGGTCCAGACGTAGAAGGAGAGGTTCTTCGCACCCCAGATCGGCCCCTCCGAGTTCTGGCCGAGCGCCCATTCGCTCGTCGTCCGCAGCTCGTCCCAGTGGGCGACGTACCAGGGGACGCCCACGACGAGAGCGGCCGCCCCAAAGGCGAGCATCCCGCGCCAGTTGCGCCAGCCGCCGCGCAGCACGAGCATCGCGACGAAGCCGGCCGCGAAGAAGGCAAAGCTCTGCTTCGTGAGCATCCCGAGCCCGACGACCACGCCGGCCACGGCCGCCGGCACGATCGCCTCGAAGCGGCGGCTCGCGATCAGGAGCCATACGGCCAGGGCGAGCAGCGCGGTGGCCGCGATCTCGAGCATGTAGGCGCGGAACTCGGTCACGACCATCGGCGTGCCCGCGGCGAAGAGAACCGCGAGGAGGCCGGTCCAGCGGTTGCCGAGCAGGCTGCCGGCTCGGTACAGCCCGAGGGCCAGGAGCGGAGCGCACAGGATGGCCACGCCGAGGATCGGCGGGCCCACGTTCTTGCCAGCGATCAGCGTGGCAACAGCGCCGATCAGGTGTGCGAGCGGCGGGTACTCGGTGTAGCCGCTGAAGGGCCGGCCGATGTCGAGGTCTCCGAGCAGGTCCGAGTAGCCCCAGGCGATGAGCAGGTGCTTGGCGCTGTCGAAGTCCGGCACCTGGCTGTCCACCGCGATCCATCTCGCGGTCGCTGCGACGATCAGCAGCGCGAGGAGTGCCGCGCCGATCGGCGGCGCGGGCGCGCGCCGAGCGGAGCTCACCGCTTGGCCACCAGCCAGACGTTGCGGCGGACCATCGGTAGCCGCGCCATCGCAGCGAACACGCGCGGACGGCGCTTCCGGCGCGTGAGCCCGGCGAGCACGCCGGTGCCGGGCATGACCGACTCGTAGCCCAGCTGCTCGACGGTCATGCGCTGGTCCTCGAACAGCTTGCGAAAGCTCTTCCGCGTGAACGGGCGCCGGTGCGTGTAGTCGTCCCAGACCCAGCGCTGGGCGTCGGGCGACGAGGCGAAGACGCGGCCGCCGGGCCGCAGCACGCGACGGACCTCCCGCACCAGCGTGACCGGGTTGGCCACGTGCTCGAGGACGTCCTTCAGCACCACCCCGTCGAAGCTGGCCTCGTCGAAGGGGAGCGGCTCGTCGCCGTCCACCAGGGTCACCTGCCGGCCGCGGCTGCGGGCCGCCTCGACGGCCTCGGGCGAGACGTCGATGCCGGTGTAGTCCTCGAAGTGGTCGCCGAGCCACGCGCCGCCGCAGCCCACGTCGAGCAGGCGGGCGTCGGGCGGGAAGTGGCGCGTCACGTCGCGCCAGTAGCCGGGTTCCTCATGCCAAGCGAAGTAGTTCACGGCCTTAGAGGCTACGTTCGCCCGGCGGCCAGCGCCCGCTCGTAGGCCTCCATCGTGCCGCGAGCCGCGTCGGCCCAGGAGAAGTGGGCGGAGCGCTCGCGGCCGAGCGCGCCGCGCGCCGGGTCCGACAGGGCCGCGGCGATCGCGGCAGCGGCGGCCTCGGGATCGCCCGGGTCGAAGTACTCCGGCACATCGCCGCCCACCTCCCGGAGAACCGGGATGTCGGAGCACGCCACGGGCAGCCCTCGCGCCATCGCCTCGAGCACGGGAAGCCCGAAGCCCTCCGCGCGTGTCGGGAAGGCGGCGCAGTCCGCCAGCGCCCATAGCCGCTCGAGCTCGGCGTCGGACAGGTAACCGGTCAGGCGCAGGCGATCCGCCACGCCGAGCCGTGCGGCCGCCGCGCTCACGTGCTCCGCGTAGGGCTCGTGCCGGCCTGCGAGCACCAGCGTCACGTCGTCGGGCAGCCGCGGCAGGGCGCGCACGAGGAGCTCCTGGTTCTTGTGGGGGCGCACCGCGGCCACGCACAGGACCGCGCGGCCGCCGGTGGGGAGGCCGAGCCGCCGGCGCAGCGGAGCCTCGGGCGCCGGCTCGGCGCGCGGCACCTCGCCCACGCCGTGCGGCACGACGGTGAAGCGCGACGGGTCGAGCCCGAGCGTCGAGCAGATCTCGTCGCGCGCCGCCTCGGAGACGGCGATCAGCGAGTCCGCATCGCGTGCGGCGCGCCTCACGACCTGGGTCATTCCCCAGGTCGTGACCCGGCCGAACGTGGGCGTGTGCATGAACGTCACGTCGTGCAGCGTGACCACGGATCGCAGGCCGGGCGTGCGGACCGGGCCGGTGCTCGCGAGGCTGTGGAGGAGGTCGGCGCCGCTGCGACGTGCGTGCACCTGCACGAGCAGCTGCTCCGCGACCTGGCGGCGCAGGCGCCGGTATTCCTCGGCGGGCAGGGCGCGGAGCTTCGCGAGCTCTCCGAACCCGTCCGTCGCCAGCGCGCGCTCGCCGGCGCCCGTCGTGAGCACCGTCATCCGGAGGCCCGGGTACTCGCCCCCGAGCGCTCGCACCAGCTCGCGGAGATAGGTCTCCGGGCCGCCGGAGTCGCCGGGCGCCAGGAACATCGCGTTCAGCGCCACGCTCTTGACCGGGGGCGTCACGCGGGCGAAGCCTAGGGCGCTAGGGTCTGGCCGCGGTGCACGTCGGGGTGAACCTGCTGTTCCTGGCGCCCGCCGAGATGGGCGGTCTCGAGGTCTATTCGAGAGAGCTGGTGGCGGCGCTCGCGAAGCGCGACGACGTGCGGCTAACCCTGTTCGTGAACCAGCTCGCGGGGGACGAGTGGGAGCGCCTCGCCCCGGTGGCGGAATCCCCGGTCGACCCCCGCCGGCGGGTGCAGTGGGTGGCGGGCGACCAGCTTCGCGCGGTGCGGCTCGCGCGGGAGACCGGCGTCGAGCTCGTGCACAGCCTCGCCTCGACCGGGCCCACGCGGGGCCGCTTTGCCCGCGTGGTGACCGTCCACGACCTGCACTACCGCGTGCACCCGGAGGCCCATTTCGGGATGCGCGCGCTCGGGATGCGCGCGCTCGTGCCGCTCGCGGTGCGCGGCGCACATCGCGTGATCGTCCCCAGCGAGGCCACGCGCACGGACCTGCTGCGCTACACCGGCGCGGCCGCCGACCGGGTGGACGTGATCCCGGAGGGGATCGGCCAGGCGCCGCGCGGCGGCGATGCCGCGGCCGCCCGCGAGCGGCTCGGCGCCGGCGAGCGCCCGCTCGTGCTGAGCGTCTCGGCAAAGCGGCCGCACAAGAACCTCGCCCGCCTGATCGGCGCCGTCGCGCGGATCCCGGCCGAGCGCCGGCCGCTGCTCGTGCTCCCGGGCTACCCGACGCCGCACGAGGAGGAGCTCCGCGAGCTCGCCCGCTCGCTCGGAGTGGCGGACGACGTGCGCTTCGAGGGCTGGGTCCCGGCGGAGGAGCTCGACGGCCTGTACGCCGCGGCCGGCTGCTTCGTGTTCCCCTCGCTCTACGAGGGCTTCGGGCTGCCGGTGCTAGAGGCGATGGCTCGCGGTGTGCCGGTGGCCACCTCCGGCCGCGCGAGCCTGGCGGAGGTGGCGGGCGACGCCGCGCTCACGTTCGACCCCGAGGACGAGGTCTCGATCGCGGCGGCGATCGAGGCGCTGCTGGGGGACGAGGCGCTCCGCGAGCGCCTGCGCTCCGCGGGGCGCGAGCGTGCCGCCCGCTTCACCTGGGAGCGCGCCGCCGAGCTCACCGTGGCGAGCTACCGGCGCGCGCTCGCCGAGCGGTAGCTCGCGAGCACCTGTTCGACGGAGCCGTCCAGCGACATGCGCCGCGCGTTCGCCGCGAACCACGCGGCCGTGCGCTCGCGCAGCGTGTGTCCCTCGGCGTGCACCCGCTCGATCGCCGCGGCCAGGTCCTCGGGGGAGGCGGACGCCGCCACGTAGCCGTTCTCGCCCTCCGCGATCAGGTCGGCCGCCGCGTTGTCAGGCCCCGCCACCACGATGCTCGGCGTGCCGGCCGCGGCCGCCTCCACCACGACCATCCCGTAGCCCTCGCGGCTCGAGGGGAGCACCATGCAGAGCGCGCGAGCCAGCGCGTCCTCGACCCGCTCCGCGTCCACTCGCCCCGGCACCTCCAGCGCCTCCTCGAGCCCGTGCCGCGAGCGCAGGCGCAGCACCTCGCCGCGCTCGGGGCCGTCGCCGAGGATCTCGCCCCGGAGACCGGGAATTCGCTCCCGCGCGAGCGCGAGGGCCGGCACCAGCGCGGGCACGCGCTTCTCCGGGATGTGGCGACCCGCAAACACCACGAGCGGCTCGGCCGTCCGCGGCTCACGTGGGTCGAGCGAGCCGGCGTACTCGCCCTCGAGGACGGTGAGCTCGCCGTTCACCGGGGCCTCGCGCAGGCGCCCGGCGTGCAGCTGCGAGAAGCAGAAGGCGCGCTGGGGGACGCGCAGGCAGAGGCGCTGGACCGCGTTGCCGACCCGGCCTCCGATGGCGCCGAGGTATTCGAGCCAGTAGCCGCGGGTCCACAGCTCGTGCCAGTCGACCACGAGCCGGAAGCGCCCGAGCGGCCGCGTGAGCGCGGCGGCCAGCAGCGAGAAGTACGGGAACGAGGCCGTGTGGACCACGTCGTAGCGGCGCCCGCGCCGGAGCAGGTGCCAGAGGACGCCCGCGCCGAAGACGAGCGGCGGCAGGATGCGGCGCCTGCCCTCCCCGGCGTACAACTCCATGCGCGGCCCCACGGCCACGACGTGGACGCCCGGCACCTCGCCGCGCTCGCCGCGGTCCCACTGCCGGAGCGTCAGGTAGGTCACCTCGTGGCCGTCCGCGGCCAGCCGCTCGCCCAGGTTGCGGTACCAGCGCTCGGCACCGCCGACGGTGTACGGGAACAGGCAGTCGTAGACGAGGCAGACGCGCATCGGAAGTGGCAGAGGCTGGCAGACCTTTCGCTAGGATCGCCGGTCAGCGCGCAACTTCATGCATCCCCGCGCGTCAGTACGGTTGCAAAGCAATCCTCAAGGCTCGTTCCTCTGAGCACAGTCGAGCAGACAACCCGCCCACCGGCAGTTGACGGCGAGGGCTCGAGCGCGGTCAAGGTGTCCGTCGTCATCCCCTGCCTCAACGAGGAGGCCTCGATCGAGCGCTGCGTGACCGAGGCACGCCGGGCGATCGAGGGGCACGGCTGGGACGGCGAGGTGATCGTGGCCGACAACGGCTCGGACGACCGCAGCGCCGAGCTCGCGCGCGGGGCGGGCGCGCTCGTGATCCACGAGCCGCGTCGCGGCTACGGCAGCGCCTACCGCGCCGGGTTCGCGGCCGCCCAGGGCGAGTACATCGTCATGGCGGACGCCGACCTCACCTACGACTTCGGCGACATCCCGCGCTTCGTCGGCAAGCTCGACGAGGGCGCCGACCTCGTCATGGGCGACCGCATGAAGGGCATCCAGCCCGGCGCCATGCCCTGGCTGCACCGCTACATCGGCAATCCGATCCTCACGGGGATCCTGAACCTCTTCTTCCGCACCGGGGTGCGCGACGCCCACTGCGGGATGCGCGCGGTGCGCCGCTCGGCGCTGCCCCGCCTCGACCTGCGCACCACCGGCATGGAGTTCGCCTCGGAGATGGTGATCCGGGCGGGCAAGGAGCGGCTCGAGATCGAGGAGATCCCGATCCACTACCACCCGCGCGAGGGCGAGTCGAAGCTGTCGAGCTTCCGCGACGGCTGGCGCCACCTCCGCTTCCTGCTCGTGCACAGCCCGACCTGGCTGTTCATCGTGCCCGGCACCGTGATGGCCGCGCTCGGAACGCTCGTGGCGGCCACGGTCGTCCTCGAGATCGACGTGCTCGGGCGCGCATGGGACCTTCACGCGATGGTCGCCGGCGCGCTGCTCATGATCGTCGGGACGCAGGTGCTCGCGCTCGGGTTGTGCGCGCATGCCTACGGCACGTACTTCATGGGCGAGAAGGACCCCTGGTTCGACCGGATGCGCGCCCGCTTCCGGCTCGAGCACGGCCTGCTGCTCGGCGGCGCCGTGGTCCTCGCCGGGATCGTCGTCGCCGCGGTGATCCTCGGGATCTGGATCGAGCGCGGCTTCGGCGCCCTCTCGGAGGAGCGGCTGGCCGTGCTCGGCGCGACGCTCATGATCGTGGGCATCCAGATCTTCTTCTCGTCGTTCCTCATCAGCATCATCGGCCTGCGCCGCCGTAAGTAGGCATGTCCGTCCGCGCCGTCGTCGCGATCGGCGTGGTCGCGCTGATCGTCGGCGTGGCCGTGGTCCTTGCGCAGTCTGCGCCGAGGCAGGCCGGGACCAACTCGATCGTCGAGGCCGGCCAGGTCACCGAACTGCGCGGCGACGACAGGCTCTGCCAGCCGGGCGAGACGGTGCCGAAGGACGCGGCGCGGCTGCGGGTCCTCGTGGGCACGTACGGCCGCCCTGTGCCGGCGCTCAGCGTGACCGCGCGCAGCGACGACGGGCGGGTGCTCACCGAGGGCCGGCGGCCGGCCGGAGGGCGCGAGGGCCACGTCGTGATCCCGCTGCGGCGGGTGGAGGAGACCACGCCCGGCGCCGAGGTCTGCCTCGCGATGAGCGGCGGGCTGAGGATGGTGCTCTACGGCCAGGCGCCGAGCATCCGGCTCGAGTGGCTCCGTGACGGGGACGAGTCGTGGTACGCGCTGATCCCGACGGTGGCGCACCGCTTCGGGCTCGGCAAGGCCGCGCTGTTCGGGTCGCTGTGGATCCTCGTAGCCGTCCTGCTCGTGGTCGCGGCGGCCGTGGTCGCCCTGTGCGTGGTGCTCCGGGTGCCGAGCGCGGCGTACTGGTGCGCGCTCGCCGCGTTCCTGGTCACCGCGGCGTGGAGCACGATCACGCCCCCCTTCCAGGTGCCGGATGAGACCGCCCACGTCGCGTACACGCAGGACCTCGCCGAGAACGGGACGATCCCCAACGACGCCGAGCGCGGCGTCTTCTCGGACGAGCAGGGCAGGCTGATCGATGCCCTCCTGTTCAACACCACCGTGGGTCGCGCGGGCAACGGATCGATCTGGTACGAGCTCCAGGACCGGTCGGTGGACGGGGTCGAGAGCCAGCCGCTCGCGCGCGGCAATGCCGGCGGGCCTCAGTCGAACTCGAACCAGCCGCCGCTGTACTACGCGCTCACGGTGCCCGCCTACTACGCGGGCCCCGCGGCGGGCGGCGGCCTGCTCGACCGGATGGCGCTCATGCGCCTCGTCTCCGCGCTGCTCGCGGCGCTCACGACCCTGTTCGTGTACCTGTTCCTGCGCGAGCTGTTCGCCGAGCCCTGGGCGTGGGCGGTGGGGGCGCTCGCGGTGGCGTTCCAGCCCGTCTTCGGCTTCATATCCGGCGGCCTCACCCCGGACGCCCTGCTCGCCACGGCCTGCGCGGCGCTCTTCTTCGCGCTCGCCCGGGCGTTCCGCGGCGGACTGACGCTCAGGCGCGGCCTCGGGATAGGCGCGGCGCTCGCCGTAGGCGCCCTCGCCAAGCTCAACTTCATCGCGCTCGTCCCCGGCGCGCTCCTCGGGCTGGCCTTCCTCGTGTGGCGCTCGCGCGAGCGGATCCGCGCGCTGATCCCGGCCGGGGCCGCCGTGGGAGTCCTGGCCGCCGCGGCCCTCGCGTACATCCTGTTGAACCTCCTGGTCTGGGACCGCTCCGCATGGGGAGGCGGGGAGACGACCGCCACGACGAACGTCGGCGGGGGGCCTGGGCAGGACGCGCTCGGCCTCGGCAACCAGCTCGGCTACACCTGGCAGCTCTACCTCCCGCGGCTGCCGTTCATGAACGACCAGTTCGGCTACTTCCCGCCCTACACCACCTGGTTCAAGGGCGGGGTGGGCCTGTTCGGCTGGCTCGACACGGCCTTCCCGCAGTGGGCCTACGACGTCGCGCTGGGAGTGGTGGTCCCGATCGTGTTGCTGGCGATCGTCGCCGTCGTGCAGCGACGCGGCCTGCTCGTGGCGCGCTGGCCGGAGCTCCTCACCTACGCCGCGCTCGCGGCGGGCCTGCTCGCGGCGATCGGCTTCTCGGGGATCCGCTACCGGCACGACTCGGGCCAGGCCTTCGAGCAGGCGCGCTACCTGTTCCCGCTGCTGCCGCTCTACGGGGCGGGAATCGCGCTGGCGGCGCTCGGCGCCGGCAGGCGCTTCGGGAGGCACGTGGGGGCGGCGCTCGTGGTACTGGCGATCGGCCACACGGTCTTCGCCCAGCTGCTCGTGATCGCGCGCTTCTACGCCTAGGCCGGGCCCTTATTCCTCGAGCCCGGCGGCCCTGAGGGCCTCGGCGTGGCTCAGGAAGTCGTCCACGCGGATCAGCTTCCCGTCCCTCAGCGTCGACACGCTCGCGTAGGTCTCCGCCAGCGCGATCCCGCTCGCCTGCGCGCGCATCGGCATGTCCGCGAGGATCACGAAGCGGTCGCCCATGTCGATCAGCTCGGTGGGCAGGAGGCGCACGTCGGTGCCCCACACGTCGATCGTCGCGTCGATGTACCTCTTGTAGCCCGCCGGTCCGTGGTAGCACGGCTCAGCGAGGGCAGCCTCGACGAACTCGCGGTACGGGTGGTACTCGAGCTCGGGGGCGAAGCCCACCGTCACCGCGTCCAGGTCGCGCCGGTTGTACGCCTCGATGGCGAGCCGGGCCGCCCGCCACAGCGCCGCCTGGCGGATGCGCGAGCTGGGCGGCAGCCGGTCGATCACCCGGAACGACGTGGAGGCCAGCCACGGAAAGCGGAGCGCCAGCCGCTGGTCCAGCGTCCGGTGCGACCGCTCACGCACCCGGAGCGGCTTGCGCACGATCTCTCCGGGCCGGTGCGCCATCGCCCGGCCAGTATCGCCCGAATCGCCTAGGCGGGGGCGCTCTCGGTGGCCGGCTCGCGCTCGCGGAGGGCCTCGCGCAGGCCGGCCTCGACCTGGCGGGCCGCCACGTCCCAGGACGCGTCCTCCACGAGCGCCAGCCCGGCGTCGGAGCGGCGCTGCCAGGCTCGCTCGATCGTCGAGCAGCCTCTCGAGCGCGTCCGCGATCGACAGCGGGTCGGCCTCGGCCAGCGCCACGCCGCCGTCGCGTCCCGAGCTCCGCCTCGGTGCTGCCGCCCGCCAGGTCCACGCAGGGCAGGCCGCAGGCCATCATCTCCTGCGGGATCAGCGAGTAGTTCGTGAGCGACAGGCAGAGGCCGACGGTGGCCTCGGAGTAGTGCCAGGCGAGCGTCTCGCGGGCTCACGACGCCGAGCAGCTCGTACGGGAACGGCATGCGCGCCTCCTCGCCCTGGCCGAACAGGACGAAGCGCGTGTCCGGGCGGCGGCGGTGGAGCTCCTCGAGCGCCAGCGCGCCCAGCGGCACCGCGCGGCGCGGGGTGAACTGCGCGGGCGTAGAAGATGACCGTGTCGCGGCGGCGCTCGACCGGCCGCGGCCGGTAGATGCCCCTGGTCCACGCCGAGCCGGAACCAGCGAGCCGCGCTGGCCGTAGCGCGCGGCCAGCAGGTCGCGCAGCCAGCGGCTGGCGGCGATCCCGTAGAAGCCGAGCTCGTAGGTCCGCGCCGCCCACATCGACTCGGCCGAGGTGGCGAAGAACTCCGGCTCGTGGTCCTGGATCAGGTAGGCGCGGGCGCGGCAGCCCGGAAGCAGCGCGGCGGCGTACGCGGTGTCCCAGCCCGTGGCGAGCACGACGTCCGCTCCGTCCCAGTCGTCGAAGCCGCGATGCACGGGCGCGCGGAGCGGCGTGAACTCGTCCACGATCCGCCTGCGGATGACCGCGCCCGAGCCGTACATGTGGCCGTGGGGGTCGTAGAGCCAGATGGAGCACGGTGTGGCCGAGCTCCTCGAGCCGCGCCATCAGCGTGAAGATCGTGTTGTGGCCGCCGCTGCCGCGCCGCGAAGTGCGGGATCACCACCGCCACGTGCATCGGGCGCTCGGACATTCCCGGGACGGGCGCGTCGAGCGGCGCCGGGCCGTCGCGGCTGAGCCGCGCGACGTCCTCGAAGCCGCTCGGCTGAGGCCGCCACAGCGCGGCCGCGCGGGAGCTGGTCGGACGGCTCCGCCCTCGCGCGCCGCGCCTCTCGAGCGACAGCCTCCGCTGCACGCCCGCCGGCAGCGACTCGCGCACGCGAGCCGAGCGCCGAGGCCACCCGGCGGCCGCCCTGATGGGCGATCGAGCGCGCGGTCCAGCGCGCCGCGCTCGGCCGGCGACATGCCGCGCTCGCGCATCCAGCGCACGTCGCCGTGCCACCTCGCGAGCGGCCGCGTCGCGGCCGCAGCGGCTCCACGTGGCCGCTCGCCTCGCGCAGGCCGCGGTACTCGTCGAAGTAGCGCTTCATGAACTCGACGACGCCGTAGTCGTGGGCGTGGCGGACCGCCGCGCCGGGGTGGTACGACCTTCACCCAGCCGGCCTCGAGCATCGCGCGTCCGAACGCCTGGTCCTCGCTGTACTCGATGTCCGGGAAGCGCAGCTCCGCCCAGCATTCGCGCAGGTAGCAGGCGTTCACGTTCGAGAGGAACGTGAGGTCGCCGCCCCGGTGGAGCGCCGGCGCGCCGTTCGGCGAGAAGCCCGCGAAGAACTCGGTCAGCTCGCGGGCGATCATCGGGCTCGTGTCCGGGAACGGCAGGTGCGGGCCGAACGCGGCGCCCACGCGCGGATCGAGCTCGAAGGCCTCGCGGTACGCGTCGAGCCAGCCGGGCTCAGGCACGGCGTCCTGGGTGAGGAAGCAGATCAGCTCGCCGCCCGAGCGCTCCGCGGCGAGGTTGCGGGTGCGGCCGTGCCCGAACTCCTCCGGCGCGATCTCGATCAGGTCCGCGCCGGCCGCGCGGGCGAGGCCGGCCGAGCCGTCGGTGGAGCCCGAGTCCGATCACGATCAGCTCGACGTCGCCCTGGGCGCGGACGGCGTCGAGCACCTCGCGCGAGCAGCGGGCCGCCGTTCTTCACGGGGATGACGACCGAGACCGAGCGCATCGGCTCTAGACGCGCTCGAGCACGTACAGGTCCTGGTTCAGCTCGACCCGCCCAGGACGGAAGAGCCCGACGCGCCACTCCGGGGTGAGCTTCGCCACCAGCCACTCAGCCGAGAGGAAGGCCGTGCCCCAGTCCGGGTTCGCCACGCCGTGGTCGCCGGCCTCGCCGAACTCGGCGGCGTACCAGTACCCGTGCCGCTCGAGCGACTCGCGCACGCTCGGCCAGCTGCTCGGGCGAGCGAAGCCCCTCGCGCGCCGTGTGCACGACCGTCTGCTCGCCGTGCGTGGTCGCGAGCAGCCGCCCGCCCGGCCTGATGATCCGGCGCATCTCCGCGAACCAGTCGAGCGCGGCCTGCTCGGCGAAGTGGCTCCAGATCGAGATCGCGAAAACCGCGTCGAAGCTCTCGTCGTCGTAGGGCAGCGGCGGCCGCTCGGGGCTCAGCCTGAACTCGATGCCCGGGAGGTTCGCGCTCGCCCACTCGATCGCGTCGGGGATCGGGTCGCAGCCGTGCCACTCGACGTTGGGGTACGCGGCGGCGAGGACGCGCACCACGCGCCCCGACGAGCACCCGAAGTCGAGCGCCCGCTCGGCCTGATGATGCGGCGCATCTCCGCCCAAACGAAGCCCGGTGGCGGCGAACGAGTCGTCGACCAGGTCCGCGTAGTAGGTGGATCCGCCCGCGGCCGCGGCGCCGGAGGCCATCGCATGCACGCCCGGATCGGGCATGGCGGCCGACAGCCCCGTCCGTTCGAGCGCGCCGTCGAGCCCGTGGTGGGCGGCGAAGGCGAGCGTCAGGCGACAACGGTCCTGGGGTGTCGCCGTCTGCCACAGCGCCTGCTCGCCGGGCGTGAGCGCCGCCTCGACGGCGGCGACGTCCTCGCCGGAGAGGCGCTCGTAGAGCAGGTCCGTCACGGGCGCGGAAGGCAGCGGGTCGGGGGAGAGCGTGCGCGACTCGCGCTCGCCGTGCGGGGCCCCGCTCGCCCGCTCCTGATCGACCGTCTGCCGGGCGATGCTCGCGCGCACCGGCAGCGAGCGGATCTGACCCTTCACCGTGTGCCGCATGCGGATACAACGCGCGCAGCGCTCGCAGGCCGGCGCGGAACTCGGCGGCGCCGCGGCGGCGCATGAGCGCGTTCAGGTCGATGCCCCAGCGCTCGAGCCAGTAGCTGCGGTCCTGCGCCGCGGCAAGCGCCTCGTTGGCGCGCGCGATGCGCTCGTGGTGCTCTCGCTCGAGCGTGTCGACGCGCGCTCGAAGCGTGTCGGCGTCGGTTCCTTCGGTCGTGGGCTCCGTTGCCATCGTCAGAGGTTCTCGGCGATCCTCGGGGTCTCGCGGGCGAACACCCAGGCCCCGAGCGCGAACACGCCAGCCACGATAGCCAGCGGGATCGCGAGCTGGGGCCAGCCGCCGAGCACGTCGACGGCGCTCGGCGCGTCCCGGTCGATCAGCGCGTGGCGCATCTGCGTGAGCACGGTGGCGATCGGGTTGAGGGCCGCCATCTCGTTCCGGTACTCCTCCGGCACGAGCGTGATCACGTACAGGATCGGCGAGGCGTAGAAGAGGATCTGGAGCGCCACCTCCCAGATCGGCTCGACGTCGCGGTAGCGCACGTAGAGCGCGGAGGTGAGCATCGTGATGCCCGTGGCGAGCACCACCAGCATCCCGATCAGAAGCGGGATCTCGAGCCAGGAGAGCTGCGGCGTGATCCCCGCCGCGAACACGAAGACGAAGACCGCGACGAAGTTCGCCAGCAGGTTGAAGAGGGCGGCGAGCGCCACCGACAGCGGGATCACGAGGCGCGGAAAGCGGATCTTCCGGAGCAGGTTCTCGCGCTCTACCAGCGCCTTCACGCCGCGGCTGGTCGTCTCCGAGAAGAACGTGAACAGGACGATCGACGTCAGCAGGTAGACGGGGTAGTTCTCCACGCCCTCGCCGAGCTTCACGATCTGCGTGAAGACCACGTAGATCACGCCGAAGAGCATCAGCGGGCGGACGAGCGTCCACAGGTAGCCGAGCACCGAGCCGAAGAAGCGCAGCTTGAAGTCCGTCGCGGCGAGCGTGAGCGTGAGGCTGGCGAAGCGCCGCAGGTCGTCGCCGAGCGCCGCGGGACCTCTACCGCCTCCCGGCGGCCACCCCGCTCACGGCCCGTCCACCTCGACCGTCGTAGGGAAGCTCGACCACGCCGCCGCTGCCGTGGCCCTGCACGATCAGCGCGGCGATGTCCTCGGCGCGCGCGTAGCGGTCGTGCCCGCGGTTCGGCGCCCCGACCGACGGCGTGAGCGTGTAGCGGCTCGGCCGCGAGGCTGTTCTCGAAGCCGAACCGCACCGTCGCTCGGCGGCCGGCCTCGAAGCTGCCGGTCCTGACGCGCGAGTCCGTGCTGCATACGAGGATCGTGTGACGCACCTCGTTCCTGAACACGAGCGTGAACACAGGGTTGTCCACCGCCTGCGAGAACTCGACCTCGAAGCACGCGCTGAGCCGCTCGCCGTGGCGCGACGTCACGATCCGCTCGCCGTCCGCGTTCTCGCACCATGCGCCGAGCACCTGCACAGGACCGCCGGAGCCGGACGAGTCGGCGTCGCCCGCCTGGCCGAAGTTGAGCTCGCTGTAGGTGCGGGTGATCTGCTCCGGTGGGCCGAGGTCCACGACCTTGCCGCGCTCCAGCACCAGGCCCCGGTCGCAGAAGCGCTCGACGCTCGCCATGTCGTGCGTCACGTACAGGATCGTGCGGCCCTCGGCCTTCATGCGGTCGAACTGGTCGAAGCACTTCTGCTGGAACGACGCGTCGCCAACCGCGAGCACCTCGTCCACGAGCAGCACCTCGGCGTCCACCTGGACCGCGACCGCGAAGCCGAGCCGGACGCTCATCCCGGACGAGTAGTTCTTCAGCTTCAGGTCCACGAACTCCTCGAGCTCGGCGAACGCGATGATCTCGTCGAAGCGTGCGCGCGCCTCGCGGCGCGAGAGGCCGAGCATGATCGCGTTGATCAGGACGTTGTCGCGAGCGGTCAGCTCGGGGTTGAAGCCCACGCCGAGCTCGATGAACGGCGACAGGCGGCCCTCCACCACCGACCGAGCCCGCGTCGATCGCGTAGATGCCCGCGAGGCACTTGAGCAGCGTGCTCTTGCCGCTCCCGTTACGCCCGACGATCCCGAAGAACTCGCCCTGCGCCACCTCGAAGCTCACGTCCTCGAGCGCGTGCAGCTCGTCGAAGGTGCGCGAGGCAAACGGGTGGAGCGCCCGTTCCTTCAGCGTCGAGTACCGCTGGTGAGGGAGTCGGAAGGTCTTTGCGGCGTGCGCGACGGCCACGGCGGGACGCGCCGACGGCCCGCTCGCGTGCCGCTCCTCCTGGTGCGGGGCGGTCGCGGTCAACGACGCCTGGACGCTAGCAACCGGCGGGCGCGCGCACCGAGGGTGGACGCCAGCCCCTGCTCAGCCCGTGCGGCGCGCTGCTGCGCCACGGCGCGCCCGCTGCGCTCCGCGGAGAGCTCCGCGTCCTGTCGCTCCAGCTCGCGGCGACGGCGAAGCTGCTCCACGCGGAGCTCCTCCATGCCCGTGTGCACGTCGCCGAGGAGCTCGGAAACGCCGGCGCCGCCGGCCGGTTCGGGCGCCGCGGCGATCTCCGAGAGCGCTGTCGCCATCCGGGCGGTCGCCTGCTCCCACGACGGCCAGCTCCGCGCGGTGTCGAGCGCGCCCCGGCGCAGCCGCCCGAGCAGCTCGGCGTCGGTGGCCAGCAGGTCGAGCCAGCGGGCCGTGCCCGCGACGTCGTCCCAGCCCGCCACGATCCCGTTCACGCCGTGCTCGACGTACTCGTCGTGGCCGGTCACGGGCCACACGACGGCGGTCGCGCCGAGGTGGAATGCCTCGATCGGCGGGGTGAAGACGCCCTCCACGCGTGAGAGCTTCAGAAGCACGTCCGCGGCCGATAGGCGGGCGGGCATCTCCTCGTGCGCCAGCGGCCCGACGACGTCGTCGAAGGCGGCGTGGATCTCCGGGGTCGGCGGCTCCGGCGTCACGAGCGTGGCGTGGTGCGGCTCCCGGGCGGAGCGCAGTACCTCGACCGCCTCGGCGACACCCTTGAACCAGAGCTGCGGGCTGCCCTCCACGAGCACGCGAAGCGGCCCGTCGTCGCGGCCGGGCGGGGCGTCGGGCGGGTCGAACAGGTCCTTGTCGATCCCGTTCGGCACGTGGGAGCAGTGTGCGTCCGGCCGCAGCTCCGCCAGCTCCTCCGCGATCCAGCGCGCCTCCGTCACGAACGCGAGCGGCAGGTCGCGCGTGACCGCGGCGCCGACCCGCTCGACGTCGCCTGGGCGATAGAGCCGCTCCTCGAAGTTCTGGATGAAGTAGGCGCGCCGGCTCGCCGGGATCTCGAAGAGCGAGTAGACGGTGCGCCACCAGGTGGCCACGGCCACGTCGAACTCGCGCGCGCGCGCCTCGTCGAGCGCGATCACCTCGAGGTCGCCGGCCGAGCCGGCCTCGGCCGGGCCCTCGGTCACGACCAGCGTCACGTCCATGTCGTGCGCGGCGGCGAGCCCGTTCGCGTGGGCCAGCACCGAGCGCACTCCGCCCGACGGTCCGAGCCGTCCGAGCAGGAAGCAGACCCTCATCTGGCGCTCAGCATACGGGTCACCGGGCGGTGCCCACTAGCATCGCGGCGTGTCGCGCACGCGGGTGGCAATAGCCGGGGCGCCGGAGCACGTGAGCGCCTGCGCGCCGTCCGGACCCGGCGTGGAGGTCGTTCCGGTCGAGGGCGCCGAGGCACCGGAGCTGGTGCTGGTGCTCGGCGGGACCGTGCCGCCGGACCTCCCCGCTCCGGCAATCGTCTTCCTGCTCGACGGCGATGGGGCGCCGCCGGGGCTGCGCCCGGAGGACCGGATCGTCGCGCCGGTGCCGGGTCTCCGGGGGGCATGGCGCACGATGCCGCTGCCCGTGGCCGACGCTCTGTTCGCCCCCGAGGCGGGCGAGGCCCTTGCCGGCCGCGCCGCGTGGCTCACGCCCGACTGCGCGCGCCGCCGCTCCTACCTCGAGCGCTTCGCGCACTCGATCGAGTTCCTGGATTCCCCTGGCGGAGCGACCGTGGCGGTGAACCTCCACGACAGCGACCGCGCGACGTTCGAGCCGCGCGCCGCGCGCGCGCTCGCCGCGGGACAGCTGCTCGTGAGCGAGACGCTCGAGCCGTCGTTCGGGCTGGAGCCCGGCATCGACTACCTGGAGGCGCGCGACCTCACCGACCTGTTCGTGATGGCCGAGAACGCTGCGTGCGCACCGGGGGCCTACGGCGCCATCCGCGCGCGCGGGCAGCGCAAGGCGGAGTGGTTTCGCTCGTCACGGGTCGTCGAGCGGCTGGCGCAGGACCTTCGGCTCGAGAACGCCGGTACGGGGGTGCGCCTGTGACGACGACGATCGACCTGGACGGCGAGGGCTGGCCCGACGGCGCCGCGCGCTTCGACGTCGTTCGTGCGGCCGACACGTTCGCGGGCGCCGAAGACCTGACGGCCACGCTCGAGCGCGTGGCGGCATTGCTCGCGCCCGACGGAGTGGCGATCCTGGGAATGCCCGGCGGCGAGCGCGGCTCGGCCGCGCATCGCGCGCTGGAGGACAGGTTCGCGAGCGTCCGCTACGCGGTCCAGGGCAGCGAGCCGGACGCCCGGCTGGTGGCCGTCGCGTTCAGCTCGGCGGCGGACCAGACGCAGCGCTGGCTCGACCTGCTGGACCAGCAGTGGCAGCTGCTCGCGCAGCTCGACGCCGAGCTCGAGCACACCAGAGCATGGCTCGGCTCGATGCCGGCGCCGGCGCCCGGCCGGCTGGGCGGCCCGCTGCGCGCGCTGAGGCAGCGGCTCGGCCGGTGAGCGCTCCTCCTGTCGTCATCGCCGGCATGCACCGGTCCGGCACGTCGCTCGTCGCCTCGTTCCTGAGCTCCCTGGGCCTGGACCTGGGCGAGCGGCTGCTCGAGGCCGACCGCCTGAACCCGCGCGGGTACTTCGAGGACACGACGCTCCTTGAGTTCCACGGGCGGCTCCTGCGCAAGCTGGTCCCGGCGGGCGAGAGCGGCTGGCCCGACTGGGGCTGGACGGTGAGCGAGGGCTTCGACGAGAGCGTGTTGCCGCGCTGGAGGGAGGAGGCTCTCGCGATCGTCGGCGCGCGGGACCAGACCGGTGCCTGGGGCTGGAAGGACCCGCGCACCACGCTCCTGCTCGACTTCTGGGCGGAGCTCCTGCCGGATGCCGTGTTCGTCCTCGTGCACCGCTCGCCGGTCGAGGTGCTCGACTCGCTCCTGCGCGCCGGCAACCGCCACTTCGTGATCCACCCCGACCACGCCGTCCGGGCCTGGCTCCTCTACAACCGGCGGGCGCTCGACTTCGCCGCGCGCAATCCCCACCGGAGCATGCTGCTCGGAGTCGACGCCTTCACGGCCGACCCGGGCGCGGTCACCGCGCGCCTGGCGGAGCTGGTGGGCGACGCGCTCCCGGCGCTACGCGACCCCGAGTCCGTGCGCGAGGCGCGCGAGGCGGTGTTCGACCCGGCCCTGCTCCACGAGCGCCGGAGCCGTGACCCGCTGCGGCTCTGGATCGAGCGACGCGTGCCGGCCGCGCTGGAGCTGTACGGGACGCCATGAATCCGCGCACGAGTGTCCTGATGCCGGCCTACAACGCCGAGGCGACGATCCGGGAGTCGGTGGAATCGGTGCTCGCCCAGACGGTGGAGGAGCTCGAGCTGATCGTGGCCGACGACGCGTCGCGGGTCCCGGCCGCCGAGGTGCTGGCGGACGTGAGCGACCCGCGACTGCGGATCGTGCGCCGGGCGCGCAACGGCGGCATCGGCGCGGCCCGCAACGCGGCGCTCGCGGTCGCGCGCGCGCCGCTCGTGTCCCAGCTCGACGCAGACGACCTCTGGGAGCCCGGCTACCTGGAGGCGGTCCTGCCCGAGTTCGGCGACCCGGGCATCGGGCTCGTGTACACGAACGCGACGATCCTCGGGCATCCCACCGGGCACAAGGACTACATCGGCGACGCCTCGGTGCACCCGCGCGACCGCTTCCCCGAGCTGGCCGAGGCGAACCCGATCCCGTGCCCCACCGCCACGATGCGCGCGCTTGCGGTTCGCGAGGTCGGCGGGTATGGGGGTCGCCGCATGGCAGACGACTGGCACATGTACATGCGCCTGGCCGCCGCGGGGTGGCGGTTCGCGTATGTGGACAGGCGGCTGGCGCGCTACCGCTGGCCGGAGCCCGAGCGCGGCCTGAGCTACGACGTCCGCTCCGTGGAGCGGCGTGTCCGCATGTCGCTTGCAGCCGTGGCCGTGCGCCACCCCCGTCTCCCCGGAATCTGGCGGACCCTCGGCCGGCGCCTGACCGAGCGAGCGGATCACGGACCGCGATGAGCTTGCGCGTGTTGATAGACCCCAGCAGCCATCACCTGCTGAACCTCGGCGACGTCGCGATGCTCCAGGTGTGCGTGACGCGGCTGCGCGAGACGTGGCCGGACGCGCGAGTCGACGTGGTCACCGAGGCGCCGGAGCGCCTGCGCCGTTACTCCCCGGTGGCCACGCCCGTCCCGGCTCGGGGCCGCTACGCCGTGCTCGGGAACGGCGGCCCGCCCGGGCGCGTCCGGCGGCGCTCGCTGCGCCGCGACCCCGACGTGCGCGCGTATCTGGAGGCACTCGAGGCCGCCGACCTGTTCCTGATGAGCGGTCGAGGAGGCCTCACGGACGCGTTCCCCGAGGAGTCGGTGGCAATGCTGGAGGAGCTTGCGCTCGCGCATGAGATGGGCCGGCGCACCGCGCTGATGGGGCAGGGCGTTGGGCCGCTCACGGACGCGGTCGCCCTGCGGCGTGCGGCCGAGGTGCTGCCGGAGGTCGACCTGTTCGCGCTCCGCGAGGGCACGGCGGGCCCCGCCCGCCTGGCTGAGCTCGGCGTGAGCGAGGAGCGCGTCGTGCTGACGGGCGACGACACGCTGGCGCTCGTCGGCGCATTCGAGAACGGCGCCCGCGCTCCGGCGGGGATCGCGCTGAGCGTGCGCGTGGCGCCCTACGCCGGCGTCACGCTCGCCGACGCCGAGACGCTGGTGGCCGCCGTCGGGGCGGTCGGCGAGGACGTGCGCGCCCCGATCGTGCCCGTGGTCGTCTCGGTCCACCCGCACGAGCACGACTCGGCGGCGGTCGCCGCCCTCGCCGCGCAGGCGGAGCCGCCGAGCACGCCCGAGGAGGCGATCGAGCTCATCCGCGGCACGCGCGTGGTGGTCACCGGCAGCTACCACGCGGCGGTCTTCGGGCTCGCCCAGGGCGTGCCGGCGATAGGCGTCTCCGCGTCGCCCTACTACGACGACAAGTTCCGCGGCCTGCGCGGGATGTTCGGCGACTGGTGCGAGCTCGTGAGGCTCGGCGAGCCGCGCGCGCTCGAGCGGGTCGCCGAGCTTGCGGAGCGCTTCTACCTGAGCTGGCCCGAGCCGCGCGAAGAGCTGCTGGCGGCGGCGGCACGCCAGGTCGAGGCGGGTCGAGCCGCGTACGGACGGCTCGCCGGGCTCGTGTCAGGGGGTTAGCCGGCCCCAGCGGTGCGTCCACGGCAGCGGAGGCCGGTGGACGCCGATGCGGCCGCTGGCCGGAGCGCTCGACTCGAGGTAGCCGAGCAGGCGCCGCTCCCCGTATCCCAGCGCCGCCGGCTCGTCCGCCTCTGTCGTGAGGAGCACGTCGTCTACGACCGGATGCCGCGCGGCGAACAGCGGGATGCGGCCCGGGCCGGGCGACGCATGCAGCCAGCCGGCCGGCCGGTCCAACGGTTGCGCGGCCTTCCCGTTCCCGTTCCGGTTCGGCCCGCGCAACGTGCGCAGCGCGTCGCGCGACCGTCGCGCCACCGATCGTGCACGCGGAACAGGGCCGGCCAGGTCCGGCCAGCCGAAGGGGGCCAGGGCCCACCGCACCGCGGCCACCGGCCCGCTGCCGGTCAGCGAGTCGACCACCGGCCGCCCGTCGGCGAGCCTCAACGCCACGCCGTCCCCCTCGGGAGGCTCGGACAAGAGCGCTCCAAGCTCCCCGAGGTATCGGCCCGCCGGCACGACGCCGGCGCCGTACGCGTGCCGGCGCTCCCGTTCGTCGACGGTCGCGAGCAGGCCGACGAGGTTGTCGCCCGCATCCGCCGGCGGCGGCCACGAGGGATCCGGGGTGCCGAACCCGGCCGGCGGTTGGGTCGGGCCCCCCGCGTGCGCGGTGTACGGGCGCCCGGCCCAGATCGAGCGCAGGAGCCGCTCCCCGTGCGCGTAGATGCTCTGGTCACCCTCGTCCCAATCGGCGCGGCTCGACCGCCGGAGCATCTCGGCGAGCGCGTCACGGAGAGCGTCGTGCTCGGGCGTTGGCGGCAGGGCGGCATGCGCCGCGTTGAAGCCGAACCGCACCATGAGCGGTGGGAAGGAGAGCTTGCGAATCGCGTCGAGATCGAGCTGTCGCGGGAACACGTGCGGGAGGTGGCTCCCACCCGCCGCCTGGAGGCAGGCCATGGTCAAGAGGCACTTGGGACAGCTGCCGCAGTTCTCGGCGCTGTCCGGCGTGAAGCACACGTGCAGGTGCTCGAGCAGCTCCGGCCGCTCCCGGACGATGGCCGCCAGCTTGCCGCTTCGGTCGAGCTCGGCGTAGTCGTGGACGACCTCGACGCGCTCCGTGGACCAGAGCGGGTCGAGCTGGGGGTGCGACCCTCTGGGCAGGAAGTTCCCGTGGTCGACGTTCGACGCGATCGTGAACCGGCCGGCCGCCCCCTGCAGCGAGAGCCCGAGCATCGCGAGCGCCGCGCCGTGCGCGTCGTTCCAGTCGACGAGTCCCCACAGCGGCTCCCGGACGTTCGTCGCCACCACCACGAGCTCGAGTCCGGCGGCCGAGGCGGCACGCTCAGCGGCGGCCCTGGCCGCGTCCTCTCCCTCGGCGGTCCAGCCTGGGTTCCAGTGCACGCAGTACACGAGTTGCGTCAGCTCTTCGCCGGGCGGCCGCTCGGCGATGGCGCTGTAGGTGGAGTCCACGCCACGGGAGAACCCGCAGGCGTTCCCGGGGCGACGCTCGCCCGGCTCGGTCTCGCGCTCGGCCCGGACGGGGACCCGGGTGAGCGACGGGTCCCAGGCGCTGAGGAGCTGCTGGGCGAGCGGCAGCTGCGAGATCAGGCGCGCCGAGACCGGGCCGTGGAGGGCAAGCGGCTCGCTGCGTCTCATCGCGAGCACCAGGGCCACGGGGACGAAGGGGCTCAGATCGTCGTCCCGGGCCGCGTAGCGCTCCGGAGCGCGCACCCACAGGCGCGTCTCACCGCCGAGCCACGCAAGGCCCACCGACCGCACGACGTCTCCCTCGACGCGCTCGCTGACCAGCTCTCCAACCCTCATCCAGGCGTGGATGCTACGGACCGCTCCATCTCAGCTGGAACCGGTCCGGCGCTGACGTTGTAGTACGGGCACGGTGGAGGACCGGCCACCACAGGAGGGGACGCTCGTCGCTCGCGCGAAGCGCGGCGAGCTCGACGCGTACGAGGACATTGTGAGACTGCACCAGACGATCGCGTTCCGGACCGCGTGGGTGATCACGCGCTCAGCCGCCGATGCTGAGGAGGCCGCGCAAGACGCCTTCGTGAAGGCTCACACGGCCCTGTCGCGCTTCCGCGAGGGCGCGCCGTTCAGGCCGTGGCTGCTCGCGATAGTCGCGAACGAGGCTCGCAACAGGGCTCGGTCAGCCGGCCGCCGGGCTGGGCTCGCGCAGCGCGTGGCCGAGGAGCGCCGCCCGGACGACGCGGTCCCGTCGCCCGAGGCGGCGCTCCTCGACTCCGAGCGGCGCGGGCGCCTCCTCGCGGCAATCGACCGGCTGCCCGGGCCATCGCGAGAGGCGATCGCCTGCCGTTACCTGCTCGAGCTGTCCGAGGAGGAGACGGCGGCTGCCCTCGGGTGCCGAAGGGGAACCGTGAAGTCACGCGTGGCCCGGGCGCTCGAGCGCCTGCGGGCGGAGCTCGGGGAGGTGGAGGCATGACCGAGCTCGAACGCCGGCTCACCCAGCTCGGCCATGAGCTCGACTGGCCCGCCGCACCCGACCTTGCGGCGAACCTGCGGGAACGTCTCGCCGCGCCCGTCCCGGGCCGGCGGCGTCCGGTCGTGTTCCGGAGGTCGCTCGCGATCGCGCTCGCCGCCCTCCTCCTGCTGGCCGGCGCCGTGGTCGCCGCCGTTCCGTCAGCGCGCGACGCGGTGCTCGAGTTCTTCGGCCTCCAGGGCGCGACGGTCGAGCGGCGCGAGCAGCTGCCGCGCACGCCGCCGCCGCGAGGGCCCAGCCTGGGCGAGCCCACCACGCTCGAGGCCGCGCGCGACTCCCTGGCGTTCGAGCCGCTGCTGCCGGAGGCTGCCGGGGAGCCCGACGGAGTGTTCGTCGACCAGGGCGTGCAGGGAGGGCGGCTCTCGCTCACCTACCGGCCACGGCCCGGGCAACCAGAGGCGCGCAGCACCGGGCTCGGGCTGCTCGTGGACGAGTTCCGCGGCGACCTCGCGCCCGAGTACGTGGGGAAGATCGGGGGCCAGGGGACCCGCATCAGGCATCTGCTGATCGGCGACGACCGCGCGATCTGGCTGGAGGGCGCGCCGCACTTCTTCTTCTATCGCTCGCCCGACGGGCAGATCATGGAGGACCGGCTACGTATCGCGCAGAACGTGCTTCTCATCGAGCGCGACCCTCTGCTCGTGCGGCTGGAGGGAGCGTTCAGCCTCGAGCGCGCGCAGGCGCTGGCCCGGTCACTCCACTAGTCGTCGTCGAGCAGGCGCTTCACCGGCCAGGCGAACCACAGCGCGGTGAACAGCAGGGCCACCAGCCCGGCGACGATCACGACGGTCGTGGACCTGTAGAGGAAGTCGGTCACGAACGTGACCGCGCCAGTCATGGCGAGCGCAAGTAGCACGAGACCCATGATCGCCAGGCGGTTGGCGGCGAAGATGATGCGCTTCTTGTCCTGCGCGCGGAACTCGATGCGGTGGTGGGCCGAGGGCGCGATGAGGCAGGCGGATGCGGCCGTGGCCAGCAGCAGCGTTACGAGGTAGGTGGTGCGCTGAAGGCTCGTGATGTCGGCGAAGCGCTGGTTGAACGGCACGACGAGCAGGAACGCGAACAGCACCTGCACGCCCGGCAGCGCCACGCGCAGCTCGCCGAGCAGCTCCTGGAGGTTGCGGTCGAGCCGCTCCTTCTCGCTCTCCTGGCGGCCCTTGTCCTTGCTGTGTGCTGAGGCTTCCATGCCACGAATGGGCGAGCCCGCCCGCCGGAAGCGAATCCGGCGGACGGGCCACCACGACTACTTGGAGCGGGACCTCGACGAGCCGGACTTCGACCGGCTGGAGCCCGAGCGGCTGGAGCCGGCCTTCGCGAGCGTCGAACCGGCCCGCGACGCGCTTGACCGCGAGGACCCCGACTTCGCCCGCTTGGACCCCGACTTCGCGAGCGTCTTGCCGGCCCGCGACGCGCTCGAACGCGAGGAGCCGGACTTCGCCCGCGTCGAGCGCGACGAGCTCGACTTCGCCCGCGTCGAGCCGGACTTCGCTCGGGTAGACCCGGACTTCGAGCGCGACGAGCTCGACGAGCGCGAACGGCTCGACGCCGAGCCCGACTTCGCCCGCGAGCTGGTCTTCCGCGAGCTTGCCGACCTGCCGTTCGACGAGCTGCGCGAGCTGCTCGACGAGCGACGTGAGCTCGAGCGGCGCGTCCTCGACCCGCCGTTGCGCTCCGCGGCCGGGATCTCCTCACGAGCAACCGCCTTCGCGAGCTGCGGGATCTGCTTCTCGAGGAACTTGGCCATCCGCTCCTCCTCGCGCTTGATGCCGCGCGCGAGCTTGGCGGTGTCCTTGTCGCCGACGCTCTCGGCGAGCGCCTCGATGCCGGCGTAGAAGCCGATCTCCTCGAACTCGTTGTGGTACTCGGTCCGAGCGTTCTTCAGCATCTTCTCGGCCTCGCCGGTGCCACGCAGCGCGTGCAGCGGGCCCTGTGCGGCCGCGACCGCCTTGCTCGCGACGGACGTCACCGACGTGACCGCGCCGACGACGGCGTCGGGGCCGGTGCTCACGGGTCCGGCCTCAGCCTTGCCGCCGAGCTCCTTGATGCGCCTCTTGACCTCGCGGGCGTGGCCCCTCGTCTCCTTCAGGTGCTCCTGAAGACGCTTCTTGTAGGGCGCCTTCGTCGTCATGGCGATATGAGCCTGGAGCGACGTCTCGAGCTCCATCTCCTTGCCATACGCCTCGTTCAGGTACTGGATCAGCTTCGTGTCCCTGGCGTTGGGATTCGCCATCGGTTAATTGCCTCCTTAGGGGGGTTCGCTCTTTTTGCCTACCCGGTGGATGGCGTGCGCAACCGCGCGAGCGGGGTACCTTCGAGGCATGACGAACTGGGACGACGACGACTGGACCGGAACACCGCCCGAGGGCCGTCACGAGGCGTCGCGTGCGAACCCCGGCTTCTGGAAGGAGAACCGCGCGCCGCTCTCGATCACCGGCGTCGGCGTAGGCGTGGCGATCATCATCCTGGTGATCGTCTGGCTGCTGTAGGCGCGCGCCGCTAGGCGGCCGGCTCGGGCTCGCGCTTGCGCGCCCGCGCGGTCTTCTGGCGCTCGATCGGATCGAGCACGAGCTTGCGCAGTCGGATCGCGTCGGGCGTGACCTCAACGCACTCGTCCTCACGGATGAACTCGAGCGCCTGGTCGAGCGAGAGCTGGTGGTGCGGCACGAGCTTCACCGTTTCGTCGGAGCCGGAGGCGCGCATGTTCGTCTGCTTCTTCTCGCGCACGGCGTTCACGTCGAGGTCGTCGGCGCGCGCGTTCTCGCCGACCACCATCCCCTCGTAGACCTCCTCGCCCGGTCCCACGAAGAGCTGCCCGCGCTCCTGGAGCCTCAGCAGCGCGAACGTCGCGGTCGGCCCGCGCCGGTCGGCTACGAGCGAGCCCGTCGGCCGGGTGCGGATCTCGCCCTGCCAGGGCTCGTAGCCCTCGAACACCGAGTGAGCGATCCCCGAGCCACGCGTCTCCGTGAGGAACTCGGTGCGGAAGCCGATCAGGCCGCGCGTGGGCACGAGGTAGTCGAGCCGGACCCAGCCCGTGCCGTGGTTGACCATGTTCTCCATCCGGCCCTTGCGCAGTGCGAGCATCTGGGTCACGACGCCGAGGAAGTCCTCCGGCACGTCGATCGAAAGCCGCTCGATCGGCTCGTGGAGCTTGCCGTCCACCTCGCGCGTCACGACTTGCGGCTTGCCGACGGTCAGCTCGAAGCCCTCGCGGCGCATCGACTCTACGAGCACGGCGAGCTGCAGCTCTCCGCGGCCCTGCACCTCCCAGGTGTCGCGGCGGTCCGAGTCCACCACGCGGATGGCCACGTTGCCGACGAGCTCACGCTCGAGCCGGTCCTGCACCATGCGCGCCGTCAGCCGCGAGCCCGACTGTCCCGCGAGCGGCGACGTGTTGATCCCGATCGTCACGCCGAGGGCCGGCTGGTCGATGGCGATCACCGGCATCGGCCGCGGGTCGGCGGGATCCGCGATCGTCTCGCCGATCGTTATCTCCGGGATGCCGGCGATGGCCATGATCTCGCCCGGGCCGGCCTCGTCGGCGGGAACGCGCGCGAGCCCCTCGTTCACGTACAGCTCGGTCAACCTGACGCTCTCGACAGTGCCGTCGCGCTTGATCCAGGCCACCTGCTGGCCCTTGCGGATCGTGCCGTGGTGCACGCGGCAGAGCGCGAGGCGGCCCACGTAGGGGTCGGCGTCCAGGTTCGTCACGCGCGCCTGAAGCGGGTGCGAGTCGTCGTGGGCCGGCGCGGGGATGCGCTCCACTAGGAGGTCGAGGAGCGGCCGCAGGTCGCTGCCCTCGACTCCCTCCGCCGCCGAGGCCCAGCCGGCCTTCGCGTTCGTGTAGACGATCGGGAACTCGATCTGCTCCTCGTTGGCGTCGAGGTCGAGGAAGAGCTCGTAGACCTCGTTCACGACTTCGCCGATGCGCGCGTCGGGCCGGTCGACCTTGTTCACGACGAGCACCACCGGCAGGCTCGCCTCGAGCGCCTTGCGCAGCACGAAGCGCGTCTGCGGCAGCGGGCCCTCGGAGGCGTCCACGAGGAGCATCACGCCGTCGACCATCGTGAGGCCGCGCTCGACCTCCCCGCCGAAGTCGGCGTGCCCCGGGGTGTCCACGAGGTTGAGCTTGACCGGGCCGTAGCGCACCGCTGCGTTCTTGGCGAGGATCGTGATGCCGCGCTCGCGCTCCTGGTCCATCGAGTCCATGACCAGGTCGGTGAGCGCCTCGGCCTCGTGCTCGGAGAACACGCCGGACTGGCGGAGCATGGCGTCGACCAGCGTCGTCTTCCCGTGGTCGACGTGGGCGATGATCGCGACGTTGCGGATGTCCGAGCGTTGGGGCACCTGGCCCCAACGCTAGACATCACGCGGACGGCTTAGTCGTCGCCGCCGTCCCCACCGTGGCGGCCACCGCCGCCGGAGCGCTCCACGTGGAGGGCCACCCAGCGCCCGTCGGCGCGCTTCACGGTCGCCTCGACGGCCGTCATCCCGACGCGCAGGCCGCTGAAGCCCGCTATGCGCTCGAAGCTCGCGTTGCGAGTGACCTTGATGCGGATCGTGCCGCGCTCGGAGTCCTTGAGGCGGAACGTCCTGTTCTCGGCGCTCTTCCCGACGACCTTCCCCTCGTACTGAGTGGCGGCCGAAGCGGTTGCGACGCCGATCGACATGGTGAGTGCAAGAGCTGTGATGAGAGCGAGAAATTTCATAGGAATCATCCTTGCGACGGGGTTGCCACGCGTGGCCCAAGCGAGGGGAAAGAGTTGGTAAAGCCTCGGTCGGCCGCGTCTGGCGGACCTGAAAGCCTGTAGCGACATGGAAGCCGGTGGCGCCACCGATCCGCGGTTCACGGACGAGGAGCACGCGTTTCTCCTCTCGCGGGTCCAGCCCGCCCTGATCGGGCTAATCGACGGCTCACTCTCGACGCTGGCGCCGATCTTCGCCGTCGCGCTGTCCACCCAGGATCCGCACATCGCCTTCTTCGCGGGCCTCGCCACCGCCGTCGGCGCGGCCGTGAGCATGGGCTTCTCGGAGGCGCTCTCCGACACCGGCGAGCTCACCGGCCGCGGCTCCCCCTGGGAGCGCGGCGCTATCACCGGCGGCGGCACGTTCATCGGCGGCGTCTTCCACACGCTGCCGTTCCTGATCAACCACTACCAGCTGGCGATCGTGGTCGGGATCATCACGGTCGCGGTCGAGCTGCTCGTCCTGGCGATCATCAGAGCGCGCTTCTTCCGCACCGGCTTCCTGCGCTCATTCGCGACGGTCACGCTGGGCGGCGTGATCATCGTCGCGGTCAGCGCCGCGCTCGGCAGCGCTGCTTAGTCAGCTTGTCGGCCCGAAGCGCTCGGTGCGGATCGCGGTTGGCTCCATGCCGAGGTCCAGCAGGATGTCGCTCGCCGTCTCCACGAATCCCGTCGAACCGCACACGAAGGCGACCTCGGCGCCGTCGGCGGGCTCACGTAGCAGCTCGGCGTCGATGTGGCCGGCGTGGCCTGTCCACCCCTCGGGCGCCTCGCGCGTGTAGGTCAGGACGGCGTCGTCGCCCAGCTCGCCCGCGTAGATCACGTCGTCGGGATGGCGGACGGAGTACACGAGCCGCATCTCGAGCTCCGGCATCGTGAGCCGCTTGTGACGGAGCATGGCCATCAGCGGCACCACGCCGGAGCCGCCGCCCACCAGCAGCGTGGGCGATTCGCCGCGCCAGACGAAGTAGGAGGTGAACGGCCCGCGCAACTCGACCTGGTCGGCCTCGACCACGACGTCGTGGAAGTAGGGCGAGACCTCGCCGTCGTCGAGGCGGTCGATCGCCAGCTCGATCTCGCCCTCCTCCAGAGGCGAGGAGGCGATCGAATACGAGCGCTGCGCGCGGTAGCCGTCGGGATCGGTGAGCCGCAGGTCGTAGTGCTGGCCGGGGAGGTGCGGGATCCACATCGGCAGCGCGAAGCGGAACGACTTGACGCTCGGCGTCTCGTCCTTGATCCGGGTGACCGTGGCGATCTGCCACCGCCCGGGCGCCCTCTGCTCCACAGGGCTCAGTCGTTCCAATAGCGCTCCTCGTTCCAGGGATCGCCGCGCATGTGGTAGCCGTTCTGCTCCCAGAAGCCAGGCTCGTCGTGATCCATGAAGCGAAGGCCGGCGAGCCATTTCGCGCTCTTCCAGAAGTAGAGATGCGGCACGAGCAGCCGCGCGGGCCCGCCGTGCTCCCGGGGCAGGGGCTCGCCCTCGTGCTCGGTCACGACCCAGGCCTTTCCGGCCCTGAGGTCGTCCAGCGCCACGTTGGTCGTGTAGCCGCCGTAGGAGTAGGCCATGGCAAATGCGCCATGCGGCTGGGCCGGCTCGAGCAGGGTGTCGAGCGAGACGCCGCGGAAGCTGGTTCCGAGCTTCGACCACTTCGTGACGCAGTGGATGTCGCAGGGGACGTTCTCGAACGGGAGGGCGTGGAACTCCTCCCAGGTCCACTCCTGCTCGGCAGCAACCATGCCATCAATGCGGAATCCCCACGCGTCGGTGTCGATCCGCGGCGTCGGGCCGGCGGTGAGCACCGGGAAGCCGCGCTCCAGGTACTGCCCCGGCGGCACGCGGTCGGCAAGCTCCTCGGGGGTCCGCCTGCGGCGGGTGAAGCCCCGCGAGACGAAGTTGCTCATGTGCGTACCGTAGGCCGTCGTGCCCGCGACCGCTCATCGGCTCGGCTTCGCTGTGAAGGTGCTCGGGGAGGGCGGCCTGCCCTCGCACGACACGCGCCGCTGGGCATCGGGGCCGCACCTTCGTCACTCGCTGGAGCGGCTGGGCCAGATTCTCGATTACCTCGACCGGAGCGACATCCGGATGTACCGGGTCGCCACGGCGCTCGCGCCCTACGCGAGCCATCCCGACCTCCCGCAGTTCCACAATCAGGTCGAGGAGTGCGCCGCCGAGCTGGCCGCAATCGGAGAGGTCGCCCGTGAGCGGGGAATCCGGCTGTCATCCCATCCCGGGCAGTACACGGTGCTCAACTCCGAGGATCCCGGCGTCAGGGCGGCGGCCGTGGCCGAGCTCGAGGTGCAGGCCGCGCTCTTCGACGCGATGGGCCTGGACGCCGAGGCCGTGGTCGTCCTCCACGTGGGGGGCGCCGCCGGCGGGAAGAGGGCGGCCCGCGACCGCTTCCTGGCGGGCTTCGAGCAGCTGAGCGAACCGGCCCGGCGGCGGCTCGTGGTGGAGAACGACGACCGCTCCTTCGGGATCGGGGACGTGGTCGGGCTTGCCGGAGAGACGGGCCTCAGGGTCGTGTGGGACCTGCACCACCACCACTGCAACGACCCCGACGGCCTCAGCGACCGTGAGGCACTGGCCGCGGCCCTCGCCACCTGGCCAGACGGGGAGACGCCGAAGATCCACTACTCCTCGCCTAGGCTCGACGTCGAGGAGCGGCGGGTCCGGCGCGGCCGGCGGGTCGAGCGACAGCTGGTCCTGCCCCAGCTCCGCGCCCATGCCGACCTGGTGGACCCGATCGGGTTCGAGCGCTTCTTGCGCGACGTCGCCGGCGGGCGCGAATTCGACGTGATGCTCGAGGCGAAGGCCAAGGATCTCGCGCTGCTGAGGCTGCGCGAGCAGATGGTCGTTCGAGGGCTTCCCACTCAGACTGGGCGGCTTATGGTTGGGGCATGAGCGCCTGCACGCATCTGGACAGCGTCCAGCTCACCGAGCTGCCCGAGTCGATCGAAGGCTGTGAAGACTGCCTCGGGTCGGGCGGCAAGTGGTGCCACCTGCGCATCTGCCTGACCTGCGGCCACGTCGGGTGCTGCGACTCGTCGCCCAACCGCCACGCCACAGCGCACTCGCAGGAGAGCGGCCACCCGATCATGCGCTCGGTGCAGCCGGGCGAGGACTGGGCGTGGTGCTTCGTGGACAAGCTGGCGATGACGCTTCCGGAGGTCGAGGGGGGCGAGCCCCGCATCCCGCCATCGCCGCTCTGTCCGTGACTAGCTGAGCGCGTCCTTCACCTCATGGACGCGCAGCATGTTCTGCCTCGCGAAGTTGAACTACTCGGATGGGGTCCTGCAGCTGCCCGGCGCTACCGGGCGGAAACAGACGCTACGGAGGGCGGGTTTCGGCAACTGCTCCGGGTAAGCGCCGCGAACCATGAAGGGCGGTTTGGGTGAGACGAGGCGAGGAGCCACGCTCGGTTTCTGCGAGCTCACGCTCCAAGCTCGTGAGCCCGTGGAGCTCGCCAGCTTCTACCGGTCGGTCTTCGGCTGGCCCGAGCTCTCGAGGCAGCGTGATCGCATCTGGCTCGCTTGCGGCGGACGTTCGCGGCTGGGGTTGTGGACGCACGGGCCGAAGGAGTACGGCGACGAGGGCGGTCGCCACGTTCACTTCGCGCTCTCGGTGACGCCGGGACAACTCGACGAGCTCGCCCGCAAGCTGACCAAGATGGACGTCGACCACGAGGGTCCGGTGGAACACGACGGAGGCGATCGGTCGCTGTACTTCGAGGATCTGGAAAGCAACGTCGTCGAGGTCTGGGACTTCTTCGAGCATGGCGAGGGCGCCCGCGAGGGTGTCGACGCCCTCGGCTAGGCGATGAGCTCTGGTTCCGCATGACGTGCCCGGGTAGTCGCGCGGGAGAAAGGAGAACTTATGGTCAACGACACACTTGCGGAAAGCGCCCGCGCGGCGCACGATTGGGGTCTCGCAAGCTGGCTTGGGGGCAGCATGTACGGACAGTTCGCCCTCAACCCGGCAGTCGCGAAGATCGAGAACAAGAGAGAACGAGGCAAGGTGGTGAACGCCGCCTGGAATGGCTACAACGTCATCAATGCCATCTCGTTGGGCTCGGTGGCACTGGGCTGGTTCGCCTCGCGGGTGACCGAGACTCGCCCCGACCGGCTGACGGAAGACGAGCGGCGCCTCGCCATGGCCAAGGACGGGCTGACGCTCGTGGCCTTGGGAACCGGTGTCGCGAGCGCGGTGCAGGGCGCCCGGCTTGCCCGGCAGGAGCCGGAGGGCGCAGTCCCAATCGAGCGCGGCACGAAGCCCGCCGAGGAGACGCCGCCGGCAGCTGCAAAGGCCCAGCGGAGTTTGGCCGGCCTTGGACTGACCAACATCGCATCCGGTGTAGGCCTCGTGATCGTCAACGCGCTGATGGCCCAGCGCGATCACAGCCGACCGCCGCTGAAGCGCAGCCTGTTTCGCCGTTCGCGCTGAGGCCGCGGCAGCCGCGATGAGCGGGCTGTTGGAGGCCTACCGCAGGACGGGCGCCGATCTGCCGTTCGGTTATCCCGCGCGCGACCACGGCGCCGCCATGGAGGGGTACTACTGGCGCCTCACCCACCCGGAGGCCGGGTGGGTGATCGTCTGGCTGTGCGGGGTGTGCCGCGGCTCCGGTGGGTCCTGGGCGACGGTCGCTCTCGCCGCCCATCCTCACGGCTTTCTCCGGCATGCGAGGTTGGAGCCCGCGGCGGGCGACCCCGACTGCTTTGGCGCCTGGGCCGGAGATGCGTTCCACGGTTCGCTCAACGAGTTGTGCGTCCGGTTGGGCGACGACGCATGGGTCGACGCTCGGTTGCGCCCTCGGGTCGTGTGGCCGCACCGCGCGCTCGGCGCGCTCGGGCTGGGGCACCTCGTTCCCGGGCTCGCTCAGTACTGGCACCCCGTGCTGCTCGCAGCGGAGATCGAGGGCGAGGCCTGCATCGACGGCCGCGTGGTACGCCTGGAGGGCGCGCACGCTTACGCCGAGAAGAACTGGGGTCCGGGTTTCGCGGGCCGGTGGTGGTGGGGCCACGCGGACGCGTTTCCGGATACGGACGCGGGCGTAGCGTTCGCGGGCGGACGGCTTCCGATGCTTGGCGTGAGTCCCGCCCCGACGGCGGTCGTTCTCCGGCTGGGCCAGCGGGTGCTCCGCTTCGCCCCGCCGCTCGCCCGAGTTCGGGTAGCCGTCGGCGTCCAGGGCTGGCGCGTCCGGGTGCGCGGCCGGCACCATCAGCTCGAGCTCGAGGGAGAGGCAGATGGGGAGGAGCCGCACCGGCTGCCGGTACCCGACGTCGAGAACGGGCGTGTCGACTTCCGCTCTCGGCAGGTGCTCGCGGGTCGGCTTCGACTACTTGTGCGGTCTGGACGGAAGACGCTCGTCGACGCCGTCTCCCCACTTGCCGGCCTCGAGCTCGGCGACCCACCATGCGACTGATCCAACATAAGAAGGAGGCGTATTGGTTCTATCGCTTCGTCTCACCGGTCTACGACCGGTGGGTGAACCCGCTGTTCTGGACGCCGGAGCTCCGCCGCGCCGCCCTGGCGCTGGCGCGACTCGACGACAGGCGCCTCCGCACGCTTGACGTGGGTGCGGGCACGGGATTCTCAACGGCGGGAATCGTCGAGAGCGTGGACGCGGCTGCGGTGACCATGCTCGACCAGAGTCCGGACCAGCTGCGCAGAGCGACCTCCAAGGCGGCGCTGGTCGACTGCCGCAAGGTGCTGGGCGACGCGGAAGCGCTGCCGTTCGCGGACGACTCCTTCGATCGCTACATCTCCTGCGGGAGCATCGAGTACTGGCCCGACCCGGCTCGAGCGATTGCCGAAGCACACCGCGTCGTGCGGTCGGGCGGAACCGTCCTCGTGGTCGGCCCGCTGCCGCCGCGCCGACGCCTGGCGCGGTACCTGGCGGACGCCTGGATGCTCTTTCCCACTCAGAGCCAGTACCGCGGCTGGTTCGAGGCTGCGGGCTTCGACGAGATTGAGGAACTCCCGCTCGCCTCCCCGTGGGGACGGCGCCCCGGCGAGGCGCGCTACGCCCTCGCGATAGCCGGCCGCGCCAACGCCGCGGGACAGCCTGCCCGGTCGACTCATACCACCGAGGGCGTGAGTGACCCCTGGACGGCGCGGCGCGTGCTGCGCTTCGCGGCCGGATCGCTGGCCGGCGCCGCGTTTGTGCCGGTCGGCATCTTCCTGCACGTGCGCGCCCGCCTGAGGCGGGCTGAATAGTGCGCGCCGCGAACACGAGCGTCCACGCGGGCGTTCGGGGTGGGTGGCTCGCCACACCGATGACGCTGTGGCGATTCTCTCGGCCTCACACGCTCGTGGGCACGACGGTAAGCATCCTCGGGATCTACGTGATCGCGGCCGCAGAGCTGCCGGGCGTGGCTCTCGGCGATGGCCTCGCCGACCTGGCGCTGGCGGTGCTCGCGGGCGCTGCGGTCAACGTCTACATCGTCGGTCTCAACCAGTGCGAAGACGTCGAAATCGATCGCATCAACAAGCCGACCCTTCCCATCGCGGCCGGCCTGCTCAGCCTTCGCGCGGCGTGGCACCTGGTGATCGGATGCGGCGTGGTGGCCCTCGGTCTGGCCGTCACACAGGGCTGGGTCGAGATGGTGGCCGTGGCTGCCGCGCTTGTCATCGGCACGGCCTATTCCTCCCCGCCGCTGCGTCTCAAGCGCTTTCCCGCGGTCGCGGCGGCGAGCATCTCCATAGTGCGCGCCTGTGTGGTGAACGTCGGCGTCTACCTCCACTTCGCCGACTCGCTGGGCGGCCGCGGCGAGCTGAGCCCGCTGCCGGGGCCGATCATCGCCCTCACGCTCTTCGTCCTGCCCTTCTCTTTTGCCATAGCGGTTCTCAAGGACGTGCCCGACGAGGAGGGGGACCGTCGCTTTCGCATCGCGACCTTCACCGTGCGGCTTGGCCCAAGCGCGGCCTTCCGCATCGGCATGGCCGCCTTGACGTTCGGCTACGTCGGCATGGCGCTGCTCGGACCATTCACGCTCGAATCGGCCTCCCCGCTGGTCCTGGCGCTAGGTCACCTGGCCTGTCTCGCCGCTCTATGGCGTCTCGCGGTCCGGGTCCAGCCCTCCGACACGGTTTCGTTCACCGGGTTCTACATGCAGGTGTGGGCCCTGTTCTTCGCCGAATACATGCTCATGGCCGCTGCGGTACTCGCCGACCGGGCCTAGCTCCGTCGCCGCTCGATCACGGCGTCGGCCGCCGCCTGTTCAGCCGCATGGCCCATGCGGCCCCATGCCCGCTGAGACAGCGGGTAGGCGATATCGCGCATTCGGTTGAGTACCCCCGACGGCTCCAGGCCGCCACCCGAGTTGAACGGGTTGAAGCGGAGGGCGTCCGTCTCGGGCGGGAGCGCGTCGCCCACGTGAAGCTCGGCCACTGGCCGGAACCGCCCCCACACCTCCGACACCGCCACGTCGAATATGAGCTTTCCCGTGGCTGCGGCGGCGGCCAGCCGCGAGAGCTCGTTCTCACCCGCCGGCCGCGGCGAGTCCGCACGGGGAGTCGTGCCAACCAGGAGGGTGCGGTGGCCCACCCGGTATGGCAGCGAGGAGCTGTACGGACGCTGCTGGAAGTCGGCCGCGGGCACGAAGATGTGATGCAAAACGGGAGCGTCGACCGAGCTCACCATCAGGAAGTCCTGGTGGCGACCCGCGCCGTACGCGTCGAGCACGCGTATCGACATGCCAAGCAGGTCGGGCAGCGGGCGCGGCAGCCCCAGCGACCGTGAGAAGCGAGCGAGCGCGGGGCGGCTCGAGACGGTGCCGAACAGCTCGGTGTCGCTTAGGCCATCGTCCCCCGGCACGACAAGCTGCGCCGCGTACACGGCGCCGTGGGGATGAACGGCCTTCCCGCGCCTGGCCGCCGCCAGGGCGGCGAGCGCCCCACCGACCGTGTACCCGCCTGCATCGACGGCCATCCGGCGGGGCCCGGTCAGGCCGCGGCGGGCGTTCTCGCCGACCCGCATCGGCCTGGCCTCAGCCCTCGCGCGGAACCTCTCCGCGCCAGGCACCGGTCTCCTGGCCGCGTGACTCGATGAACTGCTTGAAGCGCTCGAGATCGGCCTTGACGCGCCGCTCCGGGACGCCGAGAGCGTCTCCGATCTTCTCCTTGATCCCCTCCGGCGCGAAGTCCATCTGGACGGCGATGCGAGTGGACCCGTCGTCGATCTTGTGAAAGGTCACGACGCCGGCGTTCTCCTTGCCGTCGGTGTTGCGCCAGGCCACGCGCTCCTCGGGGTGCTGCTCGACGATTTCGGCGTCCCACTCGTGGCGCTCGCCGCCGAACTCCGCGACCCAGTGGAGCCTGCGCTCATCGAGCTGCTCCACCTGCTCGACTCCCTCCATGAACTGCGGGAAGGTCTCGAACTGGGTCCACTGGTTGTAGGCCGTCTCAATCGGCACGTCGACTTCGATCGTCTGCTCGACCGTCGCTGTCATATGCGCTCCTTTGCTCGTTTCCTGAGCGGCTACCCGGCGCAGGAGGCAGGAACCCACCGGGCCAAGCTGTCGCCATGCCGGACTGCACGCACCTCGACACCGTCAAGATCACGGAGCCCCTGAGTCCATCGAGGGCTGCGAGGACTGCCTGAGCGCCGGCGGCAAGTGGTGCGAGCTGCGCATCTGCCTGACCTGCGGTCACGTCGGGTGCTGCGACTCGTCGCCGAACCGCCACGCCACCGCGCACTCGAAGAAAAGCGGGCACGCGATCGTCCCCACGGCGCAGCCGGGCGAGGACTGGAGCTGGTGCTACCGTCGACGAGGTCGGGATGCGCATCGATCAGGTGGGGGGCGAGCCGACCAGCCCGCCGTCGCCGCTCTGTCCGTAGGCCCCTCTCGTGAGCAAATAGACGCTGTCGCTTCCCAGGGAGACGTGCTCTTTGAGCAGGGCCATTCGCGGTACGAGCCGACGCTCGCCAGCAGCGCGACTGCCGCCGAAGCGGCACGGTCACCAGCAGCTGACCGTGATCCGCTCGGGGCGTCGGCCGCCCGCCAGCTGTGCCGCGTTCTCCAGCATCTCCGCCCACGTGTAGGACTGCATCCGCCGAATCAGCCCGATCCGCTGGAGCGCATGAAAGACCGCACCCGCAGCTCGCTCGCGGGTCTGGATCTCGATCGTGAGCTCACCACCGGCATCGCGTGCGCGGAGCTCGACTTGGCCGAGCTGCGGGTGCCCGCGCGTGGCTGTCAGCCGGAAGCCTTCCTGCCACCGGCGGGTCACCTTGACCGGTCCGTTCCAGGGGCCTGCCATCCGGATGAGCAGCTCGTCCGCCTCCTCGAGGATTCCCGGCCGGCCGCGCGTCTTCTCGAAGCGCAGGACCTCCGACGGGGCGATCACATTGGGGTCCGCGGCGATGATCGCGAGCAGCCGGTCGGCCGTCAGCTTGGGCTCTGGGATCGTGGCGCTGTACAGCCGATGCACGACCGGACCGACGCCCGCGTCCTCCTCCCGCGGTGCGCTCGGAGGGTCCTCGGCCGGCAGGGAAGCCCCGACGGGATCGATCTCGACGATCGGGATCTCCCTGCGCAGGAACCGGAAGACCGCGAGCGGGGCGCCGACAAGCCAGCCAAGCTTGCGCATGAGGCGCCGGCTCAACCGCCCGCGCACTCCCTGCGTGCGCTGAGAGGGCATGTTCGCCTGGTACCCAGCCCCGCCTGATCGACCCCCTCGTGTTTTCGGCCGTGGGACTCGGATATCCGGGGATTCGTGAGAGGCCGAGTCCTAAGTCCTGTCGAGCGGGCCATCGGGTGGATGGTCGGCGTCCCGTTCGCGTCCTGGCGGTACGCGTCGCGGGAGATCGAGATTCGGCACGAACTGGGCGCCTGCGGATGGCCGATCGACGCGTTTCCCGAGGACGATTGCCAGCACCCCGGCGAACCAGGACTGCTGCAGCGGCCCTCGGGCGGCTACGGAGCGGCTTTCCGCCGCCGCTACCAGGTGAGCATCGAGCGCCCCCTGCTAGGCGCGGAGGAGCTCATGGCGATCGTGCTCGCGGACCCCAACGTCGCCTGTCCACTGGAGATCGGCCGCTTCGAGCGCGGGGAGAGCGCGGGATCGATCGAGCTGGGCGAGGAGATGGGGGTACGGCTACCGGGCCCGTGGAACGGTCCGGTGCGGGTCATCGACGTGACCCCGCGCTCCTTCCGGCTCGCCACGCTTCGCGGGCACATGGAGGCCGGTGAGATCGAGTTTCGCGCCCGTGACGACGAAGATCAGCTCGTGTTCGAGATCGAGTCGTGGGCGCGCAGCAGCGGCCGTGTCTTCGACTTCCTTTACGACCGGCTTGGCATCGCGCGCGAACTGCAGCTCGACATGTGGGCCTTCTTCCTCGAACGTGTGGCGCAGGCCAGCGGCGGCGTCCCGCGAGACGGCATCGAGGTGCACACGCTGCGTTGCGACGATCATCCGTTCTAGGCAGTTCCGCACCTAGGGCGCGAGGCGGGCCACGAGGGCGCAGATGTCGTCGCCGTGTTCAGCGTCCGGCACCACGCGGATCAGCTGCTCCAGGAGTGCGGAAACGCTGCCGGAGCCGTGGGTCCCGACCGCGTCGCGCAGGCGCTCCATGCCGTCGTCCAAGGGTTGGGAGCGTCGCTCGATGAGACCGTCGGTGTAGAGGATGACCGTGCTGCCCGGCGGCAGCACCTCCGTGTCCTCGTCGCATCCAGCTGCGCCGGCAAGGGCATCGAGCGGAGTGGAACGCCCTCCCCAGGCGAAGCGCGGCTCCTGGCCCGGCACGGCAAGGAGCGGAGGGGGGTGGCCGGCGCACACGAAGCGAAGCTGGCCCGTCGACAGGCCCAGCTCCGCGTAGACCAGCGTGCACATCTTGCCGACGCCGTAGCGCGCCGAGTACTCGTTCAGGCGATCGAGAACCGCGCATGGACCGCCGCCGGTCGAGGCGAGCGCGCGTACCGCGCTGCGAAGTTGGCCCATCGTGGCCGCCGCGTCCACCCCATGCCCCACGACGTCGCCTACCACCAGCCCGATCGTCTCGCCCTCGTCCAGCCAGAAGGCGTCGTACCAGTCACCGCCGACCTCCATGTCCCGGACCGCGGGGCGATAGACGGCGTCGATCTCGCATCCATCGATCGCCTTGAGCGTTCCGGCCAGCATGCTCCGCTGCAGGCGGTGGCCGATCTCGTGCTCGCGCCGGCTCGCGCGCAGCAGTTCGTTCTCGTATTCGCGCCGGTCGGCGGCGTCGAAGACGCTGGTCCACACCGACTGCGGTTCTCCATCCTCATCACGGCGGAGCACCGCGTTGACCAGGGCGGGCATGCGTGAGCCGTCCGCGCGCTCGATCTCGACGGCGATGGCCCGCACGGACCCCTGCATGTGCAGCAGCGGCGCGAGGTGGGTCTCGTAGTAGATCCGGCCGCCGGGCGAGAGCAGATCCTGGAAGCGCCGCGCTTCGACGACCTCGTAACGCGAGAGGCCGGTGAGCGCCTCGAATGTTCGGTTGACCCGAGTGATCGTGCCGTCGAGCCGGGTGGACAGGTGCCCGCATGGCGCGTCCTCGAAGAAGTCCTCCGTCACTCGGCCAGAAACGCCTTCATCGACGCGACCGTCTCCTCCGGTGCACTGAGGTTGGGGCAATGGCCGGTGGCGCTGAGTGCCACGTAAGAGCTGTTCGGCAGGTGGCCATGCACGTACGCGCCCACCGCTTCTGGGGCGATGGCGTCCTGGGCGCATTGGAGCACCAGGCTGGGCGTCTTGACTCGCTTCAAGTCGTCCCGGTTGTCGGAGAGAAAGGTCACGCGCGCGAAGTGCGCAGCGATCTCCGGGTCGGTCCGGCAGAAGCTGTTCGTCAACTCCTCTGAAAGGGCGGGACGATCCTCGTTGCCCATGATCACGGGCGCCATCTCACTCGACCACCCGAGGTAGTTGGTGGCTAGGGAGTCGAGCAAACCCTCGATGTCCTCGCGCGTGAAGCCTCCTGTGTAGCCGTCGTCGTCCACGTAGCGCGGTGACGGCCCGATGAGCACCAGCCGATCGAACCGGTCCGGCTCCGCCGCGGCGGCCAGGACGCCAATCATCGCGCTCACGGAGTGACCCACGAAGACCACGTCCGTCAGGTCGAGCTCGCGGCAAATCGCGAGGACATCATCGGCGTAGCCCTCGAGCGACGCGTATCTCGTCGGGTCCCAGGCCGCATGGTCCGAGTGGCCGAATCCGACGTGATCGAAGAGAACGACCCGGTAGTCGTCCGCGAACGCGGGCCACACGTATCTCCACATGCTCTGATCGCAGCCGAAGCCGTGCGCGAAGATCATGGGCTGCGCGTCGCGCGAACCGTGCTCGACAACGTTTGTTCGGGTGAGAACCCCCACGCCCTAACTGTGACAGCGAAGTCTCAGAGCGAGGCACTCGACGCGCCAGGCCATTCGAACTAATTCGTTCGGCGCGCGTAAGAAACGAGTAGCCGGCCTCTCTTTTCGGGTGAAGCGCATAGGTCCAGGCCGTCCTCCCGGCCGCCGACCGCCCCGAATGAAAGGACTCGTGTGATCCCCACCGCCTCGCGCCCGTGCCGTGCCGAGGCCCCGGCCCGCTCACCGGAAGCCGTGGACGCCGTCGTCGCCGGAATGCTCGACCTCGCCGTGGACAGCGCGCCCGCCGTAGCGGCGCACATGGAGCGCACCGCGCGGCTTGCCCGCGCGCTCGTGCGGGACCTGGATCTGCCGGATCCGCTCGCCCGGGTCACCGTGCTGACCGCCCGCCTCCATGACATCGGGAAGCTCCGAATCCCCCCGTGGGTCCTGGAGAAGCCCGGCCCGCTGTCCGAGTTCGAGTGCCACGTGATGCGCACGCACTCCGTGCTCGGCCAGGAGATGCTCGAGCGGCGGGCTGAGCTCGCGCCGCTGGCGCCGCTCGTCCGCGCGACGCATGAGCGCTGGGACGGCACCGGCTACCCGGATCGCCTGGGCGGCTCGGGCATCCCTCTGCCGGCGCGAGTCGTGGCGGTGTGCGACGCCTTCGACGCGATGACGAAGCCGCGCGTGTACAGCGCATCGGTGCCAATCGCGACCGCGCTCGAGGAGCTGGACCGCTGCTCCGGGACGCAGTTCGACCCCGGCGTGGTGACCGCCTTCACGAGCCTGTTCGAATCTCGATTTGACCGCTGGGCAAAGCGGGCTTAGCGTGATGAAGAGGACTTGTGAACCCCATAGCGGTAGCCCACCGCCCGACCGCCGCCCCCGATGGCGTCTTGGTTCAGGAAGCCGCAGCCGGCGGCAGGGAGTCCTACGGGTCGCTCTACGACCGCTACTCCGAGCAGGTCTACAACTACTGCCTGCGCCTGACCGGCTCGCCGGACGACGCTGCCGACGCCACTCAGGACGCGTTCGTCAACGTGCTCCGGCGTCTCCAGGACGATGACCGCCCGGTACTCGACTTCGCGTCGTACCTGTTCGCGGCGGCGCGGAACGAGAGCTACGCGCTGATGCGGCGCCGCAGCCGAGCCCATCCTTCCGAGGAGGCGCCCGAGCGCGCCTCGCCGGAGCCGGACCTGGACACCGACCCTGAGCGCGCCGTCCTTCTGCGTGATTCTCAGGACGCCGTGCGGCGCGCGAACGCGACGCTCGCGCCCCGGCACCGCGAGGTGCTTGCGCTGCGCGACGTGGCTGGGCGCTCGTACGACCAGATCGGCCAGATCATGGGCGTCTCGGAGAACGCCGCCGCCCAGCTGATCTGGCGGGCACGCGGGAAGCTGAAGACGGCGCTCTCCGCCGGAGCTGTGGCCTCGGTCGTGGCCACTTCCGAGGACTGTGAGCATGCGCAGCTTCTGATCAGCGCGCTGCACGACGGCGAGCCGATCAGTGACGCCGAGCGCGAGTGGCTCGACGAGCACCTCGACGAGTGCGGCTCCTGCAAGGCGGCGCGCGCGATGCTGTTCGAGGTCGCCGCGTCCTACCGCGCCTGGGCTCCGGTCGCGGTGCTGGCCGGGGCGAAGACGGACATGCTCACGCGCGCGGGCGAGGTCGTGGGCGCGGATTGGAGCGCCACGCACGCAGGTGCCGGCGGCGGGATCCCGAGGTCACGGGCGAGCCGCACGGCGGCCGGCGGCGCGCTGACCGCCGCGATCGTGGGAGCGCTCATCGCCGTCGCGGGACTGTCCGGAGACGACGCGTCCACCACCCGCCACACCGCACCCGCCGGCGACGGTCCCTCGACGGGCAAGTCCGAGGCGTCGGGGTCGGCGAAGGCATCGAAGGCAGCCGGAAGCCCGGCGGCTGCCGGTTCCGCGACTTCAGGCCTCAGCCCGCTCACGAGCGCGGCGGCCCCCGGCGAGCAAGGTGGCGTTCTGGGCGTCTCCGAGCAGTCTGCGGGCGGACCGGGCTCGGTCGGCGCGCCCGCGCCTCGACGAGATCGGCCGGGCAACCCGCAGGAAATCGCGCCCGAGCCGCGTGACGGCCAGCCCCGAGGCGGACCACGCACCGGTTCACCCGGGCAGCCCGGCGATCCCGGCGGCGGCGGCCCTGGGCCAAAGGACCCGCCCAAGGACCCACCCGGGAAGCCGGACCCGCCGCCCGTCGACGAGCCTCCCGTGATCCCACCGACCGGCGCCGACTGCAGCTGGCCCGGCCACGGCAACGGCAACGGCCCAGGCGGCTGCCCACCCGGCCACGGGGGAATCCCACCGGGCCACGGTGGCACGCCACCGGGTCAGTCCAAGCCCGCTCGCTAAGAGCCCCTACGCTGCATCGCACGATGTCAGCCGAGAACATCGACGTGGTGCGCCGGATCCACGAGGCCGCGGGCTACGACCCATCCCTTCGCGAGCTGATCGCCCGTGACCTCGAGTACGTGAACCCGCCCTACGCGGTCGAGCCGGGGACGCGTGTGGGACGACGCTGGTTCGGCTCCGTGCGCGAGACGTATCCCAACTTCCGCTTCCACGTCGACCGCTTCGTCGACACGGGCGGCGACGATGTGGTCGTGCTCGGCCGCTACACGGCGTCAGGCAGCGCGAGCGGGATCGCGCTCGAGGGGGAGCACGGGTACGTCTGGACGGTCAGGGACGGCCTCGCCGTGCGCTTCCGGTGGTTCCAGTCGCACGACGAGGCGCTCGAGGCCGCCGGCGTCTCCTCGCCCTAGCCGCAGCCCGTGTTGTTGCCGCAGCTCGAGCACGTGTAGCAGGAGCCGGTCCGCTGCATCATCCCGCCGCACATCGCGCAGGCGGGGCCCAGCTCCAGGCCCTGCAGCTTCGCGGGCACGGTCGGCGGCTCGTCGGTCATCGCTGACGCGGCGGGCTTCGGCGTCGCGTCGCCGTTGCCTCCGTTCGCGTGGCCGTTGCCGCCGTTCCCGCCGTTCCCACCGTTCGCCGGCTCGGCGGCACCCTCGGCAGGGCCGGCCGTGTCGGTGCGCAGCGCGCTGTTCTCGGCCGCCTTCCGGGCACGGATCTCGGCGGTCAGGATGCCGAGCTCCTCCTGCAGGTCGGCGTCGCTGTAGCGCGAGGCCAGCCAGCGCATGATGTAGTCGGGCAGCGACTTCGCGAACGGGATCTCCGGGTTGCGGGTGATCCCCTCCGGCTCGAAGCGGACGTACGCGAACTTCCGCACGAACGTCTCAAGCGGCACGCCGTACTGGAGGCCGAGCGAGATCGCCGTGGCGAACGCGTTCATCATGCCCTTGATCGTCGAGCCCTCCTTCCCGATGTCGGTCAGGAAGATCTCGCCGAGCGCGCCGTCCTCGTACTCGCCGGCCGTGATGTAGCCCTCGTGCCCGGCGATGTTGAACTTGTGCGTGAGCGACTGGCGCTCCGTGGGCATCCGGCGCCGCACCGGGCGGGCCGGCTCGACCGCAGCCGCCTCAGCCGCCTCGTCGGCAGTCTTCGTGCCGCCGTCGGTCTTCAGCGCCTGCGCCGTCTTCGAGCCGTCGCGGTAGATCGCGAGCGCCTTCAGGCCGAGCTTCCAGCCCTCGGAGTAGATCGACGCGATGTCCTCGACAGTCACCGACTCCGGCAGGTTCACCGTCTTCGAGATCGCGCCCGAGATGAACGGCTGCGCCGCGGCCATCATCTTCATGTGGCCCATCGGCGAGATCGCGCGCTCGCCCACGGCCACGTCGAACACCGGCAGGTGCTCGTCCTTCAGGCCGGGCGCCCCGACGATCGTGCCCTCGGCCATCAGGTGCTTCTCCATCTCGTCGATCTCGGACTCCGAGTAGCCGAGCGTCTCGAGCGCGAGGCCGACCGTCTGGTTGACGATCGTCATCTGCCCGCCGCCGACCAGCTCCTTGAACTTCACGAGGGAGAAGTCGGGCTCGATGCCGGTGGTGTCGCAGTCCATCAGGAACGAGATCGTCCCGGTGGGGGCGAGCACGGTGGCCTGAGCGTTCCGGTAGCCGTTCCGCTCGCCGACCTCGACCGCCTCGTCCCACGCGCGCTGCGCCGCCGCGAGCAGCTCGCCGTCCGCGTGCAGCGACTCGTCCAGCGAGTACGCCGCCGCGCGGTGCTTGCGCATCACGTGGTTGTGCGGGTCGCGGTTCTCCTCGTAGCGCTCGTATGGGCCGAGCGCGCCGGCCACCTCGGCCGAGGTGCGGTAGGCGCGGCCGGTCATGAGCGCGGTGATCGCGCCGCAGAGCGCGCGGCCGGCGTCGGAGTCGTAGGCAACCCCGTTCGCCATCAGGAGCGCGCCGAGGTTCGCGTAGCCCATGCCGAGCTGACGGAACGCGCGCGCGTTGACGCCGATCTCCTCGGTCGGGTAGCTCGACGGGCCGACGACGATCTCCTGAGCCAGGATCACGACGTCCACCGCGTGCTCGAACGCCTCGACGTCGAACGTGCCGTCGGCGCGCCGGAACTTCATGAGGTTGAGCGAAGCGAGGTTGCACGCGCTGTCGTCCACGTGCATGTACTCCGAGCACGGGTTCGAGGCGTTGATCCGGCCCGAGTTCGGGCAGGTGTGCCACTCGTTGATCGTGGTGTCGTACTGGACGCCCGGGTCGGCGCAGCGCCAGGCGGCGTCGGCGAGCTGGCTCAGCAGGTCCTTGGCGTCGACGAGCTCGTTCGCGCCCTGGTCCACGCGTGCCTTCAGCTCCCACTCCTCGCCGCGCTCGGCGCGCTCCATGAACTCGTCCGTGACGCGCACGGAGTTGTTCGCGTTCTGGTACTGGATCGACGCGAACGCCTCCGAGTCGAGCCGCATGTCGAAGCCGGCGTCGCGGAGGGCCATCGCCTTCTCCTCCTCGCGTGCCTTGCACCAGATGAAGTCGAGGACGTCGGGGTGGTCCACGTCCAGCACGACCATCTTGGCCGCGCGACGGGTCTTGCCGCCCGACTTGATCGTGCCGGCCCAGGCGTCGGCGCCGCGCATGAACGACACGGGGCCCGAGGCGAGGCCGCCCTTCGAGAGGTGCTCCTTCGAGCCGCGGATGCGCGAGAGGTTGATCCCCGAGCCCGACCCGCCGCGGAAGATCATTCCCTCCTTGGTGTTCCAGCCGAGGATCGACTCGATCGTGTCCTCGACCGAGAGGATGAAGCAGGCCGAGCACTGCGGGTGCTCCTCGAAGCCCACGTTGAACCAGACGGGCGAGTTGAACGCCGCCATCTGGTGAAGAAGGATGTGGGTGAGCTCGTCCTCGAAGGCCTGGGCGTCCTCGTCAGAGGCGAAGTAGCCGCCCTCGCGGCCCCAGCCGGCGATCGTGCCCGCGACGCGGCCGATCATCTGCTTGACCGAGCTCTCGCGCTCCGGCGAGTCCATGCGCCCGCGGAAGTACTTCTGGGCGACGATGTTCGTGGAGTTCTGCGACCAGCTCTTCGGGAACTCGACCCCGCGCTGCTCGAACGCCGGGTTCTCGGGATCGCCGATGACGGCGTCGCGGATCTCCCACTCGATCGCCTCGAAGGGGCTTACGCCCGGCTCCGTGAAACGCCTCCCCACACTGAGTCCATCACCTGCTGCGGTGACGGCTGGGGCGGTGGCGTTACGGCTGTCGGACATGACCTCTCCTCGTGTGAGCGACTCTGCGGGACGTCCCCAGGGGGGAAAGACCGATATTGCTCTTCGACTCGGACGGACCGGAATCGCCGTCGAGGGCCAGCTGATCGGCCCCCGGAAGGGGGTCCTCCTTGTAGCGGCGGACGACCGACTCCAGCTCGTCGAGGTCGGCGAGATTGCGGTAGACGGAGGCGAACTGGATGGCCGCGACCGGGTCGATCGCGGCGAGCCCGCGCTCGGCGAGATCGCCGATCTGGCTCGCCTCGACCTCGGGCCCACTCCGCCTGGCGGCCGCCGCGATCGAGTCCGACAGCGCTTCCAGCTGCTCCGAGCTCACGGGCCGCTTGTTGGCGGCCCGCTCGAGCCCTCCCAGGAGCTTCTGAGCGTCGAATCGCTCGCGGCGGCCGTCGCGCTTCGTGACGGTGACGTTCGTCTCTGCGCGCTCGTAGGTGGTGAAGCGGTTGCCGCAGCCCGCGCATTCACGCCGACGGCGGACGGCGTCGCCCGGCTCGGACAGCCGCGAGTCGACCACGCGGGTCGACTCGGAGGAGCAGAACGGGCAACGCACACCGGTAATTCTACTACCTGTAGTGCCTAAATCCTCCCGATGGCACTACATATTGTGCCCTCTATGCGGAGTGAACGTGATCCACGAGGGCCTCGTCCGCGGGGCGCCCGCCATCGGCCGGCGCGTCGAAGCTATCCCAGACGAAGTCCGGATCGCGGAGGAACTCGGCAAAACCTTTGGAAGGTGCGTGGAAATTGAGAAACGTCGCCGGGCCGGGGCTTTCGTTGCGGAAGGTGTGGACGAACTCAGGCGGCGCGAGGATGAAGGTGCCCGGTCCCGCAGTCATCCGCTCGACCTCCGGGCCGAGGCCGAAGTTGAGCTCCCCGCTGAGTACGTAGAACGCGTCGAGGTGCTCCTTGTGGATGTGCGGGTCGGGACCGGCCTCGCCCTCCTCGTAGCGCGTCCACGTGACAGCGAGCTCGGGGAGGTCGGCGAGTATGCGGATCGTCCGCTCGGGCTTGTCCGTGACGGTCTCGCCGTCGTCGGCCCACGCGAACACGCCGGCCTCGCTCGCCGGGCGGCCCGGCTCCTCGGGGTCGAAGATGTTGTCGGCGTCCTCGGGCGCCCGCTGGCCGAACAGGTACTCGGCGAAGCCCCTCGCGGGCGCGTGGAGGTTGAGGAGCGCGCCCTGGTCGATCGTCTCGTGCTCGTAGCGGTGGATGACCCCGCGCGGGATCAGGATCGCGGTCCCCGGGCCGCGAGTCGAGCGCGTGTCGGCCAACTCGAACGCGTACTCGCCCTCGAGCACGAAGAACGCGTCGGCGTGCTCGCGGTGGAGGTGGCGCCCCGGCCCGCCCTCGGTGCGCGAGCGCATGTAGGTGAGGACGAAGTCGGGGAAGTCGGCGAGCACCTTGACGGTGGCCTCGGGCACGTCGACTAGGAACTGACCGGCGCGTGACATGGCGCGCAGCCTAAGCCCTCGCGGGACCTGCGCAGGCCCTACCGCGCAATCCGGAAGGTCACGGATCGCGAGTGCTCGCGATGGTCCGGCTCTTCGGTCCACAGCTTGATGCGGTACCGCCCCAGCTCGAGCTCCGCCGGTAGCGGGTACCGCAGCGTGTTCCGTCCGCGCCGACCCGGCGCTTCGACGACGCTGTTGAGCACGAACCGCGCGCGCCGGCAGCCCTGCCTCCCGTTGCAGCGCAGGAGCATCGCGTACACCTGCTTGGCGCGGCGCTCCAGCCGATAGCGGAGCCGGGCACGCTGCCCGGGACGGAGGAGTGCGGAGTCGAGCGTCAGGCTGGTGATGCGGGGGGCGAGTGGAAGCGGAATGGTGGGACCGCTGACGGTGAGCGGCCTCGTGTCGGTGCTGGAGACGCCAGTCCCCCAGTCGCGGACGCTTGCGCGCGCCTCGAGCGCAAGCGCAAACCGGCTCGACCCGGAGAACAGGGCGCTCACCGACGCGCCCGGTGCGATCGGCGCGCCGACGAGGCAGAGGTTGCGGGCGTCACCCATGTCCTCCGAGCCGGGCGGGCAGATCGCCGTGCGGAGCTCGAACTCGGACATGATGAAGCCGTTGTCGTTCGTGGCCTCCCACTCGATCTCCGTCTTGGACTGGGTGGCCGTATCGCCCACGTTCGTGACCGTCACGCGGGCCTCGACGATTTGACCGGTGGAAGCGCTGGCGGGCACGATGTGCTCGGTCACGCGCACGTCCGACACCGCTCCGGCCGTGGCGGGGCATATCAGCAGAACGGCGACGACCAAGCCCCCTGTGTGGCGGCGCATCAGCGGGCGGCCGGCTCGAACTGCGACGTCGGCGCACCCGGCCACTCGTCCTTGACGAGGAGCATGCCGCGGTTGCGGAACGACTCCGCAGCGCGCGGTCCCGCGAGGTACTTCACGAAGGCGGCGGCGATCGGCCGGATGTCCGTGAGACGCTTCAGCATCACGAACGAGATCGGGTAGGCGTTCGGGTGCGACAGCGCTCGGACCGAGGCGTCGGTGGGTGCCGCGCCACCGACCGGGATGGCGCAGGTGCTCGTTTGGTAACGCCGCGCGCGTGACCAGCTCGTGACTGCGGCGATCGCGGTATCGCCCGACGCGGCCTCGGACAGTCCGCCGTCGAACGCGGCCTTGGCCCCCGTGGGCAGCTTGGTGCCGGCGCCGAAGCGCGGCTCCCCGAACCGACCGCCGGTGGTGCTCGCCCGTCGGAGCGCGATCGAGTCGCCGCTCGGGGGAGCAGGGACGCCGGCGGCTGACCATGTTCGGATCGCCCCGGCCGCGATGCCGTGCGCAACGGCTCGCGATACGCCGGTGGCGCAGGCGGGATGATCGCGTGCCGCGACCAGCACGTCGGCATCGCGTGCGAGGTCCAAGCGCACCTGCAGGTAACGCTTCTCCTTGCCCTTCAGCGTGCGGTCGAGGAAGATTCCCTCCGGGCTCGGATAGCGGCGAGCGCGGAGCATGTTCCTCACGTAAATGTTCGCCGATGGCCCCACCGCGGCAGCGGCGTTGTCGAAGATGTAGCGGTAGCGCCGGCCTCCCACGCGGACCGTGATGGGCACGACCCGCTGCCCCGCGGGATGGATGGCGAAGGTCGTGGGCGTGAAGCCGATCAGGTGGTCAACCCGGCTCGGGATGATCGAGTTGAAGAACGCGCTCTGCGGCCGGGCGGCGGACGCCGCCGCCGCGGGCACGAGCAGGGATGCGGCAACGAGGAGTGCGGGCCAGCGCATCACGCGAGTAGACCATCGAGTGTCGCGCCTGTCAAACGGGTGACAAGGCTCGCTAGCGCAGGCTGTCGAGCGTTCGCTTCAGGCCGTCCTCGAGCTCGACCTTCGCCTCCCAGCCGAGTGCCTCCCGCGCGCACGTGGAATCGAGCGCGATGTGCTGCACCTCGCCGGGACGCTCGGCGGCGGGGTCGGGCGCGAAGCCGTCGGGCGCGAGCGCATGTAGGTGAGGACGAGCTCGGGGCGGTCCACGAGCACCCGGATGGTGGCCTCGGGGATGTCGACGACCGTCTGGCCGGTCCGCGACATGCGCCCAGCGTAATCAAAGCTGTGCAGTTGCTCAGCCCACACTTGTGTCGTCTGAACCAGAGGTTCATAGTGCTCTCGGGGTGAGTCAGCTCGTCAAAATGGACCTGGCGGACGGCGGCTCCGTGCTGGTCGAGGTGGCCGACACCGTCACCGACCCCGGCGCCCCGGTCACCCGCGGCCGCCGCGCCGAGGGTCTCGTGACGGAGGCGGGAGCCACGCTCGAGAGCGCGCTCGACCAGCTCGGCCCGGTGGTGAAGGGCGTGGTCACGAAGCTGCGCGAGGCGGCCGACTGGCCGGACGAGGTCACCGTCGAGTTCTCGATCAAGCTGTCCGCGGACGCGAACGTGATCATCGCGCGCACCGCCGGCGAGGCGAACTTCAAGATCTCGATGCACTGGGCGCGCCGCGAGGGCGCGTGATGGAGGAGCCGGGCCCCGAGACGATCCCGGAGTACGACGAGCTCAAGCTGCGCGTGGAGGTCGACAGCGACGGCACCTACGACGTGGTGGCCTTCGCTCCCGACGGCGGCACCGTCACCGGCCGCTTCGAGCGCCCGCTGTCCGACGAGGCGCTCGAGAACTTCATCCTGAAGATGCCGCGGGCACGGAGCGTCCGCAGCTACCAGTCCTCGCAGATGGAGAAGGCGAGGGACCTCGGCCGCGAGCTGTTCGAGCACCTGATGGCCGACGAGGTGGGTGATCTCTACCACGGCGCGCGGCGCGTGGCCGACAGCAAGGGCCGCGGCCTGCGGATCTCGCTGTCGATGACGGGCGCGCCCGATCTGCTCGAGATCCCGTGGGAGTTCCTCTACGACCCGGGCGACGCCTACTTCCTCTCCCAGTCGATCTTCACCCCCGTCGTCCGCTCACTCGACCTGAAGAGCCCGCCGGCGCCGCCGAAGGTCACGCTCCCGCTGCAGGTGCTGGCGCTCGTGAGCGCCCCGGGCGGCTACGTGGAGCTCGACACCGGCCGCGAGCGGGCGAACCTCGAGCGCGCGCTCGCGCCGCTGATCGAGAGCGGGGCGGTACGGCTCGAGTGGCTCGAGACGGCGACCCTCGCCGAGCTCGACCGGCGGGTCGCGTCGCGCGACGAGCTGCACGTGATCCACTACATCGGCCACGGCGCGTACGACGAGGAGGGCACGAAGAACGGCGTCCTGATGCTCGAGGACGCGAACGGGATGCCGCACAAGGTGACGGGCGAGGAGCTCGGCGGCCTGATGCGCGACGAGCGCAGCCTGCGGCTCGTTGTGCTCAATTCATGCGAGGGGGCGCGGACGTCGCACGTCGACCCGTTCTCGGGCGTGGCGTCGGCGCTGCTGCGCTGCGGGCTGCCCGCGGTGGTTGGCATGCAGGCCGAGATCACGGACGACGCCGCGGTCGTGTTCTCGGACCGCCTCTACACCGCCCTGGCGGAGGGCTTCCCGATCGACGCGGCGCTGGCCCAGGCGCGGCGCGCGATCTTCGCGGCGGGGCACGACGTCGAGTTCGGCACGCCGGTCCTGTTCATGCGAGTGGCCGACGGCCGGATCTTCGACGTGAGCGGCGCGCCGCCGCCTCCGCCGCTCGGCAGCGTGGCCGCCGAGCTCCGCGCCGAGCCCGCGTCGGCCCGTTCCGGCGGCAGCATCACCTGGCACGCGAAGGTCACGAACGACGGCGAGTCGGCGCTGTCGGACATCCTCGTGCGCGACAGCGACGGCGAGACGCGCGCCGGGCCGTTCGCGCTCGTGCCGGGCGAGGCGCGCGACTGCACCTGGCCGGTCACGCTGCACGCCGCGCTTGACGAGCTGGTCACGGTCGGCGGTCGCGGCTCGGACGGGCGGCTCGTGAGCGCGCAGGCGGTGGGGCATGTGCCGATCGAGGAGCGGCCGGACCGGCCAGCCTGGCTCTACGCCGCCGCTGGGGCCGTGGCGGTGGCGCTCGTCGCGCTGGCCGTGGTCCTTCTGGCCGGAGGGGACGCCGACGACGCCGGCGCTCCGAGCGCCGGTGGCGGCGGCGGGGCGACCGACTTCCGCACCTTCGACGTGCCGGGCGACGTGCCCGACATGGATGTGCGCGGGGACAAGGCAGTCTTCTTCGCAGAGGTCGGGGGAGAGCTCGAGGTGGTGGCGCGGCGACTCGACCTCACAAGCGGGGACACGCGGGTGGTGTTGCCGGCGGGCGTCCACCGCAACCTCGACGTCGGATTGGACGCCCGCAATCAGTCGCACCTCGTCTACGCCACCTGCAACAGCGCGGGGGAGGCGTGTGACGTCTTCCACAAGGGGTTGAGAGGAGCCGAGCAGCGCATGCCCGCGTCCACGCGGGAGTGCAACGAGGTGCGTCCGTCGCTGTGGCAGGGGCTGATCCTGTTCTCCCGCTCAGGCGACGGCTGCGAGCAGGCTTTGTTCCTGAAGCTGCCCGGGAACGCGTCGCCGAAGCGGCTCGCGGGGGCGACCGCGGGCGCGGACCTGAACGACAACGCGGCGATCTGGCTCAGCGGGGGCACGCTGTTCGCGAAGAGCGTGTCCGAGAGCGGCGCGATCAGCGACCAGGGAAAGATGAGCGCCCCGGAGGGTGAGAGCTTCGACCCGCCGACCGTGGTCGAGGAGGGCTTCGCCTACTTCACGCACTCGCAGGGGTCGCAGACGTTCATCGCCCGCACGAAGCTGCCGTTGGGCGACTCCGAGGTCGAGCACTACGTGCCGGGCGAGGGCGTGGCGATCGGGGAGGAGGCGCCGCACTACGCGATGACCGCGAACACGCTCTATACGACGGACTATCCGCAGCCGAACGGCGATCCCGGCAGCGGGGTGATCGTGCAGATACGGAACCCGGTGTTCGAGGAGGCCGACTAGCGCAGGCTGTCGAGCGTGCGCTTGAGGCCGTCCTCCAGCTCGACCTTCGCCTCCCAGCCGAGCTCTTCACGCGCGCGCGAGGGGTCGAGCGCGATGTGCTGCACCTCGCCGGGGCGCTCGGGGGCGTGGTCGGGCTGGAAGCCGTCGGGCGCGTGCGCGCTCAGCACCTCGACGATGTCGAGCACGGACTTCTCCTTGCCGAGGCCGATGTTGATCGCGCCCGTGGCCTCGGACTCGGCCGCGCGCAGGTTCGCGTCGACCACGTCGCCGACGTAGACGTAGTCGCGCGTCTGTGAGCCGTCGCCGAAGATCGTGGCCTTGCCGCCATCGAGGAGCTTGCCGCAGAAGATCGCGATCACGCCGGCCTCGCCGAGCGGGTCTTGGCGCGGCCCGTAGACGTTGCCGTAGCGCAGCGAGACGGTGGAGAGCCCGTGCATGCGCGTGAAGATCTCGCAGTACTGCTCGGCGCAGAACTTCGAGAGGCCGTAGGGAGCCTCGGGCGCGACCGGGTGGTCCTCGGGCGCCGGTAGCTGGCGGCCCTCCCCGTAGATCGCGCCGCCGGTGGAGGTGTTGACAATGCGCCTCACGCCGTGCTTCTGCGCCGCGCTCAGCACGTTGGCGGTGCCCTCGACGTTGATGCGCGCGTCGGCCGCGGGGTCGGCCACGGACTTGCGCACGTCGATCTGCGCGGCCAGGTGGAAGATCACGTCGGGCTTCGTGCGGCCGACGACGTCGCTCACCGAGTCCGCGTCGCGTACGTCGACCTCTTCCAGCACCGCTCCGTTCGCGAGCGCCTGCTCGAGGTTCTCGCGCCTGCCGGTGCTGATGTCGTCGACGACGGTCACCTCATCCCCGCGCGCGAGGAGGGCGTCCACGAGGGTCGATCCGATGAAGCCGGCGCCGCCGGTGACCAGGGCCTTCATGCGGCGGGGGATGGTAGTCGGCGCTCGTCAGCCGACGCTCGCGAATGCCTCGGCGTAGATCACGGTTCCGCGGACGGCGCTCGTGTAGGCCGGCAGCTGGAGAGCCATCCACGCCTCCGGCGGGATCCCCTCGTAGGGGCACCTGACTCCGAGCTCCGCGGCTCGCTCGAAGCCGAAGCGCGGGTAGTACTCCGGGTGTCCGAGCACGACCACGAGCGGGAAGTCCGTCTTCGCGGCGCGATCGAGCGCCTCCACGACGAGCGCCGACCCGATCCCCGCGCGCTGATGCTCGGGAGCGGCCGCCATCGGGGCGAGCGCCAGGACCTCGGGGCCCGAGTCGAGGCGGGCGCGGCTGAACGCGATGTGTCCCACGACGGAGCCGTCCGCCGCGATCGCGACGAGGCACAGCTCCGGCACGTGGGCGTCCGACGCACGGAGCAGCTCGACAAGCTCGGCCTCCGCGCCGCTCGGTTCGAAGGCGCGCAGGTGGAGCGCGCGGATGGCGTCGAAGTCCTCGGGTTGCTCAGGCCGGACTTCCAAGAGGGCGCGAGTCGATCACACGCGCAGGCCGGGGACAACCTCAGTCGTCGCCGCCCGAGTCGTCGGACCCGGAACCCGAGTTCGAGCCCGAGTCGCCGCCGCTGCGGCCCCGTCCTCGGCCGCGCCCGCTGTCGTCGCTGCCACTCCCGCTGTTGTCGTCGTCGGTCGTGGTGGGCGGCGCGACCTCTTCGGTGACGGTGGGCGACGTCGTGGTGCGGGTGTCGTCCCCGCCGCGGTTGCGGTTTCGGTTCCGGTTGCGGCGCTGTCTTTGTCGCTGGCGTTCGCGGGCGCGCTCCTCGGCTCTCGCGTCCGCCGGCGCGAGCTCCTCGCCCGCGCTCAGGGGCTCGGCGCCGACGCCCACGCTGCTGCCGGAGATGCTGTTCGCCAGCAGGCCGATGCCCACGGCGGCCGCCACGCCGGCGATGGCGAGCGCGGCGGTTGTCGCGAAGCGTCTGAAGGTCATCGTCCCCGACCCTAGCCCCGCCTCGGCAAGGACTCGTCAAGGGGAGAGTCAGCTCTTGGCAAAGCGCGCACGGCCTGGAGGGTCACCTCGGCGCGCGCGCCGCCCTCGGGCCGGTTCGCGAGCGTGACCTCGCCGCCCCACCGCGCGGCAAGTGACTCCACGACGGCCAGGCCGAGGCCGGTGCCGGACGCGCCGCCCTGGCTGGCCGAGCCCCGGTAGAAGCGCTGGAAGACGCGCTCGCTCTCGTCGGCCTCGAGTCCCGGGCCCTCGTCGAGGACCGCGATGCGGACGGTCTCGCCATCGCTCGTCCAGGTGAGCGTGACCGCGGTGCCGGGCGGCGAGTAGTTGAGCGCGTTCTCGGTGAGGTTGTCGAGAATCGCGGCGAGGTCCTCCGTGGAGGCGGCGACCACGGCGGGCGGCCCCGACTCCACCCGCAGCCGGTGACCCCCCTGCGCGGCGGGCCCCTCCCAGCGGCGGCAGGCCGCTTCGATCAGCTCGCCCACGTCGAGCGGCTGGGCCGGCGGGCGTTCGCCCCCGCCTGCCAGCGTGAGCAGCTCGGACAGGAGGCGCGCGAGTCGCTCGGTCTCGTGCTCGGCGGCGGTCAGCTCGCGCTCGACCTCGGGGTCGCGGCTCTTGAGCGCGGCGGCCTCCAGCCGGAGCCGCAGCCCGGTGAGCGGCGTGCGGAGCTGGTGCGAGGCGTTCGCCACGAACTCGCGCTGCCCGCGCAGGGTCTCCGCCATGCGGTGGGTCATCTCGTTGAAGGCGGTGGCCACCTCCTTCTGCTCGGCCGAGCCCTCAACGTCCGCGCGCGCGTCGTGATCGCCGTGGGCCACGCGGCGGGCGGTGCCGGCGAGGCCCCGCAGCGGCTTGGCCAGCGAGCCTGCGAGGAGGAACGCGACCACCACGCCGAGGAGCAGCGCGACCACGCCCACGCCGATCAGGGCCACCACGTCGTTTCTCACCTCGTCCTGGACGGCCTCGACGCTCTCGGTGATCCGTATGGCGCCCACGACCCGCCCGTTGACTACGACCGGTACTGCCGTGAACAGGAGATCCTGGTCCAGGTCGTCGCTGCGGCGCTCGCCCTGCGTGGAGTCGCCGGCGAGCGCGCTGCGGATCTCGGGTCGGCTGCCGTAGCGGTCGCCGACCGTGGTGTCGCTGAACGAGTCGGCGAGCACGCGGCCGCGCTCGTCGACCACGAGGATGCGCCCGCCGAGCGTCCGCTCGGAGGTCTCGACGAGCCGCTGAAGCTGGCGGTGGTCGTCCATCCGCCCGGACGCGCCGGCAGCCAGCAGCTGCGACTGGCTCTGGGCCTCGGTCTTGATCTCCGAGTCGACCCGCTTCGACAGGTTGAGCGCGAGCGGCACCTCGAGCGCCACGATCACGAGCACGAGCACGTAGGTGAACGCGACGACGAGCCGTGTCCGCAGGCTCATAGCTCGTCGGCGGAGGCGAACCGGAAGCCCACGCCGCGGACGGTGTGGATGAAGCGCGGGTTCTGCGAGTCGTCGCCGAGCTTGCGGCGGAGGCTCGACACGTGCACGTCGAGCGTCTTCGTGGAGCCGAACCAGTTGGTGTCCCAGACCTCGTCGATGAGGCGCTCCCTGGACACGACGCTGCCGGCCTCGCGCATGAGTAGCTCGAGCAGCTCGAACTCCTTGCGGGTGAGATCGAGCTCCTCTCCCTGCACGCTCGCGGCGCGACGGTCGCGGTCCACGCGGACGGGGCCGATTTCCTGCGGGCCCTGCCTCTCGGGGGCGGGCGCCGCCGTGGGGCTTTCCCCGGTACGGCGGAGAACGGCGCGGATGCGGGCGGCCACCTCACGTGCTGAGAACGGCTTGACGATGTAGTCGTCGGCACCGAGCTCGAGGCCTACGATGCGGTCCGTCTCCTCGCCGCGGGCGGTGAGCATGATGATCGGGACGTTGGAGCTCTCGCGGAGCCTGCGGGCCACGTCGTAGCCCGAGCCGTCCGGGAGCATGACGTCGAGGAGGACGAGGTCGGGCATCTGCTCGCCGGCCTGATGGAGCGCGTCGGCGACCGTGGCCGCAACGCGCGTGTCGAACCCCTCGCGGTCGAGGGCCTCCGCGAGGGGCTCGGTGATCGAGGACTCGTCCTCGACCATCAGAATGGTGCGCCGGCCCGCCATTGCGTGAAGGGTAGGCGGACCGGCGTGCCTGGCTGTCAGTTAGCCGCGGCCGCTGTCGCCGCCGCCGGAGCCGCCGCCGCTACCGCCGGAGCTACCGCCGCTCGAGCCGCCGCTGCCGCTCGACCCGCTGTCGCCGCCGTGGTCGTCGGAGCCGTCGCTGCCGGGACCGGAGCTCGAGCTGCCGGGACCGGAGTTGTCGCCGCCGCGGCCGCGGTCGTCGGTGGTCGTGGTGCCGGCGCCGGTGCAGCGCGGGTCGTTGGCGTGCTCGGCCTCGTCGCAGGGACCGGAGATGTCAACGCCGCCCTGAGCAGGCGCCTGGTTGCCGTTTCCGGTGGGCGCCTGACCGACGCAGCGCGGGTCGTTGGCGTGCTCGGCCTCGTCGCAGGGGCCGGAGATGTCACCGATCGAGTCGTCGTCGGTGGTCGTGCGGTCCTCTGTCGTGGTGGTGCGCTCGGTGGTCTCGCCGGTGGTGGTGCCCGTGCCGACCGGATCGTCCGAGCCCTGCGACGCCACGACGACGGCCGTGAGGATGCCGAACAGCGCGACGCCGAGAATGAGTGTGAGTGTCCTTCGCATGGTGTGGCTCCTGGTTCTTCGAGGGTCCACACCAGGATTGCCCGCGGCCGGCCAGCCACCGGCCAAGCCGGATGAAGGGCTGGGACAGGCTTCGGTTAGGAGTGGGTAAAGCGGATGGCGCTGCTAGGTTCGCCGCGCTGATGCGCGGTCTGTTCGTCACCTTCGAAGGCATCGATCGATCTGGGAAGACGACGCAGGCCGGGCTGCTCTGCGAGGCGCTCGGAGAGGACGCTCTCGGAGTGCGCGAGCCGGGCGGGACGGACGCGGGCGAGCGGGTCCGCGAGATCCTCATCGACAGCAATGTGTTCCTCTCGGCGGAGGGCGAGGCACTGCTGTTCGCGGCTGCTCGTTCGGAGCTGGTCGCGCAGGTGATCATGCCCGCGTTGCAGGAGGGGAAGGTGGTCGTCTCGGACCGGTTCCTCGACTCGTCGCTCGCCTACCAGGGCGGCGCGCGCGGGCTCGGAATCGACGATGTTGAGCGGGTGAACGACTTCGCAGTGCGGGGACTGAAGCCGGACCTGACCTTCCTGCTCGAGCTCTCGCCGGAGGACGCCGCGGCGCGCGCGGGGGAGAGCGACCGCTTCGAGGACGAGGGAACCGAGCTGCAGGAGGCGGTGCGGGCCGCGTACGAGCACCTGGTCGAGGCCGACCCGGAGCGGTGGCGACGGATCGACGCGCGGCGCTCGCCCGAGGACGTTCACGCCGACGTGCTGGCCGCGGTGCGCGAGGCGCGCGGATGACCGTGGGGCTGGCAGGGACGGAGGATCACCCGCAGGCGCGGATGGTGCTGTCGTCGGCGCTGAGGTCGGGGCAGCCCTCGCACGCGTACCTGTTCCACGGGCCGGCGGGGACCGGGAAGCGAACGGTGGCGAGGGCCTTCGCGGCGGAGCTGCTCGCCGAGGGCTCCGGCGATCCCGACGAGGTTCGGACTCGCGTGATGCACGGCGCGCACCCGGATTTGACCTGGGTGCGCCCGAGCGGCGCCCACGTCATGCGCGTCGATGACGTGGAGGGCCCCGTCGTGAACGCGGCCACGCGGACGCCGTTCGAGGCCCGCCGCCGCGTGTTCGTGCTGGAGCGGGTCGACACGATGAACGACGAAGTGGCGAACCGGCTGCTGAAGACGCTGGAGGAGCCGGCGGCGTACGTGCATCTCATTCTCATGACGGACGCGCTCGGGCGAGTGCTGGAGACGGTGATCTCGCGCTGCCAGCTCGTGCGCTTCGAGCCGCTGCCGGCGGCGACGATCGCCTCGCATCTGATGGACGTGGGCGTGCCGCCGGAGCGTGCTGAGGCATGCGCGCGGCTGGCGCTCGGGAACGCCTCGCGAGCTCGCTACCTCGCTTCGGAGGAGGGCGAGCAGCTGCGTGCCGAGGTGGAGCAGCTGGTGGCAGCGGCACTGGGCGGAGGATCCGACGAGGCCGCGTGGCGACCACTCCTCGCGCGCGCCGAGGTCGCAGGCGCGTGGGCCGAAGAGGCCGTGGCCGCCGAGGCGAAGCGGCGGCTTGAGATGGAGCCAAAGGGCCGCGAGCGCAGGGCAATCGAGAAGGACTTCGAGGAGTCGGCGAAGCGCGACGGCCGCCGGGCGCGACGCGAGTCGCTGGAGCTGGCGCTGACGCTGACGGCACTGACCTTCCGCGACCTGATCTGCATCGCCGAGGAGGCGCCCGAGGCGGTGCTGGCCTCGGACCGAGGGTCGTCGCTGTCCGAACAGGCACGGAGCCGCGACCCGCGGAGGCTGCGCGAGGCGGCGGAGCGGTGCGAGGACGTGCGCCAGTCGCTGGAGTTGAACGTGACGGAGGATTTGGCGCTGTCGGCGCTGGGATTTAGGCTGGCGGCGCTGGCTAGAGCGGGCTAGCGGCTCGGGCTCACCGGCCGTTAGAGCCCGCCGCTATCGCACCCGCCACCGTCGAAGCCCCCACCATCGACGCCGCCGCTGGACCCGAGGTACAGGACTCCGTCGCCAGGGCTCAACCGGTTTCTGTGACCGGGTCCAAGCCCGAGCGACGCTCGCTTGAGCGCCGATTTGACGAAGGCCGAGATGATGACGACCAGCACGACGAGGACCATCGCGGCAATCGCCACGCCCGGGAGGTAGACCGTCGCGAAGACCATGGCGGCCGTTACCGGTACCCCGAGCGCCGGTCGCCAGAAGGTGGCCGCCATTCCGACGCTCACGACAGTGATCGCCAGGCCCGGAGCCGCCTGACGTCCCGCGTACCAAGCGGCGGCGAGCACGGTTGCGACGACGAAGAGCTTGAGCACGCGATCCGAGGCCATCCGTCCGCTGTATCGGACGAATCGCGGGCCTCCTGAACTAGAGCGTCGGTTCGGCTACCAGGTAGTAGAAGGCGAGCGCCATGACGGCTGTGGTGGCGGCCCATAGCAACGCCCAGCCAGCACGCTCCCGCGGCTTCATCTGCGGCCGAGCGATAAAGAAGATCACGAACAGCTCGAAGACGACGCACGCCGGAACGAACACCCAGACCGACCAGAGGTCCGTGAGCGCCATCGCGAGATAGAGCGGGACCTGCGTCCCGGCGACGGCGCCGATCGCCGAGACGACGAACATCAGGTACTCGTTGTAGGCGTCCCGATAGAGCGGGACCCGAGGATTGAAGGCCTCGAGCCAGCGGTTGGGATGTTCGTTGATCTGCGGCTGCGGCTCTGCCATGAAGTCGATCATTTCACCACAATGAAATGACGATCCGCCGCGCCGGCCCGCATCTCGATGACCGCCGAGGCGGCACGGCAGCCGATCAGGCGTCGGGGTCGCACCGCCCGCCGAACGTCAATCGGCCAGCCCCACTGGTCGAGAAAGACGACGTCGATCGGGAAGCGCATGCCGAACGTGTGGACAGAGCGACAACGCGGAAACAGAAGCGCCCAGCCATCAGGCGGAGCGCGTGTCCACGCGAGCCCACGCAACCTGCTCCACCACGACCAAGCGACAACAATCCGCACCCAGAGGAAAGCCAACAGCGGGCTACACTCGTCCCCGCGCCGACGTAGCTCAGTAGGCCAGAGCACCGCTCTCGTAAAGCGGGGGTCGTGGGTTCGAATCCCACCGTCGGCTTCGGCGCCGTCAGGAGTGCTGGGCGGGGCCGCTCAAGTCCAGGGAGTGCCGAGACGGGACCTTCGGGCTCATAACCCGAAGGTCGCGGGTTCGAATCCCGTCCCGGACTCGACGGCTCCATTTGCAGGGGCTTTCGCTGATGGGACTCCTCGACTGCCGCGGTCACCTGTGGGACGGTTGCCTTCTGGCGGAACGAGAAGCGCCGATCACGTCGCGCGGCACCACTCCTCCTTTGCGCGAGTGGCGATAGCCGGCCAACTCGACCGCGCTACCGGCGTGCCGGTGTCGACGCACGGTCGGGGCGGACGTGTCGGCAGCCCGCCGGCGCCGTGAGAGCGCCGACGAGCACCCACGCGGAGGATTGGGGTGCGGACAAGGCGGACCGTCTGGGATCCGTCAGGGCGCGATGTTGTGGTTGAGGTGGAAGACGTTGTCGGGGTCGTAGCGGCGCTTGACTTCTCGGAGCCGGTCGTAGTTGGGGCCGTAGGCGGCGCGGATGGCGTCGAGGCCCTGATCGTCGCCGAGGTAGTTGAGCCAGCGGCGGGTCTCCAGGTGGGGCTGCAGGTCGGCGAAGGTCTCGCGAGTCCAGCGGATGTTGGCGTCGGTGCCGGCCGGGTCGGTCCAGACGGTCGGGATGAGGAGGTTCCAGCCGGCCTCGCGGTGCGGGACGGCGGTCTCGTTCCGCCCCACACGGGTCACCGCGCCGTGGAAGTGCTCGAGCAGGATCGCCGACATCGGAGACGGGGCGGCGGCGAACCGCTCGACGGCTGTGTCGATCAGCGCGTCCGGCAGGCCATGGGTGAAGCTCGAGAGCCAGTAGTTGAGCGCGCCCTTGGGATACCCGGCGTCGAGCAGCGTGTTCATCACCGGGTAAGGGAGCGGGCCGACCTCAGTCATCAGCGGCGATCCGAAGGCCATAAACGGCGCCAGCTCGCGCACGGCCGCGTCCGGCTCGCCGGCGTGACAGACGACGAGGGCCGCGAGCTTTGCGCCGGACCCGTCCGGTGCGTGCACCAGGCCGGCGAACACGGTCAGCTCGTCCGAGACGTCGGGCACCGCGTCGCGGTAGAAGCGAAGGAGCTCGGGGGCCGCCTCGAACGGGTGGGCGATCAGGCCACCGGTGACCATGCCGACCGGGTGCAGGCGGTACGTGAACGACGTGACGACGCCGAAGTTGCCGCCGCCGCCTCGCAGCGCCCAGAAAAGGTCCGAGTGCGAGCTCGCGTCGACCTCGAGCACCTCGCCGGCCGCGGTTACGAGCTCGACTGCGAGCAGGTTGTCCGCCGCGAGCCCGTGCTTGCCCATCAGCCAGCCGAGGCCGCCGCCGAGGGTCAGGCCGGCTATCCCGGTCGTCGAGATGACGCCCCCGGTCACGGCCAGGCCGTGCTCGCCGGTGGCGGTGTTCAATTCGGCCCAGCTCGCGCCTCCCTGCGCGACGGCCGTCGCGCTCGCGGGGTCGACCGCGACCTCCGTCATGTCGGCGAGGCTGATCATCACGCCGCCGTCCGTCACTGCGCGGCCGGCGACGTTGTGGCCGCCGCCCCGGACCGACACCTCGAGCCCCGCGCTTCGCGCGAACTCGAGCGCGGCGACCACGTCAGCGGTCGTGCGGCAGCGGACGATCAGCGCCGGGCGGCGGTCGACGAGACCGTTGTGGATGGCACGGGCCTCGTCGTAGCCCGCGTCGCGCGGGGAGATGACGAGCCCGGAGACCTGCCCCGCGAGCGCACCGACCCGGCCATCGTCCAGTGTCGTGCTCATGTGATCGAGTCCTTTCCGTTCGTGGTGCCGCCATCATCTCCGGATCGTCCGCCCGGCGCCAGTGCCGTCGCGGTGGCGTCGAAAGCAACGCGGCAGGCGTACGTCGGCCGCGGCGGTCGTCCGACACGCTGCTGCCTCCGCCTGGCAGGAGCCGCGCCTGACTCGGGCTGCAGAGTGGCGCAATGCACGAGAAGCGATAGTCGCTCAGGTCGGGAGCCGGTACTGCTGTGCGATCCGAGCGTCGCTCCCTCGGACATATCGGGCCCCCGCTATTGCCGTTCTCTCTGTTGGAATTCTGAGTTGCCACCCGAGCGGCCGAGATGCGCAAGGGCGGGAGGCCGCGAACCCGCCCTCGAGCACGCCAGGTGCAGCCTGTCGAGGATGGCGGCCAGGCAGCTCGCGTCACCGCCGCGCCACTTCGTAGAAATCGATCCACGGCCCGTCCCGCAGCAACCGTGGCGGTGCCCCCGGCGCGGGGTCGAGACCGAGCGCCTTGAGCGCTCCCGGCAACGTCTCTTCGCGGCCGGGCGCCACTGCCACGACTACCTTTGGCGGGTTGCCCTGTAGCAGGGCTGCGTTATATGTCGGGCGGTTTGCGTAGCCGCCTAGGTAGAAGCTCAGTGGGTCGCTGATGAGCACGTTCGACATCATCGGGCGGTCGGGGCGGACCAGGGAGGCGATGTTTTTCTCGCTGCTTGGTACGTCGACGCTGTAGCGGTCGTCGCCTCGGAGTACGAAGGAGAGGGTCAGTGCCAGTACGGCGGCTACCGCCGTCCCTGCCGCGACCGCTTCGGCGCGTGGGCGCAGCGCCGCGATCCGCTCCGCCCCCAGCCTCACCAGCAACGACAGCCCAGCTGCCGCCGTCACCAGGTACAGCGGCAGCAGGTACAGGTAGGTCCGCGCCAGCGGGGACTGCGGCAGGACGAGCACGATCACCGCCGTCACGACCGCTGCGACCGCGGGGAACGGCAACGGGTCGCGGGAGATTCGGCGGTGGCCCACCAACGCCGCCACGAACCCCGCCACCAGCACCGCCTGCAGCGGCCATGGCAGCGCGTCGTTCCACTGCTCCCAGACCTTGTCGAACACGGTCGCCTTGTCGCCCACGCCGCGCACGACCCAGTCGGATGGCGGGTTCCAGGACTGGTCTCCGCGCGCGGGCAGGTACAGCAGCCCGGCGACGATCGCCGCCGCCGCGCCGCACACCAGCAGCGGCTTCCACGGGGGCCGGCGCCGGAGCGCGGCCCATGCGAACGCGATCGCCACTCCGCCCGCCATCGTCGGCACGGTGTACACCGCCCAAACAGAGCTCACTCCCAGCACGGCCCAAGGCCACCACCCGAACCGGTCCGAGCTCCGCGCGCCGACCGCTGCCGCCGTCACGGCCACCAGCACGAAGAACATCCCCATCGAATAGCCACGCCCGTTCACCGAGTACTGCATCAGCAGCGACGACCCGCCGACCAGCGCCGCGGCCCATACCGCGGAGCTCCCGTCCCACAACACGCGCCCGAGCGCATACGCCGCTCCCACCAACAACACCCCGAACACCAGCGCCGGCAGTCGCATCACCGTCTCGGACTCGCCGAACAGCCGCCACCCGAAGTGCTCGGCCAGGGAATTCAGGATGTGGTTGTTGGGATACGTGTAATCGCTGACGATGTGGCGCACGCTGTTGGTCGCGTACTGCTGCCACGTGAACACCTCGTCGTAGCGCACCGGCGGGTCGCCGACGTACGCGACCCGCGCTGCGGCGGCGGCCAGCAGAATCACCCCGAGCGCCACCGCCTCGAGCGGGTGCTCGCGCCCGGCTCGAACGACGCGCCTCACTCGGCCGCTGCCGCCAGCGCTTCTTCGCGCTCCTGGTACAGCGTGATCCGCACCAGGCGCCCGTCGTCGTCGATCTCGTATAGGTGGATCGAGGTCGCGCTGACGGGCACACCTTCGCGTCCGGTCGCTCGCACGATCGTCGTGACCACGACGTGGCGGTCGCCGCACGGCACGAACTCGAGTGGCTCCACCTGGAACTCCTCGAACACTTCCCACTGCTCGTGCGCGAACTCCTGAAGTCCCTCGGTCCCTCGGTAGACGTTCGCGTTCGGCCCCAGGCTGCGCGACCAGTCGTAGACGAAGCCATCGCCCGCGAGCTCCAGCATCGCCTCCATGTCCCGGCGGTTGAACGCGTCGATCGCCCGCCGCGCGATCTCGACGTTCGTCACGCTGACACCGTCCATCCGAGCCGCTCCCTCACCACACGCGGCAGTGCCGCCACGATCAGGTCGTACGAGTCCTCCACCATGTCGCGCACCATGGCATCCGGCAGCGATCCGTCACACAGGACCGTGTTCCAGTGCCGCTTGTTCAGGTGGTATCCGGGCGCCACGGCATCCGGGTACGACGCCCGCAGCTGCTCCGCCAGCTCTGGCTCGCACTTCAGCGACACCTTCAGGGGAGAGCCCGCCAGCGCGCTGATCGCGAACAGCTTCTTCTCGACCTTGAAGACCGAGTGCTCGGGGCCGAACGGGAAGTCCTCGAACGCGCCGGGGAATCCCAGGCACAGCTTGCGAAGCGCGCGCGGGGTCACTTCCGGGCGATCGTAGCCGCACTACTCTCGCCGCATGGAGTCGAGGCGGCCGGCCTTCCGGCGCATCGCGATCTACGCCGCCGTCAGCGCGATCGTGTTCGGCGTCGCGGCCGCCACCGGCAACATCCCGAGCTCGGACGAGGCCCGTGACTTCGGCGACGACCTCGGCGCCTGGGCGCCCGTCCTCTACGTCCCGCTCTTCGTCCTCGCCAACTTCGTCATCGCCTGGCCCATCCTCGCCGGCGCCGGCGGCCTCCTGTTCGGCACCGCGGCCGGCACGGCGCTCGCGCTTGCCGGCGTCACAGCCGCCGCCCTGACGCAGATGGCCATTGCCCACCGGCTCGCCGGCGAGCACCGCGGCCGGCTCCTCCCCAAGCGCACCAAGGCGATCGAGAGCTTCCTCACGGAGCACGGCGCCGTGGCCGTCATGGAGTCGCGCATCGTCCCGGGCCTCCCGTACGGCATCGTCAACTACGCCGGCGGCGTCATCCACCTCCCCTACAAGGCGATGGCGCTCGGCACCGTGATCGGCGCGGCTCCGAAGGTGTTCGCCTACGCCGCCCTCGGCGGCAGCCTCGACGACCTCACCTCGCCCGAGGCGCTCGTCGCCATCGGCCTCTGGGTCGTGCTCGCGATAACCGGCGCGCTATTCGTTCGTCGCCAGCTGAGGGCGGCGTCCGCATAGCCGCGACCCGGTCGCGGCGTGCAGCACCAGCGCCACACCGAGCACCATCACCACGTCGCCGACGCTGAACACGTTCGCGCCCGGCCACCCGGCCGGGATGGCGAAGACGTCGCCGAGGAAGCCCAGGTTCGCGTCCTCCACGTAGTCCGAGTTCGCGAACTCGCCCGAGCGCACGGCGAGCCCGGCATCCGAGAGCGCTCCGCGCGACGCGGGCATCACGCCGCCGTTCGCCACGATCGCGATCAGGTTGAGGAGGCCGCCCAGCGCGACGACCCACACGAAGCGCAGGTCGAGGTTCCGAAGGATGCACGCGCCCGCGAGCGCGTAGGTCGCGACGTGGGCGATCCGGTGGAGCATCACGTCGCCCTCCGGCGCGATCGTGACGAGCACGACCTGGATGGCGAAGGCGAGCGCCGGCAGCCAGATCCAGCGGAACTCGACCTGCTCGAGACGGCCCAGCCTTCCTCCCGCGAGCGGGACGGTGAGAAGCAGCAGGAGGAAGGCGAGGGCGAGTGTCATCCGGGGCGGGTTCCCCATTGTCTTCGTCAGGGAGGACGGCCCCCTTGGCGACGCGAGCCGACCCTGGACGGATGTACGTAGACCAAACGTCCAGGCTGGGGCCGGCGGCTCGGATTCCGCTCTATTACGACCGATGGAGGCGCAAATATGCCGGCTGACCCGCCGGTTCGCCCCGACCCTCCCTAGGAGGAAGAATGCCCTCGAAGCTCCGTCGCACGCCAGTCGCCCTCAAGGCGAGGGCCTACCGCTCTGCGGCAGCCCTGGCGAGCTTGCTCGTTTTGCTCGAAGCGCTTGGAGCCCCGCGTAAGCTGTAGAGGCTCCTGGTTGCAGTTGGGCCGCTCGGACTGAGCGGCGTACGGTCGGCCCAGGCCCGGGGCGGTTGCTGTTTCGCCGCGACTCGCCCCGGTGCCTGGCTCGCAGCGATCCTTCTCTCTCTACCTTCGGCTCGTAAGCGCCGCGGGCCTTGCTGTGCTGGTGGGGCTCGCCGTCACGGCCACCGGCTCCTTCGGTCCCGCCGACGCCGAGTTCTGGGTCCTCGCCGTGCTCGTCTTCGTGGGCGAGCTGTTCCCGATCCAGGTCCACGGCCAGGTCGGCGAGGAGACCTTCTCCACCCCGTTCGCGTTCGCGCTGCTGCTCGCCTACGGGATCCCCGAGGCCGTGGCCGTCCAGGTCGTGGCCCTGCTCGTTGCGGACCTGATCCGCCGCCGGCCGATCGACCGCATCGTCTTCAACCTCGCCCAGCTCGCGATCTCCTGGGTGGCGGCCGGGCTCGTGCTCGACGCCGTGGGCGGGACCGACCTCGGCCGCGGCGAGGACCTCCAGGCCTCCGACCTGCCGGCCATCGCGCTGTCGGCCCTCGTCTTCTTCGCGGCAAACTCCACCTTCACGCGGACGGCTGAGGCGCTCCTCGAGAACGGCTCGATCGCCGGCCACCTTCGCGCCGACCTGCTCTTCCGCAGCTGGTCCGCCGCCACGCTCTTCGCGCTCGGCCCGCCGGTCGCGGTGATCGCCGACCAGTGGCTCTACCTCGTGCCGATGCTCGTGCTCCCGATGGCCGCGGTGCACCGCGCCTCGAAGCAGGTGTCGGACATGGAGCACCTCGCGCTCCACGACCCGCTCACCTCGCTGCCGAACCGCGCGCTGCTCCTCCAGACCGCCGCGCAGGCGCTTCCGAACGCGGCGGCGGGCGACCAGGAGCTCACGCTCCTCGTGGTCGACATCGACCGCTTCCGCGACGTGAACGACACGCTCGGCCGCGAGCAGGGCGACGCCGTCCTCATCGAGGTCGCCACACGGCTCAAGCGCTCCGTGCGCGCCACCGACCTCGTCGCGCGCATCGAGAGCGACCGCTTCGCCGTCCTCCTGCCCGGCCTCGCACGCGACTTCGACGCCGCCCTCGCCGCCGAGAAGGTGCTCGAGGCGGTGAGCCGCCAGCTCGACGTGGCCGGCGCGGCGCTGAGCGTCGACGCCACCGTCGGGATCGCCTCCGCGCCGACTCACGCCCACGACGCCGACCTCCTGCTCCAGCGCGCCGAGGCCGCCATGTACCGCGCCAAGCGCGCGCAGTCGCGGCGCGAGTTCTACTCGCCCGACATCGAGGACGAGGCGCCGCGCCGGCTGATCCTCGTGACGGCGCTCAAGCGCGCCATCGACTCGCGCACGCTGACGATGCACTACCAGCCGAAGATCGAGCTGGCGAGCGGGGCGGTCGTGGGGGTGGAGGCGCTCGCCCGCTGGACGGATCCCGTCGTCGGACCGGTCCTGCCGAGCACCTTCGTGCCGCTGGCGGAGCGCACCGGCCTGGCCGAGCCGCTCACCGAGCTGGCGCTCGAGTTCGCGGCCAGAGACTGCCGGCGCTGGCAGGAGGAGGGCTGCGTCACGTCGGTCGCCGTGAACGTGCCTGCGCGCGTGCTCCTCGACCCGGCCTTCCCTGACCTCGTGGAGGCGCAGCGGCGCGCCTTCGGCCTCGAGGAGGGCGCGCTCGAGATAGAGATCACCGAGAGCACGCTGATGGGAGATCACGCGCAGGCGCGCGAGGCGCTCACCCGCCTGCGGGCGATCGGCGTGCGCACCTCGATCGACGACTTCGGCACGGGCTACTCGTCGCTCGCATACCTCCGCGAGCTCCCCGTGCACGCGCTCAAGATCGACCGCTCTTTCATCACGGACCTGCTGGAGAAGCCCGCGTCGGAGGCCATCGTGCGCTCGATCATCGAGCTCGCGCGCAACCTGCATCTCGAGACCGTGGCCGAGGGTGTCGAGGACGTGCGCGTCTGCGACCGGCTGATCGGCCTCGGCTGCGACTACGCGCAGGGGTTCGCGCTCGCGCGCCCGATGCCGGGGGACAAGATGCTCCGCTGGCTGCTCGACGGCGGTCAGCCGGATGACGACCCGGCGCGCCGGGCGCGCCGCCGGGCCACGTAGCGCTCCTTCTTCGCGTCGGTCCCGCAGCCCTCGGTCGAGCACCAGCGGCGGCTGTGGTTCTTCGTCGTGTCGAGGAAGAGCCAGCGGCAGCGGCCGCAGGTCTTGATGCGGTCGAGCGGGCCGTTCAGCATCAGCTCGAGCGCCGCGTGGCCTACCGGCCAGAGCGGCGTCTCGAGCCCCTCGCTCCGGTCCCAGCTCCACCTGACGCCGTCATCCGCCGCCACCAGCTCCCCGTGCGCGATGGCCTCGGCCGCGAAGTCGCGCAGCTCGGCGAGGACCGGCGCCGCCGGGCGCCTTCCCTCCGAGACCGGCCGGAACGCGGCCTCGACGAGCGCGCGCCGTCGGCGCGCCTCCTCAACGACCGCCTCGGCGTCCGCCGGGCGCTCGCGGCCGAGCTGCCGCAGCCGCCGCGCGGAGCGCTCCGAGAGCGTCCCGGTCTTGAGGCCGAACTCGACGAGGTCCTCGTACGAGCGCAGGAACTCGTGCACGTCCTCGTGGGGGTCCTCGAGCGGGCCGCCGATCGTCTCGGTGAAGTCGAGGGCGAGGTTGCCCCCCAGGAAGTCCACGTCCGCGACGACTCGCCAAGTTTCCATCAAAACTTAGTTTAGTCGTAACGTCAATCGGTTACTATCTAAGTGTCGATAGCTAGCAACCAGCATGGAGGTCCCGGACAAGATGCTCGCCGCAATCGCACTCATGAACGGCGTCAGGCAGACCCGCCGCCTGGCCGAGTCGGCAGGCCCGAAGGCGCCGACCGTAGTCTCCCGGCCGTGTCCTACTTCCAGGCCGTGAGGCTCTACAGCTTCATCGAGGTGTGCGTCTTCACGGCACTCCTCGTGACCGCGATCGGCGGTCTCGGCGAGGACACCGAGCTGATCCTCGGCTGGACGCACGGGGTGGGGTGGATCGTCCTGTGCCTGCTCGTCGCGTACGGCGCACGCCGGCGCATCTTCCCGTGGCCGCTCTTGGCGGCGACGGTCTCGCCGCTCGGCCCGGTCGGAAGCAGCGCGGGGCTCGAGTACCTCGCGCGGCGCCGATCCTTACCTCCCGTTAATGGGCGACAGCCAAGGTCCAACGTATGACTGGCCAGCAACTTCTCCAAGAACTCCGTGTCAACCTCGAACAGGGCCTCACGAACCTCCCTCCGGAGAGCGTCGAGCGCAAGCAGCGCGTGCGCGACCTGGAGGATCGCTCCCTGTGGTCAGGCCGCCTGCGCCGGGTAGCCTGACCGTGCTTGTTCCCGCTTAACCTCCCGAACGCCCTCACGCTCATCCGGATCCTGCTGGTTCCGGTGGTCGTGGTGGCGCTCACGGTCGAGACGCCGGGGGGCTCGACGATCGCGGCGGTCGTGTTCGCGATCGCCGCGCTCACGGACGGCCTCGACGGCTACATCGCGCGCACGCGGCAGTCGGTCACCACCTTCGGCAAGGTGATGGACCCGGTCGCCGACAAGCTCATGGTCGCCGCGGCGCTGATCAGCCTCGTGAGCCTCGAGCGGCTCGCGGCATGGGTGGCGATGGTGGTCATCGCGCGCGAGTTCGCGGTGAGCGGCCTGCGCATCGCGGCGGGCCAGCAGGGGGTCGTGATCCCCGCCAGCGGGCTCGGCAAGGTGAAGACGATCGTCCAGGTCGCCGCGGTGCTCGCGCTGATCGCCGCCAGCGATCACCACGACGCCTGGGTGCAGGCGCTCGTCTACGCGATGGTCGCGATCACCGTCGCGAGCGGGGCGGACTACTTCCTGAACTTCCGCCGGAGCCTCGAGGAGGCCGCGCAGGAGCGCCGGACGGCTAGTGCCGCGCGGCAGCGCTCGTGAGGCGCTCGACCAGCTCCTCGCGGCTCGTGCCGCGCAGGTAGAGCGCCCGGTCGAACAGCTTGCCGTAGACGTCCAGGACGGCGAACAGGATGTCGGTGGTGCCGACGGTCTCCGCCTGGCGCGCCATCGCGAAGTGGTTCGCCCGCTCGGTCACGTCGTCGAGCACGTCCGGGCCGAGGTTCGGAGTGCCGTGGGGCGCCTCCTCGTGGGCGTGGTCAGAGCCCGTCATCAGCGGGGCCTCGCCCACGCCGAGGGCCTGAAGCGTCGAGCCCACCTGTCCCTGCAGGCGCATGGCGCGCAGCCACCGCTCCGCCTCGTCCTCAGCGGAATGTGCGAACGGGATGGCCGTGCCCGCAAGGGCGACCACGAGAGCCGCGTCCTGGGAGAGGGGGATATGCCGGCCGTCAGTCAAAGCTGCCTCCGTGCTGTGCCGAGTACACGGCTTTACCATCGGCGGCTTATCAAAATCCCTTGACTCTGGGAAGGTCCTGCACGGACTTCGTTCAGCCTGACTCGAGCCATTCGCGCATAGTCACGTGCCTGGGAGCGCGTTTCGCCCTCGCGGATTTCCCGGGTGAGCTCGCCGAGCAGTCCGTGGCGCTCCGCGACCACGTTGTGCTTGTGGATCGTCTCGAGGTTCTCCTGGCGCGCCGAGACGAATGCGTTCTCGCCGAGGCCGGCGAAGCGCTCGGTGGCCTTTCGCACCATCTCGCGCACGCAGTCCTCCACGAAGCGAGGGTGCATGTGCGCCTTCTCGACCACCTCGACCTCGTCGGGGCGCTTCATCAGCTCGTAGATCTCGGAGCTCATCGAGCTCTCCACGATCTCGAGCAGGGCGGCGGCCTCGATCGCGTCCTCGCAGCCCTCGGGGCAGCCGATGTGGAGCGTGCCGATGCCGCGCTGGTTGTGCGTGGCCACCGGCACGGCCTCGAACACGCGCGCGATCTCGTCGTCCGTGAAGCCGTCCTCGCGGAGCCGGCCCTCTGAGCGCTCCATCACCATCTCCTGCGCGCAGGGGCAGGCGGTCATGCCCTGCGCCTCGACGCCGACGATCCGGCGCGTGCCCGTGGCGCTCGCCACGGCCGAGCCGAACAGCGTGTAGATCTCCTGCGTCTGCGCGCCGGAGGCGGGGGCGACCTTGTGCTCGGGGTAGCGCGCGGCGATCGTGACCTCGGCGCGGGCCCCCTGCTGGCGGTCGCGCACGAGCTCGGCAATGTGCGACGCGAGCGTCTCGGCCTTGAAGGCCTCCGAGAGCACGACCTCGTCGATCGCCTCGTTCACGATCTCCTCGAAGCGCGACATGTGCGCGCCCTTCTGCTCGGGGCCGAGGTCGACGAAGCACTCGAGCTCGGCGTAGAAGAGCTGCTCGCTCCCGTTCGAGCGGATCCGGATGACCTTCTCAACCCCGGTTACTCCCACGCGCGAGAGGCTCACGTGGGTGGACGGCCGGCGGGCCTGGACGTCGCTTCCTAGAAGCGTTGCCGGATCGGTCATTGGACGATTGGACGATAGCTGGGGTGCAGAGCGAGTCAAAACGCACAAGTCGATGTACTATGGCTCGATCGGCTGCAAGCCAGGTGGTCTTGCCCCCACGGCCAGCCCTTCGCGGTTTCCACCGCGGCCCTCACAACTCGATTGTCCAAGTACACCGCCCCCGGTGGTTGATGCCGTGTAGAAGGAGCCAGGGTTGACGAAGCACGAGGCCGCAGTCGGACTGTTGGAGGAGCCCGCCGAGGCGCGCTTCATGGAGGTCGAGGAGCTGCGTGGGCTCGCCGCCGAGGGGCGAGAGCGCGGGTATCTCACGTTCGAGGAAATCGCGAGATGCCTCGAAGAGGTCGACGTCACCAAGGAGCAGATCTCGGACTTCCGCGCTCACCTCGTGGAGGTGGGGGTGGACATCGCCGCGGAGGACGGCAAGCCGCACCCCACCGGTGTGGTCGATCCGCCGCAGGCCGGGCCCGATGGCGCCGCGCCGGCGAAGAAGCCCGAGATCGACCTGACGGTCGAGCCGAGCCTCGACTCGCTGCGGCTGTACCTGCGCTCGATCGGCCGGGTCGACCTGCTGACCGCGGACCAGGAGGTGTCGCTGGCGCGCCGCATCGAGCGCGGCGACATGTCGGCGAAGCAGAACATGATCGAGGCGAACCTGCGCCTGGTCGTGTCGATCGCGAAGGGCTACCTGGGTCGCGGCCTGTCCTTCCTGGACCTGATCCAGGAGGGCTCGCTCGGACTGATCCGTGCGGTCGAGAAGTTCGACTACCGGCGCGGCTACAAGTTCTCGACCTACGCGACCTGGTGGATCCGCCAGGCGGTGACGCGCGCGATCGCCGACAAGGCGCGCACGATCCGCATCCCCGTGCACATGGTGGAGAAGCTGAACAAGGTCGTGCACGTGGAGCGCCAGCTCGTGCAGGAGTTCGGCCGCGAGCCGACGCCCGAGGAGATCGCCATCGAGCTCCAGTGGACCGCGCGCGAGGTGAAGGACATCCTCCGGATCGCGCAGCTGCCGGTGTCCTTGGAGAAGCCGATCGGCGAGGAGGAGGACTCGGAGCTCGGCGACTTCGTCGAGGACGACACGGCCGAGTCGCCCTTCGAGCAGGCGAGCGAGAACCTGCGGCGCGAGAACGTGAAGCGGGCGCTGGACGCCCTGCCGCCGCGCGAGCGCGAGGTGATCGAGATGCGCTACGGGCTGCGCGGGCAGAAGGCTCGGACGCTCGAGGAGGTCGGACGTGCGTTCGGTGTCACGCGCGAGCGCATCCGCCAGATCGAGAACAACACGCTGAAGAAGCTCGAGGGACTCCCGGAGGCGCAGCGCCTCAGGGACGCTTCATGAACCACATCGTGGCGCCGCGCGGCCCGGCCGCGCTGCCGGTCTCTTCGTAGCCGTTGCTCGCGTAGTAGGGAACGTTCGCCGGGTTGGCGGTGTCGAGGTATACGTCCGCCTCGGCCTCGGCATACACGCGCGCGAGGAGGGCACGGCCGACCCCACCGCGCTGGTGCTCCGGGTCGACGGCGAGGAACCACAGATAGACGTGCTCCTCGCGCGGATGACCCTCGTCCTGGATCTTCGAGAAGCGAAACGCCCGCGCGAGCGGGCCAGGGCCGGCGCGCAGGAAGGCGGGAAGGAACTTGAGCGTGGTCCTGATCTCGGGGGGCGGATAGAGCCCCGCCGCGAACGTGGCGGCGACGCCGGCGAGCGCGTCCCCGTCGAACGCGCCGTAGATGGGCCGCCCGTACTGGTGGATGACGTCGAGCGCATCGCGATGGAAGCGGCGCACAAGCCGATACCGCCGCTCCCGCCGATCGGGCCCGACGGCGACCCAGCCGGGATCGTCGAGAAACGCATCGGCGAGCACGACGGCAGCGGCGGTGTACTCACTTGGCTGGAGGGGGCGAATTTCCACGCGCGAGATCTTCTCCTAACGGATGCTTGCACCGCGAATACAGGGAGACTTCGGCGAGCTCTCCGCGATGTACTGGCTTGCGTCGCGCGGTGCAAGCGTCGCGCTTCCGGTCGGAAGCAGTCCCCATTGGGACCTGATCGCCGAACTCGATGGCCGCCTGCTTCGCGTTCAGGTCAAGACATCAACCTGCGTCGAGAAAGGACGCTGGGCTGTGACTCTCTGCACCCGCGGAGGCAACCAGAGTTGGAACGGCCTCGTTAAACGTCTCGATCGCACACGCTTCGATTACCTCTTCGTCCTGGCCGGTGACGGCCGGCGGTGGTTCGTTCCAGCCGATCGTGTTGCGGCCGGCAGCGGTCTTCGTCTAGGGGGACCGAAGTACGCGGAGTTCGAGGTCGAGCCTGGTGATCCGATTCCCAATTCGGCACTGCAGAGAGGCGCCTCTACAATCGCCTCCTGATCGCTCGGGGGGATGTCCGAGTGGCTAAAGGAGCCGCACTGTAAATGCGGTCGCAACGCGTACGCAGGTTCGAATCCTGCTCCCCCCACTAAGCCCGTAAGCTGGCTTCTGCGCCGACGTAGCTCAGCTGGTAGAGCACCTCCATGGTAAGGAGGGGGTCAGGGGTTCGAGTCCCCTCGTCGGCTTGGACCCCTGGTCAGCCGCCGTTCACGGCCGGGGCAGCTGGACAGGCGGCGGTCCGAGCTGGCAGTAGGAGAACCTGCGCTTCCTCCATGAGAAATCGACGACCTGTGTCGCGCCCAGCAGCTCGCCCGTCTCGGCGTCCTTGAGCTTCGTCTGGGCGGTGCCCTTGAGCCGGCGCAGCTTGCGGAACGCCCTGTCGGGATAGAGGCGAGAGCCGTAGAAGTACTGCCGGTTGCCGTCCCCCGCCGACCCGCCGGTCTGATCGAGCTCACGTGAGCGGACGACCCTCGGTGCCAAACGCTTCCACTTCGTGCCGTAGAGCTCGCGCAGCTTGATGGTCGTCTCGAAGACGAACACCTCGGGCCAGGGCTGGGGACGGTCGTAGATGTCGTTGTAGCTGACGTTGGCGAATACGCCGACGTTGATGTACTGAGCGTCGCGCGTCAGGAAGCACCCTTCTGCCTTGCCCCTGACGTCCGTGAAGATCGCAGCAGACGAGGGTGCGGCGGCCACCAACATGCCGGCCGAGCAGCACAGAGCGACCCTCAGAACTCTCGAAAACACCCGCATCCCCCTCAATGGTTTGCCCGGCGGCCCAACGTAACACGGAATCGAATTGACGGGCATACCGATCGCTCCTACTCTCGACTCGCCCTTCGACCGGTCCATCAGACAGGGGAAATTCCGTGAAGAGAGTCGTCTTGTGCCTCGCCGCCGGCTTGGCAATCGTGCTGAGCTCGGTGCCGGCCGCCTCGGCAGCCACCTTCGACATCCGCGCAAAGTGGCGAAGCTGCCAGACCAGCACCTCCGCACTCTCGTTCCGCACCGAGTTCCTCAACCCCGCAGACCTCTACGGAACCGGCAGGTACCTGATCAAGTCGCAGATCCGCTGGGACAAGAACGCATCCGGCATGTGGCGAGCTCTCGACGTGCACACGATTCAGACGCCGTGGACGGAGATCACCAATTTGGAATACGACTTCGGACTGTCCCACGGTGACCGCACCAAGTGGGGAAAGCTTTTCGAAAAGCGCTGGCGCGCCCACGTGATCGTCAAGCTCATCAAGAACCGGCCCGGTCCGAAAGACAACCGGGTGGAGCTGGTCGAGCGGTTCTTCGAGAAGCCCATGTTCACGGAGCGGGCCAAGTGCGACGAGGGAATCTGGCTCCCCTAGCTCGGTGACCGCCGTTCGATGGTGAGGAGGTGGTCAGGGGTTCGAGTCCCCTCGTCGGCTTCAGGCCAGGCCGCGCACGGCGCATGCCGTCGCGCTCAGCGTGAACTCGCCGGCCGGCTCGCCCAGACCCTTGAAGAATTTGGTGCGGAGTTGCTCGCGTTGGCTCGAATCGAGCTTCGCGAGGTATGCCCCGGCCGGGCCCACCCCGTACGTGAACGGCTCCCAGAGGTCGTCGAAGCCGGTGTAGCGAGTCTCGACGCGGAGGTGGTCGGTAGTCACATCCTTCAGCCCGACCCGGTTCCAGAGCTCCTCGAGCTCCTCCGTGCTCCGATAGCGCATCGTGCTTCCCTCGTCCGGAGCGCCCGTGTCGAGCCGTCGCGCGGCGTCCCAGAAACCGCGCAGCATCTCCATGTCCTCGCCGTAGGACCAGGTGCAGGCCGCGACCACGCCGCCGGGTCGCACCACCCGCCGCATCTCCGACACGCCTGCGTCGGCGTCGCGCATGAAGTTCACCACGAGTTGGGAGAGCGCTGCGTCGAACTTGTCGTCCTCCCACGGCAGGTCCTCGGCGGCGGCCTGCCGCACGTCCGCGCCCGGCGCGCGCTCGGTGGCGGCGGCCACGAACGGCTCCGACGGATCGGCCGCCGCGACGCCCCCCTCTCCCACCCGCTGCAGCAAGCGCTCGGTGAGCGGGCCGGGTCCGCAGCCCACGTCGACGACCTTCATTCCGGGCTCGACCCCAGCGAACTCGATCAACAGCGGTGCCAACTCGCGCGAGTAGCGCCCCATGAAGCGGTCGTACTTGTCACCGGCGACGGCGAAGCTCATGGTGCTATTCATAACCCACGGTGCCTGTCAGCAGGGCTGTCCCAGGTGAACATCATCGGCAACACGACGACATGGCGGCCCCTGGCATCTCCGTGGGGGTGGCTGACGTCGACGCGGCGCACGCCAAGGCGCAGGAGCTGGGCCTCGAGGTCGTCTATCCCATCCGCGACGAGGAGTGGGGAGTGCGGCGGTTCATGCTCCGCGAGCCGAGCGGCACGGTCGCCAACGTCGTGTCCCACCGCGCGGACTGATCGCGGGCGCTGGGCCGTTCAGGCGGCCAACGCGACCGGCTCGCGCACGAAGTCGGCGAGCACGTCCACGACCAGCGGGTCGAACTGGGCTCCCGAGCCCCGCTCCAGCTCCGCCAGTGCCGCGTCCACGTCGAGCGGCTCGCTGTAGTCGCGCCGCCTCGTCATCGCTCCGTACGCGTCGCTCGCGGCGACGATCCGGCTCGCCATCGGGATCCGCTCCCCGGCCAGCCCGTGGGGATAGCCGCTGCCGTCCGGACGCTCGTGGTGCAGCCGCACGATCAGCGCCACCGCCTCGAGCCCCGGCACCCGGGCGACCATGTCCGCGCCCCACTCCGGGTGGAGCCGCACCAATTGGCGCTCGTCCACGTCGAGCGGCCCGGCCTTGCGCAGGATTTGAGGCGGCAGCCGCAGCTTGCCCACGTCGTGAAGCAGCGCTCCCAGCTCCACCTCCACGAGGTCCAGGTCGGTCAGGCCGAGGCGAGTGCCGACGGCGCGGGCCGTGGCCGCGACCTCGAGGGAATGCCGGTAGGTGGCGCCGTCCGCCTTGCTGAGCGCCGCCACCAGGGCGCTGATCTCTGCTCTCGAGTCGGCGGACGCGAGCTGGCGGCGGTCGTGATGCGTCAAGACGTCGCCGGTCAGCGCGGCGACCTCGGCGAGCAGGGCGAAGTCGAGCGGCTTGAGCCGGCCGCCGTTCACCGGATCGTCCACGCACAGCGCCCCTCGAGGTTCCGCGCCCACCGTCACCGGCGCGGACGCCAGGCCGCCCAGCTCGCACGGCGCCGAGTACCACGTGCCGATGACGTCCGAGTCCGTGCCGGCTGCCGCCACGCCCGTGTATCCGTCCTCCACCCCGGGTGGGCTCACCGCGATCCAGGCCCGGTGAACGCCGAGCACCGTGCGCGCGTGCTGCGCGAGCTGCTGAAGGATGACGCCGGAGTAGCCGAGCTCCTGGGGTGACGGAATTCCGGATGTCGATGCCGTGGCTAGTCCGCGCGGCGTGTCTGCGCGGACGGGCTCAGCGAGGTCGCTCGGTGCCCCGTTCGGGAGCTGCTCGGCCCGGCGCGAGACCGCGAGCAGCGGCAGCAGCAGCAGATACGCCAGCAAGGCTAGGCCGAGCCATCCGGCCAGTACGTACGGCAGAGTGGAAATGGGGTCCGTCCCTTCGCGTTCGCGAGTCCCCGCCCGCTGGAGTAAGGCGGGTCGGGCGCGTGATGTGAAGGGCGCGGGCGAGCCGCACGGATCCTGTGGAGCTTTAGGGCAAAAAGCGTGCGAGTTCGCGCGCGAACCAGCGCACCGGAGCTAGTCGCCCGCGCCCTGCTCCCAGCTGATGCGGTGGACGAGCCCGTCGAGGAACTGGTAGTTCCAGCGCGCGCTCGTCTCGGCGAACGAGCCGTCGGGGCGGGCCACGCGGATCGTTCCCCGCACGACCACCATGCCGTCCTCCAGGGCGAAGCCGCGGGTCCGGATGGCCACCGCGAAGCCGCTGTCGATGCTGTCGCGGAAGAACGCGCGGATCTCGTCTCGTCCGCGCAGCAGCTCGTGGCCGCCCACTCCCGCCGAGGAGATCGCCTTTGCGGCGTAGGCCCGCATCTCAACGTCCTCGTGGCAGACCTTGAGCAGCTCCTCGACCCCCGCGACGACGTCCGCGCGAGCGATCGCGTCGTACGCGCGGTTCACCGCCTCGAGGTCCGGGCGGGTGGCGGGTTTGCCCGAGACCGTGAGCTTGTCGTTCGCGTCCATGCAGGGCCGAGTGTCGCACGATTCACCGCCCCTGACTCGCCGCTAGACTCACCTCCGACCTCGCGGCCGGCCGCGGCTCGTCTGCGTGCCCCCAGCCGCCCTCTCCCACTACCTTCCGAAGGAGCCATGGCTCGCGGAGACGTCCGAATCGCCGTCACCCTCGCGTGTGAGGAGTGCAAGCGGCGGAACTACCAAACCGAAAAGTCGAAGCGGAACAATCCGGACCGGATCGAATTCCGCAAGTACTGCCGTTGGTGCGGGAAGCACACGCCGCACAAAGAGACCCGCTAAGGCATGGCGCGTAATCGCCAGCGCTCAAAGCAGCGCCAGGCTGACCGCCGCGCGCGGCGGCTCGAGCAGCAGGGAGTCGACGTCCCGCCCGATCTGGGCGGTCCCGCCGTCGATCCCGAGCTCGCCGTGGGCGCGCCTCCGGAGGAGGAGGGTCGCAGCGATTCCGTAATCGAGGACGAGCCGGTACTCGAAGACGAGCCGGTCCGCGACGAGCGAAGGGATCCTCGGGCAGACGAGGAGTACGAGGAGGTCGAGGACTGGGAGGCCGCCGAGGACTTCGCCGAAGACGACCTCGTCGACGACGGGACTCCCACCGGCGAGGGCGAGGCCGGCTACGCCGTACGCGGCCGCCGCGGCCGCGATCCGCATGAGGCGCACAAGGACCGCTCGCGTGTCGTACAGTTCCTCGTCGCAGTCTGGGCCGAGCTACAGCGCGTCCAGTGGCCTGACCGCCAGACCATGATCACCCTCACGGGAGTGGTCCTCGGCTTCGTCCTGATCGCGGGCGGCTACCTGGGTCTTCTCGACGCGATCTTCTCCGAACTGATTCAGGCAATTCTCTGAGGTAACGATGTTTCGCTGGTACGCAGTCAACACTTACTCCGGTCACGAGAACAAGGTGAAACAGAACCTTGAGCATCGCCGCATCTCGCTTGGCCAGGAGAACAGCATCCGCCAGATCGTCATCCCCACCGAGCAGGTGCAGGAGATGAAGGACGGGCAGAAGCACACGAAAGAGCAGCGCACCATGCCCGGCTACCTGCTCGTCAACATGAACCTGACGGACGACTCGTGGCAGCTCGTGAAGAACACGCCCGGGGTGACCGGCTTCGTGGGCGCGTCGAACAACCCGGTGCCGCTGAACCAGCCCGAGGTGGATCGCCTGCTCCACCGCGAGACGGCCGAGCGGCCGCGCACGCGCGCGCAGTTCTCGATCGGCGAGTCCGTCAAGGTCGTCTCCGGCCCGCTCTCCGACTTCTCGGGCGAGATCTCAGAGATCAACGAGGACGGAGCTAAGCTCAAGGTCCTCGTCTCGATCTTCGGCCGGGAGACGCCGGTCGAGGTCGGGTTCGACCAGGTGAAGAAAATCTAGATGGCACGCAAGGTCCTCACACTCATCAAGCTCCAGGTCCCAGGCGGGCAGGCGAACCCAGCCCCGCCGGTCGGCCCTGCGCTGGGCCAGCACGGCGTGAACATCATGGAGTTCTGCAAGGCCTTCAACGCGCAGACCCAGCAGGACACCGGCACGATCATCCCGGTTGAGATCACGGTCTTCGAGGACCGCTCCTTCACCTTCATCACGAAGACGCCGCCGGCGGCCGTCCTGATCAAGCAGGCGATCGGGCTCGACAAGGGCTCGGGCGAGCCGAACCGCAACAAAGTCGGCACGATCACAAAGGCCCAGGTGCGCCAGATCGCCGAGCAGAAGATGCCGGACCTGAACGCGAACGACGTGGATCAGGCGGCCAAGATCATCGAGGGCACCGCGCGCTCGATGGGCGTGGATGTGACCGCCTAATGCCGAAGCACGGAAAGCGCTACCGCGCGAACCTCGAGAAGGTCGACCGCGAGCACGTCTACCCGCCCGCCGAGGCGGTCAAGATCATCAAGGACTTCGAGACGACGAAGTTCGACGAGACCGTCGAAGTGCACATCCGCACCGGGCTGAACGTGCGCCACGCCGAGCAGCAGCTCCGCGGCACGATCTCGCTGCCGCACGGGCTCGGCAAGGAGATGACGGTGGCCGTGTTCGCCAAGGGCGACAAGGCCCGCGAGGCCGAGGAGGCCGGTGCCGACGTGGTCGGCGCCGAGGACCTCGCCACGCGCGTGGAGGAGGGCTTCACCGACTTCGACGTGGCGATCGCGACGCCGGACATGATGCCGGTGGTCGGCCGCCTCGGCCGCGTGCTCGGCCCCCAGGGCAAGATGCCGAACCCGAAGGTGGGCACGGTGACGATGGACATCGCCAAGGCCGTGTCCGAGTCGAAGGCCGGCAAGATGGAGTACCGCACCGACCGCCTCGCGATCGTGCACGTGCCTATCGGCAAGCTCAGCTTCGACGAGAACGTGCTTCTCGAGAACTACGCCGCGCTGATCGACGAGATCGTGCGCGCGAAGCCGGCGGCGGCGAAGGGCCGCTACCTGCACACGGTCACGATCACCACGAGCATGAGTCCCGGCGTACGGATCGACCCGGCTCGCACCCGCGACATCATCGAGGAGCAGGCAGCAGTAGCCTGATCCGCTTACCTCTTGTACCCGAGACCCCCGGCGGCGCTCGCGCGTAAGACCTGGGTAGGTGACGAATGAACAGAGAACAGAAAGCAGCGGCCATCGAGGAGGTGGCCACGCAGATCCAGGAGTCGGAGGCGGTCTTCGCCGTCGACTACCGCGGGATCTCCGTGCCCCAGGCGGCTGACCTGCGCACGCGGCTGACCGAGGCCGGCGCGCGCTTTCGCGTGGTGAAGAACACGCTGACGCAGCGCGCTGCCGACCAGGCCGGCGCCGAGTCGCTGAAGGAGTTCCTCGAGGGACCCACCGCGTTCACGTTCGTGGTCGGCGACGGCGACGTGGCGCTTGCCGCGAAGGCGCTCGCCACGTTCCGCCGCGAGACCGATCTCCTGAGCTTCAAGGGCGGCCTGATGGGCGGCGACCCGCTCACGGTCGAGCAGCTCGAGTCGCTGTCGCGCCTGCCGGCGCGCGACGTTCTCCACGGGCAGCTGGTCGGGATGATCGCCTCGCCGATCACCGGCCTGGTGCGCGGCCTGAACGCGCTGATCTCCGGCCTCGCGATCCAGCTCGGGCAGATCGCGGAGCAGGGCCTGGTGGGCGGCGACGCGCCGCCGGCCGAGGCGGAGACTGAGGCCGCTGCCGCGGAGGAGCCCGCCGCGGAGACTGAGGAGGCGCCGGCGGAGGAGCCGGCTGCCGAGGAGGCGCCGGCCGAGGCGGATGCCGCGGGCGATGAACCTGAGCAAACTGACGCGCCCTCCGAGGGCGACGAGACGGAATAAGGAGGGCCCAATGGCCACTGCTGCAGACCTGATCGAAGAGATCAAGAAGATGTCGGTTCTCGAGCTGTCCGAGCTGATCAAGGCTCTCGAGGAGGAGTTCGGCGTGTCCGCCACGGCCGTTGCCGCCGCGGCGCCCGCCGCCGCTGGCGCGGGCGACGGCGCGGCCGCCGAGGAGGAGTCGTCGACCGTCGACGTCGTCCTCACCGGCGCAGGCGACAAGAAGATCCAGGTGATCAAGGTCGTCCGTGCCGCCACCGGCCTCGGCCTCAAGGAGGCGAAGGCACTCGTGGACGAGGCTCCCAAGCCCGTCAAGGAGGGCCTCGACCGCGACGAGGGCGAGAAGCTGAAGGGCGAGCTCGAGGAGGCGGGCGCAAGCGTCGAGCTGAAGTAGCTCGCGTACATCCGAAGCATGTTCGAGGGCCGTGGTGACGCGGCCCTCGACGATTTCCGGGGGGTCTTGGGCCCGGCGACCCGCCGTAACCCTCATGTAAGACCGCACCGCGACCATCGGTGCACGTGACGCTGCTCATCCTGTTTGCGTTCGTCGCCGGCGCCGCCACGGCGCTGTCGCCGTGCGTGCTGCCCGTCCTTCCGGTCGCGCTCAGCGTGGGCGCGACAGGCGGACACAGGCGGCCGCTCGGGGTTGTGACGGGGCTGGTCCTGTCCTTCACGTTCGCGACGGTCGCGCTCGTTTACCTCCTGTCGGCGCTGGGGCTGCCGGACAACCTGTTCCGGTCGCTCGCCGTCGGGGTCCTCGCCGTCGCGGGCGTGGCGCTGATCCTGCCGCGTGCGGCCGCTCACATCGAGGCGATGCTGTCGCGACTGGCGCGGCGGCCACCGAGCCGAGCCGCTCGCGACGGATTCGGCTCGGGAGTCGTGCTCGGTGCGAGCCTCGGCTTCCTCTACGCGCCCTGCGCCGGGCCGATCCTCGCCGGTGTGATCACCGTTTCCGCGGCGCAGTCGTTTACCTCGAGCCGTCTGGCCGTGGCGTTCGCATACAGCCTCGGGACGGCGGTTGTGCTGTACGGGCTGATGCTCGGCGGCCGGCGGGTCACGGCGCCGCTCGCGCGCCACAGCGGGTCGTTTCAGCGCGCGATCGGAGTCGTGATGGTGGCTGTGGCGGTGGTCATGGCCGCAGAGCTGGACATCCGTTTCCAGAACGCGATCGCGGACTCGCTGCCCGCTTTTGTAGTGAATCCCTCCAAGGCGATCGAGGACGCGAGCGCCACGCGTTCCCGGCTGGCGGACCTGCGCGGAGGACGCGACGGCCCGGTGGCGCAGGCGGCCTCCACGCCAAGCGGCGGGCGGCTCCCGGTGCTCGGCACGGCCCCGGAGATTCGCGGCACGCAGCGGTGGTTCAACACACGCGGCGGGCGGCCGCTGTCGCTTCAGTCGCTGCGGGGCGGGGTCGTGCTGATCGACTTCTGGACCTACTCCTGCATCAACTGCATCCGTACGCTGCCCGCGCTCAAGGCATGGGACCGCCGCTATCGCTCGGCTGGGCTCACGATCGTCGGCCTTCACGCACCGGAGTTCCCGTTCGAGCGCGACGCCGGGAACGTCGAGCGCGCGATCGACCGCAACGAACTGCGCTATCCCGTCGCTCAGGACAACGACTTCGCCACGTGGAACGCCTACGGCAACCAGTTCTGGCCGGCGAAGTACCTGATCGATCACGAGGGTCGAGTCCGCTACACGCACTTCGGCGAGGGGGAATACGACACAACCGAGCAGGCGATCCGCTCGTTGCTCGAAGAGGCGGGTCGGGAGCGCCTCGGCGGCCCGGCGAGCGCGCTGGTCGACAGCGGACTGCCCGGAGCCACTCCGGAGTCCTACCTCGGAGCCGACCGCGCAGAGCGCTTCGTGAACGGGGCACTCGAGACGGGCGCGGCCGATTTCCGGCTCCCCGCCGGCGCGGTCGCCTCGCTGCCCCTGCACCACCTCGCCTACGAGGGTCGCTGGGGGATCGGGCAATCGAGCGCGTCCGCGACACGGGACGGGGCGCGCTTGCACCTGCGCTTCCGCGCACGGCGGGTGTTCCTCGTGCTCGGCACGCGAGGCGGTCGGCGGACCGTCGAGGTCGCACTCGACGGCGGGCGGCGTCGCCCGATCACGGTGGGGGCGCATCGGCTGTACGAGCTCGTCCGCCTGGCGCGACCGGGGGATCACCGGCTGACGCTCACCCTCGAACGAGGCACCGAGGCCTATGCCTTCACTTTCGGCTAGCCCGATAATCAGCCAGGTGGACGACCCGCAGGCCATGCGGGGCTCGATTCTGGTCGTGGACGACGAGCCGACGATCGCGGAGGTCGTCGCGCGCTATCTCGAGCGGGCGGGCTACGAGACGCGGATTGCGCTGGACGGCCCATCCGCGGTTGCGGCGGCGACGATCCGGCGTCCGGACCTCGTGGTGCTCGACATCATGCTGCCGGGCTTTGACGGCCTCGAGGTGATGCGCAGGCTCCATGAGGACGTGGGCGAGCGTGTGCCGGTGATCCTGCTCACCGCGAAGGGCGAGGAGTCCGATCGCCTCATCGGGCTGCGGCAGGGAGCCGACGACTATGTCGTCAAGCCGTTCTCACCGCTGGAGCTGGTCGCACGGGTGGACGCGGTGCTACGCCGCGCCGAGGACGGTCCTGCCACGCAGGAGGAGCTGCGGTTCGGGGGCCTCGAGATCGATCCGGCGACCCGGCGTGTAGTGGTCCGCGGGCGCCGGGATGGACCTCACAGCGCGTGAGTTCGATCTTCTCGTATTCCTGGCCCGCCACCCGGGCCATGTGTTCAGCCGCGATCAGCTGATGGACCGGGTCTGGCAGTTCGACTTCTACACCGACACGACCACAGTCACGGTCCACGTGCGGCGACTGCGAGCGAAGATCGAGGAGGACGCCTCGAATCCGAGCTGGATCGAGACGGTTTGGGGTGTCGGCTACCGCTTCAGCGGCGAGGCGCGGTGAAGCGCTCGGTGGCCATCGTGGTCGCGACAGGAGCACTCGTCGCCGCAATCGTCGGTCCGGTGTACGGCGCGGAGGCGGCGCTGGTCACCGCGGGACTCGTGGCGGCGGTCTCGGCTGTCGGGCTTGCTGCCGCTCACCGATTGTCGGAAGAGCGCGCGCGACGGCCGCTGCAGGCGCGATTCGACATCGTCGTGGGCACTGCCGTGGGAGTGATCCTGGTCGCCGTCCTCGCGGCGGCGGAGCTGATGTTCGTGTCGAACCACGACGCGTTGATGGTTTCCGCAATCGTGCTCGCGGCGGCACTCGTTTCCCTGCGCGCCGCGCGTGTGGCATCTGCCGGCATCGTGCGCGAGGTCGGCGAGATCCGCGATGTCCTGGCCGGCGTCGGCGAGGGCGAACGGGACCGGCGTGTGGTCGCGGGGGCCGCGACGGAGCTCGCCGAGCTCGCCGACGCAGCCACCAGGATGATCGAACAGCTCGGGGAGGAGGAGGCGCGCCGGGGCGCGGCGGATTCCGCGCGCCGGAGCCTCGTGGCTTCGATCTCGCACGACCTGCGCACCCCCCTGGCGGCGCTACGGCTGATGCTTGCCGCGATCGAAGATGAGGTTGTCGACGACGGCACCCGCGATCGCTACCTCGCCACGATGCACACTCACGTCCGCGCCCTCGGGTCGATGATCGACGACCTCTTCGAGTTGTCGCGGCTCGAGGCCGGGGAGCTCGTGTGGTCGATCCGCCAGGTCGAGCTCCCGGAGCTGGTCGAGGAGACCGTCGAGGCGATGCGGGTGGAGGCGGAGGCGAAGGGGGTCGAGGTCGCGGCCGACCTGCAACCGCTCCCCCGCCCGGCGCGAGCCGAACCCGAACGGCTGCAGCGGGTCCTCTTCAACCTCATCCAGAACGCGATTCGACACACGCCCGCGGACGGCAGCGTGACGGTGCGGGCGGAGTCGGCCGGCGACTGGGTCGAGATCGAGGTTGCGGACACCGGCGCCGGTATCCCGCGCGAGGATCGCGAGCGGTTGTTCGAGCCGTTCGTCCGAGGTGCAGGCCACGGCGACAGCGAGGCCGGCGCTGGACTCGGCCTGGCCCTCTCGCGTGCCATCGTCGAGGCACACGGCGGCCGGATCTGGCTTGCCGACAGCGACATCGGCACCACAGTGCGCTTTGTAATCCCCACGTAAGGCGGAGATGGCAGTCTGATCTCCATGCGGATAATCGCACTACTGCTTCTTACAGCGGCGCTCGCGGTTGCCGGCTGCGGTGATGACGACGGCGATACCGCGGCGAAGCCCCAGTCCGACGACGCGGCCATGAAGAAGGACGACGCCGAGGCCATGAAGAAGGACGACGCGGCGATGAAGAAGGACGGGAAGGGAGCGAACATTACGCTCGCCGACTCCCAGTTCGGGCCGATGCTGTTCGATTCGAACAAGCAGGCGATCTACGTTTTCGAGAACGATCGTCGCAACGAGACCGTCTGCTACGACGACTGCGCCGAGGAGTGGCCGCCCGTGTTCACCGAGGGGGCGCCCGAGCGGCGAATGGAGTGAAGGAATCGCTGCTCGGGACGGTGAAACGACGCGACGGCCGGACCCAGGTGACCTACGCAGGCAAGCCGCTCTATTTCTACGCACACGAGGATCCCGGCGTGGTCCTCTGCCACAACGTGGACCTGAACGGCGGGCTTTGGTGGGCAGTTGGGGCCGACGGCAAGCCCCGCCCGACGTAAGCCGGCCCTGGACGAGAGAATGTCGGTGTGACCCTCCTGGAGGCGATCGCCGATCGCGACCGCGACGAGCTCGTGCGACTGCTCGCCGAGGACGTCGTCTTCCACAGCCCCGTGCAGACCTATCGCGGGCGCGACCAGGTCATCCACCTGCTGATGACGATCGGGGGAATCCTCGAGGCGGTCGAGGTCACGCGCCAGGTGGAGACGGTCACCTTCTTCGCCGCGCAGGTAGAGGAGCACCCGCTGGACGGCATCCTCGACGAGCACGGCGACGAGGGCCGCATCACGGAGTTCACGCTGATGCTGCGGCCGCTAGCCGCCCTCCAGGCGGCCGTGGCCCGGATGGCCCGGGCGCTCGCAGACACTGGATAGCCCTCGCCGGACCCGGGTAAGGCCGGAGCGATGCGGATCTCGCTCCTCATAGGCCTTGCCCTCATCCTCGCTGCACTCGTGATCCCGCAGGGAGCTGCGGCCCAGCTCACGAAGCAGCCGACCGCCACCGGCAGCGGCGGCGCCGCCGCGACCGTGGACCTCGAGGGCACCCGCGCGGCGATCCGGACGCTCCGGCGCGGCGGCAACGCCATCGACGCCGCCGTCGCGGCCGCCGCGGTGCTCGGCGTGACCGAGCCGTTCTCGTGCGGCATCGGCGGGGGCGGCTTCATGGTCATCCGCACGGCGAAGGGGAAGGTCACGACGATCGACGCGCGCGAGGAGTCGCCGCGGACGATGCGAGCCCGACTCCTTCCTGCAGAACGGCGCTCCGCTCGCCTTCAACGACGCGCGCTACAGCGGGCTGTCGGCGGGCGTGCCCGGCACGCCGGCCAACTGGGACCGCGCACTGAGACCGCTACGGCACCTGGTCGCTGGCCCGCGCGCTGCCGCCCGGGCATCCGCGTGGCGCGCGACGGCTTCACCGTCGACCAGACCTTCTTCGACCAGACCCAGCCGAACGTCCCCTGGTTCGACGACATCCCCTCCACGGCCGCGATCTACCTCGACCCGGACGGCACGCCGCGCGACCTGGGCACGACGCTCCAGAACCCGGACATGGCGCGCACCTACCGTCTGCTCGCGCGCGAGGGTGTCGACGCCTTCTACCGCGGCGAGCTCGCGAGCGCGATGGCCGAGGCCTCGCAGCACCCGCCGACGGCGTCCAGCTGCCGACCACATCTGGCGCCCGGGCCTGATGACCACGGCGATCTGCGCCGCTACCGCGCGATCGAGCGCAGGCCGACACACATCGGCTATCGCGGCCTCGACGTCTGGGGCATGGGACCGCCCTCGAGCGGCGGCTCGACCGTCGGCGAGGCGCTCAACATCTTCGAGGGCTACCAGGGCCTCAGCGCCGCCGACCGCGTGAGCGGGCGCTCCACCTGATGCTGGAGGCCTCGCGCTACACGTTCGCCGACCGGAACGCCTACCTGGCCGACCCGGACTTCTTCGACGTCCCGCTCGCGGGCCTGCTCTCCGACAGCTTCGCCGCCGAGCGGCGTGCGCTCATCACCGAGCACGGCCGCCACGAGCCCGGTCGCGCCCGGCGACCCGTACGACAACCAGAAGGGCGGAGGGAAGGGCGGCAAGGCCAGCGCCACGATCAGCCACCCGCGCCAGTCCACGACCCACCTCGTCGTGTCGGACACGAAGGGCAACGTCGTCTCGTACACGTTCACGATCGAGTCGACGGGCGGCAACGCGATCGTCGTGCCCGGCTACGGCTTCCTCCTGAACAACGAGCTGACGGACTTCAACTTCGACTCGCTGACCCACCCGAACCGCGCCGACGGCGACAAGCGGCCGCGCAGCTCGATGAGCCCGACGATCGTCACGCGCGACGGCAGAGCCGTTCCTCGCGGTCGGCTCGCCGGGCGGCTCCACGATCCCCGGGACGGTCCTCCAGGTGCTGCTCGAGCGGCTCGACCTCGGCGCGACGCTGCCGCGAGGCGATCGCGCGGCCGCGGGTCGTCCAGCGGAACGCCGCGACGAGCCCCGCCGAGCCGGCCTTCATCAGCTCGCCCGAGGGCCAGGCGCTCCTCGCGCGCGGGCACTCGTATGCCTCCACGGCCGAGATCGGCGCCGTCACCGGGATCGAGTTCCTGCCGGGCGGGCGGACGGTGGCGGCGGCCGAGCCGGTGCGCCGCGGCGGCGGCAGCGCGGCGACCGCCCAGCCATAGCATCCGGCGGGTGCGCGCCCGCCTGGCCCTGGCCTGCCTCGCGACCGTCGCGTCGCCGACTACGTGATCCTGCGCCATCCGCCGCGCTGGCACGCGATCGTCCTCTTCGACCATCCCGCCCACGTGGCGACCGCGGCGCTCATCGGCGGCACCGACCGGATCTACCTGGCCGGCTCGCTGCTGCCGGACCTGGACCACATCCCGATGGCGTTCGGCAACCCCCAGGTGGGGGACCCGAGGCCGAACACTCACTCGCTCCTCGTGGTCGCCGCCGCGGCGCTGGTGTCGCGGAGGCTGGCGGCCGGGGCCGCGGCGCATTTCGTCCGGGACCTCGCGATGGAGCCCGGGGCCCGCTCCTGTGGCCGCTCAGCCGCAGGGCTTCAGGGTGCCCTACGCCGCCTACGCGGTGCTACTCTTGGCGTCGGCCTATAGCCGCAGCCGTCCCTAGTAGAGCCGCGCCGGCACATATTCCTGGCGCCTCGGGACGGGGTCCGTGATGGCCGTGCTGCTCGCAAATTGCGGGCGGGCAAACGCCCCTTGAGGGGGCGTGTTTCGGTCTGCTATTCTGGTCGGTCGCGCTTTGCGCCCGTTCCGCCACCTCGCCCGCTGCTTGTCGTACCACTAGCTCGAAGGAGTTGCCGCTTTGGCACGCGTTGATGCTGCACGCACCCGCCGCTCGTTCTCACGCCTCGAGAACATCACCGAAGTTCCGAACCTCATCGATATCCAGCGCCGCTCGTTCGACTGGCTGGTCGACACCCAGAAGGGCGGCCTCCGCGAGACGATCGACGACGTCTCGCCCATCGAGGACTACACCGGCAACCTCGCCGTCGTCTTCGAGGAGATCCACTTCGACGAGCCCGTCGCCCCGATCTCGGAGTGCCGGGAGAAGGACCTCACCTACGCGCGCCCGCTGACCGTCAAGGTCGCGTTCCAGAACCGCGAGACCGGTGAGATCCGCGAGCAGTCCGTCTTCATGGGCGACTTCCCGTGGATGACCGAGTGGGGCACGTTCATCATCAACGGCACCGAGCGCGTCGTCGTGACGCAGCTCGTGCGCTCGCCGGGCGCCTACGTGATGGAGCCGAAGGACCGCGAGAAGCAGGTCTTCATCGCGAACCTCATGCCGGCGCGCGGGTCCTGGCTCGAGCTCGAGATCGACAAGAAGGGCCGCGTCTTCGTCCGCATCGACCGCAAGCGGAAGCTCCCCGTGAGCGTGCTGCTGCGCGCGATGGGCGACACGCTCCGCGAGGGCAAGTACGTGCCTGCGGGCTGGACCGGCTCCGACGAGGAGATCCTCAAGCTGTTCGACAACTCGCTCTACATGCGCCTGACGCTCGAGGCCGACACCGAGGTCACGAAGTCGGAGGACGGCGCCCTCATCGAGCTGTTCAAGAAGCAGCGCCCGGGCGAGCCGCCGTCGATCGACGCCGCGAAGAACCTGCTGAACCAGCTGTTCTTCGACCCCAAGCGCTACGACCTCACGCGCGTCGGCCGCTACAAGCTGAACAGCCGGCTGCACCTGGACGAGAAGCTCGACACCCGCACGCTCACCCCGCGCGACATGATCGAGCTGATCAAGGAGCTCATCTCCCTGCCGAAGCGAGCTCGGGATCCCCGAGTCGGGCATGTACGAGGGCGGCCCCGACGGCGAGGAGCCGATCAAGGACTTCGCGCTCGAGGCGGCGAGCATGCCGCGCGAGCCGATCTCCGAGCGCCTCGACGAGTACGAGCACTTCGGCAACCGCCGTCTCCGCACGGTCGGCGAGCTGATCCAGGAGGCCTTCCGGATCGGCCTCTACCGCATGGAGCGCGTGGTCCGCGAGCGCCTCACCACCGAGGACTCGGACACGATCACGCCGCAGACGATCATCAACATCCGCCCGGTCGTGGCCGCGCTGAAGGAGTTCTTCGGCTCCTCGCAGCTCAGCCAGTTCATGGACCAGACGAACTCGCTGGCCGGGCTCAGGCACCGGCGCCGCCTGTCGGCGCTCGGCGCCGGCGGTCTCACGCGCGAGCGCGCGCCCATCGAGGTGCGCGACGTGCACCCGACGCACTACGGGCGCATGTGCCCGATCGAGACGCCGGAGGGCCCGAACATCGGCCTGATCGGCTCGCTCTCGAGCTTCGCCGAGGTCTCGGAGCACGGCTTCCTCACCACGCCCTACCGCGTGGTCGAGGACGGCGTCGTGACCGACAAGGTCGTCCACCTGGATGCGAACCAGGAGGAGGACATGGTCATCGCGCAGGCCAACTCGGAGATGGACGCGAAGACGAGCAAGCTGCAAGGGCGACCGATCGAGTGCCGCACGCCGGACGGCGAGCTCGTGCTCGCCGCGCCGAAGGACGTGGACCTGATGGACGTGTCGCCGAACCAGATCTGGTCGGTGACCACGACGCTGATCCCGTTCCTCGAGCACGACGACGCCAACCGCGCCCTGATGGGCTCGAACATGCAGGCCCAGGCGGTGCCGCTCCTGAAGACGGAGGCGCCGCTGATCGGCACGGGCATGGAGACCCGCGCGGCGATCGACACGGGCGACGTGATCCTCGCGGACGGCGCCGGCACGGTGAACTACGTCGACGCCGAGCGCATCGTCATAGACGACGAGCGACGGCAAGGACGAGTACCCGCTCGAGAAGTACAGGCGCTCGAACCAGGGCACGCTGATCCACCAGAAGCCGCTGGTCGACCCGGGCGAGAAGGTGAAGAAGGGCCAGGTGCTGGCCGACGGCAGCTCGACCGAGAACGGCGAGCTGGCGCTCGGCAAGAACTGCCTCGTGGCCTTCATGTCCTGGGAGGGCTACAACTTCGAGGACGCCATCATCATCTCCGAGCGCCTCGTGAAGGACGACGAGCTCACCTCGATCCACATCGAGGAGTACGAGATCGACGCCCGCACGACGAAGCTCGGCGACGAGGAGATCACCCGCGACATCCCGAACCGCTCGGAGGAGTCGCTCCGCAACCTCGACGACCGCGGCATCGTCCGCATCGGCGCCGAGGTCGGGTCCGGCGACCTGCTGGTCGGGAAGGTCACGCCGAAGGGCGAGACCGAGCTGACCGCCGAGGAGAAGCTGATCCGCGCGATCTTCAAGGAGAAGGCGCGCGAGGTCCGCGACACCTCGCTCAAGGTGCCGCACGGCGAGGGCGGCGTCGTCATCGACGTCAAGACCTTCAGCCGCGACAACGACGACGACCTGCCGCCGGGGGTCAACGACCTCGTGCGCGTGTATGTGGCGAAGAAGCGCAAGATCGCCGAGGGCGACAAGCTCGCCGGCCGCCACGGCAACAAGGGCGTGATCTCGAAGATCGTGCCCGAGGCCGACATGCCGCACCTCGAGGACGGCACGCCCGTCGACGTGATCCTGAACCCGCTCGGCGTGCCGAGCCGGATGAACCTCGGGCAGATCCTCGAGACGCATCTCGGCTGGGTGGCCGGCAACGGCTGGTACGACGACGGCTCCGAGGCCTACAAGCACTCGAAGACGAACGGCGGCCGCGTGAACATGGCGACCCCGGTCTTCGACGGCGCGACCATCGAGGACGTCGACGAGGCGCTCGTGCGCTGGGCCGAGGAGACGGGCAAGGCGCGCGGGATCAACTTCGACTACGACAAGTCGGAGCGCCCCGGAAACCGCTGCTCGGGCAAGGCCGCGCTCTACAACGGGCGCACCGGCGAGCCGTACGAGGCGACGGTCACGGTCGGCTACATGTACATCCTGAAGCTGCTCCACCTCGTGGACGACAAGATCCACGCGCGGAGCACCGGCCCCTACTCGCTCGTCACCCAGCAGCCGCTGGGCGGCAAGGCGCAGTTCGGCGGCCAGCGCTTCGGCGAGATGGAGGTGTGGGCGCTCGAGGCATACGGCGCGGCGTACACGCTCCAGGAGATGCTCACGATCAAGTCCGACGACACGGTCGGCCGCGTGAAGGCCTACGAGGCGATCGTGAAGGGCGAGAACATCGCCGAGCCGTCGATCCCGGAGTCGTTCAAGGTGCTGCTGAAGGAGATGCAGTCGCTCGCCCTCGACGTGGACGTGCGCTCGGAGGAGGGCGCCGGCGTCGAGATGCGCGACGAGGACGACGACCTGCTGCGCGCCGCCGAGGAGCTCGGCATCGACCTCTCAGGCGTCCGCGCGACGGACGGCGAGGCCGCCGACGAGTCCGAGGAGAAGGTCGAGGCGGAGGGCGAGGGCGGTCAGACGGACGAGACCAAGGCCGAGCAGGACGCCGAGTACATCGAAGACGCGAGCTCGAAGGACTAAGGAACTACATGATCGACATCAACAACTTCGACGCCATCCGAGATCGGGCTGGCGTCGTCCAAGCAGATCCGGTCCTGGTCCTCGGGCGAGGTCACAAAGCCGGAGACGATCAACTACAGGACGCTGAAGCCGGAGAAGGACGGCCTCTTCTGCGAGCGCATCTTCGGTCCCACCAAGGACTGGGAGTGCTACTGCGGCAAGTACAAGCGCGTCCGCTACAAGGGCATCGTCTGCGAGCGCTGCGGCGTGGAGGTCACGCGCTCGAAGGTCCGCCGTGAGCGCATGGGCCACGTGGACCTGGCGGCGCCCGTCTCGCACATCTGGTTCTTCAAGGGCGTGCCGAGCCGGATCGGCTACCTGCTCGACATGGCGCCCAAGGAGCTCGAGAAGGTCCTCTACTTCGCCGCGTCGATCGTGACGTGGGTGGACGACGAGGCGCGCCAGAAGGACCTCGGCAAGCTCGAGAAGGAGATCGACAAGACGATCCAGTCCTACGAGGCCGAGCGCGAGGAGCGCGTGATGGAGCTTCGCGAGGCGGTGGACCGTCGCGTGAAGTACCTCGAGACCGGCGACCAGAAGAACTTCGCCGACGACGACCTGCTCTGGGCGGACACGCTCGACGTGAACCTCAAGAAGCTGTCGGACGACGAGCGCGCGAAGATGGAGAAGGACCTGCGCAAGCAGTTCGACGCGGACATCGCCGACACCGAGGCGTACTACGAGGACGGCATCGAGCGCCTGCGCCAGACGTGGGAGCTCTTCCAGACGATGGAGCCGAAGAACGTGATCGCGGACGAGACGCTCTTCCGCGAGCTGAAGGACCGCTTCGGGTCGCCGTTCGGCTGGGGCGAGTACTTCCGCGGCGGCATGGGCGCGGAGTCGGTGCGCGACCTGCTCCAGCAGGTCGACCTCGACGCCGAGCGCGAGGAGCTCGAGGACCAGGTCAAGACGGCCAAGGGCCAGAAGCAGTCGCGCGCGGTGAAGCGCCTGAAGGTCGTCTCGGCCTTCATCCACTCGGACAACAAGCCCGAGGACATGGTCCTCGAGGCCGTGCCGGTGATCCCGCCGGAGCTGCGCCCGATGGTGCAGCTGGACGGCGGCCGCTTCGCGACCTCAGACCTGAACGACCTCTACCGCCGCGTGATCAACCGGAACAACCGGCTGAAGCGGCTGCTCGACCTCGGCGCGCCCGAGATCATCGTCAACAACGAGAAGCGGATGCTTCAGGAGGCCGTCGACGCGCTGTTCGACAACGGCCGCCGCGGCCGGCCCGTGACCGGGCCGGGCAACCGCCCGCTCAAGTCGCTCAGCGACATGCTGAAGGGCAAGCAGGGCCGCTTCCGCCAGAACCTGCTCGGAAAGCGCGTGGACTACTCGGGCCGCTCGGTCATCGTGGCCGGCCCCGAGCTGAAGATCCACCAGTGCGGGCTGCCGAAGCTGATGGCCCTCGAGCTCTTCAAGCCGTTCATCATGGCGCGGCTCGTCGAGCGCAAGGCCGTCCAGAACATCAAGGCCGCCAAGAAGATGGTCGACTCGATGATCCCGGAGGTCTGGGACGTCCTCGAGGAGGTCATCCAGGAGCACCCGGTGCTGCTGAACCGCGCGCCGACGCTCCACCGCCTGGGTCTCCAGGCGTTCGAGCCGGTGCTCGTGGAGGGCAAGGCGATCCAGGTGCACCCGCTCGTCTGTCACGCGTTCAACGCGGACTTCGACGGCGACCAGATGGCCGTGCACGTGCCGCTGTCCGCCGAGGCTCAGGCCGAGGCGCGGCTGCTCATGCTGTCGGCGAACAACATCCTGTCGCCGGCGCACGGCGCACCGCTCGCCACGCCCACGCAGGACATGGTGCTCGGCTCGTACTACCTGACCTACGGGCCCGACGAGCAGGGGCTGGACGACCTGCGCGAGGTTCTGCGGGCCGGGAAGTGGGACGAGAAGAAGCACGGCAAGCGCCCGCACGTGTTCCGCTCGGCTCAGGAGGCCGAGCTGTCGTACGACAGCGGCGTGGTGTCGCTGCACGACCTCTCGGAGCACCGCCTGCGTCACACGACCGAGCACAGGCTCACGACGGTCGGCCGGATCATCTTCAACGAGCGCATCGAGCGTGCGCTCGAGGAGACGCTCGGCGACGAGTTCGACCCGGAGACCTACGAGTTCGTCAACAAGCCCCTGCGCAAGCGGGACATGAACCAGGTCATCGAGCGGCTCGTGGAGGTCCACGGCCCCTACGCGACGGCACTCGTGCTCGACGCGTTCAAGGAGCTGGGCTTCCACTTCGCCTCGCAGGCCGGCATCACGATCTCGAAGAACGACGTCGTGATCCCGCCCGACAAGGAGAAGATCCTCGAGGGCTACGAGACGCAGGTCGGCGAGATCCAGGACCAGTACGACATGGGCCTGATCACGCAGGAGGAGCGCAAGGAGGCGGTGGTCGAGAAGTGGACCGCCGCCACCGACGAGGTCGGCGAGGCGATGCAGCGCAACCTCGACCCGCTCAACCCGGTCTACATGATGGCCAACTCCGGAGCCCGAGGCTCGTTCAAGCAGATCCGCCAGCTGGCCGGCATGCGAGGCCTGATGGCGAATCCGAAGGGCGAGATCATCGAGCGTCCGATCCGGGCCAACTTCATGGAAGGCCTGACGGTGCTCGAGTACTTCATCTCGACGCACGGCGCCCGCAAGGGACTCGCCGACACGGCGCTCCGCACCGCCGACTCGGGCTACCTCACCAGGCGGCTCGTGGACGTGGCGCAGGACGTGATCGTGCGCGACGAGGACTGCGGCACCAAGGAGTACATCGAGATGCCGGTGCTCGGCGACGACGGGCGCGCCAACGGCCAGCTCGAGGGGCGCTTCGCGCGCGATCGAGATCAAGACCAAGCGCGGTCGCTCGCTCGTCCCGAAGGGTGAGCTGATCACGCAGGACCACATCGACACGATCGTCGAGGCCTTCGGCGAGGAGGAGGGCGCGGCCGTTCCGGTTCGCTCGGTCCTCAAGTGCCAGGCCGAGGGGATCTGCCAGGCGTGCTACGGCCGCGCTCCGGCCACCGGCAAGGTGGTCGCGATCGGCGACGCGGTGGGCATCATCGCCGCCCAGTCGATCGGCGAGCCGGGCACGCAGCTGACGCTGCGGACGTTCCACACCGGCGGTGTCGCCGGCGCGGACATCACGCACGGCCTCCCGCGTGTCGTTGAGCTGTTCGAGGCCCGCAAGCCGAAGGGCCAGGCGGAGCTCGCGACGGTCGAGGGCACCGCGGCGGTCGAGGAGACCGACAAGGGCCTCAAGGTCACGATCACGGACGCCGCCGGCGAGGAGCACGCGTACGCGTTCCCGCGCCGCACGCGTCTGCTCGTGTCGAAGGGCCAGAAGGTCACGCCGGGCGATCAGCTCAACGAGGGCTCGATCTACCCGCACGACCTGCTCGCCTACGGCGGCAAGGACCAGCCCGCGCGGCGGACCGCGACCGAGGTGTACCTCGTCAAGGAGGTGCAGAAGGTCTACAAGTCGCAGGGCGTCGACATCAAGGACAAGCACATCGAGGTCATCGTCCGGCAGATGATGAAGAAGGTCCGTATCGACCAGAAGGGCGATACGACCTACCTGCCGGGCCAGTTCGTCGACCGCAACGAGCTGCTCGGCGTGAACGCCGGGCTGAAGAAGGCGAAGTCGGAGCAGGCCCAGTACGAGGAGATCATCCTCGGCATCACGAAGGCCTCCCTGGCGACCGACTCGTTCCTGTCGGCGGCCTCCTTCCAGGAGACGACCAAGGTGCTCACGGACGCCGCCCTCGAGGGCAAGACGGACCGGCTGCTCGGCCTGAAGGAGAACGTGATCATCGGGAAGCTGATCCCGGCGGCCACGGGCCTCCGCCGCTACCGCCGGCTCGAGATCGAGCCGACGGAGCCGATCCGCCGTCACGCCCCCGAGGAGCTCACGATGCTCGAGGAGTCCGAGCTGCTCGGCCTCACCGAGACCGGCGAGATCGAGGGCTTCGGCTTCGGCGGCAACGGCGACGACGGCGAGGGCGCCTTCGGCGACCTGGCCGACCTGCCGGCGCCGAAGGACGGCGACGGCAAGCCGGAGTCCTAGCGCGGGGACAGGCTAAGCCTGTCCGATCACTGATCCAGCCCTCGAGCTCGTCGGCCCAGCGCAGCAGCTGGGCGACGTGCTCGTCGGTCAGTCCCTCCGCGGGGTCCGTCTCCACGATGAGGGTGGGGGCGGGCCTCTGCTCCGCCCAGGCGGTGCAGGTCTCGTCGATGTTGTCGTCGATCCACGCGGCCGCTCGCTCGCCCGCGTACTCGTCGATCGCCTCGACCTTCCAGTGCGCGGAGCCGAACACCGCCCGGCCGTCGAAGACGAGGCAGGGCAGGTCCCGGAAGGGCAGCTTCAGGATCAGGGGCAAGTGCTCATTCGCACGCTCTTCCCAGCCGGTTGCCCAGACCAGATCGAATCTTTCGGCTAGGGTGACGAGCCTTGCCCCGACGTCGTCGGGGATGCAGTGCGCCACTCCATCGATCCAGTGCAGGGGACCGGGTAGCTGGCCTGAGCCGGGACTGAAGCCGAAGAGGCTGATGACCCCGTCTACGTCCACGAACAGGATCGGTCGTTGTTGTGCTTTTGGTTCCAAGGTTTCGGTATTTGGATACAGAGGAAGCCAATAGGTTGACGGACGCTCCGGCTTAGCCGAATTGAGGCATTAAGCCGGGAGGCGTGACAGCCGATAGCTCGAAGTAGCGGTGGGGGAAGGCGCGGAGTGCGTCACCTCGATTACAGACCCTCTTAGATGACCTTGCTTTCACTCGGAATTCTCCTTGCAATCTTCTGCGCGTTCGCTACGAACGTGGGCTTCCTGCTGAAGCATCGCGGCGCCTGCGCGGCTCCCGACGTCAGCATGAAGCACCCGCTGAGGAGCGCCGTCGGCCTCTTCCGCTCGAAGTGGTTCGCGATCGGCATGCTGGTCGCGCTCGGCGCGTGGGTCTTCCACGTGGCCGCGCTCGCCATGGCGCCGCTCTCGATCGTCCAGGCGGTCATCGCCGGCGGCCTCGTCTTCCTGACGGTGCTCGCCGAGCGCTTCTTCGGCTACACCGTCGGCACACGCCAGTGGGCGGGCGTCGGGCTCACCGCGCTCGGCCTCGTGCTGCTGGCCATCACCCTGCCGCACCACGGCGGTCACTCGAGCTACTCCACGTTCGGCATGATCGCCTTCGAGTCCGCTCTGCTCGCGCTCGGAACCTTCCTCGTGCTGTCGAAGAAGCTCGACTCGCACGAGCACCACGGCGTGATGCTCGGCACCGCGGCCGGAATGCTGTTCGGCGTCTCCGACGTGGCCATCAAGGCGATCACGACCTCGATCGGCACCGGCGGGCACGATCGGCATGCTCGCGCCCTGGGTGATCACAGCCATCGCCGCCTCGGTCATCGCCTTCTACGCGTCCGCCCGCGGGCTCCAGAAGGGCGAGGCCGTGCCGGTCATCACCCTGACGAGCGCCGCCGCGAACGTCACCGCCATCAGCGGCGGGATCCTCGTCTTCGGCGACCCGATGCCGAACGACCCGCTCGGCATCGTGATCCAGAGCTTCGCCTTCGTGCTGGTGATCGTGGCCGCCGCGCTGACGCCGGCGCCGCTGCGCGCCGCACGCGCAACGGCTTAGGCCGCCCGCAGCCGCCTAGAGCGCCCGCGACGGCCTAGAGCGCCCGCGTAAAGCGCCCCACCCGGGCGCGCGGGCCGTAAGGCTCGCCGCGCGCTCCGGCCGCACCGCCGGGGGCGGGGCCCGCTTTTCTCTCTGAGCCCTGCGCGGCCGGCCCGCTTCCTCTCTGCGCCCTGCGGGGCCGGCCAACGGCGGCATTGAAGGGGCATGGGTCCGACCCGCTTCCGGCTCCCGCGCCGGCCCTCGCCGGCCCTGATCAGGGGTTGGGCGCTTTCCGTTTCCATTTCGCAACGAAAGACGCCCCACCCGGGCTGAAGGCGCCCCACGCTGAAGGCGCCCCACCCGGCCTGAAGGCGCCCCACCCGGCCCGAAGGCGCCCCAACCCTGCCCGCCGCCCCGCTCTACCCGCGCGACGGTTGCTTGGGGTGTCGAAAATGTGGGTTCTCATTCGACGTCCTGTTAGACAGCGCGTTAATCCGAATGGGAAGGAGCCAGACATGGGCAGGATCGTGGTAACCGAGTTCATCTCGATCGACGGGGTCGTCGAGGATCCGGGCGGGTCGGAGGACTTCAAGTACGGCGGTTGGGCCTTCGAGTTCAGCCGCGGCGACGAGGGCGATGACTTCAAGCTCGACGAGACGCGCAACTCCGCGGCCCTCCTGCTCGGGCGGACGACCTACGAGGGCTTCGCGGACGCGTGGCCGTCGCGCGAGGGCGAGTTCGCGGACCTCTTCAACAACATGCCGAAGTACGTGGTCTCCTCGACCCTGAAGGACCCGGACTGGGCCAACACCACCGTGATCGGCCTCGACGACATCGCGCGGATCCGCGACGAGGCGGACGGTGACGTCGTCGTCCACGGGAGCGCCCAGCTCGCGCAGGCGCTCCTGGACAAGGGCCTCGTCGACGAGCTGCGGCTGATGGTCTTCCCCGTGGTGCTCGGGAGCGGGAAGCGGCTGTTCGGCGAGACCAGCGACAAGAAGCCGCTGCGCCTGACCGATTCGAAGACGGTCGGCGACGGCGTGTCGATCCAGGTCTACGAGGCCGCGGCGGCCTGAGCGACGGGGGCTCGCGGGCGGTCGAGGGCGAACTCCGCGATCGCCTCGGCCAGCTCCTCGGGCGCGTCCGACATCGGCACGTGCCCGACGCCCCTGATGTAGCGAAGCTCCGCGCCGGGGATCAGCCGCTCGAAGCGGCGGCCCTGGCGCGGAATCAGGACGATGTCGAGCGTGCCCCAGAGGATCAGCACGGGCACGTCGAGCGTCGTCAGGCCGCGTGGCTGGGCGTGGAAGGTGTGGGGAAGCGTGGCCTCGAAGCCCGCGCAGCCCGCGAAGCACTCGGATTCCTCGATCAGCTCGTCCGGGTCCTTCTTCCAGGGGCGCCCGGTGGTAGGGCCGGCGAGCAACGAGCGGGTGACGGGGTTGCGCAGGAGCGGTTCCGGCGCCGGGGCGTTTCGCGCCAGCCAGCGCATGGCGCGCAGCACGCCGGCGCCCCAGTGCCTCTCCCTTCCGTGCTGGAGCCCGGCTGGCGAGATCGCGGTGACGGTCTCGGCGCGCCCGCGCCGCGCCAGCTCCAGCGCGATCCAGCCGCCGAGCGAGTTGCCCGCGACGTGCGCCTTGTCGAACCCCGCCCGCGCCATCTCGTCCTCCACGGCGTCGGCGAGCGCCTCGGGCGTCGAGTCGAGCCCTGGGGGGAACGGCGCCGAGTGCCCGAAGCCGGGCATGTCGACCGCGAGCACCTCGAAGCGCTCCTCCAGGTGCGGGAGCATCGGCTTCCAGCCGCGCCAGGTATGGCCGATCCCGTGGATCAGGAGCAGCGGCTCGCCGCTTCCGCCGCGGTGATGGTCGAGTGCCATCGGCGCAGACTAGAAGAGTCTCGCTGCTAGCATCACGCGCCGCATGCCCAGCATCAACCAGCTCGTCCGAAAGGGCCGCACGAAGCCCAAGAAGAAGGTGTCGACCCCCGGTCTCAAGTCCGGTCAGGGTCGCAAGAAGCGCATCGCGGCCCCGCAGCGGCGCGGCGTGTGCACGCGCGTGTACACGACCACGCCGAAGAAGCCGAACTCGGCGCTCCGCAAGGTGGCCCGCGTCCGGCTCACGAACGGCATGGAGGTCACCTCCTACATCCCGGGCGAGGGCCACAACCTCCAGGAGCACTCCGTGGTGCTCGTGCGCGGCGGGCGAGTGAAGGACCTTCCGGGCGTGCGCTACAAGGTCGTGCGCGGAACGCTCGACGCGGCCGGCGTGTCCGACCGCAAGAAGGCCCGCTCCCAGTACGGGGCCAAGGCCAGGTAGCGATGCCGCGCCGCGCCGCCGCAGGAATTCGCCCGGTCGAGCCCGATCCGATGTACGGGTCGAAGCTCGTCCAGCAGCTCATCAACAAGGTGATGGTGGACGGCAAGAAGTCCACGGCCGAGAAGATCGTCTACGAGGCGCTCGAGATCCTCGCCAAGCGCACGAGCCAGGACGCCGTTCCGGCCCTCGAGGAGTCGATCAAGCAGATCACCCCCGTGCTCGAGGTCCGCTCCCGCCGCGTCGGCGGCGCGACCTACCAGGTGCCCGTCGAGGTGCCGCAGCGCCGCGCCCGCACGCTCGCCGTGCGCTGGCTGATCGAGTTCGCCCGCGCGCGCCGCGAGAAGTCGATGGCCGAGCGCCTGGCCGGCGAGCTCGTGGACGCCCAGTCCCAGCAGGGCGGCGCCTACAAGCGGAAGGACGACATCTTCCGCATGGCGAAGGCGAACCAGGCCTTCGCGCATTACCGCTGGTAGCCCCGGCCGGGTTGGTCTCCGCCGGCCAACGGCGGCATTGAGGGGTGGGCTCGGGCGATGCGGTTGCACTTAGGCATGTAATGCATGCCTAAGCTCAACACCGTGCCGATTTACGAGTTCGAGTGCTCCAAGTGCGAGGCGCGGTTCGAGGAGCTGGTCCCGGCGGGCCAAACCGCACCCTGCCCTCAATGCAAGTCGTCCGAGGTGCAGCGCCGCTACTCGACTATCTCCGAGGGGCGCGTCCCCGTCGGCCTCTTTGGCAAGGCGGCCGCGGAGTCGGACGCCAAGCGCAGGGAGCGCGAGGCGCGCCGCTTCGATAGCTAGGGCAGCGGCGCCGGCACCGGCCTGAAGGGCTCCAGGCTCAGCCCCTCGAGGAGCGCGTAGTACGCCATCCGCTCGGTCCCCCCGTCGGAGATCAGGCCCGAGTCCCAGCGCTTGTTGCCGTCGAAGCGCCAGTTGTAGAGGTAGGCGCGCTTCACGCGCGGGAACCTGCTCGCGAGCGTGAAGACCTGGCGCACCGCCCGGGCGGCGCGGCCCTCGCTGTAGCGCCAGCGCCCGAACCGCACGATCCCGCCGGTCTCCGTCAGCCACACCTCCGACCTCGGCACCCGCTTCAGGAACAGGCGCGTGTTGAGGCTTCGCAGGCGGGTCACGTCCGGGTAGTTGTGGAGCCCGAAGATGTGCGGTCCGGGCCCCGCGCGCTCGCGGAAGCGGCGGATCCAGCGCCAGGTGCGCCACGAATGAGTCAACAGGACCTCGACGGCGACCACGGTGCAGTCAGGGCACAGCCTCTTCAATGCCCTGTAGAAGACGGCGGTCCGGCGCGGGTGCGTGCCGGTGGGCTGCACGCCGCTGTGGTTCGCCTCGTTCCAGGTGGAGAACTCGCGCACCCAGGGGTAGCGCGCCCGGAACTCCGACACGCGCGCCGCGTACTGGCGCACCGTCGGCAGCCGGAACTGGCGTCTCTTCGCCATCGCGTGCGAGAAGGAGACGAGCGGCTCGACCCCGTCGCGGCGCGCGCGCGCCAGCCACAGGTCGGCCACGAGCAGCGGCCAGCCGCCCGCCTTCACCACGTCGTACGGCACGATCAGCCGGGCGTGGCGGATTCCGGTCGCGCCGAAGCGGGCGTCCTCGAACAGCTCGGGGCTCTGCTCCCCGATCCCGACGAAGACCTGCGGGGTCGCGGGCGCCGGCGGCTCCTGCGCCGCCACCGGTGCCGGGACTGAGAGCGCCGCGAGGGCGCCCGAGATCAGGATCGCTGTGCGCAGCATCAATCTTCCGGACGTATAACCCGCAGCACGCCCGCTACTACCGCCAGGACCCCGCCGATCAGCTCGAGCCAGAGCCCGGTGCCCGCCGTGGCCACGGCCTGCGCGTAGTCGCGGCCGATCAGCCCGGTGTCGTCGCTGGCGGGCAGGTCGCGCAGCAGGGTCAGACCAAGCACGACCACCCCGATCGCGATCAGCGCCATGGCCGCGGGGCGCGAGCGGCCGAAGGCCGCGCCGGAGCCCATCGCAAAGGTCAGGAGCCCGAGCAGGAGCAGCGCCACCGAGCTCCGCTCGAAGCCCTTCTGGGAGCAGTCGTCGGCGAGGTCGGGGCTGGAGTCGTAGATCACCTCGCAGCTGGTGTTCTCGAGGTCCACCGAAATCACCGTCGTGACCTCGGTCAGGAGCATGAGCACGCCGGCCACGAGCGCGGCCGCCGCCACCGCGATCGCGACCGGCGAAAGCCCCGTTGGGAGCGCCAATCGCCTGCTACCATCGGACGTCGCTCTGCGGGCGGTCCCCCTCCGCCCGCTGCCTCGCTCAGCCACGCGAGGGCGGGCGGTAGCTCACGTCGATGGAGTCCTCTACGACATAGAACTCTTCCGGGCAAGCGCCGCACGTAGCACCGGGCCCGGATTGGGCCTTTTTTCTGCTCGGAAACGGACTTGGACAACTAAGGGTCATGGCAAGAACAGTCACACTCGATAACACGCGCAACATCGGGATCATGGCGCACATCGACGCCGGTAAGACGACGACGACCGAGCGCATCCTCTTTTACACCGGCCGCACCCACAAGATGGGCGAGGTTCACGAGGGCGCCGCCGTGATGGACTGGATGGAGCAGGAGCAGGAGCGCGGCATCACGATCACCTCCGCCGCGACCACCGCCTTCTGGCGCGATCACCGCATCAACATCATCGACACGCCGGGCCACGTGGACTTCACCGTCGAGGTGGAGCGCTCGCTGCGCGTGCTGGACGGCGCCGTCGCCGTGTTCGACTCCGTGGCCGGCGTCGAGCCGCAGTCAGAGACCGTCTGGCGCCAGGCCGACAAGTACCGCGTGCCGCGCATCGCCTTCATCAACAAGATGGACCGGATCGGCGCGAACTTCGAGGGCTCGGTCCAGACGATGATCGACCGCCTGGGCGCGCACCCGGTGCCGGTGCAGCTGCCGATCGGGGCCGAGGCCGAGTTCACGGGCGTCATCGACCTCGTGAACATGAAGGCGATCGTCTACAAGGACGACCTCGGCCAGGAGTGGGAGGTCACGGAGATCCCCGAGAGCTACGGCGACGCCGCCCACCAGGCGCGCACCGAGCTGATCGAGGCCGTGGCCGAGTACGACGAGAAGCTCATGGAGGACTACCTCGAGGAGAAGACGATCGAGCCCGATCGCCTCATCGAGGACATCCGCAAGGCCACGCTCGACATCTCCATGACGCCGGTGCTGTGCGGCTCCGCCTTCAAGAACAAGGGCGTGCAGCCGCTGCTCGACGCCGTGATCGACTACCTGCCGAGCCCGCTCGAGGTGCCCCCGATCGAGGGCCTCGACGCCGACGAGAACCCGATCCAGCGCCCCGCCTCGGACGACGAGCCCTTCGCGGCGCTCGCGTTCAAGGTCATGGCCGACCCGTACGTCGGCAAGCTCACCTACTTCCGCGTCTACAGCGGCAAGCTCAGCGCAGGCGGCCGCGTGCTGAACTCCGTGACCGGCCGCACCGAGCGCGTCGGCCGCATCCTGATGATGCACGCCAACACGCGCGAGGAGGTCGAGGAGGTGTACGCGGGCGACATCGCCGCCGGCGTGGGCCTCAAGCAGACCTCGACCGGCGACACGCTCGCCGCGCCCGACTCGCCGGTGCTCCTCGAGGCGATGATCTTCCCGGAGCCGGTCGTGCACCTCTCGATCGAGCCGAAGACGAAGGTCGACCAGGAGAAGCTCTCGGTGGCGCTCCAGCGCCTCGGCGAGGAGGACCCGACCTTCCAGGTGCGCAGCGACGAGGAGACCGGCCAGACCGTGATCTCCGGCATGGGCGAGCTGCACCTCGAGGTGATCGTGGACCGCCTCAAGCGCGAGTTCAGGGTCGAGGCCGCCGTCGGCCGCCCGCAGGTGGCCTACCGCGAGACGATCCAGAACGCCGTCGAGAAGGTCGAGGGCAAGTTCATCCGGCAGACGGGTGGCTCGGGCCAGTACGGCGTGGTCTACATCGACCTCGAGCCGGCCCCGGGCGAGGGCTTCGACTTCATCAACAAGGTCAAGGGTGGCTCCGTGCCGTCCGAGTTCATCCCCGCTGTCGAGAAGGGGATCGAGGAGGCGCTCGAGTCGGGCGTCAAGGCCGGCTACCCGATGGTGGACGTGCGCGCCACGCTCACCGACGGCAAGTACCACGACACGGACTCCTCGGAGGTCGCCTTCAAGATCGCGGGCTCGCTCGCGCTGAAGGAGGCGGCCAGGCGCGCGAAGCCAGTGCTGCTCGAGCCCGTCATGGCCGTGGAGGTCGTGACGCCTCAGGATTTCATGGGCGACGTGATCGGCGACCTCTCGAGGCGCCGCGGCCACGTCGAGGGCCAGGAGCCGCGCGGGAACGCCGTCGCGGTCAAGGCCAGCGTGCCGCTAGCGGCGATGTTCGGATACGCGACCGACCTGCGTTCCTCTACGCAGGGCCGCGCCACCTACACGATGCAGTTCGACCGGTACGAGGAAGTGCCGGGCAGCATCGCGGAGGAGATCGTCGAGACCCGCACCGGCGAGCCGGTCGGGGCAGGTGCTTAAAGAGTATGTTTCTCAAGTTCGGGCTTTGGCCCGAGAAGGCTTTTTAGAAAGGGGTAGTTCGGAGTGGCGAAGGAGAAGTTCGAGCGCAATAAGCCGCACGTGAACGTCGGCACGATTGGTCATATCGACCATGGCAAGACGACGCTGACCGCGGCCATTACCAAGGTGCTGTCGGAGAAGTACGGCGGCCAGAGCATGAGCTTCGAGGAGATCGACAACGCTCCTGAGGAGAAGGAGCGCGGGATCACGATCGCCACGTCGCACGTGGAGTACGAGACGGAGAACCGTCACTACGCGCACGTGGACTGCCCGGGGCACGCCGACTACATCAAGAACATGATCACGGGCGCCGCCCAGATGGACGGCGCGATCCTCGTGGTCTCGGCGGCCGACGGCCCCATGCCGCAGACCCGCGAGCACATCCTCCTGGCCCGCCAGGTGAACGTGCCGTACGTGATCGTGTTCATGAACAAGGTGGACATGGTCGACGACGACGAGCTCCTCGAGCTCGTCGAGGTCGAGGTCCGGGAGCTCCTGTCGGAGTACGACTTCCCGGGCGACGACGTCCCCGTGATCCAGGGCTCTGCCCTGAAGGCGCTCGAGGGCGACGCCGAGCAGGTCGAGAAGATCGTCGAGCTCGCAAGCGCCCTCGACAGCTACATCCCGCAGCCCGAGCGCCCGCTCGACAAGCCGTTCCTGATGCCGGTCGAGGACGTCTTCTCGATCACCGGCCGCGGCACGGTCGCGACCGGCCGCATCGAGCAGGGCATGGTGAACACCGGCGACACGGTCGAGATCGTGGGCATCCACGACAAGACCAACTCGACGGTCGTCACCGGGGTCGAGATGTTCCGCAAGATCCTCGACGAGGGCCAGGCGGGCGACAACGTCGGCTGCCTGCTCCGAGGCGTCAGCCGCGAGGACATCGAGCGCGGGCAGGTGCTCTGCAAGCCGGGCTCGATCACGCCGCACACGAAGTTCAAGGCGCAGGTCTACTGCCTGAAGAAGGAGGAGGGTGGCCGTCACACCCCGTTCTTCAACGGCTACCGGCCGCAGTTCTACTTCCGGACGACCGACGTGACCGGGGTGGCCAACCTCCCCGAGGGCACGGAGATGGTCATGCCGGGCGACAACGTGGAGATGACGGTGGAGCTGATCCAGCCCATCGCCATGGACAGGGTCTCCGCTTCGCCATCCGCGAGGGCGGCCGCACCGTCGGCTCGGGGGTGGTGACCGAGGTCGTCGAGTAAGACTCGAGACACAGGTTTCTCGAGGGGCGGGCGTCAGGTCTGAGCCCGCCCCTCAAAGTCTGTTCAGGGAACCCATGGCAACACTCACGCAGAACAAGATCCGCATCCGGCTCAAGGCCTACGACCACTCGGCGATCGAGACGGCGGCCAAGGAGATCGTCGAGACGGCCACCCGCACCGGAGCCTCGGTGTCCGGGCCCGTGCCCCTGCCCACGGAGAAGAACGTCTACTGCGTGATCCGCTCGCCGTTCAAGGACAAGGACTCGCGCGAGCACTTCGAGATCCGCACGCACAAGCGGCTGATCGACATCCTTCAGCCCACGCCGAAGACGGTCGACTCGCTCCAGCGGCTCGACCACCTGCCGGCGGGCGTCGACATCCAGATCCAGCTCATCTGACGCTATGGCTGGGCTACTCGGACGAAAAATCGGCATGACGCAGGTCTTCGACCCGCAGGACGGGCACGTGGAGCGCGTGACCGTCATCGAGGCGGGGCCCTGCTTCGTGACCGCGATCCGGCGCGCCGAGCGCGACGGCTACGACGCGATCCAGCTCGCCTTCGGCGAGACGCGCGAGAAGAAGCTGACCAAGCCGAAGCTCGGCCACCTGAAGAAGGCCGGCGTGGGCAACCTCAAGCACCTCGCGGAGTTCCGCGGGGAGCCCGGCGAGCTCGAGGTGGGCGCCGAGGTGAGTCCCGCGTCGTTCTTCGAGAAGGGCCAGACCGTCAAGGTCTCCGGCAAGTCGAAGGGCAAGGGCTTCGCCGGCACGATCAAGCGCCACAACTTCGCCTCGGGCCCCAAGTCGCACGGCTCGCACAACGTGCGCGCCCCGGGCTCGATCGGCGCCTCCGCCGACCCCGCGCGCGTGTTCAAGGGCATCCGCGGCCCGGGCCAGATGGGCAACAGGCGCGCGACCCAGCGCGGGCTGGAGGTCGTGGACATCCGCGACAACCTGCTGCTCGTACGCGGCTCGGTGCCCGGCGCCAAGGGCACGGTCGTCGAGATCAGGAGCGACTCCTGATGGCCGCCTCCGCCAAGTACATCGGCAAGGGCTCCGGCACGCTCGCCCTGGACGACGCCGTCTTCGGCGAGCGCTTCCACGGCCCGCTCGTGCACGAGGCCGTGCGCGCGGAGCTCGCGGCGCAGCGGCGCGGCACGGCGTCCACGCAGACCCGCGGCGAGGTCAGCATGACCGGCGCGAAGGCCTGGCGCCAGAAGGGCACCGGCCGGGCGCGCGTGGGCGCGCTCTCGGCCCCGCAGCGCACCGGCGGCGGCGTGGCCTTCGGCCCGAGGCCGCGCCACTACACCGTCAAGGTGAACCGCAAGGCGCGCCGGCGCGCGCTCCGCGCCGCGCTGTCCGTGCACGCCGAGCGCGGCTCGATCGCCGGGATCGACCCCGGCACGTTCGACGCTCCCTCCACGAAGGCGGCCGCCGCGGCGATCGCCTCGTTCGAGGGCGACGGCAGCGTGCTGGTGGTGCTCACCGACGGCGAGGAGACCGCGGTCAAGTCCTTCCGCAACCTCCGCGACGTGACGGTCATGCACGCCGACTCCGTCGGCGTCGCCGACGTGATCGGCCATGCGCGGCTCGTCATCTCCGAGGCGGCGCTCGCGCGCCTGACTGAGAAGGCGGCCTCCAAGTGAACGCGCGCCAGGTGATCGTCCGGCCCGTGATCTCGGAGAAGAGCTATGCCCTGCTCGCGGCCAACAAGTACACGTTCCGCGTGCACGAGCGGGCCAACAAGACGCAGGTGCGCAAGGCGGTCGAGGAGATCTTCGGCGTGCGCGTCGACGGCGTGCGCACGGCCTGGGTGAAGCCCAAGCCGAAGCGGCGCGGGCTCTCGAGCGGAACCCGGCGCCAGTGGAAGAAGGCGGTCGTGACCCTCCATCCCGAGGACTCGATCGAGCTGTTCGAGGGGCAGGGGACCGAATAGATGGCCATCAAGAAGTACAAGCCGACCTCGCCGGGACGCCGCTTCGCGACGTACCTCCGGCACGAGGCCGTCACGAAGACGGAGCCCGAGAAGGCGCTCACCGAGGGCCTCCGGAAGTCCGGCGGGCGCAACGTGCACGGCCGCGTGACCTCGCGCCATCGCGGCGGCGGGGCCAAGCGCAGGTACCGCAAGATCGACTTCAAGCGGCGCAAGGACGGGATTCCGGCGAAGGTCGCCGCGATCGAGTACGACCCGAACCGCTCTTCTCACATCGCGCTGCTGCACTACGCGGACGGCGAGAAGCGCTACATCCTGGCGCCCGGCCGGATCAGCGTCGGCGCCACCGTCTCGTCCGGCCCGGACGCGGACATCGCGCCCGGCTGCTGCCTGCCGCTGGCGAACATCCCCACCGGTACGACGATCCACAACGTGGAGCTCACGCCGGGCCGCGGCGGCCAGCTCGGCCGCTCAGCAGGCACGGCGATCCAGCTCGTCGCGAAGGAGGGCCGCTACGCCACGCTGCGGCTGCCCTCGGGCGAGATGCGGATGGTGCTCGTGGACTGCCGCGCCTCGATCGGCGCGCTCGGAAACGCCGAGCACGAGCTCGTGACCCTGGGCAAGGCGGGGCGCTCGCGCCACAAGGGCGTGCGCCCGCAGACGCGCGGCGTCGCGATGAACCCTGTGGACCACCCGCACGGCGGCGGCGAGGCGCATCACACTCCCGGCGGCCACCCGCGCACGCCCTGGGGCGTGCCGACGCTCGGCTACCGCACGCGCAAGAAGAGGAAGACGTCCGACCGCTACATCGTGCGCGGCCGCCGTCGAGGCAAGAAGGGACGGCGATAGGTGTCTAGGTCATCCAAGAAGGGCCCGTGGGTCGAGGACCGCCTCATCACGCGGATCGAGCAGATGAACGAGTCGGGCAACAAGACCATGGTCAAGACCTGGTCGCGCACCTCGACGATCTTCCCCGAGATGGTCGGCCACACCATCGCGGTGCACGACGGCCGCAAGCACGTGCCGGTGTTCATCTCCGAGTCGATGGTCGGGCACAAGCTCGGCGAGTTCGCTCCCACGCGGGTGTTCCGCGGACACGCGGGCAGCGACAAGGTGAGGATCCGGTGACGCCCGACAAGGTCAGGTCCGCCGCCGGAGGGCGGCTGGGAGTCGCTGAAGGTCGACGAGCTGAAGGCCGAGCTCGAGTCCCGCGGGCTCCCGAAGAGCGGCACCAAGGCCGAGCTGATCGCCCGCCTGGCGGACGACGAGGTCGCGCAGGCCGGAACGGCCCCCGCGCCGGCGGCCGAGAAGGAAGCCGCGCCGGACGACGGCCGGACGCTGAAGTCCGACCCCGAAGACGAGGCCGAGGAGGAGCCCGAGGCCAAGAAGCCGCGCCGCCGCCGCGGCTCCGCCGAAACCTCGACCGGCGCCGAGACGCGAACGCGCGCCCCGCGTCCCGAGGGCGACCTGATCGTGCGTGCGCGCGCGAGGTACGTACGCAGCGCGCCGCGCAAGGCCCGCCTCGTCATGAACCACATCCGCGGCAAGCGCGTCGAGCACGCCCAGGCCATCCTGGCCCACGCTCCGCGGGCCGTCTCCGCCGACATCCTCAAGCTGCTCAACTCGGCCGTGGCGAACGCGGAGTCCGCCTACGAGCTGGGCGTCGACGAGCTGTCCGTGCACCGCGCCTTCGTCGACGAGGGCCCGACGATCAAGCGCTACCGGCCGCGAGCGCTGGGTCGCGCGACCAAGATCAACAAGCGCACCAGCCACATGACCATCGAATTGACCACGCAAGGGAACGGGAGGTAGCCATGGGCCAGAAGGTCCACCCCGAGTCGCTACGGGTCGGCTACATCCACGACTGGAAGTCGACCTGGTTCAACGAGCGCGATTTCTCCGACTACCTGTTGGAGGACATCCACATTCGCGAGCACATCGAGAACAAGCTCGCTCACGCGGGCCTGTCGACGATCACCATCAAGAAGAACAAGAACGAGGTCGAGGTCAACATCCACACGGCCCGGCCGGGCATCGTCATCGGCAAGTCCGGCAGCGAGGTGGACGCTCTCCGCAAGGAGCTCCACAAGATGACGAACAAGGCCGTGAAGGTGAACATCCTCGAGATCAAGCGCCCGGAGCTGGACTCACGGCTCGTGGCGCAGTCGATCGCCGAGCAGCTCCAGAACCGCGTGGCGTTCCGGCGCGCGATGAAGCGGGCGCTCACCAGCGCGATGCGCTCGGGCGCCAAGGGCGTGAAGATCCAGGTCTCCGGCCGCCTCGGCGGGGCGGAGATGGCGCGCACCGAGGGCTATTCGGACGGCCGCGTGCCGCTCCACACCCTGCGCGCCGACATCGACTACGGCTTCTACGAGGCGCGCACCACCTTCGGCCGCATCGGCGTGAAGGTGTGGATCAACAAGGGCGAGATCATGCCCAAGGGCTTCGCGCAGGACCTCACCGAGCTCGAGGCGCCCCAGGCCGTGGGGCCGGGCGGCCGTGGCGGACGCGGGCCGGGTGGCCCCGGTGGGCGCGGTGGGCCCGGCGGCGGTCGCGGCGGTCCGCGGCGGCGGCCGCGGTGGGCCCGGCGGTCCGGGTGGACGTGGCGGCGGCGGACGCGGCGGTGGCCGTGGCGGACGCGACGATAAGCCGCCGCTGGCGCAGGAGAGGCTCTGATGCTCCAGCCGAAGCGAGTCAAGTGGCGCAAGGAGCATCGCGGCCGCAGGGGCGGGTACGCCAAGGGCGGCACGACCCTCGAGTTCGGCGACTACGGGCTGAAGGCGCTCGACCGCGGCTGGGTCACCAACCGCCAGATCGAGGCCGCCCGTATCGCGATGACCCGCAAGATCAAGCGTGGCGGGAAGGTCTGGATCAACATCTTCCCCGACAAGCCGTTCACGAAGAAGCCGGCCGAGACGCGCATGGGCTCCGGCAAGGGCACGCCCGAGGGGTGGGTCGCCGTGGTGAAGCCGGGGCGCGTGATGTTCGAGCTGTCCGGCGTGCCGGAGCCGCTCGCGCGTGAGGCGATGCGGCTCGCCGGCCACAAGCTGCCCGTGAAGACGAAGTTCATCATGCGTGAAGGCGCGGGTCAGGGATGAAGGCTGTAGAGGTGAATAACCTGGAGGATCCGCAGCTCGTCGAGTTCGCGGACAACGCGCGCCAGGAGGTGTTCAACCTGCGCTTCCAGCATGCGACGGGCCAGCTCGAGAACACGGCGCGGCTGAGGCAGGCGAAGAAGGACCTGGCGCGGGCGCTGACCGTGGCGAACCAGCGCGGAATCGACGTGGAGACAGAAATCCGCAGGCAGAGACAAACCCATGCTTGAGACAGACGAGAACGTGAACGAAGAGACACCGGGCGACGCCGTGGACGAGGCAGCCGCGGAGCCGGCTGCGGAGTCCCCCGATCAGCCGGCCGACGACGCTGCGGAGAGGCCCCTGACCAGGTGGCCGAGGAGGTAGTCGCCCCGGACGAGCCGGCCGACGAGCCGACGGCCGACGAGGTCGCGGAGGAGGCCCCCGCCGAGGAGCCCGCCGCCGAGGAGGCCCCCGCCGAGGAGCCCGCCGCCGAGGAGGCCCCCGCCGAGGAGCCCGCCGAGCCGAGGAGGCCCCTGCGGAGGAGGCCCGCCGTGGAGGAGGCTCCCGCCGCGGAGGAGGAGGCTCCCGCCGCGGAGGAGGAAGCTCCGCCTGCCGAGGAAGAGCCCGCTGCTGAGGAGGCTCCCGCTGCGGCTGCCGCGCCTGCCGCGGCTCCCGCCGAGGAGGAGGCGCCCGAGGAGCTTGGGCCCAAGGAGCGGCGCCGGCGTGCCCGCTCGGCGCATACCGGGGAGGCTCGGCCGGCGAGGTCGCCGGAGGAGCGCGCTCAGGAGCGTGCCGAGCGCCGGAGCACCAAGGCGCGGCAGCGCCGTGCCTATCGCCAGAAGCAGCGTCAGCGCCGCGGCGGCGAGTCGCGCGACCAGACGCCCCAGCCCGCCGTCGAGACGGAGGCGAAGGCCGCCGCCAAGGTGCGCCAGGGCATCGTCGTGTCGGACAAGGCCGACAAGACGATCACGGTCCGCATCGACACCGCCCGCGCGCACCGCATGTACAAGAAGATCGTCCGCAGCTCCTCGGTGCTGCACGCGCACGACGAGCGCAACGAGGCGCACACAGGAGACACCGTGCGCGTCGTCGAGAGCCGCCCGCTCAGCCGCACGAAGCGCTGGCGCCTCGTGGAAGTGCTCGAGAGGGCCCGGTCCCGCCTGCCCGGCACGAAGCGCATGGCTGCGTCCTCGGTCACCCCGATAGTCGCTGTCGGAGCTCCCTGTCGGGCAGCCGAGACTGGAGGCCGATGATCCAGCAGGAGTCGCGGCTCAAGGTGGCGGACAACACCGGTGCCCGCGAGGTGCTGTGCATCCGCGTGCGCGGCGGGAGCCACCGCCGTTACGCGGGCGTGGGCGACATCATCGTCTGCACCGTCAAGCAGGCGATTCCGCACGGTTCCGTCAAGAAGGGCGAGGTCGTGACAGCCGTGGTCGTGCGGACGAAGAAGGAGTTCGGCCGCGACGATGGCACCTACATCTCGTTCGACGAGAACGCCGCCGTGCTCATCGACGACGGCAACAACCCGCGCGGCACCCGCATCTTCGGCCCGGTGGCCAGGGAGCTGCGCGACCGCAACTTCATGAAGATCGTCTCGCTCGCGCCGGAGGTGCTCTGACCATGGCGCTCAAGATCCGCCGCGACGACACCGTCCGCATCATCGCCGGCAAGGACCGCGGCAAGACCGGGCGCGTGCTGCGCGTGGACCCGGAGAAGCACAAGGTCTTCGTGGAGGGCGCGAACATCGTCAAGCGCCACATGAAGCCGCGCACGCTGCGCGACACCCAGCGCGCCCAGGAGATGGGCGGAATCGTCGAGATGGAGGGCCCCATCCACATCTCGAACGTGATGCTGATCGACCCCGAGTCGGGTGATCCGACCCGCATCTCCGTGAAGCGCGAGGGCGGCCGCCGGGTGCGCGTGGCCAAGAAGTCCGGCAAGGAGATCGACTGATGGAAGCCTCCGCACAGGCACAGGTCCCGCCGCGGCTGAAGGAGCGCTACGAGCAGGAGATCGCGCCCGCGCTCAAGGAGCGCTTCGGCTACAAGTCCGCGATGGAGGTCCCGCGCGTCGAGAAGATCACGCTGAACATGGGCGTCGGCGACGCGAAGCAGGACTCGAACGTCCTCGACGCCGCGACAGAGCAGCTCGCCACCATCGCCGGCCAGGCGCCGAACGTCCGCCGCGCCCGCAAGTCGATCGCCGCGTTCAAGCTGCGCGACGGCATGCCGGTCGGCGTGTCGGTGACGCTCAGGCGCGCGCGCATGTGGGAGTTCCTCGACCGCCTGACCGCGATCGCGATTCCGCGGATCCGCGACTTCCGCGGCCTCAACGCGCGCTCGTTCGACGGCCGCGGCAACTACTCGATGGGCGTTCGCGAGCAGATCATCTTCCCTGAGATCGACTACGACGCGATCGACGAGGTGCGAGGCCTCGACGTGACCATCACGACGAGCGCCCAGACCGACGAGGAGGCCTACGTCCTTCTGCGAGAGTTGGGGATGCCGTTCTCGCCGGAGGGTGCACCGGGCTCGGCGAGTGCGGAGGTCGACCCGGAGGAGGCCGCCGAGGAGGAGCGCCGCGAGGAGGCGCGCCTGAGGGCCGAGGCCGAGGCACAGGCCCTCGAAGCCCTCAAGGAAGAGAACCCGGAGGCGTACGAGAAGCCGGTGCGCGACGAGGACGAAGAAGGCGAAGGCGACGAAGGCGAGGCCGGGCCGACCCCGGAGGACGGAGACCGGGGACAGGCTTAAGCCTGTCCCCCAAGGAGACGCAAGAGCCAGATGGCAAAGACTTCACAGCGGGTCCGCCAGCAGCGCGGGTCCAAGTACAAGACACGCAACTACAACCGCTGCAAGCGCTGCGGCCGCCCGCGCGCGTACCTGCGCAAGTTCGGCCTGTGCCGCATCTGCGTACGCGAGATCCAGCACGAGGGAATGATCCCCGGCATGACGAAGTCGAGCTGGTAGCCCCATGTCGATGACAGACCCGGTCGCAGACTTCCTGACGCGCATCCGCAACGGCCTGCATGCCGACCGCGACGACGTGGAGATGCCCGCCTCGACCTTCAAGGCGGAGATCGCGCGCATCCTGCGCGAGCAGGGCTACATCGAGGACTTCTCGGTCGAGGCGGCCCGCGTGGGCCGCGTGCTGCGCGTGACCCTCAAGTACACGGAGGACCGCAGGCCGGTCATCCAGGGCATCCAGCGCATGTCGAGGCCCGGCCGCCGCCAGTACGTGCAGGCGGGCACGGTGCCGAAGGTCCAGGGCGGGATGGGCACGACGATCGTCTCGACGTCGCAGGGCGTCATGACCGGCCACGAGGCGCGCCGCGCCGGCGTGGGCGGCGAGCTCGTGGCGAAGGTGTGGTGATCGCCCGATGAGCCGCATCGGCAAGCAGCCCGTCGCCGTTCCGGACGGCGTGGAGATCAAGATCGAGCCGGAGCTCGTGAGCGTCAAAGGCCCGAAGGGCGAGCTCGCCGAGCGCAAGAGCCGCGAGATCGAGGTCAAGCAGGAGAACGGCGAGGTCGTGGTCAGCCGGCCCACCGACCGCGGCGAGCACCGCGCGCTCCACGGCCTGACGCGCAGCCTGATCGCGAACATGGTCGAGGGCGTGACGAACGGCTTCGAGAAGCGCCTCGAGATCCAGGGCGTCGGCTACCGCGCGAACCTCCAGGGCAAGAAGCTCGTGCTCGCGCTCGGCTACTCCCACCCGGTCGAGCTCGAGGCTCCCGACGGGATCGACTTCGAGGTGCCGCTGCCCACCCGCATCATCGTGCGCGGGATCTCGAAGCAGGTCGTGGGCGAGGTCGCCGCGAACATCCGCAAGCAGCGCCCGCCCGAGCCCTACAAGGGCAAGGGCATCCGCTACGAGGGCGAGTACGTGGCGAGGAAGGTCGGTAAGCGCGCATGACCGTCAAGTCGAAGCCGCAGTCCAGGCTGCGCCGGCGCCGCCGCGTGCGCGCCAAGGTGCGCGGCACGGCCGAGCGCCCGCGCCTGTCGGTCTTCCGGTCGAACCGCGGCATCCAGGCCCAGGTGATCGACGACGTGTCCGGCCACACGATGGCCGCCGTCAACTGGACCGAGGGCGACCTCAAGGAGCTGAAGTCGATGGACCAGGCGAAGCGGGCGGGCGAGCTGCTCGCCGAGCGCGCCAAGGCGGCGGGAGTCGAGACGGTCGTCTTCGACCGCGGCGGCTACCGCTATCACGGCCGCGTGAAGGCGCTCGCCGACGGCGCCCGCGAGTCCGGGCTGAGGTTTTGATGATCGCTACGGTGAGTGGTTCTCATGGCGAGTAGGGACAGGACACGCGGACCGCGCGGCGAGGGCTCTGACCTCCAGGAGCGCGTGGTCGAGATCAACCGCGTCGCCAAGGTGGTCAAGGGCGGCCGGCGCTTCTCGTTCACCGCGCTCGTCGTGGTGGGCGACGAGAAGTCGCAGGTCGGCGTGGGCTACGGCAAGGCCAACGAGGTCCCGGTCGCGATCCAGAAGGGCGTCGAGCGCGCCCGCAAGAACCTCTTCAAGGTGCCGATGCACGGCGCCACGATCACCCACGAGAACATCGGCGTGCACTCGGCCTCGCGCGTGCTTTTGAAGCCGGCCTCGCCCGGTACCGGCGTGATCGCCGGCGGCGGCGTCCGCGCCGTGCTCGAGCTGGCCGGGATCCACGACGTGCTCTCGAAGTCGCTCGGCAGCCAGAACCCGATCAACCTGGTGAAGGCGACCGTCGCGGCCCTCCAGGGCCTGCGCAACCCGGCCGACGTCGCCGAGCTGCGCGGCCTGAGCGTGCGCGAGGTGCTCGGCCTCGAGGGCCGGCAGACCGAGCCGGGAGCCGGAGCCCGCGCCGGAGCCGGAGGCCTGATGGCCAAGCTCGTGATCACCCAGGTGAAGTCCTCCGCCGGTGCGAGCCGCAAGCACAACGAGTCGCTCAAGACGCTGGGCCTCGGGAAGATCGGCCGCTCGACCGAGCGCGACGACCACCCGACCGTGCGCGGCCTCATCCACGCCGTCCAGCACCTGGTGAAAGTCGATGAGTGAGCGAATCGGCCTCCACTCGCTGAAGCCCGCCAAGGGCTCGCGCAAGCCCCGCAAGCGCATCGGCCGCGGCGAGGGCTCCGGCACCGGTAAGACCTCCGGCCGCGGCCACAAGGGCGCGGGCTCGCGCTCGGGCGCGAAGAGGAAGGTCAACTTCGAGGGTGGGCAGACGCCGATCCACATGCGGATGCGCAAGCTGCGCGGCCCGCACATGAAGAAGTCGATGCCGTTCGAGAAGTTCCGCACGCACACCCAGCCGGTGAACCTGCGGGACCTCGAGGAGCGCTTCGACAGGAGGGTCAGAGGTCACCCCCGACGCCTTGCGCGACAAGGGGTTGGCGACACGTCGCTCAGTGCCTGTGAAGATCCTCGGCCAGGGCGACGTCTCGAAGAAGCTCACCGTGCACGCCCACGCCTTCTCGAAGACGGCACGCGAGAAGATCGAGGCCGCGGGCGGCACCTGCCAACTGATCGAGGAGTAGCCGACAGTGCTCAGGATGTTCCTGAACTCGTTCAGGGTTCCCGAGATCCGCAAGAAGCTCGCGTTCACGGCGGCGATGCTCGCGCTCTACCGGATGGGCGCCTACATCCCGGCGCCGGGGATCAACGTCGACGCCGTCAAGGACATCGCCGACAACTTCACCGGCTCGAGCGTCCTCGGCCTGCTGAACGTCTTCTCCGGCGGCTCGCTCCAGCGCTTCGCGATCTTCGCGCTCGGGATCATGCCCTACATCACGGCGTCGATCATGCTGCAGCTGCTGACGGTCGTGATCCCGCACCTCGACAAGCTCCGCAAGGAGGGCGAGGTCGGGCAGCAGCGGATCACGCAGTACACGCGCTACCTGACGGTCGCGCTCTCCTTCGGCCAGTCGATCGGCTACGTCTTCCTCTTCCGCACCTTCTCGAGCGGAAGCGCCGACGTCGTCGAGAACTTCACCTTCGGCCGCGTCTTCGTGATCGTGATGACGCTCACGGCCGGCTGCGTGCTCCTGATGTGGTTCGGCGAGCTGATCACCCAGCGCGGCATCGGCAACGGGATCTCGCTGATGATCTTCGCCTCGATCGTCTCCGGGCTGCCCAACGGCATCCAGGCCTGGTGGACGAACCCGGACCAGATCTTCGTGGTGATGATGCCGTTCCTCGCGCTCGCGATCATCGTGGGCATCGTCTTCATGCAGGAGGGCCAGCGCCGCATCCCGGTCCAGTACGCGAAACGCGTGGTGGGGCGGAGGATGGCCGGAGGTGGGTCCACCTACCTGCCGCTGCGGGTGAACATGGCGGGCGTGATCCCGGTGATCTTCGCGGCCTCGCTGATGGCGTTCCCGCCGACGCTCGGGACCATGAGCCAGGCGGGCTGGGCGCAGGACTTCTCGGTCTTCTTCAGCCCGAACAAGGCGCCCTACCTGATCGGCGAGTCGCTGCTGATCATCGTCTTCACGTACTTCTACACGGCGGTCACCTTCAATCCCGTGGAGCAGGCGGACAACCTGAAGAAGTACGGCGGCTTCATACCGGGGGTGAGGCCAGGCAGACCGACTGCCGAATACCTCGACCGCATCCTCCAGCGGCTGACGTTCCCGGGCGCGCTGTACCTGGCCGCGGTCGCGGCGCTGCCGACGATCCTGCTGAACCAGACGTCGGCCAACTTCTACTTCGGCGGAACGTCGATCCTGATCGTCGTGGGCGTGGCCCTCGACACGATGAAGCAGCTCGAGGCGCAGCTGATGATGCGCAACTACGAGGGCTTCCTCAAGTGAGCGAGCTCAACCTGGTCCTTCTCGGCCCTCCGGGTGCCGGGAAGGGAACGCAGGCCGAGCGCCTGGTCGAGGACTTCGGCCTGCCCTACTACTCCACCGGGATCATCCTGCGCGAGGCCGTGGCGGAGGAGTCGGAGCTGGGCAAGGAGGCCAAGAAGTACATGGACGACGGTGAGCTCGTGCCGGACGAGCTGATCTCGCGTGCCGTGGCCGAGCGCTTCGAGTCGGGCGAGACCGACGACGGCTTCCTGCTCGACGGCTTCCCGCGCACGCTCGGCCAGGCCGACGTGCTCGACGAGCTCCTGAGGAGCCGCGGCCGCGAGCTCACCTCGGTGCTGCTGATCGAGGCCCCGGACGACGAGGTCGTGCGACGCCTCTCCGGGCGGCGCACCTGCGCGAAGGGGAACCACGTCTACCACGTCGAGTTCGACCCGCCCAAGCGCGACGACGTGTGCGACCAGGACGGCTCGCGGCTGATCCAGCGCGACGACGACAAGCCGGAGACCGTGCGCAAGCGCCTCGCGGTCTACCACGACCAGACCGTGCCGCTGATCGAGCTCTATGGCGGCAGGGACCTGCTGATGCGCTTCGACGGAACGCGCCCGCCCGAGGAGGTCCACGACCGGATCCGTGCGAAACTGGCTGCGAAGCGCTTCGAGGACGACGAGTGATTCAGCGGAAGACCCCGGAGGAGATCGAGAAGATGGCGGCGGCCGGGCGCGTGCTCGTCCGCACCCACGAGATCCTCAAGAAGAAGGCCCGCCCCGGCGTGACAACCGCCGAGCTGGACGACGCCGCCGAGCGCTTCATGCGCTCCCAGGGCGCCGAGCCGGCCTTCAAGGGCTACAGGGGCTTCCCCGGCTCGATCTGCGCCTCGCCGAACTCGATGGTGGTGCACGGCATCCCGGGCTCCTACCGCCTCAACCGGGGCGACCTGCTCTCGGTGGACATCGGCGTGGTCCTCGACGGCTGGGTCGCGGACGCCGCGATCACGCATCCGATCGGGAACGTGACACCTGTTGCGAAGCGCCTCCTCGGCACGACCCGCGCGGCCCTGTTCGACGCCGTCGAGCAGTGCCTGCCCGGCAACCGCCTCGGTGACGTATCGCACGCGGTCCAGACCCGGGTCGAGGCCGACGGCTTCAGCGTGATCCGCTCGCTCGTGGGCCACGGGATCGGCCGCGAGATGCACGAGGATCCGCAGATCCCGAACTTCGGCGAGCCCGGCACCGGGCCCGAGCTGGAGGTGGGGATGGTGCTCGCGATCGAGCCGATGGTGAACGTCGGGACCCACCAGGTGCGGATCGGATCGGACAACTGGGCGGTGTACTCGGAAGACGGGTCGCTGGCCGCCCACTTCGAGCACACGGTCGCCATTACGGGGGACGGCCCGCGCATCCTCACGCCCTGGCATTTGAGCGAGGCGGAGCCTCTGCAGGCTGCTACTCTTTCCGGTCGGCGCTGAGCCGTCTCCTGGGCTCCCGCGCCGATCCTCGTTCGTCCGATACGTTTCCCCGGTTCTACGGAGCTATGAAGGTCCGCGCCTCAGTCAAGCCTATGTGCGAGAAGTGCAAGATCATCCGCCGCGGCGGTGCGGTCCTCGTGATCTGCCAGAACCCCCGTCACAAGCAGCGTCAGGGGTGACGAGGGGCTAAATGGCACGCATAGCGGGAATCAACATCCCCCTCAACAAGAGGGTCGAGATCGGCCTCACGTACGTGTACGGAGTGGGTCGGTCGACCTCGAACGAGGTGCTCGCGCAGGCGGGCGTGGACCCGAACACCTACGTGAAGGACCTGACCGAGGACGAGGTACGCAAGATCCGCGAACGGGTGGACGACCTGCTCGTGGAGGGCGACCTCCGTCGTGAGCAGTCCCAGAACATCAAGCGCCTGATGGAGATCGGCGCGTACAGGGGCCTGCGCCACCGGCGCGGCCTGCCTGTCAACGGCCAGAGGACCAAGACCAACGCGCGCACCCGCAAGGGCCCGAAGCGCGGCTCCTCGGCCGGCGGCGGCAAGAAGAAGGTGAGGAAGCACTAGATGCCGCAGCCACGCAGGCCCCGCGGACGCAAGCGCGTCCGGAAGAACGTGCCCTTCGGACAGGCGCACATAAAGACGAGCTTCAACAACACGATCGTGTCTCTGACCGACAAGGACGGCAACGTGATCGCGTGGGAGTCCGCCGGCGGCGCCGGCTTCAAGGGCTCCCGCAAGTCCACGCCCTTCGCCGCGCAGGTCACGGCGGACGCCGCCGCGCGCAAGGGCATGGAGCACGGCCTCCAGAAGGTCGAGGTCTTCGTGAAGGGCCCGGGCTCGGGCCGCGAGACCGCGATCCGCTCGCTTCAGGCCGCCGGGCTCGAGATCACCGGGATTCGCGACGTGACGCCGCAGGCCCACAACGGCTGCCGGCCGCGCAAGCGGAGGCGTGTCTGATGGCGCGCGACAACGGCCCAGCGTGCAAGCAGTGCCGCCGGGAGGGCATGAAGCTCTTCCTGAAGGGCGAGCGCTGCCTCACCGACAAGTGCGGCGTCGAGCGGCGGAACTATCCGCCGGGCGACCACGGCCGCGGGCGCTCCCGCCAGTCGGAGTACCGGGTGCAGCTGCGCGAGAAGCAGAAGGCGCGCCGCTACTACGGCGTGTTGGAGAAGCAGTTCCGCAACTACTACGCGAAGGCGAGCGGGCAGGCCGGCGTGACCGGCGAGAACCTCCTGCGCCTCCTGGAAGCCCGCTTCGACAACGTGCTCGTGCGGCTCGGCTTCGCCGGCTCACGCCGCCAGGCGCGCCAGATGATCCGCCACGGCCACTGGTTCGTGAACGGTCGCCGCGTGGACATCCCCTCGTACCAGTTGAAGCCCGACGACGTCATCACCATGAAGCCGAGCGCACCGGTCGAGCCGGTGGTGCGCGACGCCACCGAGCTGACCTCCGTCGTGCCGGCCTGGCTACAGGCCGACCACGACGGCCTGACCGCGAAGGTGCTCCGCCTCCCAGAGCGCGCGGAGATCACCACGCCGGTGCAGGAACAGCTCATCGTCGAGCTCTACTCGAAGTAGGACCGAACTCCGCCGGCGCCCATGCCTGGGCGTGAAGCGGATACAAGCGAAGGAAGCACCTCCCCCAATGATCGAGTTTCAGACTCCCCAGATTTCCACCGACAAGGTCGAGGACAACCGCGGCACGTTCACCATCGAGCCGCTCGACCGCGGATTCGGCTACACGTTCGGCAACTCGCTCCGGCGAGTGCTGCTGTCGTCGCTTGCCGGCGCCGCCGTCACGAGCGTCCGGATCGAGGGCGTCGCGCACGAGTTCTCCACGATCAGCGGCATCAAGGAGGACGTGACCGACATCGTCCTCAACCTCAAGGAGATCGTCTGCCGGATGCACTCCGACGCGGCCGAGATCGAGGCGCCGCTCGTGGTGACCGGCCCCGGCGACATCACCGCCGGCGACATCGACCTCCCCTCGGGCGTCGAGATCCTGAACCCCGAGACCCACATCGCGACGCTCGAGAAGAAGACCAAGCTCGAGATGTACCTCACGATCGGCCACGGCCGCGGCTACTCCCCTGCGGAGGACAACAAGACGCCGGACCAGCCGATCGGCGTGATCCCGATCGACTCGATCTTCTCGCCCGTGAAGCGCGTGGCGTACTCGGTCGACTCGGCCCGTGTCGGCCAGAAGACCGACTACGACAAGCTCACGATGGACATCGAGACCGACGGGTCGCTGGACCCGCAGGCCGCGCTGCGCGAGGCCGCGGAGATCCTCATCAAGTACCTGGCGATCTTCACGGACGCGGACCGCGTGGAGGCGCTGCGCGACCAGGGCGCCGCGCTGGTGGCGGGCGCTGACGGCCTCGGCGACGGGGCCGGCGCCGCCGGTGCCGGCGGGATGGACGACATCCTGATCGAGGAGCTCGAGCTGGGCGTCCGCTCGTACAACTGCCTGAAGCGCGCCGGCATCCAGACGGTCGGCGACCTCGTGCAGAAGTCGGAGTCCGAGCTGGCCGCCATCCCGAACTTCGGCCGCAAGTCGATCGAGGAGGTCAAGGAGACCCTCGACGCTCGCGGACTGGGGCTGCGAGCGGGCTGATGAGGCACGGCAAGCAGCGCGGCAAGCTCTCGCGCGACGCCGCTCACCGTAAGGCGTTGTTCATGAACCTGTGCCGCGAAGTGATCGATCATGAGCGCATCCAGACAACGGAGGCGAAGGCGAAGGCGGTAAAGCCCGAGCTCGAACGGTTGATCACGCTTGCAAAGAAGGGCGACCATCACTCGCGTCGCCTCGCCATGGCCCGGCTGGGTCAGGACAAGTTCGTCGTCTACAAGCTCTTTGAGGAAATCGCTCCGAGATATGCGGAGCGACAGGGTGGCTACACCCGGATCCTCAAGCTCGGCCCCAGGAAGTCCGACTCGACAGAGATGGTCTTCCTGGAGCTTGTCTGAGTCGGGTCGGTCCCGCCTGGCGGCTGCGGCTGGTCGTCTACGGCCTGCTGGCAGTCTGTGCGGCGGGGGTCTTCTTCGCGACTCGGGGTGACGACGAGGTCGAGCAGGTAGTTCTCACCGGCCGCACAGAGCGCGGCCACAAGATCGAGCTTGTTGTCCACGACGGGAAGCTCCACAGCTTCGCCACCAGGGTGGCAGTGCGCTGCCCGGTGCAGCGTGTCTGGCGAAACTGGCGCTGGACTCCGGTCAACGGAGCCTTCGGGACCTTCCGCCAGGACGGCTCACGCTTCCACGTGCGCGAGCGCGTCAAATTCCCCGAGCGCCGCCCGCCGATGGTTCTGCTGGGCGTGTTGCGAGGGAGCGTCGATGACGAATCCGTTCGCGGGACGATCCAGGGCAGATGGATTTGGTCGGGGTTCGTATGCGAGGCGACGGTCCGCTTCAGCGCTCGGCGAAGGTCCTGAGCGCCTCGCGGCCGCCGCTGGCAATCGGCTCGCCGTGGGCCAGGAGGAGGACGTCGAAGTCGAGCCGCTCGGCCAGCTCGCCCAGGCCGCGCCTGATGTCGGCCTTGTCCTTCTCCGGGTCGTCCATGTACTGGTCCGGCACGAACCCGAGCTCCTCGCCGTAGCGGATCGCGCCGTCCGCGATGCTGAGGGCGTCGACCGGCGGGATGTGGAGCGCGGTCTCGTCCGGGCTGAGGCCGCCCACCTGGTGCGCCGTGACCGCGCCGCCGGCGAGTGGCTCGCCGAAGTCGTAGGGCTGGACCGGGCTGTCGTCGCCGAAATCGTGCATCCCCGTGACCGGCGCGCGCACCGTGGCGCCGAAGCGCTCTGCGGCCTCCAGGGAGTCGCGCACGTGGTGCCGGCAGGAGAGGAGGATGTGCTCGACGCCCTCGACCTCGTCCGGAACCGCGATCGGGTCCAGGAGCAGCTTCAGCTCCGGCAGCCAGTACGCGCTCACCTCGATGCCGAGGTTCGGATGGGTCGCTTTCCAGTGCCGAATCCCGGGGGCGATTTCCTCCATCGGCGTATTTTGCAACAAATCGTGCAAGATGCAGGAGTTTCGCCTGATACAACGACGGGCGTCCTAACGCCGAGTCGCGCCTCCTCAGGGCGGCGCGAACGGGGGAACCGGTGCGGCCTTCGGGCCGCGGGGGCGAATCACCCGGGCTGATGCCCGGGGGTAGCGCACACGCGCGAGCCCGTCAGCTCACCTCGTAGGCGGAACCCGACAGAAGGCTCCGACGACGTGCATAGGAAGGCTGTATCCGCCCTGGTCGCCCTCGCGCTCGCGTGCGGCATGGCCGCGGGCGCTCCCGCGGTCGCGGGAGCGGAGGTCAAGGCCGGCGCCGCCAGCAAGCGCAGCGACGTCCGCGCGCTCCAGCGCAAGGTCGGCGTGGCCGCGGACGGCGTCTTCGGGCCGGCCACCGAGCGCGCTCTCAAGCGCTGGCAGCGCCGCCACGGGCTCGTCGCGGACGGCATCGCCGGGCCGCAGACGCGCGCGGCGATGGGTCTCGGCTCGGGGCCGATCCTGAAGCGGCGGCATCAGCACCTCCCGCCGCCGAAGCCACGCGGGCCGCACGCATCGCCCCGCGGGCGGGGTTCGAGCTCTTCAGCGCAAGCTCGGCGTCCCCGCCGACGGCGTCTTCGGTCCCGCGACCGAGGCAGCGGTGAAGAGGTGGCAGCGGCGTCATGGCCTCGTGGCTGACGGCGTGGTGGGGCCGCAGACGCGCTCCGCGATGGGTCTCGGGTCGGGGCCGGTGCTCAAGCGCGGCGGCAGCCGCTCCGGAGGCGGCGGCGGTGGCGGGGGCAGGCTGTCGCGCCTGATCCGCGCCGCGAACCGCATCGCCACGGCGCCCTACCGGTACGGCGGCGGGCACGGCAGCTACCGCGACAGCGGCTACGACTGCTCGGGCTCGATCTCCTACGCGCTCCACTTCGCCGGGCTGCTCCGAACGCCGCTCGACTCGAGCGGGTTCATGAGCTACGGCCTGCCGGGGAAGGGCAGGCACGTGACGATCTACGCCCACCCCGGGCACGCCTACATGGTGGTCGACGGCCGCCGCTTCGACACGAGCGCCCGCCGCGAGACGGGCTCGCGCTGGACGAGCACACACCGATCACCGGCCGGCTACACCGTCCGCCACCCGCGGGGCCTCTAGCCGCGCCACAATCCCTCGATGGGTCTGCTGTACGACTCCATCGGGAAGGGCTACACAGCCGTCCGCCGCGAGGACCCGCGGCTCGCCGCCCGCATCCGCGCGGCGCTCGGTGATGCGAAGACCGTCGTGAACGTCGGCGCGGGCGCCGGAGCGTACGAGCCGGCCGACCTGGACGTGGTGGCCGTCGAGCCTTCCGAGACGATGATCGCGCAGCGCCCCGAGGGCGCCGCCCACGTGATCCGGGCGTATGCCGAGGAGCTGCCGTTCAAGGACGGCAGCTTCGACGCCGCGATGGCCGTCCTCACCGACCACCACTGGGCCGATCACGCGCGCGGTCTCGCCGAGATGACCCGTGTCGCGCGGCGCGTAGTCCTGTTCACCTGGGACCCGGCGACGGTCAGCGACGGCTGGGTCGTGCGCGATTACTTTCCGAGCGCGCGGGAGCTGATCCCCGACGGGTACCGCCTCGCCCACACCCTCGCGCGGCTCGGGGATGCACGCGCCGAGCCGGTCCCGGTGCCCCACGACTGCCTCGACGGCTTCCTGCACGCCTACTGGCGGCGCCCGGAGGCCTACCTCTCGGACGGGGTGCGCGCCGGGATATCGGTCTTCGCCGCGATGGACCCCGCCGCCGTGGAGGACGGAGTCGAGCGGCTGCGTCGCGACCTGGATTCCGGGGAGTGGGGCCGCCGCAACGGGCACCTCATGGAGCTGGACGAGCTGGATCTCGGCTATCGGCTCGTGGTCGCCTAGGCCGCCGGCGGCTTGCCCTCGGCCGTGACCGCGAACCAGGTGCCGCCGAACTCCACGATGTCGTTGCAGAGCACCTCGCCCCGCGGGTCGTGCTCGTAGAAGTAGAGCGGCTGGCCGGCATAGGTCACCTGGCGGCGCCCGCCCCGGCGGCGGACCGTGCCGAGCAGCGAGCGCTTGATTCCGCGGCCCGCGCGCGGCCGGGCGCGGGCGTAGAAGGGCGGCCACGCCACGGCGCACTCCCCATAGCAGCGCGGCCTGCCGCCCGGCTTCTCGCGGTTGAAGGTGTACGCGGCCTGCGCCCGCCCGTTGAAGATCACCGGCCCGAACTGCGAGTCGAGCAGCCTCACGAGCGGCCCCCTCGGCCGCCCTGCCGGCTCGGCCTCCTCCGCGGCGGGGTCGGAGGCCTGCGCCATGTCCACCGGCTGTGCGGCCGGTTGCTCGGGCTCGTTGGCGGAGTCGTCCCCGCACGCGGCCAGCACCCCCACGCAAGCGAGGATCGGCACGAGACGGCGGCTAGCCCAAACAGTTGACATGCGTCCTATTCCGGTACACAGTAGTCGGGGATGGCCGCGCGGGGAAAGTGGGCGCTCGTTGCCCTGACGTGTCTGGCTGCGGTGCTTGCCGCTGCCACCTTCGCGCATGCGGCTCAGCAGTTGCCGAAGAACGGGTGCAGTTCGGATGTGGCGTACACCGGCTCGTTGACATCCCCGGACTTCACGCCGACCTCATCCGGCCCGAACGATGGTCCGAATGTCACCCTGCAGGGCTGGTTCGAGATCGAGAGCATCGATCCGATCGGCCACGACGAGATCGTGCTCGAGTACAGCCTGCCCGGGGACCCGGACAGGCTCTGGCAGGAGTTCGCCAAGCTGAACCCGACCACCAGCCCGGGTACCGGGGCGGCGGATCGGCCGGTCTCGAACGTGGGCCTGAACCTACCGCCCCAGTTCCAGCTCTACAGCTTCGAGCTTCCCACCGGGACGCTTGGAGTTCCCCAGATTCAAGTTCGGGTCCGCTTCGCGGCTCAGGACGGCTCGTACAACGGGTTCAGAGGCGTGGGCGTGGACAACATCGCTCTCGAGGCCAGCCCCACCGTCCCGACCCAGACGTTCGAGACGAACGGTCCGCCCCCCTGGGCAGGTGACTCTGCTCCGCCGAGCGATCCGTTCTGGCAGGTGATCGACAATTCCCAGAACGTCACCGTGAAGAACCCCGAGGTCAATCCCCGGTTGGTGACCCTTCCTGACTCCGGCGCCCTACCGGCAACAACGTTCGGCTCGAAGTTCGCGTGGTTCGGCAACGTGGCGTCAGGGACCTTCTGCGGCCCCGACTTCGCCAATCTCGCCCCGGCGCCCGACACGACCATCACCAGCGCGCCGCCCGCCTCGTCGGGGAGCAACGACGCGACCTTCGAGTTCACCGCCACCGAGGGCGCGTTCTTCGAGTGCCAGCTCGACGGCGGCGGCTTCCAGTTCTGCTCGTCGCCCCACACCTATCCCGGGCTCCCCGACGGAACGCATACCTTCGAGGTCCGAGCCACCAACTTCGCCGGCAACGTCGACCCCACGCCGGCGACACACACGTGGACCATCCGGCCGGCTGAGCTCTCGGACCTCGACAACCCCACGTACGGCGTCGACGTGAACGTCGACCAGGTTGCCGGCATCGTGAAGGTCGCGGTCCCCACCGCGGCGGCTCGCGCCGCGGGCTCGGGGCGCGCGAGCCAGAAGGGCCTCACGTTCGTTCCGCTCTCGCGAGGCGCGCCAGGTCCCCGTCGGCTCGTTCCTCGACACGCGGAAGGGCACGGTGCGTCTGGAGAGCGCGGCCAACAGCGCCGGCAAGCGCCAGCGCGGCACGTTCCTGAACTCGCTCTTCCAGGTCCGCCAGTCGCGTAAGCGCAGCGCGCGCGGCCTGACCGACCTGATCCTGAAGGGCTCGAGCTTCAGGCGCTGCCGCACCGGCAGGGGCGCCTCGAACGCCGTAGCCTCGCTCACCCGCGCTCAGATCAGGCGGCTGCGCGCGAACGCGAACGGCCGCTTCCGCACGCGCGGGCGCAACAGCTCGGCGACCGTGCGCGGCACGATCTGGGACACGATCGACCGCTGCGACGGCACGCTCACCAAGGTCAAGCGCGGCAAGGTCGTCGTGCGGGACTTCCGGCGCAAGAAGAACATCACCCTCACCGCCGGCAAGAGCTACCTGGCGAAAGCGCCGCGCTAGCGCGGGCACACAGTGGACCGAATGACGAACCGTGGGCGAAGCAGGTTCCGTGGCGGCAGCCGACTGCTCGGCTTGGCCGCGGTTATCGTGCTCGCCACGTCCGGTCCGGCGGCGGCGGCGACCCAGGATATCTCGTCGCCCGGCCCTGTCGACCACATCTACCTCGGCGACGACCTCACATGCCAGGCGCATTACGGGGGCGACCAGGCTAACTCGTTCTTCGGCGGCGTCCCCGGCTCGTGCGGCACGCGGCTGCGCGTAAGCGGCAGCGATAGCTTCCTGACGCCGACGAACCAATCAGGGGTCACCGGCTCGGGTACGCAGTCCGACCCGTTCAACGTGGTGACGACAGTCGCGGCCGACGGCGAATCGCTCACGATTACCCGGACGGACTCATACGTCGTGGGCGACGATTTCTACCGTTCAGACGTGACGGTCGCGAACTCGGCCGGCGCGGACCAGGCGGCGCTGCTCTGGCATTGGGCTGACTGCTTCCTCCAGGACAGCGACCAGGGCTACGGGACCTTTGACCCGGCGACCGGCGGCATCTACTGCTCCGCCAACCCCCATAACGTGCCACCGGCACGGATTGAGGGGTTCGTGCCGCTGAGCGGGGGCGCTCAATGGTTCGAGGGGCCCTACGGCGAGGCATCGAGCCCGTCTCCCGGTGGGTTCCCCAATACGTGCATGTGCGATGTGCTCCTCGACAACGGCATGGCCCTCAGCTGGGACATCGTCGTGGCTGCGAACGGGTCGACGACCCGATCGTTCCTAACGACGTTTTCGCCTACGGGGGCGGTCTTCCGCGACCCTCGGCCGGCGACCCTCGAAGACCTGCCCAACCCCGAGCTCGGCGTCGACGTGAACGTCGACCAGGTTGCCGGCATCGTGAAGGTCGCGGTCCCCACCGCGGCGGCTCGCGCCGCGGGCTCGGGGCGCGCGAGCCAGAAGGGCCTCACGTTCGTTCCGCTCAGCGAGGCGCGCCAGGTCCCCGTCGGCTCGTTCCTCGACACGCGCAGGGGGAAGGTGCGCCTCGAGAGCGCCGCGAACCGCGCCGGCAAGCGCCAGCGCGGCACCTTCTTCAACTCGCTCTTCCAGGTCCGCCAGTCGCGCAAGCGGAGCGCGCGGGGCCTGACCGACCTGGTCCTCAAGGGCTCGAGCTTCCGGCGCTGCCGCGCCGGCAGGTCCAAGGGCGCCCGCGCGTCGCTCAGCCGCGCCCAGATCAGGCAGCTCCGCGCGAACGCCAGGGGACGCTTCCGGACCAGCGGGCGCAACAGCTCGGCGACCGTGCGCGGCACCGACTGGGGCGTCGATCGACCGCTGCGACGGCACGCTGACCAGGGTCCGCCGCGGGAAGGTCGTCGTCCGCGACTTCCGTCGCAAGCGCAACATCGTCCTCACCAGGGGCAAGAGCTACCTGGCGAAGGCGCCGCGCTAGCGCCCGAGCCCGGCCGCGCTAGCGCAGCTCGGCTTCGCCGAGGCTCGTGAAGGCGTCCGGCTGGACGTCGAGCGCCGTGACGGCCAGCTCGGCGAACAGCGTGGCGCGCTCCATGTCGGCCGAGCCGTAGAAGCCGCCGTCGCGGCGGTCGAGGAGCGAGAGGCCGCCGATCGCGCTCGCCGGCGCGCAGGAGCGGGACCACCAGCATCGTGTGCGGGACGTAGCCCGTGCCCGCCGCGATCTGGGCCGCGAAGCGGGGGTCGCTCGCGGCAGTCGCGGACGGCCTGTCCCTGGCCGCTCGCGACCACGTCGCCCGAGATGCCGGTGCCCGGCGGGAGCCGCACGCCGACGATCTCGCGGGCGCCCGCGCCCCAGGCGGACTGGTAGACGAGCTCGCCGGTGGTGCGGTCCATGAGCGCGATCGACGAGGCCGCGGCCTCGAAGACGCCGGCCGCCGTTCGCACGACGGCCTCCATCATGCTGCGCGGAGCGTCCGGCTGCTCCACGGACAGCGCGAGCGAGCGCGCCGCGCGCGGGCTCCAGCGGTGCGCCCGAGCGCCTTCGCGAAGGCGCTGATCGAGGCCACGCGCCGCTCGGGGATCATCTCGAGGCCGGCCCTGATGGTCCGCTCGAGCTCGGGCGAGACCTCGGGGCAGACGTCAGACAGCTTGTATGGGCTCGGCGTAGACGGGCGGCTTGCCCGTGATCAGCGTCCACAGCGTGGCGGCCATCCCGAACACGTCGCTGCGCGGCGAGACGGTGCCGCCGGCGAACACCTCCGGCGCCATGAAGCGCGGCGTGCCGATGCCGACGGTGCCCCGACTCCTCCTCCTCCAGCTCGCGAGCCACGCCGAAGTCGACGAGGACGGTCCCGTGGTCGCTGTCGATCAGGTTCTGGGGCTTCACGTCGCGGTGGACGATCTGCTGCTCGTGCACGTACTGGAGCGCCTCGCATGCCTCGCGCGCGTAGTCGAGCGCCCAGCTCGACCGGCAGGCCGGGGTTGCCGCGCTTCTTCAGCACGCTGCCGAGGTCCTCGCCCTCGACCAGCTCCATCACGATGTACCTGCCGCTCGGCTCGTCGAAGTGGTCGAGCACCCGCACGACGCGCGGGTGGCGGAGCTGGGACAGCAGCCGCGCCTCGATGTCGAAGCGCGCCGCGTGGCGCGTGTCCGTCGAGCCGCTTGAGCGCGACGTCCTTGGCGATCTCGCGAGTCGTGCGCGCGGTACACGGCGCCCATCGCCCCAGCCGAGATCGGCTCGAGCACCGTGTAGCGGCCGGCCAGCGTCAGGCCAGCCGAGATCTGCGAGTCCCCGTCCACAACCCCAAGGGTACCCCGGAGTGTAGGCTCGCGCCATGCCTTGGGTGGAGGTGTTTGCGGTCTTCGTCGTGTGCCACCTGGTCGGCGACTACCTGCTCCAGACCGATTGGCAGGCGCTCAACAAGCGCGGCGGACTCGGCCCGGACCCCCGGGCTCGCCGGGCCCTGCTCTCCCACATCGCGAGCTACACGCTCGCGTTCGTGCCCGCGCTGATCTGGCTGGCCGACGAGATCGGCGCCTGGGCCGTCGCGACCGCGGCCCTGATCGCCGCGCCGCACCTGATCCAGGACGACGGCCGGCTCCTCACCCTCTACATGGTCCGCGCGAAGCACACGGACGGAGCCAGCATCCCCGCCGTGGCGGCGGCGGTGGACCAGACCTTCCACGTCCTGGCGCTGTTCCTCACGGCCCTCCTGGTGGGCGAATGATGCGGCGATCGCGGCCGACAGCTGCGGACGGCGATGTTCCTCGGGGCTCGGGGTCGATCCTCAGCGCGCCTCTGGGTGCTTGCGTACTTCGCCGACGCCTTCCGCGACCTCGAGCTCGACACGGTCGACACGCGCTTCGAGATCCGCGGCGACAGGAAGCCGCCCGACGACCTCGTGGTCGTCGAGATCGACGACGTGACCTTCCAGCGAGCTCGACCGGCGCTGGCCCTTCCCGCGCCGGGTCCACGGCCAGGCCGTCGAGCAGATCGCCGCCGACGGCCCGCGCGTGATCGCCTACGACGTCCAGTTCACGGAGTTCACCTCAGAGGAGGACGAGTTCGCGCTGCTCCTGGCGATCGACGGCGCCGACGGCAAGGTGGTGCTCGCCACGACCGAGGCGAACGAGCGGGGCGAGTCGAAGATCCTCGGCGGCGACGCGGTGCTGAAGGAGGTCGGGGCGCGGCCGGGCAACGGCGTGCTCCTGTCGGACCCGGGCGGGGTGGAGCGGCGCGTGCCGCACACCGTCGACAAGCTGGAGACGCTCGCGGTCGCATCCGCCGAGGTGGCGCTGGGCCGGCAGGTGAGCCGCGACGACTTCGACGCCCGCGACGACACCGCCTGGATCGACTACTACGGCCCGCCGGGGACGATCGAGAGCGTCTCGTTCTCGCGCGTCGGTCCAGGGCAAGACGCCGCCGGGGACGTTCAAGGACAAGTTCGTGGTGATCGGCCCGTCCGCGCCGTCGCTCCAGGACGTCCACCCCACCTCGACGACCGGGGACGAGCTGATGGCGGGGGCCGAGATCCAGGCGAACGCGATCGACACGGTGCGGCGCGGGCTCCCGCTCCAGTCGGCGCCGCGGCTGGCTCGACGTCGCTGCTGATCGTGCTGCTCGGGCATGGTCGCGCCGGTGGCGAGCCTGCGCCTCTCGCCGCTGCCGCGCGATCGCGCTCGCGCTCGGGGTTGGCGGCTGTGTTCATCGTCGCGGCGCAGCTCGCGTTCAACGGCGGCACGATCGCTCGCCGTTCGTCTACCCGCTCGGCGCGCTGGTGCTCGCCGCGGTCGGCGCGCTCGCGGTGCACTACGTGACCACCGCGTTCGAGCGCGAGCGCGTGCGCGACCTGTTCGCCCGCTTCGTGCCCGAGAACGTCGTCGACGACGTGCTCGCCCGCGCCGGCGACGGGCTCCGGCTCGGCGGCGTGCAGCGCGAGGGAACGGTGATGTTCACCGACCTGCGCGGGTTCACGAGCTTCGCCGAGTCGCTCCCGCCGGATCGGGTCATCGAGGTCCTCAACCACTACCTGAGCGGGATGAGCGACGCGATCCTCGACCACGGCGGCACGCTCGTGGCCTACATGGGCGACGGGATCATGGCCGTCTTCGGCGCGCCGATCGAGCAGCCCGACCACGCCGACCGCGCGCTCGCGGCGGCGCGCGAGATGCTCTACGAGAGGCTGACGGCGCTTCAACGACTGGATCCGCTCAGAGGGCCTCGGCGAGGGCTTCCGGATGGGCATCGGGCTGAACAGCGGCAGCGTGATGTCCGGCAACGTCGGGTCGGAGCGGCGGCTCGAGTACACCGCGATCGGCGACACGACGAACACCGCCTCGCGGATCGAGGGGATGACCAAGGGGACGCCCCATCAGCTGTTCATCGCCGACTCGACGCGCTCGCGGCTGAATGATCCGCCTGCGGATCTCGTCTACGTGGACGAGATTCGAGGTCCGCGGCAGGCAGGCGAAGGTGAAGCTCTGGTCGCTGCCGCGACGCCGCGCCCGAGCCTACGAGAGGGCGTAGCCGAGCCGCTCGAGGCCTGACAGGGCGCTGCGGAGCTCCGCCTGCTCGCGTCCTGAGCGCCCGTCCGGCCGCGGCGTACGCGCGCTCGTCTCCCGCACGCGCCGCGTCCGCGGCGCGCTGCGTACGCGAGCGCGGTCCCCTCGAGCGCGTGGGCGAGCGCGCCGGTTGGCGGCGGCGTCGGCGGGGCTCACCTTCGCGTCCTCCAGGGCGCGCGCCGCGCGCAGGTGAGCGCTCCCGAGCGCGTCCGCCGCCGCGGCCTGGGCGTCGGGCGTGTCCGCCCCTCGCAGCCTCGCGTCGCCCGTGCGCGCGCGCCGGTTCGAGCGCCGTGAGCACCGTCCGCAGCCTGCGCGCGTAGGCCGGGCTCGGCCCGAGCGGGTAGGCCGTGGCGCCCGCCAGCTCGAGCGTGGTCGCCACGCCCTCGCAGTCGCGCCGGAAGTCGTCGCCCGCGGCGCCGGCCGGGGCGCTGCACGCCACGGTCGCCACGCCGCGGTCCGTGGGCACGGCGTAGAGCTGGAGCTGCCCGTCGAGCCCGCGCGGGGCGAGCCCCGCGTAGCGGAGCGCCTGCAGGCGGCTCAGCCGGACCGGCTCGCCGCTGGGGGCGTCGCCCGGCAAGCGCGCCGAGGAACTGCGTGGGAAGCAGCGCCGGGCCGCTCGGCGGCGACCTGTCCCGCCACGAGCCGCGTCCTGCCCGGTCGCCTGCGGCTCCGAGCACGATCGGGTCCTCGAAGCGCATGCCCGGGATGCCGGGCGCCTCGGACGACCCGCCTCCAGCTCGCCGGGAAGGAGAGCCCGACGCTGCCGGCGGAGGCGGAGCTCGTGAAGGGCTCGCTCGGCTCCTCCGAGTCGCCGCCACCGCTTCCGATCACGTAGCCGCCGGCCGCGGCGGCCAGGCCGAGCACGGCGACGAGCGCGAGGGTGCCGCCCGTCAGGCCGCGGCGGCGCTCGGCCGGCGGCGCCGCGGCCGGAGCCGTCGCGCGCGGCGGCGCGGTCGCCGTCGCGGCAGCGGGCGTGCTGCCGCGTCGCCGCAGGGTCGTCGCGGCCGCCGCGGCCGGGGCCGGCTGCGCACGGCGCGTGACCGTTCGCTCGCCGGCCGGCACGATCTCGGTCGGGACCGGCCGCGGGCGGCGCTGACTGCGGCCGCAGCGCCGTCGGCGCGGCCGTCTCGCCGCCGAAGGCGGCCCCGGCGTCGGCGATCAGCTCGCCCGCCGACGCGATAGCGGTCGGCCGGCAGCTTCGCCATCCCGCGCGCGATCACCTCGTCGATCTCGCGGCGGCAGGTCGCTCCGCCGCTCGGTGACGCTCGGCGGAGGCTCGGAGATGTGCGCGTACAGCACGGCGGCCTCGTTCGGCCTGGCGAAGGGGACCTCGCCGGTGAGGCACTCGTAGAGCACGCCGGTGAGCGAGTAGACGTCGCTGCGGGCGGTGGCGGCCTGGCCCTGGATCTGCTCGGGCGAGACGTAGTCGATCGTCCCGATGAACTGGCCGGTCTCGGTGAGGCTCGCCTCGTCGGAGGACTGCGTCAGCCCGAAGTCGGCCAGATAGGCGTGGTCGCGCGCGCCGATGAGGATGTTCTGCGGCTTGACGTCGCGGTGGATCAGGCCCACCTCGTGCGCGGTGTCGAGCGCCTCCGCGACCTGGGCCAGGATCAGGAGCGGCGCGCTCCGGCGCCGAGCTCGCCCGCGAGGATCATCGTCCTTCAGCGTGGGGCCCCGGATCAGCCGCATGGCCAGGAACAGGCCGTGCTCGGTCTCGCCCGCCTCGTAGACGGTGACGATGTGCGGGTGGTCGATCGCGGCCTGGAGGAGGCCCTCGCGCCGGAAGCGCTCGCGGAAGGCGCTCGTCCTGCGCTCAGCTCGGTCGCGAGGATCTTGAGCGCGACCGTGCGGTTGAGCGAGAGCTGAGTGGCGCGGTAGACGACGCCCATGCCGCCCTCGCCGAGCACGCCGTCCACCCGGTAGCCAGAGACGATGGTTCCCTGTGCGAGCAAAGTCTGCTAGCCCTCGATGATGGGCCCGCCACCGCCGCCACCGCCGGCGCGGGCGCCGGTGCGGGCGCCGGTGCGGGCGCGGGTGCCGGAGCCGCCGCTCGGCGGAGCGGGGGCCGCCTGCGGCGCGGGAGCGGCCTTCAGCGGCGGGAGTGTCGCGGCGGGCGGCGCGGGCGGAAGCTTCGGCGAGGCGCCGGAGGGCTCGATCGGCGTGGCCTGCCGGACCTCGCCGCCGCCACCGCCGTCCTCCTTGGTCATGCCGGCGATCGCGAACGCCGCCCCGAAGGCCGCGGCCGCGACCACGATGGCCACGAGCACGAGCTGAGGCGCCCGGGATCCGCCGCCGTGAGCAGCGACGCCGGCGCTCATCCGCAGCTCCGGCGCAGCTTGCGCGAGCCCGGGTTCATGCAGCGCTCGGTCTTCTTGAAGTTCCCCGCCAGGATCGGGTAGCGGGCGAACTCGCCGAAGTAGCCGGCGCTTGGTCACGCGGATCTCGAGCCTCGCTCCGGCGCGGAGCTGGGCTCCGCTCAGGGCCGGGAAGGTGACGGTGCTGCGCGCGCGCTTCACCTGCCGGCGGCAGCCGCGAGCTGCAGGTCACGACGATGCGCGAGCCGCGCCGGGCCTTCACGGTCAGGGCGTCGACCTCGATGCCGCCTCGCGGTCGGCAGGGCGCGCAGCGTGACGTTCACGCGCTGGCGCCGCGGGCAGCCGTTGTTGCCCGCCGGGCCGTCGAGGCGGTCGCAGCGGTCGACCGTGTCGAGCACGCCGTCGCCGTCGGTGTCGGCCAGGAAGTCGAAGAGGAACTCGAGCGGGCCGCCGGCGTCGTTCACGCCGCCGATCTGGATGGAGTAGGCGTCGCCGCCTGCCACCTGGACCAGGAACTCCTCCGTGGTGCTGGCTCGAGGCGTTGGTGCAGAGCGGCGGACCCGAAGTTGGGGCGGCCCGTCGCGGGGGTTGAAGGGCACGACGGCCAGCACGGTGTCGTACCCGGAGGCCCGCAGCCGGACGCCAGGCCGTCGACGTCCGGGTAGAAGTCGTACCAGACGGTCTTGCCGAAGCTCGCGCCCTCGCAGGTGGTCAGCTCCGCCGGGCCCGCCGCTCTGCGGCGGGCTGAAGACGTCGCCCTGCACGGTGGCGTTCGTGGTGTCGCGCACGTCGCGGAGCGTGTCGCCGGCGCTCGAGGCGGGACCCGGGATCGTTGAGGCGCAGCGACTCGAGGTAGTTGTCGTTGATCGGCGGCGCCTGGCCGTACGCAGCCGCAGGCAGCGCAAGCAGCGCCGCGATCACCCACCCTGCTGCCCGCGAGCCCATCTGGGATAGTTGAACACGAGTTGCGTGACGTTGCAAGGACCACACTCAGACGACCTCATCGGACAGACCGTCGGCCGCTGGCGGATCGAGTCGCTGATCGCCGTCGGCGGCATGGGCCGCGTGTACAAGGCCCGCTCCGCTGAGGGGCAGGAGGTCGGCGCTCAAGCTCGTCAAGCCCGACCTGGCGCAGGACAGCGTCTTCCGCAAGCGCTTCGAGCGCGAGGCCAGCATTGCGCAGCGGCTGACCCACCCGCACGTGGTGCCGGTGCTCGACACCGGCGAGCACGAGGGCCTCCCGTACCTGGCGCAGCGGCTGATCACGGGCGGCTCGCTCGACGACAAGGCTCGAGCGCGACGGCGTGCTCGAGCCGGATGTGGCGATCAGGATCTGCACGGAGGTGGCCGACGGGCTCGACGCGCTGCACGCCGCGGGGCTCTTCCACCGCGACGTGAAGCCGGCGAACATCCTGCTCGACGAGGCCGAGACGGCGTACATCACGGACTTCGGCCTCGCCAAGGACAGCCAGGGCAGCCTCCTGACGCGGCCCGGGCAGACGCTCGGCTCGATGGACTACATGGCGCCCGAGCAGATACGCGGCGAGGAGATCAGCGCGGCGACCGACGTGTACGCCCTCGGCTGCGTGATGTTCGAGTGCCTGGCGGGCGACCCGCCGTTCGCCGACCGCCAGGGGATGCGCGTGCTCTGGGCCCACCTCCAGGACGAGCCGCCGGACCTGGCGGAGAAGCGGCCGGAGCTGCCGCCGGCACTCGGCCAGGCGCTGGTGCGCGCGCTCGACAAGGACCCGGCCGCGCGTCCCGCGTCGGCCTCCGAGTTCGCGGCGAGCCTGGCTCAGGACCGCGGCTAGGACCAGCTCACCGCGAAGACCGGGTGCTCGCCGAGCAGGCCCTTGAAGTGCTGCTCGCCGCGCGGCTCGAACTCGAAGGACGGATCGGTGGCGGTGTACTCCCGGATCGAGGCGGAGGCGAGGATCTCGCCCGGCTCCGCGTGGTCGGCGATCCTGGCGACCAACACCACGTTGCGGCCGTAGAAGTCGGACTCGTCCGCCATCACGAAGCCGGAGTGAATCCCGATGCGCAGCGGCGCGGAGCCGAGGGCCCGCTGCAGCTCGATGGCGCAGCGGAGGCCGGCATGCGCGCTCGCGAACGAGCACATGGCGGCGCCGGCCTCCTCCTTCACGACCTGTCCGTCGTGCTGCTCCACAAACCGGCCCAGGGCGGCGCTGTGCTGAGCGGTCGCGTCCCCGGCCTCCGCCAGGAGGAGCGTCACGGCCCCGTCCGGGGAGCTCATTCCGGCGAAGTCGATCGACTCTTCGCGAGCCGCGGCCGCCACGGCGTCGATCGAGGATCCCTCCCGCATCTACTCGATCGAGCCGCCGGGCTTGATGCGCGAGCCCATCCCGGCGGCGGACCAGCTGAAGCGCGTCACGTCCTCGCGCGGGGCGAGCGCGCCGGGCCGAGTGCCGCGGCGCACGAACAGGACCGGGGCCGGCGCGGCGCTGGCGATCTCCGAGCGCGTCGGGCCGAGGCCCTCCTCGCGCCAGCGGTCGGAGAGGCCGATCACGAGCAGCCCGGCACCCGCCGCCGCCTCGATCACGCCCTCGCGGCCGCCCTCCGCGACGACGGGCTCGGGCTGTGACCCCGGCGTACTGCTGCACAAGCAGGCCGGCGTCGCCGAGCAGGCGCGAGACGCGGGCGCGGTCCTCGGTCTGGCCGGCGGCGCCGAGCAGGTTCAGCGGCGCGCCCGTGGCGGCGGCGATCCACGCGCCGAGCTCGAGCGCCGCCCAGTCGTGCTCGGCGCCGCCGAACGGCACGACCACGCCGCGTCTCGGGCGCGGGCAGCACGTCCTGGCCCTCCTTGGCCACGAGCACGGCGACGTCGCAGGGCGCCTCGCGGAGCACCGTGCCGACGTCGCCGCGCGGCACGCCCTCGCCGAGCAGCGGCCGGCGGCCGTCGATGAGGACCAGCGCGATCTCCTCGCCGCGGGCCAGGCGGGCGAGGTCGGCGCCCGCGATCGGTCGAGACGAACGCCACCGCGCGCGCCGCGATGCCCTGCTCCATCAGCTCGCGGCGGGCCGCGTTCATCTCCTCGGTGGCCTCCTGCAGCAGGCGGTTCTCGGTCTGGAGGCCGCCGCGCGCGGCCGCTGCCGCGCGGCGGGCGGACGAGCTTCGCGAGGATCAGCTCGCGCGGCGGCTCGGAGCGCGCGAGCGGCTCCGCCAGCGCCCGCAGCTGCGCGAAGGCGCCGTCGGCCTGCGGCGCGACCAGGATCGACTGCTCGGGGACGGCGAGCGCCGGGAACTCCGCGACCGACTGCCTCGCGCGCCTCCTCGAGCTCCTCCTCGACCGGCGCGCCGAGCTCGTTCTTGGGGTCGAGCAGCCTGAGCGCCGGGCCCGCCATGAAGGTCGTGACGAGCGCCATGATCACGAGCATCGCGAACAGCGCCTCCGAGATGACGCCCTTCTCGAGCGCCAGGTTGAGCACGATCAGCTCGGTCAGGCCGCGCGTGTTCATCAGCGTCCCGATCACGGCCGAGTCGCGCCAGCCGAAGCCGGTGAGGCGCGCGGCGATGCGCGGCGCCGAAGAGCTTGCCGACGATCGCGACGGCGAGCAGCACGCAGCGTCATGAGCCACAGCTCCGGCCGGTCGAGCAGCCCGATGTTCGGTCCTGCAGCCCGGTGTAGGCGAAGAAGAGCGGCAGCAGCAGCGTGACGACGAAGTCCTCGATCCGGCGCGTCACGTCCTCGGTCAGCTCCGGCGTGGCGCGGCATGACCAGGCCCATCACGAAGGCGCCGAAGATCAGCGCGATGCCGATCTCCTCGGTCGTGTAGGCGGACAGCAGCACGCCGGCGAAGATCAGCGCGACCCAGCCGCCGGGCACGCGCCCGGCCTCGTCGTAGGCGGTCGACACGCGCGCGAGCAGCGGCCGGACCGCGAAGCCCATCACGAGGCAGAAGGCGACGGCCAGCGCCGATCGTCTCGAGCACCTCGCCGCCGGAGCCCGCCACCGCGACCGCGGTGGCGAGCGCGATCAGGAACCAGGCGGTGACGTCGTCGACCGCCGCGCAGGCCAGCGCGAGCGCGCCGACCGGCCGCTTCAGCATCCGCCGCTCGACGAGGATGCGGGCGAGCACCGGGAACGCCGTGATCGACATCGACACGCCCATGAAGAGCGCGAAGGCGACGAACTTGTTGTCCGGGCCGACGAGCTCGTAGATCGGGAGCGCCACCGCGAGCCCGAGCATCATCGGCAGCGCCACGCTCACGTTCGAGATCGCGGCGACCTGGCCGACCCGGCCCTTGAGCTGGCTCAGGTCGACCTCGAGCCCGACGAGGAACATGTAGAAGATCAGCCCGAGCTGGGCGACCACCCCGATGAACGGGATGATGTCGCTCGGGAAGAGGGCGGCCTCGAGGTCCGGGCCAGAGCGCGCCGACGACGGTCGGGCCCGAGCGCGATGCCGGCGACCACCTCGCCCATCACGCGCGGCTGGCCGAGTCGTCGCGAACGCCATGCCGAACAGCCGCGCGACCAGCATCACGACGGCGATCGCGATGAAGAAGGCGGCGAAGCGGCTGCCCGCCTCGCGCTGCTTCTCGGCGGTCACCTGCGGCCTCGCCGACCGTCAGCGTGATCGTGCGGTCCGACGCCTTGCCCTCGAGCTCGGCCTGCGTTGCCGTCGGCGCACTCGGCCTCGCCGTTGAGCAGCGCCGTTCTCGTAGCCGCGCCTCCCGAGCTGCGCTCTCGCCGCGGAGCAGCTCCACGTCGGAGCCGGAGCCCTCGATCGCCAGCTTCGCCCCGAGGCAGGGCGAGCGCGGCTTCAGGACGTAGTCGCCCGCTATCGAGTCGGGGGCGCGCGGGCGCGGCCCGGGGGCCGGCGGGTCGCGCGTAAGCGCGGCCTCGAAGCGGCTGCCGCCGAGGGTGCCCTCCAGCGCGCGTTCAGAGGAGCTCGCCCGCAGCTCGGCGGTCTCGCCGTCCACGCAGCTCACGTCGCCGGTCAGCCGCCCGTCCTCGACCCGCAGGGCCCCGCCGAGCGTGCCGTCGGCGTTCTCGATGTTCGCGAACTCGCCGGACTGCCTGAGGTCGAAGCTCTCGCCGAGGCACGGATCCGGCTCGGCGAGGTCGTAGCCGCCGGCGATGGCACGCTCCGGCGAACGGTCCTCACCGGCCGTGAGGACGACGCGCGGCGACCAGTCGCCACCGCGATGGCCATCACGGCGTAGATGGCGATGAGGGTGCGTTTCGCCGCCATCGAAGCGCTAGTTGAACACGCCGCGGCGCGCGCTGCAAGCCCGGGCGCCACTCCGGGCGGATTCGTGCGGTGGTACAACCCGCGCGTGGCGGATCGAGTCGAGGTCGGGCAGGAGATCGGCGGCTATGCGGTCACCGGCCGGATCGGTGAGGGCGGCATGGGCGCGGTGTTCCTCGCGGAGCGGCGCGAGAGCGGCGAGAAGTTCGCCCTCAAGGTCCTGTTGTCGGAGATGGCGCGAGAACGAGGAGTTCCGGCGCCGATTCGAGCGCGAGTCGCAGTACGCGAGCTCGCTGGAGCACCCGAACATCGTGCGCGTCCACGAGTTCGGCGAGGCGGACGGCGTGGCCTTCATGGTCATGGAGTACGTCGAGGGCCGGGACCTGCACGGCGGTGCTGGCCGAGGGCCCGCTCGGCCCCGAGCGGACGATCGAGATCCTCGAGCAGGTGGCGAGCGCGCTCGACGCCGTTCACGCCACCGGCCTCTACCACCGTGACGTGAAGCCGGCGAACATCCTCATCGCCGACGACGAGGAGACCGGCGAGCTGCGCTCCCGCCTCACGGACTTCGGGCTCAGCAAGCGCCCTCGCAGGACAGCAGCCCGCTGACGAGCGCCGGGTTCTTCGTGGGCACCTGCCAGTACGTGGCCCCGGAGCAGATCCTGGCCAAGGAGCTCGACCATCGCGTCGACGTCTACTCGCTCGGGTGCCTCCTCTACGAGTGCCTCGCCGGCGAGCCCCCGTTCAAGCGCCCGCGGGAGGAGCAGGTGCTCTACGCCCACATCCAGGATCCGCCGCCGCAGCTCACGGCGGTGCGCCCCGAGCTCCCCGCCGAGATCGACGACGTGATCGCGAAGGCGCTGGCGAAGGAGCCGGAGGAGCGCTATGCGAGCTGCGGCGAGCTGCGTCGAGGCGGCGCGGGCGGCGCTCCTGTCAGGCGCGCCGGCCAGCGGCGGACACACCGGCTGCGCCGCCACGTCGGACGCCCCGGCCGTGCCGCCCCGCTGGAGCCGGCGACCGATTGCCTGCGTCTCAGGGTCACGGCGGGCAACGCCCAGGGCAGCGAGATCCAGGTCGAGGACGAGCTCCTGATCGGTAGGCAGGCATCCGAGGAGGGGACGCTCGGCCAGGACGCGGAGATCTCCCGCCAGCACGCGCGCATCGCCCGCTCGGGCGGCGACTTCGTGATCGAGGACCTCGGCTCGACCAACGGCACCTTCGTGAACGGCCGCCAGATCAGCCGGCCGGAGATCCTGTCGCCGGGCGACCGGATCCAGGTGGGCGCGACGACGCTGGTCGTGCAGGTGAGCGTGCCGTTCGCCGCCGACCGTCCGCGGAGCCGGCGAGCCCGCGGCGGCGCCGCCCGACGCCGACACCCGCTCGTCGGCGCAGACGCCCATGCCCGAGCCGCCCGCGGCGCGCTCCTCTGCCCCCGTTCTCGCTTCGGCTGGACGTCGATCCGGAGGCCGGCGAGGTGACCCTCCGGCTGGGCGACGACTCGGATCCAGTGAAGCTCGTTTACGAGAATGGAAGCTGGCGGCTTGCCCCAGATGGTGGACCGAGTTAGGTTGGGCGTCATCGCCTCGCGCAACGGACAACCAGAGGACGTCGTCATCGGGATCGTCGGGGACGGCTTCGGCGCCCTCCTGACCTACACGACCGCCGTCTACCTCGGCTTCCGCCCCGAGCAGATCGGGATCTTCGGCGAGAACCACGAACCCGGTTCAGACCTACCAGCAGTTCGCCTGGAACCTCGGGCAGACCGTGCTGCGCTCCGAGTCGGAGTCGCACTTCCTGCCGGCCGACTGGCCGACCTTCGCGCAGATCGACGCCTGGGCGCGCTCGCAGCCTGGCGCCGCTGCTGCGCTCCGCCGGGCGCAAGTTCAACCCCGGCGTGCCGGAGATCCTCACCGAGGCGCGCCGTGGTCGGACAGCGAGCTCGGCTACGAGCAGCGCGTCGCTGGGCGGACGTGAAGATCGGCTGGATCGTCCGCGAGCCGGGCCCGCCCGCCCACTTCTCGCTCTACGACGACGACGCGAACCTGCTCGGGCGCTGCAAGCACGTGCTGATCGCGATCGGGCCACGGGCCGCTGGGCTTCCCGGGCGTCTACGGCAAGGCGCGCGAGAACCCGGAGACGGCGGACCGCGTGGTCCAGGCCTACGAGCCCAAGGAGTACCACGAGGGCGGCCGCTACATCGTGGTCGGCTCGGGCATCGCCGCCGTCAACGAGTGGGTCAACTGCGTCGACGCCGGGCGCCCAGTGCGTCGCGCTCCGCCGCAACCCGCATCCCGACGAGCAGGACCTGAACGTGCCGCGCTGCCTCTTCGACGGCTCCGGCATCGACGCTTTCCAGGGGCTCTCCTTCGACCAGCGCATCGACTTCATCGGCCAGGTGCTCGCGGGCACCGCGCCGCAGCGGCGCAACTGGGGCGACAAGGTCAAGAAGGCCACCGAGGAGGGCCGCTTCGAGGAGGTCGATCGGCAACATCACCGAGATCCGGCCGGGTCCGGCCGGCCTGACCGTCGACTTCCAGCCCTACAAGGGCGACGAGACGCTGACGATGGACGCCACCGGGGTCGTCTGCTCCACGGGCTTCGTCAAGTCGGCGGTCTCGCTGCCGCTGCTGCGCCGGCTGGCGCAGACCTACGGCGTGCCGGTTCACCGCGAGCGGATCGTGCTCAAGACGAACTGCGGCGTGCCGCCGCTCGATCGCGAGGACTCGCGCTGCTGCATGATCGGCATCAACGCGAACACGGTCGTTCCGAACGGCGACACGATCGCGGGCCTCAAGTACATCTCGCGGCGCTTCGTCGGCGACGTGCGCGCGTGCCGAGAACCTGAAGCGTCGCGGCTTCTTCGGGCGCCTGGGGATGCAGCTCGGCCTCGCGCGCAAGATCGTCAAGAACATTCGCCGAGTCCGCAAGACCGAGCAGCTCGCGTAACGGGGATTCGAAATGTGCCCAACGCCCATCGGCCGCATCCACACCCGCGTCGCGACGATCGTGCTGGGACCGGCCGTGCTCGGCCTGATCCTCACGCTCATCACCGGCCACCTGGACTGGATCGTCCTGATCGGCGTCTACCTGCTGATGGGCGTGGTGCTCGACTCCGTCGTCTACCCGCTGGTGCTGAAGTACCAGCCGCCGTGGATGACGTTCGTGCTCGCCCTGGCGGAGTGGGGCCTGCTGCTGGCGATCACGCAGCTGCTCGAGGGCTTCCCGAACATCTCGGTGCTCGAGGCGAGCGATCTTCTACTGGGCCTGCTGGGTGGTCGCGGCCCTCATCAAGATCGTGATCCTGCCGATCATCTCGCTCACCTACCTCGAGTCGGCGGGCGAGTTCCGCCGCGTCGAGTGGTCGCTGCCGCCGGAGCAGGTGGCGCTGCCGGTGCTCGCGTCCGGGGCGGATGCGCGCCGTCCCGGGCAAGCTCATCGGCGAGGCGTCCGGCGTGCACGCCCGGCCGCTCCAGCCGCTACCCGCGCCGTCGGGAGTCCGCGCCGTGCCAAAGGCGCCGCAGTGAGCGAGTTCGCCTTCATCGAGCAGAGTCCGAGCCAGGGCGCCGAGCACGCGGTCGAGTCCGGCACCACGATCGGCCGCGAGGGCTGTGACATCACGCTCGCCGATCCCGACGTCTCGCGACGGCACGCGACGATCCAGATTGCCGCCGGTGTGCTCTCGATCGAGGACCTCGGCTCGACCAACGGAACGGTCGTGAACGGCGTGGCCATCACGGAGCGGCAAACGCTCCGCGACGGAGACGAGGTGCAGATCGGGTCGAGCGTCTGGAGGCTGCGCGCCCCGGCCCAGGTCACGAGGCTGCGCGAGACCACGCCCGCGCCCGCACCGGCGAGCCAGGCGACCGCGCTGCGACCGGCCGCCCCCGCGCCGGCTCCCGAGGAGCCGCCCGCCCGCCGAGCCGGCCACCGCCGAGGCGCCCGCTGCCCCGAAGCCTGCCGCCCCCGAGCCCCGTGCCCCGGAGCCGGCCCGCGCGGCGGCGCCCGCGGCCAGACCGGCGCCCAGCCTCCGCGGCGACGTGCCGCAGCCGGACTTCCAGCCATCGGGCATCCGCCGGATCGTCCCCGTCGACGTGCCCACCGCGTTCACCCCCGAGACTCAGGCCGGGCGCAAGGGGTCCGCCGCCACGCGAGCCGGGGCGACCGCCATGGCCACCGTGGTCGTGGCGCTCACGACCGCCGGAGTCGTCCTCTACTACATCATCGAGCCGTTCAAGTAGGAGATCGCATGGCCGAGCTGATCCTGGAGATCGTGGAGGGCGCCGAGGCGGGGCGTCAGACGAACCTCGGCACTCCCGTCGAGATCGGCCGCGACGAGTCAACCGACATCGCGCTCGACGACGAGCAGGCCTCGCGACGCCATGCCCGCGTCTCGGCCCAGGGCGATCTCGCCCTGCTGGAGGACCTCGGCTCTACCAACGGCACCTACGTGAACGGGCAGCCCATCGAGGGCCCACGCGTGCTGCGGCCGGGCGACAAGATACGCGTCGGGCTGACGGTTCTCGAGCTCCGCACCGCCCAGGACGTGCAGCGCCAGGCCTCGGCGGTCCTACCGGTGCCCCAGGTGACGCAGCTCAGCCAGGGCGTGCTCGAACCGGTGCCCGAGCGAGAGCTCCAGCCGGACCCGGACCCGGAGCCGGCGCCGACGTCGGAGCCCGAGCCGCAGCGCGAGAGCGCGCCGCCGAGCTTCGCGATCGACGAGACGGCGCCGGGCTTCGTGCCGTCCGAGGTGGCGGACGACCCGCAGGCGCGAGCCGACTACGGGGCCGTGGCTCGCCTGGTCGACTCGCGCGTCAAGCGCCAGACCCACATCGCGACCTTCGCCCTGCTGGCGGCCGCCGGGCTGGCCGTGCTGCTCGTCTTCGGCCTGAAGTAGCGGCCGCCCCAGCGCTCAGCGCGGATCGCCGAGCGGCGGCGTGAACACGCCGCTCGCGCGGCTGGCGCGGGCCATCCCGAGCTCGAAGGACGGGTCGCGCTGCGCCGGCGCCTCCGCAAGCTGCTCCTCCGCCCGGATCACGTGCATGACGGCGTTGATCAGGGCCAGATGCGTGAACGCCTGCGGGAAGTTGCCGAGGTGGCGCCCGCTGACCGGGTCGATCTCCTCGGCGTACAGGAGCAGCGGGCTCGCGTACGAGAGCAGCTTCTCGAGCAGCTGCGTGGCTGCCTCGATATCGCCGATCTCGCACAGCGCCGAGACGAGCCAGAACGAGCAGATGGCGAACGTGCCCTCCTCGCCCGAGAGGCCGTCGTCGGTCTCGTCCGTGCGATACCGCAGCACGAGGCCGTCCTCGGTCAGCTCGTCCGAGATCGCCAGCACCGTGCCGCGAATGCGGTGGTCGCCCGGCGGCAGGAAGCGGACCAGCGGCATCAGCAGCAGCGACGCGTCGAGCGCCTCGGTCTCGTAGTGCTGGGTGAAGACGTCGCGCTTGTCCAGCGCGTTCGCGCAGATGTCCGCGTGGATCTCGTCCGCGGCGGCCTGCCAGCGCTCGGCTGTCGCCTCGTCCTCGCGCAGGCGCGCCAGCCGCGCGCCGCGGTCGGCAGCGACCCAGCACATCAGCTTCGACGAGGTGAAGTGCTTGGGCTCGCCGCGCACCTCCCAGATGCCGCGGTCCGGCTCCCGCCAGGCCGCGAGCGCGGCCTCCACCTGGCGCTTCAGGATCGGCCACATCCGCTCGGGGAGGTGGTCGCGCGATTTCACGTGCAGGTAGATCGAGTCCAGCACGGCGCCCCAGACGTCGTTCTGGCGCTGCTTGTAGGCGGCGTTGCCCACCCGCACCGGCCGTGCCCCGCCGTAGCCCGTGAGGTGGTCGAGGAGCTGCTCGTCGAGGCGCGCCTCGCCGTCGATGCCGTACATGACCTGGAGGTCGCCCTGCTCGGCCTCGGCCACGTCGGCGATGAAGTAGAAGTAGTCGTTCGCCTCCCACTCGAAGCCGAGCATGTAGAGGCCCCAGAGCATGAACGTGGAGTCGCGGATCCAGCTGAAGCGGTAGTCCCAGTTGCGCTCACCGCCAGGCGTCTCCGGCAGCGAGGTGGTCGCGGCGGCGATCATCGCTCCCGTCGGGGCGTAGGACAGCCCCTTGAGCGTGAGCGCGCTGCGCTGGAGGTAGGGGCGCCAGCGGTGGTCGGGGAAGCTGCCGTGCTGGAGCCACTCCTGCCAGTACTGCGCCGTGCGCGACATCCAGGCGTCGGCCTCGTCGTGGGTGGACGGCAGCGGCGTCTCGGCCCAGCCCAGGGCGGCGAACGCGACCTCTCCGGCGCGCAGGATCGTGCGCGCCCGCGCGCGCGGCCCCTCCAGGCCGAGCCGAAGGTCCGTGACCAGCCGGAGCTTCGTCGCCATCCCCTCCGTGCTCGCCACGGCCGCGTGGTAGCCGGACTCGGAGTAGCTCCACTCCGCGGCCAGGCCCCCGTAGTCGAAGGCCGGCTCGCAGTCGAGGTGGATCTCGGCCGAGCCCTGCACGCACTTGACGGTGCGTACGAGCACGTGATCGGCCTCGTAGTCCGTGGGAGCGCGGCGGTGGGTGGCCGAGCGCTCCTGCTCCTCGTGCCACGGGCCGATCGACAGCACGTCCCTGACCACGACCCAGCCGGTGGGCGTCTCCCAGCTCGTCTCGAGGACCATCGTCCCGGGCAGGTAGCGGCGGCCCGCTGGAACTCTGACGTCCGCGGGGCCGATGCGGAACCCGCCCGCGTCACGATCGAGGATCGCGCCGAAGACGCTCGGCGAGTCCATGCGCGGCACGCACATCCACTCGACGTTGCCGCTGGGGGCCACGAGCGCGACGGTGTTGCAATCCGACAGGAACCCGTAGTCCGCGATAGGCGGGAAGGGGCTCGATCCGGCGGGCTGCGGCGCGGACATCGGTGCGCAACCTACCTGTGCGCGGAGCGGCTGCAATCTCCACAAACCCGATCGGCTTTCTGGTACTTTGCTCGCTCATGCAAAGTCGATTGATTAGGTGGACAATGAGTGGGCTGGCGGCTGTCCTGCTGCTCGCAGGCGTTCTGACCGGCTGCGGCGGCCAGTCATCCGCATCCGAGTCGGGAGGCGACGGCAGCGGCGGCAAGCTCACGCTCGTGGCGTACTCCACCCCGGAGGAGGCCTACAGGGAGCTGATCCCGGCCTTCAACAGGACCCCCGAGGGCAAGGGCGTCGGCTTCAGCCAGTCGTACGCCGCCTCGGGCGAGCAGTCGCGCGCGGTCGAGGGCGGCCTGCCCGCCGACGTGGTCGAGTTCTCGCTCGAGCCCGACATGACGCGCCTGGTCGAGGCGGACCTGGTCGACAAGGGCTGGAACCAGAACGAGTACAGGGGCATGGTCACCAACTCGGTGGTCGTCCTCATGGTCCGCAAGGGCAACCCGAAGGGGATCGAGGACTGGGACGACCTCGTGACCGGCGACGTCGACGTGCTCGAGCCGAACCCGTTCACCTCGGGCGGCGCCAAGTGGAACATCATGGCGGCCTACGGCGCCCAGCTCGAGAAGGGCAGGACTCCGGCGCAGGCGCAGGAGTACATCGCGAAGCTGTTCGACAACGTGTCCGTGCTCGACAAGAGCGCACGCGAGTCGCTCCAGACGTTCTCGAGCGGCAAGGGCGACGTGCTCCTCGGCTACGAGAACGAGGCGATCCTCGCCAAGGCCAACGGCGAGGAGCTCGACTACGTCGTCCCGGACCAGACCCTCCTGATCGAGAACCCGGTCGCGACCGTGACCGAGGCCAAGGACCCGGAGCTCGCGCAGTCGTTCGTGGACTTCCTCTACACGGACGAGGCCCAGAAGCTGTTCGTGGACAAGGGCTACCGCCCGGTCGTGGACGGCATCGCCGGGGCCGACGAGTTCCCCGAGCCGGCCGACCTGTTCGAGATCACCAAGTTCGGTGGCTGGGAGGAGGTGAACACTGACTTCTTCGATCCTGAGAAGGGTGTCGTGGCAGAGATCTTCCAGTCCCAGGGGAAGAGCACGGCCTCGGACTAGCGGCTCGGCGCTCCTCGCGCCGGGCATCGCCTTCACATACCTGAGCATCGTCGCGCTGATCCCGCTGGCGGCCGTGCTCTTCAAGTCGTTCGAGAACGGCACCGACTCGTTCTGGTCCGCCGTGAGCAGCCCGCAGGCGGTCGCGGCGCTGAAGCTCACCCTGATCGCGTCGCTCGTCGTCGTGATCGTGAACGCCCTCTTCGGCACGCTGATCGCCTGGGTGCTCGTGCGCGACGAGTTCCCCGGCAAGAGCATCGTCAACTCGCTGATCGACCTGCCATTCGCGCTGCCCACGATCGTCGCGGGGCTCACGCTGCTCGCCTTCTACGGGCCGGACAGCCCCGTGGGGGCGAACGTGGCGTACACACGCGTGGCGGTCGTTCTGGCGCTCCTGTTCGTGACGCTGCCGTTCGTGGTGCGCGCCGTACAGCCGGTGCTGCTCGAGCTGGACCGCGAGATGGAGCAGGCCGCGGAGTCGCTCGGGGCGAGCCGCCTCACCGTGTTCCGGCGGATCATCCTCCCGAACCTGACCCCCGCGATCCTCGCGGGAGGCGGGCTCGCGTTCGCGCGCGCCATCGGGGAGTTCGGCTCGCTCGTCCTGATCACGGCGAACATCCCGTTCAAGACGGAGGCGGCGTCCGTGTTCATCTTCTCGCAGGTGGAGAGCGACAACCCCGTGGGCGCGGCGGCGGTGTCGGTGGTGCTGCTCGCGATCGCGCTGGTGGTCCTGCTGGTCTTCGGATGGCTCTCGAAGAGGGCGCTTCGCCATGAGGACTAAGTACGCGCTCCGCTTCATCGCGCTGGGCTACCTGGCGCTGCTGATCGGCATCCCGGTGCTGCTCGTGTTCGTGAACGCGTTCCAGGACGGGGTCGGTCCCGCCTGGGACGCGGTCACCACCCCGGAGGCGCAGCACGCCTTCTACCTCACGTTCGTGATGGTGGCGGTCACCGTGCCGCTCAACACGATCTTCGGCGTCCTGGCCGCGCTTGCGATCGTGCGCCAGCGGTTCCGCGGCCGCGCGCTGCTGAACGCGGCGATCGACCTGCCGTTCGCGGTGTCGCCGGTGGTCGTGGGGCTCGCGCTGCTCCTGGTCTACGGGAGCCGCGACGGCTGGATCGGCGACTGGCTTGCCGAGAACGGCATCCGGATCATCTTCTCGGTCCCCGGGATGATCCTCGCCACGATGTTCGTCTCGCTCCCGTTCGTCGTCCGCGAGACCATTCCCGTCCTGCGGGAGATCGGCACCGAGCAGGAGCAGGCGGCGGCCACGCTCGGCGCGGGCTCGCTCCAGACCTTCTTCCGCGTCACCCTGCCGGCCATCCGCTGGGGCGTCGCCTACGGCGTCGTCCTCACCACGGCGCGCGCGCTCGGCGAGTTCGGCGCCGTGAGCGTCGTGTCCGGACAGCTCTCCGGAGAGACCGAGACCGCGACGCTGTACGTCGCGAACAGCTTTCAGCGCTTCGACGAGGTCGGGGCCTACGCTGCCTCGGTGGTGCTCGCGCTGATGGCCCTCGTGACGCTTCTTGCCATGAACGTGATCAAGCCCAAGGAAGCCCAGACATGAGCATCGTGGTCGACTCCGTATCGAAGCGCTTCGGCGACTTCGTGGCCCTCGACGAGGTGTCGCTCGAGGTGCGCGACGGCTCGCTCACCGCCCTGCTCGGCCCGAGCGGCGGCGGCAAGTCCACGCTGCTGCGCGTGATCGCCGGGCTCGAGGCGCCCGACAGCGGCACGGTCTCGATCGCGGGCGAGGACGCCACGCGGAAGCCGCCGCAGCGGCGCAACGTGGGCTTCGTGTTCCAGCATTACGCGGCCTTCAAGCACATGACGGTGGCAAAGAACGTGGCGTTCGGCCTCACGATCCGCAAGCGAAGGGGAAAACGAATGCTCGCGCGCACCGCGCGCTCGCAGGTCGCGGACGAGATCGAGGCGCGCGTGGACGAGCTCCTGAAGCTCGTGCACCTGGACGGCTTCGCGCACCGCTACCCGTCGCAGCTCTCGGGCGGACAGCGGCAGCGGATGGCGCTGGCGCGCGCTCTGGCCGTGCAGCCGCGCGTGCTGCTGCTCGACGAGCCCTTCGGGGCGCTCGACGCGACGGTCCGCAAGGAGCTCCGCGCCTGGCTGCGCCGCCTCCACGAGGAGGTCCACGTGACGACCGTGTTCGTCACGCACGACCAGGAGGAGGCGATGGAGGTCGCCGAGCAGATCGTCGTGCTGAACGACGGCAGGATCGAGCAGGTGGGGTCGCCGCAGGAGCTCTACGAGAAGCCGGCGAACGAGTTCGTGATGGGCTTCGTGGGACCCGTCAGCGAGCTGTCCGGCCGCCGGGTGCGCCCGCACGACGTGGACATCCTGCGCGATCCGGCAGGTGGCGCCGCGGAGGCGATGATCGACCGGATCATCCACCTCGGCTTCGAGGTGCGCGTGGAGCTGACCCTGGGCAACGACGAGAAGACCTGGGTGCAGACGACGAAGGCCCAGGCCGAGGAGCTCGAGCTCTCAGAGGGCGAGATCGTCTGGCTGCGGCCGGGCGCCCCCACCGGAGACGCCCCAACGGACACCGCGATCCCGGCTTGACTCGCCGCCCCGCGGCCGGCAGTTGACTGGGGCGTCAGCCATCCGCGAAGATCGCACGGTGGCTGGATCCGACAGGAGGACTCATGGGTGACCGTTCGGCGTCGATGATGGAGCTCAAGGCACTGCAGGTGCCTGACGGGCACTACGACGTCGCCGTCCTCGGCGGCGGCCTCGCCGGCCTGTCGATGGCGCTTCAGCTCAAGCGGGAACGTCCCGAGACCCGCGTGCTGGTCACCGACAAGCGGCTCGAGCCGGCCCCCGAGGCCGCCTTCAAGGTCGGCGAGTCATCGGTCGAGAACGGTGCTCACTACTACCGCGAGGTGGTCGGGATGCGCGACCATCTCGAGGAGGCACAGCTCAGGAAGCTCGGCCTTCGGTTCTATCTGCCTGCCGGCGACAACAGCGACATCACCAAGCGGGTGGAGTTCTGCACGCCGGCGCACCTCGATGCCTTCACGCATCAGATCGATCGCGGGCGCTTCGAGAACGAGCTCTTCAGGCGCTGCCGCAAGCAGGGGGCCGACGCCTTTCGCGGCTGGCGCGTGCAGGAAATCGAGCTGGGCGACGACAAGCACACGATCAATCTGAGCCAGGAGGACGACACGGCGACCATCACGGCCCGCTGGATCGTCGACGCAAGCGGGCGCTCGAACCTGCTCCGCAAGAAGCTCGACCTCGGCACGGACACCGGCCACCACTCGAACGCGGCCTGGTTCCGGCTCGCCGGCGGCCTCGACTTCGAGAACTGGTCCGACGACGAGGAGTGGCTCGGCCGGATGCCAGAGCGCGGCCTGCGGCGGCTCTCGACCACACACCTGATCGATGCCGGCTACTGGCTCTGGCTGATCCAGCTCGACTCGGGCCCGATCAGCATCGGGGTCTGCGCCGACCCGCGCTTCCATCCGTTCGACGAGATCAACAGCTTCGAGGCCTTCCTCGACTGGATGCGGCGCCACGAGCCGCAGCTCGCCGCCGAGATCGAGGGGCGCCAGGAGGACGTGCTCGACTTCCTGCGGGTCGAGGACTTCTCGTATGCGTCGAGCCGGGTCTTCTCGGCCGATCGCTGGACGCTGGTGGGCGAGGCGGCGGGTTTCATCGACGCGCTCTACTCGCCGGGCTCCGACTTCATCGCCTACACCAACACGCTCAGCGCAGAGCTCGATCGAGCGCGATCTGGCCGGCGAGGACATCACGGAGCTCGCCGACTTCTACAACGACTTCTTCTTCCGGGTGTTCAACGCGACGATCGAGCTCTATCGAGACCAGTACCAGCTGTTCAGCAACCCGCAGGTGATGGTCGCGAAGGTCGTCTCCGACAGCTGGGCCTACTTCTGCCTGCTGGCCTCGCCGTTCTGCCACGGGAAGATGCGTAAGCCCGAGGACATCAAGAGGCTGCTGGAGATCGTCGACGAGTTCTTGCCCCTGCTCCGGCGCCTGCAGCCGTTCTACCGCGACTGGAACGCGCTCGACGACCGCCCGTTCGAGGGCGTGTCCGCGCTCTCCAAGCAGCTCGAGCCCTACATCACCGCCCAGGGCCACCTGGCCGCGCCGGCGACGGACGACGAGGTGTTCGAGCGTGCCAGGGCCGACCTCGAGAAGCTCAAGGCGTTCGCCGTGTGGGTCTTCCACAAGGCTGCCAAGAACCTGCCCGAGCCGCCCGACGAGAACGCCGCGATCAACGCGCTGGCGATCAGCCTGCAGCCGGACCAGTGGGAGGCGGACGGCCTCTTCTCGGATGACGGGATGACGCTCGCGCAGGCGCTCGAGCAGCTCCCGGGAATCGAGGAGATGGACATCGAGGCCCGCGGGGCCGTCCCGGCGGCGTAGCGGGGGCTCCCCGATGGGGTTGATGACCGGCACCGGGCCGTTGAGTCGCAGCCCGACCGGGACGTTCAACTTCGAGACGCCTGACCCCGGCCGCTCGCTGTACCTGGAGCCGACGCCGAAGCGCATCCGCGTCGAGGTCGAGGGAGAGACCGTCGCCGACAGCCGCAGGGCGATCCTGCTGCAGGAGAGCGGGCTACAGCCGGTCTACTACTTCCCGCGCGACGACGTTCGCATCGACCTGTTCGAGCCCACCGAGCGCCACACGAAGTGCCCCACCAAGGGCGAAGCCTCCTATTACTCGATCAAGGTCGGCGACCGGCTCGTCAAGAACGGCGCCTGGTACTACCCCAGCCCGATCGAGGGCGCCGAGCCCATCGGCGACATGATCGCCTTCTACTGGGACCGGGTGGACCGCTGGCTCGAGGAGAACGAGGAGATCTTCGTCCATCCGCGCGACCCGTATCACCGCATCGACGTGCTGAGCAGCGACCGTCATGTGCGCGTCTCGGTCGAGGGCGGGCTGCTCGCCGAGAGCCGCCGGGCGACGGCGCTGTTCGAGTCGAACCTGCCGCCGCGCTGGTATCTCCCCCGCGAGGACGTCGTGGCCGAGCTCGAGCCCAGCGACACCGTCACCTACTGCGGGTACAAGGGACAGGCGAGCTACTTCTCCGTCGTCCTGCCGAGCGGCGAGACCGCCCGCGACCTCGTCTGGACCTACCCCGCCCCGTTTCCCGAGGCGGTCCAGATCGCCGACCTACTCTGCTTCTTCAACGAGCGGGCCGACATCGAGCTCGACGGCGAGCCGCAGGAGCGGCCCGCCTCGGCGTGGAGCCGCGGCGTCAAGTCGGAGGCCCAGCGCGGTTGACCGCGCCGGGCCTCCTCTGACTCGAGAGCTGCTAGCGCTCCAGTACCTGGATCCCCATCGGGATCGAGCTGAACGGCACGGGCAGCGCCGTGGTCCCGATCGACCTCAGGTTTCCGCCGGGGCGAATCCTGAACGCCTCGACGAAGTTCCCGTCGGCTGACACGGGAGTTGCGCTCACCGTGCCGTCGGGGTTGACCTCCTGTGGGCGCGGACCGTCCGGGTCGGCGTGACCGGCCTGCACGTACAGGTACCGATCGCTGGGATCGATGGCGAGGTTGAACACGGTGCCCGTCGACGGCGCCGGCACCTTCCTCAGGAAGGTGAGGTCGCTGCCGTTATTCGACACCCTGAACACGGAGATGTCCTGCGTGAACGTGTTGGCGGCGAACGCGTACCTGCCGTCGCTCGTCAGCACGATCCAGCAGGCCGCGACCCCGCCGGGGTTGTCCTCCTGGCCGGCGAACGTCAGCTCTCCGGCCCTGTTGTAGCGGTAGATCCCCACCTTGAAGTTGGCCGGTCCGAGGATGTACGCGTACGGCTGCGTCGGGTGCGTCGCGATTCCGAACGCCAGTCTCTCGATGCCCGGCGGCAGGAACGGCGGCAGCGAGACGCCGTCGGTCATGCTGGCCGGGAAGCCGGTCGGGGACCCCGGAGCCTCGGCGAGTCTGCCGGTCCGCGACAGCGTGAGCGACTGGATCGTCTTGTTGTCGGGTGGCGCGAACGCGTAGAAGCTCGTGCTGAACACGTTCCTCCCGCTCGGGGAGAGGGCCGCCTGGGTCGGGCCGGGGCCTGCGGGCACGGTCGATACCTTCGACAGCCTGCCCTTCCGAGACACCTTGAACGAGGTGAAGTTCGGGTTCCCGAAGTCAGCGCCGGGACCGGGTACGAACGGGGCCACGACGCCGTGGTTGGCGACGACCAGGTGAGTGCCGTTGAAGCCGGCGGCGATCGGCGCGTTGCCGCCGGAGTCGAATGGCGAGCCCTTCACATGGCTCAGCGCTCCAGTGCGCCGGTTCACCTTGAAGACCGCGATGGTGCCCGAGCCCTGGTTCACGGCGAACAGCCACCTGTGATCCGGGCTCAGCGTGACCTGCTGGTCGCCGGCGAGCGTCCCGACGGACATGTCCCGTATGTACGCGGCGCCTGTGCCACGGGTCCGGAATTCACGGATCTCAACCGGATTGAGCTTTCCGTTGTTTCCGTAGTCGAGTGCGAGCACGCTGTTCTGACCCTGCTGTGGATTGTTCGACTCGACGTAGACCCATCCGGCACCGAGTGCGGGCGCCGGGGCCGCGAGCACTACCGCGGCTACGAGAATGCCGATAATTTGACGCTTGGCCATTCGTTCCAAACCTCCGGGGTGGGTGTCGAGCCGACCCTAACCTAGGTGAGCCGGCCGTGCCAAAAATGGAGTGAGCCAGCGGGCGGGGTTTCGCTCCAGCATCGTCTCGATCTGCTCGTCGGTGACGCCGCCCTCGCGCAGGGCCGGAAGCACGCCCTCGAAGAGCCAGGTGAAGTGCCAGTTGGGCACCGCGCGGTCGACCCATCCGGGCGGGAACCAGTCGATCGTCGCGGCCGCGTCCTGCGAGAGGTGCATGCGATCGGCGTAGCCGCGCCGGCATAGCTCGATCACGGTCCCCACGCGCCTGCGATGGGACAGGACGATGTCGAACCCGAAGCGGTCCATGCCGATGAACGGGCCGCGCGCCAGGAGCTCCTCGATGTAGTCGAGGTCGTCGGTGTCGCCGGTGTGCGCGATCTGGATCAGCTCGGGATCGACGCCCTCCTCCTCGAAGATCGCCATCTCGTCCAGCCCTGAGCGGTTGGCCGGGTGCGAGTGAGCCATGATCGGCCGGCCGGTCCGCAGGCTGGCGCGCGCGATCGCGCGCAGCACCTTGTCGAGGTCCTCCGTCATCCCCGGCTCGTCCACGGCGCACTTGAGGAAGGCGGCCTTGACGCCGCTGCCCTGGATGCCCACCTCGATGTCGTGCGCGAACACGTCGGCGAGGTAGTCGACGTCGCGTCTCGCGAAGTGCTGCGGCAGCGGGAGGTAGCCGAGGCCCGTGCCTATCAGCAGCTGAATCCCGGTCTCCTCCACCACGTGACGGGCCAGCGTGACGTCGCGGCCGAAGTCCATCGCGACCGGATCGACGATCGTCTTGACGCCGTGCTCCATCGCCCGGCGGACCTCCGCGACGGCCCGCTCGCGCTCGACCCGCTCGTCGTAGAGGTGGGGGTACTGCGCGCGGACCGACTCGGAGCTGATCCGCAGGTGCTCGTGAACCAGGGTCAGCCCGAGCTCGCCGGCGTCGACAGGCCCGGACACGGTCTCGACCTGGGGCATGCCACGCCTCAGTCAGAGGCCGAGCATCGAGGCGATCCGAACCCGCTGCATCTCGTCCGTGCCCGAGTAGATCGGCGCCCCGACGGCCGCCCGCAGGTCCTTCTCGAGGCCGTACTCGCGCAGGTAGCCGCGGCCGCCGAAGATCTGCACGGCGGCGAGCGCCGACTGCAGGTTGGCCTCGCTCGTGACGAGCTTGGCCATGGAGACCTCGGTCGTGACGCTGCGCCGCGTCAGCGAACAGCCTCGCCGTGTCGTAGAGGTGCTTGCGCGAGTTCTCGACGCCGAGCTTCATGGTCGACGATCTTCCCGGCGATGTACTGGTTCTTGCCGATCGGCTCGCCGAACTGCGTTGCGCTTCTTCGCGAAGTCGATGCAGCGCTCCATCCGGTACTGCATCTCCCCGACCATCATGATGAAGATGCAGAGGATCTCCCACGTCATGACGTGCTCGAGGATGAAGAAGCCGGCCCCCGGCCGGCCGATGACGTTGTCCTTCGGGCACCCGGCAGTCGTCGAACTCGACCTCGGCCATCGGGGAGGTGTTGAGCCCCATCTTCGGGACGCTCGGTCATCTTGATCCCCGGCGTGTCGGCGTCCACCAGGAACGCGGTGAAGCCCGTTGCGTCGTCACTCGCCCTCGAGCTTCGCGTAGACCGTGAGCACGTCGGCGACCGGTCCGCCGTGCAGTAGGTCTTCTTGCCGTTGAGGACGTACTCGTCGCCGTCGTCGGTCGCGGTGGTGGCCATCGCCATGGCGTCCGACCCCGCCTCCGGGCTCCGAGATCGCGTGGGCGCCCAGGATCTCGCCGTCGACGAGCTTGGCCAGGTAGCGCTGCTTGAGCTCGTCGGAGCCGAACCTCTGGATCGGCAGCGCGACGCTGACGATCTGCGTGGCGAGGCTGAAGGTGAGCCCGCTGTCCCGGCAGCCGTAGCCGAGGTGCTCGAGCACGTAGACCATGCGTCAGCGCGTCCTGGCCGAGGCCGCCCCACTCCGGGTCGAACGGCAGCTTGATGACGTCCGGACTCGCGGATCAGCTCCCACTTCTCGCGCGGGAACACGTTCGCCACGTCGTCCTCGATGTGGCCCGCGCTCAGCGGCTCGAAGTAGCTGCTCGAGGGACTTCCGCAGCTCCTTCTGCTCGTCCGTCCAGTCGTTCATCTTCCGGCTCTGGCTCAGTAGATGGATGGGTGAATGCCCGACTCCCCGAACGTGTGGGCCTCGTCACCCGTCAGCGCGGGGGTGAACATGCAGACGAGCCTCAGGTCCTCGTCCGGCGAAGCGCACAGGTAGTGCGAGTCGTGCTTGTCGAGGGCGTAGATGGTGCCCGGCACGATCTCGTGCTCGGTGCCGTCCATCTCGATAACCGATCCCTTGCCCTCGATGCAGTAGCACGCCTCGAGATGGTTCTCGTATTCGAGCAGGGACTTCGTGCCCTTGTTGACGATCGTGTCGGTCACGGTGTAGCCCATGCCGTCCGCCTCCAGCAGGAAGCGGCGGCTAAGGCCGTTGCCCCACTCGACCGTCTTGACCTCGTCCAGCTTGCGAATGATCACTCGATCTCACCCTTCTTGTGTTGATTGCTGGGAACCTGCTGGCTGCGCCTCGGACGGCGGCGCGAGCTCGGCGACGAGCTCGCGGAAGTCCTCTACCACGTCGCGCCCCTCGGCCTGCGCCTCCGCAACTCGCGCGACGCACGTGCTGCCGACGATCGCCGCGTCGGCCCCGACCGCCCCAAGGCCCTCCACGTGGGAGCGGTCCTTGACGCCGAAGCCGACCGCGATCGGGACCTCGGTCCGCTCGCGCAGCACCTCCAGCACCGGCACGAGCGCGCTGTGGTCGGGCGGCCCGACCGTTCCGCTGCGCCCGTACGCCGACACCAGGTAGATGTACGCCGTGGCGTGGTCGGCCGCGTCGTGCGAGAACGGGCGGCTCCGAGGTCGCGTAGCAGGTCGTGACGATCGGCAGACCGGTGGCCTCGGCCGCCTCGTAATACTCGGGGCGGATCCGCGGCGGCAGGCCGTGGATGAGGAGGCCGTCGGCGCTCGCTGACTGCACGCGCTCGAGGAAGTCGCGCAGCGGCATGCCCTTGATCGTGTAGCTCCAGTCGGCCAGCAGCGCGATCTTGAGGTGGGAGAGCTCGGGACGGACGCTCTTCACGAAGGCGAGCACCGCCTCCAGGTCGACACCCCGGTCGAGCGCGCGCCGAGCCGATTCCTGGATCACCGGGCCGTCCGTGGGCGAGTCCGGGAACGGGACGGCGAGCTCGAGGCAGTCGACCCCGCGCTCGTCCATCATGAGCACGATCTCTCTCAGCACCTCGAGCGGCGGGTCGCCCGCGTTCAGGAACAGGACGAGGCCCGGCCGGCCGGCACGCGGCCCACCGAAGAAGGGCGACGCGCTAGGCACGAGACCCTGTGCCCGCGCCCGCAGATTCCTTGCCGTGCGCCCGCAGCCGCTCGATCAGCCGCACGGCCTCGCCGCTCGCCATCGCGTCGGCGGCCAGCCCGAGCGCCTCCGGCCACTCGCTGGCGACCTCGCCGTTGATGGCCATGGCGGCGGCATTCAGCCTGATGCTCTCGATCGCGGCGGGCGGGCCGTCGCCGCCGATCAGCGCCAGGAAGTGGTCGACGATCGAGTCCATGTCCTCAACGGGAAGGAGGTCGTCGAACGACCCGGTGCCGAGGCCGATCTCGGCCGGCTTGAGCGTGAACTCCTCGCCGCGCGCGCTGTCATATACCTGGCTCTCCACGATGCTGAGCAGCTCGTCCGCCCCGAGCTCGTTGGAGCACAGCCAGAAGTCCTTGCTCGGGTCGCCCGCGGCCAGCTCCCGGAACGTCGGCAGCATCGAATGGTCTGAGACGCCCGTGATCTGCCGCGTAACCGGCACCGCGGCCAGGAACGGCCCGATCACGTTGAAGAAGCGGCCCATCGTCTTCATGTCGAACGGCAGGATGCGTGCGCGCGAGCAGCCGGAGCTCCCTGGGATACACGAATGGGCCTGCGCACGCGATGCCCACGGTCCCGAGCAGCTCCTCGGTCTCCTCGTACGACCCCGTCATCCGGATGCCGAGCCGGTCGAGCAGGTCCACGGAGCCGGTGCGGCTCTTGTAGGCGCGCGAGCCGGTCTTGATCACCCTCGCTCCCAGCGCCGCGCCGACGAACGCCGATGCGGTCGAGAGGTTGAAGGTGCTCGGCCCGCCTCCGGTCCCGACGATGTTGACAGTCGGGGCCGGAGGCGGATCGGGCTGCGGGTTGCGCTCCCGCAGGGACTGCATCAGCGCGCTGATCGTGGCGCCGTCCGGCGTCTGCGTGGTCAGCGAGACCAGCACCGCGAGCGCCTCGCCCGGGTGCAGCTCCTGCTTCCCGAGCCGGTCCCAGAAGTCCCCCCAGGCCGACTCGGGAACCGGGGCGCCGCGGTCGGCGAGCGCCGCCAGGGCCTCCGATGGAGGCTTGCTAGGCATTCGCCGGCTCGCGCCTCTCGTCGATGAACGCCCTGATCGAGTCCACGGTCCGGAGGCTGTCCGGGCCTAGCTCCGACTCGTCGACGCTCACGCCGAACTCGCTCTCCATCCAGGCGACGAGCTTCAGCAGGCCCAGGCTGTCGACCGCGCCGCCGGTCTGCAGATCGAAGTCGGAATCGAGCTCGTCCGGCGACATGTCCGGCATGAACTCGTCGACGATGAACTGCTTGATCTTGGCGGTGTCATCCACTGGCAGTGCTCCTCTCGCTGTTTCTGTCTGTCATCCGGCCACTCTGCTGCGGTCCTGCGGTGGGGCGATCTTCTTGCGATCGATCTTTCCCGTCGATGTCTTCGGGAGCGGCTCCGTCACGATCTGGATGGATCCGGGCATCTCCGTCCGCGCCAGCCGGCCGACAAGGTGCTTGCGCACCGTCATGCCGTTGAACCCGCTGTCGGGCTGCGGCAGCACGACCGCGTGCAGCTTGCTTCCCGCCATCTCGTCGGGCACGGCGATGACGGCTACCTCGACCACGTCGGGGTGCTCCTGGATCGCCTGCTCCACCACCTGCGTGCTGACCCGGACGCCGCGGACCTTGACGTAGAAGTCGGTGCGGCCCTCGAGCGTGAGCAGGCCGTCGTCGTGGCGGCGGACGATGTCGCCGGTGCGGTAGTAGGTCCGCTCTCCCCGTCCGTCGTCGGCACGGGAGACGAAGGTGCCTTCGTTCCGCGCCGCGTCGAGGTAGCCGCGCGTCTGGAACGGCGTCCACACGAGCAGCTCCCCGGTCCCGGCGCCCTCGACCGGCACCCCGTCCTCGTCCTCGACCCGAGCGTCGACGTCGGGCAGCGGAAGGCCGATGGGGACCTTTGCCGGGACCTCTCCGCCAGACAGGTCGAATTCGTGGATCATGCTGTCGTTGGTCTCGGTGCAGCCGTAGATGTTGAAGACGCGGGCGTTCGGGAACAGATCAGGAAGCTGCGCGAGCGAGGTCGCGGGGATCTTGTCGCCGGTCGTGATCACGTGCTTGACGCTCGGGAAGCGCACGCCGCTCTCGCGCGTCGCGTCGATCAGCAGGCGATAGAGCATCGGCACCGACTGCACGACGTCGACCTCGTTGTCCGCGATGAGATCGGCGAGGTAGCCCCCGTGCGTCGCCTTCGCCTGGTCGACCAGGACGACACAGCCGCCGGCCTTGAGGGTGGTCCAGATGTCGAGGAGGCACAGGTCGAAGTTGAGCGGCGCGTAGTTGAGCACCTTCGTGCCCGGGCCGATGTCGAACTGGGAGGCGGCCCAGTCGGTGAAGCTGTGGATGGCGCCCGACGAGAGCGGCACGATCTTCGGCAGCCCGGTCGAGCCGGACGTGGTGAGCATGAACGCGATGTCGCCGGTCGCCACCCGCGCGGTGGCCACTGCGCCTCCGTGGCCTCGTCGGGGGCCACCTCGCCGGGGCCAACGGCGCCGTCCGGCCCGTCCGCCGGCGAGACCACCTGCGCGGCGCCCCCCTGCCCGAAGAGCTTGGCCAGCGTCTCGGGGGCGAGCTCGATCGACGGAAGCAGGAACGGGCGCTGCGCCTTGAGGCACGCCAGGATCAGCGCGATCGCCTCCGGCGACTTCCTCGCCTGGAGGCCAACCGGCCGGTCGGCGGGCAGCCCGAGGGCCTCGAGCTCGGCGTGGGCGCGGGATGCCATCTCCTGGAGCTCGCCGTAGCTGATCGCTCGCCCGTCCCAGATCAGCGCCGGGGCCTCCGGCTGGCGCTCCGCCTGCTCGGCAAAGTGGTCGGCCAGCGATTCGCTCATCGTGACTCTCCTCTCCCGGTCGCCGCCTTGGCGTCCGCGAGCGCGCTGCGATGGCGCTCGAAGTCGTCGACCCAGCCTTGCACGTTGTCGCTGAGCAACAGTCCCGTCCCGATCAGGAGCCCCCTGAAGCCGGCATCGACGAGCTCGGCGGCGACCTCGGGATCGGTGATCGCGCTGGCGCTGACCGGACACGGCGTCCCGGTCTCCAGCGTGGCCTCGAGCAGCGAGCGGCTGAGGTCGATGTCGCCCTCGCCGCGCTCCTGCTCGCGAATGTCCTTGTTGTTGACGGCGACGACGCAGTCCTCGGCGTGGACGACGCTGTCGAGCTCGTCGTGATCGGCGACCTCGACGAACGGCGTCAGCCCGTGGCGCAGGGTGGTCTCGATCAGGCTCTGGAACGTGGACTTCGGCAGGATCCGCGCGGTGAGCAGGATGGCCGAGGCGCCCATCTCCTTGGCGCCTTCGATCTGACTCTCGCGCACGATGAAGTCCTTCTTCAGGAGCGGTACGTCGGTGAGCCCGGCCACCTCGCTCAACATCTCGTCGTCTCCGCCGAACCAGCGGCCAGTCACGACGGAGATGCACGGTGCTCCGGCGGCGAGGTACTCGGAGACGATCTCCGGGATCGTCCGGTCCCCGATCAGCTCCACGCCCTCGGCGGTGCGGCGCTTGACCTCCATGACCAAGGGCAGGCGCGCGGCCAGGAGGGTTTCGACGAACGGGCTAGACACGCCAGGTCCCCAGGATTGCCTCGACGCTCTCCGCGCTCACCTTTCCGTCCGCTCCGCGCGCGTTGGTGTCCACGTCGATCCCGAGGAAGTGCGGGTGTGTCGTGAGCTGCGCGTAGTCGCTCCGGTTGTCCGCCGAGAGGCCGCCCGCGAGCAGGAAGGGGCGGCTGATCCGCTCGGCGAGCGACGCCACCACCTCCGGGTCGAGCGTCTCGCCGGTGCTGCCCACCCGGCCGTCCTCCGCCACGGCGTCGAACAGGAACACGTCGACGCCCGCCTTCTCGTATGAGCCGATCAGCGGCGCCTCCACGCACTCGCTGCCGCGCACGTGAAGGACCTTGAGGACGCGGATCTCAGGGCCGATCTCCTTCACCGCGCGGACCAGCCCGGGCGTCTGGTAGCCGTGCAGCTGCACCCAGCGCACCCCTGAGCCCTCGAGCGCTTCGCCCATCGCCGCGACGTCCTTCAGGAACGTGACCATCACGGGGGCCAGGCGCTCGGTGGAGGCGGCCGCCGCAGCGAGCTGCCGCCAGTCGCTCAGCGGCAGGTCCGCAGGCCCGCCCGGCACCCCGTACCAAAGGCCGACGAAGTCCACAGCTTGGGCCGCGAGCAGGTCGATCTCTCGGGGCTCCGTGATGCCGCACACCTTGACGTGTGTCGTGGTGGACGTCGCGGGCATAGGCGGTCGACTCACGCTCACACGAATGCTCCCAGAACCGTCTCGCGCCGAGCAAGGTCCAGGTCAACCGGATTGCTCAGTGCTTGGAGCACGGGCAGCTGCTCGAGCGCCGCCGTGCGCCCCGCGGCGAGGAACAGATCGGCCAGATGGAAGTCGCGCCAGTCCGCCGGGCCGAAGCGCGGCGTGATGACCACGTCGGCAAGCGCTGCGTGCCGAATGCTCGTGTCGAGCTGGCTGAGGTCCATGACCTCCAGGATCGTGTCGAGCATCCCCTTCTTCTTGGCGGGTGCCTCCTCGGGCTCGGGCCCCTCCGGCCAGCGGTCGAGCGTCTCCGCGCTCATGAGGTTGACCGAGACCACGACGTCGGCCCCGTCCTCGAGCACCGAGGCCGTGGGCACCGGGACCAGCGCCAGGCCGTCGACGAGGCGGTGCCCGTTCCGCTCCTGAGGCGGGAAGACGCCCGCGACGGACAGGGCCGCGAGGAGCGCCTCCCAGAGCGGGCCCTCGCGCTGGGGGTAGGGCGCGCGATCGGTTAGGTCGACGGCCATGATCATCAGCGGGATGACCGAATCCGAGAACCAGCGTTCCTCGGTGATGCGCTTCAGCATCCCCGTGAGCGCGTCGCGGCCGGCCGAGCCCCCGCCGAACGGACCCGAGAACAGGGCGCCGACCAGGTCGTCGTCGAAGGCGGAGCGGAAGCGCTCGTCGATCTCGCTCGCGTTGTAGCCGAGCGCGATCTGAGTCGAGACGAAGCCGCCGATGCTGCTGCCGCCGATGTAGTCGACCGTGTAGCCGGCCTCCTCGAGCACCCCGAGAGCGCCGACGTGGGCGTAGCCCTTCGCGCCACCGGCACCGAGCGCGAGCCCCAGCTTGGTGCCTGTCACGTGCCGGGCGAGCCAGGCCAGGTCGGAGTTCGACAGCGGAAAGCCCTCCTCGCGCTCGCAGGTCCGTATGACGAGCCGCTTGGCCTCCGGCCTCCAAGAGCGGTGCGTCGCCTCCGCCTCGCCGCCGACGAGGACGATCTCGAGCTGGCCCCCCTCCGCGCCGGCAAAATCGCCAAGAAGCTCCACCTCGCCGGCGGTCCCGGCGAAGGCGACCACGCGGTCGACCTCGTCGAACAGCACCCCGAGCGTCTTCGTGTCCAGCTCGCCGAGGATCAGCACCGTGGCGCTCTCGGAGAGCAGCTCGTCGGAGGCAGTCAGCGCGCCGGCGACCGAGAGCCGCCGGTCGAGCACCGTGGCGGGCCGGGGGGTCGCGCTGCGCGCCGCCGCGGCGAGCCAGGCCAGGGCGTCCTTGAGCGACGGACCGGCGAGGAGGGCGACCTCCTCCCCGCGCTTCTTAGCGGCGCGCCGGACGCTGGCGCGGATCATGCGCTCGCGCTGGGTGTTGATCACGTTCAGCAGGATCTGGGGGAAGCGCCGCGCGACGTCGCTGAGCTCCTCGGCGTCGAGCTCGAGCGCTGTCGTGGGGATGGCCGCCACAACGGTCGCGGAGCGCGGCGCGCCGATGAGGGCGTCCTGCGCCCCGATCACCTCGCCCTTTCGCATGCGCAGCGTGAACTCGCCGCCGCCCTCCGGGGTCGGCGCGAGCCAGTGCACCAAGCCTCCGGTGATGATCCAGGTGCGGTCGCTCGGCTCCCCGGCGTGGCAGATCTCCTCGCCCTCCGCGAAGCTGCGCGGGCGCATCCGCTCGGCGACGGCCTCGAGCGCGTCCTCGGCGAGGTCGGCAAACAGCGGACTGCGGGCCAGCGCGGGATCGACGGCCATCTTGGTGCGAGCGTAAGCTCGCGCGGCACCCGAGTCAATCGGTCGACCCTTTCGCAGGCTCGATACTCGGGTGTAAGCTCGCCACAGATGGACTCAGCGCAGCCGCGGGTGGCCGGAAGCGGCGTCCCCGTCGATGACAACAAGCGCTTGATGCTGTTCGCGGGGCGCTCGAATCCGGCGCTCGCGGAGGCGATCGCCGCCGAGCTGGACGTGGAGCTCGGCGCAGTCACGCTCAAGACCTTCTCCGCCGGCGAGTCCTATAGCCGCTACGACGAGTCGATCCGCGGCGCGGACGTGTTCATCGTCCAGTCCACCTGCGACAACCCGGCGAGCGGAGTCAGAACGAACGATTCGCTCATGGAGCTGCTGCTCCTGGTCGACGCCGCCGTCGGCGCGTCGGCGCATCGCGTGATCGCGGTCATGCCGTGGTTCGGCTACTCGCGCCAGGACAAGAAGTCCGAGCTGCGTGAGCCGATCAGCGCAAGGCTCGTCGCTCACATGCTGGAGACCGCCGGCGTCGATCGCGTCCTGACCGTCGACCTGCACGCCCCGCAGGTGCAGGGGTTCTTCATAAAGCCGCTCGACCACGCCACCGCGATGCACCTCATCTGCCAGTACTTCACCGACCTGGCGCTCGACGATCTCGTCGTCGTCGCGCCGGATGTCGGTCGCGTCAAGCTGAATCACAAGTTCGCGGACAAGATCGGCGCGGATCTCGCGCTCATGACGAAGGAGCGCCCGGCCCAGCAGGTGGCCGAGATCGGCTACGTGATCGGCGACGTCGAGGGCAAGACCGCGTTGATCATCGACGACATCATCGATACCGGCGGCACGCTCGTCGCCGCCGGACAGACGGTGCTGGACCACGGAGCAAAGCGCGTCTTCGCCGCGGCCACGCACCCCGTCTTCTCCGGCAACGCGCACAAGACGCTCGCGGAGGGCCCGTTCGAGCAGATCGTCGTGACCGACACGATCCCGCTCCGCGAAGGAGCCCCGGACAACGTCGTCGTCCTGTCGCTCGCCGAGCTCCTGGCCGGCTCGATAGCGAACATCTTCACGAACCGCCCGATCAGCGAGGTCTTCGAAGGGCAGAACCAGCCCTTCTGAGACGCGGGCCGCCTACGGGTCGGTCGGGATCCGGTAGCGGCCTCCGTGGAAGAGCAGCGGCTCCACCTCCGGGTATACGCCCAGGCTCACCACCTCGCCGATGAAGATCACGTGGTCGCCGGCCTCATGGGTCTCCGTCAGCCGGCAGTCGAGGAACGCGGCGACGTCGTCGATCACCGGCGCGCCCGTGACCACCTCACGGTGCGGGATCTCCGCGAAGGCGTCGCGGCCGCGGGGCCGGTCCCGTGACGCGAAGTAGTTCGAGATCGCGTCCTGGCTGGACGAGAGGATGTTCGCCGCGAAGCAGCCGTTCTGCGGGATCACCTCCGCGCCGAGGCTCCCGCTGATCACGCAGACAAGCACGAGCGGCGGGTCGAGCGAAACCGACGAGAACGCGGTCGCGGTCATGCCGTAGTCGTGCGCCTCGCCGCGCGTCGTGATCACGGTGACACCCGTGGCGAACGCGCCGAGCGTCGACCGGAACTCCTTGCCCGAGAAGCCGACCGTGGAAGTTGCCTGTGCGTCGGCTATCGGTCAGCCACCTCCCCCGAGGCGCTCGCGGATGATGCGCTCGAACTCCGGCGCCCCGAGTGACTGGCCGACCACCGAGCTGAACTGCTCACGGTCCATGGTCAAGAGCGTCGCGGCCGACGCGGCTTGCAGGCCGGCCGTACGCTGCGCCTCGCTGAGGATCGCGACCTCACCGAAGAAGTCGCCGGGACCGAGCGTGGCCACCGTCTCCGCGTCCCCGTCGCTCTCACGCACGACCTCGACCTCGCCGTCGAGGACGATCACGAACTTGTCCGCCGGCGCCCCCTGGCGCGCGATCGTCGATCCGGCCTCGGCCTCGACCCGCTGCAGGGAGCCCGAGATCAGACCCAGCTCACCAACCGGGAGCTGCTCGATGACGTTGTAGACCTGCTCGACCGAGTACTCCGCGCCGCTGAACATCTGAGTTTCGCCGCGGCCACCGGCGTATCGCTCGTCGACGAGCTTGACGTCGGTCGGCACGATCCGGAAGAAGGAGATGTTCATGGTCGAGCTTCCCAGCGCCATCGGGAACTTGTCGCTGAAGAGCTCCACGGCACGCGATACCTCCTCGCCGGACAGCAGCACGCGTGCCTGGCCGCTTCCCTGCAGGCCGGCGCCCTCCTGGTTGATGGCGAACGAGACAAGCGGGTTCTGCTCGATCTGCTGAGCCGCCCACGCCTGTGACCGCATCCATACGTAGAGGTCGAGGTCGTCGTTCACGTAGTGCAGCGTCGTTGCGCGCGGAATACCGCTCGGCGTCGCTGTCGCGAGCGTCATTGTCATGTTCTCGCGCAGGAACTCCACCACGCGGGGAGGTACCTCGGTCGTCGTCGTCGGGTCGGTCATGTGCCTCCTCGTTCGTGCTCGCGTCTTGCAGGGAGGGCCCTCGATGCTGGCTGCCCGAGGCCGAGCCTATCCTCCATCATTCGGCGAGTGCGGTCAAAGACGCTTGCCAGGGCCGCCCGCGGACAGCTAGATTCGGACCCGTGCGCAGGCGAGCCCTTGTGATGGGTCGCTGATGATCGAGGCGATCCCGGTGGTCAACTTCGGGGCTGGAGCGGATTTCGCGCTCGGGGTCGAGGAGGAGCTCGTCCTGGTCGATCCGGGCACTCATGCACTCGACCACGCTGCGGTTGACGTGCTGGGGCGGCTCCACGTGCCCCCGCGCGAGGGCGGCATACATCCCGAGGCGTACGCCGCGGTGGTGGAGCTCGTATCGCCCATTTGCTCTGACGCCACGGAGGCGGTTTCGGCCCTGGGCGTCCTGCGGCAGCGCCTGCACGAAGCCGGGGCGGCGGCGCTCGGCGCGGGCCTGCACCCGGATGGCGCGTTCGGCGACGTCGTGCACTATCCCAGCGAGCGCTATCGCCTGATCGCGGCCCAGATGCGGGGGTTGCAGGCCCGGACTCCCACGTGCGCGCTGCACGTGCACGTCGGGATGCCCGATGCCGAAGCGGCGATCCGTGCCCTCAACGGGATGCGCGCGCATCTGCCGTTGCTGCAGGCGCTCGCTGCCAACTCGCCCTTCTGGTACGGCCTGGACTCGGGACTGGCCAGCGCGCGCGCCCACGTCTTCAGGGCGCTTCCGCGTTCGGAGATCCCGCCCGCGTTTGCATCCTTCGACGAGTACGCGGAGCGCGTCGAAGGGCTGGTCGCGGCGGGCGAGATGCCCAATTACACGTTCCTGTGGTGGGACATCCGCCCACACCCCATCCTCGGGACCGTCGAGGTCAGGGCGATGGACAGCCAGTCGTCGCTGCAGAGCGTCGCCGGTCTCGCCGCACTGGTGCACGCGCTCGCGCGGCGGGAGACCGAGGGGCGCGGACCGTGGGAGCAGCGCGAGGTGTTGATGGAGTCAAGCTTCCGAGCGGCGCGCGACGGGCTCCATGCGACGCTTTGGCACGACGGCGCAATGCGGCCGGTGGCCGAGATCGCGCGAGCAACGGTCGAGCTGGCGCGGCCCTACGCCCGTGAGCTCGGCTCGGAGAGCGCGCTCGAGGAGATCGAGCGCATACTGGTGGACGGCAACGGCGCCATGCGCCAGCGTGCTGCCTTTGCAAGCGGCCGGATGCCCGGAGTGCTCGCCGAGCTGGTGGAAGAGACCACGCGGCACGGCCGCCTGGTCTCGTCGGGAACGGGGCACCACCGCTAGGATCGCGCTGTGTGCAGGCTCTTCGGTATGAGCGGCGGGGGGCACGAGGTCCAGGCGACGTTCTGGTTGCTGGACGCGCCGGCGAGCCTGATTCTTCTGAGTGAGAGCCAGCCGGATGGGGTCGGCATCGGCACCTTCCAGGCCGACGGGTCGCCCTCGATCTGGCGTAAGCCCGTCGCGGCGAACCGAAGCGAGACGTTCATCGCGCTCGCCGGGTCTCACGACGTCCGCTCGCGCACCTTCCTGGCTCACATCCGCCACGCCACCGAGGCCGAGCCGAGCATGGACAACACACATCCCTTCGAGCAGAACGGGCGGATCTTCGCCCACAACGGGGTCGTCGGCGACCTACCGGAGATCCGCCGGCGCCTGGGGCCATACACCGACCTCATCCGCGGGGGGACGGACTCCGAGCACTACTTCACGCTGATCACGAAGCGAATCGACGAGAACGGGGGCGACGTCGGCGCAGGGATCACCGCGGCCGCGAGGGAGCTGGCGGCCGAGCTGTCGCTCTATTCGCTCAACATGCTGCTGACGACCCAAACCGATATCTGGGCCCTTCGCTACCCGGAAACGAACGAGCTCTGGATCCTCGAGCGTTCGCTCGGCGGTATGGAGCCCGTCGGGGGGTTCGACGAGCGCAGCGCCTCCGGGATCATGCGCGTCCACTCCGGCGAGCTCTCCATCCTTCCGGCGACCGTGATCGCCTCCGAGCGCATGGACGGGAGCACCGGCTGGCGGCTGCTCGAGCCCGGTGAGCTCATCCACATCGACGCGGACCTGGGCGTGACCTCGAGCATCGCGGTCGACCACCCTCCGGCCAAGCTGATCGATCTCCAGGAGATGAGCGCGCAAGCGGCTGCCGCCCAGGGAGCGGGACCGGCGGACGTTCCCGCCGCCTAGCCGCCGGCCGACGAGCGGAGCCCGCTGACGTACTCGCTCGCCGACCCGGGCCGATCCCCGGCGTCCTTGGCAAGGCCGGTCAGAACCGCCTCCCCGAGTGGCTGCGGCAGGTCGGCAACCTTCTCGGTGGGGTTGGCCGGCTCATCCTGAAGATGCGCCCAGAGGACCCGCATCCCCTGGCGATCGGCGAATGGCGGCGCGCCGGTGAGGCACTCGTACGCGACGCACGCGAGCGCGTACACGTCGGTTTGAGGCGTCACCTCCGCGCCATGGATCTGCTCGGGCGCCATGTAGTCGAGCGAGCCGACGGTCTGCCCAGGTCGCGTCAGCAGGCTGCCCTGGCTGTCCTTGGCGAGGCCGAAGTCCGTCAGGTGGGCGTCGCCCTGGGCGTCCATCAGGATGTTGGCGGGCTTGATGTCGCGGTGGTAGAGGCCCTCGGCGTGGATGCGCGTCGAGCGCGCCCGCGACCTGCTCGAGCACGCCCAGCGCGACCGGCGGGAGCAAGTGAGCCTTCGCGCTCGAGGAGCTCGGCAAGCGAGCCGCCCTCGATGAAGCGCTGCGTGAGGTAGGGAATTCCCTGAAACTCGCCTGTGTCGAGCACCGGCACCAGATGCTGGTGGACCACTCGCTGCGCGATGCTCGCCTCGCGGTCGAAGCGCCGCCGGAAGGTCTCGTCACGCGCGATGTCCTCCTTCACGAGCTTGAGGGCGACCGTGCCGTCGGGGCCGGTTGCCTTGAACACGCGGCCCATGCCACCGACGCCGAGCGTCGTCTCGACGGTGTACGGCCCGAAGGTCTGACCCGGCTGAAGCTCGAACTCGGCCATTTACGTGCGCCCCGTATGCGGCACGCGCCGCAGCTTAGCGATGGCGCTCGATGAACCATCGCGGTTAAGATCGTCGCGACCTGACTCGCGCAATGGGAATAGGAGAGCACCGTGAGCGATGATCGGCGGCCGGCCGACAGCTACGACGTAGCGATCCTCGGCGGCGGCCTCGCCGGGTTGACCCTCGGGCTACAGCTCAAGCAGGAGCGGCCCGAGACGAGCATCTTCATCGCCGAGAAGCGCGACGGGCCCGGCGCCCGAGGCCGCCTTCAAGGTCGGCGAGTCGACCCAGGAGATCTCCTGCCACTACTTCGGCGAGGTGCTCGGGCTGATGGACCACCTGGAGCAGGAGCAGATCCACAAGTGCGGGCTGCGCTTCTGGTTCCCGGCGGGCGACAACAGCGACCTCGCACAGCGCGTCGAGCGCGGCCCGCACAAGCATCCGCCCGTGCCCAGCTACCAGCTCGACCGCGGCCGCTTCGAGAACTTCCTCGGCCGAGCAAGTGCGTCGAAGCCGGGGTCGATCTCTTCCGCGGCCGCTTCGTCCAGGACGTGGAGCTCGGCGACGACCGCCACGAGGTCACGTCGACGACGCGTGACGGCGACGACGAGCGACGATCAAGGCCCGCTGGGTCGTCGACGCGAGCGGTCGCGCCTTCATCGCTCAAGAAGAAGCTCGGGCTGCTCGAGGACAACGGCCACGTCGTCAACTCGTCCTGGTTCCGGCTCGCCGGCGGCCTCGACATCGAGGACTGGGCCGATCCCTCCGACGAGGAGTTCTTCGGGCGCATGGAGGAGCGCGGCCTGCGCATGCTCAGCACGAACCACATCTGCGGGGCAGGGCTACTGGGTCTGGCTGATCCCGCTCTCGTCGGGGCCGATCTCGATCGGCATCGTCGCCGATCCGCGCTTCCACCCCTGGGAGCGAGATCGAACACGCTCGAGGGCGCGCTCGAGTGGATCAAGCGAGCACGAGCCCCAGCTCGGCGACGTCGCTCGAGGGCCGGGGCGACCAGGTCGAGGACTTCCTCAAGGTCGAGGACTTCTCGTACGGCTGCAAGCAGGCCTTCGACGGCGGCGAGCGCTGGTGCCTCGTCGGCGAGGCGGGGCCGTTCCTCGACCCGTTCTACTCACCGGGCTCGGACTACATCGCGATGGCGAACACGTTCACGACCGACCTGATCACGCGCGAGCTCGACGGCGAGGACGTCACCGAGCGCGCCGAGGCCCACAACGACTTCTACCTGAACGCCTACCGGGTCCACCTGACCTTCTACGAGCGGCCAGTACGAGTTCTGGCACAACCCGCTGGTCATGAACGTGAAGATCGGCGGCAACAACATCCTCTACTGGGGCGTGCTCGGGCTGCTGTTCTTCCACCAGCAAGCTCACCGACCTCGACTTCATGGCGGCGGTGCGGCCGGACATCGAGCGCATCTGGGCGATCACCCGCGAGCTCGAGGCGATGTACCGCGAGTGGAACGCGATCGAGGATCCGCGAGTGGACGCCGCGCGATGGTGCCCACGGCCGCGTTCCCGGCGATGTTCGAGCGCCACCTGGACATGGTCGGGGGCTTCGACGACGAGACGCTGAAGCAGAAGCTCGCCTCGACCGCCGACCTGATGGAGGCCTACGCGGTGCTCGCCTTCCACCGGGCGGCCACCGCGCTCCCGGGCGGCGCGCCCGGGGAGGACGAGAAGATCAATCCCTACGAGGTGAGCCTCGACCCGGATCGCTGGGAGGCGGACGGGCTCCTCGGCGGCGAGGGACTCTCGCTCGCCGAGGCGCGCCAGACGCCCGCGGCGGGCATGGAGAACCTGTTCATGGAGGCCATCGCCCAGCCGGCCTGACGGCCGCGACCGATGTCGCAGGAGAACGTCGACAGGACCAGGGAGTACATCGACGCCTACAACAGGCGCGACTTCGACACGGCCCTCCAGCACTTCGATCCCAATATCCAGTGGGTGCTCCCGGCACTGCAGGCCTCAGACTCGGCTCAGGGGCCGGAGTCGGTCAGGCGCTTCTGGGAGGGCCTCGACGAGACGATGGACGAGCTTCGGCTAGACCCGCAGGAGTTCGTCGACTGCGGCGACCGCGTGGCGGTGCGGCTGCGCTACTTCGGGCGCGGCAAGGGGAGCGGGGTGGAGATCGAGACGGAGATGTACCACCAGGTGACCACGTTCCGCTCCGGCACCATCGTCCGCATGGAGTACGTCACCTCCTGGCCCGAGGCGCTCGAGGTCGCCGGCGTCGAACGCTGACCGCTCCGACGGCGGATTCCGAGTGTTGAAGCACCCGGAATGAATGCGCTGGTCCGCGTCTTCGCCGTGCTCGTGGCAGTCGCCGTCATGGCTCCCGCCGCCCAGGCGGCATTCCCCGGCAGGAACGGCGCGATCGGCTTTGCGCATCGCATGGCCAGCGGCGACTCCCAGGTCCCCTTCGTCGAGCATGTCGGGCTGACCGCGAAGCTCCTGAACAGGGACGATGGCCGCGTCCTGGTCGACTGCGAGCGCTCAGACGGCGCGCCGACGGGCGGCGACTGCACCGCCAGGAGCTTCCTGTCGCCGTCGTACTCCCCTGACGGGAGCAGGCTCGTCTTCGACGCCGGCGAGCGCCTGGGAGCAATCGGCGCGGGCGGCGCCGGGCTGTATCTCCTCCCCGCGGTCACCGCCGACGACGGCGATCCGGCCTTCGCCCCCGACGGCAAGCGGATCGTCTTCACCGGCACGAACGAGCGCGGCACGACGGACATCTACCGGCACCGCCTCGGGAGCATGTTCGCGCGCATGATCGTGAGCGACGCGAGCGAGCCGGCCTGGTCGTCTCGGAACGAGATCGCGTACGTGCGGGGCGGGAACGTCTACGTCGCGCGCCCCGACGGGAGCCACCGGCGCCTGGTGACGTCCGGGCGCACGCCCGACTGGTCGCCGAACGGCGGCCGCCTCCTCGTCGTCCGCCCGCGGCCGACCCTCACCTTCGACGACGCGCTCGGGCGCATGTACGTCGTCGGCGCACACGGGCGCGGGCTGCGGCGGCTGGGGCGTGTCGACGACGCCTCCGGCCCGGTCTGGTCGCCCGACGGGCGCTGGGTCGCCTACAACCGCTTCGATGCCGGCATCTTCGCCAAGCGCCTCGGGAGCAGCGCTCCCGCGCGGGAGGTCGCGATCACCCAGGTGAGCGGCGAGAGCGGCTCGATCGCGGCCTACGGCCCCACCTGGCGCCCACTGCCCCGCTAGCGCCCGGGCACGCGTCCGGGGACAATCCCGGCATGACGACCGATGACATCCTCGCCGAGGTCGATCGTGTCCACCGCGCCACGGCGTTCGCGGCGGAGTGGCAGATCACGGCGGCCGGCTTCTGGGCCAATGTCCAGTTCTTTCTCGGCGCGGCAGCCGCCGCGCTGGCGGCGGTCTCGAGCGGGACCGCCTTCAGCGAGCACTCGGTGGTCGCCGGCTCGCTTGCGGCCGCGGCCGCCCTCGCTGCCGCTGTGCTGGCGTCGCTCCGCCCCGCCGAGCGGACCGCACAGCATCAACAGGCAGCGGCGGCCTATCACGCGCTGGCGGTGGAGGCACGCATGCTCCATGGCTTCGGCGGGGCCGGCGGGGGCACGCCGACCCTGGACGACCTGAGGAAGCTGGAGGCCCGCAAGGTCAAGCTCGACGCGGACAGCCCCTGGGCGCCGCGCCGCCTCGCGAAGAAGACCGAGGGCTTCCTCGAAAAGGGGCGCCGGTACTACGACAACGAGGGCGAACCGGCCGTCTAGCGGCGCGACCAGGCGTCCGGCGCGTCGATCAGGCGCTTCAGGCGGGGCGGCATGCGGCCCGCCACGACGTCGTCCAGGGTCAGCTCGTCGACGACGGTCCGCAGGCTCGCCCGCACGGCTATCCAAACGGTCTTGAGGTGCTCGGCGGCGCCTTCGTAGTCGAGGTCCTCGGGCGCCTCGCCGCGCACCGAGGCGAGCGGGCCGTCCACGGCTCGGATCACCTCGCCCACCGAGATGCTGTCCGGACTGCGCGCGAGCCAGTAGCCGCCTTCGGCGCCCCGCTGCGAGCGCACTATGCCCGCGTGGCGCAGGTCGATCAGGATGTTCTCGAGGAACTTCAGGGGGATCCCCTGCGTCTGGGCGAGCCACTCGCCCTTGATCGGGCCCTCGCCGGCGTCGGCGAGCTCGAGCAGCGCGCGCACCGCGTACTCGCTCTTGGCGGAGACCTTCACGGCCGCCATTCTGACGATAGGCTCGCTCGGTGGACGTCGCCGCGATCAAGGAGCGCAATCGCTGGATGTGGGGGCTCGGCGACTACGCCGATCTCTCCGCGGCGCTCCGCCCCGCCGCGGACGCGCTGGCCGACGCCTGCGCCGTCTCCGCGGGCCAGGAGGTGCTCGACGTCGCGGCCGGCAACGGCAACTTCGCGCTCGCCTGCGCACGTGAGGGCGCGAGCGTCGTGGCGTCGGACCTCGCCCCCGGCATGATCGAGCAGGGGCGCGCCCGCTCCGAGGCGGAGGGCTACGACGTCGAGTGGGTCGAGGCCGACGCCGAGGAGCTTCCCTTCGAGGACGGCCGCTTCGACTGCGTCGGTTCGGTGTTCGGCGCGATGATCGCTCCGCGCCCGCGCGTGGTGGCCGAGGAGCTCTTCCGCGTGGTCCGTCCCGGCGGGACGGTCGGCATGACCGCCTGGACGACCAGCGGGTTCTCGGCCGAGCTGTTCGCGCTCGGCCGCAGCTACGCGCCGCCCTCGGACAGCCCGCTTTCCGACGAGTGGTCGGTGGAGGAGAACGTGCGCGAGCGCTTCGACGGCCTCGCCGCGCGCTTCGAGGTCGAGGTGCGGCAGCTGGTCTGGCACGCCGAGTCGCCGGAGGAGCTGGTCGCGATGCTCGGCACCTCCGCTCCGCCCTGGGTGGCCGCCAAGCAGAACCTGCCTCCGGAGAAGTGGGAGTCGATGGTGGCTGAGGCGCTCGAGCTTGCCCGCCGATGGGCCGGGGAGGAGCGCCCGATCGAGCTCCAGAACGAGTACGCCCAGATCGTGGCCCGCAAGCGCGGTTGACCGGTCGTCTGCTGCTCGAGTACGACGGCACGGACTTCGCCGGCTGGGCGAGCCAGCCCGGCCTGCGCACCGTGCAGGAGACGGTCGAGGGAGCGCTCGCCACGGTGCTGCGCCGCGACGTGACGCTGAGCGTCGCCGGCCGCACGGACCGCGGCGTGCACGCCCGCGGCCAGGTCGCGAGCCACGACGGCGACCCCGCGCCGCTCCGCAACCTGAACGCGCTGCTCCCGGAGGACGTGGCCGTCCTCGCCAGCGAGCCAGCGCCCGACGGCTTCGACGCGCGCCGCGACGCCCGCTCGCGCACCTATCGCTACCGCCTCCACACGCGCAGCGCCCCCAGCCCGTTCGAGCAGCGGCGGGCGCTGTGGTGGCCGAAGCCACTCGACCGTGAGGCGCTCGACCGCTGCGCGGCGGCGCTCGCCGGCAGGCACGACTTCACGGCGTTCACGCCGAGCGAGACCGACCACGTGCGCTTCGAGCGCGACGTGTTCCGCGCCGAGTGGGTCGACGAGCCGGGTGACGTGCTCGCCTTCTGGATCGAGGCCGACACGTTCATGCGGCACATGGCCCGCGTGCTCGTCGGAACCATGCTGGAGGGGGTGGAGCCGGAGCGCTTCGCCGAGCTGCTCCAGGGGCGGCCGCGGAGCGAGGCGGGGGCGACCGCGCCCGCCCACGGGCTCTACCTGGAGAGCGTCAAATACTCTTGAACCGCCCTCGATGAGAGTCCTCCTCACAAACGACGACGGCATCACCGCCACTGGCCTGAATGCGATGCGCAGGGCGCTTCTGGAGCTGCCCGACGTGGATCTGGAGGTCATCGCGCCCGACTCCAACCGGAGCGCCACGGGCCGTGCGGTGACCCTCCGCGACCCGATCTGGGTCGAGGAGGTCGATTTCGGAGACGGCACCACGGGCTTCGCAACCGACGGCACCCCGGTCGACTGCGTTCGCTTCGCCGCGCTCGGGCTGGTCGAGGCGCCGCCGGAGCTGATCGTCTCCGGGATCAACCACGGCGCGAACCTGGGCGACGACATCACCTACTCGGGCACGGTCGCCGCGGCGTTCGAGGGGATCATGCTGAACATCCCCGCGGTCGCCGTCTCGCTCGTCCGGGGAGGCGACTTCAAGCCGCTCGCGGCGTTCGTGGCCCGCCTGGTCGATGAGCTCGACCACGTGCCGATGCCGGACCGCACGCTGCTGAACGTGAACGGACCCGGGGCCGAGGTGAGGGGCGTGTGCGCCTGCAGGCTCGGCAAGCGCGTCTACAACGACAAGATGGAGCTCACCGAGGAGGAGGGGGGCCGCAGGCGCTTCCGGCTCTACGGCGAGGAGCCCAGCTACGAGCACGAGGCCGGCACCGACTTCGCCGCGATCGCCGACGGCCTGATCGCGGTCACCCCGATCCACTTCGACCTGACCGACCAGGCCGGCGTGGAGGAGCTCGCGGGCTTCGACCTCGAGCGGCTCCTGCGCCCGGCCACAGAGGCCGTTGAGTAGCGACACGGCCGCCGCGCGGGCGGACGAGCTCCGCCGCCAGCTCGAGTACCACGGGCACCGCTACTACGTGCTCGACGACCCGGAGCTCTCGGACCCCGACTACGACGCGCTTCTCAACGAGCTGCGCGACCTCGAGGAGGAGCACCCGAAGCTGCGCACGGCCGACTCGCCGACCCAGCGCGTGGGCGGACAGCCGCTCGACAAGTTCGAGGAGGTCCCGCATCTCCAGCCGATGCTGTCGCTCGCGAACGCGCGCAACGAGGAGGAGCTGGCGGCGTGGGTCGTGCGGAGCGAGCGCTACCTGGCGCGCCAGGGCGTCGAGATGGGCGACGTGCGCTTCGTGACCGAGCCGAAGATCGATGGGCTCGCGATCTCGCTCGTCTACGAGGACGGAGTGCTGGTGCGCGGCGCCACGCGCGGCAACGGCGAGGTGGGCGAGGACGTGACCCAGAACATGCGCACGATCGGCGCGATCCCGCTGCGGGTGGAGGACGCGCCGCCGCTGCTCGAGGTGCGCGGCGAGATCTATTTGCCGCTCGCGGCGTTCGCCCGCCTCAACGAGCAGCGCGCCGCGGCCGGAGAGCCGACCTTCATGAACCCGCGCAACTCGGCTGCCGGCTCGATCCGGCAGCTCGACCCCGCGCTCGCCGCCTCGCGTCCGCTGTCGATGTGGTGCTACGGGATCGGCGAGGTCGACGGGCTCGAGTTCGACACCCACCACGAGTGGCTCGAGTGGCTGCGCGAGCACGGCTTCCGGGTGAACCGGGACGTCGAGGTGCACGACACGGTCGACGAGGTCGTGGCCGCCTGCAACGCCTGGCAGGAGCGGCGCGACCGGCTCGACTTCGAGATCGACGGCGTGGTCGTGAAGGTCGACGACCTCGACCTCCAGCGCCAGCTCGGCGTGGTCGGGCGCGAGCCGCGCGGCGCGATCGCGTGGAAGTTCCCGCCCACGACCGCTACCACCACGCTCATGAGCGTGGCGTGGAACGTGGGCCGCACCGGCCACATGGTCCCGTTCGCGGTGCTCGAGCCGGTGCAGGTCTCCGGCGTGATCGTGAAGCTCGCGACGCTCCACAACGAGGAGGACCTGCTCCGCAAGGACGTGCGCGACGGCGACGAGGTGATCGTCATGCGCGCCGGCGACGTGATCCCGCAGGTGGTGTCGCCGACCGCGAAGGCCCAGCGCTCCAAATCCAGAAGCAAGCCTCCCACGCCCCCAGAACGCTGCCCCGCGTGCGACACCCCCACGATCAAGCCCGAGGACGGCGTGTGGACGATCTGCCCGAACAGAGCGGGCTGCCCGGGGCAGGTCTTCCAGGCGGTCAAGCACTTCGTTGGCGCCATGGATATCGACGGGCTGGGTGAGGAGAACGTTCGACGGTTCCTCTCGGAGAAGCTGATCGAGGATTCGGCGGATCTCTATGCGCTCACGCCTGACCGTCTCTCGGAGCTGGATGGGTTCGGCGAGATATCCGCACAGAACCTGATGCGGTCACTTGCAGCTTCGAAAGAGCAGCCTTTCGAACGTGTGCTGTACGGACTCGGGATTCCAGGAGTGGGCTACGTCAATGCCCGGAATCTCGCCAGGCATCTCCGATCCATGAAGGATTTGATGGAGGCATCGGAGGAACAGCTCGTCGAGGTCGAGGGAATCGGGCCGATCATGGCCCGCACGATCGAAGAGACGCTCTCTGAAGAGAGAACGAGAGAGTTGATCGCGAGGTTCCGGGAGTACGGCCTGAAGATGGAGGAGGACGGTCCGGCGGCGCCCGCCGAGGGGCCGCTCACCGGCAAGACGCTCGTCCTCACCGGCACGCTGCCGAACCTCACCCGCGAGGACGCCACGGAGCGCATCGAGGCTGCGGGCGGAAAGGTCACCGGCTCGGTGTCGAAGAAGACCGACTACGTCGTGGCCGGCGAGGACCCGGGCACCAAGCTCACGAAGGCCCAGGACCTCGGCACGGAGATCCTCGACGAGGACGGCCTGCTGGCGCTGCTGCGCTAACCCTTATTACCGCCATGGCCCAAGCCACGCTTCCGAAGCGATAGGTCGCCCTACGCGCTGCTGCTCACGGCACGAGCCGCAGCGACCAGGTTGTCGCCGAGCAACTCCACCCCCAGCGACCGGGCGAGGGCCTTCGACGCGCCCGCGCCGCCGATCGCGAGGCGCGCCTGCGCGTTCAGCGCGCGGATGCCGTCAGCGGCATCGAGGAACCGCTGCGCACCCATCGCGCCGAGCACCACGAGCTCGGGCGACAGCTCCGCGATCGCGGTCGCGAGATCGGACGTCGGCGTCTCCGCCCCGAGGTAGGCGATACTCCATCCGCGTTCGCGCAGGAGGAGCCCGAAGCAGAGCAGCCCAAGCTCGTGCTGTTCGCCTGGCGGGCACGCCAGCAGTGCGCGCTGCCCGTCGCCGTCGCCCCAGCCTCGGGCAAGGGTACGCAGCCTCCCGCCGATCACGTTGCTGGCGAAGTGCTCCTGTCCGACGCTGCGCTCCATTGCCGCCCAGCGCTCGCCCAGGTCGTGCAGGAACGGCACGATCACCTGCCCGAGCGCGGACTCGAGGTCGAGCGCTTCAAACGTGCGATCCAGCGTCGCCTGAGCAGCGGGCTCGTCGAGCGCCGTGAGCGCATGGTCGAGCTGGCTGAGAAGCCCCTCCACCGTCACCGGCGCGGGTGAGGCTCGAAGCGCGACGCGCGCCGCCTCCGCCGCCGAAAGCCCCGCGGAGATCTGGCGGCGCATCTCCCGCACGCGGCGTTCGTCCTCCGTGGAATACAGCCGCAGCCCGCCAGGCGTACGCTCGGGCTCCACCAGGCCGTAGCGCGTCTCCCAGGCACGGAGCAGCTCGGGAGTCACCCCAACCCGCCGGCTGAGTTCGCCGATCCGCAGCCTTCCACCGTGTGCCATGACCCCGATCTTACAGATCTAGACGATATCTATACGAAATCTATACAGATGCTGTACAGTGCATGTCATGAACGCCACACGGTTGCTTGGGACCACCGAAACCGAGGAAGAGCTGATGGGCCGAGTCGCCGAAGGCGACGTCCGTGCCTTCGAGGCCGTCTACGATCGCTATCACCGCCGGGCCTATTCGCTGGCCTGGCGCATCACGGGCGGGGCCGGTGGCGCCGAGGAGGCGACCCAAGACGCGTTCCTCTCGCTGTGGCGCGGAGCCTCCCGCTTCGACCCGGAGCGGGCGAGGCTCTCCACCTGGCTTCTCGCGCTCGTGCGTTACCGAAGCATCGATTGGCTGCGTCGGGCCACGCCTCGGGCTCTCCCCCAAGACCTCACCGAGGGCGCCGCTGAAAGGATTGAGGCGCCGGAGCGCACGGAGGAGCAGGTTCTCGCGAGCGAGGAATACAACCGGGCACTCCGCCTCGTGGCCGAGCTCCCGCCGGAGCAGCGCGAGGTAATCGACCTCGCGTACTTCGAGGGCTACTCCCATACGGAGATTGCCGCGAGGGTCGGCATCCCCCTCGGGACTGTCAAGGGCCGGGCACGCCTGGCGCTGCTCAAGCTGCGCCACGCAGCGGAGGGCGAGGCGGCCGCCGTGCCTGCCGCCTGACCCCACCTCAAAATGACGTCTAGGCGCTGGCCTGGAGGATCAGGCGCGCGACCTGCTCCGGGTCGTCCCAGGTGGGGACGTGACCGCAGCCGCGCAGCACGTAGGACTGCCATCCCGGGGGCACCCGGCGCGGTGGCGTGACCAGGCGGTCCAGCTCGCCCCACGCGAGCGTCACAGGCACCTCGATCTGCTCCGCGCCCTCGAATACCGTCGCACGCATGGCCGCGTTGGCGCGCTCGTACGACGGCGCCCGCGTGTACGCCCGCACCAGACGGGCGGCTGCGGCCGGTGGGACGCGCTCAGGATGGCCGACGGTCCCACGCAACAGCAGTCGCCGGCCCCTTCGTGTCCGCGCGAACGCGGACAACCCGGGCGAAAGGAGGTGGGCGAGCGTCCGTAGGTCGGGTCCGCCACGCTCGCCCAGCGGGCGGCCCCAGAACCCGGCCGAGCTCAGGCCCGTCACCGACAGCGCCCGGCGGGATTTTGCGAGTTCGAGCGCCACCCACCCCCCCAGCGAGTTGCCGACCATGTGCGCGCGCTCCATGCCGAGCCCGTCCATGAAGCGACCGATGCCGGCGGCGAGGGCCTGCGGCGTGGGCGCCGCGTCATCCGGGAGGGGCGGCGACGCCCCAAAGCCCGGCATGTCGAGGGCGATCACGTCCCGCTCGGCGCCGAGCAGTTCGATGACCGGCTCCCAGACGACGAGCTCCGCGCCGAGTGGATGGATCAGAATGATCGGCTCACCCCTCCCCGCGCGTATGTAGTGAAGGAGGCTCTCGGCGCCCATGGACTTCAACGGACTCACAGCGCTAGTCACAGGTTCCAACCGGGGGATCGGGAGGGCGATTGCCGATGAGCTCTCGCGCAGGCCGCTCGGCGCGCTCCTCTGCGGCGTGCGCCGCGGAGGGGGCGAGCCGCCGGTGGCTCCACCGGGAGGCGCAGGGGCGGTGCGGACGGTCGAGGTGGACCTCTCGTCGCGAGAGTCGATCGAGCGTGCGGCCGCGACGCTGCCCCACGTCGACCTCCTCGTGAACAACGCGGGCGTGATGACCGGGGGGCTGCTCGAGGGACAGGACACGGACGAGATCTATGAGATGTTCCAGGTGAATCTCGTCGGGCTCGTGCACCTGACGAAGCTCCTGCTGCCCGGAATGCTCGAGCGCGGCCGCGGCACGATCGTCAACAACGCCAGCATCAGCGGCTACGCCTGGTTCCCGGCGGCCACGACCTACGCCGCCGCCAAGACGGGCGTCGTGGCGTTCAGCGAGTCGCTGCGACGAGAGCTGCGCGGAACCGGGGTGAACGTGCTCCACCTCGTGACCCCGGGAGTGGACACGGACATGCTCGATGCCACGCGCGAGGTGTACGGCGGCCACATGGATGCCGACGCGTGGAGCGACGAGACCCCCTCCGAGTGGGCGGCGAAGGTCGTCCGCGCCATCGAGCGTGACGATCACGTGCTCGGCCCGGGTGGAAGGCTCGCGCTCGCGAAGCTCGCCTCGCGCGGTCCCGCGGCGCTGCTGGACACGCTGTCCGGCCGCATGTTCACGCGTGAGCGCCGGTAGGCGGGGCCTGCCAGCAGCGTCTGGACCGTCCCGATCCGGCGCTCGCGGAACCCGCCCTCGGACCAGGCGAAGTAGAACTCGAAAAGGCGGATGAAGCGGGAGTCGCACCCGAGTTGCCTGGCCCGGTCCTCGGACCTGAGCCAGGCCTCGCGCCAGCGCCGCAGCGTGGGCGGGTAGCCGGCGGTGATGTCATCGACGTCCAGCGTCCGCAGCTCGGTTGCCCGGTTGATGGAGTGGCCCAGCACCTCGAGCGAGGGAAGACAGCCTCCGGGGAAGATGATCTCGTTTGCGAAGCTGCGCGATCCCTTCTCGACCTCGTACGCGCGGTCGTCGATCGTGATCGCCTGGAGCAGCATCAGCCCGTCCGGCTCCAGCAGCTCGGAACAGACCGAGAAAAAGGTCTCGAAATACTGCCAGCCGACCGCCTCGATCATCTCGATCGAGACGAGCTTGGAGTACTTTCCGCGCAGGTCGCGGTAGTCGCTGAGGAGGACCTCAACGCGGTTCTCCAGGCCCGCATCTCGAACGCGATCACGCGCAACCTCGTACTGCTCGCTGGACAGCGTCGCCGTGGTGACCCGGCATCCGTAGCGCTCCGCCGCGTGCAGTGCCATCGAGCCCCAGCCCGTGCCGATCTCGAGCAGGTGGTCGTCGGGCGTCAGCTCGAGCTTTCGGCAGGCGAGGTCGAGCTTCGCCTCCTGTGCGTCGCGCAGAGTTGACGCGGGCGAGTCCCATAGGCCGCAGGAGTAGGTCATCGTCTCGTCGAGGAACAGGGCGAACAGGTCGTTGCCGAGGTCGTAATGCGAGGCGATGTGCCTACGCGCCGCGGCGCGCGTGTTGCGGGGCACCCGGGTGAGCGCGTTCCGGAGCGGCGCGAGCGGTGCCCGCAGGCGGTCGAGCCTGGGGGCTTCGCGCGCCGCGATCCGCACGAGCGTCACGAGGTCGTCGCAGTCCCAGCTCCCGGCGGCATAGCTCTCGGCGATCCCGCGGCTGCCCCGGGCGAGCGCCCGCCAGAAGGATCGGTCGTGGACGACGATCATGGCCTGGAAACCGGCGTCGGCCGGCCCAAAGCAGCGGCGCTGCCCGGACTCCAAGATCTCGATGCGCCCGTGCGTCAGGCGCCCCAGGAGGGCGGACATGAGTGCTCGCCAGATCATCGCGTCGCCGGGTGGGGGTGGTAGGGCGCGCCCTTCAGCTTCAACCGCGCTGCGTGCGCGTAGATGCCGGCCAAGACTCGCGCGGTCATGATCGGATAGCGGACGAGCTGCCAGGCAGAGAGCTCGCGGCGCGTCAGCGCGAGCGTGGCGTCGAAGTCGACGGCGCCGTCGCGATGGCTTTCCATGTGCACGCGGAGCTGTTGCCCTGGGGTTGTCATCCGAATCCGGTACTCGGAGTCCATTCCCAGGAACGGCGAGACATGCAGAGCCTTGTCGACGGTCGAGTCCAGGCCGTCCAGGACGTAGGTGTGACTTTCGCCCCACGGCGTGTTCGTGACCTCGGCGAGCACCCGCTCGACCTGCTCGCCGCTCCGATCGAAGCAGTAGTAGAGGCTGACCGGGTTGAAGAGATGACCGAACGTGCGCACGTGCGTGAGCAGCCGGACCGGGCCGTCGTGCTCGACCTCGAGGTAGTCCCCGCGCCGAAACCACGCCGGGGCCGGCCGCCGTGCCGACCACAGGGGCACGCGGTCGAGCAACTCCGGCAGCTCGTCGAAGTCGAGGTAGCTCATGAACAGCCGCTGGCGGAACTCGTGCTCGACCGGCGTGTGGCGGCGGTGCCGAACCCAGCCCTCGTAGAGCGCGCTCGCGGTCACGGCAGCGACCTGCCGAAACTCGCGCAGACGCGCAGAGCCGAGGTCACGCCGTCCTCGTGGAAGCCGTAGCCCCAGTACGCGCCGCAGAAGTGGGTGCGGCGCGCGCCGCTCACCTCGTCCCAGCGGCGCTGTGCCGCGAGCCCGGCCGGCGTATACACGGGGTGGTGGTAGCGAATCCGCCGGATCACTGATGCCGGGTCGATGGCCTCCGCATGGTTCAGGGTCACGCAGAACTGGTCCCGACTGCGCAGCGACTGCAGCCGGTTCATGTGGTAGGTGACCGTCGTCCTGCCCGCAGGCTCGTCCAGCAGGTGGAAGTTCCAGCTCGCCCAGGCTCGCTTGCGGCGGGGAAGCAGCGAGCGGTCGGTGTGGAGCACCGCCTCGTTCTCCTGGTAGGGGATCGCGCCGAGCACCTCGGCCTCCGTCTGACTGACGTCGGCGAGCATCGCGAGCGCCTGGTCGGAGTGCGCGGCGATGATCACCTCGTCGAAGCTTTCGGACTCGCCGCCTGCTGGCGTGACCTCGACGCGGTCGTCCCGGCGCTCGATCGATCGCACCGGTGTCGAGAGGCGCAGCCGGTCCTCGAGAGGCCGCGTGAGCGCCTCCACGTAGCGCGCAGAGCCGCCCGAGACCGTCAGCCAATTCGGTCGGCCGCTCAGCCCCAGCATGCCGTGGTTCGCGAAGAACTCGGCCAGCATGCCCGCCGGGAAGTCCCACATGCGACTCGGGTCGGCGGACCAGACCGCGGAGGCCTGCGGCACGATGAGACGCCTCACGAACTCGTCCGAGTAACCGCCGGAGTCGAGGAACTCGGCGAGCGACGGGCCGGAGCCATTCAGTCCGATGATCGTCGGCGCTTCGCGGTTGAAGCGCATCAGGTCACGGATCATGCGGTGAAACGAGGGCCGCACGATATTCGAGCGGCACGCGAACAACCCGTTGGGTGATGCGCCGTTGTACTCGAATTCACCACCGTCGCTGACCGAGAAGCTCATCTCGGAGGGCTGCGTGGCCACGCCGAGGTCTTCTAGGAGGCGCTCGAAGGCGGGGTAGGTGCGGTCGTTCAGGACAATGAAGCCGGTGTCGACGTGATGCGTCTCATCGGGGGTGTCGACGCGGATCGTGTTGGTATGCCCGCCGGCGTACGCGTTCGCCTCGAAGAGGCTGATTTCATGGTGGTCGTGGAGGAGATGGGCGCAGACGAGTCCGGAGATCCCCGCCCCGACGATCGCGATCTTCACCGCTCGACCGCCGCCGCCAGGGCTGCGCCTGCCAGGGCCGACGCTCCAGCGAGGGCGAGCGTTCCCCTTCGGGCTCGCAACGGGACCGCGTCCCCCGCGGCGAGCGTCGCGGCGAGATCGGCGAGATCACCGCCCACGGCGGCCAGCAGCCACGGCTTCACAGCGCCGTCACGCCCAGCCGCCCACGCGGCGCCGGCGGCCAATCCGATGTCGCGGGCTCCCAGTCCGCGGAGCGCCACGTGCACCGCAGGCTGCTCCCCGGCCGCCCCGAGCCAGCTCGCCCCGACCCGTTCGGGTAGGGCGATCAGCGCCAAGCCGAACGCTATGCGCCCGGCGGCGAACGTGACTGTGAAGCGGTTTGCCCGGTCCATGCTCTCCTCTACGCGCGAAGAGGGGGTCCCGATCAGTCCTCTCGATGAAACGTGGGACCAAGGCCAGCGGACTGAGCGACGGACGGCAGTAGAACGCATTGGGCCGGTCGGCCCGACGCGGGCGTCAGCCGGGCTGGATGTTCTTGTTGTGATGGAAGGCGTTGTCAGGGTCGTACTGCGCCTTGACTTCGGCGAGTCGCCGGTAGATCTGATCGCCGTAGGCCTCCCGAACCCGACTGGAGTCGTCGTCGGAGTCAAGGAAGTTGACGTAGACGCCGCCGGCGCGGTGCGGTTGGAGGGCCTGGAGGAACCGCTGCGCCCAAGCGGTCTCGGACGCGGCGCGCTCGCTGGACTCGTCAGGGAGCCACACGGCGTCGATGATGATGTTGTGAGCCACGTCGCGACCGGCGTACGCCGTGGCGTCGTGGGGGACTCGGGCGACGGCGCCACCCATGTGGAAGATCGCCGCGTACGACCGAGGCGAGCTCGCGCGGTAGGCGTGATCGGCGATGACGGCGATGGCGTCGTCGGAGAGGCCGGCGAGGTTCGTCGCCTTCCAGTAGTAGTGCCACCCGTGGAGGACGGTGTCGTCTAAGCCGCTCTGGAAGGCGACATACGGCGAGGGTGCGAGCAGGTCCACGAGGGGCGTCCCGAACCGGCGGAGCGGCCGCACCGCATGCTCGCCGTCTTCGACGGCGCCGGCGTAGCAGCAGGCGACGGCGATCGCCGGCCGCCAGTGCAGGTCCTCGGGGATGTCCGGCAGTGGGGGGACGGTGCCGAGCCTGACGACGCTGCCGAGCTCGTCGGGCGCTTCAGCGGCGAAGTCCCGGTAGAAGCGAAGCACGTCGGTGGTGTCGTCGGCCGCCCAGAAGACGGGCCCGGCCACGACGGTTGGGCCGACGGGGTGGAGAGAGAACCGGAAAGAGGTGACGACGCCGAAGTTGCCGCCGCCGCCTCGCAGCGCCCAGAACAGATCGGGGTGTTCGTCGGCGGACGCCACGACGATGCTGCCCTCGGCGGTGACCACCTCGGCGGCAAGCAGGTTGTCGACGGTAAGCCCGTGTTTGCGCATGAGGAAGCCGATGCCACCGCCGAGCGTGAGTCCGGCGACGCCGGTGTGGCCGACGATGCCACCGGTGGTGGCCAGACCGTGGGCCTGCGTCTCGTGGTCGACGTCGCCCCACAGAGCACCACCCTGCACCCAAGCCGTGCGACTTACGGGGTTCACCCACATGGACCGCATCGCCGAGAGGTCGATGACGATCCCGCCGTCGCACACCGCGGTGCCGGCCACGTTGTGGCCCCCGCCCCGTACGGCGATCTCCAGGTCGTGGTCGCGCGCAAAGCGCACAGCCGCGACCACATCGGCCGTGCCCGTGCAGCGAGCGATACAGGCCGGATGGCGGTCGATCGCGCCATTCCAGATTCTGCGGGCGGTGTCGTAGCCGGGGCTGGTCGGCAGCAGCAGCTCTCCGCGGAACGATCCACCGAGCTCGTCGATCGCGATCGTCTCCAGGGGCCGTGCGTGTGGTGTCTGGACAGCGCTCATCTCATCCTCCTAGCTGTGCTGGATGAGCGTCCCACCCGCCGGCCCGGGCTGACTAGTTCTACTTTCGAACCAACCGGTGCGAATAGCAGACCTACCGCGAACCCGCGGGTAGCATGGAGGCGCGATGCGCAGCTATGCGCAGTACTGCCCGGTCGCCAAGGCCACCGAGATCCTCGGCGACCGTTGGACGCTTCTGATTGTGCGGGAGATGCTCGGCGGCGCGAGCGGCTTCAACGAGCTCCAACGCGGGCTCCCGGGGATCTCGCGCTCGGTCCTCACCGACCGCATGCGCGCGCTCGAGCGGGCCGAGGTCATCGATCGCAGGACGGGTCCCCAAGGCCGCACCCTCGAATATCGCCTCACGCCCGCCGGCCGTGACCTCCAGCCGGTCGTGCAGGCGATCGGCGAGTGGGGGGTGACTTGGTCGTTCACCGAGCCGCGCGCCGACGAGCTCGATCCCGACCTGTTGATCGTCTGGATGGCCCGTCACGTCGACCGCCAGCGGCTTCCACCCAAGCGAACCGTGGTCCAGTTCGGCTTTCGTGACCCCAAGCGGCGTTACTGGATGGTCCTCGAGCCCTCCGAGGTCTCGGTCTGCCTCCAGCATCCCGGTTTCGACGTCGACCTCGAGGTCGCGGTCGACACGGCCACGCTCTACCGCGTCTACCTCGGACGGGCCGAGCTGGGCGGCGCGATTCGAGCCGGCCAGCTGACGATGAGCGGCCCGCGGACCCTGCAACGCGGATTCGGCCACTGGTTCACCTGGAGCGCATTTGCGCCAGCCAGCCGCTCGGCGCAGGAACGCCGCACTGCCGCCTCACGCCTTGCCAGCCCTCATCGCGTACGGGTCGCCGAAGCGGACGATCCGGGCACCGCACCACAGTGGCCGTAGCCGCCACGCCTGCGTCGCGTGCAAGCAGGCTCTCGGCTGACCGCCGCTGCTTGTAAGGCGCGAGCAGCTGCCGCGGTCTGCTGCCGCCTGTGTGACGGTGCGCTCGGGAGCGATGGGCTCGCCCCCAACCTACTCACGACGGGCTGAGCCCGGAGCCCTCCGCGGCCGCCTCGCGTCCAGCTGCTAGCCGTGCTTCGCGATCGCCTGGAGCATTCGGTCCTGCAGGCGGCGCGCGCTCGTGGGATAGACGCCGTTCATCAGGATCGAGTAGGCGTAGTTGTGGCCGAGATCGCCTCGCAGTAGCCCGAGAGCGCGCTCACGTTCGAGAGCGTGCCGGTCTTGCCGCGGCAGTGGAACTTCGCCGGGCCGCGGCGCATGCGGTCGAACAGCGTGCCGTCCTGCCCCGCGATCGGCAGCGAGTCGACGAACGGGTCGTAGTCGTCGCGCCGGTACATCGCGCCGAGCAGCCGGACGATGCTCGCCGGGGAGGCGCGGTTGCCGCGCGAGAGGCCAGAGCCGTCCACCAGGGTGGCGCGTGCGCCAAGGCGGCGCGCGAACCCGGCGGCGATGCGGGCGCCGCGGGCCGTGGTCCCGACCCCGCCGGCCTGGCGCGCGAGGTCCTTCACGAGCGTCTCGGCAAAGAAGTTGTCGGAGGGCTTGTTCGTGAGCCTGATCAGGCGCTCCATCGGCGGCGAGTCGACGCTTGCGAGGACATTCGCGTCCGCGGGCGCCACGCCGGCCCGCGGCCTTCAGCCGCACGGTGACGTCGCGCGCCTCGAGGGCTTCGTCCAGGCGCGCGGCCGCGAACGCGGGCGGGTTCGCCTGGAAGCCGCGCCCGCCCTCCGTGAACAGGCCGCGGTTGAACGACAGCGCGCTGAGGGGGCCGACCCAGACCGACACGCCGTAGCCGGAGTCGGGGCCTCCGCGCAGGGAGTCGAAGGCGGACTCGTCGCCGTAGACGCGGCCCGTGACGCGCGTGATGCCCGTGTCGGCGAGCAGCTCCGCGAGGTCCTGCACGGTCGCCCCGCCGCCGTACGACCTGGTCGTGAAGCGGCGGCTGCCGAAGGTCGGGTCGCCGCCGCCGCGGAGGTACAGGCTCCCGCGGTAGACGCCCTCCGCGTCCAGCTCGCCGGTCCCGAGCACCTCGGTGCCGAGCGTGCCCTCGCTCCCGAAGCGGGCCAGGGCCGCGGAGGTCGTGAACAGCTTCGTGTTCGAGGCGAGGATGCGCGGGGTGTTCTGGCGCCAGCGGAAGATCGCTCTTGGCGCGTCGCCGCTCACCTCCACCACGTAGGCGCTCGAGTAGGCGCCGGCGAAGCGCATCTGGGCGGTGAGCCGCTTGACGAGGAGCTCCTCGTCCTGCGCCGCCGCGGAGGCGGGCAGGAGGGCGAGCAGGGCTGTCGCGAGCAGGGCGATACGTCGCATCAAGGGCGGAGAACACGCTAGCGGGGGCTCCGGAGCGGTCATACTTACCGCCTCATGGGTGAGGTAGTCCGGCTCGAGAAGCCGTCCCAAAAGGACCGAAAGACCGTCGGCAAGCCAAAGCGCCGCCGGCCACGCCGCTCCCGCACGGCGCTCGTGCTGGGCGGCGGCGGCTTCACGGGAGGCGTCTACGAGATCGGTGCCCTGCGCGCTCTCGACCTGCTCGCGGTCAACCGGACGGTGAACCAGTTCGACGTGTACGTGGGCACGAGCGCCGGCTCGTTCGTGGCATCGGCCATCGCGAACGGAGTAACCCCCGAGGAGATGATGCGGGTGGTCAACCAGCAGGTGCCCACTCCCTTCAAGGACGTGGACCGCAGCACGCTGATGCGACCGAACACGCTCGAGTTCGCCCGGGCCGGGGCGCTCATGCCGCTGAAGATGCTCGGCCTGGCGCGCACCTTCCTCGGCCAGATTCGCTCCACGTCCGTGATCGACCTCGCCGTGGGCATCGCCGAGGCGCTGCCGTCGGGCCTGTACGACGGCCGCGGGATCGAGGAGTACCTCGAGTCCGTGCTGGGCGACCCGGATCGCGTGAACGACTTCCGCCTGCTCGAGCACGAGCTGTTCCTCACGGCCACCGACCTCGACACCTGCGAGCGCATCGTGCTCGGCGGCCCCGACTGGGACGACGTGCCGATCTCGCGCGCCGTTGCCGCCTCGACGGCGCTGCCGATGGTCTACAAGCCGGTGGAGATCAAGGGGCGCCACCTGGTGGACGGCGGACTGCGCTCGACCACCAACGTGGATCTCGCCGTGGAGGCGGGCGCGAAGTTCGTGATCGTGGTGAACCCGCTGGTGCCCTACGTCAACGACTTCCAGAAGGTGATCCCGACGATGCTCGGCAGCCGCGTGCGGCGGGTCGCCGACATGGGCTTCCCCCAGATCGGCTACCAGGCCTTCAAGCTGCTCGCCCACCAGCGCCTGCACGAGGCCGTGGGGCACTGGAAGGAGAAGTACCCGGGCGTCGACATCATCCTGATCGAGCCCGACCCGAACGACGAGCTGATGTTCGAGACGAACATCCTCAACTTCACCCGTCGCGTGGAGATCGCCCGCCACGGCTTCGAGTCGGTGACCCTGAAGCTGGCGCAGGACTACGACGAGCTGAAGGCCACCTGCGCGAAGCACGGCATCGAGATCTCGGCGACCCGCGTCCGCAAGGTCGTGAAGAAGTTCGCCGAGGAGCGCGAGAAGACCGCCGCCTGGCGGCGCATCCTGGAGCAGACGACCGGCGCCCTGCTCCGCCAGTCGGGCCAGGCCTAACGGCTTTCGATCGCCCGGACAGTGCGTGCCAGGGTCGCGTACGGCTCCTGCACTATCTGCCGCCAGGTGATTCGGAGCACCAAGAGACCAGTCGCCTGGAGATCCGCGTCCCGACGCCGATCGCGCTCGAATGCCTCGCGTGACGAGTGGAACTGGAAGCCGTCCACCTCGACCACGAGCCCGCGGTCGCGCCATAGGAAATCGACCTCATGGCCCTGGATGCGCACGTTGACCTCCGGGTTCGGGAGCCCGGCGGCTCGCACCAGGGCGAGGAAGCGCTCCTCGGCTTCGGAGCGGGTGAGGGTGGCGTGGTTGCTGTCGTCGAGGAGGTGGTTGAGCCGCTTCACGCCGCGGCGGCCTCGGTGACGCGCGGTTTCCGCCAGCAAACTGTGGGCATTGAGGAGCCGTCTTGTGACCGCTTCGTGGGTTGCGCGTTCGAGTTCCCGGTCGGATGCAGTCTCCGCCAGGTCGATCAGCGTCCGGGCGGGCGCGGTGACGGGTAGGCCCCGCAGGTGCCTGACGTCCGTGCGGGGCAGGCGCGTCGAGCGGTGGACACGCAGCCCCGCCCGGCCGCGACCGCTCGACCGGGTGACGGTCACGTCGATTGCGTCATCCTCGGTCGCCGCGAGCAGATGCCAGACGACGGCGGCCGAGCGGTGGCTCACCGCAGCGCCGTCACCGCACGCGAGCACGGCCGCCATCTCGCGAGCGAGCGGCACGAGCGCCAGATGGCCCACCGCGTAGACGCCGCGGTGAAGGCGGTGAAGGCGGTGCCGCTTCAGGCGCGTGTCGATCGCGCCGGCCCCGATCCCCATCGAAAGAAGCTGCGATCGCGAGACGACCCCGTACTGCCGACCCGCCAGGTCCGCGATGAGGCGGTCCCTGGGAATCCGGTCGACAACTCGCATCTCGGACCCCTCCGGGCGGGGGGTTTCGATCTTGTCGTTCGTTGTGATGGACAACCCGGCCATCCCCCTTCAAGAAGTCCTCGAGTGTGAGGTTTTCGACCTGCGCGGCGAGGGCGAAGAGTGGCGCCGAAATCACAGGAAGGCCCAGCAGGCGGAGGTATCCCGTAACCGAAGTTGGCAACCCCTTCACCGCCGGAGTTGTTCCGTTGCAGACGCCAGGGGGCCGCGGCGACCGCGACGGCCGGAGCAGGGCCAGGCCTAGTCGGCCTGCTTCGGCAGCAGCGCGTGGCCGTCGACCACCGCGGAGGCGATGTCGACGAGCTTCCGGTTGCCGGTGCGCGACTGCTCGCGCAGCATGTCGAAGGCTGTGGCCTCGTTGACCGAGTGGCGCTCCATGAGGATGCCCTTGGCGCGCTCGGTGATGGCGCGGCGCCCGAATGCTCCCTCGAGGTCGTGGTACTCCGTGAAGCGGCGCAGCACGATGTCGATCGAGCTCTGCCAGTCGACCGCGTCCGCGTCGGTGATGTAGGCGAAGATCCCGCGCTTCGACGCCTCCTTGACGAACTCGGTGTCGGGCGAGTGGATCAGGGCGATCACCGGGCACGCCGCCTCCCGGACGATCTGCTCGATCAGGACGAGCGCGTGGTCAGAGCTCTCGCCCAGACCGACCAGGGCGACATCCGGACGCTCCCGGGCGGTGACGGGCCCGACCTCGCTCACGTCGATCTCGCGAGCGATCACCTCATGTCCGAGCGCGGCCACGATCGGGGCCACGAGGGCGAGCCGATCGCGCCGCTCGTTGGCGATCAGCACGCGAAGGTGTTCTGTCTCGCGATAACTCATCCGCTCTTTGCGATGTCGATTCTAGGACGCCCACGCATGCGGTGGTACATTGAGTGCGCGTCCCGCCTCAAACGCTCGGCGGCCGCTGCCCATCCGGCTCAAGCACTCGGTCGGCCAGAACGGCCGACCTTTCGGTCGGCGGAGACCTCAGGCAGGAGTCGAGCATGTCCAAGTCGGACGCGCTTCAGATCGCGGTACCGGGCGACGCGGAAGCGGGCCATCTGGCCCGTCATGCGATCGCGGCGAGCGAGCCAACGCTCCCGCCGTCCGTGCAGGGCGACCTGTCGCTGCTCGTGACCGAGCTCATACAGAACGCCGTGCGCCACGGCGGCGCCGGGCCCGACCGGCCCGTGAACGTCGAGGTCCAGCGGCGCGACGACCGTATCCGGGTTCAGGTGGCCAACGCGGGGACCGACTTCGATCCGCCGCCGGCTCCTGTGCCCGGCGATTCGTCTGGCGGCTGGGGCCTCTTCCTGGTCGACCGGATCGCAGAGCGCTGGGGTGTCAACCCCGCCCCGGCCGGCACATGCGTCTGGTTTGAGCTGCCAGTCAGCGCCACCTCCTAAGCAGCAAGAGGAACCCATATGGACTCGCATCCGTCATCGCACAACCTCGCCGCCCGTATGGCCCGCTGGAGTAGCAGGCACCGGAAGAAGGCGATCTGGGGCTGGCTTGTGTTCGTGATACTCGCCTTCGCCATCGGGAACGCGATCGGCTCGACGCAGATCTCTGACGTGGATCAGTTCTCGGGTGAAGCGCACGATGCCGAGGTGGCGCTCGACCGTGCGGGGCTGCGCCCGCACTCCGAGGTCGTCTTCATCCAGAGCGACGAGCTCACGATCGAGGATCCGCAGTTCCGCGCCGCGGTGGAGGACGTGACCGCCCGGCTTCCCGAGCTCCAATACGTGGAGAACGTGAAGTCCCCGCTAAACGGCGAGAGTGCTGTCTCAGAGGACGGTCACGCCGCTTTGGTCGACTTCGAGATCGCGGCCAAGGACTCACTGGAGGCGCGGGAGCGGGTGGATCCCATCCTGGCCGCGGTGGCGTCGATTCAGAGGCAGCACCCCGACGTGACCGTCGAGCAGTTCGGCGGCGTTAGCGCCAACAAGGCGGTCAACAAGACGATCAGCGACGACCTCAAGAGCGCCGGGATGCTGTCGCTGCCGATCACGCTGATCATTCTCATGATCACCTTCGGAACGCTGGTCGCGGCGACCGTGCCGCTGCTGATCGGGCTCACGTCGGTGTTGGCGGCGATGGGCCTGATCGCGCTTCCGAGCGGCATCCTGCCCGTGGACGCCAATCTCCCGGCGGTCATCCTGCTGATCGGGCTGGCGGTGGGCGTCGACTACTCGCTCTTCTATCTGCGGCGAGAGCGCGAGGAGCGCGCCGCGGGACGGAGCGAGTCCGCCGCCCTCGAGGCCGCGGCCGCGACCTCCGGGCGGGCCGTGCTCATCTCCGGCGCGACGGTGATCGTCGCGATGGCCGGCATGCTGATCAGTGGCGACAAGGCGTTCATCTCGTTCGCGGAAGGCACGATCCTGGTGGTGGCGATCGCCGTGTTCGCGTCGCTCACGGTGCTTCCCGCGATGTTGAGCTGGCTCGGAGACCGCGTTGAGAAGGGCCGTCTCCCATTCCTCGGCCGGAACCGTCGCCCAGCGGGCCAGTCGCGGTTCTGGTCGGCGGTGACGGACCGCGTCATGCGACGCCCCGCCCTGGCGATCGTTCTCGCGGGCGGCCTCTTGGTGGCCCTGGCGATCCCTGCGCTGGGCATGAAGGTCGTCACGGCCGACATCGACGCGCTGCCCGGGGATCTCCCGGTGATCCAGACCTACAACGAGGTGAAGAAGGTCTTCCCGGCCGAGGGCGTGACCGCGATCGTCGTGGTGGAGGTCGACGACGTCACAGCCCCGCGCCCCAAACTCGGCGATCGCGGAGCTCACGGATCGGGTGAACGCGTCCGACTCCGGCCTGTTCCGGCCCGGCACGGAGCTCATCGAGAGCGAGGACGGGACGGTCGCCCAGATCAACGTCCCGACGGTGGGCAGCGGGACCGACGAGGCATCGGTCGACGCGCTCAACGAGCTTCGCGACGAGATAGTGCCCGCGACCGTGGGCGCGGTCGAGGGGGCGAGCGTCAACGTCAGCGGCGACGCCGCGAGCTCGGCTGACTTCAGCAGCAACCTGGGCAGCAGGCTGCCGCTGATCTTCGCCTTCGTCTTCGGCCTCGCGTTCCTGCTGATGCTGGTGACGTTCCGATCGATCGTGATCCCGATCAAGGCGATCCTGTTGAACCTGCTGTCGGTCGGCGCGGCGTACGGCGTGCTGGTGCTGGTCTTCCAGAACGGCAACCTCGAGTCGCTGCTCGGCTTCACCTCGAACGGCGGAGTTACGAACTGGCTGCCGCTGTTCCTGTTCGTGGTCCTGTTCGGGCTGTCGATGGACTACCACGTGTTCATCCTGTCCAGGGTCAAGGAGCTCTACGACCGGGGCATGTCCAACGACGAGGCCGTGAAGCAGGGGATCTCGAACACCGCCGGGACGGTCACAAGCGCGGCGGCCGTCATGGTCGGCGTGTTCCTCGTGTTCGTAACGCTGAGCTTCATCGACTTCAAGGAGCTCGGGCTTGGGCTTGCCGCCGCTGTCCTGATCGACGCGACGATCATCCGCGGCGTACTGCTGCCCGCGACGATGAAGGTGCTCGGCGACTGGAACTGGTATCTGCCGAGCTGGCTTGAGTGGCTGCCGCGGATCGGCGCGGAGCGCGACGAGGCGCCCACGCCTCCTGCGCCACCTGTCCCCGAGGGGTCCCAGCCCACCCCCGCGGGGGTCTAGGACAGGTTCCGCACCGCGTGCAGCAGGCGGGTGGAGGCCTGCTGGTTGCGGACCGCCGCACGGATGTGGTGGTCCTCACCCAGCGGGCCTCCCGGCGCCACGATGACGCCCTGCTTGCGCAGCGCGTTCGCGAGCTGGTCGCCGCTCAGGTCGCGGACGCGGATCCAGAGGAAGTTGGCCTGGCTGTCGGTGACGTCGACGCCGAGCTCGCGCAGCTGGTCCGTCAGGACCGTGCGCTCGCGCGCGACGGCCTGGCGGCGCCGCTCGATCTCGGCGTCGCCGCTGCGGAGCGCGTACTCGACGGCCGCCTGGCTCAGGGCGTTGATGCCGAGCACCGGCGCCGCGGCGGCCAGCAGCCGCGGGTCGGACGAGACCGCGTAGCCCACCCGTAGCCCCGAGAGGCCGTAGATCTTCGAGAACGTGCGCACCACGAGCAGCCGGGGGAAGGCCTCGACCAGGCGCAGGCAGGCGTCCACGTCCTCGGCGTCCTGGAAGTGGACGAGGGCCTCGTCCAGCAGGACGTAGACGTCGTCCGGCAGAGCCGACAGCAGCGTCCCGAGCTCCTCTGAGCTGGTGTAGGTCCCGGTCGGGTCGTTCGGGTTGCAGATGACCACCGCCTTCGTCCGCTCGCTGACCGCGGCGGAGACCGGCTGCTCCTCGACCGGCACGGGCGTCGCCCCGGCGTGCACCGCCATCAGTGGATAGAGCGGATACGACGGCCACGGCATCAGGAGCTCGTCGCGGGGCGACAGCAGCGCGAGCGCGGCGGAGTGGAGCAGCTCGGCGGCGCCGTTGCCCAGCGCTATCTGGTCGGGCGAGAGCCCGTGGCGCTCGGCGAGCAGGCGGCGGGCGGGGGTGGCGTGCCGATCCGGGTAGCCGTTCACGCGCCCGCGGGCGCGCGCGATCGCGGCGTTCACGATCTCGGAGTGGGGCAGGTCGGGCCACTCGGTGCCGGACAGGTCCACGTCCGGGACGCGCTCGAGGGCGGCCTGCTTCTCCCGCCGCCTTCGCTCGCGCCGCTCCAGGTTGAGCTTCGCCTCGTCGATGTCGTCGAACTGCCTGTAGTAGTCCCGGAAGCCCACGCCGGCCACGCTAGGCGCCGGGAGCTAGCGACGGACCCGGCCCCTCGATCACGAGGAACCACACCGTGAAGAGCACGAGGGCCACACCGACGCTCGTGGCGAAGATGCGCTCCAGGGCGCCGCGCTCCTGCCGGTGGCCGGCGGCCCGCCGTACGAGCTTCCACGCGTGGTCGACATGCTTCGCGAGCGCCATCGTGAGCATCAGCGACGCGAGGCAGCCGATCATGATCGTGCCGATGCCGGCGGTGACGTAGCCGGTCTGGTAGTCGACCTGGGAGCCGATCCAGAACCAGGCGAGCGGCTGCGGCCCGAACAGGGACAGGCACAGAACGAGCTCCACGGCGAGCAGCCCGTGCGCCAGGAGGCCGTCAGCGCGGCGCCGCCGCTCCGAGGTCGGCTCGACCTCGCGGTAGCGAACCGGCGCGGTGCCGGGACGGCGGCCGATGAACAGGCCGCCGGTATCGGTCGGGTCGTTGCTGGCCAACCCGCGAGAGGCTAGCTAGCGCGGTGCGTCGTAGACGCCGTCCACCACGCCCGCGAACTTCTCGTGAACGACGTTCCGCTTCACCTTCAGCGTCGGCGTCAGCTCGCCCGTCTCCTGGGACAGGTCGTGGTCGAGGATCTCGAAGCGCTTGATCTGCTCGACCGGCCCGACGTGCGAGTTCACCTCGTCGATCGCCTTCTGGACCTCGGCCCGCACCGCCTCGTCCTGTGACAGCGCGGGCAGGGACGCGTCCTCGAGACCGAGCTGCTCCGCAAGTGCCGGCGCCTCCTCGGGGTCGAGCGTGATCAGCGCGATCAGGTAGGGCCGCCGGTCGCCGATCACGACCGCCTGCGAGATCCAGCGGTTCTGCTTGAGGCCGTTCTCGAGGTTGGCCGGCGTGATGTTCTTGCCGCCCGCGGTGATGATGATGTCCTTCTTGCGGCCCGTGATGTAGAGGAAGCCGTCCTCGTCGAGCCGCCCGAGGTCGCCGGTGTGGAGCCAGCCGTCCTCGAGCGTCTCCTTCGTGGCGGCCTCGTTCTTGTAGTAGCCCAGGAAGATGTTCGGGCCCTTGATGAGGATCTCGCCGTCGTCGCCGATCCGGACCTCCACGTCCTTCTGCGGCTTGCCCACCGAGCCGAAGCGGAAGTTGTTCCCCTCGGGCCGGTTGACGGTCGCGCTCGTGGAGGTCTCGGTCATCCCGTAGCCCTCCATCACGGGCACACCCGACGCGTAGAAGAACTCGAGGATGTCGGAGGCGATCGGAGCGGCGCCGGTGACGCACTCGCGCATGTTCGTGCCGAACAGGCCGCGCACGTTCTTGAAGAGCTTCTCCTCGGCCTGGTCGAACGCCGCCTGGAGCTCCTCCGGGACGTCCTGGCCCGCCTCGCGCATCATCCGTACCTTCACGCCGACCTGGACGGCCTTCGCGAGGCCCTCCTTGTCCTCGATCTGCGAGGTCGCGAGCGTGTAGATCTTCTCGAACATCCGCGGCACCGAGGGGAAGAAGCTCGGGTTCACCTGCGTGATGTCCGCGATGATCATCTTCGGGTCGCGCGACCAGTAGGCCAGCGCCGCGCCGAGCTCGAAGGTCGCGAACTGGATGAGGATCGCGAACGCGTGGGCGAGCGGCAGGAAGAGGTACGAGGAGTCGCCCTCGACGAGCGGGCTCTGGTCGACCACGGCGTCGGTGATCGCGCGGTAGTTCGCGTGCGAGAGCAGGCAGCCCTTGGGCGGCCCGGTGGTGCCCGACGTGTAGATGTAGAGGCAGACGTCCTCCGGCGTGACCGCCTGGTAGCGCGCCTCCCACTCGGACTCGTCGCGGCTGCGGCCGCGCTCGCGCAGCTGGTCCAGCGAGAGCGCGTCGCCGAGCTCCACGCCGTCCGCGTCCATGACGATGACGTGCCGAAGCTCGGGGCAGCGGTCCTCGACCTCCCGGACCTTGGCGAGCTGGTCGCCGTCCTCCGCGAAGATCGCGCGCGAGTCCGAGTGCTCGAGCACGTACTGGCACTCCTCGGGCGAGTTCGTCTGGTAGATCGTGACCAGCGTGCCGCCGGCGGTGAGGATGCCGAAGCAGGCGTGCGTCCACTCGGGGCGGGTGTGGGCGAGGATCGAGACCTTGTCGCCCGGCTCGATGCCCAGGTCGACGAGGCCGAGCGCGACCTCCCTGACGACCTCGCCCAGCTCGCTGTACGAGCTGTCGAGCCATTCCTCGCCGACCTTGTAGCGCTGCGCCGCCTTGTCGCCGTACTTCTTGACGGCGAGCGGCAGCAGGTCCGCGATGGTCTTCGAGCCGGTGCCCTGTGCGCCGGTAGCACCGGCAGTGACAGCTTCCATGCGCGGGAGTCTAAAGACCTAGCTGCGCACCGGGCACCGCCCGGTGCTTGCCCTACGGCTGACTCCCGGAGCTACGCCTTGGCGAGCTCGCGCTTCTGGTTTGCCTCCTTGAGGCTCGAGAGGAACAGCGTCTTGTCGATCCGTCCCTGGAAGATCGGAACGCCCATCTCCATACACCGTGAGATTACCTCTCTGCGGTGCATGCCAGCCTCGCGGCCGAGCTCGGTGGGCGTCAGGTGGATCGCCATGTACTTACATCCTCCTCGTCGCTTTGCACAGCCTTAACCTGAGGGTACCGCCTGTGCCGGTCGGCGCAACCGAATTGCCGCAAACTGCGGACCTAAATGGGATTCGGAGCGGCCACGAAGCGGTGCTCGACTCCGAACTCGGCGGCCAGGAGCTCTCCGAGCCGGCGCACCCCGAAGGTCTCCGTGGCGTAGTGGCCCGCGGCGATGAAGTGCGTGCCGCTCTCGCGCGCGTCAGCCATCACGTGCTCGGCGGGCTCGCCGGTGAGGAACGCGTCGAGCCCGAGCGCGATCGCCTCGCCGAAGCTCGACGCCGCCGCTCCCGAGACCACGCCCACGCTGCGCACCAGGTCCGGTCCGCTGGCCCAGGTGAACGGCTCCTGCCCGAACACCTCCGCGCAGCGGGCGCGCAGCTCGTCGAACGGGACGCCGCCCGCCGAGCGCCCCACGAAGCCGACGCTGCGCCCGCGGTGCTCGCCGAACGGCTCGGATCGCTCCAGCCCGAGCGCCGCGCAGATCAGGGCGTTGTTGCCCACCTCGGGGTGCGCGTCGAGCGGCAGGTGGTAGCTCGCCAGCGCGATGTCGTTGTCGAAGAGGAGCCGCAGCCGCTCCTTCATCGTGGGCGACAGCGAGCGCGGGTGAAAGTCCCAGAAGAGCCCGTGATGGGCGATCACGAGCTGGGCGCCGGCCTCCGCGGCTCCCTCGAACAGCTCGCGGTGCGCCGAGACGCCTGTGGCGATCACGTCTACCCTCTCCCGTCCCGGCACCTGCAGCCCGTTGGGGCCGTAGTCGTCGAAGTCGCCGGGAGAGAGCAATTCGTCCAGGTACCCGATCAGCTCTAGCAACTGCGCCATTTGTGCCAGACGATATTTAGAATCGCCGCAATCCGGGTAGATTCGCGGGACGTAGTACTACCCCTCGCAGGGATGCTCATTTGATCGCCACAGCAGGTACTGAGGCCGCTGACGCCGACCTCGTAGCCGCGGTTCGCGCCGGGGACGATGCCGCGTTCGAGGAGCTGTACCAGCGCTACTTCGCGCGAATCTCGTCATTCGTGTGCCGGATGATGCGCGACGAGGCCCGCTGCGAGGACGTGGCCCAGGAGGCCTTCATGTCGGCGCTGCGCCGGATGCGCGCCACCGACGCGGAGATCAACTTCAAGCCCTGGATCTTCCAGATCGCCCGCAACGCGGCGATCGACGCCTACAGGCGCACGAGCCACACGGTCGAGGTGTCCATGGATGCCGACGACGGGCTCCGCGCATCCGACCGCCACCGGCTCGTCGGGCTCGAGGGCGGTCCCGACGCGGCGCTCGTCACGAAGGAGCGCATGACCCACCTCCAGGGAGCGTTCGACGAGCTCTCCGACGTCCACACGCGCGTGCTCGTCATGCGCGAGCTCGAGGGCATGTCCTACCGCGAGATCGGCCAGAAGCTCGACCTGACGCGGCCCGCCGTCGAGAGCGCGCTGTTCCGCGCGCGCCGCCGGCTGGAGAGCGAGTACACGGAGCTCTCCGAGGGACGCCGCTGCGAGGCGATGAGGGCCACGATCGCGCGCATGGCCGCGGGCACCCAGCGCGGCGCCGAGGAGCACCGGCTCGCCCGCCACGCCAAGCGCTGCCCGTCGTGCCTCAGGCAGGCCCGCGAGCAGGGCGTCGAGCCGCTCACGACGCTGGGCGCGCTGCGGCAGAAGGCCGCGGCGCTGCTGCCGCTCCCGTGGCTCTTCCGCCGCTCGGGCGACGACGGCGGCGGCATCCTTGCACTGTTTTCGACGGGCGCGAACGCAGCTCCGCTGGCGGAACGCGCCGTGGCCATCGTGGCCGCGGCGGCGCTGGTGGGAGCGGGGGGAGTGGCGCTCGAACGCGGAGCGCTATCGGGGGAGCGCGCGACGGCCGGGGAGGACCGTCACGCGGCGGAGCACTCCGCGACGGAGAGAGGGGAATCGCAGCGCGGCACAGCCGGGACCGCAGCGGACGGGGAGCGCGCCGGAGCGCGCCGGGCGTCCGAGCGGGGAGAATCCGGCCCGGCAGGGGGTCGCGCCGGCGGTTCGAACGGATCCTCCGACACGCTGACCGGCGAGCCGAACGACCCCGCCGGCGGGTCGATCCCGGCTGGCGGCTCGATCCCGGCCGACCCGGGCGACCCCACGAAGTCCGTGCCCTCGCTGCCCGACGCCCAGCCGCCGTCCCCGCCGGCGACCGAGCTCGAGCTGGGGATGCCGGAGCTGCCCAGGGTGGCTCCGGAGCTGCCGCCAGTACAGGTGCCGCCGGTGCAGCTGCCCGACGTGGACAGCGTCACGGGCGAGCTGCCGGACGTCCTGCCCTAGCCACCCCGGCGGGTAACCTGCCCGCGTGGCGCCGAAGCGCACGGTCGGCGACGACCCCTTCCTCGCGTCCCTCATGGAGACGAGCCTCTATTCGATGGGGGCCTACTTCTGCGACCAGCATCCGGACCTCGTGGACCAGGTGATCGCCGAATCCGACGCGATAGCGGCGGCCGGCCTCCGTTCCTACGCGGAGGCGCACGAGATGACTCTGGAGTCCTGCTTTGAGACACTCCTGACCGGTCTTGCGGTGAGGTACTACAACGCCGTGGCCGGGTAAGGGCGCTGTATGGGCTCCGCGATGACTGCCGCCACCTTCCAACACGAAGCCCTTTTCTACGCGGGTGACGACCAGTTCGTGGCCCGTTGCCGCGCGTTCGTGGATGAGGGCCTCGAGCGCGACGAGCCGGTGCTCGTGATGGTGGGCTCCAGGAAGCTCGAGCTGCTCCGGCAGGCGCTGGGCGAGCGCGCCGCCGACGTGCACTTCGCCGACATGGAGGTGATCGGGCGCAATCCGGCTCGCATCATTCCGGCGTGGAGCCGCTTCGTGGCCGACCATGCCGGGGACGATGGCGGTGGGATGCGCGGGATCGGCGAGCCGATCTGGGCCGACCGCAGGCCGGACGAGCTGGACGAGTGCCAGCTGCACGAGTCGCTGATCAACCTGGCGTTCGCGGCGGCGGACTCGTTTCGCCTGATCTGCCCCTACGACACCGCCGCGCTGCCCGACGACGTGATCGCGGAGGCACGGCGCAGCCACCCGATCGTCGCGCTGGCGGGCCCACCGGAGCCGTGCGGCGACTACTGCGGCATCGAGAAGGTGGCGACCAGGTTCTCCGCGCCGCTGCCGGAGCCGCCCGACGGCAGCGAGGAGCTCCGCGTGGGGGTCAACGACCTGCGCACGGCGCGCGACGCCGTGCGCCGGCGTGCTCACTCAGCCGGGCTGGGCGCGCGAGCCGACGACCTCGCGCTCGCCGTGAACGAGGTGCTCTCGAACAGCCTCCACCATGCGGAGCAGGACGGCACGCTCCGGATCTGGGACGAGCCCGACGGCCTCGTCTGCGAGGTGCGCGACGGCGGCCACATCGAGCAGCCGCTGATAGGCCGCGAGGAGCCCGTGGTCGGCCAGGTCGGCGGTCACGGCATCTGGCTCGTCAACCTGGTCTGCGACCTCGTTCAGGTCCGCTCATCCGAATCCGGGAGCACCGTTCGGATGAAGATGAGCCCCGCGTAGCCGCCAGGCTCGCCGGCCGCCGCCTGCCGGGCTCGATCAACGGCTGCTCCGCAACGCCGGCGAGGTCGATGATGCCGCGGTCCGTGAGCGACGCGACGCCCAGCCTGCGGCCGGTCTCGAGGTCCAGCGCCCGCAGCCGGTAGCGCGAGCTCCCGTACAGCCGGCCCGCCACGTGGGCCTGGCCGTACATGCGCACGAACCGGTAGCGGCGCAGGCGCCGGAGGCCGGTGTCGAAGACGAATGCCGTGCCGGCCTTGCGGAACAGCAGGCGCTCCGCGTCGAGCCACTTGATCGCCTGGCCGTAGCCGATCTTCCGGGAGCGCTCCTCCCCGGTGGCCACGTCGACCACGCGCAGCCGCTCCGAGTCCCAGAAGGCGAGGCGCGTGCCGTCCGGGCTCAGGGCGAGCGTGTTGGGGCCGCGCGCTGGCGCCACGCGCCTCGTCGCACCGGTCACTAGATCGACCGCGACGATCGCCCCCGAGCCACCGTAGCGGCCGACGTAGGCGGCTCCCGGCCCCAGCGCGGCGTTGCTCCCCTCGAGGGTCGCGACGCGGTGAACTCCGGCGGCGTCAACGCGGAAGATCTTCATGCGGTCGAACTGCGTGCGGCGGATGTAGTCGGCCATCCCGACATGCGACGTGCCATCGGCATCGGCACAGTGGAGCGGGGTTCCCAGGCCGGGGTCGAACCGCCACGAGTCGCTCGGCAGCGGGGCCGAGCGGATCACCTCCAGCGTGCGCAGGTCGCGCACCGCCACGCTGAGCCCGCGCCGGCGCAGGACCAGCTCGGCCGAGCGGGTGGCGCCCGGGCAGACCGAGATGGCGCGCGTCTCGCCCTCGCCGAAGCCGTAGCCCAGCACCCGCCCGCGGGCGTCGAGGGCCATCAGCCGGGCGTCCCCGAAGCTCCCGCCGGCGAGCAGGGCCACGCGTCCGGAGCCGACAGGCCGGCGATAGGGCCGCAGCGCCCGGGCCATCGCGGAGCCCCGGACGATGCTGCAGCCGTAGCTGCGCCACCCCCCGGCGCGCCGCAGAATGAAGATGCCCTCGCGGCGGCCCACGTAGGGAGCGCCGCACGCCCCGAAGTCCAGCAGCCTGAGCTCGATCTCGCCCGACAGCCGGAAGCCGACGCTCCGCTCGACCCGGATGCGGTAGGCGAACTCCCGCCCCTCGTCGTCGAGCGCACGCTCCTCGAGGACGCGCCCGATGATGGCCTTCTCGCCGGCTTCGAGCCGGTCGCGCTCGTCAACGTCCGCGCACGAGCACGCCGCGGCGACATCGGCCCAGACCGCGACGGAGGCTCCCACCACCGCGAGCACCGCGAGTCCACGCTTCATCACGCCCCACATCATGATCCATGACTGTTACGGACAAGCGAAGCAAGCGTCACACGCGCGGGCTGATCAGATCGGCTCTGATCGCCTGCTCGAACTCGCGGATGGACGTCCAGAAGACCTCGCCCTCCGGCACCTCGCTTCGCTTCGCGAGGAAGGTCTTCAGCGACCCGAGCGACTCCTTTTGACCTTTGTCGCGCCTGGTGGTGAGGAGGGCGCCGGTTTCCCACACGTCGAGGACCCCCCGCAGGTACGTCTGGCAGTCCTTGACGTCTTGGATGTGGGCCCACGCGCTTGCGAATGTCTGCTTCTGCGCGCCGACCTCGCGTTCGATCTTCTCGAACGACAGCTCCGCCTCGTTGAGCGCGCTCATCTGGGCGTTGAAGTCGATGACCTGCTCGGGGCTCAGGGGGTCGTCGCTCTGTACCGCCAATCCCAGGGCCCTCAGCGTTCTGCGAACGGTCTTCACGCTGTTGTACGCGTCGACCGTGTCGCGGAAGACCGTCATGCGGTACTCGTTGAGCCGGCGCTGGTCCTCGCGCGCGTCGTTGTAGTCCCTGAGAGCCTGTGTAACGACCGCGCCGATGACCGTGATGGCTCCGAGCTGTATCCCGGCTGTGGCGGCCGCAAGCGCAACCTTGTGCTGGTCGTCGGCAAACAGAACGCCGATCCCGGTCAGGGCCGCCGCGACGACCAGCGCGCCGAAGACGAACAGCTTCAGCCGGCGGCTCCAGGGCGCTTCAGAGGTGGTCACGGGACCTCAGAAGTCTCTGGCATGGCGCGGTGCGCCGCAAGTGCCCCGCACCGCCCCGAAGCGGTGCGGGGATGATCGCGAAATCGGGCTGACTGGATTTGAACCAGCGACCTCTCCGACCCGAACGGAGCGCGCTACCAGGCTGCGCTACAGCCCGACCGGGCCTGGAGGATAGCGTTGCCATACTGAGGCGGCGTGAGGGTTCGCCGATACCTCGTACTCGGGCTGCTCGCCGCGTTCGCGGGCTGTAGCGAGGGCGACGCCGAGCAGACGATGGCCACGAAGCCGGCCGCCGAGCCGCCCGACGAGCAGGCCGCGCAGCCGGCCGAGCCGTCACAGGGCAGGCGGGTGCGGCTGCTGCGCCTCGGCAGCTTCGATTCGCCGACCTACCTCACCGCTCCGCGCGGCGACAGGCGCCGGTTCGTCGTCGAGCGGTCCGGCACGATCCGGATCGTGCAGGGCGGGCGGGTGCTCGGCAGGCCCTTCCTCGACATCTCGGACCGCGTCACGACCGGCGGCGAGAGCGGCCTCCTGTCGATGGCGTTCGCGAACGACTACTCGAGCTCGCGGCGCTTCTGGGTCTACTACACGGACCGGCAGGGCTTCATCCAGATCGACCAGTTCCGGGCCTCGGCCGGCGACCGCAACCGCGCCGATCCCGGATCGCGCCGCTCGGTCATCCGCGTGGCGCACCACCGCTTCAACCACAAGGGCGGCCAGCTCCAGACGGCGCCCGACGGGACGCTCTTCGCCGGCTTCGGCGACGGCGGCTCGGGCGGCGACCCGGACGAGAACGCCCAGAACCTGGGCCGCATGCTCGGCAAGATGATCCGCATCCGCCCGGGGCCGAACGGCGGCTACTCGATCCCGGACGACAACCCCTTCCGCGGCCGCTCGGGCGCGCTGCCGGAGATCTACGCCTACGGGCTCCGCAACCCGTACCGCTTCTCGTTCGACCGCCGCCGCGGCCACCTGACCATCGGCGACGTGGGACAGGACGAGATCGAGGAGATCGACTTCGTGCCGGGCCGCTCGGGTGGCCGCGCCCCACGCGGGGGCTACAACTTCGGCTGGGACGCCTTCGAGGGCCGCAACCGCTACGAGTCCGGCTCGGCTCCGGGCCACGTGAACCCGGTGCTCCAGCACTCGCACGGCTCCGGCTACTGCTCGATCACCGGCGGCTACGTGATCCGCGACCGCTCGCTCGGCCGCGGGTGGACGGGCCGCTACGTGTACGCCGACTACTGCGACGGCACGCTGCGCCTCTCACACCTGCGCCGCCCCGCGACGAGCTCGCGGCGCACGGGCCTCAGCGTGAACAGCCTCGTCTCGTTCGGCGAGGACGGGCGGGGGCGGGTATACGCGGTGTCCCTGGGCGGGCCCGTCTACCGCATTGGGCGGCGGTAACTCCGGCGAACGACAGGGGTTGGGCGCTTTCCGTTTCCATTTCGCAACGAAAGACGCCCCACCCATGCCGGGTAGTTCGTCCCGGCGCCCCCCTACGACCCGAGGTTCACCCAGACGGTCTTGTTCTCCAGGTAGGCCTCGAGCCCCTCGCGGCCGTGCTCGCGGCCGACCCCGGACGCCTTGAAGCCGCCGAACGGCGCGGCCGGGTCGCCGGCGCTCCAGGTGTTGATCCAGATGTCGCCGGCTCGCAGCAGCGCCGCCAGCTTGTGCGCCGCCGCGATGTCGCGCGTCCACACCCCGGCGGCCAGCCCGTACTCGGTGTCGTTCGCCCGCCGGGCGACCTCCTCGATGCTGTCGTACGGCAGCGCCACCAGCACGGGACCGAAGATCTCCTCGCGGGCGATGGTCAACGAGTCGTCCGTCGCGCTGAAGAGCGTGGGCTCCACGAAGTAGCCCTCGCCGTCACGAGCATTCCCGCCCGTCACCAGCTCGGCGCCCTCGGACTTGCCGGACTCGATGTAGCCGCGCACGCGCTCCTCCTGCTCGGCGGAGATCAGCGGTCCCATCTGGGTGCCCTCGTCCAGGCCCGGGCCGAGCCGCGCCTTGCCCGCCGCCTCGGCGAGCCCGGACAGGACGTCGTCGTACTGGTCCTTGTGCACGAACAGCCGCGAGCCGGCGTTGCAGGCCTGGCCGGTGTTGTAGTAGATCGCCTGGTAGGCGCCCTTCACCGCGGCGTCGAGGTCCGCGTCCGGCAGGATGATGTTGGGCGACTTCCCACCAAGCTCCAGAGTCACCCGCTTCAATGCCCGTCCCGCCTTGGCGCCGATCTCACGTCCCACCGCGGTCGACCCGGTGAACGCGATCTTGTCCACGCCAGGATGGTCCACGAGCGCGGCACCGGTCTCGCCGTCGCCCGTGATGACGTTGAGCACACCCTCGGGGAGCCCCGCTTCCAGCGCCAGTTCTCCGAACCGGAGCGCGGTCAAAGGCGTCTGCTCGGCCGGCTTCAGCACGATCGTGCAGCCGGCGGCCAGCGCCGGGGCCACCTTCCACGCGGCCATCAGCAGCGGGAAGTTCCACGGAATGATCTGACCCGCCACCCCGACGGGCTCCTTGCGCGTGTAGCAGTGCATGTTCGGCTGCGCCACCGGCAGCACCTCGCCGCTGATGCGGGTGGGCCAGCCCGCGAAGTAGCGCAGGTGCGCGGCGGTGAGCGGCACGTCCACGCGCCGCGCCATCTTCACCGGCTTGCCGTTGTCGAGCGACTCGAGCTCCGCGAGCTCGTCTGCGTGCTCCTCGACCGCGTCCGCGAAGGCCAGGATCGCCTTGGTGCGCTCCGCGGCCGCGATCCGGCTCCAGCGGCCGTCCTCGAACGCCTCGCGCGCGGCGCGCACCGCGCGATCCACGTCCTCGCTGCCCGCGTGGGGCACGTCGGCGATGGCCCGGCCGGTGGAGGGATCGAGCGTCTCGAACGTGCGCCCGTCGGCCGCCTCGGGCCGCTCCCCGCCTATGACGAAGCGGTGCGGGCCCGCGGCGAAGGAGCGGGCGGTATCGGAGAGGGCGTCGGGCAGCGTGGCGGCAGTGCTCATGCCGCCTGATGCTACGAGAAGCGCAGCTCCACGCCCCCCAGTGCCTCGAGCTCGAGCCGCACGACGTCGCCCGGCTCGGCCTGGTGGGGCGGGGCGATGATCCCGGTGATGATCCGCTCGCCCGCGCGCAATTCCTCGCCGGCGTCGGCCAGCCGGCGCGCCACCGCCTCGACCATCGCCTCGAGCCGCTCGCCGGTCTCCTCGGCCGGCACCGTGTGCTGCTCGTCGCCGTTCACGAGGATGCGCGCCGCACCGGGCTCCCGCGTCTCCACCCGGGGCCCGAAGGCCACGGCGCGGTGGAAGATGTTGCCCGCGAGGATCTGCTCGACCTCCATGTCGAGGTCGGGCTCGTCGGCGATCTCTAGCGCAGGGAAGAGGGCGGCGATTGAGCGCCCGTCGGCGCCGACCTCGAGCGCCACCTCGCTCTCGACGATCACCGGGTACTCGTCCCAGTCATCCTCCACGAGGCTGTCGGTGGTGAGGAAGCCGGCGAGCGGGCCCTCGATGCCGAGCTTGCGCTGGGTGGCCGGTACGTTGAACCCGATCTTCCAGCCGATCGGCTCCGCGCCCTGGGCCAGGATCTCGCGTCGGCGCGTCAGGAGGGCGGCCGTCCCCTGCTCGATGTTCACGGCTTCATCACGATCTTGAGCGCCTCGCGGCGGTCGTAGACCGCGTACGCGTCGGCGGCGTCCTCGAGCTTCATGTGGTGCGTCACGAGCGGGCCGGGGTCGAGCACCCCGGCTTCGAGCATCGAGAGCACGCGGTCCACGTGGCCGATCACGTTCGCGTGTCCCGTCTTGATCGTGAGCGCCTTGATCCAGACGATGCCCATGTGCACCTCGATGCGCTCCGCATAGACGCCGATCGCGGAGACCGTGCCGGCCTTGCGCACGACCCGGCAGGCCAGCTCGAGCGCGTCCGGGTGGCCCACGGCGTCGATCGCGGCGTCGACGCCGCGTCCCTCCGTGGCGGCCTTGACGGCCGCGCGCGGGTCGTCCTCGATGAGGTGCACCGCCTCGGCGCCGAACGATTCGGCGAGCGCGAGCCGGTCCGCGACCGTGTCGATCGCGATCACCTTCGCCGCTCCGGCCGCCTTCGCCGCCTGGACCGCGCACAGCCCGACCGGCCCGAGGCCGAGCACCGCGGCGGTGTCGCCGGGCCGGATCTCGGCCTGGTCCACGGCGTGCCAGCCGGTGCCCATCACGTCGCCGGCGAACAGCGCGATGTCGTCGGACATCCCCTCCGGCACGCGGCGCAGGGTGAGGTCCGCGTGCGGCACGAGCACCTGCTCGGCCTGCGCGCCCTGGAGCGAGCCGAGCGTCTTGCCGTGCCCGAAGACGCGGCCCTCGTCGCACTTGTGGAAGTCGCCGCGGCGGCAGAAGAAGCAGTTGCCGCACGCCGAGCAGTAGCAGCCGAGCACGCGGTCGCCCTCGCCGACCTGGGTGACGCCTTCCCCCGCCGAGACGACCGTCCCGACGAACTCGTGGCCGAGGATGAACCCCTCCTCCATCGAGACGCGCCCGTGGTAGATGTGCAGGTCGGAGCCGCACACGCCGGTGGCCTCGACGCGCACGATCGCGTCGTCGCGCTCGATCAGCTCGGGCTCCGGGCCGCTCCTCCACCCGGACCTCGCCGGGCGCCTGGAATGTCACAGCTTGCATGGAGCACGGCACGCTATAGCGTGCCCGCCCGTGACCGACGCGTTCTACGCGCTCGACGGCGACCGGGCCGTGTCAAGCGAGCTGACCCGTGGTCCCTGGGACCCGAGCTCCCAGCACGCGGGCCCGCCGTCCGCCCTGCTTGCCCGGGCCATCGAGCAGTGCGAGCCGCGCGAGGGCGCTCGGATCGGGCGGGTCACGGTCGAGATCCTCGCCCCGGTCCCGATCGAGCCGCTCCGGGTGAGCGCGCGCGTGGCCAGGCCGGGGCGCAGCGTCGAGCTGATCGAGGCCTCCCTGGAAGGTTCCGGCGGCGAAGTCATGCGCGCTCGCGGGTGGCGGCTCGCCGTGGGCGAGGTGACGGCCGACTGGGAGCAGGACGAGCCCCCGCCCGGCCGCGAGCACGCGGAGGCGCTCGAGTTCTTCCCGACGGGGGAACGCGTGGGCTGGCATACCGCCATGGAGATCGTGTTCGCTCGCGGCAGGTTCCTCGAGCCCGGCCCGGCGACCGTCTGGATGCGCCCGCGCGTGGAGCTCGTTGAGGGCGAGCCGGTCTCGCCGCTCCAGCGCGTGCTCCTGGCGGCCGACGGCGGCAACGGCGTGAGCGCGCCGCTCGACTGGGCCGACTACATCTTCATCAACACCGACCTCACCGTTCACGTGCTGCGTCCCCCGGAGGGCGAGTGGGTGTGCCTGGACTCGGTGACGCACGTCGACGGCCTGGGCATGACGGACACCGCCCTGTGGGACGAGCGCGGGCGGATCGGACGTGCCGCACAGACGCTGCTCGTGCGTGCGCGGGCATAGACTCCCGCCCGTGGCTTACTTCAAAGACGCGGACGAGGTCTACGCATACATCGGCAAGCTGTTCGAGCAGCTCGCCGAGGACGAGGAGCTCGCTCCGAAGTTCCGCAAGGCGAACACCATCGTCCAGTACCAGTACCGCGAGCCGGAGTCCCAGATCACCGTCCGGCTCATGGAGGGCGAGGACGGTCAGGTGGATTGCGGGGAGACCACCATGGAGCCCGAGGTCGTCATGACGATGGAGGCCGACACGGCTCACCGCTTCTGGCTCGGCAAGGTCAACGTCACCGTCGCGCTCGCCCGCGGGCAGATGAAGGCGAAGGGCCCGGTGGCCAAGATCCTGAAGCTCGTGCCGCTGACGAAGCCGATCTTCCCGCGCTACCGCGCGCTTCTCGAGCAGGACGGCCGCGAGGACCTGCTCGAGGCTGCCTGATGGAGGCAGGCTCAGCGCTGGACCCGACGCCGCTGCGCGGGTTCAAGGACTTCTACCAGTACGCCGGCACGACCCGGGTCATCACGGGGCGCGACCTGCTCAGCTCGACCGGCTTCGAGTTCCAGAAGGAGGGCGCCCGGCGCGTCTTCGTCGTGACCGACGAGGTGATCCGCGGCACCGGCCTCGTGGAGCGCGTGGAGGCCGGCGTCAGGGACGGCGGACTCGAGGTCGCGGGCGTCTTCGACCAGGTGCCCCAGGACTCCTCGACGCACGTGTGCGACCAGTGCGCCGCCGCCGCCAAGGAGGCGGGCGCCGATTCCTTCCTGGCCGTTGGCGGCGGGTCGGTGATGGACACGGCCAAGGTCGCGGACGCCGTGTTCACCCACGGCGGCGACGCGCGCGAGCAGGAGGGCTTCTTCCTGATGCCGCGCGACGACGACGGCATGGGCCGGCCGCAGGACATCGCCCCGCTCGCCTGCATCCCGACCACCGCCGGGACGGGCAGCGAGGTCTCGATGGCGGCCGTCATCAAGGTCCCGGACGAGAACGTCAAGATCGAGATAGCCGACTTCCCGCTCTTCCCCGCGCTCGCGATCCTCGACCCGGACACCACCAAGACACTTCCTCCGAAGATCGCGGCCGCGACCGGGATGGACGCCATGACCCACGCGATCGAGGGCTACGTCTCGGTCGACTGGAGCGCCCACCAGGACGCCCGCTCGCTCCACGCGCTGCGGATGATCCGGGACAACCTGGAGCGCGCGGTGCAGCGCGGCGAGGAGGACGAGGAGGCGCGCGGCAACATGCTGATCGCGGCGAACCTCGCGATCACGATCGCGCTCGGCTCTGTGCACGCGATGTCGCATCCGTGCGGCGCGCAGTTCGGTGTGCCGCATGGTGTGGCGAACGCGATCAACCTCCCGCACGTGATCCGCCACAACGCGGCGGGCACGGAGGACATCGCGGACCGCTACCGCGACGTCGGCGAGATCTTCGACATCGCGGAGCCCGAGATCGGCGAGGCGCTGGCCGCCTACGTGACGTCGCTGGTGGACCGCCTCGGGCTGCCCACGCGCCTGTCTCAGGTCGGCGTGCCCGAGGACGGCATCCCCGCGCTCGTGGAGGGAGCGATGGGCGACGGCACCACGCTGCTGAACCCGCGCGAGATGGAGGAGGAGGACTACGCGGAGCTGTACCGCGCAGCCCTCTGAGCGTCGGCCATCTCCTTGAGGGTGGCCTTGGCCGTGTGCTTCGGCCGCCAGCGCAGCAGCTTCTTCGCCCTGGCCGTCTTCATCAGGACCGGCTTCTTCACCGAGTGGATCCAGGCGACCTGCTCGGGCATCAGCGGCAGCCGCGTGGCGATCTCGGCCGTCGCGTCCACGAGCGGCTTCGGTACCGACACGGAGTACCAGCCGAGCGCGTCGGCCACGTCCGACATCGTGAGCGTGCCGCCGCCGGCGAGGTTGTAGGGGCCGGGTTCCCCGACACCGCGCACCGCCGCGGCGAATGCGCTCGCCACGTCGTCCTCGTGCACGAGCTGGAAGCGGATCCCGGGGTCGGGGATCACCGGCTTCAGGATGGGGAGCGAGCCGAGCAGGCGCGCCACGGCGTCCGGCATCGCCTCCTCCAGCCGGTAGTAGGGGATCTCCTCGAGCATGGTGCGGGCCTCGGGCCCGGCGACGACGCAGGGCCGGAAGGCGTAGGCCACCGTGTTCTCGTGGCGGAGCAGCACCTCGCCGAGCACACGCTCCACCTCGGCCTTCTGGTGCGAGTAGGGGTGCTCGGGCGAGCCGCGCGCCGGGATCTCCTCCGTGAGCCAGTCGGGGTTGTCGTCGTGGAAACCGTACGCCGCGACGCTCGAGGCGTAGCAGATGCGCTTCGCGCCGGCCTTCGCGGCCTCCTCGAAGACTCGCTGCGAGCCCTCGACGTTGAGCTCGCGCGTCCTGTCGCTCGCGTCGAGGATCGCGAAGGCCAGGTGCACGACGACGTCGGCGCCCTTCACGAGCTCCCGCACGCTCTTCGTGTCCGTGACGTCGCCCTGGCGGTACTCCGTCTTTTTCCAGCCGCGCTCGCCGGGGTCGAAGGGGCGGCGCGCCATGCCGACGATGCCCTTCACCACGCGCGAGCGCTCGAGCGCGTTCACGATTGCGATGCCCAGATCGCCGGTGGGTCCGGTCACCGCCACCGTGAGCCGGTCGGCCGCCATGGCCGGGGTTCTACTCCATCAGGGGACCGCGCGTGTCTGCTGCTCGCAGCCCGTGACGATGTCGAAGGGGTCGCTCGTCACCGCGTCTCGCCTGCCGCGGCCGCAGTTGACCCGGTCGCGGCGGCCGTCGAGCGCCTCGATCCGGTCGTTGCCCGCGCCCGTCGCGATCGAGTCCTCGCCCGGCCCGCCTGACACGCGGTCACGGCCGTCGCCGGTCCCGATGCGGTCGTCCCCGCCGCCCCCCTCGACCGTGATCGCGCCGCCGGACGCGCTCACGATGTCGTCGCCGCCGCCCGCGAGCAGCGTGATGCCCACACCGTCGGCGTAGAGCGTGTCGTCGCCCGAGCCGGCGTCCACGAAGTCGGCGCCCAGGCTGGCGTAGATGCGGTCCGGGCCCGCGCCGCCGAACAGGCGGTCGCTGCCGTCCTGCCCGAAGAGCGTGTCGGCGGCCTGCCCGCCCAGCACGAGGTCGTCACCGGCGCCCGCGTAGACGAGGTCGCGGTCGACGCCGCCGTCGATCGAGTCGTTCCCGGTGCCGCCGATCACCAGATCGGGCCCACCGCCCGCGTCCACGTTGTCGTTTCCGGGGCCGGCCTCGACGAAGTCGCTCCCGCCCAGAGCGACGAGCACATCGTCGCCACCCTCGCCGTAGAGCTGGTCGGGGCTCGGGGTGCCCTGGAGCCGGTCGGCGCCGTCCGTGCCGATCAGCGTGTCCGCCATGGCGACCGCGGCGAACGTCGCCGGCGCTGCGGCCGCGATCAGGAGGATGGAGAGGGCGCGCTTCATCTGCCTTCTAACAACAAGTTAGGCGCGCTTCGGTTGCGGCGCTACACGTCGTCGTAGCCGGGATCCCCCGGCAGCAGGACCTGCGCCGAGCCCTCGTGGATCGCCACCTTGGGCATGATCGGCGTCACGGGGCGCGCCCGCGCGGCGTCGAGCGTCTCCTCCACCGAGGCGGTCTCGGACAGGAGCTCGAGGTGCTTGATCGTGGGGAAGACGAGGCTGAGCTCGTCCTGCGCGTGCGCGGCCAGCGCGTCGGCGGGTGCGAGCCAGCGCGCGTCGACGCACTCGCCGCCGTCGGGACGCGCCTCGGCGCCCTCGGGCGCCTCCGCGGCGAAGAACCACGTGTCGAAGCGGACCTTGACCTCCCGCGGCGTGATCCAGCGCGAGAAGGGCACCAGCTCCGTGTCCTCGGGCAACGAGATCGCGGCCTCCTCCTCGAGCTCGCGCACGGCGGCGGCAGCGGGGTCGGCGTCCTCGCCGGCGTGGACGGCGCCACCCGGGAACACCCACGCTCCGCCCATGAAGCGCTGCTCGGGGTTGCGCTGCACGAGCAGCACCTCCGCGCCCGCGGACGATTCACGCAGCAGGATCAGCGAGGCCGCCTCGCGGGCCTCCGTGACCTCGCCGGGATTCCACTCCTCGCCTGACGGGTGGCCGGCGGCGCTCACGGCTCGTACAGCTCGAAGTCCCTCTTGCGCGCGCCGCAGACGGGGCAGAACCAGTCGCCCGGGATGTCCTCGAACGCGGTTCCCGGGGGGATGCCCCCGTCGGGGTCACCGTCGGCGGGGTCGTAGATGAACCCGCACGAGGTGCAGATCCACTGCCTGGCTGTCGCGGTGGCGGTCTCGGACTCGTTCACGGCGCGCGAAAGCCTAGCGTGAGCGCCGTCCCGTCCGTCAGCGTTTCCGTGCCGGTCACTCAAGGCGTTACGTGACCCTGTCGATCGCCTCGCGGTAGGCGGCCTCGATCTCGTCCACGTGGCGCTCGAAGGGCTTGATCAGCTCCTCGCGCGCCGCGAGCACGCCGCGGCTGCGCTCCGCGACCTCGCCGGGATCGTCGATCAGCCGCATGAGGATCGCGGCCATCTCCTCGGCCGAGCGCGATCCGTTCAGCCAGCCGGTCTCGCCCTCGCGCACGTAGTCGACCATCCCGCCGATGCGGTTGGCCACGACGGGGATCCCCTTCGCGAGCAGCTCGATGCCCGCGAACCCGTAGGCCTCCTCCCACAGCGACGGCATGATCCCCACGTCCACGCGCGCGAGCAGTCGGTCGAGCTCCCAGCGGTCGTACTCGCCCGCGGGCTCGGCTTCGGGGAAACGGGCGAGCCGCGCCCGGGCGGACGGGTGCACGGGTCCCAGCACAAGCAGCTCGAACGCCCCGCCGTAGCCGGCCGCGTGGAGCCGCTCGAGCGTCTCGAGCATCAGCTCCGAGCCCTTCGACGGGCCGATCAGCCCGCCCGGCGTGGCGAACGTGAGCCGGGTCGGCTCGCGCGGCGCCCGCGGCGAGATGCCGCTCACGTGCGCCAGCGTGAGGTGAAGCGTGCGCAGCGACTCGCTCTCGACGCCGAGCGCCCGGTAGATCTCCTCGACGCGGGTGGACTGCGCGAGCAGGAGGTCCACACCGCCGAGCCGGGCCACGTTCAGCTCGCGGCGCCGCTGGAAGTCGCCGGCCACGCCCGCGTGGCCGGCGGCGCCGGGGCGCTCGGGTGGGCGCGCGAGTCGCCGCACGGCAGGCTCGACGACCGGCCGCAGCGGCAGGAAGCTCGCCCTCCTGAGCCCCGGGACGCGCGCCTTGGCGCGGCCGAGCTCGAAGTGGAGGGTGTGCCGCGCGAGGTGCGAGGCGTCCGGCGGCGCCTCGGCGTTGCGGGCCGCGCAATCCGCACCCACCTGGCGCCGCATGCAGACCTGCCCGTCGGAGTCGAACAGGCGGACCGTCGCGCAGAGCGGGAAGTAGTCCTGGAGCGTCATCACGACGGGCACGCCGGCCGCGCGCGCGATCTCGAGGATCGAGGACGGGTGCCCGAGCAGCTCCTGCACGTGCACCACGTCGGGGCGCTCGTCCTCGAGGACGCCCTGGAAGATGCGCTCGAGCCGCGGCTCCTCGACGTCGCGTTCGGGCGCGCGCGTGCCCCGCTCGAGCCCCACCACGATCGGCGGGTTCACGACCTCGACCATCGACACGCCGTCGCGGCGCCAGCGCCGCACGCGCGGCCCGCCGATCAGCGGGTAGTGGCGGCCGGAGAGCAGATAGGTAACCGAGTGCCCGCGCGCCGCCTGAGCGGCCATGAGGTCCTCCGCGTAGAAGATCAGGCCGCCGGGCCGCCACGGCGAGAAGCCCCAGCCGACGTGGAGGATTCGCACCCGCGGCATGTTATGTACGGTGCGGCCGATGGCGCAGACGCTGGCCGCGGAGGTGGCCGACTACCCCTGGTACCACACGCTCGACCTCGGCGACGGGGTCGTGACCTCCGGGATGTTCGACCACCGTCCGGTGCTGGAGCACTACCCGCTGCCGGATGACCTGTCGGGGCTCCGCTGCCTCGACGTGGGCACGATGGACGGCTTCTGGGCCTTCGAGATGGAGCGCCGCGGGGCCGCCGAGGTCGTGGCGGTGGACGCTCCGGACCCGCTTGCGCTCGACTGGCCGGCCTCGCTGCGGGCGACCGCCGAGAAGACGCTCGACGAAACCAAGGAGGAGCGCTTCGCCCTCGCGCACAGGGCGCTCGGCTCGCGGGTACGTCGCGTCGCGCGCTCGGTGTACGACATCGACCCGGAGCAGCTCGGCAGCTTCGACGTCGTCTTCTGCGGCGACCTCCTGGTGCACCTCCGCGATCCGGTCGGCGGCGCTCGAGCGGATCCACTCGGTCTGCTCCGGCAGCGCGATCGTGACGAACCCGATCGAGCGCTTCGGGATCCGCGACAGGCTGCCGCTGGCGCGGCTCGACGGCGTCGACGAGTTCGGGTGGTGGACGACGAACCTCGCCGGGCTCGTGAGGATGGTGCGCGCCGCGGGCTTCTCGAGCGTCGAGCCGAGCCGGACGTTCAAGCTGCCGTTCGCTGGCGGGGGAGCTGGAAGGGGCTCCGGGGCGTCGTGCGGGCGCTCCCGTGACGGGAGTCTCCGAGCGCTTCTGGGACGAGCGAGCCCGCGAGCAGGCGCTCTTTTTCGTCGACAACACGGTCGACTACCGGAACCCCGACGTCGAGCGCTTCTGGGCCGAGGGGGAGGAGGCTGTCGGCGAGATCCTCGCCGAGCTCGGCGTGGAGCTGCGCCCGGCGGACACGCTCGTGGAAATCGGGTGCGGCGTCGGCCGCCTGACGCGGGTGCTCGCCAGGCGCGCCGGGCAGGTGGTCGCGGTCGACGTCTCGGAGGAGATGCTCGCCCGCGCCCGCGAGCTGAACCCTCGGCTGGAGAACGTCCGCTGGCTGCACGGCGACGGCGAGTCGCTCGCCGGCGTGGACAGCGCGAGCGCGGACGGCTGCTTCTCGCACGTGGTCTTCCAGCACCTGCCGGACCCCGAGCTGACGCTCGGCTACGTGCGTGAGATGGCGCGCGTGCTCCGTCCCGGCGGGTGGGCCGCCTTCGGGCTCTCGACGGACCCGGCAGTCCACCGGCCGCGGCGGCGCGCCGGTTGGCGGCTTGCCGCGCTGCTGCGCCGCGGCCCGCGCGGCCAGGAGCACCCCGCCTGGCTCGGCTCAGCGGTGCCGCTCGAGCGGCTCGAGGCGGTCGCGGACGACGGCGGCCTCCAGCTCGAGCGCGTGCTCCACCCGGGCACGCAGTTCACGCTGGTGCTGGGCCGCCGCGCCTAGCCGCCAGCGCGGTCATGTCGGTGCAACCGCGGTCGCGGTAGGCCGTGTAGAGATCGTCCGGGTACTCGGGGTTGTGGTTCAGGTAGTCGTCGCGCCAGAGAACCGAGCAGCCGGCGTCCGCGAGCGACTCGATGACCCTGTCCCACTCGATGCGGTCGACCGCCCAGACATGGATGTCGCCCTCGCGCCCGAAGAGGTAGTCGGGGTCGAAGAGAAGGCGTATGCCGAGCACGTACTTGGACGGCATCAGATAGCGCTGCCAGCGGCGCCGCTCCGGGTTCCAGAGCGCGGGGCTCTCAAGACGGCGCCAGCGCCACTCCTGGCGGAGGTGGTGGGCGCACCCGTCCGGCTCCCAGAAGCCGTCGTTCGCCTCGTGGTCGATGTAGACGATTCCGCCTGGCCTGACCACCCGGCCGAGTTCACGCACCGCCGCCAGGTAGTCCGGTATGTGGTGCAGCACCGAGTACGCGGCGACCAGGTCGAAGCTCTCGTCGGGGACACCCGCCAGGTCGCGTCCGTTGAGGAGCAGCGTCTCGACGCCGTGGCGGCGCTCCACCGTGTGAAGGAACTCCGGCGACAGGTCGGCGGCCGTCACGTCCATGCCGAGCTCCAAGAGGTGACTCGTCACGTTGCCGGAGCCACATCCGAAGTCAAGCGTACGCGTGCCCGGCGCCGCGTCGCACGCCCGCTCGAGCGCCGCGCGCAGCCTGGCCTGTTCCACCGGGTTGAATATCTCCGGGTGCCGCCTGTCGTACGCCGCGTGGGCGCGCCGGTAGCGGCGAATCGATCGCTCGATGAGGCGCTGCTCGTCCGGACGGGCGCTCATCTCGCGGCGCAGGCCTCGATCATCTCCACGTAGCGCGGCACGAGCGCCTCCCAGCCGAAGGTCTCGTGTACGAAGCGGTGCTGCGCCCGCCGGCGTGACTCGGGCAGCGGGGCGGCTCGACTGGCCTCGATCAGCGCGAGGAGGCCGCCCCGCCGGGAGAGGTCGGCGCGCAGGCCGTGCGGGCCCGTGACGTAGCGCGTGGTGTCGCTGTCGTGGCACAGCGTGGGCAGGCCGTGGCCGAGCGACTCGAGCAGGACGCGGCCCGAGGCCTCGTAGAGCGATCCGAGCACGAACGCGTCCGCGCAGCGGTAGTAGTCCGAGACGGCATCCGGCGCCACGGTCCGAGCGGTGAAGCCGTCCGGGCCGAGGAGCTCCCTCGCGAGATCGAGGATGGCCGGCGTCTCGTCCTCGTGCTGCCCGAGCAGGACGAGATGCGGTCGCTGCTCGAGCCCGGCGACCTCGCGGACCACGTAGTCGACGCGTTTGTGCCAGGCGTTAAGCGCCGCCACCGAGAGCAGCAGCTCTCCATCGCGGGGAAGCCCGAGCCGCCCTCGCAGAGCCGCCCGCTCCTCCTCGGAGGGCAGCCGCAGCTCAGGCTCGACCGCCGCGCCCAGCGGCAACAGCGTGTGGCGCGCCGGAGGCTCGCCGGCGACGAGCGCCATGTCGTAGAAGGCGGGGGTGAGCTGCTGGACGTGGTCGATCGTCCAGTCGTAGGGCGGCGGCCCCGGCGCGCCGTTGCAGAGGAGCAGCCGGTAGCGCGAGCGGGTGAGCGCGCGCAACCGCCCGAGCGCGCCGGCGAGCGCCCAGTCGCTCACGAACACGACGTCGGGGCGCCGGCGCGCGATCACGGGCATCACGGTGAGCGCGTAGACCATCTGCTCGGCGAAGTACCCGTCCCGCCGCGCCGCGGCGCCGAGCGCGCGGGCGAGTCGCGACTCGCGGCGGATGGTCGGGGCGCGGGCCAGCGCCACGTCCAGGCGAGGGTGGCCGCGGAGGGCCGCGTGGCACTCCAGCGTGAACGTCTCGAAGCCACGCATCGTGTGACCGACCCCCGAGCAGGCCAGCAGCACGCGAGTCGGGGCGGCGTCGCGGACTACCATGCCACGCCAGTGTCGTCGCCGCCCGCGCACACCTCGCTGCGCTCACGCGCGGCCCGGGGCACCGTCGTGAACGCGGGGTTCTCCGTCGGGGTCAGCCTCATCGGCCTGGTGAAGGGCATTGCCGTCGCGAGCTTCCTCACGGCGAGCGACTACGGGGTGTGGGGCCTGATCGCGGCCGTGCTCGTGACGCTCTTCTGGCTCGCGCCAGGTCGGGATCGACGACAAGTACATCCAGCAGGACGAGCCCGACCAGGGGCGGCGTTCCAGGTGCGTTCACGCTCGAGCTGCTGCTGTGCCTGGCCTTCATGGTGGTCGTGATCGTCGCTCGTGCCGCTGCTCGCGCGCGCTCTACGGCGACGCCGGAGATCATCTCGCCGGGGCTGGCGCTCGGTGCTCGTGGTGCCCGCGATCGCGCTGCAGGCGCCGCTGTGGGTCTTCTACCGCGAGATGGACTTCGTCCGCCAGCGCAAGCTGCAGAGCTGTCGATCCCGTCGCTCGCTCGTCGTGACGCGTCGCGCTGCCGTCGCCGGCATGGGCTACTGGGCGCTCGTCATCGGCACGTCGCGGGCGCGTGGGCGGCGCGCTCGTGGCCGTTCGCGCGTCGCCGTACCCGCTCCGCTTCGCGTGGGACCGCGGCGCGCTGCGCGCGTACGCGTCGTTCTCCTGGCCGCTGCTTCGCCGGCGCGCTCAGTCGTCGTCGTGCGCAGGTGCCGCTGCATCGTCGGCAGCGCGAGCTCGGGCTCGCGGCGTCGGCGTCATCGCGCTCGCGTCGGCATCTCGCGGTACTCCGACCGCGCCGACCAGGCGTCACGCAGACGATCTACCCGGCCGATCTGCGCGGTCAAGGACCGCGCCGACCTGCTGTTCGAGGCGTTCGTCGAAGTCCAACCGGCTCGCGCTGCTGTGGGGCGCGCCGTTCGGCGTCGGCCTCGCGCTGTTCGCCGGGGACCTCGTGCAGTTCGTGCTCGGCGAGCGCTGGCGGTCGCGGTCGGGCTCATACAGGTCGTTCGGCGCTCGCGGCCGCGATCAACCAGATCGGCTTCAACTGGGACGCCTTCTACCGCGCGCTGGGCCGGACGCGGCCGATCGGCGTCGCGAACGGCGTCCGGTCGTGGCGTCGCTCGCGATCGCGCTGCCGCTGCTGGTGGAACGCGGGGTCGACGGCTTCGCCGGCGGGATGGGCGATCGCCACGGTGCTCTTCGTCGCCGTCCGGATGGTCTACCTGTTCCGCCTGTTCCCGGCGCTCCGGATCGTGAGCCACGTGGCCCGGGCACTGGCGCCGACGGTCCCCGCCACCGCCGTGGTGCTCGTGGCACGAGAGGTCTTCGACGGGAGCCGGACGCCCGCCAGGGCCATCGCCGAGCTCGTGGTCTTCCTGGTGGTGGTCCTGCTGGCCACGCTCGTGCTCGAGCGCAGGCTGCTGGCTGAGGCGATCGGCTACCTGAGGGGGCCCCTGGCGAATACGAATGCGTGGTCCTCGAATTCCGCCAACCCGCGCCAGCGGCCCAGGTTCTCCGAGTAGGCGACCTCGAAGCCGAAGCGCTCCGCGACGCCCACGAGGTCCTCGTCCGTGATGCCCCACTGCCAGATCTCGTGCACGTCGCGCCAGGGCCGGCCGCGACCCGGCACCTCCTCGTCGAGGCGGTCGAACAGGTCCTCGGGATAGGTCGCGGGCGGGACCAGCTTCCGGTAGCGCTCGGGGCCGAGCTCGATCAGGCGCACGGTCTCGTCCGCGGAGGTGAGCTGCGGGTTGCTCACCACGAGCATCCGCGTCCGCTCCGCGTACATGGTCAGGATCGCGTCCCAGTCGGGCTCGACCTGGTGGAGGAGGACGTCGAACAGGACCACCGCGTCCACGTCTCCCACGCGCTCCGGCATGTCCGGCGCTCCAAAGTTCCCCCTGATCAGCTCGAGCTGCGGGTAACGCTCTGCGTGGCGGCGGACCGGCGGAGTGATGTCCTCGTCCACGAGCGCCGCTCGCTCCACGGCGTGACGGCGTAGGGCGTGGAAGGTGTAACCGCCGTTCACGGCCCAGACGGCGCCGAGGTCGGCGAAGCTGCGGGCCCCCAGACCCTCGAAGGCGAAGTCGAGCGCCCGCGCCTTGCCGGTGTGCAGCCGGAACGGCTCCTCCGGGCGCCCGAGCGCGCGCCGGGCGAGGCGCCGGCCGTGCCCGAGCACGCCCGTCAAGCCTTCGCCCTCTCGACCGGGCGCAGGAGCAGCGCGGCGTGCGGATCGCCGTAGCGCGCGCGTATCCAGAGCGACCTGCCCTCGCGGGACTTGAAGGTGGCCGGACGTGACGGGGGCACGGGCTGGCCCGCGCCACGCGGCATTCGGATCCGGCGCGGCGGCACGACGAGCTCGAAGCCCGCCGCCTGTGCCACGCGCACCAGGGCGGCGAGGTTCAGGCGCCACCACCATGGGCGGCCGTCGCCGTCGAGCGACGCGAAGGCGCGGCGCGGGAAGGCGAGCGTGAAGAGCGGATCGATGTTGTCCACGACGAGGAGATCGCCGCGGCACACGGAGCGGGCGGCGGTGAGAGCGCCGACCGGGTCGCGGAGGTGCATCAGCAGGCTGCCTAGGTAGACGAAGTCGAACATGCCGACGTCCTCCGGGCTCAGGCTGTACACGCTCAGCTCCTCGTGCCGAACGCGGGAGCCGAGGGCCTCGCGCGCTATCTCGAATCCGGCGCCGCCCTCCTTGCGGCGCTCGAGCGCCTCGATCACCTCGAGCGGGCTGTTCGCCGGCCAATCCCAGGCGAACGGGTCGAGGATGTCGATGGCGACGACCTCCGAAGCCCCGCGCCGCTCCAGCTCGAATGCCCAGAAGCCGTCGAAGGTCGCGATGTCGAGGCAGCGCTTGCCCTCGAGCGACGTGGGCATCGGCAGGAGCGGGACGACGCCGCGGGTGTCGAACCAGCCGGGCGTCACCACTCCGGGTGCGAGCTCCATCGTGTGGTACCACTCGCCACGTCCGGCGACGCGTACGCGGATGTCCTCGACCGGCTGGGTTTCGGTGCCCGAGTTCAAGGCGAGGCACTCTAGTCAGCGTGCGCGGCGTGCCTCGCCCCACAGCGAGCCGAGCACGCGCGCGGCGTGGGCGGGCCGCGCCACCCGCATGAGCCTGCGCCATTCGCCGGGCTCGAACGCCGTCCTGGACGTCCCGAACTGGCTCAGCGCGCGGTCGCCCGCGAGAGCAGGGAGCGGATCGCGCCACGCCCGCTGCCCGAAGCCGATCCGGTGCCAGCACTGACCTGACGAGTAGCCGTGGAAGAAGGAGCGCTTGAGCAGCGGCCACACGCGGTCCTCGGTCGCGTGCGTCACGACGGCGCCGGGGCACCAGCCGAGCGCGTGCCCGGCGTGCCGCGCCCTCACGCAGAAGTCCACGTCCTCGCCGATGTGGCGGTAGGCCGGGTCGAAGCCGCCGATGCTGTCGAACGCCTCGCGGGTCACGCACAGGTTCGCGGTGGCCGCCCAGCCCTGCGCGACCCAGGACTCCTGCCCGAAGCGCCACAGCGACTCGTAGCGCTCGACCAGGTTGGGGGGCTCGCCGGTGCGCACGAACACCGGTCCAGCCCGCAGCGGGCTCGGATCCTCGCAGTCCAGGTAGCCGGCGAGCCAGTCCGGAGTCGCAAGGCAGTCCGAGTCGGTGAAGGCGATCAGCGGCGCGCGTGCCGCGGCCGCACCGCGATTCCGGGCGCGGGAGCGGTTCGGAATCGGCTCCTCCACGACGCGCGCGCCGCGCGCCCTGGCCACCTGGGCCGTGGCGTCGCGCGAGTCGTTGTCCACCACGATCACCTCGAAGCGCTCCGGCGGAAGCGTCTGCCGCTCGAGCGACTCGAGCAGCGGCCCCAGCGTGGCGGCGGCGTCGCGCGCGGGCACGACGACACTGACCTCCGGACTCGGAGTCACTCCGCTCGCCACGCCTCGAGGAAGGCAGGTGCCAGCTGCTGGCGGAAATGCAGGTCGGCCAGCGCGCTCGCTCGCCGGCCGATGACCGGCATGCGGTTCGGCACTTGGGCAGCAAGGCGAGCGACCGGAGCCGGTACGTGCCGGCGCCGCTCCGCCGCCTCGAAGATGTCGTGGAACCAGGCGGGCATGTCGGGATAGGCGCTCACCCAGCGCCGCTCGGCCGGCGCGGTCGCCGCCATCCGCCGCCGCCACTCGTCCACGTCCGTCGCGTGGAGATGCTCTCCGAGCGCGGCCGGGTTGTAGAGGAGCCTGAAGCCGTGCTCGGACATGCGCCGCCCCACGTCGAGGTCCTCGTAGAGGAACGGGAAGCGCTCCTCGTCGAAGCCGCCAATCCGCTCGAGCATCGCCCGCTTGACGGAGATGTTCGACGTGTAGAAGTGCGTCCAGGGCGCCTCGCCGCCGCGCAGGCTGGCGTAGTCGAACTGGATGCCCCTCTCCAGCCAGCGCATGAACGGGGTCACGCGCAGCTCGCGCGCCCACTCGACCCGTCCGAGCACCCCGGCCTCGTCCTCCGGACTCCGCTCGTGCCAGGCGAGGTGCTCCTCCAGCGCGTCCGGCGCGAGCAGGATGTCGTCGCCGATGAACATCACGAGCCGCCCCGACGCGGCGCGCCAGCCGGCGTTGCGCGCTGCGGAGACGCCGCGAGCGTCGCGCTGCAGGTGTCGCAGCGGGAACGGGCGCCGGTCCGCTTCGAGCACGGCGGCCACCGCCGCGCTGTCGTCCTCCACCGGATCGTCCACCACGATCACCTCGAAGCGGTCCGCCCCGGCCGTCTGCCGGCCCAGCGAGTCGAGCGCGCGCGGCAGCGCGTCGCGACGGCGGTAGGTCGGGATGACGACCGAGAGCTCAGGCATTGGTGGGCACGGGAGCGGCGCGGCGCTCGCCGGCCGCCTCGGCGAGGAAGCGCTCGACCGCCTCGTTGAACGAGTCCTCGGTGTGCCGCGCCGCGTCCTCGAGCCCCCGCGACCTGAGCCGCGAGCGCAGCGCCGGGTCGTCCGCAAGCCGTCGCACGGAGTCCGCCAGCGCGACCGCGTCCGCGGCCTGGAACAGCAGGCAGTTCTCCCCGTCGCGGAGGTACTCGGCGGAGCCGCCCCGGCCGGTGGCGACCACCGGCCTGCCCCTCGCCATCGCCTCGAGCGGCACGAGGCCCCACGGCTCGTCCCAGACCACCGGGAACAGGACCGCGTCCGACCACCCGTAGGCGGCGGCCAGCTCGTCGCGCGGGCGCTGGCCGTCCAGGGCGACGCGCTCGCCCACGCCGAGCCGTTCGGCGAGCGCCGTGAGCCGCTCGGCCTCGGCGGCGTCCCAACCCCCCACGACGCGGAGCCGCGCCTCGGCGGGCAGGTGCGCGAGCGACTCGATCGCGGTGTGAACGCCCTTGCGCTCGTCGAGCCGGCCGACGTAGAGCAGGCGCCAGCCCCAGTCCTGCTCCGGAGCGGGGTCTAGGAAGGCGCTGTCGATCCCGGAGTGGGCCACCGCCGTGCGCGCGAGGCCGAGCCCGAGCGACTCGGCGCGCCGGCGCGTGAAGTCGCTCACGAAGACCCACCGCGCCGCGTGCCCGAGATCCACACGTGCGGGGATCCCGGCGAGCCGCTCCGCAAGCGGCGCCGCGGCGCGCTTGCGCCCCGCGAAGAGCCGCAGCCAGCCGTCCACGTGCCGGCCGTAGTCGAGCCAGTCGTCGTGCACGAAGCCCACCGCGGGCAGGCCGCGGCGGCGCACCTCCTCGATCAGGGTGAGCGACAGCCCTCCCATCGACCACCAGCTCACCACGTCGGGCCGGAGCTCCTCCAGGTGGCGGGCGAGCACGCGGTGGTTGTGGCGCGCCGCGGCCACGCGCTCGCGCACGGGCTGCGGCTCGAAGCCGCCGGGCCGCCAGGGCCACAGGAGCTCGCGGTGCACGCCCGGGTCGTCGGGCTCGTTGGCATCGGTGCGCAGGTCGGTCGTGAGCACGCGCAGCTCGTGCCCCCGGGAGCGGAGCGACTCCATCGCCGAGCGCCACACCAGCTCGTAGCCCCCGAAGTGATGCGGCGGGTACATGTTCCCCGCTGCGAGGACGCGCACAGCGCGAGAATAGAGTTCGCCCCCGTGGAGCGCCGGGCACAGGTCACCGCTGCCGTCGTCTCCTGGAACACCCGCGAGCTCCTCGACCGCTGCCTCGAGTCGCTGCGGCCCGAGGCGGACTCCGGGCGCCTCGAGGCCTGGGTGGTGGACAACGCCTCCAGCGACGGCTCCGCCGAGCTCGTGAGCGAGCGCCACACGTGGGCGGAGCTGATCGCGTCGCCGGAGAACCTCGGGTTCGGGGCGGCCGTGAACCGCGTGGCCGAGCGCAGCGCGAGCGAATGGCTGATGATCGCGAATGCGGACATCGCGCTCCGCCCGGGCGCGCTCGACGCCATGCTCGAGGCGGGACGGCGCGACGGCGGCGCCGGAGCGATCGCCCCGCGACTCGTCTTGCCGGACGGGAGCACGCAGCACTCGGTGTTCGCCTTCCCGACGCTCCCGTTCGCGCTGATCCTGAACTCCGGGCTATTCCACCTGAGCAGAGACCTCGGCGACCGCCTGGCGCTGCTCGACCGCTGGGACGACACGCGCGCCCGGCGCGTGCCCTGGGCCGTGGCGGCGTGCCTCCTGGTGAGGCGCGCCGCGTGGGTGGAGGCCGACGGTTTCGACGAGCGGCAGTGGATGTACGCCGAGGACCTGGACCTCGGCTGGAAGCTGCGCCAGCGCGGCTGGGCCACGCGCTACGAGCCGCGCGCGCTCGTGGACCACGAGAGCGCGGCCGCCACGACGAAGGCGTTCGGCGGGACCGAGGAGATCATGGCCCGCTGGCAGCGGAGCACGTACGGCTGGATCGCGCGGCGGCGCGGTCCCGGGCGCGCCCGCCTGGTGGCCGCGATGAACTTCGCCGGCTGCGCGCTCCGCTACCTCGCGCTGACGCCCGCCGCACTCGCGGCGCCCGAGCGCTGGGCCGAGCGGCGCCGCGCGCTGGGGCGCTGGACGCTCGTGCACGCCGCCGGCATCTCCGGCCGCCGCAAGCTGGAGAGCCTCCGGTGAGCGAGCCGCGCGTGAGCGTCGTGGTGGCCGCCAGCCGGCCGCTGCGGCTGCGCTGGCTCCTGAACGCGCTCGAGGAGCAGACGCTGCCCGCCGGCGACTGGGAGCTCGTCGTGGTCCACGGCTTCGACGCGGCCACGGCCGCGCGCTTCCTGGACGACCACCCGCTCGCGGCCTCGGGGCGGATGCGCCGGCTCGGCCCGCCCGCCGGCGGCGGGATTCCCGCCCGGCAGCGGAACGCGGGCTGGCGCGCCGCGCGCGCGGCGCTCGTGGCGTTCACGGACGACGACTGCCGGCCGGAGCCGGACTGGCTCGAAGCGCTGCTGGCCGCCGCCGATCGCCGGCCGGGCCAGGTGGTTCAGGGCGCGACCCGGCCCGACCCGCTCGAGCACGACCTGTTCGCGGCGCCGCACGTGCACACGCTCGAGGTGCACCCGCCCGGGCGCTTCGCCCAGACCTGCAACATCCTCTACCCGCGCGATCTGATCGAGCGGCTTGGTGGATTCGACGAGCGCGCGATCGTCGGCGAGGACATCGACCTCTCGCTCCGGGCGCGGGAGGCGGGCGCGGAGCTCGTGGGAGCCGGCGACGCGGTGGTCAACCACTCGATCGAGGCCCACACGCTTCCGGGATTCGTGCGAAAAAACCTGCGGTGGCGCCATCTGGCGTACGTCGTGGCGCGTCATCCGTCCCTCCGGGAGCACTGCTTTGCCGGGCTGTTCTGGAAGGAGAGCCATTTCCGGGCGGTGTTGGGACTCGCCGGGGTCGCCGCCGCGCGGCGGGTCCCGGCCCTGGCGCTGCTGGCGCTGCCGTACCTGATTCCCGAGCTGCGTGCGGCGCGGCGGGCGTCCCGTGGACGTGGCGGTCGCCGCGGCCGAGGTCCCCGGCCGGGCGGTGAACGAGCTCGCCGAGGTGCTCGCGATGGCCGCCGGGAGCGCGCGCTACCGCACCCTCGTGCTGTGAGCGACGCGCTTCGCATAGCCGTGCTGGAGCACGACGACGGCGCCGCCGGCGGACGTCTTGCCGCGGCCCTCCGGGAGGAGGGTGCGCACGCCGATCAGATCCGTCCTGGCCGCCTCCCCGATGCTCCACTGCGGCTCCGAAAGATCGGCGACGCGCCGGGCCGGCTGCCCGGCACGTTGATGGCGCTCGCGACCGGCGGGTACCACGTGGCTCACGCGTTGACCGCCCAGGACGCAGTCGCCGCGCTCGCCTGGGCGCGCGTCGGCGGACAGCCGGTCGTGTACACCCAGCGCGAGCCGCTCAGCCGGGCGAACGTCGCGGATCGCCGCCTCCGGCTGGCCCTGCTGCGGCTGGCGGTGGAGCGCTCGACCGCCGTCGTGGGGGCCGACGAGACCACGGCCGCCTCGCTGCGGCGCTGGATGGCCGTGGAGCCTCGCGTGCTCTCGCTCGACTCCGGCGCCGACCACCTCGCGCTCTACACCGAGTTGCGCCGCCGTTAGCGTCCCGCCGACGAATGGACGCTGTAGCCTCGTGGATCCTGCTGCCGCTCGCCCTGGCGCTCGTCTCGTGGGGCGTCGGGCTGCTCGTCGAGCGCGTCCTTCGCACCGAGCTGGACGGCGGGCTCGTGCTCCCGCTCGGCTTCGCCGGGTCGATGGTGTTGCTCAGCGTGCCGTACGGGGTCGGGCTGGGGGCGTCGGTGGCCACCCCGTTGCTCGCGGTGCCGGTGGCAGCCGGATTCGTGCTCGGGCGGGCGCGGCTGCGCGCCTCGCTGCCAAGCGCTCCGGTCGCGCTGGCCACATTGGGCGCGTACGCCCTCTACATAGCCCCCGTGGTCCTGACGGGCGAGAGCACGTTCGCCGGCTACACCTTCCTCGGCGACAACGCCGTGCACTTCTCGCTCGTCGACCACGTGCGCGAGCACGGCAGTCGCATTGGCGAGCTGCCGTACTCGTCCTATGGCGCCCTCCTGGACCTGAACCTCGGCAACGGCTACCCGCTCGGGCCCCACTTCCAGCTCGCCTCGCTCACCACGCTGCTGGGGACCGAGGTCGCGTGGCTGTACCAGGGCTATGTGGCCGCGGTCGCTGCACTGGCGACGATCCCCGCTGCGCGGCTGCTCGCCTCGATCGGGCTCGGCGCCCGCGCGAGCGCCGCCGGCGCCCTGGTGGCGGTCGCCGCCTACCTGCCCTTCTCATACGGGCTTCAGGGCGGCGCCAAGGAGCTGATCATGGCCGGGCTCGTGCTGCTCGGGGCGGTGCTGGCCGCCGAGCTGGCCGTGGCGGTCAGGCCGCTCAGGCCGGCGGTGCTGTTCGCCGTCCCGATGGCGGCCGCCTTCACGGTCTACAGCGCCGGCGGGCTGCCCTGGTTCCTCGCGATGGCCGTCGTCGCGCTCGGAATGGCGGTGCTCCGCAGCCCCCAGCGCGGTCGCACGCTCCTTGCCGGAGCGGGCGCGCTCGCGGGTGTGTTCGTGCTCGGCGCGGCTGTGAGCATCGGCTCGGCGGTGGACTTCTTCGAGCCGGCGCGGCGGCTCCTTACGAGCAGCTCGGACGCCGGCGTCGGGAACCTCGTCGACGCCCTGCCGCCGTGGGAGAGCCTCGGGGTCTGGCTGGGAGGGGACTTCCGCTTCGGCCCGAGCTACGCGGCGCCCACCTACGCCCTGGTCGCGGTCGCGGGCGTGCTCGCGGTCGCCGGAGCCGCGCACGCCGCCCGCCGCGGCGCCCTCGGACTGCTGTTCGCGGCCGGTGCCTGCCTCGCCGTCTGGGTGCTCGTGCCCGCCGGGATCTACATCGAGGCGAAGCTGCTCGCGATTCTGTCGCCCGCGCTCGTGCTCCTGGCGCTCACGGGCTGCGCCGCGCTCATGGGCGACGACCGGCGCCTGCGGCTGGCCGGGGCCGCCGCCGCGGCCGCGCTCGCCGCCGGGGTGCTGGTGTCGGACTGGCTCGCGACTCGCGACGCCTACATCGCGCCGAAGCCCCGGCTCGACGAGCTGCGCCAGGTGGGCGACCGCTTCGCTGGGTCGGGCCCCGCAATGCTCGACGAGTTCGAGGAATACGGAAAGCATTTCCTGCGCCGCTCGGACGTGATCGCGCCCTTCGACGGCAACGCGCTGCTGCCGGCGGAGCTGCGCGAGCCGCGCGACGTGTACGCGAGCTGGGCGGACCTCGACGAGATGACGCTCGACTACGTACGCCGCTTCCCGCTGATCGTGCGCCGGCGCAACCCGATCGCGAGCCGGCCGCCGGCGCCCTACGGGCGCGTCTACCTGGGCGACTACTACGAGGTGTGGCGCGCGTCGCCGGGACGGCTCGCCCGGATCCTCGACCACGTGCCGCTCGGCGACCGCGCCGACCCCACCGCGGATGTCGATTGCGCGACCGTGCGCGGGCTGGGGGCGCGAGGCGACGCGGGAATGCTCGTGGCGGCCGTGCGCCCGTCGCCCCTCCGCGTGCCGGCCGCCGACATGGAGAACACCGCCGGCTGGCCCGTGCTTCCGAACGGGAGCGTCGGGGCGCTCGGGGCGGGCGAGCTGCGTGCCGAGCTGGACGCGCCGCGCGGGCGCTACCGGGTCTGGGTGCGCGGGACGTTCGGCCGCGGCGCGGACGTGCTCGTGGACGGGCGCAGGGTCGGCCGCGCGGAGCAGATCCAGACGCCCGGGCAGATGGCGCTGGCGGGGGAGGCCACGCTGGGCGATGGCTCCCACACGATCGCGCTGGTGCGCGGCGGCCGCGGCCTCGGGCCGGGCAACGGGCGCGACGAGAGCTACGAGTCGGTGTTCCTCGAGCCCGTGAGCCCGGTCGTGCTGCACCGGGTCCCGCCCGAGCGCGCCGCGTCGCTGTGCGGCCGACGGGCGGACTGGGTCGAGCTGCTCGCGCGCTAGCCCCGGCGGTAGGCCGCGGCGATCGCCTCGCCGTGCTCGCGCCGGGCGTCGTCGAAGGCCCAGCACAGCTCGGTGCCGTCGTATCGGCTCCGCAGCGCGTCCATGTCCGGATTCAGCATGTCGAAGCCCCACTTCTCGCGCCAGTAGGCGTAGTGGCGCCGCACCAGCGCCATCTTCTCCGGGTCGAGCTCCGGCTCGAGCTTCGCCGCCGCCGACACGCGGCTCTTCACGGCCTGCGGCACGTAGCGGCCGATCGCCCGGTTCAGCGCCAGCAGCGCGAGCTCGCTGCGCCGCGGGTTCGCCGTGCGCGGGTTGCGGAGGCCCACGCGGTGGAGCACGCGCACCTCGGGCAGCAGGAAGACCTTCATGCCGCGCCGGCGCGCCTCGAGCGTGAAGTCCACGTCCTCGAACCAGACAGGCGCGAAGCCGGAGTCCCAGCCCCCGATCTCGCGCGCGAGCTCACTCGAGAAGAGCTGAAGGCAGCCGATCGCGCCGTCCACCTCGACGGGCCCGTCGCCGGTGGGCGCCTCCTCCTCGCTCGGCCGCTCGACGTTGCCGTGCATCGTCCGGCGTCCCACCGGCTCGGTGATGCGCGTGCCGCGGTCATGGAACCCCTCCGCGCAGATGCAGTTCACGCCGTAGGCGTGCACCAGCCCGGAGTCGAGCACCACGCGGCCGGCCACAACGCCCACGGCGGGGTCGAGGTCGTGCAGGCGGATCATCCGCTCGAGCCAGCCGGGGGTCTCGACCGTCGCGTCGCCGTCCATGCGCACGATCAGCTCGCCGCGCACGTGCAGAAGTGCCTCGTTCAGGGTGGCGATGATCCCGCTGTGCTCGCGCTCGACGAGCGTGAACGCCGGGAAGCGGCCGGAAGCGCGCCAGCGCCGGAGCACCTCGAGGCTGGCGTCGGTGGAGCCGTCGTCCACCACGACGATCTCGATGTTCGGGTAGCTCGTGTTGCGCTCGAGCGTGCGGAAGAACACGTCGAGCGCCGGCCCGTTGTTCATGTTCGGGACGACGAGCGAGACGAGCCGGTCGCTCACCGGGGCGTCTCGGCCGCGATCCGGCCGACGCCGCGAGCCACGAGCTTCGCGAAGGCCGAGAGCGCCTGCCCAACGACCTGGTCCATGTTCAGGTACTGGTAGCGGGCCAGCCGGCCCACGAAGGTGATGTCACTGAGCTCGCTCGCCAGGGTCTCGTACTTGCGGTAGAGCGCTCGCGTGTCGTCGCGCGGGATCGGGTAGTACGGGTCGCCCTCCGAGCGCGGGAACTCCACGGCGAGCGTCGAGCTGGGGTGGGGCGACTGCCCCGTGAGCCGCCGGAACTCCGTGACCCGCGTGTGCGGCACGTCCGGCGACGGGTAGTTGACCGACGCCGCCGGCAGCACGAGCCCGCCGTCCGGCGTGGGCTCGTTCCGCAGCTCCCACTCGAGGCTGCGGTACGGCAGCTCGCCGAAGCGGCAGCCGAAGAAGACGTCGACCGGCCCGGTGTAGACGAGGTGGCGGTGCTCCACCTCGTCGCGCACCTCCTCGAGCGAGGTGCCGAGGCTCACGTGGATGTTCGGGTGCGAGAGGATCCGCTCGAACATGGCCGTGTAGCCGTCCGCCGGCATCGCCTGATGCCAGTCGGAGAAGTAGCGGTCGTCCGTGTTGGTCCGGACCGGGATGCGCCCGCACACCGAGGCGTGCAGCTCGCTCGGGTCGCGCTCCCACTGCTTGCGCGTGTAGCCGCGGAAGAGCTTCTCGTACAGGTCGCGCCCCACCTTCGCGACGACGGCGTCCTCGCTGGTCCGCACGTGCGCGACCTCCTCGCGGCGCGCGGCGAAGAAGGCGTCGACCTCCTCGTCCGTCGTCAGCTCGAGCCCGTACAGCTCGTTGACCGTGGTGCGGTTGATCGGCACCGGCACGTGCCGGCCGTCCACGTTCGCCACGACCCGGTGCTCGTAGGGGGTCCAGTCCGTGAACTGCGACAGGTAGTCGACGACGAGCTTCGAGCGCGTGTGGAAGATGTGGGGCCCGTAGGCGTGCACGCGGACTCCGTGCTCGTCCAGGTAGTCGTACGCGTTGCCGCCGATGTGGCGGCGGCGGTCCACGACGAGCACGCGCATGTCGCAGCGCGAGGCGAAACGCTCGGCGATGACGCTCCCGGCGTAGCCGGCGCCCGCCACCAGAACGTCATAGCCGTCTGTGCTCAGGCTCGTTGCCATCGAGCGATGATTTCCTCACCGGCGCGCCTGCGCGCCTCGTCGTACCGCCAGCAGATCTCCGTCCCACCGTAGCGGCGCAGCACCTCGTCCATGTCCGGGTTGAGCGGGTCGAACCCCCACTTGTCGCGCCAGCTCGCGTAGTGGCGGCGCAGCAGCGCGATGCGCTCGGGGTCGTGGTCGCCGAGCTTCGCCGCCCTCGCCACCACGTTGCGCACCCGCTGCGGGAACAACCCCCCGACCCGCCGCCGCAGCCGCCACAGCACCCATTCGGCGCGCGAGCTGTCCGTGCGCGGGTTGCGCAGTGTGAGGCGGTGCACCACCTCCACCTCGGGGAAGAAGAAGACCTTCCTCTCCAGCCTCCGCGCGCCGAGCGCGAAGTCGAAGTCCTCGAAGCCGACCGGGTCGTAGCGCCTGTCGAAGCCGCCGATCCGCTCCGCGAGCTCCCGCGAGAACATCGTGCAGCAGCCGATGGCGCCGTCGATCTCGGCGACCGCGTGGCCCTGGTCGGAATCCGCCGCGAGCGGCCGCTCGACGTTGATGTCGAGCGTGCGGCTTCCCACCGGCTCGGTGAGCCGCGTGCCGCGGTCGTGCACGCCCTCCGGGCCCACGATGTTCATCCCGTACGAGTGCACGTGCCCCGAATCGAACACGATCTTCGCCACCACCACGCCGATGCGCTCGTCGGAGCGGTAGAAGGCGAGCATCCGCTCGAGCCAGCCCGGCGTCTCGATCGTGGCGTCGCCGTCGAGGCGCACGACGATCTCCCCGGTCGCCTCCGCCAGCCCGGCGTTGAGCGTCGCGATGATGCCGCTCGACTCGCGCTCCACCAGCTTGAAGCTTGCGAACGCCCCCGAGTCGCGCCAGCGGCGCAGGATCTCGCGGCTCCGGTCCGTGGAGCCGTCGTCCACCACGATCAGCTCGAAGTCCGGGGCCGGGGTGTTGTCGCGGAGCCGCTGGAGGAACAGGTCGAGCACCGGCTCGTTGTTCTTGTTCGGCACGATCAGCGAGACGGTCACAGGCGGCGGGCCGGAGCGTCGAGCTCCGAGCGGTACTCGAGGGCGTGCGCGGAAAGGTATCCCAGGGGGTCGCGCGTGTCGGCCAGGCCGGCCCAGTCCGCCGGGGCGACGTTCCGGAAGCGCCCCTGCCAGCCGTCGCGCGCGTACACGAGCGTCAGGCGAAGGGCGCGCAGGCGCGGCGGGCCCGAGAGCAGCGCGCGCAGCGCCGCGACCGCGGTGAACGCGACCGCGCGCGCGGGGGTGAACCAGCCGTCGCGGCGGCCGGTCCAGATGATGTTCCGCAGCCCGTACGCGCGCTTCCACATGGACTCGAAGCGCTCGCCGCGCACGAGCTCACGGGCGAGGCCGAACGGCGAGGCGTCGACGAGCGGCCGCGGCTCGCGGTGAACGATCCGGCTCGCCGGGATCAGCCACAGCCCGCCGATGCGGCCGAGCCTGGCGGTCCACTCCAGGTCGTCGAACCAGATGAAGAAGTCGCGCCGCGGCGGCTCGGTCCGGCGTGCCGCCTCCGCTCGGACTAGCGGGCCCACGAGCGACACGTGCTCCACGCGCAGCTCTGGGTTAGCCCAGTGGCGGGGCTCGAGGCCCACGAGCGGCGCCTTGAACCAGCGCCTCCGGAGCCAGCCCCGGTTCAGCGCGAGCACCTCGCCGTCGGGCGTCTCCACGAGCGGCGCGAGCAGCACGGCGTCCGGGTCGCCCGCCCGCGGCGCCTCCAGCAGGGCGGCGAGCGCATCCGGCTCGGGCTCGCAGTCGTCGTCCATGAGCCAGATCCAGTCCGCCTCGGTCTCGAGCGCCGCCCGCAGGCCGTAGTGGAAGCCCTCGGCGCCGCCGCCGTTCCGCGGGAGCCTGATGTAGGCGAGCGCGAGCCGCTCGCGCACGGCGGCGGCCTCGAGCGCCTCGGGCGTGCCGTCCGTCGAGGCGGTGTCCACGACCGTGACCCCGTCGGGCGCATGCGTCTGGCGGGCGAGCGCCTCCAGGCACGCGAGCAGCAGTCCGCTGCGGTTGTGCGTGACCACCACCGCGTGCACGCGCGCCATCAGACGTCCCCGCGGCGGACCATCTCGGCCCATTCGGCGGGCGCGATGTTGTGGAAGCGCCCGCGCCGGCCGTCGCGGGCGTAGCGGAGTATCCACGGGATGCGCCGGAACGGCTGGTCGTCGTAGAGCAGGTGCTTCACCACGAACTGGAGCGTGGTGCCTGCCGCCGAGAGCGCCGACTGGCCCTCGTAGTGGCGCTTCATCCAGATGTAGTTGCGCAGGCCGCAGAGGTTCTGCCAGAAGCGCCCGAGCGGGGTGGGGTACATGCGCACCGGGAGGAGCGCGTTCCAGACGCGGCTGCGCCGGTTCGTATGCGACTGCGAGGCGGGCCGGTGGACGATCACGCTCTCCGGCACGAGCCGGATCTCGCCATGCCGGCGCAGCCGCAGCGAGTACTCCACGTCGTCGCCCCAGACGAAGAACTCCGCCTTCGGGGGGTCCAGGGCGCGCACGGCCGTCATTCGGTAGAGCGGCCCCACGAAGGAGGTCACCCCGATCGACGGGTGCGTCCCCTCCCGGTAGCGCGACTCGGCGAGCGGGCGCAGCCGGCGCCTGAAGTCCGCGCGCATCACGTCGTTGAGCGACCCGTCCGCGTAGACCACCTTCGGGCACACGCACACGGTCGCCGCCTCGCCGGCGGGCGCCGAGGCGAGCAGGCGCTCCAGGCAGTCGGGCGTGGGCTCGGCGTCGTCGTCCATGACCCAGAGCCAGTCGGCGTCGCGCCCGCGGGCCTCCTCGAAGCCGCGCGCGAAGCCCCCGGACGAGCCCAGGTTCTCGTCGAGGCGCAGGTAGCTGACGTCGGGCCGATCGAGGTAGCCGCGCTCGCGCAGCAGCTCGGGCGTCCCGTCGGTCGACGCGTTGTCCACGAGGATCAGCTCGAAGGGAGGCACGGTCTGCCGCCCGATCGCGTCGAGGCACGCCTCGAGCAGCTCTCTGCGGTTGTAGGTCACGACGAGCGCGCAGACGCTCATCGGCGGCGGGTCGGCTCGAGCAGGCGCCGCACGACCGCCCAGTAGGCGCTCATGCCCGCGCGCAGCACGCGTGAGCGCCCGACGCCGCCGAAGTAGGGCGAGCTGAGCTCGGCCGTCAGGTGGTCGGCGAACTCCGCCGCCGAGATGGTTCGCCCGCGCTGGATCTCCCGGCGCTCGCCGAGCAGCCGCGGCAGCCAGCGGATCACGTCCAGGTCCGCCTGGAGCTTCTCCCGGAGCCAGCCCCAGCGAAGGGCGATTACGGGCAGCGCCAGCTCCGTCAGGATCAGCGCGGGGAGGAGCAGCACGAGCAGCTCGCGCGGGTAGGTTCGGATCACCGTGGCCCAGCGGTTGCGCTCGAGCAGGCGCCACTTCACGCGCCGCTTCGTGAAGTCGTAGAGGTGGTCCACGCGCGCCGAGGGCTCGATGCCGAGCCGCCCGCCCGCGAGTCGCGCCCGCCAGCACCAGTCCACGTCGTCGAAGTACAGGAAGTACTCGTTCGCGAACCCGGGGTCGCGCTCCCAGGCCGCTCGCGAGATGGCCAGGCAGGCCCCGGTGAGGAAGGACACCTCGCGCGGCTCGCCGTCGGCGGCGTCGAGCGGCTCGCCGACCTGGCCGGCCCAGGACAGGCCGGTGAAGTGCGAGACGCCTCCGCTCGTGTTGATCAGCCGGCCGTCGTCCATCGTCACGAGGCCCATCCAGCCCGCCCAGCCGCGGTCCTCGGCCGCCGGGCGGCGGATCGCGTCGCAGAAGCCCGGGCTGGGGATCACGTCGGCGTCGAGCGTCACGATCACGTCGCCGCGGGCGCGCTCGGCTGCGGCGTTGCAGGCGGGCATGTAGCCGTCGTTGCTGTCCATCCTGAGGACCGTCGCGGCGGGCGCCAGCCGCTCGACGGCCTCGAGTGTCCCGTCCTCGGAGCAGTTGTCGGCGACGATCAGCTCGTCGTTTACCGCGAGCTGCTCCATCAGCGGAGGCAGGCAGCGCTCGATGAGGGCGCGCTCGTTGAAGGTGACGATGATCACCGACAGGGCGGGGGCGGACGGCACGGCGCGCGACTATAGACCCGGCACCCAGGCCCCGAGGCGCACGCCGCCCGCGCGCCAGCCGCCCGGCCGGCGCGCGCGGCGAGCCATACGGCCCGCGCGCGCCGGACGTAGCGCCCGCGTAGCTCACCCGTTACGCACCTCACCCACCCGTAACACCCCGGCTGCCACCCTCGCCAGGTGGCAGGCAGACGTAGCGAAAAACGCAACGCTGGCCTGCCACCTGCTGCGGGCGGCGGCGCGGTCAGGCCGCGTGTGGCAGGGCCGTCGCGCCCGTGGCGGCGTCGATCGCCTCGGCGGTGACGGTCACGAGCCGGCGCAGGTCGTCGCACGAGATCGAGAGCGGCGGCATCAGCACCACCACGTCGCCGAGTGGGCGGACGATCGCCCCGCGGCGGCGAGCCTCGAGTGTCACGCGGTGCCCGATCCGGACCGGGAGCGGGTGCTCGGTGAGCTCGATGCCGACCATGAAGCCGCAGCGGCGCACCTCGCGCACCATCGGATGCCCGGCGATCGGCTCGAGCAGCTCCGCGAGCAGGCCGATCTTCCCCTGCAGCCGTTCCATCGTCCGCTCCTCGCGAAAGACGTCCAAGGTCGCGAGCGCGGCGGCGCACGCAAGCGGGTTCCCCGTGTAGGTGTGACCGTGGAAGAACGTGCGGAACTGCTCGTGCTCGCCGAGGAAGCCCTCGTAGATCCGCTCGGTCGCGAGCGTGGCCGCGAGCGGCAGGTAGCCGCCCGTGATCCCCTTCGCCAGGCAGAGGAGGTCGGGCGCGACGCCCTCGTGCTCGCACGCGAACATGCGTCCCGTGCGGCCGAAGCCCGTGGCCACCTCGTCGAGGATCAGCAGCACGCCGTGGCGGTCGCACAGCTCGCGGACCGCGCGCAGGTAGCCGGGCGGGTGCACGAGCATCCCGGCGGCGCCCTGGACGAGCGGCTCCATGATCACGGCCGCCACCTCGCCGCGGTGCTCCTCCAGCAGGCGCGCCATCTCCCCGATGTCGCCCGGCTCGGCCCTCAGCGTGTCGAACAGGAGCGGCTCGTAGAGCGAGTGGAAGAGGTCGATGCCGCCGACCGACACCGAGCCGATCGTGTCGCCGTGGTAGGCCATCCGCAGCGAGACGAAGCGGCGCCGGTCCTGCCCGCGCTGGCGCCAGTACTGGAACGCCATCTTGAGCGCTATCTCCGTGGCGGTGGAGCCGGAGTCCGAGTAAAAGACGCGCGTTAGGCCCGGCGGCGCGAGCTCCACCAGCCGCTGCGCCAGCTCGATCGCCGGGCGGTGGCTCAGGCCGAGCATGGTGGAGTGGGCGACCTTCGAGAGCTGGTCGCGCACCGCGGCGTCGATGCGCGGATGAGCGTGGCCGTGCACGTTGCACCACAGCGACGAGACGCCGTCGATATAGCGGTTTCCGTCCACGTCGATCAGGTCCGTGCCCTCGCCGCGCTCGACGACGATGGGGTGCTCCTCCACCCAGCCGCGCTGCTGCGTGAACGGGTGCCACAGGTAGGCGCGGTCCGCGGCGGCAAGGTCCATCCGCGCGAGGGTAGCCCGAGGGCCGGATGTAGGATCGCCGGATGAAGAGGGGACTCGCGACCGCCTCGGCGGCGCTCACGCTGCTGCTGATCGTTCCGGCCGGCGCCTCGGCGGCGCGGATGCTTCCGTGGCCGAGCGACCAGTTCACGAAGCGCGACAAGCGCACCGACACGGGCCTCCGTCTGAACCTCCGCAGGGCCGACATGCCGCGCAACAAGAACGGCAAGCCGATCGACCCCACCGACATGAATCGCGCGGACGGCTTCAGCCCGGGCAGCGCGATCCTGGTCAAGGTCCCCGGGCTCGACACGCCCGCCGCGGTCCGGCGCAGCAAGCTGCCGCCGCTGACGAACCTGCGCCGCGGGCTGGCCGCCAAGTCGCCGGTCGTCGTGATCAACGCCCGCACGGGCAAGCGCCATCCGATCTGGGCCGAGATCGACTTGAACGCGAAGAAGGCCAAGGACCGCCTGCTGATCATCCGGCCGGCGCGGAACTTCGAGGAGGGGGAGCGCTACATCGTCGCGCTGCGCAACCTGAGGAACGGGCGCGGCGCTCGGATCGACGCCAGGGGCGGCTTCCGAGGCCCCCGCTTCGCGCGGATCCTGCGCACGCTGAGGAAGGCGGGCGTGGGTCGCCGCCATCTCTTCCTCGCCTGGGACTTCACCGTGGCGAGCGAGCGCAGCCTCGCCGGCCGCATGCTCCACATCCGCGACGACGCCTTCGGGCTGCTCGGCGACAGCAACCTGGAGGACCTGACCGTCGCCGGGAGCTCGCCTGCGTTCACGATCGACGCGGTCACCGACTACGCGGCGGGGGAGGACGGCACCATCGCGCGCAAGGTCGAGGGCACGCTCACCGTGCCCTGCTACCTGACGAACGGCTGCGCGCCGGGCGGGCGCTTCAGCCTCGACGGGCGCGGCCTGCCGCGCCGGATGGGCACGACGCAGGCGAAGTTCTACTGCAACATCCCGCGCTCGGCGCTCGACCCGGCCGCGCCGCCCAAGGCGCGTCCGTCGCTCTACGGCCACGGCCTGCTCGGTGAAGCGACGGAGATCGACGCGGGCAACGTGAAGGCGATGTCGAACGAGCACAACTTCGTGTTCTGCGCCACGGCCTGGGCCGGGTTCGCGGCCGAGGACGTGCAGCACATCATCACGGTGCTGTCCGACTTCTCCCGCTTCAACACCGTCGCCGACCGGATGCAGCAGGGCTTCCTCAACATGCTGCTCCTGGGGCGCGCCATGATCCACCCGCAGGGGCTGTCGTCGAACCCGGCCTTCCAGAAGGGCGGCGAGAGCGTGCTCGACACGACGCGCCTGTTCTTCGACGGCAACAGCCAGGGCGGCATCATGGGCGGCGGCCTGACCGCGGTGGCGCCGGACTTCGAGCGCGCCGTGCTCGGGGTACCGGGGATGAACTACTCCACGCTGCTGAACCGCAGCGTGGACTTCGACACCTACGCGCTGATCATCAATCCCAACTACAGGACCGTGATCGACAGGCAGCTGTGGCTGGCCCAGATCCAGCTGCTCTGGGACCGCGGCGAGGCGAACGGCTACGCGCACCACATGACGAACGACCCGCTGGCGAATACGCCGCGGCACACGGTGCTCATGCATGTCGCGTTCGGCGACCATCAGGTGTCCGACACGGCTGCGGAGGTGGAGGCGCGCACGATCGGAGCGAGCGCGTACAAGCCCGCGGTCGACCCCGGGCGCTCGCCGTACACGCGCCTTCAGCTGATCCCGGCGCTCACCTTCTTCCCCTACGAGGGATCGGCGATCGTGTTCTGGGACACCGGCCCGATCCGGACCGAGGGCACCGAGACGGTGGGCACGAACGCGCCGCCGGTGGGGAACAAGCCGAACCGAAGCGGCGACGACCCGCACGAGAACCCGCGCGCCACTCCCGCCGCACGGGTGCAGAAGTCCGAGTTTCTGAAGGTCGGGGGGCGCGTCGTCGACGTTTGCGGCGGCGGCCCCTGCCACGCTGTGCCCTAATGCCGCCTCTGCCCATCCTCGTCTTCGTGGTGGGGACGGGCTCGCTCGGCGCGGAGATCGCGGCGGTGCGTCTGCTCGCCCCCTACTTCGGCGCGTCCACGATCGTCTGGGCGAACACGATCGGGATCGTGCTCGTCGCGCTCTCGGCCGGCTACTGGCTCGGCGGGCGGCTGGCGGACCGGCATCCGAACATGCGCGCGCTATGCCTCACCGCGCTCGCCGCGGCGCTGCTGCTGGCGGCAGTGCCGTTCGTGGCCGACCCCCTGCTCGACGTGGCGGTGGACGCGCTCGACGAGATCTCCGCCGGCGCCTTCGTCGGTTCGCTGCTGGCGGTGCTGGTGCTGGTGGCGATCCCCGTGCTGCTGCTCGGCACGGTCTCGCCCTGGGCGATCCGGCTGGGCGTGCGCTCCGTGGAGGAGGCGGGCACGGTGGCGGGCCGCCTCTACGCGCTCTCCACGGCGGGGTCGCTGCTCGGCACGCTCCTGTCGGCGCTGCTCCTGATCCCGCTGGTTGGCACGCGCCGCACCTTTCTCATCTTCGCGTTCGCGATAGCGGTCGTGGCGGTGCTCGGGCTGCGCCCGCTGCTGCGCTGGGCGCTCGCGCCGGCCGCGATCGCGGTGCTGATCGCGCTGCCCGTCGGCACGCTGAAGGCCGACGTGGACGACGGCGGGCGCGTGATCCACGAGGCGGAGACTGAGTACCAGTACGCGCGCGTGATCGAGTACGACGACGGCACGCGGACGCTCGAGCTGAACGAGGGCCAGGCCCAGCATTCCGTCTGCGAGGCGGAGTGCGATGCCGGCCCGGGCGGGCCGCGCAACCCGTCGTCGGTGCTCACGGGGGACGTGTGGGACGGGCACCTGGTCGACCACTTCGCCGCGCGGAGCGGGCGGCCGGGGCGCGTGGCGATCCTCGGCAACGCGGCGGGCACCACGGCGCGCGCGTACGAGGAGTTCTTCCCGTCGACCCGCGTCGACGGCGTCGAGATCGACGCCGAACTGTCCGAGATCGGGCGCAGGTACTTCGACATGAACAACCCGCGGCTCCACCTCTACCACGAGGACGCGCGGCCGTTCCTGCGCCGGATCGACGCCAGCTACGACGTGATCTCGGTGGACGCGTACCGCCAGCCCTACATCCCGTTCTACCTGACGACCGAGGAGTTCTTCGAGACGGTCCGCGACCGGCTCGCGCGCGGCGGGGTGCTGATCGTGAACGTGGGCCACCCCGAGGGGCAGGACGAGCTCGAGCGGGTGCTCACCGCGACGATCGGCGAGGTGTTCCCGAACGTGATGCGCGACCCGATCGAGGACACGAACACGCTGCTGGTGGCCAGCGAGGCGCCGCTGTCCGCCGCCCGCCTGCGCGACGCGGTGCCGACGCTGCCTCTCGCTCTGCGCGGGACCGCGATCGCGGCCTCGCGGCGGCTGCGGGCGCCGCTCCGCGGCGGGGAGGTGTACACGGACGACCGGGCGCCCGTGGAGTGGCTGATCGACAAGTCGATCGTCGACTACGCGAGCGGGGAGTGAGCACAGCAGCGGACGTGGCGGTCATCGGCGGCGGCATCGTCGGCTGCGCCGCCGCCGCCTTCCTCGCGGAGGCCGGCGCGAGCGTCGAGGTCTACGAGCGCGACGTGGTCGGCGCGGCGGCCTCGGGGCGCAACTCCGGGGCGGTGCAGCACCCCTTCGACCCGGTCATGACCGAGCTGCACATGGAGACGCTCGGGTACTACCGCGAGCTCGAGGACCTCGAGCTTGCCGGAGACGCCCGCAGGGGTGCTCATGCTGGCGCCCGAGCGCGCGCCGCTCGAGCCGGCGGTGGACGAGATCGCACGCGACTGCCCAGAGCTCGAGGCGACCCTGCTCGAGCCGAGCGCGGTGCGCGGCCTCGAGCCGGGCGTGGCCGACGGGCTCTGGGCCTGCCGGCTCGAGACCGGCTACCCGCTACAGCCGATGGCCGCCACGCGCGCGTTCGCCCGGCGAGCGTTCGCCGCGGGCGTCCGCTTCCACGAGGGCGAGACCGCTTGGCCGTGGGTGACCTCGGGACGCGCGCGCGGCGTGCTCGCCGCGGGCGTGCGGCGCCCGGCCGGCTCGGTGCTGGTGGCGGCCGGGCCCTGGACGCCGGAGCTGATCGACCCCACGCGCGCCTGGCAGCCGATCGTGCCGGTTTGGGGCGTGGTCGCCGACGTCCAGATGGACGACCCGCCGAACCACGTGCTCGAGGAGGTGGGCGTCGAGGACGTGGCCGCCGGCGGGGACGCCTCGAGCGGCGCCATCTTCAGCCTCGTCAAGGCCGGCCGGCAGGTCTCGCTGGGGTCGACCTTCCTGATGGAGCCCCCGGCCGATCCGGGCGCCTGGACGCCCAGGCTCCAGATTGCGGGCCAGCGCTTCGTGCCGGGGCTGAGGCGGGCGCTGGTGGTCGGCGCGCGGGCATGCGCGCGCCCGCAGTCGCTCGACGGGCGACCGCTCGTCGGCGAGCTGCCCGGACAGGAGGGGCTCTGGGCGGTCGCCGGTCACGGGCCGTGGGGGATCTCGACGGGCCCCGCCACGGCCCGCATCGCCGCGGACGCGCTCCTGGGGCGCGGAGAGGTCGCGGCCCCGCTGTCGGTGGCGCGCTTCTAGCTCGCGGCGGCCGGCTGGGGATCGGGCCGCACGATCACGGTGTCGGCGACCTTGATGACCTCGTTCACCGGAAGGCCCGCGTCGCCCGCGTGGCCGCGGATCGCCTCCTCGCTCTCGGCCTCGTAGATGCAGACGGTGCCGAGGCTGCCGCCGTCCTCCTCGAGGACATAGCTGCGGATCCAGCGCACGTCGCCGCGCCGCTCGCCTTCCTCGGTCGAGCGCTGTGCCGCGAGCTCCAGCTCGTCGGCGGACTTCCAGCCATCGCGGCGGAGAATTACGAATAGGTCCATGCTGCTCCTTCCGTGGGGTCGCTGTTGCGACCGTAGCTCAACACCTGCGACGCTTCCACTGTGTGAGCTTGCGCAAGTACGAACTCGGGAGCTACGACGAGATGTGCGCCCGGCACCGGTGGGACGTGCCGGAGCGGTACAACATCGCGCGCGACGTGTGCGACAAGCACGACCCGGACCGGCTCGCGATGATCTGGGAGGACTGGCTGGGCAACGAGCGGCGCGTGAGCTTCGGCGAGCTCCAGCAGCTCTCGAACCGCTTCGCGAACGTGCTCGAGGCCGTCGGCGTGGAGCGCCAGGACCGCGTCGCGACGCTCCTTCCCTCGCTGCCCGAGACCGCCGCGGTGTTCGTTGGCACCTACAAGCGCGGCGCCATCCTGCTGTCGATGTCGGTGCTCTACGGGGACGAGGGCATCGAGCACCGGCTGCGCGACTCGGGTGCGCGGCTCGTGGTGACCGACGTGGCGAACCGCCACCGGATCCCCGACGGCCTCGTGGAGCGGGTGGTCGTGATGGGCGAGGACCTCGATGCCGCGATGGAGTCGGCCTCGCCGGACTACGAGGCGATGGACACCTCGTCCGACGACCCGGCCCAGCTCTACTACTCGTCCGGCACCACGGGGCTCGCCAAGGGCATCCTGCACGCGCATCGCTACCTGCTCGCGCACGAGGAGTTCGAGTTCTGCCACGACGTGCGCGACGGCGAGCTCTTCCACGGGTCCGGCGAGTGGGCATGGGCGGCCGGCATCTGCCCGCTGCTCGGCCCCTGGCGCTACGGCGCCGTGGCGCTCGTGCAGGCGCGCGAGGCGGGCTACGACCCCGAGGAGCACCTGCGCTTCCTTTCGAAGCACGGCGTGGAGAACATGTTCACGACTCCGACGGCGCTGCGCGCGATGACGGGCGTGGAGGACGCCGGATCGCGCTTCCCGCTCGACCGCCTGCGAATCACCTGCTCGGCGGGCGAGCCGCTCAACCCGGAGGTGATCCGCTGGTTCCGCGACCAGTTCGGGATCACCGTGCTCGACTACTACGGCCTCACGGAGAGCTACCCGCTGTGCGGCAACTTCCCGACGGTCGAGGTGCGCGAGGGGTCGATGGGCCGGCCGATGCCGGGCTGGGAGGTGGAGATCCTCGACGAGGACGAGCAGCGGCTCCCTCCCGGCGAGCGCGGCGAGATCTGCCTGCGCGCCCGCTCGAACCCGCACTACCCGCTTCGCTACTGGAACCGCCCCGAGGACACCGAGGAGGTGTTCGGCGGCGACTGGTTCCACACGAAGGACGCGGCGATGATGGACGAGGACGGCTACGTCTGGTACGCCGGCCGCGCCGACGACGTGATCATCTCGGCCGGCTACCGCATCGGACCGTTCGAGGTCGAGTCGGCCTGCGTGGAGCACCCCGCCGTGAAGGAGGCCGCCGCGGTGGCGTCACCCGACGAGCGCCGCGGCAACATCGTGAAGGCGTTCATCGTGCTCACGGGGTCGTACGAGCCGAGCGACGAGCTCGCCGACGAGATCAAGCGCCACGTGCGCGAGCGCCACTCCGCATACGCCTACCCGCGCGAGATCGAGTTCGTGGACGATCTGCCGAAGACGCTCACCGGCAAGATCCGGCGCGTCGAGCTACGAGAGCGGGAGGTCGGGCGCCGGCCTTAGGCTGACCGGCGCCGGGCCTCGCTTCCGGGCGATTACTTCTTCTTCTTGGTCGCTCCCGCGCGGCTGCTCGCCGCCTTGCCTGCCTCCTTGACGGCGCGGCCTGCGGCCCCGCCCGCTGACTTGAGGCTGCCCGCTGCGCTGCCGAGCGCACCCTTCGCCGAACCGAGCGCGTCGCCCGCGGCCCTGCCCTGTCTCGTGCCGGCGGCCTTCTTCCCCGCGGTCGCGGACTTGCTCCGCTGCTCGTTGCGCTTCCTCGTGGCCGCGCCCTTCTTCGCCGCGGCTTGACGGTCTGCCTTCGTTCGCTGTGCCATTGGGTCCTCCCGTGATGGTTTGGCTGTCGCAACCCGTACCCCGGCGGTCGGCGGTCGAATCGCCGCAACCGGTCAGCGGGGGGCTACGGAGCCAGGGGAAGGACGAGCGCTGAGCCGCGCTTGCCGAAGCTGAGCGTGTAGCCCGCGCCCGGGTCGTCCGGCAGTGCCCAGATCGTGTTGGAGCCCTGCACGATCACGCCGATGCTGTGGCCGGCCTCGAAGGTCTGGTCCTGTGGCTTGAAGGTGACGGTGGCTTCGATCGGCTGGTTCGGCGGAATCGGCCGGGCACTCGCAAGCCCGCTCCGGTACTGGAGGTTGAGGAAGCCGCGCGAGACCGTCTTGGTCGTGCCGTCGGGGGCCACGTCCACGAGCAGCGGCGTCACATGGGCGTGGTCGCGGTCCACCGAGAGCGACAGCTCCAGCTTGGCCGCACCGGTCATGCGGGTGTCCGCGGTCAGCGGCGCGCCCTGGAAGAAGAGCCAGTTCGACTCGGCCGCCGCCATGCGGGTCGCCTGCTCCTCGGTGGTCGTGCTCAGATCGCTGAAGGAGTCGCTGCCGGTCGCCGCGCGCCGCGCCAGCGTGCCGTCGGCGGTCAGGAACAGGCGCGTGGCCTTCGTCCCGGGCGGCGGCCAAGCGGCCTCGGTCCGGAAGCCCGTGCTCCTGCTGTCGCGGAGCGGCCCTCGGTGATCACGGGCGGCTCCGTGTCCACGCCGTTGTCGATGCCGAGCAGGGTGTGGTCGAAGAAGCGGTCGAGCAGCGGCTGCCAGTTCTCGGCCCCGGGCGTCGAATGGCCGGCCTGCCACATGTAGAGCCGCTTGAAGGGCGTGTTCGTGAGCGCGCGGTAGAGGTCGACGCCCTCCTCCTGCTTCACGTTGTAGTCCTGCCAGCCGTGGGCCACGAGCGCGGCGGCGCGGATGCTCGCGGCGTCCTTGCGGTAGTCGCGCTCGAGCCAGAAGGCGTCGTAGTCGGGCGTGCGGTCGTAGCCCTTGACGGTGTGGTCGGCGGACTCGCAGGGGTTCGCGCGGCTCGCGAGCTTCTCGGCGAAGAGCGGGTCGGTCGGGTCGGTCGGCGGCGTGCGCGCGAGGCCGAAGTCGAACGCCAGCGGCGTGTCGATGCCCTCGTCCGTGGGGCGCTCCGAGTTCAGGAAGTAGCGCACCCCGTCGCCGTAGGCGTAGCCGTACCAGCGGCTGATGCCCGCGATCGGCACGATCGCCGCGAGGCCGGGCACGTCCTCTCCGCGTGCGGCGACCATCGTGGCGGTCGTGCCGTCGTAGGAGCCGCCGATCATCGCGACCCTGCCGTTCGTCCACGGCTGGGCCGCGAGGAAGTTCACGAGGTCCACGCCCGACTGCTGCTCGTCCGCGCCGCCGTAGTCCCAGCAGCCCGACGAGTTGCGGGTGCCGAGCACGTCGGCGACCGCGCGTGCGTAGCCCTTCGGCACGTAGCGCTGCCCGAGGTCGTCGTTGGCGAGGTTCGGCGCCGTGTACTCGGCGAGCGTGTTGTAGGGCGAGTAGGTGAGGATCACCGGCGCGTCAGGGTTGTCGGCCGGCCGCATCACCTCGACGTTGATCTCCGCGCCGCCCACCGTCGGCACCTTGTACTTCTCGAAGATCGGCTCAGCGGCGAGCGCCGCGCCCGGAAGCGCGAACACCACGAGAAGCGCGAGCACGAGTCCACGCGCATACGTCCCCTGCCAGAGCCGCATGACAGAAGCGCTACCCGAGCCGAGCCGCGGCTAATCGCCCGAACCGGCCCCGAGCGTTACGTCTGTGCTCGGTACGTGTCTTCCGGCGCGCGGGCCGCAAGGCTCGCCGCGCGCGGCGGCCACGCCGCCTACGCCGCGTCCGCCCGCCGTCCGGCCGCGTCCCGCGCGGGGTGGGGCGCTTTCCGTTGCGAAATGGAAACAGAAAGCGCCCAACCCCACGAGGGACTCCGCCGAGTCGGACTCTCCGCCGGGGGGTTACAGGACGGGCACGAGCGGGATGTCCCAGAGGATCGCGGCTGCGGCGAAGGCCGCCAGGGCGAGTGCGGTTGCGACGCCTGCGATCACTCGCTGCTTCGTCGTCGTCTGTTCGGCTCGTTCGGCCGTGCGGTCGCCCCAGATGATCACGCGCTCGAGCCAGCGCTCGGCCCAGTCGAACTCGAGCGCGAGGAAGCCGAGGCCGGCGATGATCGTGAGGATGCCGGGGCCGGGAACCCCGGGACCGGACATGAAGACGCCCAGGATCACGATCAGGATCCCCACGATCACGATGGCGACCCGGTAGAGGATGTTCCGCTGCTTGTGGCGCTCCTTCCGCTCCTGGAGCTTGATGAGGAGCTCGGGGCGGTCGTCCGGGCCCCGGTCGGCCTCCTCAGTGCCCATCGGGCGAGCTTAGAGCCAGTCCTCGATCGGGAGGGAAGCGCCCGCCTCCGCGAGGCCCTCCCGGGAGGTACGCGGCAGGCCCACCACCCGCACGTCGCCGAGCCGCTCGACGCTCGCCCTGTTCGAGCTCTCCATGGGCGAGGGATCTTCGGGCCACGGCGTCATGACGACCGCGGCCACGCGCAGACCCCCCGCGCGGGCGGCCTCCACCGTCAGCAGTGAGTGGTTGATGGTCCCGAGCCCGGGGCGCGCGGCGACCACGACGGGCAGCCCGAGGTCCACGGCGAGGTCCCGCACCAGGTAGCCGGGGGTGATCGGCACGAGCAGCCCGCCGACCCCCTCGCACACGACGAGCTCGTGAGCGCGGGCCGAGGCCACGAGCTCGGCGGGCTCGATGGTCGTGCGCGCGAGCTCGGCGGCGAGGTGCGGCGAGAGCGGTGGGCCGAAGCGGTGCGGCGCCACGTCCTCCGGCGCCTGGCCCGCGCTTGCCACGGATGCGAGCAGCTCGTGGTCGCGCCCGAGCTCGCCCGGCTCCTCGTCGAGGCCGGTCACCACGGGCTTGAAGGCGGCCACTCGCTCGCCGCGAGCCGCGAGCGCCGCGCAGATCGAGGCGGCGACGACCGACTTGCCGACCTCCGTGTCCGTTCCGGTTACGAAGACGCCGCGCAACTACGCCGCATCGCGGAGACCATCGAACACCTGGAGATCCGGGAGCCGCTGCGGCCTGGCCGTGATGCACTTCGCGAGCACGTGCGCGGCGTCGCGCAGCTCGGAGCGCGTGTGCGAGGCCATCACCGTCAGCCGCAGGCGCGAGCTGCCGTCGGGCACCGTGGGCGGCCTGATCGCCTGGGCGAACACGCCCTTCTCGAGCGCTCGCTCGCTCGCGCGCACGGCCTCGCCGGCGTCGCCGACGATCACGGGCAGGATCTGCGTGGTCGCCTCGGGCACGGGCAGGCCGTGCCCGGCCAGCGCCTCGTGGAGCACGGCGGCGTTGCGCTGGAGCTTCTCCACCCGCCGCGGCTGCTCGCGCAGCAGCTCGAGCGCGGCCATCGCCGCCGCCACGGCGGGCGGCGACAGCGCCGTCGAGAAGATCAGCGTGCGTGCGGTGTTGATCAGGTACTTCGCCATCTGGGCGTCGCAGCAGACGTAGGCGCCGTACGAGCCGAGCGCCTTGCCGAGCGTGCCCACGATCACGTCGACCTCGTCCTCGAGCCCGGCGAGCGCGACCGCGCCGCGGCCCTCCGGCCCGATCGCGCCGGTGCCGTGCGCCTCGTCGACCATCACGCGAGCGTCGTAGCGCTGCCCGAGCTCGACGATGGCGGCCAGCGGCGCCACGTCGCCGTCCATCGAGAAGACGCCGTCCGTGACGATCAGCGAGCCGCGGCCCTGGGCCTGGCGAAGGCCCCACTCGAGGTGGTCCATGTCGCAGTGGTCGTAGACGAACGTCTCAGCACGCGAGAGGCGGCAGCCGTCGATGATGCTCGCGTGGTTGAGGGCGTCGGAGAACACCACGTCGCCCTCGCGCCCGAGGGCCGACACCACGCCGGCGTTCGCCAGGTAGCCCGAGCCGAACAGCAGGCACGCCTCGGAGCCCTTGAACTCCGCCAGCTGCTTCTCGAGCCGCCGGTGGATCGTCATGTTCCCCGAGATCAGACGCGACGCGCCGGAACCGGCGCCGTAGCGCATCGCAGCCTCGGCGGCGGCCTCGCGCACGCGCGGATGGTCGGCCAGACCGAGGTAGTTGTTGGAGCACAGGAGCAGCACCGGCTTGCCGTCGAGCAGCACGCGCGGGCCCTGCGGGCCGGACACGCAGCGCATGCGCCGGTAGAGGCCCCTGTCGCGGATCTCGTCGAGCCGGTCCTGGATGTCGGTGCTCATGCCGCCGGCTCCATCCGCTCCGGCTCCACCTGGATCAGCTCGGGAAACGCGTTCGGCGCCCCGTCCGGTCGCGGTGGCACGGACGTCTTCTTCCTGTGGCGGAGCTGTGTCGCTGGGTTCCAAAAGTTCGCTTCCTGTTGCGAGTCGATGAGCTCGTCGAGCGGCGTGTGCGGGGTCTCGCCGTCGAGCCAGCCGGAGCGGTTGTCGGGACGCGGGTTCGCGCCGTTGTCCTCCTGGCGCGCGACGTTCAGGCCGAGCTCCTCGAACATCTGCCGGTCGGCCTCCGGCTCGGAGCCGAGCGTGGTCAGGAAGTTCCCCATCATCACGCCGTTCAGCCCGGCCTTGACGGCGAGCTGCTGGAGCTCGCCCGGGCCGAGGTTCTCGTTGCGGCCGCCGCAGAGCCGGAAGAGCGCCTCGGGGATGATCAGGCGGAAGATCGCGACCCACTTGACCGCCTCCAGAGGCTCCATCATGTCGCGGTCGCCGAACTTCGTGCCGGGGCGCGGGTTCAGCAGGTTGATCGGCACCGACGTCGGGTTCACCTCCGCGAGCTGGAAGGCCATCTCCACGCGCTGCTCGCGCGACTCGCCCAGGTTGAGGATGCCGCCCACGCAGGTCTCGAGGCCCGCTTCACGGACCGCGTCGATCGTGCGGATGCGACCCTCGTAGCGGACCGTGGTCGAGACCTCGGGGTAGTAGCTCTCGGCGGTCTCGACGTTGTGGTGCACCCGCTGGATGCCGGCGTCCTTCAGCGCGTGTGCGCGCGCCGTGGACATGTGGCCGATCGAGACGCAGCGCTTGAGGTTGGTGTGCTCGGCCACGAGCCGCGCGCCGGCGAGGATCTTCTCGAAGTCGCGCTTGGAAAGTCCCTGGCCCTGGGTGACCATGCAGAAGCGGTGCGCCCCGGCGGCCTCGGCCGCGCGCGCGTGCTCGAGGATCTGGTCCGGGTCCATCATCGCGTGCATGGGCGTGTCCGCCTCGGCGAAGCGCGACTGCGAGCAGAACCCGCAGTCCTCGGCACACCCGCCCGACTTCGCGTTCACGAGCGAGCACATGTCCGTGGAGTCGCCGAAGCGCTCGAGACGCACGCGCCAGGCGCGCTCGACGAGCGCCTCGATCTCGGCACGATCCTCTAGCTCGCCAAGCCGAAGCGCCTCTTCCCTTGAGATGAGGGGCGGCACTTGCGGGCGAGGCTAAGGGCGCGCCCGGACGTATGATCGCCGTGGCGAAGCATGAGACGCCTGCTTGCGACCCTCCTGGTCGGTGTTGCGTGCCACGGCGGAACAGCGGCCGCCGCGACCCCGCCCGTCACCGTGTTCTCGCCCTTCGACGGGAGCGCGCGGACCCTCGCCCGGCTCGCGCCGGCCTCGCTCACGGCTGCCGCGCCACGCGTGCGGCTTGGTGAGTACCACGACAACTGGAGCTTCTCGCCGGACGGCTCGCACGTCGCGCTCGGCATGGGCGGTGCCGGCGAGATCTGCGGCCGCGGGATCTGCATCGTCGACGTCAGGTCCATGACGGTCGCGGGGCACCTCCCGGCGCCGACCGCCGTGGAGGCGATCGCGTGGCTGCGTCCGCGCCGACTCGTCGGCGTCGACCAGGCCGGCGGGATCCTGGTCGGCGACCCGGTGACGGGCGCGGTCCTCCAACGTCGCGCCTTCCCCTATGACACCTACTATCCGGCGGTCGCCCTCACCTCCGCCGGCTTCGCCGTGATGTTCGACTCGATCCCGGCACGGCTCATGCTGGTCGATGCGCGGGGCGAGCTGCGAAGCGTGGCGCTGCAGGGCATCGGGCGGAACGCGGGCCTGGCAGCCGACCGCCGGGCCGGCCGCGCGTTCGTGTTCGGCAGCGGGACGAGGGCCGCGGAGGTGGACCTGCGGACGATGAGCGTGCGGTACCGCCGCCTCAGGGTGCCGCGCTCGGCGCGCTGGCGCGAGGCGCTGTGGCTGGGTGGCGGGCTGGTGGCCGTCTGGGGCGGCTCCGCGCCCGGCGTTCACGTGCTCGACACCCGCAGCTGGACCGTCCGGACCGTCAGCCGCGCGGCCAGGAGCGCGCGCCGTGCAGCCGGGCGATTGCTCGTCTACGTCGAGCCGGGCCTAGGGCGGCGCGGCGGTGTGGGTCTCCGCGTCCACACCCGCGACGGCAGCAGGCTCGTTCGGCATCTGTTCGGAGAGCGGAAGCTGGCCGTGGAGGTCGCCGGAGGCAGGGCGTTCGTGTACGGCCGCGACGCAGGGGGACGGCGCGCGGCGTGGATCGTCGACGCGCGTTCGGGCGAGCTCATCCGGAGGCTCGGGCCGCCGCGGCGCGAGGTTGGCGTCCAGATCCTCGGGACGAGGCTCGGCAGCGGAGCGCTGCCCCGCTGACCCGCTGCTGGTTCGCTCAGGACGAGCGCCGTGGGGCGAAGACGGAGATCACCATCGAAGCGGTGACGGTGAGCGGTTCCGGGAGCGTCGCCAGCCCCTCGGCGACCGACCGCTCGTCCACGTGCCACGCGCTCGGTCCCATGCGCACGAGCTGTGCCGATTCTTCGCTCGTCAGGAACATCGCGTGCTCGATCGTGCGTCTTCCTGTGAGTTCGAAGTGGCCGGCTAGCTGAGCGTCGAGCCGGTCCTCCTTGTCGTCGGGCACCGAGAGCAGTCCGAGCGGGCCCACGAGCTCGTAGAGGTGGCGCGTGGTCGGGGTGACGGCGACGAGCGCGCCGCCGGGCGAGAGGATGCGCGCCATCTCGGCCGCATTGCGCGGGGCGAAGACGCTCAGGACGACCGCGGCCACGCCGTCCCCGACCGGAAGCGGCTCCCACGCGTCGGCGCCGATGGCCGCCACGCGCGGGTGACTTCGCGCGGCCCGGCGAAGCGCGGCGGTCGACGCGTCGAGGGCGAGCCCCACTCGGTCCGGCAGAGCGTCGAGCAGTTGCGCGAGGTGGTGGCCCGTGCCGGCTCCCAGGTCGACCATCGCCCCGGGAGCATCGATCCCGGCCGCCTCGTCCGCGATCGCGGCGGTGAGCGCTCGAAGGTGGCCGGCGTCGAGGAACGCCTCGCGCGCCTCCACCATCTCGGTGCTGTCGCCCGCGCCCGGCACCAGGTTCACGTAGCCCTGCCGGGCGACGTCGAACGAGTGGCCCTCGCCACAGCGCAGCACGCCGTCGCCGAGCGCCAGCCCGCCGCCACAGACGGGGCAGCGGAGGAGGTCGACCACGTCCGCGAGCACGGCGGCATCGTCGCCTATCGTGGGCCGATGGAGATTCTTCGCTTCGACGAGCTGCGCAACGCCAACAACTCGCTCGAGTTCGAGGGCGTGGACCATGGGGACGCCGGTGTGTCGTTCTTCCTCGTGGACGCGGCAGCCGGACGCGGACCGTCGCTGCACACGCACGACTACGCCGAGGTGTTCATCGTGCTGGAAGGACAGGCGACCTTCCGCGGCGCGGGCGGCGAGCGGGAGGTAGGTGCCGGGTCCATCGTGGTCGTCCCCGCCGGCGAGCCGCACGGGTTCAAGGCGTCAGGCGAGGGCTCGCGCCAGGTGAACATCCACGCGAGCCCGCGCTTCGTGACCGAGTGGCTCGAAGAGGAGGCGTACCGCTAGCGGCCGCGCCAGACCGGCTTGCGCTTCTCCGTGAAGGCCTGCACGCCCTCGCGGAAGTCCTCCGAGGCGAAGCAGGACTCGCGCAGCTCGACCAGCTCGCGCTCGAGCTCGGCGGGGAGGCGCAGGGCGCGCAGCTCGCGGAGCATCCGCTTGTTGCCCGCGAGCGACAGGGGCGCGTTCGAGGCGATCTCCGCCGCCAGGTCGAGCACCCGCTCGTCCAGCGCCTCGGCGCCAACCACCTCGTTGACCAGGCCCATCTCCAGCGCGCGGCCGGCCTCGACGTTCCGGCCCACGAAGAACAGCTCAGCGGTGTTCGCGGGCCCGCACACGTCGATGAACTTCGCCAGCCCGGTGTGCGAGTAGATCAGCCCCAGCTTCGCCGGCGGCATGCCGAGCTTGACCCCCTGGGCGGCCACGCGGATGTCGGCCGTCAGCGCCAGCTCGAGCCCACCGCCGATCGCGTGCCCGTTGATCTCGGCGACGACCGGATAGCGGTACGCCTCGAGCGCCGCGAGCGCGTCGTGGAACGGATGGGCGACCAGCCTCTCGGCGCTCTCCTCGAACTCCTGCTCTGACAGGTTGCCGATGTCGTAGCCCGCGGAGAACACCTCGCCCGAGCCGCGGATCACGAGGCAGCGCGCGTCGAGCGTCCGCGCGTGCCCGGCGAGCGCGTCGAGGATCTCGTGGTCGAGCGCTCCGCGCCGCTCCGGGTTCGAGATCGTGAGCCGTGCGACGCCCTCGGCCGGCTCGTCGAGCTGGAGCTTCTCGGTCACTCCAGGACGACGAGCGTGTCGCCCTCGGACACCGACTGGCCTTCCTCGCAGACGATCTGCTTCACGGTGCCGTCGTCCTCGGCCTCCACCGGCATCTCCATCTTCATGGACTCGAGGATCACGAGCGTGTCGCCCTCCTCGACCTCCTGGCCGATTTGGCACTCGATCTTCCAGACCGTCCCTGTGATGTGCGCTTCGACATCGGGCATGGATCGGGAACATACCTGCGGGATAGGCTGCCGCCGTCTTGATCCTCGCGATCGACCAGGGCACCACGGGCACGACCTGCATCGTGTTCGACGAGGACGGACGCCCCGCCGGGCGCGCCTACCGCGAGTTTCGCCAGCACTTCCCCCGGCCCGGCTGGGTGGAGCACGACGCGGGCGAGATCTGGGAGGTGACGCGTGAGGTGGCCCGCGAGGCGGTCGACGCGGCCGGAGCCGACGGCCGCCTCTCCGGCATCGGGATCACGAACCAGCGCGAGACGGTGGTGGCGTGGGACCGCGACAGCGGCGAGCCGCTCCACCGGGCGATCGTGTGGCAGGACCGGCGCACGGCGCGCCGCTGCGACGAGCTCCGCGACGCTGGCCACGAGGAGCTCGTGCGCGAACGCACCGGCCTCGTGCTCGACCCGTACTTCTCCGGCACGAAGATCGAGTGGCTGATTCGCGAGGGCGGCGTGCCGCGCGACGCCGCCTTCGGGACGATCGACTCGTGGCTCGTCTTCAAGCTCACGGGCGAGCACGTGACCGATTACTCGAACGCGTCGCGCACGCTCCTGTTCGACATCCGCGAGCGGCGCTGGGACCCCGAGCTCTGCGACCTGCTCGGGGTGGACCCCGGCTCGCTCCCCGAGCCGCGGCCGAGCGCGCACGTCTACGGGGAGACGTCCGAGCTCGGCGGCTCGGTGCCCGTGGCCGGCATCGCGGGCGACCAGCAGGCGGCCCTCTACGGGCAGGCGTGCCACGAGCCGGGGCTCGGGAAGAACACCTACGGCACCGGGAGCTTCGTGCTGGAGAACGCCGGCGCGGAGCTGCCGGAGCCCGCCGAGGGGCTGCTCACGACGATCGCCTGGGGGGTCGGCGACCGCGTGGACTACGCGCTCGAGGCCGCGATCTTCGTGACCGGCGCCGCGGTGCAGTGGCTGCGCGACGAGCTCGGGATCATCCGCACCGCCGACGAGACCGAGGAGCTGGCCCGCTCGCTCGAGTCGAACGACGGCGTCTACCTCGTGCCCGCGTTCACCGGGCTCGGCTCGCCGCACTGGGACCCCTACGCGCGCGGGACGCTCGCGGGGCTGACGCGCGGTGCGGGCCGGGCCCACCTCGCGCGGGCGGCGCTCGAGGCGATGGCCTACCAGACGGTCGACGCGGTGCGCGCGATGGAGCAGGCGTCGGGCGTCGTGCTGGAGGAGCTGAAGGCGGACGGCGGCGCGGTCGTGAACGGCTGGCTCATGCAGTTCCAAGCCGACGTGCTGGACGTGCCCGTGGTGGTGCCGGAGGTGTCCGAGACGACCGCGCTCGGAGCCGCGTATCTTGCCGGCGTGGCCACCGGAGCCTGGACCGAGGAGGACGTGCGGGCGATGTGGCGAGAGGCCGCCCGCTACGAGCCGTCGATGTCCGGCGACGCGCGCGAGGAGCTGCTCGCCGGCTGGGCGCGCGCGCTCGAGCGCGCGCGGAGTAACGAAGCCGACCGCTCTGGGTAGGAGAGCGCAGGTGAAGCCGCAGGTCTACAAGGATCCCCGCCCCTCGGAGTACTTCGACAGGTTCCACGACCGCCAGCGCCGCAAGCGGCCGAACTGGATGTACGAGCTCGTGCGCCTGCTGCTCACGCCGTACCTGCTGATCATCTACAGGGCGCGCTGCATCGACTCGCACAACATTCCCGCGGACGGGCCCGTGATCATCGCGCCGAACCACTTCTCCTTCCTGGATCACTTCTTCGTGGCGGTCTACCTGCGCCGGAAGGTGCAGTTCATGGCGAAGTCGCAGCTCTTCAAGCCGCCGCTGCAGACCGTCTACCACAACGGCGGCGTGTTCCCGGTGCGGCGCGGCCACCACGACGAGGAGGCGTTCAAGACGGCGCACACGATCCTCGGCCGTGGCGACGTGATCGTGATGTACGCAGAGGCCGGCCGCTCGCGCACCGGCGAGCTCGGCAAGCCGCGCCACGGGATCGGGAAGCTCGCCCTCGAGTCGGGCGCGCCGGTGGTGCCGACCGCGATCGCGGGGACGGAGAAGGCGCGCAACTGGAAGCGCCTCCAGTTCCCGAAGGTCACGGTGCAGTTCGGCGAGCCGGTGCGCTTCGAGCAGGTGCCCGAGCCGACGAAGGAACAGGCGCAGGCGGCCTCCGAGATCGTGTTCGAGCGCGTGCGCGAGATGCACACCCGGCTGGTGGGCGAGGGGCGGAAGAGCGTGGTGCGGGCCGCCCGCGACAACCGGCGCGCTGCGGCGGCGTAGGGCCAACTACAGCACTGAGGGGAAGGGTTGGGCGCCTTCCGTTTCCATTTCGCAACGGAAAGCGCCCAACCCCGAGGCAACCACCTCCTTCGCCGCTGTAGTTCGTCAACCGGCGCGGCTCGCGTGTGCGCCTGGTAACACTCCCGCTCCGTGCGGGCAGGGGTGCTCATCGGTGCGGTCGTTGCCGCGTTTGCAGTGCTGCCGGCTGGCAGTGCTCTCGCCTGCGATCCGCTCGATCCGTCGGCGTGCATCTATCCGTGGCCGAACGACCACTTCACGAGCGCCGACGCAACAAGCCCCACCGGCAAGCGGCTGGCGCTCCGCGACGACTGGATGCCTCGGAACCGCCTCGGCAAGCCGGTGAGCGCGGCGCCCTACAACTGGAGCGACGGGTTCAGCCCGGGGAACATGATCGTCACCAAGGTGCCGGGTCTCGACACGCCCGGGGCCTTCGCGCGGACGGGCGCGGTACCGATCACGGACATCGAGCGCTCCTTCGACGAGGACCAGCCGATCGTGGTCATCAACGCGCGCACGCTCGAGCGCCATCTGATCTGGTCGGAGCTCGACGCGAACCCGGCCGACCCGCGCGACGTGACCCTGATCGTCCGCCCCGCCGTGAACTTCGAGGAGGGCGAGCGCTACATCGTGGCGCTCCGAAATCTCAAGGACGCTCGCGGCCACAAGCTCAAGCCCCAGCCCGCCTTCAAAGCACTGAGGGACCGCAAGCCGAACCCGGAGATCGAAGCGCGCCGTGCTCATTTCGAGCAGCTGTTCAGCACCCTGGGCCGGGCAGGAATCAAGCGGAGCGAGCTCTATCTCGCCTGGGACTTCACGGTCGCGAGCCGCGAGGGACTGAGCGGCCGCGCGCTCCAGATCCGCAACGAGGCGTTCGCGGAGCTCGGGGACACGAACCTGGCCGACCTCGTGCCCGAGGGCGCGGAGCCGCAGTTCATCCCGAACCCCGACCTGCCGGACGGCGTGCCGGACGAGGCCGAGGCGGACGGCCGCCGCGACCTCGGCGACTCGATCCGGATCAGCGGCAACATGAGGGTGCCCTGCTTCCTCAACGCCCCTGGCTGCCCGCCCGGCTCGGAGTTCGCAATCGGCGCCGACGGCCGGCCGCAGCGGATCCCCGGCAACACGATGCTCGCGAACGTGGTCTGCGTGATCCCGAAGAGCGCGCCGGCCGGAGCGCTCCGCCCGTCGCTCTACGGCCACGGATTGCTCGGTGGCGGAGGCGAGGTGACCGGCGGGAACGTCCGCGCGATGGCGAACGAGCACGGCTTCGTGTTCTGCGCGACCGACTGGACCGGCATGTCGACGCTGGACGTGCCGAACGTGCTCACGCTGCTCCAGGACCTCTCGCGCTTCCCCACGCTCGCCGACCGCGCCCAGCAGGGCTTCGTGAACTTCATGTACGTCGGCCGCTGGATGCTGAAGCGCGACTGGGGCGAACTCGACGTCGACCAGTCCGCCCTCTTCTATGACGGCAACTCGCAGGGCGGGATCATGGGCGGCGCGCTCACCGCGCTCGCGCCCGACTTCGAGCGCGCCGTGCTCGGCGTGCCCGGGATGAACTACTCGACGCTGCTGCGCCGGTCGGTGGACTTCGACATGTACGCGCACGGCGAGATCGAGGGCGTGGACACGGAGGCGGGGCTCTACGACTCGTATCCGAACGAGCTCGAGCGGCCGCTGCTCCTGTCGCTGATCCAGCTCCTGTGGGACCGCGCGGAGGCGAACGGCTACGCGCACCACATCACGAGCGACCCGCTGCCGGGCACGCCCGCGCACACGGTCCTCATGCACGTGGCCTTCGGCGACCACCAGGTGGCGAACGTGACCGCGGAGGTGGAGGCGCGCACGATCGGCGCCTCGGTGCGGTGGCCCGCGCTCGCGCCCGGCCGGCACACGGACGTGGACCCGTACTTCGGGATCCCGCAGCTCACGGCGTTCCCGTTCGGCGGCTCCGCGATGGTGCTCTGGGACACCGGCATCCCGGCGCCGCCGATCACGAACACGCCGCCGCGCGAGGGGAAGGACCCGCACGGCGCCCCGCGCGCGAGCCCGGCGGCGCGCCGCCAGAAGTCGGAGTTCCTGCGGACCGGCGGAGGCGTGATCGACGTCTGCGACGGGGCGCCCTGCGTCCCCTGACAACCTGAGGGGCGATGCTTCGCCTCGCTTTCGTCGCCCTGCTGTTCGCGCTCGCCGCGGTGGGCGCCTTCCTTGCGCTCCGCGGTGACGACCCGCCGAGCTACAGCCCGCTGAACCTCGAGGACGACCCCTGGGCGTACGCGCCCGAGCGCGAGGACGACTTCGAGAGGCGGGCGGCCGCGGGGCACAGCCACGTCGTCTACGTGAAGAGCCCGGGCGGCATCCACGCCACGGCGCGGCGCGTCGAGCGCTACCGCGACCAGATCGAGGAGGCGGCCGGCGAGGCCGGCGTGGACCCGGACCTGATCGAGGGCATGGTGCTGCTCGAGAGCGCCGGCCGCCCCGACGCGCGGGCGAGCGACGACCTCGAGGGCGCCGTCGGCCTCACGCAGATCCTGGCCGAGACGGCGACGGGCCTGCTCGGCATGCGCGTCGACGTCGAGCGGAGCGAGCGGCTCACGCGGAAGCTCGGCCGCGCGCGCGGGCCGCGCGAGGCTGATCGGATTCGCGCGCAGCGCGCGCGCGTCGACGAGCGCTTCGACCCGGATAAGTCGCTCGCGGCCACGGGCCGCTACCTGAAGCTCTCCATGGACGAGCTCGGCCGCGAGGACCTCGCGGTGGTCTCGTACCACATGGGCATCGGAAACCTCCAGCAGGTGCTCGGCGCCTACGGCGACGACGAGGCGAGCTACGCGCAGCTCTTCTTCGACGCCTCGCCCGACCAGCACTCGCGCGCGCACCGCATCCTCACCGGGCTCGGGGACGACTCGAAGACCTACTACTGGCGCGTGCTCGCCTCCACCGAGGTCATGCGCCTGTACCGCGACGACCTCAGGGAGCTCGGCCGGCGCGCCAAGCTCCATGGCGCCGCGGCATCGGGCGAGCTCGTGCTGCACCCGCCCGAGCGCACCGACAGCGCCGAGGAGCTTCGCCCCGAGGCTGCCGCCCTGCTGGCCTACATCCAGAAGGGAGTTCGCACCGTCTCCGGAGTCAGAAAGCGGCTAACCGTGGCGAGGACGGTCCGAGACGACGGCGGAATCCACGCGACGGGATGGGCATTCGACATCCGCCGCCGCTACGCGAGCGGCGCGCAGGCGGAGGCGTTCCAGTACATGCTCGACCGCCTCCAGGCGCTGAACCTGATCGCCTGGGTGCGAGACGGGCGGCTCATCCACATCACCGCGTCGAGCGAGGGCCGCAGCCTGCTCGACCTGGCGACCGACTAGGAGGGCTGGCTCTCAAGACGTAGACTCGTGACGTGCTTGCCCTGCGCGTAGCGTTTACCGTTGTCGCCACGGCCGTCTGCGTGTGGCTACTGAGCACAGGTCGGCCGCTCGGAGGGCTGATCATCGTCCCGGTCCTCGCCGTTTGGCTTCGCCAGGCGGCCGAGTCGGGGCGACTGACCCGTTTCTCCAGGCGTTCCGCCAGACCCTCCTAGTAGTCCGGCTTCAGCTTCTGCCAGGCGTCCCAGTCGTGCCCCGGGATGACGTGCGCGTCCGGTGTCTCCTTCACGTACTGCCGGATCTCCCGGAGCGAGCGGCGGAAGAGGTGCTCGTCGGCGAGCAGGTGCGGCAGGTGGTCGTCGGCGAGCGTGCGGTGCATGAAGATGGCGTCGCCCGCGACGAGGACCTCGCCGCTGCCCGTCTGGAGCACCACCGACATGTGACCGAGCGTGTGCCCGGGGGTGAAGACGACGCGCACGCTGCCGTCGCCGAAGATGTCGAAGGAGCGCCCGAACCCGGCGAACGAGTTCGCGGCATCGGAGTCGAAGTCGACGAGCCGGTAGTCGAAGCCGTGGTCGAACTGGCGCTTCACGTAGCCGTCCCGCTGGCCGCCGTCCGCGGCCGCCTCCCACTCGGCCGTGGAGACCAGGAAGGTCGCCTCGGGGAAGTCCGCGATGGCGCTCGCGTGATCGGGGTGCAGATGGGTCATCACGACGGTGCCCACCGTCGCCGGCTCGATGCCCCTCGCCCTCAGCTGCGCCGCGGCCGACTGCTCCTGGCGCATGTCGATGTCCCTGTAGAGCACCGTCCCGAAGGCGCCCAGGTTCGATCGCGGCTTCACCGCCACCGACCCGTGGAAGCCGGTGTCGATCAGGACCGGGCCGGCGCTCGGGTGCTCCACGAGGAAGCACTGGATCGGCGCGGTGACCCACTGGTCCTTCGGCACGCCGAGCCCGAACGCCTTGCGCCAGGCCATGCGCCCCTCGGCGCGCAGGAACCACGCGGGCGGTCCCTGGACCGTTGCGGTGAGGAGCGGGTGCAGGCGCACCTTCGCCCCGCCGCGGCCGCCGGCGAGCGGCAGCTCGGCCGGCTTGGGCTCGGCGGCGGTGGCCATCGGCGGAACCCTACTCGCGTTCGCGGCCTCGTCTGAGGTAGGTTCGGCTCGTTGAGGAGGCTCGTTCCGGTTGTCGCGATCATGGTGGGACTGAGCGCCGCCGCGCCGGCGTCGGCCGTGGTGCTGGGCGCGAACGGCAAGATCCTCTACACCCTCCAGACGCCGGGCAACTTCGACATCTGGGCGACTCAGCCGGACGGTAGCGGCAACGTCCCGCTCATCACGGATGCCGCGAACGACCAGGGCGGGTCGTGGTCGCCCGACGGGACGAAGATCGTCTTCCGGAGTGACCGCACCGGGGGCGGCGACATCTACGTCGCCGATGCCGACGGCAACAACCCGGTGCGGCTGACGACGGACCCCGCACAGGAGTCGCACCCGAGCTTCTCACCCGACGGCACGAAGATCGTGTTCACGAGGAAGGACCCCGACGACGAGATCTTCGTGATGAACGCCGACGGCTCGGACGCCGTGCGTCGCACGAACAACACGGTCACCGACGCCGGACCGGAGTTCTCTCCCGACGGAACGCGCATCGCCTACTTCTCGGGTAACAACGTGATCCACGTGATGAACGCGGACGGCTCGAACCCGCATCCGCTGGATCCGGGCAATTTCTCGGTCGGCCCGCAGTGGTCGCCGGACGCGTCCCGTGTCGTCTTCAGCCGCAGCCAGGGGGGGATGGAGGCCGATCCCCATGTGATCAACGCGGACGGGACCGGGCTCACCAACATCGGGTCGATGATCCCTACAGCCCAAGCGCCGAGCTGGTCGCCGGACGGCGCGAAGATCGTGGTGCTCGCCGGGAACGGGCAGTCGGACGTGTGGGTCATGAACCCGGACGGCACCGGGCCCGTGCGGATCCTCGACGACACGCTCGTCCGCAGCGGCCCGCGCTGGCAGCCGATCCCGCGCGCTCCGACCGCGCTGACCGAGGCACCCACCGACGTAACGCCCCTGTCGGCGAAGCTCAACGGCTCGATCGACTCGAACGTGCTGAACCCCACCACGTACTTCTTCGAGTTCGGCACGACCACCGCCTACGGCTCGCGCACGCCCGACGCGGCGGCGCCGGCACCGGTCGGGGTCCAGGCGGTCTCGGCCAACCTCGACAACCTGCGCACGTCCGTGACCTACCACGCGCGGCTCGTCGCCCGGAACGCCGTCGGCATGACGGCGGGGGCCGACCAGACGTTCCGGACCGACAGGGTGCCGGCCACGTCGCTCAGCGCTCGCGTGACGCCCCGCCGAGACCGGAGCCTGCCCTTCCGCTACGTCGTCGCCGGGAGCCTCGGCCTCCCGGCCGTCGTGCCCGCGGCGGAGGCCTGCCGCGGCCGCGTGTCGATCAAGGTGAAGAGGGGCAGGCGGACGGTCGTGGCGCGCCGCGCACGGGTCTCGAGCTCGTGTGGATACCGCAAGGCGGTTGCCATCAAGTCCACGCGCCGGCTGGGCGCGTCGAAGGGCCGGCTCAAGGTGACGGTGGCGTTCTCCGGCAACGGAGTGCTGACGAGCCGGCGGGCAAAGACACGCGTCGTCCGGTTCGGCTGAGTCAGCCGGCGAGCTCCTCCCAGAAGTCGACGGCCGCCCGCTCGACGCGGATCCCCATCTCAAGCGCCTGGCGCGGGCCGGGTGGCAGCTCGGCCGGCATCGAGTCGCGGATCGCCTCGAACTCGGCGAGCCGCGCCCTGTTGGCGGCGACCTGAGCGTTCGCGAGCCGCTTCGGGTCTGCGCCGAAGAACAGCTTCAGGACCGCCGGCTCGCGCAGCTCGGCGAGGTCGGCGGTGGGCTCGTTGCGCCACGCCTCCACGGCGGCGCGTCCCCTGTCCGTGATCGTGTAGAGCCGCCGCCGGCGCCCCGTTTCCTCGCGCGTCTCGGTCACATAGCCGGCCGACGCGAGTCGCTCGGGCTCCGTGTAGAGCTGCGCGTGCTGGAGCGTCCAGAAGTAGCCCACCGAGCCCGCGACGAGCTGCTTGAGCGCGTACGGAGTGGATTCTCCGGCGAATTCGAGCAGCCCGAGCACGATGTAGGAGGTGGGTGTGAGCCTTATCTCTTGCACGAGTCCATCCTAGACGGTATATTGTGGACTATGGCGACGACGGAAGCAACCACAGGCACCGATTACACGCTCGGATTCACGAGCCAGGACGAGGAGACGATGGTCGACCGGCTGCCGGTCACCGGCGAGCTGCCGGCCTGGCTCAGCGGTGCGCTCGTGCGCGTGACGCCGGCCCTCCTCGAGGTGGGCGGGAAGCGGCTCGCGCACTGGTTCGACGGCGTCGCGATGCTCAACCGCTTCGGCTTCGCGGACGGGCGCGTCTCGTACGGCAGTCGCTTCCTCGAAAGCCGCGCGTACGAGGACGCGAAGGAGGGCGCGTGGCGCCACGGCGGCTTCGCGACCGACCCCTGCCGCTCGATCTTCAAGCGCGTCCAGCAGGTCTTCTCGCCCGACGTGACGGACAACCCGAACGTGAACCTCGCGCGCATCGGCGAACGCTACATCGCCATGACCGAGACGCCGATGCCGGTGGAGTTCGACCCGGAGACGCTCGACACGATCGGGCACCTCGACTACGCCGACAAGCTGAAGGCGCACATCACGACCGCCCACCCGCACCACGACGCGGGTCGCGACGAGCTCGTGAACTACGTCGCGCGCTTCTCGCGCATGAGCGAATACGTGCTCTACGGCCTGCCGGCCGGGAGCTCGGAGCGGCGCGTGATCGCGCGCCTGCCGGTGAAGGAGCCGGCCTACATGCACGCCTTCGGGATGAGCGAGCGCTACCTGATCCTGGCCGAGTACCCGCTGCGCGTGAACCCCCTGAAGCTCGCCTTCTCCGGCAGGCCGTTCATCGAGAACTACTCCTGGCGGCCGGACGAGCCCACCCGCTTCCAGGTGCTCGACCGCGCGACCGGCGAGCTGCGCGGCACATACGAGACGGACGCGTTCTTCGCCTTCCACCACGTGAACGCGTTCGAGCGCGGCGGCGAGCTCGTGATCGACCTGTGCGCCTACGCCGACCCGAGCATCATCGACTCGCTCTACCTCGACGAGCACGGACCTCGCGCCTCGGTCCCGGCCACCGAGCTGCGCCGCTACACGATCGACCTCGACGGCGGGTCGGTGCGCTCGGAGCCGCTCACGGACGGGTCGCTCGAGCTGCCGCGGATCGACTACGGGCGCCGCAACACGCGCGACTACTCGTACGCGTACTTCACCGGGGCCGACACGGACTGGATCAACAGCCTCGTGAAGGTCGACGTGCGCGACGGCTCGCGCGCCGAGTGGCGCGCCGACGGCTGCTACCCCGGCGAGCCCGTCTTCGTGCGCGAGCCCGGCGCCGAGGCCGAGGACGCCGGCGTGGTGCTCTCGGTGGTGCTCGACGCGAACGCCGGCCGCTCCTTCCTGCTGGTGCTCGACGCCGGCTCGTTCGAGGAGCTCGCGCGCGCCGACGCGCCCCACCACATCCCGTTCGGCTTCCACGGGCAGTTCTTCCGATGACGGGCGTGCTCGCATCCGATCGGGACCGGGAGCAGGTCGCGGAGCGCCTTCGCGCCGCCGCCGCGGAGGGACGGCTCACGGCCGAGGAGCTCGAGCAGCGGCTCGAGGCCGCGTTCTCGGCGCGCGCGGAGGCGGAGCTCACGCCGCTGGTGGCCGACCTGCCGCTCGCGGCTGGTCCGCCGGCGCCCGCCCCCGCGCCTGAGCGCCGCCGGCGCCGCGGTCCGGACCCCGACCACCTCCGCGCCTACATCGCGGTGAACGCGATGCTCGTCGCCATCTGGGCGCTCACCGGCGCGGGCTACTTCTGGCCGATCTGGCCGATCCTCGGATGGGGAATTGGAGTCCTGGCGGACGGAGGTAGGCTGGGCGGCCCGTGCCGTCGAAGATCTTCCAACCCGGGCTCCTCGACGGGCAGGTTGCCCTCGTCAGCGGTGGCGGCTCCGGGCTCGGGCGAGCGACCGCACTAGAGCTCGCGGCTCTCGGCGCCGAGGTGGTCGTGTGCGGGCGGCGCCAGGAGCCGCTCGACGAGACCGCCGCGGCCGCCGGGGAGCGGGTGGAGGCGCGCGCCTGCGACATCCGCGAGGAGGACCAGGTGGAAGCGCTCGTTGACGGCGTGCTGGAGCGGCACGGCCGGATCGACCTGCTCGTGAACAACGCCGGCGGCCAGTACATGTCGCCGGCCGAGGACATCACCCCGAAGGGCTTCCGCACCGTCATCCGGCTGAACGTGGAGGGCACGTGGCTGATGACCCACGCGGTCGCCACGAAGGCAATGATGCCGGAGGAGCGCGGAGGCAAGATCGTGAACGTGACGCTGTCGCCGCACCACGGGCTGCCTGGGATGGCGCACTCCTCGGCCGCGCGAGCCGCCGTCGAGAACCTAACGCGGGTGCTCTCGATCGAGTGGGCTCGCTTCGGGATTCGGCTCACGGCGGTGGCCCCCGGGCCGATGGCCACCGAGACGCTGCGCACGAAGTACCCGAAGCCCGTCGTCGAGGGGGTGGCCGGCACCGTGCCGCTCGGGCGGCTCGGCACCGAGGAGGAGTTCGCCTGGCTCGTGGCCTACCTCGCCTCGCCCGCGGGCGACTACTTCTCGGGCGCGGTCCTCACACTCGACGGAGCGCGCGACAACTGGTTCGGCGCATGGCCGCCCGCCCGCTGGTTGAATTCGCGCCAGGCATGCTCGGCGTCGCCGAATCATGCCGGACAAGAGCTCGCGCTCGTCTGCGCTCGCGGTGCAAAGCTCGAGAGCTACATCATCGTCGAACGCCGGCGTTTGTTGGGTGCTGAGCATGGCGGCTCTCTCCTCGCGGGGGGGTCAACCGCCCCGCGCGGCGTCCTGTAGAGCAGCCGGCGTGCCAGGCTTTAGTCACGTGATTACGGCCAGTTATGGCTGCGTAACAGGGTGTAACGTCGTCACTCGGCCGTCACAGCGTGACGCCCCGCACGCTAACGGCGTCTGACCGATTTGTACGCTCGAAACCAGGTGCCATCCCCTCGAACGCATGGCCCGCGTCCAAGGTCTCGGGTTGGCCTCTGCTAGCGGTCGAGGTTAAGAAAAGGTTCTGCCATGCCCGGGCGAGTCAAAGCCGTCTTGCTCCTGGCATTTGCGCTCCTGCGCACACTCTTTAGGCTGCTTTTCACGAGACGCCGCGGTATTCCGGCATTTCGTGCGAACTACGACAGTGATGGTTTGCCGCCGGTCTCCGCCGAGGAACGGGCAAAACTCCCGGGCTTCAGCCGTTGCATCGCCTGTGGGCTTTGCGATCACGGAGAAGCCGACGTATCGCCGGCTCGGGCGGCGCCTACCGCGGCGTCATGGCGCTCGTGCTCGCCGCATCGAGCAGCATGCCCGATTTCCGTGCAGCCGCTTACAGTTTCAGTTTCGTTTCGGACGAGGTGCTCGCGGAAAAGGAACGCATATGTCCGACGAGCGTCCCGATGCAGAAATCGCCCAGTTCGTGCGTGACAAGGCCGAACAGGTGGGCGGCCGCTTCCGCTGCCGCGCCGGATACGATCGCTGCCGCCCGCGTTCGGTTTGAGTCTGCGATTCGCCGCGCTGCGCCAGGCAGCTCTGCCACGGTCCTGTCTGCGGGCTGGCCGTCTGGGGACGGGTCGACTCGCCTGGATTTCCGTTCAACTTTCCCGTCGCAGGGGCTCCTGCGCCGGTGCGCCTGTAGTAGAGAGGCGAGCAGATGGCTCCTGCTTCCGGATTTCTGTTCCCGCCCTCGAGCGGCTGGGCGCTGATCCTGGGCGCTTCGAGCGGCTTTGGTGCCGCCGCCGCGACCGCGCTCGCTCGGGCAGGCGTCGAACATCATCGGCGTGCACCTCGACCGGCGCGCGACGATGCCGAACGTGGAACGCATCATCGCCGAAATTCGAAGAACAGGGCCGCGAGGCGTGGTTTTACAACGTCAATGCCGCCGACTCGCGAGAAGCGGGCCGAGGTGCTCGACGACGTTGCCCGGCGTTTCGACGAGCGCAGGCAGCGGCGAGCAGCTGCGCGTGCTGCTCCACTCGCTCGCGTTCGGCACGCTGCGGCCGTTCGTCGCCGAGACGTGGCGACGAGGTCACGCAAAAGCAGATGGAGATGACCTGCGACGTGATGGCGCACAGTCTCGTCTACTGGGTGCAGGATCTGCTGCGCAGAAAGCTATTCAGCAGCGAGGGCCGCATCTTCGCGATGACCAGCACCGGCTCGACGCGGTGTGGAAAGGTTACGGCGCGGTGAGCGCGGCCAAGGCGCGCTCGAGGCGCACATTCGCCAGCTGGCCTTCGAGCTCGGGCCGCGCGGCATCACCGCCAACGCCATCTGCGCCGGCGTCACCGACACGCCCGCGCTGACGCAAGATTCCGGACAGCGAAGTCGATGGTCAAGGTCGCGCTGCGCAAAAACCCGTCGCACCGGCTGACCCGCCCCGAGGACGTCGCCAGCGCCCTCGTCGCGCTGGCCCAGCCATGCACCTATTGGTTCAACGGCAACGTGCTCTACGTCGACGGCGGCGAAGGCCACAGCGGCTAGATCACGAAAACGTTCAGGGACTACGAGCGTGAGCCGCGGCGGCGCGCCGAAAGCGGCGAGATGGCCGCTTTCCTCGGCCACGTAGACGTGCACATCGCTCGTCGACGCGGAGAAGATCCGGAATCAGGTCGGTCGGGCACGGTGCCGAGCACTCGCCGTCGCGGGGCCGTACACGTGAACCTGGTGCTGCGGCACGAACAGCGCGCCGCTGCGCAAGACCGGTTCCAGCCGGCGGGGCTGATCGGCTTCGACGTGTCGAGCGAAACACGTGATTGTAGCGGACGCTGTCCGTGGTCGAACGTCGAGGCAGAGCAACGTGCCTGCAGCGCTGTTGGCGATCACGGCGTCGTCGATGCCGAGCCAGGCCGTGGTGGGCGCGGCGAGCCCGGGGCTTGCCGCCAGCACGGTCCGGCCGCTCGCACGATCGAACGCCAGCACCCCGATGCCGCGCCGGTCTCGCACGGGCACGACGACCGTCCGCCGGCAACGATCGGTGCCTGGCCGCCGTCGGGCGTTCGTCGAGCTCGCGCGTCCAGCGGGCTCGCCGGACCACGGGTCGACGGCGATGCATTTTGACGGGGCCGGCCTGAGCGCCGCAAAACGCCAGCACCCGGTCGTTGTCGATCGCGATGTCTCCGGAAAATGGCAGCCGATCACGCACCCGCCAGACGACCCGTCCGGTCGAAGCATCGAGCGCCACGAGCGCCGAGTCCCCACCCGCCACGATCAAGAGCTTGCCGGCTCGCCGCACCCGATAGTTCGCGGGTCGCCGCGGGCGGTGAAGCGCCAGCGCACTTCGCCCGATACGAGGTCGACGGCGGTGATGCGCCGATCGCCCTCAGCGAGCACGAGCAGGCTTCGGAAGCCCCGGCGCCCGCACCACGGCGCCCGTGGCGCCTCCGCCCGAGCGCGGAGCCACCTGCGTCGTGAACCGAACTCGACCGGTCTCGAGCTCGTGCAGCACGATCGTGCCGTCGGGCTGCAACCGTGCCGAGCCCGAACGGAGTGACCGCGCTCGCGGCTCTGGGCGTCGCAGGCGCCATATCACCCGTCCGTTCGCCGCGTTCGAGGCTGGCGGTTTCCCGGGCGGAGCCAACGATGATGCGATCGCCGCACAGAAAAGTGGCGCGCAGGTCGATGCCCGGAACCGTGGCCACCCAGCGCGGCATGAAGCGCATCTTGCCGCCGTGCTCCCAGCGCCCCGGGACCCGGCCTCGGCGCGCGGCAGGCCGAAGGCGCGGTAACTTTCCGGCTGTGGGTTGGTCAGCGATCGTCGCGTGGAGATCGCGAGCCGCTCCTCGAGCGAGCTCGCCTGGGCATGCAGCGCGACCAGCCGCAGGTTTTGGCCTGCGTGGGATCGTGGCGCGAAAAACCGTCGCGACCAAGCTCTGGGCGAACTGCACGGCCAGCGAACGAACGCCGTCGGGCTCGAGCTCCGGAAAAGTGATACTTTCGCCGCGCGCGATCAGCTCGGGTCCGGAGACGCTCAGCGCGATGGTCGCCTCCTTACCGGTCGGCCGCACGCCGAGCCGCGCACCGCCGAGCTCGACGCGCGAAACAGCGGGCGCGCCGTCTGAGCGGCCTCGAGCACGTCGTCGCTCGAGCAGGAGCAGCTTCTCGGCCAGCAGGAACACGTGCACGTCCGGAGAGCGACGTGATTCGACGCCGCGCCGTGACCGAGAAGTCGCCGCGCGCGAGCAGAGCGTGCAGATCGGCCCGCTCGAGCTGGCCGTCTTCTACGGCGGCGAAGCGGTCTGCGCGGCGTGCGCGAAGCCGCGCCGTGGCGGCGAAGCGGCCCCGCGGATTGCGCGCGAGCCGACCGTCACCGGGACGCGCTCGGCGGGGCGGCTCCCGGACACGGTCCGACAGCTTCGAGCAGCCGCGGGCTCGCGCCGAGCGCACCGGCGGACCGAGGGGCGCGCGGGCGCTCGGGGCTTCCTCGAGCGCGGTGCCGAGCGCCAGGACGAGCTCCTTCAGACCCACGCGGCGCTCGAAGACGGCGACCTCGGGCGCTGGGTTCGAACGGAAGACGTGAACAGCACGTCTTCTCCGTCGGCCTCGAGTGCCGAGCTCCCAGGCTCGGACTCGGCATGCATGGCAGCGACGGCGCATCGGCGCGGCCGGCGGCCAGGAGCGCGACCGAGCTGGCGAGCTCGGCGAGGACCATCAGCGCCTGGGCCTCGCCGATGCGAGCGGTGAGGTTGACGCCGTCGACGACGAAGTCGAAAAGGCCGTAAAGCGGCGCGAAGCGCCGCGGATGAAGCGTCGATCGGTTACGGGGCGAACGACAACGTGAATCGCGGACATCCCAGTGTAATCGTAGGAACGCATGGCCCAGCATCCCCACTTTTCAGGTGGTAATGCCGCGGAGTGGACAGCGGCTGTGGAAGCGGCTAGGCGTCGCGCCGTTCGGTGGGCGGCGCTCGCTGGCGCGTTTGCTGCCGCGCTTCCCGCCGCCTGGCTTTGGGGTTTTACGGTCGATGATGCGCTGATCAGCGCGCGCGTCGCGAGCCACATCGCAGCCGGAATTGGCTACCGTTTCAATGCGGGCGGGCCTGTGACGGACGCCGTCACGCCGCTCGGTTGGGCGTGGCTGCTCGCTCCGTTTGCCGAACACGGAGCGCTCCGAGCGCTCGACGCCGGGCGGCTAATCGGAGCGCTGGCGTGGATCCTGGCCGCCGCCTGGCTCGGCGCGCAGAATCGCACGTACTGGGACGAGACCCGTACGCTTTCTGCCACTCGTGGTGCTGGCGGCTTCGGCACCGCTCGCCGCCTGGGCGGTTTCGGGGATCGAAGACGGGGCTGGTCATGGCCCTTTCTACTTTGGCGCTGAGCCGCTCGAAGTTGGGTGCGCTCTCGGCCGGGCTCGCTGCGGGGCTCCGGCCCGAGCTCCTGCCCTGGGCGATCGTGCTGAGCCTTTCGGGCGCGCTGTCCGAGGGCAAAAAGCCGCCGGCTGCCGCGCTGTCGGTCGCGCTTGCCGTGGTTCCGAGCGCGCTCACCATCGCCGTCCGCCTCTGCGGTGTTCGGGCATAGCTTTCCGCTTTCGGTTCTGGCAAAGCCCGCCGATTTGGCGCACGGAGCTCGCTATGCGCTCGGCGCGCTTTTGCTGAGCGGCCCGCCGCTGCTCCTGGTCGCCGTTCGTTCGCTCAAGAGCCTCGACCGACACCTCTGCGGCGTGCTCGCCGCCGTGCTCTTGCATTTTCTCTCGGTGGCGCTCGCTGGTGGCGACTGGATGCCGCTTTATCGATTGGTCGTCCCCGTGCTGCCAGGCGCGCTGTTGGTCGCCGCCGCGCTCGCCGAACATGCCTCGCTCGTTCCGACGGCGCTGCGGCACGCCTCGGCGCTCGTCGTGTCCGGAATTCTCGCCGTCGTTATCGGGGTTCCCGGCCGCAAGGTCCTCGACAATCGCCGGGTCGTGATCGAGGCTGCGCGGGCTCCGCTCGCTCACGCACGGCGTGTCGCCACGCTCGACGTCGGCTGGGTAGGTGCAGCGACCGAAGCTCCGATCGTCGATCTGGCGGGCATCACCAATCCCACGATCGCGGTGCTCCCCGGGCCGCATCACGGTAAGCGCATTCCGCGCGGGCTGCTCGAAGCGCGCGGTACCGACACGCTCGTGCTGCTCCTCGGCGAACCCGCGCCGGCCTCGCCGTGGTGGGAGAGCCGCTTCGACCGGCCGGTCGAGGCGCGCGTTGCCGGGCTCTTGAAGGAGCAATCCTTCGTCCTGAGCTCGGTCATCCCGCTGCCAGGGACGGCGAAAAGCTACGTCGTCTTGAGGATGAAAGACGGACCGTAAATACGGGAAATGTAAAAGTTTTGCGCTCGCTACGTTCCGCTTTTCTCGATTGGTTCGGCAAGCTTGAGCAGAGCCTCGCGCATCGCTCGGGCGTCGGAAAACCGATCGCGCGGCAGGGGCGCCATCGCGCGCTCGATGAGCTTCTGCCAAACGTCGGGAATGGCGACGCTCGCGCGCCGGACGCCGCTGGCCGCCGACTCGACCTGGGTCTGCACCGCCCAGAGCGCGCTGGTTCGGGCCGGTGGCGCTTCCCCGTGAGACACTCGTAGAGCACCGTGCCGAGCGCGAACAGGTCGCTCCGGCCGTCGATCTCGACGCCCTGCTCCTGCTCGGGCGACATGTAGCCCGGCGTCCCGAGCGGCGCGCCCATGATCGTCAGGCGTGGCTCGGCCCATTCCACGCGCGCTATGCCGAAATCGAGGAGCTTGACCCGCTCGCCGGTCGGCAAATCGCTGAACCGAGGTTGGGACGAACGCTTCACTCGGACCGGTCGGGGCGTGACTCCAGGAAGATGTTGCTGGGCTTGAGATCGCGATGCACCACGCCCGCGGCGTGGACCGCGCCGAGGGCGTCGCAAACCTGAAGGGCGATGGGCAAAAGCTCGTGCGGCGGTATCAGCTGCGAGCCCTGCAGCCGCTTCGCCAACGACTCGCCGTAGAGCCGCTCCATCGCCAGATAGCTCGTGCCGTCGGGCAGATGCCCTCGTCGTACACCTCCACCACGTTCGGGTGCCAGGCGAGACCGAGCGCCGAAGCCTCGCGGCGTAGCCGGTCGGCGGCGACCGTGTCGTGAGCGACCGCGGCGCGCAAAAGCTTGATCGCCACGACCTTTCCGTCGCTGAGCCGCTCCGCTTCCCAAATCGCGCCGCTCGCGCCACTGCCGAGCTTTTCGCCGAGCCGGTACTGCCCGGCGACCACCGTCCCCGAATGGAAAGCCTTGGAGCCGCGCTCGCGGGCGTCGCGCAGAGCTGCCATCCGCTCGAGCGTCTGGATGCGAATCAGCTGCGAGCGCGATTGGGTGCGGCGTCGTTGGTCGTAAAGCAAAAACCCACCGCCGGTGGCGCCGAGCGTCGCGATGCCGCCGAGCAAACCGAGAGCGACCAGTGGGTCGACGTCGGCGAGGGCGCTTGCCGCCGCCGCCCCCGCGACGAGCCCGGCGGCGCTGCCGAACACGAGCGCGCGCGGCGGCGCGGTCTGCCACCGCACCTCGAACTCGTGTGCGGCCCCCGTGCGCTCGACGTCGGCGGGGAGCACCGTGACGACCCCGGGGCGCAGCCCGAACAGCAGGGGAATTGCAGACAGCTCCGCGGTTCGGGCGAGCAAGCAGAGCCCGTCGCGCTCGGTCAGTAGATCGCTGCGGAGTACCATGCGGCCGCGCCACCGCCCGGGCTCGACGTGAGCGGTTTGCCAAACGTCGGTCAGCACCTCGTCGCCGCCGTACTGGTCGAGCTGCTCGAACGCGCTCGCCGCGTCCGGAGCGCCGCGCAAGACGCGCGTCCAGACGCCGAGGTTCTCGGGGTGCACGACCGCGCGCACGGTGCGCGGGATCGCGTCACGGCCCCAGCGCGAGGCAAATGCAATCAGTGCGGCGTGCCAGAGCTCGACCGGCAGCGGGCGAGTCTCGTCTTCCAGGTACTCGCGGTCGAGTTTGGTTTTCAGCAGGAAGGCGTCCGCCTCGACGCGCCCGTGGTTCGACTGGACGTGCAAGAGCAGGGTCTTCACCCGACTCGTGGTGGTCCGGCCGCTGCTCGGGCTCTGTTGCACGGTGAGAGCTTAGCGCGAACCCGGCCGGATCGTGGCCTGCTGGCAGGGCGCTCTCTCGGCCTGCTAGCTTGCTCGGCGCGTGGCGCGCCTGTCCGAGCAGCTTCGAGACCTGCTGGCGCGGGTCGAGATAGTGGCGGCCGGTGCCGAGCCGCGATTTCAGGACGCCCTCCGCGCCCTTGAAAGTGGCCGACCCTGGGAGACGCGCAGCGAAGCGCTGGCGATCCTCGAACAGCTGCCCCACTCGCGCGTCGCGCTCGCGCTCTGGGCAGACGCGGCCGAAGCAACGCTGCTCGACCACGAGGCGGTCGAAGCCTTGGAGCGGCTGGCGCGCGAGGTGCCGTTTCGCGCGGACGTCTGGCTGCGGCTGGCGCTCGCGCGCCGGCGCCTGGGTGGCGATCCACGGCGAGAGCTCGAGCGCAGCGCCGACGCCGTGGCAACCCCCCGAAGCAGCCGACGCCGCCCGTCTCGAGCTCGCCGATGCCGATCTTCGAGCGAACGACCCGGCGCGAGCCGAGCGCTGGCTCGACCAGCTGTCCCTCGCGGGGCGTGCGACGTCCGAGGCGTTGCTCGCCGCATCGAGGTTGGCTCGATCTCGGTGAGCTCGAACGCGCGCGAAGCGCGCTCGAAAATGTCCGGAACCCGGCGTGCTCGATGGCCGCGCTTGGCTCGTGCGCGGCCGGCTGACAGCGAGCTCGGGGGGCGGTTTCGGCTACGAGCGCGCGTTGTTGCTCGAAGCACCCGGCGCCGAGCGTGTGGTCGCCGCCGAAATCGCGAGCGTTCCGGACAGCGCGAGCGTGGCGCGGTTGCGAGAGCTCGCCCGCAATCTGGAGCTCGCCAAACACCCGAGCTTTCGCGCTGCGCTGGCGCTTGCCGAAGGCCGCCCTCGCGATGCGCTCGAGGCGCTGGAGAAGGCTGCCGAAGAGTCACCCACACCGGCGGCCCTCGGCGAGTACCTGGAGCTCGCGCTGAAAGTGCGCGCCGAAGGAGCGCTCGGCCGCGTGCTTCAGCTCTTCGAGAGCGCCGGACTCGAGCCCGAGCGTCAAGTTCGTTCGCTGCATGCGGCCCTGATCGAACCCGATCCGAAGATCCGCCTCACGCATCTCAATCGCGCGACGGACCGGGCGGCGCCCTGGGCGGACGAGCTCCGGCGCGAGATCTACGCGGGCTTCTGGCCGGCGGCGGGGACCGCGGATTGGCCCGCCTTGCTCGCGGAAATCGCGGAGCTGGCCAAGCGGCTCGGCGCGCTCGACAAGCTGCGCGACGCCGAGGCGATCGCGATCGATCTCGAACGGCCGCTGCGCGTCGCGTTGCTCGGTGAATTCAACGCGGGCAGATCGAGCTTCATCAATGCGCTGCTCGGCGAACCGGTCGCTCCGGTCGGAATCCTGCCGACCACCGCCACCATCAACCATCTGGTGTGGGCGCCGGACCGCTTCGCTCGCATCGAGCGCCGCGCCGGCGCGCGCGAGCCCGACCGGGTGGTTGCCCACGGCGAGCTCAAAGCCATTCTTTCAACGATCAATCCCGGGAGCGTCGAGCAGGTAGCAATCCTGCACCACTCGAGCTTTTGCGCCGCATCGAGCTGGAATTCAGCACGCCGGGGTTCGACGCGGCCGGCTTCGCCCACGGCGAGCTGGCACGCGATGCACTCGCGCTCGCGCACGTCGGTGATCTTCGTGCTGGACGCAGTGCAGCCCCTCAAAGAAAGCGAGCGGACCGTCATCGAGCAAATCGCCCGGCTCGGCATTCCGCTCGTGGTGCTCGTGAACAAGCTCGACCGTCTCGCCGACGAAGCGGCGGCTCGGGACCGTTCGCGTATGTCGAAGAGGCGCTCAACGCCGCGAACATCGAGCTCGAGACCGGCCCGCGCTGTTCTCGGCCCGACTCGCGCTGAGGAGCCGTGTCACAGAAGGCGCGCCGAGCGCGGCGGCCGGAACTGGAGTCGCCGACGCGCAGAGCTTCGAGCGTTCACGTTGGGCGGACGTCGAGCAGCTGGTCGAGACGATTCTGGTCGGCCGCGCTCCGGAGCTCCGGGAGCGCGCGCTCCAGAAAAGCGCGCGGAATCGTCGGCCGGCTTGCCGAGCAGGCGAGGGAGCTCTCGAGCGAGGCGCGGCCGGGCGGCTCGGCGGCTGCTCGAGCGCTCGACCCGCATGCGCGAGGTTGCTGTGCGTGCCAGAACCAGCCGGAGCGCGCTCGAGCACATGTTTTCTGATCAGCTCGAGCTCGTGATGAGCGGGCTTTCCAATCAGCTTTCGCCCGGTCGCCGGAATCGAGGCCGAGCCGTCCGCCCGGCGCTTCGTCGGCGCGCGGGTGCAGAGCACGCTCGGGCCCGCTGGCCGAACAGGGCAGCCCGCTGGGCCAGCGACTTGCCCGAGGACTCCGCCGGAATCGCGCGGAGGCTCAGCCGCGTGCGGAACTCTTGGCGGGGGCCCTCGCGCCGTGGCTCGCGCTGACGGCCGGAGGGCCAGCCGAGCGTCGCCGGCCAGAAACCCACCCCTTTACAGTCCGGCTGGTCGAGCTCTCGGTCGACGAGGCTGATCCGCGTGGCCGTTGAGGCGGCGGCCGAGCCGGTGCCGGCGGATCCGGACGCCAGTTGAAGCACGAACGGAAGCCCTCGAAACAGTGCTCGGAGGCCTGAATGTCCCAGCGAGCGCTTTCGTCAAACGGTGTTAGAATAACTTCGGATACTTCCTCGTGTCGCCTTCGACTTTGCGCCTGTTCGTTGCGTCGGCCGCGCTGGCAGCGGCTGGTTTGTCTGCGACGGGATCTCCGGGAGCGCCACAGGATCCGTTGGCCGTGGTTGCCGGCGAAACGCTCGACGTAAAAGCCGACAAGCTCGACGTCGACATCCAGAAGGGCACTGCGGTGCTCGAAGGCAGCGTGCGCACCAAGATGGGCGAGCTCGAGGTGCTCTGTCCCAAGGTCGACATTCGGTACGACGAAGCTCCCAAAGTGCGCTGGGCGCGCGGCTCGGGCGGCATCAAAGCGCGCATGAAAGGCATCGAAGCCGCAGCGAACTCGGTCGAGGTGGACGTCGCGCGTCGCACCGTCAAGCTCGCCGGTGGCGTGCGTTTGACCCGCGGCAGTGGCTGGGTGCAAGCCGATACGGCGACGATCGACCTTTCGACACGCAAGGTCACGCTGCAGGACGTCAAGGGCTCGATTCCGGTCGAGCCGCCCGCGCGCTGAGCGGTGGTCCACGATCGGCGAGCAGCCGATTGCAGTCGAAGAATGTCGACGACGGCTCTTCGTGCAGAGGGCGTGCGCGCCAGGCTGGGCGGCGTCGAAGTGTTGAAGGGCATCGACATCGACGTGGTGCCGGCAAGGTCGTTGGCGTGCTCGGTCCGAGCGGCGCCGGCAAGAGCACGCTGTTTCGCGTGCTCGCGGGCGAGCTCGACCCGACGGGCGGACAAGTGCTTCGTCGGCGATCGCGACGTGACCCGCGAGCCGCTCTGGGCGCGGGCGCGCGCCGGCATCGGTTACGTGCCGCAGACGCCGAGCGTGCTTTTCGATCTGACGGTCGCGGACAACATCCGGACGTTCGAGCGCGCGGCGCGCGTGGACACGCGGCCCGCCCGCCGAGCGCGCCGCGAGTGTCGAGCTCGAGGCGCGGCTCGACGTGCGAGCCGGTGCGCTCTCGGGAGGCGAGCGGCGGCGGCTCGAGCTCTTGCGCGCGCTAGTGATTGCGAGCCGCGCGTATTGATCTGCGATGAGCCGTTGACGGGCGTCGATCCGCGCCGCGGCGCGCCGGATCGGTCGGCGCTCGTGCGCGCGCGCGCCGGGGGGGCATGGCGATCGTGTTGGCGGACCACCGGCTCCGGGAAGCGCTCGCGATGTGCGACGAGGCGTTGCTGCTCGTCGACGGGCGCATCGAGCTCGAGGCTGCGCCCGAGGAGTTCTTCCGACCATCCGGCGGTGCTGCGCCGTTACCTCGGCTGAGAATCCGACGCCGGGTCAACGGATTGCAATGTCCCCCGCGACGAAGTCGGCCATCAGAGGGCCGAGAGATTCCAGCTTTTACGGTCCGTTTTTTGCTCGCGCCGGTGTTAGACTGGCGGCGGAGCCGCGAGCTCCCCGTCGCCGGACCGACCGATGGAAATCAAGCAACAGCTCAGCCTGTCCCAGCAGCTGGTGATGACGCCGCAGCTGCAGCAGGCGATCCGCCTGCTGCAGCTCTCGCGGCTCGAGCTGATCGACGAAATCCGAAAGGAGCTCGACGCCAACCCGGTGCTCGCCGAGGACGAGCCGCGAGCGGCGCCGCGACGGCGCGAGGCAGCGCTGGCGCAGCCGACGGCCAGACACGCGCGAGACGCCGACCGAGGACGCGTCGAGCGCGACGCGACCGAGGTCGCGCGCACCGACGAGAAGCAGCGCGCGAGGTCGACTGGGAGCAGTTCCTCGAGAACCGCACGCTCCAGCAGGCGCTGCCCGCGAACCGCGGCGGCTTCGAGGAGCTGCCGCCGATCGAGCAGAACCTCACCAAGCCGCGCAACCTCGCAGACCACCTGCTCTGGCAGCTGCAGATGAGCGACTTCACCGACAACGAGCGGCGCTTCGCCGAGCTCGTCATCGGCAACCTCGACGAGAAGGGCTACCTCGACCTCAAGGGCGTCGAGCGGCCGGACGGCACGCGCACGCCGGACCTGACCATCGAGGACCTGGCCGAGCGAGGCCGGGCTCGATCCCGAGGACGCGCCGGAGGTGCTCGCGATGATCCAGAACTTCGACCCGTCGGCGTCGCTGCGCGCGACCTGCGCGAGTGCCTGCTCGTCCAGGCCGAGGTGCTTCGGCTTCGACGAGATCGAGATCGACGATCATCGACAACCACCTGCACAACCTCGAGAAGCACAACTACCAGGCGATCGCGCGCGAGCTGAAGGTCCCGCTCGAGGAGGTCTACGAGGCGGTCAAGGAGATCCAGAAGCTCGAGAGCCGCCCGGCGCGCAACTTCACCGAGACCGACGAGAAGCACGATCGCGCATCACGCCCGACGTCTACGTGATCAAGGACGGCGACAAGTTCGTCGTCACCGACAACGACGGCGGCCTGCAGCGCCTCTACATCAACGAGGCGCTCACCAAGCAGCTGCTGAAGGATCCGAACGCCAAGGAGTTCATCGGCGAGAAGCTCCGCAACGCGCAGTGGCTGATCCGCGCGATCGAGCAGCGCCGCAAGACGATCATCCGGGTCACCGAGTGCATCGTCGAGAAGCAGCGCGAGTTCTTCGAGAAGGGCGTCGCCTACCTGAAGCCGATGATCCTGCGCGACGTCGCCGAGGCGGTCGGCATGCACGAGTCGACGATCTCGCGCGTGACGACCAACAAGTACGTGCACACGCCGCAGGGCCTCTTCGAGCTCAAGTACTTCTTCAACTCGTCATCCGCCGCGTCGGCGACGAGGACATCGCCTCGCGAGAGCGTGAAGCAGGCGATCAAGAAGATCATCGACGACGAGGACAAGCAGAACCCGCTCAGCGACCAGGCGATCGTCGAGATCCTCGAGAAGAGCGACGGCATCAAGATCGCCCGCCGCACCGTCGCGAAGTACCGCGAGATGCTCGGCATCCTCGCGTCGAGCAAGCGCAAAAAGCTCTTCTAGGCGAGCGCAGGGCAGCTGCGGAAGCCTCCCGAGGCGAGCGTTCTGCGAGACGAGACGGCGGTGTGCGACATCGAGCGGGCCGCCTTCGCGAGCCAGTAAGACCGTGTTGCCAGCGCCGTGCGGCTCCGCACTGAAGCGCCCTGTTTCGCGCGCTTGCGCATCTGGGCCGAAACGGAGCGACGAGCGGTCTGAGTCGATGCATTCGATCCGAGCTGGCTCGCCGAACATCTGGTCGGCGTTTCGAGCCACGGCTGATGGTCTAAAGAGCGAAGCATCGCTGGGGCCGCCACGCTTAGGAAGGTCTCGGGCCCGGACGATCCGCACCTGGTAGTGGAGGAATCATGAACATCAGCATCACCTTCCGTCACATGGAGGCGAGCGAGGCCATCAAGGACTACGCGCAGACAAGGTCGCGAAGCTTCAGAAGTTTCTGCAGGCGACCCATGACGGCAAAGGTGACGCTTTCGCTCGACAAGCTGCGGTCACGTCGCCGAGACACGGATCTCGAGCGGCGGGGCCCACCTCGAAGCCAAGGAGACGAGCGAGGACATGTACGCGTCGATCGAGCCGGGTCATCGACAAGCTCGAGCGCCAGATCCGCGGCAGCAAGGGCGCGGCGCCGCGCCAAGAAGCGGCGCGCGGGACTCGCTCGCGCCCGGGCGAGCGGCCGCCGCGTCGATGCCGCGGAAGCGGCGCCGCACGCGCGCGACGCGCGCGAAGCGGAGGCGAGCTCCAGGTGATGACGGCATCCACCTAAGTCGGTACCGAGCGAGACTCGCCATGCGACTATGCGACATTCTCAGCGTCCGAACGTATCCGCGTGGATCCCGGCGGCGCCGTCCACGACAAGGAGCGACGCGATTCGCGTGCTCGCCGAGTTCTCGGCGCCCGCCGTCGGCGTGGAACAGCAGACCGTGGAGCGCTTGCTGATGGAGCGCGAGCGCCTGCAGAGCACCGGCATCGGCGACGGCGTGGCGATTCCGCACACCTCGGTCGACACCGCGCCCGGGCAGGCCGCGGCGCTGCGTGCTGTGCCCGCGACGGCGTGCCTTTCGACGCGATCGACGGCGCGGACGTCAACATCATCTTCGGCGTGGTCGGGCCGAAACGCGCGACCGGCGAGCACCTGAAGACGCTGGCGCGCATCTCGCGGCTGCTGCGCGACCCCGAGACGCGCCGCGGCTTGCGCGCTCCGCCCGACGCCGAGAGCGCCTACCGCTCTGATCGAGGCAGCACGACTCGCGAGGTGATGAGAATGACCGTTTACGACCCGCCCGCACGGAGCATCCAGAAACTCACGGTGCGCGCGCTGCTCGACGATCCGGCGCTCGAGCTTAACGTGCGCCTGGTCGCCGGCGCGAGCGGGCTGGATCGCGAGATCAGCGCATCCGCGGATCCAGAAGTCCGGGCTGGCGATGGTCGGTCACGTGCATGGCTTGCATCCGAACCGCGTCCAGGTGCTCGGCGAAACGGAGATGAGCTACGCTCAGACGGCTCGAGCCGCGGCAAGCAGGCCGAGGCGGCGCAGCACCTGTTTTCGGCGCCGAGCTCGCGTGCGTGCTGGTCACGCGCGGCGTCGACGCGCCGCGCGCGTTCCGCGAGGAAGCCGAGAACACCGGCACGCCGCTCGTCGATCTGCGCCGAACGCTCTTCGAGCGCGATCACGGCGCTGCACACGCTGCTCGACGAGCGGCTTGCGCCGCGCACGCGCATCCACGGCGTGCTGGTCGACGTGTTCGAGGTCGGCGTGCTGCTGCTCGGCCAGAGCGGCATCGGCAAGAGCGAATGCGCGCTCGAGCTCGTGTTGCGAGGCCACCGGCTCGTCGCCGACGACGTGATCGAGTGCGACTACCGTCCGCCGGGCATGGTGTTCGGTCAGTCGGCGGCGCTCTTGCGCCACCACATCGAGGTGCGCGGCCTCGGCATTCTCAACATCAAGGACCTTTACGGCGTGACCGCGATCCGCGAGCGGAAGCGCATCGATCTCATCGTTCGGCTCGAGCTCGAGAAGGGCGACGGCGCTTCGATCGCATCGGGCTCGACGACCACTACAGCGAGAGTACTGGGCGTGCCGGTCCGCGAGGTGAGCTTGCCCGTTCGTCCTGGTCGCAACATGAGCTCGATCATCGAGATCGCGGCGCGCAACGAGCTTCTGCGGCAGGCCGGGCACCACCGCGGCACGCGACTTCGTTCAGCGCATCGAAGCCGGCCTCATCCAAGCTCCCCGACTCGGGCAGCAAGCGGCCACCGAGCGGCCAGTTCCGGCGTGCCTCGGAGCCGCCGTCGTCTCCGATGGCGGGTGGACCCGAGCCGAGCGCGCGCCGTGTGCCAAGCCGGCAAT
>CAWBAP010000003.1:0-107127 GCA_963786845.1 uncultured Thermoleophilaceae bacterium
GCGCTCGGCGTCACCGTCCGAGCTCCTTTCATGACGCTCAGCTTCCTCGGACTGTCGGTGATCCCGTCGCTCAAGATCACCGATCTCGGGCTGATCGACGTCGACCGGTTCGAGGTCGTCCCGCTCGAAGTCGACGGGTGACGGCTCGGCGAACTTGCCGGCCTTCATCGCTGCGCTCAGTAGTCGAAGGAGGTCGCCACGGGTCGCGGTTGTTCGGCCTTCAAGGCGTAGATCGCACCCAGGCTTCACTTGTTGCGCGTTACGACCAGCGTGCCGGATGGGAAGAACCCGTCGCCGTCGCCGCCATCGACTCCACCGGCGATCGCCTGGACGCCGCCGTCCGCGGGCAGCTCGTAGGTCGCCGGGGTGGCGCCCAGCAGCGAAGGTCCCACCATGCCCGGAATGGGCGGAGGGTCGTGGGGCGGATCGCTGTCATCGGGCGGGCAGTCGATGCTCGCGCTGGTCGACGGGTCGGCTGACCACGTGACCGAGATGTTCCCGCTCGGCAGCAGCTCGATATCGATCGTGAAGGTCCCCGGGGTGTTGACGTACGTGTGCATTGCGCACTCGCTCTTGGCGGTGAAGGAGAGGTCCGCGAACAGCGCCTCCGCGGTGCCCCTCCAGCGGGTTGCGCTTCCGCCCACCGGCCGGGTGACCACCGGGAAGTTGAGCTTCCCGAAGGCGTCGTAGCTCGCCGTGACCGTGCGGCTGGTGAGATCGACCTGGACGGAATAGCCGCACGGGCTCTTCTCGATCCGGTCGAGCGTGACCTTGCGGAGATACTCGAGTGAGGCAACGGTCAGCAGTTGCGTGGCGATGTTGGTCGCCGCCATCGCCTTGATGTTGTCGACCGTCCGCAGATCGCTGATGGGGAACCCGCGCCCGTAGCGCCAGGAACCATGAGGGCCGAACACGCCGCCGCTGTTGGGGTCGATGTGGCTGAAGTCGCGCTCGAGCCTCGCGCCCACCGTGCCGGCAGGCGCGCCGATGATGCCCTCCGTGCCGAACCCGGTGCCGAGGACTCGACCGCGGTAGGTCTCGGTCGCGCTGCCGCTTCCGCCCGCCTGGAACGTCGTCTGCACCTCGACGCCGTTGATCGCGCTGACCTTGCCGTCGTCGCCCATCTTCGCCGTGTAGGTGGTGCTGACTTCCGCGCTGAGCTCGAACTTGATCGGGGGGCCGCCGCGTCGCTCGGCCGTCACCGTGATCTTGCCCTTGCCGCGCAGCTTGCCGGGCACGGCGCCCTTGTCGGTCGGGCACGTCGCGGCAATGTCCTCGAACGTCACGTCGACCTTGGCCCCGGCGCCTGTCACGTCGGCCGGGAGCTTGTCCTTAAGGTCGGGGCTGTACTTCTCGAGGTCGGCGCGCGACACCCTCATCTCGGCCGAGGCGGTGGCCCGGAAACCGCTCCGCTCGCCCTCCACCTTGTCGACCCCGAACGTCGCCGTGCCGGCTGCGCCGCCGGAGGAGAACTCCTTCGACTCCGTGTCCGCGGCGCCGGCCGTCTTTCGCCAGGCCGTGAGTCCGACCTTCAGCAGGCGATCCGTCCGGCGCGCGCCGATCGCCCGCTCGAGCCTGCTGGACGCCTTGGGATTGATGTCGGCGGCGGAGCGCAGCACGTCCGCGACCTGGCCGATCTGCAGCGAGGGCGTCCTCGCCGGCGCGCGCACGCTCGAGCGCTTGACCGATCGGCAGCGCAGCCGGCCGCGCCGGTCGCGCTTGAGCACGGCCTTGCGTCCCCGCTTCACGACGATGGGTGTGCTGCCTGCGGGGCAAGCCTTCGCGGTGGGCTTCCTCTTCGTGGCGGCGCCCGCGTAATCCGCGGTCACACCGGCGGACGAGGCCAGGAGGAGAAGGACGAGGACGGCGATCGGCCAGGAGCGCATGGCCAAAAAATAGGCCCGGCCGGTCCGGCGCGCATCGGTGAAATTACGGACCTTGGCGCGGAGTTGCCGCCGTGTGTTAATGCGCCCAGGGAGATTCGAACTCCCACGGTCCAAACGGACCACAAGGCCCTCAACCTTGCGCGTCTACCAGTTCCGCCACAGGCGCGTAGGGGGCTGAGTATAGAGCCGGGCCTTGCAGGGGTTGATGCCGTCCGAGAGGGGGGATACTCTGCGAACACATGTTCGGATTACGTCTACTGACACGGCTTCGGCGGGAGGTCTGATGGTCGAGCTCAACCTCACCAAGCGGCAGCGTGAGATCTTCGAGTACGTCAAGAGCTACGGGCGCGAGCACGGCTATCCGCCGACCGTTCGCGACATCGGCAAGGCCATCGGCCTGACCTCGTCGTCGACCGTCCACGCGCACCTGGCGAACCTCGAGAAGCTCGGGCTGCTGAAGCGCGATCCCACCAAGCCGCGGGCGATCGAGGTGCTGGTCGACAAGGCGAAGGCCGTGGTCACGCCGAACGGGCTCCCGCTCGTCGGCCAGGTCGCCGCGGGCCAGCCGGTGCTCGCGGACGAGAACATCGAGGAGTACGTCCCGGTGCCGCAGATCGCGGGCGGCGACGAGGGCGAGTTCGTCCTGCGCGTGAAGGGCGACTCAATGAAGGGCGCCGGCATCTTCGAGGACGACTACGTGGTCGTCCGGCCCCAGAGCACGGCCGCGAACGGCGAGATCGTCGTGGCGATGCTCGACGGCGACGCCACCGTAAAGCGCTTCTTCAAGGAGAAGGACCGGGTGCGCCTCCAGCCGGAGAACGACGCCCTCGAGCCCATCTACGCGCGCGACGTGGACATCGTCGGCCGAGTCGTGGGCGTGTGCCGGAGGGTGGCGTGACGCCTGCGGTGCTCGACAGGCCCACTTGCGTGACCGAGCGGCCGCTGCTCGGCGGTGGCGGCACCCTGGAGGAGCTGCTCTCCGCCGCGCTCGCCGAGGCGCAGGCGAACGGCAGCAGTGAGTGCCCCGTGTGTCACGCGCGGATGGTTTCCACGCGCGCGGGCGCCACGTGCGCGGGCGAGACGCCCGCCGGCGCCGCGTGCGCGGGCGAGCTGCCCGCCGCCGGGTGCTCCAGCTGCGGCAGCCGCCTGAGCTAGCCCGCCGGCTCGCGCTCAGGCCCGCGCGGGCCGTAAGGCTCGCCGCGCGGGCGCAACGGCGGCGCCCGGCTCGAGCTACTCCTTCCCGTTGCGCTTCGGCATGAAATGCATGCCAAAGCTCAACGGCGTTGAGGTTTGCCGCAGATATCGCGGGAAAGTGCAACCGCGTCGTCGACGCGCGCGCCTTTCGGCCCTAGAATTGATCGCTGCCGGCCAAGCAGCCGCGGGAGGGTCGGAGAGACAACCGGCCCCTCGAGGAAAGTCCGGACACCGCAGGGCAGGGTGGTCGGGGGACCGACCCGGCGAAAGCCGCGGGAAAGTGCCACAGAAACAAACCGCCTAAGCACCGGGCAAGACGTCAGTCCGGTGCCGGCAAGGGTGAAAAGGTGCGGTAAGAGCGCACCGGCGTCACGGTGACGTGGCGGCCAGGCAAACCCCACCCGGTGCAAGGCCAAGCAGGAGCGTCGACGCTGCCCGCAGAGCTCCAGGTAGGCCGCAGGGCCGCGAGGCCCCGTCTGCCGGTAGCGCCCCCAGGGCGCGGACCGGCCGGGCGAGATGGATGGCTGCTCACGACAGGATCCGGCTTACCGGCCGGCTAAGGGAAGGGCCCCCTCGCGGGGGCCCTTCCTAGTGGTGGAGGCATTTCGAGCATCCGCGGGCGCGTTTCGACCACCCGAACCTGCTCATTGCGGCCATTCCGCCCACATATGGGTTTGGCCTTGGCAGGACTCGGCGAAAAGGTGACGACCAGGGGCCTGATGGAATCCGCTACGCGCAAGAAGCAGCACAAGGCAGGTGACGCCTACTGCCCTCACTGTCACCTGCTCATCGAGCGGAAGGTCGGTGACGACTGGCCCGAGGAGCCTCAGCGCTGCCCGCACTGCCGGCTGCTCGTCGGGTCGGGGCGCGCGCGGCCGACGCCCGCCGCCGAGCCGGGCGCACGCGGCAGCGCCGCCGGAGTCTTCGCCCATGAGGCGAAGCGCTCCGCAGGCGAGTCGTCGAGCACGAAGGGCGAGGTCTGCCAGGCGATCCGGGATGTCGCCGACGCCGTCGGCTCCCGTCCCGAGCGCCTCCTGATGGTCGACTACCAGCAGCTCGCCTCGGACGACGACAGCCTGCCCGCCCTCAGCGACGTGTTCGCCGCCTACGGCAGCTGGAAGCGCGCCCGCCGCGCCGCCGCCGGCGCCGCCTAGCTCGCGCCGGCCGCCCAGGACGAGCGCGGAAGCCGGGGACCGCGGGCGGTATTGTGCCGCCCTCGATGGAAGTCCTGCTCGTCCTCGTGCCCTTCGTCGTCGTCGGGCTGGTGGTCATCTTCGTCGCGTTCTCGGGCGGCGCGGCCGCGGCGCGCGAGGCCTACCTCAGCCGCGGCGGGCGCTTCTTCTCCTTCAGCATGGTCCTGCTCTACGTGGCCCTCGGCGTGGCGGTTCCCGCCGCCGTGATCGCGGCTCGCGGGGAGGCCGAGGGCGGCGTCGGCAGCCTCCGGGGCGAGGAGATCTCCGGCAAGGAGGAGGAGGGGAAGACCCTCTTCGTCCAGACCTGCAAGAGCTGCCACACGCTCGAGGCCGTCCAGGCCCACGGCGTGACGGGTCCGAACCTCGACGAGCTGGGCGGGCTCGACAAGGCGCGCGTGGCCCAGGCGATCGAGCGCGGCGGCACCGGCTCCGGCCGGATGCCTCCGCGGCTGCTCGAGGGCACCGAGGCCGACGCCGTGGCCACCTACGTGGCCGACGTGGCCGGTCGCTGAGCGCGCGGGCTCCTCGGGGGGCCATTTGCAACACCCGTTGCATTTTCCCCGCAAGCACCGGGCTTTTCCGTCCGACGCGTTTGCTCTGGTGCTAGCATGGCCGCGTCATCGAAGCCGAAGCTCCGAGGGGAATCACGGAGCGTGGGGGACCCAGGTGGCCGGTTGGCCAGGGGCGAATCGCAAGCACGCGTAGCGCATCTCTTTCGGCGCGAGCCCGTCAGCTAACCCCGCAGGCAAAAAGAGAGAGACCCGATGCAGACTGCCGGTGCCCGCGCACTGCGGGAGCATGAAACGGAAGACATGAGCCGCGAGGCGGTGCTCCTCCAGTGGGAGCGCAAGATCGAGGCTGCCGAAAGCCGTCCGCAGCGTTTTCAGCGCGAGGACGAGGGCGAGGGCGGCACCGTCTCCGAGCTGCGTCCCAGCGAGGACGCCACGCACGAGGAGCCGCGCCGCTTCGAGCGCCGTGCCGCCGAGCTCCTCACCGAGCAGCCGCTCGGCGAGCGCCGCACCGTCACGATCACCGGCCATCCCACGCCCGCGCGCAGGCGCGCCCACTCCGTCATGGAGAGCCAGATGGCCCAGCCCGAGCGGCTCGGCCTCTGGGCCTTCCTGCTCGGCCTCTTCCTGATGGTCGTAGCAGCCGGCACCGCGCACGCCTGACTGGCTGGTCAGCCAGGCCGCTCTGACGTACACTTACGGCACGTAAGTCCGTAAGCGGAAAGCAGAGCGCCATGAAGACGAAGGAAAGCCGGTTCCAGGTCCACGACGAGCTCACGGCCCCCGAGGGGAGCGTGCCGATCCTCAAGGGCGCGCTCGCGGGTGGCGGTCAGCTCCCCAACTTCATCGGCGTGATGGCCGGGTCGGCGGCGGTATTGCGCTCGTACGCCCGCTTCCGCTCGGAGCTTCGCAACGGCTCGCTGGCGTATTCGACCCAGCAGCGCATCGCGCTTGCGGTCGCCGAGCACCAGGGCAGCGAGTACGCGCTGTCGACGCTTCAGCGCACCGGCCGCGACGCCGGGCTCGGCATGGACGAGATCGCGCTCGCGCGCGAGTTCGACTCGTATGACGAGAAGGAGGCCGCGCTGCTCCGGTTCGTCAAGGCGGTGCTCGAGTCCCCCGGCCCACCGAAGCGGCACCTCCACGAGGAGGCGCGCGAGGCGGGCTGGGACGACGAGCAGATCCTCGAGGCGATCGCCCACGTCGCGCTCGCCACGTTCGGGAACCTGGTGACCCGCGCCGGCGACGTGCCGAAGGACGGCTCCACCGAGGACTCCCGGCTCGCGCAGGCGGCGTAGCCCCCACGCGCGCCGCGCGTGGGTCTACGATGTCCCGGATGACGGCCCAGCGGACCGTGGTCGTACGCCGGGAGACGTGCTGCACGGCCTATCACCAGGCCGTCGAGCTGGTCGGCAAGCGCTGGACGGGAGCGATCCTGTTCGTCCTGCTGGACGGCCCTACGCGCTTCTCCGAGTTCAAGCAGCTCGTGCCCGACCTGTCCGACCGCCTCCTGTCGGAGCGGATGAAGGAGCTGGAGGCCGAGGGGATCGTCGAGCGGCGCGTGATCGACGACACGCCGGTCAGGGTCGAGTACCTGCTGACCGACAAGGGCGAAGCACTCGAGCCCGCGGTGCGGGCGCTCAAGCGCTGGGCGAACTCCTGGCTGTAGCCTGCGCGGCATGACAGATCAGCCGCAGACCGCCGACGACGTTCGCGCCTTCGTCGAGGACCGCGACATCCGCTTCGTCCGGCTCTGGTTCACGGACATCCTGGGGCAGCTGAAGAGCTTCTCGATCAACGCGCAGGAGCTGGAGGACGCGTTCGAGGGCGGAATGGGATTCGACGGCTCGTCGATCACCGGCTTCAACGCCATCGAGGAGTCCGACATGATCGCGATGCCGGACCCGTCGACCTTCGCGATCCTGCCGTGGCGCCCGGAGGACAAGGGCGTGGCGCGCATGTTCTGCGACGTCGTGACCCCGAGCCGCGAGCCCTACGAGGGCGACCCGCGGCAGGTGCTGCGGAGGACGCTCGAGCGCGCCGAGGCGATGGGCTTCACGAACTTCTTCGTCGGCCCGGAGCTCGAGTTCTTCTACTTCCGGAGCGCCCGACCCGAGAGCGGAATACCCGAGGTCCTGGACGAGGGCGGCTACTTCGACCTCACGACGCTCGACGCCGGCTCGGACGTGCGCCGCGAGACCGTGCTCGCGCTGGAGCAGCTCGGCATCCACGTCGAGTACACGCACCACGAGGTGGGGCCCTCGCAGCACGAGATCGACATGCGCTACGCCGACGCGCTGAAGATGGCGGACGACTGCATGACCTACCGGATCACGGTCAAGGAGTACGCCATGAAGTACGGGTGGCACGCGACCTTCATGCCGAAGCCGCTCTTCGGCGAGAACGGCTCGGGGATGCACACCCACCAGTCGCTCTTCCGCGAGAAGTCGAACGCGTTCTACGACGCGAACGACCAGTACTACCTCTCCGACACCGGCAAGGCGTTCATCGCCGGGCAGCTGAAGCACGCGCGCGAGATCTGCTCGGTCTTCGCGCAGTGGGTCAACTCGTACAAGCGGCTGGTCCCGGGCTACGAGGCGCCGGTCTACTGCGCGTGGTCGCGCCGCAACCGCTCGGCGCTAGTCCGCGTGCCGCTCTACCACCCCGGCAAGGAGCAGGCCACGCGAATGGAGCTGCGCTGCCCCGACCCGGCGTGCAACCCCTACCTGACCTTCGCGATGCTGCTCGCCGCGGGACTCGAGGGCATCGAGAAGGGCTACGAGCTGCCCGAGCCGATGGAGAAGAACCTGTACCACATCAGCCCGGAGGAGCGGAAGCGGCTCGGGATCGAGCAGCTGCCGGAGACGCTCGGTGAGGCGATCGAGCTGACGGCCCAGTCCGAGCTTGTCCTTAGGACGTTCGGCGAGCACATCTTCAACCGGTACGTCGAGATCAAGCGCCAGGAGTGGGAGGACTACCGCGTGCAGGTCACGCAGTGGGAGCTCGATCGCTACATGTCGATCCTGTAGTGAGACTATTCGCCATAGCCGCCGGCCGGCGCTCGAAGTGGGTCGTGTTCCTGATCTGGGTGGTCGGGATCTTCATCGCGGCCGGGCCGGCGAAGCTGCCGGACAAGTTCGCCGACGCCGAGAACAACGAGTCCACCTCGTTCCTGCCGGGCGACGCCGAGTCGACGAAGGCGCTAACCGCGACCGAGGACCTTCAGGGCGGGGAGCTCGCGCCCGCGGTCATCGTCTACGAGCGCGAATCCGGGCTGACCCCGGCCGACCGGGCCAAGATCGGCGAGGACGTCGTCCGGCTGACGGAGGAGCGCTACCCCGGCGTCGTGCCGGACGGCGCGACGGCGGCGGCGGGCGGCGAGGCGGGCGGCGCCTCCGAGGGTCGCGGCGGGTGGCGAAGCACCGAGCGGGCTGCCGGAGGGCTGCGGCGGGCCGACCACGGAGATTCCCGGCCAGCCGAGCGACTACGCGCCGTTCGTGGGGCCGATCTGCTCCGAGGACGGCAAGGCGGCGATCGTCACGGCCTACCTCAAGGGCGACGGCGAGGGCGACACGATCCTCGAGCCGGTCCAGTTCTGGCGCGACACCGTCTCGGATCCGGGCGGCGGGCTCGAGGTCAAGATCACGGGCGGCGCCGGCTACGCCGCGGACGCGATCGAGGTCTTCGAGTCGATCAACGGCACCCTGCTGCTGGCCGCGGTCACGCTCGTGATCGTCCTCCTGATCCTCATCTACCGCTCGCCGATCTTCCTCTTCATCCCGCTGGCAGCGGTGATGTTCGCCGAGGTGCTGGCCCGCTCGCTCGGCTACGGCCTCTCCGAGCTCGGCGTGACGATCAACGGGCAGTCCAGCTCGATCATGTCGATCATGGTGCTCGGGGCGGGCACCGACTACGCGCTTCTGATCGTCGCCAGATACAGAGAGGAGCTTCACCACACGCTCGACCGGCATGAGGCGATGGCGGCCGCGATGCGGTCGGCGGGCCCGGCCGTGCTCGCGTCCGCGGCTACGGTGATCGCAGCGCTCTTCTGCCTGATGATCGCGAAGGTCAACGGCACCTCCGGCATGGGGCCGATCGTCGCGATGGGCGTGGCCTGCGCGGCCCTCTCGATGCTCACCCTGCTGCCGGCGCTCCTCACCATCTTCGGCCGCCGTGCCTTCTGGCCCTTCGTCCCGCACTCGACGGAGTGGCTCGCGCCGGAGGGCGTCCAGGCGGGCCGCATGCGGCGGCGGATCGCGGACGGGCCGCGCTGGACCGCGCTGCTCCTGGTGGCCGGCGCATCGCTGATCGTGCTCCTGCTGCTGCCGCTCGTGATCATCAACTCGCTGCTCCACAAGGCCACGCGCGGGCTGATCCCGTCGCTCATCGTGGGCCCGCTCGACCGCGCCGTCTTCAAGCCGTACGAGCTGCGCCGCTTCCGGCACGAGCACCTCGCGGACGAGACCCACGGCTTCTGGAAGCGGGTCGGCGACTGGGTCGCGCGGCGCCCGCGCTCGATCGCGATCGGCTCGACCGTCGTCCTGCTCGTGCTCTGCGCCGGGCTCGGGTTCTTCTCGACCGACCTCACCACCAACGACAGCTACCGCACCAAGGTCGAGTCGGTGGAGGGGCAGGAGATCCTCAGCAGGAGCTTCCCGGCCGGATCCAGCGCCCCGGTCGACATCGTCGTTCCGCGGGAGGAGGACGTGCCGGCCGTTCGCAGCGCCGTGTCGCGCGCCGAGGGCGTCGAGGGCGTCTCCGGACCGGTCGCGCAGGGCGACCGCGGCGTGCTCGTGCAGGCCGTCCTCCAGCCCCAGCCCTATTCCACCGACGCCTTCGACCTGATCGACCCGATCCGCGACGTGGCCCACGACGCGGCGGAGGGCACGCTGGTGGGCGGCGCGAGCGCGGTCGAGTTCGACGTGCGCGAGGCGGCCGCGTGGGACTCCACGGTGATCCCGCCGATCGTGCTCGTCGTCGTCTTCCTGATCCTGGCGCTGCTGCTTCGCGCCGTCGTCGCGCCGCTGATCCTGATCGGGACGGTGATCCTCAGCTTCCTCGCGGCGCTCGGCGTGGGCTACTTCGCCTTCGAGGTGTTCTTCGACTTCCCGGGCTCCGACCCGTCGCTGCCGCTGTTCGCGTTCGTGTTCCTGGTCGCGCTCGGCGTGGACTACAACATCTTCCTGCTCGCCCGCGCGCGCGAGGAGACGATCAAGCACGGCACCCGGGACGGGATCCTGCGGGCGCTTGCCGTGACCGGCGGAGTGATCACGAGCGCGGGCATCGTGCTAGCGGGCACGTTCTCCGTGCTCGCGGTGCTGCCACTCGTCTTCCTCACGGAGATCGGCTTCATCGTCGCCTTCGGAGTCCTGCTGGACACGTTCCTCGTCCGCAGCGTGCTGGTGCCGGCGCTGGTGCTCCTGATCGGGCCGCGGATCTGGTGGCCGTCGTCGCTAGCGCGCGCGGAGGGCCTCGGCGGTCATCCGGCGGGCGAGCGCGAGTGACCTGGCCTCCAGCCGCGAGGGAAGGTCGCAGGCCATGTGGCGGCAGGGCTCGCCGCCGGCCCCCACGCCGAGCTTGGCCCCGGGCAGCCCGAGCAACTCGAACTCGCGGTGGTCCGAGTTGCCGGTCGTGTCGTCGCGCACCCAGGTGACCGACGTGCCCACGCGGCCTGCCGCGGCGAGCAGCGCGCCCTCAACGCGCGGTCGCGGAGAGCTCACGGGGGAGCGCAGCCAGAACGGGTAGTCGCGCCCGACCTCGTCCAGGGAGAGCGCGAAGCGCAGCCTCTGGCGCCCGCCCCGCGAGCGGGCGCGGCGGGCGAGCGCCAGCGCCCCGAGGTGGTCGGGCGAGCCGGTGTAGACGCGCTCCTCGGCGCCGGTCGCCACGAGCCAGACGTCGCACCAGGGGTCGATCAGCCGCAGCCGGCCGGCGAGCGTGGCCACCACCCCGAGGCCCGAGGCGTTGTCGTTGGCGCCCGGGCCCGCCGGCGTCGAGTCCGTGTGCGCCATGACGATCCTCAGGCAGGTGCGCGGCGTCTGGTGGATCCCGATCACGTTGCGCGAGCGCCCGCGCCCCGGCACGCGGAACTCCTGGACGCCCACGCGCAGCCCGGCGCGGCGAAAGACGCGCGCCATCAGGCGGTGCGCGCGCGCCTCGACCTGGCCTGCGGCCGGACGCGGCCCCCAGCCCGCGATGCGGGCGGCCACGCGCTGGGCGTCGGCCGGAACGGGCGCCGCGGCCGGGTCGGGCGCCGCGGCTGGGTCGGGCGCCGGCGCGGAGCCGGGGGCGGCCACCGCGACGGCGGCCATGAACGCCGCGATCACGCGAGCAGCGCCTCGAGCTCGGCCGGCTCCGTGACGGGCGCCCGGCAGGCGAAGCTGCTCGCACACGTAAGCGGTGGCGCGGCCCTCCACGGGCTCACGGCCCTCGAGCAGCGGCACGCCGTCCGGCTCGCCTCCGGCCAGCACCAGGTGGGGCCGGAAGGAGTCGCGCACGACGCGCTCGAGCGGCCGCAGCTCGTCGCCGACGAGTGCCACCTCCTGCACCGCGGCGAGCTGGAAGTCGAGCGCCTGAAGCAGGTGGCCGAAGGCCTGCGGGTGCTGGGTCGCGAGCTCGTGCAGCAGCCGCAGCACCGACTCCGCCCGCGCGGCGTACCCGTGCTCGCCGGTGAGCGCGGCCAGGCGCAGCAGGCCGTATGCGGCGCTCGAGTTGCCGGCCGGGATCGGGTGGTCCTCGAGGTCCTTGCGGCGGGCCACGAGCCGCTCGTGGTCCGAGGACGTCTCGAAGAAGCCGCCGTTGTCGTCGTCCGCGTAGCGCTCGATCATCGTGTCGGCCAGGGCGCGCGCCTCGACGAACCAGCGCGGGTCGAAGGTCGCCTCGTAGAGCGAGACGAGCGCCTCGACCAGGAAGGCGTGGTCCTCGAGGTAGGCGTTCAGCTTGCCCTCGCCGTCCTTCCAGGTGCGCAGCAGCCGTCCCCCGGCGTCGCGCAGGTCGCGCAGCACGAACTCGGCGGCCTCGCGAGCGGCGGCGAGATAGTCGTCTCGCTCGAGCACCGCGCCGGCGTCGGCAAGCGCCGCGATCATCAGCGCGTTCCACGACGTGAGCCGCTTGTCGTCGAGCCCCGGCCAGACCCGCTCGGCCCGCACGTCGTACAGCCGCCGGCGCCACTCGCCGCGGCGCTCCGGCTCGCCGGGCCCGCGCACCGGGATGTTGCGGCCCTCGAAGTTGCCGCGGTCGGTGGCGCCGAACCACGCGATCGCCTCGTCCGCGTCGGGCTCGCCGTCGAGCGCCGCGCGCAGCTCGTCCACGCTCCAGACGTAGAACTTGCCCTCCACGCCCTCGGAGTCGGCGTCGAGCGCGGAGTAGAAGCCGCCCTCCGGTCCTCGCATCTCGCGAAGCGCCCAGTCGAGCGTCTCCTCCACGACGGTGCGGAACAGCGGCTCGCCGGTGACCTGCCAGCCGTGGAGGTAGGCACGCGCGAGCAGCGCGTTGTCGTAGAGCATCTTCTCGAAGTGGGGGACGAGCCAGTAGGGGTCCACCGAGTAGCGCGCGAAGCCTCCGCCCACCTGGTCGTACATCCCGCCCGAGGCCATGGCGCGCAGCGTGTGGGTGGTCATCTCCGTCTCGCCGCGCCGCAGCAGGAACTCGAGCGCCGAGGCCGGCGGGAACTTGGGCGCGCTCCCGAAGCCGCCCTGCGCCCGGTCGTACTGGCGGCGCAGCGCCTCCACCGCCGCGTCGAGCGCGCCCGCGTCGAGCGGCTGGTCGGACGGCTCGAGCAGCGCGCCTCCGCGGAGCCGCTCGGCCACCCGCTTGCCGCCCTCGCGGATCTCGTCGCGGCGCTCGTCCCAGGCCTCGGCCACGGCGTCGAGCACGGAGCGCCAGCTCGGCATGCCCATGCGCGAGTCCGGCGGGAAGTAGGTGCCCGCGAAGAACGGCACCTGCTCCGGGGTGAGGAAGACGTTGAGCGGCCAGCCGCCCTGGCCCGTCATCGCCTGACAGGCCTCCATGTAGATCGAGTCGAGGTCGGGGCGCTCCTCGCGGTCGAGCTTGATCGCACACGAACCGCTCGTTCATCAGCGCGGCCGTCTCGGGATCCTCGAAGGACTCGCGCTCCATCACGTGGCACCAGTGGCACGCCGAGTAGCCGATCGAGAGCAGGATCGGCCGATCCTCGTCACGCGCGCGCGCGAGAGCCTCCTCGCCCCACGCATGCCAATCCACGGGGTTGTCCTTGTGCTGAAGGAGGTAGGGCGAGGTCTCCTGGGCAAGCCGGTTGGCCATGGAGGTCGAGGCTACCCGGCCCGTCGCCGCGCAGCTCGGCTCGCTTGATCTTCCCGCTCGGGGTCTTCGGCAGCTCGGCCGCGAAGTCCACGATGCGCGGGTACTTGTACGGCGCGGTCTCGGCCTTCACGTGCTCCTGGAGCTCGCCGGCCAGCGCGCGCCCGGCGCGTAGCCGTCGCGCAGCACGACCACCGCGCGCACCACCTGGCCGCGCAGCTCGTCGGGCGCCGCCACCGCCGCCGCCTCGGCCACCGCGGGTGCGAGATCAGCGCCGACTCGACCTCGAAGGGGCCGATGCGGTAGCCGGCGGAGATGATCACGTCGTCGGTCCGGCCCTCGAACCAGAGGTAGCCGTCCTCGTCCTGGCGGACGCGGTCGCCGGTGCGCCAGGGGCGGTCGCGCGGGCCGTCGAGGAAGAAGGTCGGCACCGTGTCCGGGTCGACCACCAGCTCGCCGTCCTCGACCCAGGCGCGGAAGCCGGGCAGCGGGCTGCCCATCGACCCCGGCCGCACCGGCGGGCCGATCGGCATGCCGGTCAGGTGGCCCGTCTCGGTCTGGCCGTAGCCGTCGTGGATCTGAACGCCGGCACGCCTCGTGCCACGCGCGCACGACCTCGGGGTTGAGCGGCTCGCCCGCGGCGCAGGCGTGGCGCAGGGCCGGGAGGGGCCGCAGCTCGGAGCGCTTCGCGATCGCGCGGTACTCGGTGGGGGACATGCAGAGCACGTTCACGCGCTCGCGCTCGAAGCAGCGCGAGCCGCTCGCCGGGATCGAAGCGGCCGTCGTGGAGGAGCGCGGCCGCGCCCCGCAGCCAGGCCGCCGCGAACGCGTTGCGCGCCGACAGCGACCACCCGCTGGCCGCCGTGCACCAGCACAGGTCGCCGGGCCGCGCGCCGTACCAGTGCTCCGCCTGGACGCTCTGCCCGGCCAGGTAGCCGTGCCCGTGGCGCACCGGCTTCGGCTCCCCGGCCGTTCCCGAGGTGAACACGATCAGCGCGGGGTGGCCGCTCTCGAAGCGACCGGCCGGGGCCGGGTCGCTCTCGAACGCGTCGTCGTCCGCCGCCACCACCGGCCCGTCGAAGCCGGCGGCCGCCACGAGCTCGAGGTCGCGCGGGTCCGCCACGACCGCGCGCGGCTCGACAGCGTCCATGCGCGCGCGCAGGTCGGCCGGGCGAAGCTGCTCGGAGCAGGGCTGCGCCACCGCGCCGATCCGCCAGCAGGCCAGCATGGCGTAGGCCCACTCCGGGCGGTTGCCGATCACGGTCATGACGACGTCGCCGCGGCCCACGCCGCGGGCCGCGAGCGTGCCCGCCAGGCGCGCGGAGCGGTCGGCGACCTCCGCGAACGAGATCTCGCGCCGCTCGCCGTCCCGGTCGATCGCCACCAGCGCGAGCCGCGACGGCTCGGCGGCGTCGACCACGTCCGCGGTGAAGCTCATTCAGGGGCGGACCAGCGCTCGCCGCGGCTGAGCCGCTCGAGCCCGAGCCAGGCGAAGTCCATCGCGGTCGCCACGAGCTGCGTGCGCGGGGCGTCGGGATGGTCGGTCCACCAGTTCGCCATCGACTGCGCTCCGCCGACCAGCATCTCCGCCAGCAGCCGGAGCGCGCGCTCGTCCTCCACGCGCGTCAGCTGCCGCGCGCCGGGGTCCTGGGAGATGAGCACCGTGACCTCGGCGGTCACCTGCTCGACCATCCGGTCGAGGACGGCCGAGGTCTCCGGGTCCGAGGCGTCGCGGAACAGCATCCTCCATGCATCGCGGCGCTCCTCGACGAATGCGAAGAAGGCCTCGAGCCCCGTGGCCAGGCGCCTCGAGGTCGGACTCCACCTCCACGCCCGACAGGGCGCCCGCGACGCGCTGGGTCAGCTCGCGCGCGTTGCGCGCGATCAGGTCCCCGTAGAGCTCCTGCTTCGAGGCGAAGTGCTCGTAGATGAGCGCCTTCGAGACGCCCGCCTCGCCGGCCACGTCGTCGAGCGAGGTGGCGTGGTAGCCGTTCGCTGAGAACGCGGTCAGCGCCGCGTCGAGGATCGCGGTGCGGCGCTCCTCTGCCGTGAGGCGGCGTCTGTCGGTGCTGACACGGGTATTTCGCTCTGTGACCGGTCTCACAGTCAACTGACTGACCGGTCAGTTAGGTTTTCCCCGGATGGGAACTAACCACTCTCGAAGCGGGATACCAGTAGGAGGAGCTAAGCAGATGCGACGGAGCTGGATCGCTGCAGGAACCGCTGTGCTCGGCACGCTGGCCGCCGCCGCGCCCGCGTACGCCCAGTCCACCGGCAAGGAGCCGGCGGGCGGAGCGGCGATCGGCGAGGCGATCGGCGCCACCGCCGGCGCGCTCGTCGCGACCGCGCTCGTCGCCGCGCTGATCATGGCGCACCGCAGCGGGCGCACCAGCATCCTCGGCCGCGTCGGCAGCTGGTCGGAGCGCCAGACCGGCCTCCCCGCCTGGGCGTCGCTGCCCTCGATGCTGCTCGGGATCTCGCTGCTCATCGCGGTGCTCGGCATGTACTGGGACATCTCCCTGCACATCGACAACGGCCGCGACGCCGGACCGCTCGCCAATCCCGCGCACTACCTGATCCTCGTCGGCCTGTACGGCGTGCTCGTGGCGGGCGTGATGTCGATCGTGCTCGCGGGCACGCGAGCGCCCGGCGAAGACCGCGATCCACCTCGGCGGCGACTGGTGGGCGCCGGTCGGCGGGCTGATGATGGCCGCCTGCGGCGCCTTCGCCCTCGCCGGCTTCCCGCTCGACGACATGTGGCACCGCCTGTTCGGCCAGGACGTGACGCTCTGGGGCCCGACCCACCTGATGCTGATCGGCGGCGCGTCGCTCGCGGTGCTCGGCGGCATGGTGCTGATGGGCGAGGCGATCACCGCGATCGGGCGCGACCCCGAGCGCGAGGGCACGCCCTGGGTCTACCACGTGCGCCGCGCGCCTGCTCGTGGGCGGGTTCCTCGTCGCGCTCTCCACCTTCCAGGCCGAGTTCGACTTCGGCGTGCCGCAGTTCCGCGCGATCTACCAGCCGATCCTGATCATGCTCGCCGCCGGCATCGGCCTCGTGACCTGCCGGCTCTACATCGGCCGCGGCGGCGCGCTGCTCGCGGTGGGCGGCTACATCGTGATCCGCGGCTTCCTCGCGATCATGGTCGGCGGCGTCTGGGGCCAGACGACCCCGCACTTCCCGCTCTACATCGTCGAGGCGCTGATCGTCGAGGCGGTCTTCCTGCGCGCCGCCGGCCGCAGCGCGGTCGCTGAACGGCGCCATCGCGGGCGCGCTGATCGGCACGGTCGGCCTCGCCGCCGAGTGGGCGTGGTCGCACATCTGGATGCCGATCCCGTGGAACGACTCGCTGCTCCCCGAGGTCGCGATCGCCGGGATCCTCACGGCGGTGGCCTCCGGCGTCGTCGGCGGGTTCATCGGCGCCGCGCTCGTCGGACGGAGCGGCGCGCTGATCAGCCGCGAGGACGGACGCCGTCTCGGTGAGCGCCGACCGCCGCGCCGCGCTCGTCGGCGGCCTGGTGCTGATGGCCGTGATCGGCTGGGCGCTGCCCCTGTCGGAGAGCGGGCCGGAGCGCGCCCAGGTCGCTCTGCAGACGATCGAGTCGGGCAAGGAGCGCACCGTCTCGGCGACCATCCGGCTCGAGCCGCGCGACTCGGTGGACGACCCGGAGTGGATGAACGTCACCGGCTGGCAGGGCGGCGGCAGCGTTGTCGACCCGCTCGAGAGGGTCGACGAGGGCGTGTACCGCACCACCAAGCCGATCCCGGTCTACGGCAGCTGGAAGTCGACGTTGCGGATCCAGCAGGGCGACGCGCTCATCTCGATGCCGCTCTTCATGCCGAAGGACGAGGCCATCCCCGCGAAGGAGGTCCCCGCGGAGGCCAGCTTCACGCGCGCGTTCCAGCCCGACATCGAGGTGCTCCAGCGCGAGCGGAAGCAGGACGTCTCCGGCGCGCTCACGCTGATGGCGTACCTGACGGTGCTGGCGATCGCGCTGGCGCTGATCGCGCTGATCTCGTGGTCGCTGCTCCGCATCGACCGCGGCGAGGGCCGCCCGCCTCGGGCGGGCAGGACAGGCCGTCCGCGCGCCGAACTCGTGTGAAACCGCATTAAAGTAAGCGGCGACGCTCGCCGAATCATCTGGTAGCTTCCAAGCCACGCCGAGTCCGCGGTAACGCGGAACGGGGGAACCAGGTTGTTGGTGGCCACACGGCCACTGGGGCAAACCTTCGAGAGAAGGCGCGCAAGCTCTTTCAGCGCGAGCCCGTCAGCTAACCCCGTAGGCGTTCGAAAGAGAATGCCTTCCACCTTCAGCAACAAGCTGCTTGTCGCCGCGCTTTCCGTCGCGTGCATGCTCGTCCTCGCGCCCGGCGTGACGGCGCAGAACGCCTCGAGCGGCGGCGGCGCGTCGTTCGTGCCGCCCCCGCCGCCGCCGGCGAAGGGCGCGCTGGTGGACGGCCGGCTGGTCGCGCCCGCCTCGGCGCCGCGCCGCATCAAGCGCGTGATCGCCGCGGCGAATGAGATCGTCGAGAAGCCCTATGTCTACGGCGGCGGCCACAGGCCCTACCGCCGCGGCGAGCCTCGACCGCGGCTACGACTGCTCCGGCGCCGTGTCGCACGCCCTGCACGGCGGCGGCTTCCTGCGCTCGCCGCTCCCGAGCAGCTCCCTGATGAGCTGGGGCTCGAGGGGCACGGGCCAGTGGATCACCGTTTACGCCCACGGCGGCCACGCATACGTGGTCGTGGCCGGCTACCGCTTCGACACCTCGATGCGCGACGCCGACGCCCCGGGCCCGTCGACGGGCCCGCGCTGGAGCAGGTCGCTCCGCAAGTCGTCCGCCTTCGTGGCGCGCCACCCGAGCGGCTACTAGACGCGCCGCCTCATCCCGCTCTCATTCGAGAGCGCTGAGATGTGCGCATGATGAACGCCCTCGCAACGGCCGCCGCCATCGCCGCCGCCGCCGCTCCCGCCCCGGCTGACTTCACCACGAGGATCGACAACCCGTGGTGGCCCATGCGACCCGGCAGCCGCTGGGTGTACCGGGAGACCGACTCCGAGGGAGCTCGTCAGCGCGTCGTGGTGACCGTCACCCACCGGACGAGGCTGATCGCGAACGGCGTGACGGCGCGGGTCGTCCACGACGTGGTCACCGAGCGACGGGAGGCCGGTCGAGGTGACGGACGACTGGTACGCCCAGGACCGCAGCGGCAACATCTGGTACCTCGGCGAGGACACGACCGAGTACGAGGACGGCAGGCCGGTGTCGAAGGAGGGCTCGTTCGAGGCCGGGGTCGACGGCGCCCGGCCCGGCATCATCATGCCCGCCCACCCGCGCGTCGGTCAGCGCTACCGCGAGGAGTACTACAGGGGCCACGCTGAGGACAGGGCGCGGATCATGAGCCTGCGCGAGCGGGCCGAGGTTCCCTTCGGCTTCTTCGAGCGCACGCTGATGACCCGCAACGAGAACCCGCTGGAGCCGCGGGTGCTCGAGTACAAGTTCTACGCCCGCGGGGTCGGCCCGGTGCTGGCGATCTCGGTGTCCGGCGGCAGCGACCGCGAGGAGCTGGTCCGCTACCGGCGCGGCGGTAAGTAATCTGCGGCCCCATGGCCGTCGCAACAACCGCCTACTCCGACAAGACCGACGAGCAGAAGGACATCACCGCGATGGTCCGGCAGTTCGTCGACAACGAGGTCCTGCCGGTCGCCGAGGAGCACGACCACGAGGACACGTTCCCCGACGCCGTCGTCGAGCAGATGAAGGAGCTCGGGCTGTTCGGGGTCACCATTCCCGAGGAGTACGGCGGGATGGGGCTCGACCTGACGACCTACGCGATGATCGTCGAGGAGCTCTCGCGCGGCTGGATCTCGGTGTCGGGCATCGTCAACACGCACTTCATCGGGTCCTACCTGCTGATGAAGTTCGGGACAAGCGAGCAGCAGCGCGAGCTCCTCCCCAGAATGGCCACCGGCGAGATCCGCGCCGCCTTCTCGCTCTCCGAGCCGGAGGTGGGCTCGGACGTCCAGGGCATCAAGTCCACCGCCAAGAAGGCCGACGACGGCACCTGGGAGCTGAACGGCCAGAAGATGTGGGTCACGAACGGCCTCCGCTCGGGGCTCGTGTTCGTGCTGATGAAGACGGACCCGAAGGCCGACCCGCCTCATCGCGGCATGACCTGCTTCATCACCGAGAAGGAGCCAGGGGCGCACGAGAACGAGGGCCTCACCGTGCCGCCGCAGATCAAGAAGATGGGCTACAAGGGCGTCGAGTCCACGGAGCTCGTCTACGACGGCTTCCGCTGCCCGCCCGAGCGCATCCTCGGCGGCGAGGAGAACGGGCTCGGCAAGGGGTTCGCGCAGATGATGGACGCGCTCGAGGTCGGTCGCGTGAACGTGGCCGCGCGCGGCGTGGGCATCGCTCAGCGGGCGCTCGAGCTCGCCCTGCGCTACTCGCAGGAGCGGAAGACCTTCGGCAAGCCGATCGCGAAGCACCAGGCGATCCAGTTCAAGCTCGCCGACATGGCCACGAAGATCGAGGCAGCCCGGCTGCTCACGATGAAGGCGGCTCGCATGAAGGACGCGGGCCAGCGCTCGGACCTCGAGGCCGGGATGGCGAAGCTGTTCGCCTCGGAGACGGGCAAGGAGGTCGTGGAGGAGGCCTTCCGGATCCACGGCGGCTACGGCTACTCCAAGGAGTACGAGATCGAGCGGCTCTACCGCGACGCCCCGCTGCTCCTGATCGGCGAGGGCACCTCCGAGATCCAGCGCATGGTGATCGGGAAGAAGCTGCTGGAGCGAAACAAGATCTAGCGGCTAGGCTCCGAGCGGTGTCGAGCGCCGATACCAAGACGCTGATCGCGCAGGCGGTCGAAAACCTCCAGGCGGAGCTGCCCGCACTGAAGCAGCTGAAGCTCGTGATCAAGCTCGAGCTGCGCTCTCACGGCGACGTGCCGATCTGGCGCGTGGAGGTGCCCGGGCCGCAGATCGAGAAGGGGCACGCGGGCGACGCCCGCGTCGACGTCTCCGTGTCGCGCTCGCACTTCAACGAGCTCGCCGCCGAGGGCCGGCTGAAGCACTGGGTGGACGCCTACGAGCACGGGCACGTCCGCGTGAGCGGCGACCTCGCGGTCATGAAGCTGATCGGCAACGTGATCCAGCGTCAGCTGGCGCGCGCCTAGACCCGGACACGATCTGGCGCGGTAGCAGCACCGCTGATAGCGTCCACAGATGGGGCCTGGCCTGCTGACGCGCCCGCATTACCTCGCGCGCCCGTCGGGCGCTGTACGCCTGGCCTGGGCACGCCTCGGCCGCGAGGACGGCGAGCATCGTCTCGAGCAGGTGCGGCTCCCGTGGGGTCTGTCCATGCTGGTCGACCCCGCGGAGGACATCGGCCGCAGCATCGCGCACACCGGGGTGTTCGATCCGGACCTCACCGAGGCGGTCTACCGCCTGCTGGATCCGGGCGAGCGAGCGGTCGACGTCGGCGCCAACTTCGGCTACGTGACGGGCTTGATGGCCGCATGCGCCGGGGCCCGTGGCGAGATCCACGCCTACGAGGTGCACCCGGACGTGTTCAGGATCCTGGAGCTGAACGCCTCGATCTGGTCATCGGGCCCCGAGGCTCCCACGCTGCATCTCGCTCGCGTCGGTATTTCTGATCGTGCCGGGGTCGGCACGCTCGAGGTGCCGCCCGCCTTCTCCCACAACATGGGCCTGGCCAGGCTCACCACCGGCGAGGGCGTCCACGCCGAGCCCGGGCACACCGTCGAGGTCTCGTGTCTCGACGACCTCCTGCCCGACCAGAGCTTTCACCTGGTCAAGCTCGACATCGAGGGACACGAGGCGGCCGCGCTCCGGGGAGCGACACGGATCCTCTCCGAGCGGCGAGTCCGCGATCTCATCTTCGAGGACCACGGGCGCTACCCGACCGAGGCGATGGCGCTCCTCGAGGATCACGGGCTACGCGTCTTCTCCGTGGACCGCACGCTCATCGGACCGCGCCTTCGGCCGCCCGAGGAGGGGTTCGGACGTCCGTCGTGGCCCGGGCCCAACTACCTCGCCACCGCGGATCCCGACCGGGCGCTCGCTCGCCTCGCGCCACGCGGGTTCCGCTCCTTCGCGCCGATCGGCCGGCTGGTCCGCAGCGCACGGGCGTAGCGCAGCCGTCTGGGGACGTGGCTACCATGCCCGTCCCATGGAGGTCGTGCGAAGCCAGCCGGATGTTCACGTAGAGCCCGAGCCCACAGAGCTGCTCGGCCGCCTCGAGCGGCAGGCGGCAGAGTCCGGGCGCCTCGTGGGGCACGTGGAGGCGCTCGAGGAATCGGTCAGGACGGAGCGCGATGCCCGCCGCCGGCTGGCCGCCACGCTGAAGCGCGAGCGCAAGGCCGCGGCGGCGCTCCACGAGCGCGCCGAGCTGGCGGAGGCGGCGAGCGCGGCGCAGGCCGAGGAGATCGAGCGCCTGCGTCAGGCCGCGGCGGTCAGCGAGCAGCAGGCGCAGCTCGTCTGGATGCAGCTCGCGGCGGCCGAGCGCCAGCTCGCGTGGAGCTCACGCCCGCTCTGGCGCAGGCTGCTCCGGCGTCCGCCGTCCGCCTGAGCCGAGCATCATCTGCGTGCAGGTGAAGAACGCGGCGTTCCGGTCGCCGTTCTGGATCCGCACCTCCCAGACCTGCGTGCGGCGGCCGATGTGGAGCGGGTGGCCGAGCGCCGTGAGCACGTCTCCCGGGCGGCCCGCGGCGAAGACGTTCGCCTTCAGCTCGGCGGTCGTGAAGTCCTGACCAGGCTCGAGGTTGCGGAAGGTGCCCCAGGCGGCCACCGTGTCCGCGAACGCCACCCAGACGCCGCCGTGCACGTACCCGCCGGGATGGAGGTGCCGGCTGTCCACCTCGAGACGGCCCTCCACCTCGTGGTCCTCGATCCGGATCACCTCGATGCCGAGGTTGCCCGGGAAGCTGCCCTCGATGCCGCGGCGGAACAGCTCCGGCGTGATCGCCGGGTTGGTCAGGCGGCCCTCTCCAGCAGCGCTTCGCCGTCGTACAGCTTGATCACCTTGACCGCGCCGGGCGGCGAGGCGTCGAGGCAGAGCCCGCAGAGGACGCACTCGTCGAGGTTCTCCTCCACGATCCGCACGCCGCTCTCGTCCGCCGCGAAGATGTCCACCGGGCAGGCCTCCTCGAGCCGCTTGGCCAGCTCGGCGTCGCCGCTGACCGAGTCGTCGACCTCGACGCCCATGAAGACCGCGTCCGCCCTCACGCCGCCACCCCCAGGCGCTCCTTGACGAGCGCCGGGATCTCGGCGATCTCCTCCGCCACCACGATCCCGGCCGAGGCGAGGCGCTCGATCTTCTCGGCCGCGGTGTCCTCCTTGCCCTCCACGATCGTGCCGGCGTGGCCGAAGCTCATGCCGGGCATCTCGTCCATGAAGCGGCCCGCCATGAACGCGACGATCGGCAGCTTCCGGGTGGACTCCTCGGTCACGTGGCGCGCCAGCTCGGCCTCCATGCGCCCGCCGGGCTCCGTGTAGATCACGATCGCCTCGGTCTGCTCGTCCGCCTCGAACAGCGGCATCAGCTCGGCGTAGGAGGAGCCGATGATCGCGTCGCCGCCGATCGAGACCGCGGTGGACTGGCCGAGCCCCGCCGCGGTGAGCGTCGAGGACATCTCGGTGGTCATCCCGCCGGAGCGCGAGATCACGCCGACCGGACCCGGCGAGTAGGCCTTGGCGGCGTCCTTCGCGGGCCCGCCGATCCCGCCCATCTTGATCACGTCCGGGACGATGATCCCGAGGCAGTTCGGCCCGATGATGCGCGAGCCGCGCATCGACGCCAGCTCGACCATCTGGGCCACGTCGCCGCGCGGGATGCGCTCGGTCACGATCACGATCAGCTCGATGCCGTTCTCGATCGCCTCGAAGACGGCGTCCTTGGTGAAGGCGGGCGGGACCGTCACGACCGAGCCCTTGATCGGCCCGCCGTGGTGCTCGACCGCCTGCTCGACGGTGTCGAACACGGGCACGCCGTGCACGTCGCGGCCGAGGCGGCCGGGCGTCACGCCGCCCACGACCTTCGCGCCCCTGCCGTAGTCGAGGCACTCGCGGGTGAGGTTCACGGCCTCGCGGCCCGTGATGCCCTGGACGATGAAGGTGGTGTTCTCGTCGATGAGGATGCTCACGCGGCCGCCCCCTGGATCTTCTCGACAGCCCGCCGGGCCGCCTCGTGCATGGACACGGAGCGGTCGCAGTACTCCACGCCGTACTTCTCGAGGATCTTGAAGCCCTCCTCCTCCCAGGCGCCCGGGATGCGGAAGATCGCGATCTTCTCGGCGGGGTCGTAGCCGAGCTCGAGGCAGGCCTTGATCACGCCGCGGGCCACGATGTCCACGCGCGTGTTGGAGACGATCGACATCATCACGGCGATCTTGTCCACGCCCGGCTTCTGGAGCACGAGCTTCGCCAGCCCGGCGGCCTTCCGCACCGACGGGTTGCCGCCGATCTCGCAGTAGTTCGCCGGGCGCCCGCCGTGCGCGCGCACGGCGTCGAAGAGCGTCAGCGAGCCGCCGCCGGCGCCGATCACGAGCCCGAGGTCGCCGTCGAACTCCGTGACGTTGCCGGCCACGCCGCGGTGGTCCATCGAGTCGACCTCCTCGCCCGCGAGCTCGAACTCGGTCGGCTCGCGCGCCTCGCGCGTCTCCTCGTCGCCGACGCCGAGCTCCTTCAGGAGCGCCTGCTGGCGCGGGCGCGCCTCGTTCTCCATGTCCATGTGGGCGTCGAGCGCCACGAACGAGCCGTCCTCGAGCTCGCCGAGCGGGTTGATCTCGGCGAGCGTCATGTCGTAGTCCACGAACAGCCGCGCGAGCCGGGCGAGGATGGGGGTGATGCGCGTGAGCGGCCGGCCCGTCACGCCGGTCGAGGCGATCGACCTCCTTCGCCATGTAGTCGCTGAACGGCTGGATCGTGGAGAAGTGGCGCCGCCCGACCTTGTCGGGCTGCTCCTCGGCCACCTGCTCGATGTCGATGCCGCCGACCGGGGAGAAGATCATCACCGGCTGCTTCCGGAGCCCGTCCCAGACGACGCCCGCGTAGTACTCCTGCTTGACGCTCGGCCTTGGGGTCCACCAGCACGCCGCGCGGCATATGGCCGCCGATCTCGAGCTTGAGGATGTCCTTCGCGTAGTCGGCCGCCTCGTCGGCGCTGTCGGCGAACTTCACGCCGCCCGCCTTCATGCGGCCGCCGGTGAGGACCTGGGACTTGATCACCGTCGGACCGCCGATCCGGTGCGCGATCTCGCGCGCCTCCTGGTCGGTGGTGGCGAAGCCGAAGTCGGTGACCGGGATGCCGGCCCGCTTGACGATCTCGCGGGCCTCGTACTCGAAGAAGCGCATGGCGGCGCGGAACCCTATCGCACTTTCCGGCCCATATGGCCGGTTTCTGCAACGACCGGCGCAGGGTCCAGGCGTGGCGTGGGAGAATCGCCGGCGTGCGGGTCCTGGGTGCGGTCGCTGCCGTAACGCTGGCGTTGACGCTGGCGCTCGCGACGAGCGCCGCCGCCGCCGCGCCGCGCCTCGCCGGCGAGCGCCCGCTCGCCTCCTCGAACGTGGAGCCGCTCGCGACGCTGCCGGTGCCGAACCCGATCGGGGCGCGCTTCCGGGACGGCTTCATGTACGTCACGACGACGGAGGGCCTCAGCGTCTACGACGTGACGAAGCCGGAGCTGCCGGTGCCGGTGGGCGCGCTGCCGCTGCCGCACTTCGAGAACGAGGACGTGGACCTCGGCGGCGACATCCTGCTGGTCTCGAACGACCCGAGCGAGGGCGTCGGCGTGCTGTACGTGATCGACATCTCCAACCCGCGCCTGCCGACGCTGAAGGCCGCGATGCCGAACGGCTTCATCGAGACCGGCGTGCCCGGCATCTTCGGCCTCCCCGAGCCGCAGGAGCCCGGCATCGGGCACACCGCGTCGTGCATCCAGCAGTGCAGCTTCGCCTACCTGGCCGGCACCGCGCGCGGCATCCAGATCGTGGACCTGCGCGACCCGGCAAACCCGAAGAAGGCCGGTCAGTTCGTGCCCGAGATCACCGGCTTCGCGACGCACGACGTGCAGGTGGACAAGAAGGGCCTCGCCTGGATCGCCGGGGCCGACGGCACCGCCGCCTACGACGTGTCGAACCCGCTGAGGCCGCGGATGGTCATGCGCACCGACGAGAGCATCAAGAACTCGGGCCAGCTCGGGCTCCCGGGCCCCGACCCGGTGTTCGGGATCGGCGGCGAGGGCGAGACCCCGATCGACCTCATCCACCACAACAGCCTGCACTACTCGAAGCGGTTCGTGGCGATCACCGAGGAGGACTACAACCGTCCGACCTGCAAGGGCGCCGGCTCCTTCCAGACCTGGGGGATCGTCGGGAAGCGGCTCGCGCTGATGGACCTGTTCACGACCGAGCTCGACAACCTCGTGCAGGGCAAGGGCTGGGCGCCCGTCACAGGCCTCTGCTCGGCGCACTACTTCGACGAGCGCAACGGGCTCGTGGCGATCGGCTGGTACGAGGAGGGCACGCGCTTCCTGGACGTGCGCGATCCGGCCGGCATCCGCCAGGTGGGCTACTGGGTGCCGACGAAGGGCGAGACCTGGGCCGTGCACTTCCCGCCGACCGACCCGACCGGCGAGATCGTCTACGCGCTCGACTTCGCGCGCGGCATCGACGTGCTCCGCTTCGACCGCGGCGACCGCCGCGTCCGGCGCGCGCCCGTGCGCCGCTCGTGGCTGCGCGACCGGCCCGGCTCGCCGGGCACCGGCGCCGGGCGCACCGGCCTGACGCGGAAGACCGACTTCGGCTTCGTCTGCCGGCTGCCGAGCAGCCGCAACGCGGACGTGCCGAAGCCGGAGCTGCCCGGCATCGGCCTGCCGGACCTGCCCGTGCCGTAGGCCGCGCTAGCGCGGCGCGCGGGCGAGGTAGCTCTTGCCCGACCGGACCAGGACGTTGCGCCTGAGGCGGAGGTCGCGCACTACGACGCGACCGCGCCGGACCCTGGTGAGCGTGCCGTCGCAGCGGTCCTCGGTGATCCAGATCGTGCCACGCACCGTCGCGCTGGAGTGGCGGCCGCGTGTGCGGAAGCGGCCCCGCGCGTTCGAGCGCAGGCGGCGGATCGTGCGGCGCGAGACCTGTGCGGCCCCGGCGGAGCCGCCGCGCCGGCTGGTGCGGCAGACGCTGAAGCTCGAGCCCTTGAGGCGCAGCTCCGTGAGGCCCCTCGTGCGCCGCGCCCTCGACTGGAGCACCTGGAACAGGCCGTCCGTGAAGCGGCCCGACTGGGTCCTCGACCCGCGGCCGGTGGCGCTCACCAGCTCGACGCTGCCGCGCTTTGTGTCGAGGAAGGATCCCACCGGGATCTGGCGCGCCTCGGTGAGCGGCACGAAGGTGAGCCCCTTCTGGCTCGCCCCCGCCCGCCGAGCGCTCGCCGGCTCGCCCGGGGTCGCGATCCGCACCGGGCCGTCGCCGACAGGCCCGACGTTCACAACGCGCCCGATCGTGGGCAGCGGGAGATCATCGAGCTCCACCGGCGGGGGCGGGGGCGGCGGAGGACCCTCCACCCGCCGCACCCGGTGGTTGAGCGCGTCCGCGATCAGGAGGTGGCCCGCCGTCGTCAGCGTTACCCAGAACGGGGAGTTGAGCTGCCCGGCGGCCGCGGGGCCGCCGTCGCCCCCGAACCCCGGCGTTCCGGTTCCCGACAGGGTGGTGATCGTGCCCCCCGGCGACACCTGACGGACCCGGTGGTTGTTCGTGTCCGCGATCGCGAAGCCGCCGTCCGCAAGGGGCACGGCGGCGAGCGGGTTGTTGAGCTGCGCGAGCGTCGCAGGACCGTCGTCGCCGCCGAAGGTCGCGACACCGGTGCCGGCGACCGTGGTGATCGTGCCGTCCGGCGCGACCCGCCGAATGCGCTGGTTCTCGGCGTCGGCGATCAGGAAGCCGCCGTCCGGTGTGAGGGCCACCCCGGCCGGGCCGCGCAGCATGGCGCTGGTGGCGGGGCCGTCGTCGCCGCCGAAGCCCGCGGCGCCGATGACACCGGCCACGGTCGTGATCGTGCCGCCCGCCGACACCTGGCGCACTCTGTGGTTGTCGTTGTCGCCGATCAGGAAGCTGCCGTCAGGCCTCACCGCCACGCCGACGGGAAAGCTGAGCTGCGCGCTGGTCGCGAGGTTGCCGTCGCCGAGGGGGCCGGCGGCGCCCGTGCCCGCGACGGTGGTGATGATCCCGCCCGGCGACACCTTCCGGACGCGGTTGTTGTTCGAGTCCGCGATCAGGAAGCCGCCGTCGGGAGTCTCCGCCAGGCCGTTGGGCGCGTTCAGCTGGGCGCTCGTGGCGAGGCCGTCGTCGCCGCTGTAGCCCGGAGTGCCGTTCCCCGCCACCGTCGTGATGACACCTGCGGGCGACACACGGCGCACCCGGCTGTTGCCCTGGTCCGCGATCAGGTAGCCGCCGTCCGCGGTGGCCGCCACCGCCGTCGGGGTGCCGAGCTGCGCAGCCGCCGCGGGACCGTCGTCGCCGCTGAATCCGGGCGTGCCCGTGCCCGCCGCCGTCGAGATGTCGTTCGTCGCACCGCTCGCCAGCGATGCCCCGACGACGAGGGCCGCGCTCACGGTGAGCGCGGCGGCGATACGGCCGCGAGCCACGCGTCCACCCTAGCCTGCCTGGGGGCGCGCTGGCGGCCTTGCCTAGGGCAGGCCGACGTTCGGCACGTTCACTCCGGGCGGATGGAGCTTGCCCACGTGGAGCACCCAGACCGTCGCGCGCCTCGCGCCCATGCGGCCACGGGTCACGCCCGTGCCCTGCCAGCGCATCACGGGAGAGAGGACGATTGCGCGGTGGCCGGGGGATGCCATCCACTGGTTGAGGGTGTTACGCACGCTGAAGCGGCGGCCTGAGTGCCATGCGAGTGCCTCGCCCAGCAACGCGAAGCGGCTGCTCGCCTGGATCCGGCTGAGGTGCCCGAAGGTGTCGTTCGCGAGCAGCCAGCGCGAGTAGCGCCCGGCCGAGTCGGCAAGCGAGCCCGATCGGCGCATCGGGGCGAGCCCGTGTCCTGCGCGGACAGCGTTGATCGCCTTCGTCATGGCCCTCTCAGCTCTTTCGTTCGCCGTCCGGCTCGCCCCGGCGCTCGTCGGGACCGCAAGCAGGACGACTGCGGCCGTCATGGCCGTCACGGTGCGCATCCTTGGCACTGTGTCCCCCTCTCGTACGGCCTACGGGGTTAGCTGACGGGCTGGCGCGAAGAGAGCGCGCTCCGCCGAAACTGCCGACGATTCGCCCCGGCTACATGGTTCCCCCGCTCGCGGCCTACGGCAGGTCGCGACTCGGCTTTGGTTCTCCCGAAAACAGGTTTACCCCGCCGTGCGCCGGACTAACCACCCCTACGCGCTGGCGGGCTGGAGCTCGTAAGCGGCCGCCAGCTCGGGGTCCTTGCGCGCCAGCATCTCCGCGAGGTCGACCATCACCTTGCACTGCTTCCAGGTGGCGTCGTCCTGCATCTTGCCGTCGATCATGTGGACTCCGCGGCCGTCTGGAATCGCCTCGATCACCTTCTTGGCGAACCTGACCTCCTCGGGATCGGGCGAGAAGACCTTCTTCGCGATCTCGATCTGGGCCGGGTGGAGCGACCAGGCGCCGACGCAGCCAAGCAGGAAGGCCGCGCGGAACTGGGTCTCGCAGCCGTCCGTGTCCTTGATGTCGCCGTAGGGGCCGTAGAAGGGGAGGATCCCGGCGCCGGCGCAGGCGTCGACCATGCGGGCGATCGAGTAGTGCCAGGGGTCCTGCTGGGCGGTGGCCCGCGGCGCGTCCGGGTCGTCCGGGTCGGGGTCCTCGATCACCCGGTAGCCCGGGTGGCCGCCGCCGACGCGGGTGGTCTTCATGCGCCTGTTGGCGGCGAGGTCGGCCGGGCCGAAGCTCATGCCCTGCATGCGCGGGCTCGCGGTGGCGATCTCCTCCAGGTTCGTGACGCCCTGTGCGGTCTCGAGGATCGCGTGGATCAGGATCGGGCGCTCGAGCCCGGCCTTCGCCTCCAGCTGGGCGAGCAGGCGGTCCACGTAGTGGATGTCCCAGGGACCCTCGACCTTCGGCACCATCACCGCGTCCAGCCGCCCGCCGATCGCGGCCACGAGCTGCATCAGGTCGTCGAGCATCCACGGGCTCTCGAGCGCGTTGACGCGCGTCCAGAGCTGCGTCTCGCCCAGCTCCATCTCCGAGCCGACCCGGATCAGGCCCTCGCGCGCCGCCTCCTTGCGGTCGACCGGGATCGCGTCCTCGAGATTGCCGAGCAGGATGTCCACCTGGGGCGCGATGTCGGGCGCCTTGGCGACCATCTTCTCGTTCGAGAAGTCGAGGAAGTGGATCATCCGCGACGGCCTCACCGGGATCTCGCGGAGCGGTTCGGGGGCGCCGATCGCGAGCGGCTTGAAGAAGTCTCTGGGGTTGCGCATGGACCGCCGAATCCTAGTCACCGGTAGATTCCGGCGTTCCATGAGCGAGACCGAGACGCGAGCATTCGAGACGACCCAGGCCGGACGCGAGGCGTCCGGTGCGCGCCCCTATGGCCGCTACCTCGAGGAGTTCGAGGTGGGCGCGGTCTACAAGCACTGGCCGGCGAAGACGGTGACCGAGGCGGACGACCACCTGTTCTGCCTGATCACGATGAACCACCACCCGCTGCACATCAACGACGTCTACGCCGCCGAGTCGCAGCAGGGGCGGAACGTGGTGGTAGGGCCGCTCGTGTACTCACTTGCGGTCGGGATGACGGTCGCGGACGTGTCGGGGAAGGCGATCGCCAACCTCGCCACCGAGGAGCTGTCGCATCCCGCCCCGGTCTTCCACGGCGACACGCTGTTCGCCGAGTCGGAGGTGCTCGAAGTGCGCCCGTCGCAGTCGAAGCCGGACCGCGGGGTGGTGAAGGTCCACACGCGGGTGCTGAACCAGGACGGGACGCTCGTGGCCGAGTTCAAGCGGGCCGTGCTGGTGCCGCGGCGCCCCTAGGCGCGGCGCTCACTCGCCGGGCGCCCGAAGGATCGCCGCGAGCGTGAGCAGCAGGATCTTGGCGTCGAGGTCCAGCGACCAGTTCTGGATGTAGTAGTTGTCCCAGCCGACACGGTCGGCGAGGGAGGTACGGCCGCGAAGGCCGTTGACCTGCGCCCAGCCGGTGATGCCGGACTTCACCCGGTGGCGGTCGTCGTAGCGCGGGAGAGTCTCGGCGAACATCGCGGCGAACTCCGGTCGCTCGGGGCGTGGGCCCACCAGGCTCATGTCGCCCTTGAGCACGTTCACCAGCTGTGGCAGCTCGTCGAGCGAGTGGCGCCGCAGGAAGCGCCCGAGCGCGGTGCGGCGATCCTCGCCCTCCACGCCGCCCGGAGCCAGTCCCGAGGGAGGCTCGAAGGGTGAGTCGTCGATGTCGATGTCAGCCTCGGAGGAGCCCGACTCCATCGACCGGAACTTGAGCATGTCGAAGGCGCGGCCGTCACGTCCGATGCGACGCTGGCGGAAGAGGACCGGACCACGAGAGTCGAGCTTGATGGCCAGCGCCGTGGCGGCGAGGATCGGGAGGAGCACTAACAGCCCGAGCGCCGCGACGAGCCGGTCGAGCGTGTGCTTGATCGCGAACTGCCAGCCCTTCGGGTCCACGGACCTCAGGCCCACCAGAGGCAGGGTCCCGATCTTCTCGTATCTCAGCCGCTTCGTGAGGCTCTCGAACATCCGAGGGACGAGCGACACCTCGATGCGGTTGGCTTCGCACTGCCGTACCAGCGGGACGAGGCCCCGGTCGGGAACGGACGAGAAGGCCAGGATCACGTGCTCGGCCCGCGTCTCCTGCGCGATCCGCACGAGCTCGGAGGGCGGGCCCAGCACCGGAGCAAGGCGCTGGGGCACCATCTCGGCCGGCGGCGGGTCGCCATCGACGTAGCCCACCATGCGCAATCCGAGCTCAGGCTGTTCGAGCAGGCGACGCTCCATCTCCGCGCCGACCTCCCCGGCGCCGACGATCAGCGTGGGTCGGGCGACGGCGCCCGCGGCCCGCGCGCGGCCGGCGATCACGTCGAGCACGATCCGGCCACCGATCAGGTAGACGCTCGCGAACAGCCATGCGCGGGCCACCATGCCCGCGGGCGCAGCGTCCGGGTCGAAGAGCGCCGCCGCGGCGATCAGCGAGATCGCGGCGAGCGATGTGGCGCCCATGATGTGCCCCGCCGTGTCGATCGTCCGGGTTTCGATGGTGCGGCCGTACAGGCCGCGCAGCGCGAACAGCGCGACGACGCCCGGCGGAAACAGCCAGATCACGAAGGTGCCGTCGCTCCACACGCCGTCGGGTGCTCCGACGCGGGCCGCTGCGATGGCCAGCGCCAGGAGCGCGCAGTCGACCACGAGCCGCGTCCACAGCCAGCCGCGCGTGGACAGGAGACGCGCGCCGCCAGGCGCGGCGCGACCTGCGTCGGCGGGGACCTCCGCGGTGATCCGGGAACCGGGTGTCTGGCTGGGCTGCAGCAAATCTCTCAGCCTAAAACGCGACAGGAGCGCCGTATAGGCGCTCCTGTCATCCGTCCTGTCAGTTTTCGGACTACGCCGTGTCGGGGCGCGTCAACCTGCGTGTGCCGAGCGCCGATGGCGACCAGTCCCGCGCCAACGCCGAGGATCAGCGCAATGTCGAGACCTGTGAACGGGAGCGAGCCGCCCGAGTCGGCGGACACAGTTCCGGCCTCGTCGCCGCCGCCCTGAAGGGCGCCTGCCACGTCCTCTCCGCCATTCGTATAGCCCTGCAAGCCGCTCTGGGCAAACGCCGGCCCCGCGGAGATCACCATGACGCACACCGCAAGCAGGAGCGCCACTCTCATCTTTTGAAATCGCATTCTTACGTCCCTTCGACGCCTGCCGTTGTTGGGCTGCCCTTCCATGGACTTCGCAGGTCACTCCATTGCCAGAAAGGCCCTGCGACAAACCGAAAATTGCAAAACCGTGTCGCAACCGGACCTGAGTGTCGAAGCCAACCCTATAGACGTAACACGAACCCTTTGTATGCGCAAGCGCCATCAGGTCTAATCGGAGTCGTCGACGGCGTTCTTGAGCACCTGACGATTCAGCTGCTGAGGCGTGATCTTCCTGCCGGAGGCGATTCTCCTGCGCACCAGCCTGACGACCTCGTCGCGGGGGGCCAGCACCGCGGCGCGCGTCGCGTAACGGCGCGCGAGGCGCTCATCTTGGCGCGCTGAGGCCAGCACCGCGAGCTGCATCCAGGCGAAGGCGTTCCGGGGCTCCTGGTCGACGACCCGCCGGTAGGCCCGCTCGGCCCGTCCCGGTTCGCCCAGCTCGTTTGCCATGGCGCCCTCGAAGAGCCGCGGCCGAGTCGAGATCGGGTTCAGGGCCGCGGCGCGGTCGAGGCGGTCGAAAGCGGCCTGAGGATCGGCGCGCCAGACGTCCAGTGCGTGGTCGACCTCGCGCTCCGCCAGCCATGGGAAGGTGAAGCTGATCGCGACCGCCAGGGCAGCGACCAGCGCCACGACGCGAGCCGCGCGGCCCCATGTGCGCGGCCCGTCGCGCTCGCCGTCACGCGCAGCCGCGGCGAGGCCGAGCATGGCGAACGCGATCCCTCCGAGCGCCGGCAGTTCGTAGAGCCAGTCGACCGAGGTGTGAAGCAGCCAGGACGCAAAGACGGCGAGCGACGCCGCCGCCGGTCCGGCCGCTGCGACCGCGGCAGGCGGCAGCCGCCGCCGCGCGCGGAACGCCGTCGCCACCGCCGCCGCCACCGCCGCCGCCAGGGCCGCGAGCATCAGGAGGCCACCGACGATGCCCGTCTGCGACAGCACCGAGAGCTCGAAGCTGTGGGGGAACTCCGGCTTCTCATCGGTGTTCCCGTGCAGCGCGTACTCCTGCTGGAAGTTGTCCATCCCCAGGCCACGGACCGGCTCGCGCTCGAAGGCGTCCCAGGCCACGGTCCAGAAGTCGTAGCGGTTGGTACCGCCCGAGCTCAGCCGGGAACTGCCCGTCCCCGTCGACTCGTTCGACTTGAACTCCTCCCAGCGCTCCGAGAGCTCCGATCCGACATCGGCCCGGGTCACCGCGACCACGGTGCCGGCAACCGCGAGAACGGCCACGACGACGGTCGCCGTCAGCCTGATCCGGCGCGCGCTCGCAGGCGCCGGTGTCCAGCGGCGTTCTGCCGCCGCGACCAGCGCGCCGAGGCCGGCGAGCAGAGCCGCGGGCACGACGATCGCCCGCGTCGCCTCGTCGACCAGGGCGGGAAGCAGGCGCCGGCTCTCCAGATCGATGATGTCCAGGGTGGGACCCAGGGCGACCAGCAGCGCCAGACCGCACGGCACGAGTGCCGCGAGCACCCGCAGGCGGTCGGGAGTGACCGCGAGGAACACGAGCAGCGCCAGGGGAAGCGTGAACAGCGACCCACGGCTCTGGCCGAGCCACGCGAGCGAGCCGAGCAGCGGGACGGCGCCGAGCGCCAGGCCTCGGACCACGGGCGCCACGTCGCGTGTCGCGGCCAGCCAGAGGCAGGCAAACGCCCCCATCATCCACAGCGCCACGTTTCCGTTCTGGTAGCCCACCGGCTCGGACAGCCGCCCATCGAGCGTGAAGGCGCGCGGGTCCGCCGCACTGGCCCAGCGCAGGAGCTCGACCGCACCGATCAGCGCGATCCCGAGCCCCACGAGCGCCACGAGCAGCGCGCGCCTCGCGCGCCGCAGGCGGCCAGAGGGCGAACAGCGAGAACAGCGCGGCGTAGAGCAGCGCGCGATTCGCACCGTCCCACGCGACGGCCCGCCTCACCGGCCCAGGAGATCGACACGAGCGCCCAGGCGCCGAAGGCGACCAGCAGCGCCGCGGCGACGGTCGCCAGGCCCAGACGGCGCCGTGGCGGAAGCACCACGACCCAGTACCGCGAGCAGCGCGATCACGACGAGCCCGACCGGGTACCAGTCCGTGGCGTAGTACCCGCCCTCCGTCCCGGCCAGGTACAGCAGCGCTATCAACGCCGCGGCCTGCGCCGGTAGCCCCGGTGCCTCGGCGAGCGCGCCTCTAACCGTTGCGGCGGCGGCGCCCGCCCGCCGTGCGACGCTGTAGCTTCGCGGCTCGACAGTCATGTTCCTCAAGATCCTCTATTGGCTCGCCGTGGTGGCGATCTCGCTCGCGCTCGTGGTCGGGTCTGATCCTCTTTCTCGAGTCGCATGACCAATCCTCGATCGACGCCGGGCTCATCCTCCTGCGCTCGTCCTGACCCGCGGCGGCCCGCGCCGCTCCAGGCGGGCGAACACGATGACGCGCTGCGCCGCGCTGTACAGCGGGTGGCAGGCGCTGAGAACGAGCCGCTGGTAGCCGACCTCGTCCAGGACCGAGAAATCCTGGTCGTCGACGATCTTCGTGCGCTGGACCCGGTAGATGAAGCGTCCGTCGGGCATGTCGATGGTGATCTGCTCGCCGCGGCGGAGCTGGTCGATCTTCCTGAAGGGAGCGCCGTAGGTCGTCCGGTGGCCGGCGATGGCGGTCGTGCCCGGATCGCCCGGCAGCGGAGTGTCGGGGTAGTGGCCGGGTCCCTTGCGCAGGCTCGCGGTGTCGGTCCCCTCGACCACGTACTCGGACACCCCGATGTCGGGCAGGTCGATGCGGGCGATCGCGTCGCCCTTCAGCGGCTGCCTGCGGATGACGCGGCGCGGGGGGTCGAGGAAGGCCTTCTTCAGCTGGCCCTGCTCCTTGTTGGCGACGAAGGCGGAGACCGGCTCCTGCCACAGCAGGGTCACCCCGGCGTCCGCGATGAGGAGCGTCCCGCTGACCATCATCACCGACGCCACGAAACGAAGCACCGGGCGCATGCGGGGCAGTGTACGGGGCCGCGTATACCTTAGGCCAATTCGAAAGGGACCGCCCGTGAAACAGGCCACCACCGCTCCCACAACCCACCAGAAGCTGCTCGCCTGGGTCGAGCAGGTGGCTGAGCTCGCACAGCCGGACGAGGTCCACTGGTGCGACGGCTCCGCGGAGGAGTACGACTACCTGTGCCGGCGGCTCGTCGAAGCGGGGACGTTCGACCGGCTCGCGGACGCCAAGCGCCCGAACTCCTACCTGGCGCGGTCGAATCCGAGCGATGTCGCCCGCGTCGAGGACCGGACGTTCATCTGCTCGGAGAGCGAGGGCGACGCGGGGCCGACGAACAACTGGCGCGACCCCGAGGAGATGCGCGAGACGCTCACCGAGCTGTTCCGGGGCTCCATGCGCGGCCGCACGATGTACGTCGTGCCGTTCTCGATGGGCCCGCTTGGCTCGCCGATCGCTCACGTGGGCGTGCAGCTCACCGACTCGGCCTACGTGGCCGTGTCGATGCGGATCATGACCCGCATGGGCCAGGGCGCCCTCGAGGTGCTCGGCAGCGACGGGGACTTCGTGCCGTGCCTGCACTCGGTGGGCATGCCGCTGGCCGACGGCGCGGACGACGTCCCGTGGCCGTGCAACGACGAGAAGTACATCGCGCACTTCCCGGAGACGCGCGAGATCTGGTCGTTCGGGTCGGGCTACGGCGGCAACGCGCTGCTCGGCAAGAAGTGCTTCGCGCTCCGGATCGCGTCAGTGATGGCGCGCGACGAGGGTTGGCTCGCCGAGCACATGCTGATCCTCAAGCTCACCTCGCCCGAGGGGAAGGTCAAGCACGTCACCGGGGCGTTCCCGTCGGCGTGCGGGAAGACGAACCTCGCGATGCTGATCCCGACGCTCCCCGGGATGGAAGGTCGAGACGGTCGGCGACGACATCGCGTGGATGAAGTTCGGCGACGACGGGCGGCTCTACGCGATCAACCCGGAGGCCGGCTTCTTCGGCGTGGCGCCCGGGACGAGCGAGAAGACGAACCCGAACGCGATGGCCACCATCCGCGCGAACTCGATCTTCACGAACTGCGCGCTGACGGACGAGGGCGACATCTGGTGGGAGGGGATGACCCCCGAGCCGCCGAGCCACGCGATCGACTGGCACGGCGAGGACTGGACTCCCGAGTCGGAGGACCCGGCCGCGCACCCGAACGCGCGCTTCACGACGCCGGCCGGCCAGTGCCCCTCGATCGCGCCGAACTGGGAGGACCCCAAGGGCGTGCCGATCGACGCGTTCCTGTTCGGCGGGCGCCGGGCGACGGTCGTGCCGCTCGTGACCGAGGCGTTCGACTGGGAGCACGGCGTCTTCATGGGCTCGATCATGGGCTCCGAGAAGACCGCCGCGGCCGCCGGCGTCGTGGGCGGGCTCCGCTTCGACCCGATGGCGATGCTGCCGTTCTGCGGCTACCACATGGCCGACTACTTCGCCCACTGGCTCGAATGCGGGCGCCGCCCGGGGGCGAAGCTGCCGAAGATCTTCATGGTCAACTGGTTCCGCAAGGACGATGGGGGCCGCTACCTCTGGCCCGGCTTCGGCGAGAACAGCCGCGTGCTCGCGTGGGTGGCCGAGCGCTGCGACGGCGAGGGCGGCGCCGTGGAGACCGCCGACCGGCCTTGTCCCGACCCCGGACGCGATCGACACGGACGGGCTCGACGTATCCGCCGAGGACATGGCCAAGCTGCTGGCCGTCGATCCGGATGAGTGGCGCGAGCAGCTTCCCCAGTTGCGCGACCACTTCGAGACCTTCGGCGACAGGCTGCCCGCCGAGCTCGTGGCCCAGCTCGAGGCGCTCGAACGGCGCCTCGGCGACGCCGGCTAGACCACGTTCCGCTCGCGCCGCGCGGCTCGCCCGGCGCCCAGGGGCGAGACGTCGACGAAGGGGTCGCGGCCGAGGTAGAGGTCCCGCACCAGCTCGCCGACGGCCGGCGCCTGCTGGAAGCCGTGGCCCGAGAAGCCGGTCGCGTACAGGAACCGTCCGGGCGCGGCGGCGCATTCGCCTATCAGCGCGTTGTGGTCCGGGGTCATCTCGTAGTCGCCCCACCAGCCGCCCGCGATCGGGGCGTCCAGGAGGAGCGGGGCCCGCCGCCGCAGGACGGGCTCGGCCCGCTCGAGCCACTCGTCCTGGGTGTCGCAGACGTCGCTCGTGCCGAACAGGAGGCCCCGGCCCCTCGCGGTGGAAGTAGAAGCCGGTGGCGAAGTCGACCGTCATCGGCAGGCTGCGCTCGATTCCAAGCGGCCCGGTGAAGGCGATCCTCCTTCGCTCGGGCCTGACGGGCAGAACCACGCCCGCCATGGCGCCGATCGCCTGCGACCACGGCCCACCCGCACACACGACGCACTCGGTCTCGATGGCCCCGCTGCCGGTGAGGACGGCTGCCTTTTCGAGTCCCGTTACCTCGCGACGCGTCTCGATGCGCACTCCGTTCGCGCGTGCCGCGCCCGCGTAGCCCTGGACGGCGCCGTCCGGGGTCGCGTGCCCGGCGAGCGGGCAGAACGCGCCCGCGAGCACGCCGTCCATGCCCGCGAGCGGCGACAGCTCGCTGCGCCTCCTCGACGCTCACCATCCGGCTCGGCACCCCGAGCCGGTTCTGCAGCTCCACACCGCGCTCGAATTCCGTGACCTCGTCGTGGCTCGACAGCAGGAACAGATAGCCCACCCGTTGCAGGTCGATCTCCCAGCCGGGCCGCTCGCCGAATGCCGCCCACGCCTCGAGCGAGCGGAGCCCGATCCGCACGTTCAGCTCGTCCGAGAACATCGCCCTCACGCCGCCGGCGCCGGCCGCGGTGGAGCCCGAGCCGAGCTCCCGGCGCTCGAGCAGCAGCACGTCCTCCACACCGGCCTCGGCGAGGTGGAAGGCGATGCTCGCGCCGATCACACCGCCGCCCACGATCACGACTGAAGCGTGCTCCATCTCGTGGATACGCTACGTGGCATGAGCATCACGGAGACGAGGACGATCGGCTCGATCATCGGCGGCCAGGGCGTGAGCGAGGGCGTGCGGCTCGAGTCGCGCAACCCGGCGAACCTCGACGACCTCGTCTGCGAGGTGCTCCTGGGCGACGCCGCCACGTTCCTCGACGCGTGCCGCGCCGCGCGCGCCGCGCAGCGCGAGTGGGCGGCGGTGCCCGCGCCCGTGCGCGGCAACGTCATCAAGCAGATCGGCCGCATCGTGGAGGACAACAAGGAGGCGCTGGCGCGGCTCGTGACGCGCGAGATCGGCAAGCCGTATCCGGAGTCGCTCGGCGAGGTGCAGGAGATCATCGACACCTGCGACTTCTTCCTGTCCGAGGGTCGGCGCCTGTACGGCCAGACCGTCCCGAGCGAGATGCCGGACAAGCAGCTCTTCACGTTCCGCACACCGGTCGGCGTGGCGGCGATCATCACGGCGGGCAACTTCCCGGTGGCGGTGCCGTCCTGGTACCTCGTGCCGGCGCTCCTGTGCGGCAACGCGGTCGTCTGGAAGCCGGCCGAGTACTCGCCGGCGCTCGGCGACGCGCTCGCGCGGCTGTTCATCGCCGGCGGCCTCCCGGAGGGCGTCCTCAACCTGGTCCAGTCCGACGGCCCCAGCGCCTTCGAGGGCCTCCAGCGCGCGCTCGACGAGGGGCTCGTGGACAAGGTCGGGTTCACCGGCTCGTCCCCGGTCGGGTCGCGGATCGGCGAGCTCACCGGCCGCCACGGCCAGTCGGCGTGCCTCGAGCTCGGCGGGAAGAACCCGCTCGTCGTGATGCCGGACGCCGACCTCGACCTCGCCGTCGAGGGCACGCTGTTCAGCGGCTTCGGCACCGCGGGCCAGCGCTGCACCTCGCTCGGCACGGCGATCGTCCACGAGTCGCTCCACGACGAGTTCGTTCGCCGGCTGACGAGCGCGGTGGAGGAGGCGCCGATCGGCGACCCCACCCAGGAGGTGCTCTACGGCCCGATGATCCACGAGCGCTTCGCGGAGCGCTTCGAGGACTGGCTGGGGCTGATCCGCGACCACCACTCGGTGTCGGGGTCGACCGGCACCGGCCGCATCACGAGCGACAACCCGCGCGAGGGATTCGTGGGCGACCCGGACGCCGGGATCTACTGCCACCCGACGATCGTGGACGGCGTGACGGCCGAGGACGAGATCTACTCGACCGAGACCTTCGGCCCGATCATCGGCATCGCGACCTTCTCCGACTTCGACGAGGCGATGGAGCTGGCCAACGGCCACGGCTACGGGCTCTCGTCCGCCGTCTACACGAACGACCCCAAGTCGGCCTTCCGCTTCCGCGAGCGCGTGACCGCGGGAATGGTCTCCGTCAACAACTCCACGAGCGGCGCCGAGGCGCACCTGCCCTTCGGCGGCAACGGGAAGTCGGGGAACGGCTCCCGGCAGTCGGGCATCTGGGTGCTGGAGCAGTTCACGCGCTGGCAGTCGATGAACTGGGACTACGCGGGCAAGCTCCAGAAGGCTCAGATGGAGGTCGCCGAGATCCTCGGCGACAGCGGCTTCCGGCTCGCCTGGGACTAGGCCGATCGCACGGCCTGCTGCGCCTCCGGGCGGGGCACGCCGCCCGCTCGCAGCAGATCCACCGCCACCAGTCGCACCTGGCCCACGATGTGGACCGCTGACAGGTTCGAGGTCTGGGCCAGAACGGCGTTGGCGAGTTGCACCGCGCGCAGGGCGGCCTCCCGCGACGGCCCGGTCTCCTCACGCTCGAGTAGCTCGTCGAGCTCGCGCGCCGCGGTGGCCAGCTCGCGGATCGAAGCGGCCACGTCCGGCGGGGTCGAGTCGTCGAGGGCGATCGCTCGTGTGACGCCACGCGCCAGGGCGCGCGTGTTCTCGATGGCAGGCCCGAGCTCGCCGACCGCGGCGACGTAGCGCTCCAGGCGGCCGAGCTTGCCGCGCCGGCTGAGCGAGACGCGGGCGGCATCGCCCGCAGCCGCCAGGGTCGCGGTCAGGTGCTCGTATAGCGGGTCGAGCCGCGACGCGGCAACGAGGGCCCGCTCCGCGTCGTGCTCGTCGCGGTGCTCGAGGGCGTGCGCTATCTGCAGGAGCGCCCCGGCCAGCCGGTCGAGCAGCGGGCCGATTCCATCGCGCACGAGCCGCACGGGGTCGACCGGGAGCAGCACCGCGCTGACGACCAGCGCGGTGGCGCTGCCCACAAGGGCGTCCAGCGAGCGAGTGAAGTCAAAGCCCTCCGGCGGCTGAAGCGTCGCAACGAGCACTGCCGAGGCGCCGGCCTGCGACGCGAGCAGCGGCCCGCCGCCCACGAGCGTCGCAGCGAGCATCGCGAGGCCGGTGACGACGCCCACCTGCCATGTGCCGCTGCCAATCGCGGACACGAGCAGGTCGGCGATCGCGATGCCCACCGAGACGCCGATGGCGAGCTCGACCGCCCGCCGGCGGTGCTGCCCGACGGTCAGCCCGAGCGTGATGACGGCGGAGATCGGCGCGAAGAAGGGCGTCGAATGCCCAATCAGCTCCGTCGCGACGAGCCACGCCAGCGAAGCGGCGACCGAGGTCTGAAGGATCGGCCGCGCGGTGGCGATGATGCGCTCCCGCCGTGTCCGAAGCCCGGCCCGCGAGGCCTGCGCCGCCTGCTCGATGAGCTCGGCCCGCGGCGGAATGCGCTGGCTCGCCCGTCTGGCGAGCCGCCGCGGTGCGCGCCCGGGCTCCTCCGCGTGCGCGCCGCCCTCCGCGCGGCGGCCTTCGGCGGGCGGCTCCTCCGCGCTCACCGCCGATACCAGCGCGGCGACACGTTCGGCGGCGGGCCCAGCGACGCCCGCGCGACCAGCAGCGTCGGCTCCTTCAGGGCCACGTGACCCTTGAGCGCCATCCCGAAGTGCTCACCGAGCCCGTCCACGCTGTCGGCTCGGACGCCGAAGGCCCTCGCAAGGGCCACGAAGTCGGGGTTCGTCAGGTCCACGCCCTCGCGCGGGTCCCCGTGCAGGTCCTGGTCGTAGCGGATCATCCCGTAGCCGCCGTCGTCCACGATCACGGCGGTGAGCGGGATCGCCTCCTGCTTGGCGGCGGCCAGCTCGCCGCATGCGTAGAGGAAGCCGCCGTCGCCCGAGATGCTCACCGCCGGCCCCGTGCCGGCCAGCGCGGCGCCAAGCCCCTGCGGGAACGCGCAGCCGAGCGTGCCCCAGCCGAGCGGGTAGGTGAGCTTGCGAGGCGCGGGAGTGCGGTGGAAGCCGCCGAGCCAGTAGCCGGGGATGCACATGTCGCACACGAGCACCGCGTCGTCCGGCAGCGCGCCCTCGATCGCCTCGAGGAACGCGCTGGCCTCGGGGTCCTCGGCGGCCACGCGCTCGCGCACCCCGCGGTTGAGGTCTCGCAGGCGCCGCTGGAGCGAGTCGAGCCCGCCGCGCTCGCCGAGGCGCTCGGCCAGCGCTGAGGCGGCCTGCTTCGCGTCCGCCTCCACGACCACGTCGGGCCGGTAGTTCTTCGAGGCGTCCCTCGGGTCGACGTTGATCGCCACCAGGTGCGGGGGCTGGGGCTGCTTCCAGCCCTGGGTCATCATGCCGTCGAGGTCGCTGCCGATCGCGACCACCACGTCGGCCTCGTCCCAGAGGTCGCCCACCTCCGGCACGTGCGGCGAGGCCTCGAGGAGGCAGGGATGCCCTGGCGGCAGGAGGCCCTTCGCGGAGAAGGTGAGGATCACCGGCGCCACGAGCCGCTCCGCGAGCGCGGCGACCGCCTCGCCCGCGCCGGACTGGAGGGCGCCGCCGCCGGCCCAGATGAGCGGCCGCCGCGCGCGCTCGAGCAGCCCGAGCGCGCGGTCGAGCTGATCCCGCTCGGGGCTCGTTGCAGTTTCCGGCCTATATGGCCGGTTTCTGCAATCTGCCTCCGCCTGGAGCAGGTCCGTCGGGATCTCGACGTAGACCGGCCGCGCGGGCGGGCTCAATGCCGTCGTTACGGCCCGCGCCACAGCCGGCCCGATCTCGTCCGCGGACGAGACCCGGATGGCCTCCTTCACGACAGGTATGAACATCGCCGCCTGGTCGGTGGCCTCGTGGAGCACGCCGCGCCACACGCCCGGACGGCGCGCGCTCGAGGGGATGTCGGTGGCGATCACGAGAATCGGCTGCCGCGACGCCCAGGCCTCGCCGACGGCGGCCAGCGTGTTCGCCGCGCCCGGCCCCGTTGTGGTGAGCGCCACGCCCAGCCGGCCGCTCGCCCGGGCGTACCCGTCGGCCGCGTAGGCGGCCGTCTGCTCGTGCCGGACGCCCACGAGCCGGATGGGCGAGCCGTTCAGCTCGCGCCATAGGGGAAGGTTGTGCACGCCGGGGAGGCCGAACGCGATCGAGACGCCGGCGTCCTCGAGCGCGGCCACCGCCGCCCGCGCCCCTGTCAGGATGGCGCCCGATGGAGAGCTCATCTGGGAGCGCCCCTCTGGCCGGGGTTCGCGTGGCGGACCTCTCGCGTGTCCTCGCGGGGCCCTACTGCACGATGGTCCTCGCCGACCTGGGCGCCGACGTGATCAAGGTGGAGCGCCCCGAGGGCGGCGACGAGACCCGCTCGTGGGGCCCGCCCTTCGCCGCCGGTGAGGCGGCCTACTACCTCTCGGTGAACAGGAGCAAGCGCAGCTGCGCCCTCGACCTCTCGCAGGAGGAGGGCCGCGAGCTCGCCCTCGAGCTCTGCGAGCGCGCCGACGTGGTGGTCGAGAACTTCAAGGTCGGCGGCGCCGACAGGCTCGGCGTCGGGTACGAGCAGGTGAGGAAGCGCAACCCGAGCGTCGTCTACTGCTCGATCACGGGCTTCGGCTCCGAGCGGCGCCCTCCCGGGCGGCCGGGCTACGACTTCGTGGCCCAGGCGGAATCCGGGCTGATGTCGATCACGGGGCCGGAGGACGGTCCGCCCTACAAGGTGGGCGTCGCGCTCGTGGACGTGCTCGCGGGGCTTCACTCCGCCGCCGCGGTGCTCGCCGCGCTGCATCGCGGCGAGGGTGCCCGCATCGAGGTGCCGCTGCTGGACAGCGGCCTCGCGGGGCTCGTGAACGTGGCGCAGAACGCGCTGGTCACGGGCCGGGAGCCGGAGCGGCATGGAAACGCGCACCCGAACATCGTGCCTTACCAGGACTTCGAGACATCGTCAGGCCGGATCGCGGTGGCCGCCGCGAACGACGGGCTGTTCCGCGCGCTGTGCTCGGTGGTCGGGCTCGAGACGCTCAGTTCCGACGAGCGCTTCGCCACCAACGCGGCTCGGGTGGAGCACCGAGGAGAGCTCGTGCCGCTGCTCGCCGGTCGCTTCCGCGAGCGCTCCGCGGAGGACTGGCTCGCCGGCCTGGACGCCGCCGGAGTGCCCGCGGGCAAGGTGCGCACGGTGCCGGACGCCCTGGCGGCCGCGGAGGCGGCGGGGCGTGCGGCGACGGTCACAGTCGAGCATCCGACCGCGGGGCCGCTCGACCTGGTGGCCTCGCCGATCTGGGGCGCCACGCGCACGGACCCGTCACCGCCGCCGCTGCTGGGCGAGCACACGGCGGAGGTGCTCGGCGAGCTGGGGCGCACGCCGGATGCCATCGCCGATTTGGCGGCGCGGGGCGTGGTGGGTCTGGCCGCCGGGTCCGACGTCACTTAGCCGTGCATTACGCGGTTAAGTGACCGAGGACCCCTCGATGCCAGCTAGTGCGCCTCGCCGGCGCTTGACGCCGGCGGGCGCGACTCCTCGGCGAGCGAGGTGATCGTGAGCTCGCCGCGGGCGGCCTCCTCCATCACGTCGGTGGCCTCCTCGGACGAGCGCGCGTAGAGCTCCACCAGCATGTGGATCACGATGCGCTCGTCCTCGTGCTTGTGGAAGCGCACGTGGGTGAAGAACTCGCGCGTGCCGTGGTCGCCGAAGGCCGCGAACGCCAGCGACTCGGCGGCCTCCGGGCCGGAGCAGGACTCGACCTGGTCGGCGTCGACCGTCACGGTGCAGGAGGCGACCCAGGGCGTGCCGGTGACCATCCGCTCCCAGCGGTCCTCCACCGGCTCGATCCGCGAGATGCGGCGACCGTCCTCGTCGTAGAAGGTGAGCGCCAGGTGGGGCTGGTCGTGCAGGCAGTCCAGGCACTGCACCACGGCCTCCTGGACCTCCTCCACGGGGTCGACCGCCTCGCCTGTGTCGGGGTCAACCTTCAAGATGCCCTCGTAATGAAGCTGCACCTCCAGGTTCTGCGACCAGCAGCGATAGCACCGCAGCCAGCTCGACCGGGTGCCCACGGACTCCTGCGCCGATCCCTCCATACCTCCATTATGGCCGCCGTGGCCCTGCTCGCCCCCGTGGGCTGCTCATTCGGGGGCGATGAGGAGCCCAAACCGGTCTCGGGAGTGCCCAAAGAAATCGCGGCGACGGTGGAGCGGCTGGAGCGGGCGGTGGCGGACACGGACTACAGGACCGTGTGTGACGACCTCTTCACTGCCCGCGCCCGCAAACGCGCCGGCGGCGCCGAGTGCGCCACCCAGCTTCGCTCCGCGGCCGAGGGGGTGCGGGGCCCCACGATCGAGATCCGGGGGATCGACGTGAACGGCGACCGCGCGCGCGTGCGGGTGTCCACCAAGGCGAGGGGCCAGGAGCGCGTCACGGACACGCTCGACCTGCGCCGAGAGGGCGAGCGCTGGCTAGTCGAGGCTCTGGGCTAGCGCCTCGAGCGTCGCGTCGAAGTCGCCGCCGCTGATCCCGCCGACGCACGGCGACGTCGCCCCGCTGTCCGCATAGCGGCGCACCGAGGCGCGCGCCTCGTCGGGCGACCCGATCGCGCCCAGCAGGTCGAGGAAGTCGTCGGTCGGGCCGGCGTCGGGGTCGAGCCCGGACAGCCCGAGCATCTTGCGGTAGTAGGGGAGGCCGAAGTAGGGCACCAGCTCGGCGCGCAGCCGCTCGCGCGCCGCGCCGGGATCGTCGGTGACCGCGGAGGGCACGGCCGCCACGATGTCGAACCCGTCCAGCTCGCGCCCCGCCTTCTCGCGCCCCTCGCGCACCGTCGGCACGACCACGTCGCGGATGTAGTTGGGGTTGCAGAGCCACAGGACGACGCCGTCCGCGATCTCCCCGGCCAGCCTCAGCATGCCGGGGGAGAGGCCGGCTAGGTAGACCGGCATGTCAGGCCGCGGCGGCTCCCAGCCCGTCAGATGGAAGGCCGTGCGGAACTTCTCGCCCGCCGGCGGGTTCTCGCCGTGCAGGATCGCCCGGACGATCGCGACGTACTCGCGCATCTCGGCGAGCGGCTTGTCGATCGACTGGTCGAACCAGTGCTCGACCACCGGCTTGTGGGAGACGCCGAGCCCCGCGATCGCCCTGCCGCCGGAGATCTCGTCGAGGGTGGCGAACGACTGCGCCATGTTCGCCGGCGTGCGGGCGTAGATCGGGATGACGCCCGTGCCCAGCCGGATGCGCGACGTGGCCGCCGCGTACGCAGCGAGCAGGGTGATCGAGTCGCGCCCGCCGATGTGGGTGACGAAGACCGACTCGTAGCCCAGCTCCTCGGCTCGCGAGACGCGGCCGAGGGCGGAATCGAGCGAGCTGCCTACGCCGATGAAGGAGCCGAGGCCCACGGGCCGGGGAGACTACTGGCGGGTTCCTGAGCGGTGCGTTTGGGGTATCGGCGGCTTGCGTGGCGGACGACGAGCGCATCAACCCCGAGGAGGATCCCGAGGCCGCGCTCTGGGCGCTCGCCGAGGGGCCGGCACCCGCGTCTCCCGCGAGGCGCCGGCGGCTGGCGCGCGCTGCGCTGTACGGCTTCCGCGACGCGCGGCGATCCGCCCGGATCGGGATGGCCGTGGCCGCGGCCGCCCTGCTCGTGGCGACAGGAGTGGGCGTGCTGGCGCTCACGCGCGACGGGGACGGGTCCGCGGACCGCGGCGGCGGGTCGGGCGCGATCACCGCGGGGTGCTCGAGCGCGAGCGACTGCCGGCGGGCATGTTCGTGACGGCGGCGCAGGACGGCACGAGCGCCGAGGAGCAGCGGCTCGAGCAGGTGCTGATCACGGCGGTCGACGGCCGGCCCCTGAAGTCCACGCTCGCCAGCTACTGCGAGGCCGTGGGCGACGCGGGCAGCGGCGACGAGCTCGACCTCACCGTCATCGCCGGGCCGAAGGCGCGGAAGCAGACCGTGCCGGTCGAGCTCGACTAGGCCGCGCTGCTGAACAGCGCCAGGTCGTGCGTCAGGTGCTCGCGGACCCGCCGCTTCAGCTGCGTGTGGATCTGGCACACGCGGCTCTCGGAGACCTGGAGCACCCGCCCGATCTCCCGCAAACTGAGGTTCTGCACGTACAGGAGCACCGCCACCTCGCGCTCGCGCGGCGAGAGTCGCTCGAAGGCTCTGCGGAATCTGAGCCTGGCCTCCTCGCGCAGCGCGTGGCGCTCGGGATCGGTGGACGGGTCGTCCGACTCGATCGTCTCGACCAGCGGGATCCCCGTATCGCCGACGGTCATCGCGAGCGAGGACAGCGAGGTCAGGTCCGACCTGCGGATCTCGTACTCGCGCTCGCGCAGCTCGGCCGGCGTCAGGCTCAGCATGTCCGCAAGCTCGGATTGCGTCGGCGCGCGGCCGTGCGCTCCGGTGAACGTCTCGCGCGCGTTCAGGAGGTCGCGCTCGAGACGGCGCAGCGAGCGCGGCGCCCAGTCTCGGCGGCGCAGCTCGTCGAGGACCGCTCCGTGGATGCGGGTCCACAGGTACGGCTCGAGGCTCGCGCCCTTGCCGGGGTCGTAGCGGTCGAGCGCCCGTATCAGGCTCTCGATCCCGCAGGAGATCAGGTCGTCGACCTCGCAGGACGGCGGCAGCTCGCGGAGCTTCTTGTAGACGATGTGCTTGACCAGCGGGACGTAGGTGAGCACCAGCCTGTTGCGAAGCGACAGATCGCCGGTTTCCCTGTACCGCTGCCAGAGCTCGTCGGCCATCTGAAGCACCGATCGGGATTCCGAGAGGGTGGCTTGATCCCCTGTTCGCGGTATCCGCGGCTCGAGGGCGCGGGTCCTCCGATCGTAGGAAGCGGAGGTGGCCCAGGGAGGGTACGAACGGGCGATGGCGGATCCGGCGTCTCACTCCGATGCTCGCTCGATGGCTGCAACTCGGCCCCGAGGGCTGACCAATCGCGAGCGCGAGGTCCTGACGCTGCTCGCGCGCGGCTACACCGGGGAAGAGGTCGCACGCCAGCTCGGCGTCTCCGCCGAGACCGTCCGCGCGCATGTGCGCAACGCCGTAACGAAGCTGCATGCGCGGACCCGGCTCCACGCGGTCGTGCTCGCCATGAGGCGTGGCGAGATCACCCTCGAGTGAGCAACGCGACCAGCACGACCGCGAACGCGACCTGACCGACGCTGAGAGCGACGCCCAGGTTGGCGGCGCCCGCCAGCTCGGCTACGCCGACCGCGGCGGCGAAGACGGCAACGAGGATCGCGAGGTCGCGAGCGAGCCCCCTCGAGGCCGGCGACGGCTCGCCGCGCTGAGCGTCGCCCCCGCGGGCAGCCGGCTCTTCCCGCCGCGCGCGGCGGCGGCTCACCGGCCGGCCTCCAGCACGCCGAGTAGCTCGGTGACGCTCGCGCCGCCGTCCTGCTCCTCGAGCAGCCGCTCGGCCGCGCGGCGGCCGCCCAGGTCGCGCAGCGCACGCTCGCCGTGCTCCGCCGTGAACTCCCGGAGCGCCGCTCCGCGGCGGGCCCGCCGGCGCCGCTCCGCGAGGTCCGCGCGCTCGCGCTGGGCGTCGAGCGCGTCCGCGAGCTCCTCGATCCCGGTTGGCGGCGGGACCGAGGAGACGGCCAGCACCGGAACGTCCGGCGAGCCGACCGCCTTCAGCGCCTGGTTCAGGTCCCGGCGCGAGCGGGTCGCGATCTCGCCGAGGTCCGCCTTCGTCACCACCAGCAGGTCCGGCACCTCCATGATCCCGGCCTTCAGGAACTGGAGCACGTCGCCGGACGCCGGCTGCACGACCACCGCGACGGTGTCGCACACGTCCTCCACGTCGGTCTCCGACTGACCGACACCCACGGTCTCCACCACGACCACGTCGAACGCGGGCGCGAGCGCCTCGGCCGCCTCGCGCGTGGCGGCAGCGAGCCCTCCGAGCCTGCCGCCGGCGGCGGTGGAGCGGATCAGGACGCCATCGTCGCGCGGGTCGTGCTCGATGCGGGCGCGGTCGCCGAGGAGCGAGCCGCCGGAGCGCTTGGAGCTCGGGTCGACGGCCAGCACCGCGACTGTCTTGTCGCGCTTGCGCCACTCAGCTACGAGCATTGACAGGAGGGAGGATTTGCCGGCTCCGGGCGGGCCCGTGATTCCTATGAGGTGGCTCTTTGGCTCTCCTCCGAGCGCGGCGGGCGAGACCTCCTTGAGCAGCGTTTCGGTCGCGCCTCGATCCGATCGGTTCTCGATCACGTTCAGCGCGGCAGCCGCCGCGGTGCGGTCGCCGTCACGCAGCCTGCGCCCCAGCTCTGAGGGATCGGTCGCCATCGGCGCGGCACGCTAGCGCGAGCAGCGTGCGCGCCACCCATTCCTTGTCGAGTGCGACCTGGCGGCCGGTGAATCTCAGCGGCTCATATCCGGCGAGCCGCAGAAGCTGGTCCCTGCGGGCGTCGCGCTCGCGCGACTGTCTCGTGCGGTGAAAGGGGTGGCCGTCGATTTCGACCGCGAGCCGTGCGGCGCGCCAGAGGAAGTCGATCCTGACCGGTGTGCCGTCGGGGAGCGTGATGTGCACGTTGGCCTCGGGGGTCAGCAGGCCGATGGTCCTGACGATGTCGAGGAAGGTCTCCTCGAGCTCGCTTTCGGTGAGGGTCGGGCTGGTCAGTTCTTCAAGCACTGAGGAAAGGAGGCTCTTGCCGCGTGCTTTCCCCACGCCCGTCATCACGTCCTCCACCGCGCGCAGGTCGAACAGGCGCAGCACCTCGGCCTGCTCAACCGCGAGCTCCACCATGCGGCGGTTCGCGACGTCCCCGAGGTCGACGAGCGTGCGGGCGACGGTGGTGCACGGGATGCCGTCCTCGACAGTGACGTGGTGCGCGGCGAGCGTTCTCGTCCCATGGGCATCGATTCCGAGCCGGCCACGGACCGAACGACGCGGTAACAGGACTTCGATCCTTGCGCGGTGGTCGGGCCGGAGGCCCCAGAGCCCCGCGGCGGAGCGGTGCGACAGCACCGCGTCCGGCCCGTACGCGAGCACCGCGGCCATCCGTCGCCCGTATGCGGTGAGGCCCGGCCGGCCAACGGCATACACGCCTCGGTGAACTCGGTGTAACCGCCCACGCACCGCGCGCTTGTGCACCGCGCTGGCACTGAGGCCGAGCGCCTCGAGCTGCCGAAGCGCCACGACACCATGCTGACGCTCGGCCAGCTCGGCGATCACCCGATCCGTCGGACCACCCTGCACTTTCCGGCCTATATGGCCGGTTTCGACAAGAGCCTCCTTCATTGCCCCAGCGTTACAGGGCGGGGCGCGCACGAGGGTGACGAGTGCTACGGGACTGCTACGACGCCGTTGCGCTCCGCGACGAGGGAGACGATGTCGCCCATGATCCTGCTGACCTCGAAGTCCTTCGGGGTGTAGACGCGGGCGACGCCCGCCTCGAGGAGGGCGGCCTCGTCGGCGGGCGGGATGATCCCGCCGACCACCACGGGGACGTCCGCGCCGGCCTCGCGCAGCTCGGCCAGGACGACCGGGATCAGCTCCGCGTGCGAGCCGGACAGGATCGAGAGGCCGACCACGTGGACGCCCTCGTCGACCGCCGTCCGGGCGATCCGCGCGGGCGTGAGCCGGATGCCCTCGTAGACCACGTCCATCCCGGCGTCGCGGGCCCGCACCGCGATCTGCTCGGCGCCGTTCGAGTGCCCGTCCAGGCCGGGCTTGCCCACGAGGATCTTGATCCGGCGCCCGAGCCCGGCCGACACCTCTTCGACGCGGTCGCTCAGGGCCCGCAGGGCATCATCGGAGGGCGCGGCGGCGGCGTCGCCGACCCCGGTGGGCGCCCGGTACTCCCCAAAGACAGCTCTCAGGGCAGCGGCCCATTCGCCGGTGGTGACCCCCGCGGCGGCCGCGTCGAGCGTGGCGGGCATGATGTTCACCTCGGGGTCAGCGGCCGCCTCACTCAGTGCTTCGAGGGCGGCGTCGACGGCCGATCCGTCGCGGGCGGAGCGCCAGGCGTCGAGAGCGTCGATCGAGGACGCCTCGACGGCGGGGTCGACCGGAGGATGGAGGATTCGGTGGCGGACTGAAGGGGAGACGGCTCCGCCTCCGTGTACACGTTCTGGCCCACCACCTTCAGCGAGCCGTTCTCGATCCGCTGGACGCGCTCGCGATGGGATTCCACCAGCTGCGTCTTCATGTACGGCACCGCCGCCACGGCGCCGCCCTGCTCGGCCACGATCGCCATCTCCTCGCGCGTCCCCGCCACGAGCTCGTCCACGAGCCCGTCCATCACCTTCGAGCCCTCGAAGATGTCCGGGTAGTCCAGGAGGTCGGTCTCGTAGGCGAGGATCTGCTGGATCCGCAGCGACCACTGCTGGTCCCACGGGCCGCGGCAGCCCGAGCGCCTCGTTCCAGGCCGGCAGCTGGAGGGCCCGCGCCCGGGCGTCGCGGCGACATCGTCACCGCCAGCGCCTCCAGCACGATCCGGATGATGTTGTTCTCCGGCTGCGACTCGGTGAGCCCGAGCGAGTTCACCTGCACGCCGTAGCGGAAGCGAAGCAGCCGCTCGTCGTCCACGCCGTAGCGCGTGCGCCCGAGCTCCTCCCACAGCCGGCCCATCGCGCGCAGCTTCGCGTGCTCCTCCACGAACCGGATGCCCGCGTTCACGAAGAACGAGATGCGCCCGAAGACGCGCGGGAAGGTCTCGTCGTCCACGCGCTCGCGCACGCGGTCGAGCACCGCCTGCGCCGTCGAGAGCGAGTACGCGATCTCCTGGACCGGCGTGGCCCCCGCCTCCTGGAGGTGGTACGAGCAGATGTTGATCGGGTTCCAGCGCGGCACCTCGTCGACCGTGAACGCGATCATGTCGGCGATCAGCCGCATCGAGGGCTCCGGCGGGAACGCGTAGGTCCCGCGCGAGAGGAACTCCTTGATGATGTCGTTCTGGGTGGTGCCCTGGAGCGACTCGCGGCCGACGCCGTTCTCCTCCGCCACCGTCATGTAGAGCGCGAGCAGCCACGCCGCGGTGGCGTTGATCGTCATCGACGTGTTCATCTCGTCGAGCGGGATGCCGTCGAGCAGGGCGTGCATGTCGCCCTTGTGGGCGATCGACACGCCGACCTTGCCGACCTCGCCGCGCGACAGCTCGTGGTCCGGGTCATAGCCCGTCTGGGTGGGGAGGTCGAAGGCCACCGACAGGCCGGTCTGGCCCTTCGCGAGGTTCTTCCGGTAGAGCTCGTTCGACTCCTTCGCGGTGCTGTGGCCCGCGTAGGTGCGCATCACCCAGGGGCGGTCGGGCTCGGGGAGCCGGTGCTCTTCCACGGAAGTGATTGTATGGTCCGGAACCCTGTGAGCCGCCCGATCGACGTGCTGCACCTGGGGCGCGACCGGGTGATCTGCGCCTACGAGGTCGACGGCGTGATCGTCGACCCGGGCCCTGCCTCCTGCGTCGAGACCCTGCTCGACTGCCTGGGTCGAGTCGAGCCGCGCGCGCTGCTGCTCACGCACATCCACCTCGACCACGCCGGCGCCACGGGCGTGCTCTGCCGGCGCTATCCCGAAGCTGAAGGTCTACGTGCACGAGTGCGGCGCGCCGCACCTCGTCGACCCCTCGAAGCTCCTGAAGAGCGCCGGCCGCCTCTACGGGGACGACATGTGGGAGCTCTGGGGCGAGGTGGCGCCGGTGCCCGAGGAGCGGATCACCGCGCTCAGGGGCGGCGAGACCGTCGAGGGCTTCCGCGTGGCCTACACGCCCGGCCACGCCTCGCCACCACGTGTCCTACCTGCACGAGGACTCCGGCGACGCCTACGTGGGCGACGTCGCCGGCGTGCGCATCCCGCCCTACGACCACACGATCGCGCCCACGCCGCCGCCGGACATCGACGTGGAGGCCTGGCTCGACTCGCTCCACACCCTGGCGGCGTGGAACCCGCAGTCGCTCGGCCTGACGCACTTCGGCCGGGTCACCGAGGTGGCGGACCATCTCCACCGCATGCGGACCGCGCTCGTCGCGCAGGCCGACTCGGCGCGTCTCGACGGCGAGGAGCGCTTCATCGCGCGGCTGGAGGAGGAGATGGGGGACGCCACCGACCTGGCCACGGTCGAGTGCTTCGAGCAGGCCGCTCCGCCGGACCAGCTCTACATGGGCCTCGAGCGCTACTGGCGCAAGCGCGCGGAATGACCGGCCAGACCGTCGAGCTGCCGCGCGTGGGCGGGCCGGGCAGCGGCCTGGAGGACAACTGGCGCGTGATCGTCCTGAACGACAACCACAACACCTTCGAGGGCGTGGCCTTCGCGCTCTCCTCGACGCTGCCGGGCGTGAGCTACGACGACGGCATGGCGATGGCGAACACGATCCACAGCAAGGGCCAGGCGATCGTCTGGACGGGCGCGCGCGAGCCCGCCGAGCACTACTGGGAGCAGCTGAAGGGCCTGAAGCTCACGATGGCCCCGCTGGAGCAGGGCTGACGGCCTCGCCGGCGCCCACGATCTCCCAGAACGTCGGCAGGATCGGCACCTGGTAGGTGCCGGCAAGCTCGGTCCGGTACTCGGCCAGCCGCTCCGAGTACCAGTAGCGCTCGAAGTGCGCCTTCGAGGGGAAGATCGCCCTCTGCACGAAGTCCAGCCGGCCGTCGACGTTGCGGCTGAAGGACCACTCCGTGGCCCCGAAGTCGAGCACGGCCTCGGCGGCGGGGAGCCAGCCCTCGGCGAACTTGTCGCCCCGGAACGGGTTGGCCACCCACTTGATCTGCACTCGATCATGCGCCCACCTCCGCGCGGATCGCGCCGGGGCCGTCGGCCGTCTTGCCCTGTCCGTCCTCGTCGGCGCCGACGAGGATCGAGATCTTGCCGAGGTGCTTGTTCTCGCTGCATCAGCTGGTGCGCCTCGGGCACGCCGTCGAAGCCGAGCGTCCGCCACAGCACGGGCCGGATCTGGCCGGACTCGATCAGCTCGTTCGCCTTGTTGCACTCGTACGCGTTGGCGAAGTGCGAGCCGATGATCTGCTTCTGGCGCATCCAGAGGTAGCGCACGTCGAAGTCGAGGTTGTAGCCGGTGGTGCCGGCGCAGATCACGACCTTGCCGAACGGCTTGACCGTGAACACCGAGGTCGGGAAGGTCGCCTTGCCGACGTGCTCGAAGACGATGTCGGGCGCGTCGCCGAGGATCTCCTTCACGCGCTTGGAGAACGCGCGCGAGACCTTGAAGCGCGCCTTCTCCTCCTCGGGCGTCTCGCCGCCCTTCCGCATCATGCCGCTGAACTCGTTGCGGTCGATGTAGTCCACGGCGCCGAGCTGCTTGACCAGCTCGCCCTTCTCGGCGCTCGACACGACGCCCACCGCGTGGGCGCCGGCGAGCGCGCAGAGCTGCGTGGCGAACACGCCGAGCCCGCCGGCGGCGCCCCAGATCAGCACGCGGTCGCCGGCCTGGATGTCGCACTGCGTGATCAGCATCCGGTAGGCGGTGAAGTAGACGAGCCCGTAGGAGGCGGCCTCGTCCCAGGTGAGCGCCTGCGGCTTCGGCAGCAGCTGCTGCGCCTGGACCTTGGTGAACTGCGCGAACGAGCCCCAGGTGGTCTCGTAGCCCCAGATCCTCTGGCTGGGCGCGGCGAGCGGGTCGAGGCCGTGCACCTCGGGATCCTCGTAGGAGGCCATGTTGCAGTGGATCACGACCTCGTCGCCGGGCTTCCAGCGCGTGACGCCCGCGCCGACCTTCCAGACGACGCCCGAGGCGTCCGAGCCGCCGATGTGGTGCCCGTACTCGGGGTGGTCGCCGTAGCGCCATGACCCCGACCGGCTTGCCCAGCGCCGCCCAGACGTTGTTGTAGTTCACGCCCGCGGCCATCACGCGCACGATCACCTCGAACGCGCCCGGCTCCGGCACCTCGATCTCCTCGAGCTGGAAGGCGTCCTTGCGGCTCGCCCTCGCGCTCCTCGCGGATCACCCAGGCGGCCATCGTCTCCGGCAGCTCGCCCGGCTCGACGTCCAGCTCGGAGACCTTGTTCACGTCCACGGCCATGCGGGCCGGGAGATTACCGAGCGGCCGGAACTGCCTCCGCCGCCGCCTCTGGCCGGGTGGCGGCGTCGGGATGGTGCGTCGGCCGGTTGCCGACCAGGGTGAAGGCGATCACCACTCCGGCGGCCGCCACGCCCGCCGAGAGCCACATGCCGCTCGAGAGCGCGTGGATGAAGGCGTTGTGGGCCGCCTCCGCCGCGGCGGGCGGCAGGCCGCCGGCGCCTCCGACGCCGTGCCGAGGCCCTCGACGAGGTGCTCCTGCTGCGCGGCGCTCACGCCGGTGCCCGCGAGGGCGTCGGCTATGTCGGTCGTGGCGATGTGCTGGAACAGGGCGCCGAGCGCGGCCACGCCGAAGGTGCCGCCGACCATGCGGCTCATCGACAGGATCCCGGAGCCCACGCCCGCCTTCTGGGGCTCCACCGCGTTCATCGCGGCGGTGGACATGGGCGACATCACGAGCGCCATGCCGATTCCCATCAGGACGAATGCCGGCAGCAGCAGGCCGTAGCCGGTGTCGAGGTCGATGCGCGTCTGGATCAGGAGCGCGATCGTCGTCAGCGTCAGCCCGACGACCATCGGCGGACGCGGCCCGATCCGGTCCGCGAGGCGTCCGGCGAGCGGGGCGATCAGCACGATCATCAGCGTGGAGGGGAGGAAGCGCACGCCCGCCTCGACCGCCGAGTAGCCGAGGATGTTCTGCATGTAGAGCGCGGTGAAGAAGAACATCGCGAGCATCGCGAACGAGACGATGAAGCCGACCATGTTCGCGCCGAGGAAGGTCTTCGAGCGGAACAGCGAGAAGTCGACCATCGGCTCGCGCACGCGCGGCTCGATCGACGCGAAGGCCACGAGGCCGACGGCCGCCGTGATCAGCAGGCCGATCAGCTCGGGCGAGCCCCAGCCCCACGAGTTGCCCTCGATCAGGGCCAGCACCAGGGCGGTGAGGCCCACCGAGAGCGTGACGATGCCGGGCCAGTCGATCGAGTGCTCGGTGGTCTCGTCGCGCGACTCGTGCGCCGCGAACAGCGTCACCGCGACCGCGCCGACGGCCACCGGCAGGTTCAGGAAGAAGATCGCGCGCCAGGACACGTACTCGGTGAGCGCGCCGCCGACCACGGGGCCGATCGCGAGGGCGAGCGCGGAGACGCCGGCCCAGGTGCCGATCGCCTTGCCGCGCTCCTCCGGCGGGAAGGTCACCGTGATGATCGAGAGCGTCGCCGGCATCATGAACGCCGCGCCGACGCCCTGGACGGCGCGGCCGGCGATCAGCCAGCCCTGGTCGGGCGCGAGGCCGATCGCCGCGCTCGACAGCGCGAACACGACCACGCCGAAGAGGAACATGCGGCGGCGGCCGAGGATGTCGCCGAGCCGCCCGCCGGTGACCAGCAGGACGGCGAAGGTCAGCGTGTAGATGTTGACCGTCCACTCGAGCGCCGGCAGCGACGCGCCCAGGTCCTCCTGGATGGACGGCAGCGCGACGTTCACGACCGTGTTGTCGAGCATGATCATGAACAGGGCGAAGCACATCGCCGCGAGCGTCCACCAGCGGCGGTTGCCCTCGTTCAGCCGGATGCGGGCGGTCATGGGGCGAGCCTCTCGACGATGGGGCCGACGGCCGCGCCGAGCGCCTCGCGCTCGCCGGGCTCGAGAGCCTCGACGAAGCGCTCGACCCCGGCCACGCGGACCGCGACGACGCGCTCGTAGGTCGCCCGCCCGCGGGCGCTCACGCTCACGAGCTTCGAGCGGCGGTCGGCCGGGTCCTCCTGGCGCTTGACCTCTCCGCGCTGCACGAGGCCGTCGACCGCGCGGCTGACGGCGGGCAGCGACAGGCCGATCTCGTCGGACAGGGCTCCCAGCGACAGCGGCGCGTCCGCGTGGGCGAGCACGCCGAGGCACTTGAGCTGCGAGAACGAGATGCCGGCGTCCTGGAGCTCGGCGAAGAACTCGCGGTTGGTCGACACGAGCAGGTGCTTCACGAGAAGGCTGAGGTCACGGCCGACCGTCGTCGCGGTGATTGCTTGCACGCAAGCAAGTAAAGCAGATGGCATGAAGCTTCCAGGGGCGGCAGGAACCCCGCACGATCCGCCGCGGGCGGCGCGCCCTCTTCCTCGTGTCGCCCTAGGATCGCCGTGTGCGCGCAACCCTCTTCGGCGTCCCGGCCTCGCATCCGTCACTCGCCGCGGAGCTGATGCTCCGGCACAAGGGCGTCGACTACCGGCGCATGGACCTCGTGACCGCGGCGCACCGGGCGCTCCTGCGGGCGCTGGGGTTCCCGCGGAAGACCGTGCCGGCGATGAGGCTCGAAGGGACGAAGGTCCAGGGCACGAAGGAGATCGCCCTCGCGCTCGATTCGCTCGTGCCCTCGCCGCCGCTGTTTCCGCTGGACCCGGAGCGGCGCCGCGAGGTCGAGGCCGCCGAGGCCTGGGGGAACGAGGTGCTCCAGCCCGTGCCGCGCCGCCTGATCTGGAACGCGCTGAAGCACGACCGCTCCACGCTCGCCACCTACCTCGAGGGCTCGAAGACCGGCATCCCCACGCCGATCGCGTCCCGGACCGCGGCGCCGATCGCCGCGGCGGCCCGCCGCTTCAACCACGCCACCGACGAGAACGTGCGGCGCGACCTGGCCGCGCTGCCGGACCTGGTCGACCGCGTGGACGAGCTGATCGAGCGACGGCGTGATCGGCGGCGGCGAGCGCAACGCCGCCGACTTCCAGATCGCGACGAGCATCAGCCTGCTGCTCACGATGGACGACGTGCGTCCCATGATCGAGGGGCGTCCCGCCGAGCGCCTCGCGCGCGACGTCGTGCCGCACCAGCCGGGCCACATGCCCAGCGTCTTCGCGGCCTGACGGCCTTTCCGTCGGGACCCCGGCGTACGCTTGTCAGTCCACATGGAAGCCGCGACTCCACTCAGGCAGCCCCACGTCCGCGTGATCGGCGATCGCGTGGCGATCGACGGCCTCGTCGTCGAGGACGAGTGCGCCGTCCGCCTCGTTCGCACGCGCGAGGAGAACGGCGACGACCCGGTCAAGACGGTGCGCGACGCCGTCGAGATCGGCGCGCGCGTGCTCGACCGCGAGCAGACCGGCGCCAACGCCGAGTTCGTCAAGGCCGAGTTCGAGAAGGCGGCCACCGAGCTGAACACCCAGTTCGCCGACCGCGCCCGCCAGGTGGCCGAGTACTTCAACGAGCGTGTCGAGGAGGTCTTCGGCCCCGAGAACGGCCACCTCGCACCGCGAGCTCGAGAAGCTGTTCTCCGACGGCAGCACCGTCTCGGTGCAGAACCGGGTGCGCGAGCTCGTGCACGAGGCGATGGTCCGCTCCCGCGAGGACCTCATGAAGCAGTTCTCCTCCGCCGACGGCAGCAATCCGCTCGCGGACTTCAAGGCCGGCACGATCCGCGTGCTGAAGGCCGCGGAGGAGCGCCAGCACGAGACGCAGCAGCAGATGCTGCGGCAGATGGCCGAGCTCGAGAAGCAGCTCCAGGCGCTGCGCCTCGAGAAGGAGAAGCTGGACGAGGTCGAGGCCGAGCGCGAGCGCGGCACCGCGAAGGGCCGCACGTTCGAGGAGGCCGTGGCGGACGCCGTCGACGGCATCGCGCTGGCGCAGGGCGACGTCGCGGAGGCGGTCGGCGACCTGAAGGAGGCCACCGGCAAGGTCGGCGACGTGGTCGTGGCCATCGACGCGTGCAACGGCCCGGCGCGCGGACGGATCGTGATCGAGGCGAAGGACCGGCGCCTCTCGGCCCCGAAGGCCCTCAAGGAGCTCGACGACGCGATGGCGGAGCGGAGCGCCGACTTCGCCGTGCTCGTCGTGCCCACCGAGGACGAGGTGCCGGCGAAGATGGAGCCCCTGCGCGAGTACAACGGCGACAAGCTGATCGTCGCCCTCGACCCCGAGACGGGCTCCCTGGCGCTCGAGGTCGGCTACCGCCTCGCCCGTGCGCGCGTGCTCATGAAGCGCTCAGGCGCCGACGGCGATCGACGCCGGCGCGGTGCGCGACGTGGCCGAGCGGGCACTCGCCGCCCTGGCGGAGGAGCGCAAGGTCAAGCAGCAGCTCACCGGAGCGAAGACCAGCATCGACAAGGCCTACGAGCATCGTCGAGGCGATGGCCGCGCGGGTGCGCGGGCTCTGCTCCAGGAGATCGACGCGCTCGTGCCGGAGGCCGGCCGGCGAGCGACCGCGGCCGGCCGCTGACGCCGGACGACCAGCTCGAGCTCTAGCGCCGCTCGGCAGCAGAGCTCGTTGTTCGAGTTCCGGCGCTCCTTGCCGATCTCGAGGACCGCGGGCCGGATCTCCTTGGTCACGGCCTTCTCGGAGCCGGCCTTGACCTCGTAGCTGCCGGGCTCGAGCGTCTTCTGGATCGTGGCGGTGTCGCCGGGGCCGACCGGGCCCTCGCGCTGGATGACCGACTCGCCCTCGAGCGTGATCGAGTGCGTCCTCGTCGGTCTGGTTGGAGATCGTGATCTCCACCGGGCCGGCGCCGATCTTCGACGGCGAGACGGTGACCTCGTCGTCCTGGATCACGCCGGTGAGCGCCACGCGCACGGGCGCGCGCGCCTCGTTCTCGAAGTCGTCTTCGCCGCAGCCGGCGAACAGCGCTGCGGCGATCGCCAGCCCGGCACACGCTCGAACCCTCTGCGCACCCACGGCAAGGGAACTTAACCGAACCAGACCGACCGGCGCGCCAGTACCAGGTCGTCCAGCTCCTCCTGGATCCGCAGCCTGATGCGCTCGGAGAGCCGTCCGACGAGCGCGATGTCGTCGGCGTCCTCGGGTCCGTAGTCGGACAGGTCGATCGGCTCGAGGAAGCGGATCCTGAACTTCGCGGGCAGGTACATCAGCCGGCCGCGGCGAGCCCGAAGTGCGGGAACGCGTGGTTGATCGGGAAGTAGATCAGCCCGGTCAGGCGCTGGAGCAGCGGCACGTGGGCGAAGATCGGCATCGCCTCCTCGGCGCCCATCACGGCGGTCGGCACGATCGGCACGCCGGCGCGCATCGCGGTGCGCACGAAGCCGCCGCGGCCGAAGCGGCGCAGCCGGTAGCGCTGCCAGTACAGCTTCCTGCTCGCCTTCTGGCCCTCGGGGAACACGAGCACGAGCTTGTGCTCGTCGCCGAGCAGGCGCTGCGCGTTCGCCGGGTGCGCGCCCACGAGGCCGATCTTGTTGGCCAGCATCCCCACGCCCGGGTAGCCCTTGAACCAGTTCTCGCCCAGCATGTAGAGCGGGCGCGGGTGCGGGTGCTCGTGCCGGATCGCCTGCATGATCATCGGCGCGTCCGGCGGCAGCGCACCGGAGTGGTTCGAGACGATCAGCGCCCCGTCCGAGGACGGCACGTTCTCGATCCCCTCGACGTCCACGCGGAACCAGTGCCGGTAGTAGAAGTCGAGCAGCGGCTCGACGAGGTCGAAGACGCGCTGCGAGCGTCCCCAGTCGTCCACCTCGCGACCCGGCTCGGCGGCGGGCACGAGACCGCGCAGCTCGCGCAGGTCGACGGGCGCCTCCTCGGGCGGCGGCGCAGGCAGGTCGAGCACGCCGCCCTGCGGGTCGTAGCCCTCCTGGCGATGGCCCAGCAGCGGGCTGTCGCGCGAGAGCCCGTGGCGGCTCGCGGGTCGCCGCGGCTCAGCCAAGGGAGAAGGGGAGCTCGACCAGCTCGGCCGGAGCGCCGCCTACCTGAACCGTTGCGCCCGGCTCGGCCTCGCGGCGCACGAGCGCGAGCGCGATCGGGCCGAGCCTGGGGGAGACGCAGCTGGACCCGAGGCGGCCGACCGTCTTCTCGCCGAACACGATCTCCGTGCCCCGCTCCGCCGGCTCGGATAGGCGCAGGCCGCGCAGGTGGCGGTTCGGCTTGCCCCTGTAGTGGAGCCGCGCGACGGTCTCCTGGCCCACGTAGCAGCCCTTGGTGAAGCTCACGGCGCGCTCGTTGATGCCCGCCTCCTGGGGCATCGTCTCGGCGTCCATGTCGAAGCCCAGCCGCGGCCGCCCGGCCTCGATGCGCACGCACTCGGCGGCCTCGTCCGCGACCGCCTCGACGCCGAGCTCCGTGCCCGGCTCGCAGATGACGTCGACGCCCAGCAGGGTCGCCACGTAGATGCCGTGCTCGCCGCTGACGAACGAGTTCTCTTCCGCGGGCGGTGCGGCGTCGAGCCGCTCGCGCGCCGCGGGGCCGACGAGCGACAGGAGCGCGCGCGACTCGGTGAGGTCCTCGAACTGCACGTCCCGCCCGAGCGAGTAGGTGCGGAGCATGTGCTCGAGCACGGCGTGCCCGATCGCCTCGGTGTCGAGCCAGAACCAGTCGTCGCCGCGCAGGATGCGCAGGTCCGTGCGGAGCTTCCCCTTGTGCGAGAGGACCGTCGCGTAGCAGCCGTTGCCGGGCTCGAGCGCCTCGACGTCGTTGGAGACCTGCCCCTGGAGGAAGTCGGCCGCCTCGCCGCCGCGGACGAGGAACTTCCCGCGCTCGGAGCGGTCCACCAGACCCACCGACTCCGTGACGAGCTCGTAGTCGCTTGTGGCGATCACACAGCTAGTGTACTTTTAGGCGCGGCTAAAGATGAAGATCGGGCAAGACAAACTTTCGCGGCGCAGGCTGCTGGGCGGCGCCGCGGTGGCCGGGGCGGCGCTTCCCGTGCTGCACGAGGTGATCCCGCATCGGGGCCTCCACGGCGGCGTGGCGCCGGCGGCGGCTCAGGCGGATGGGCACGGCGGCGGGCACGACGTCTCGGGAACCGCCTCGGTTCCGCACCCGGCGCACGCGGGCGCGGTCGGGACCGTGGACCCGAAGGCGAACGGCTTCGATCCCCAGGAGATCCTGCGCGACTTCGACGAGGGCCGGGTCGTGAACGGCGTGCGCGAGTGGGAGCTCGTCGCGGAGGAGAAGACGATCGAGGTGGCGCCCGGCGTGCACTACGACGCGTGGGCATACAACGGCCGCGTGCCGGGCCCAACGCTGCGGGCGCGCGAGGGCGAGCGGCTGCGGGTCCACTTCACGAACGGCGGGCAGCATCCGCACACAATCCACTTCCACGGGATCCACACCGCGCGGATGGACGGTGTTCCCGGCGTCGGCGCGGGCAACATCGAGCCAGGGGAGTCGACCACCTACGAGTTCGACGCCACGCCCTTCGGGCTCCACCTCTACCACTGCCACTCGATGCCTCTGGCCGAGCACATCGCGAAGGGCCTCTACGGCGCGTTCGTGATCGACCCGAAGCGAGGACGGCCCGCGGCCGACGAGCTCGTGATGGTCATGAACGGGTTCGACACGAACTTCGACCGCTCGAACGAGGTCTACGGCGTGAACACGGTGGCGTTCGAATACTTGCACCGCCCGGTGCAGGTGAAGCGCGGCGAGCTGGTCCGGGTCTACCTCGTGAACGTGCTCGAGTTCGACCTCGTGAACTCGTTCCACGTGCACGCCAACTTCTTCGACTACTACCCGACGGGCACGCGCCCGGAGCCGCGCGACTTCACCGACACGGTGATCCTGGGCCAGGGCGAGCGCGGCATCCTCGAGCTGCGCTTCCCATACACCGGCAAGTACATGTTCCACGCCCACGTGAGCGAGTTCGCGGAGCTCGGCTGGATGGGGTTCTTCGAGGTCTCGGACTGATGGAGGCCGCCACCGCGAGCGCGACGCGCCGGCCGCCGTGGCTCGCGGGCATCGCGCCGCTCGCCGTGCTGGCGGTCGCGATCGGGCTGTTCGTGCTGCTCGACGCGCCCGGGCTCGACCGCATCGGCGTGCCGCAGGAGGAGCTGTCGGTCGAGCGCACCGTCCTGAAGCCGGGTGAGATCGAGCTGCACGTGCGAAACGAGGGCGCCGATCCGGTCCGCGTGCGCCAGGTGATCGTGAACGACGGCTTTGCCGGCTTCACGCAGTCGGACGACGAGATCGGCCGGCTCGGCGGCTCGGAGCTGACGGTCGACTACCCGTGGATCGAGGGCCAGGACTACGAGGTCCTCCTCCTCACCGAGACCGGTGCGGTCGCCGACCACACCATCACGGCCGCCACGGAGACGCCGGACGCGGACATCGGCTTCTACGGCCTCATGGCGCTGATCGGCCTCTACGTGGGCGTGATCCCGGTGGCGATCGGGATGCTGTGGCTGCCGTGGGTGCGCGGGTATCGACGCGCGCTGGATCGGGTTCCTGCTCGCGTTCACGATCGGGCTGCTCGCGTTCCTCGGCATCGAGGCGCTGCTCGAGGGCACCGAGATCGCCGGCACCGGCGCGGCGGCGTTCGGAGGCGCCGCGCTCGTGTGGCTGGGTGCGGCGGCGGCGTTCCTCGGGCTCGCGGGCGTGGACGCATGGTTGCGCGGCCGGCGCGGGTCGGCGGACGCCAAGGACGACGGCGGCACGGGCCTCGGCTACCGCGCGGCGCTCCTGGTCGCGGTCGGCATCGGCCTCCACAACCTCGGCGAGGGACTCGCGATCGGGTCGGCCTATGCGGTCGGCTCGCTGGCGCTCGGCGCCACGCTCATCGTCGGCTTCGCGCTCCACAACACCACGGAGGGGCTCGCGATCGTCGCCCCGGTCGCGCGCGATCGCGGCGCGCGCGTGCAGCGGCTCGCGCTGCTGGGGCTGATCGCGGGCGCGCCCGCCGTGCTCGGCGCGTGGATCGGCGCGTCGGCCTTCCAGCCCGGCCTGGCCGCTCTGATGTTCGGGATCGGCGCGGGCGCCATCGCCCAGGTCGTCGTCCAGATCGCGCCTCAGATCCGCGACGGCGCCGGACGGCTCCTGCACCCGCTCGCCGTGGCCGGCCTGCTCACGGGCCTCGCCGTCATGTACGTGACCGGGCTCCTGGTGTCGATCTGATGGCCGCCGCGCGCGCCGAGACCGCCGAGATCTCGAACGCCGTACAGGACTACGCGAAGGCGATCTGGTCGATCGCGCAGCGCGACGACGCGCCCGTGTCCACGTCGGCGATCGCCGAGCGGCTCGGCGTCTCGCCGGCGTCCGCCTCCGCGATGGTCAAGCGGCTCGAGTCGCTCGGGCTCGCCACGCGCGAGCCGTACCACGGCGTTCAGCTCACGCGGACGGGCGAGCGCGTGGCTCTCGAGGTGCTGCGCCACCACCGGCTGCTCGAGCTGTACCTGGCCGAGGCGCTCGGCATGCCGTGGGACCGCGTGCACGCGGAGGCCGAGAGGCTCGAGCACGCGATCTCGCCGGAGCTGTCGGAGCTGATCGCGGCGAAGCTCGGCAACCCGACCCGCGATCCGCACGGCGACCCGATTCCCACGCGCGACGGCGAGATCGACAGGTCGCCCACGCTCGCTCTGTCCGAGCTGGGGCCCGGCGACCGCGGCGTCTTCTCGCGAGTGTCCGACTCGAACCCCGAGATGCTCCGCTACCTGTCGGAGCTCGGCATCGCACCCGGCGACGAGGTCGAGCTCGCCGGCCGCGAGCCGTTCGGCGGCCCGCTCACCGTGCTGGCGAACGGGCGCGAGCACGCGCTCGGCGACCAGCTCGCGCGCGCGATGCGCGTGGAGCCCGGCCAGTAACGTTCGGGAGCGATGGCGCTCGCCGACGACTTCCAGGCAGTGATCGACTCGCTCCCGCCGGACTGGACCCAGCTCGAGCTCGACCTGCGGATCGCGGACGAGGACCGCTACATCGACGCCGCGACCCTGCTCGTGCAGATCAACGCCATGCCCTACTCGCAGCACGACTGGCACTGGCGGATCCGCTCCGCGCGCGAGTTCGGACACGCGGCCGCGGCGCAGACGGTCCACGGCACGCTCGCGCTGCTCGACGGCGAGGGCATCGAGGGCGAGCTCGTGGTGCGCGAGGCGCGCTCCGGGCGCGTCGAGGTCGTCCAGATGTGGGGCCGCCCCGAGTCCGTGCGCCAGGAGTTCGACCGGCGCCGCGCGCAGTAGGCGGCGCGGCTTGGCGCGCGTCGCGCTCCTGTGCCCGGACCTCCTGTTCGGCTCGAAGCTCCAGGGCGCGCTGAGGGCGGCCGGTCACGAGCCGGTGGGGCCGGGCGACGACGCCGACGTCCTCGTCGTGGACCTCACCGACGAGCCCGACGCGCGCATCGAGCAGTCGGCCGGCGCCGCCGTGCCGCGGCTCGGCTTCTACTCGCACGTGGAGCAGGACGTGCGCCGCCGCGCCGAGGAGGCCGGCTTCGACCGCGTCGTGCCGCGCTCGCGCATGGCGCGCGAGGCGGCCGCGCTGGTCGAGTCGCTGCTCTAGACGCCGGTGGGCTTCGCGCCCTTCGGCGCGTAGCGGTGGTGGAACATCAGGATGTTGCCGTCGGGGTCCGAGAAGATCGCCATGTGGCAGACGCCGCTGTCGATCGTGTCGGCCACGAACTCCACGCCCTTCGACTCCAGTTCCTCGCGGGCCGCCGCGACGTCGTCCACGTGAAGCGCGATCGGATGAGTGTGCTCCTTGAACTCTCGCCCGAACGCGTCCGACTGCATCACCGCGATCGTCAGCGAGCCGGTCTCGAACTCGCGCGCGGGCATGCTGCCCCACTGCTTCGAGCGCTCGAGCCCGAGCACGTCGCCGTAGAAGGCGTCCGCCTTGTCGAAATCGCGGGTGGGCACGGTGATGAAGTCGACGCCTGTGATGTTCATGGCACCGACGCTAACGCAGCGGGAAGGTGCGGCTCACGTCGGGCTCCTCGCGCAGGATCCCGAACTGCGCGTCGAAAGCCGCCCAGCCATCGAGCACGCGCCGGTCGAGGCTCACCGCGGGGAGCAGCGCCGGCGCGACTGCGGCGAGCTGCGCGCGCATCAGCGGCTCGTCCGCCCCCGACGCCTCCACGAGCCTCCGCACCGTGCGCTTCCGGTTGCCCAGCGCATCGAGCGTGCCGTTCTCGATCGCCTCGAGCATGGTGTCCACGAGCTGGCCACGCTTCCTGAGCGTCTCGCGCCTGACCGCCAGGACGAGCTCCGGGTAGCGCGGCGCGCCGTAGTCGTCCACGCGGAACTCGCGCGTGTCGACGCCGCGCTGCCGCAGTGCCACTCCCTCCGCGTTCCAGAACGCGACCACAGCGTCGACCCTGCCGGCGATCAGGCTCGGCACGGCGGAGAACCCGATCGTCACCTTCTTTACGCGGGCGTAGTCCCCGCCGTCGTTCTCGATCACGGCCCGAAGCACGGCCTCGTCCGAGGGAAGGCCGGTGACGCCGACGCGCCTGCCCTCGAGATCCCGCGGGCGCCTGATCTCCGCCGCCCGAGCAATCACCGCCGCCAGCGGACGCTGCACGAGCGCGCCCACGCCCACCACGTCGCTGCCCGCCTCGCGCGCGAGGCCTAGGTCGTGGATGTCGACGACCGACATGTCGGCGCGGCCGGCGGCCAGCAGCTTCAGCGAGTCGGTGCTCGCGGCCGGCACCCGGATCCTGAGATCGGTCGCGTAGATACCCGCGTGGACGGCGTTGGGCTGGAAGTCGAGCGCCAGCGTCCCGGGCCTCGCGGCGTCTCCGGCGTCGTCTCCGCCACAGCCGCCCAGGCAGGCCAGAAGCGCAAGCAGGGGAAGGAATCTGCGCACGGCGGCGAACAGTATGCGCGGAGCCATGAATTCACCGGAGGTGAGCGAAGTGCAGGACAGAGGGCCCGCGGCCTATATCGCCGAGTTCATCGGCACGCTGTTGCTCGTCTTCCTGGTCACCGCGGTGGTCTCGCTGTACGTGGCCGCGCCGAGCCCGCAGAACCCCGCACCCTTCATCGACTTCTCGGTGATCGGCCTGGTCCACGCGTTCGTGCTCTTCGGCCTGATCCAGACGATGGCGCTCATCTCCGGCGCGCACTTCAACCCGGCCGTGACCGTCGTGATGACGGCGCTCCGCGAGATCAAGCCCCCGGACGCGGTGATCTACGTCATCGCCCAGCTCGGCGGCGGCGTGGCGGGGGCCCTGCTCACGAAGCTGCTGCTGAAGGACGAGGGCGAGGGCGTGAGCTACGGCGCGACGCTCGTCTCGGACCGCATCGGCGGCGACATCCTGCCCGGCATGCTCGTGGAGGCGCTGGGCACCTTCTTCCTCGTCTGGGTGATCGTGGGCGTGGCCGTGAACCCGCGCGCGACCAAGGAGTGGGCGGCGCTGGCCATCGGTGCCGCGCTCGGCATGCTCGTGATGGTGCTCGCCCCGCTCACCGGCGCCGGCTTCAACCCCGCGCGCAGCTTCGGCCCGGCCCTCGTCGGGAGCGAGTTCGGCGGCGCCGGCGAGTTCCTGCTCGTGTACGTGCTCGCGCCGATCATCGGCGCCCTCGTGGCCGGCTTCGGCTACTTCTACCTGGCGATAGCGCCGGGCAAGAAGGGCGTCGGCGGCGCGGAGCCGGTCGGCTAGACGGCCAGCGTACGGGCCGTCGCCACGATCTCCGCGACGAGGGTCGCGAGCTGATCCGAGCCGGTGTCCGGGTGCAGGATGCAGGCGCGCAGCGTCTCGCGGCCGCCGAAGACGGTGCCGGTGAGGAAGGCGTGCCCGCGCGCCTGAACCGCTTCGGGTAGCGCGCGGTTGAGGTCATCCAGGCGGGCGGGCGGACAGCCCGCCGGGCGCGCGCGGAAGGTGACGATGGAGGTCTCGGGCGCGGCGGCCAGCTCCAGCTCGGGCTCGCGCTCGACCAGCGTCGCCAGCTCGCGGGCGAGCTCGTTCGAGCGCACGACCTGGGCGGCGATGCCGGCGCGCCCGCGTGCGGCGATCGTTGCCCACGTCTTTAGTGCGCGGAACGGTCTTGTCTGCTCGGGCCCGTACTCGGCGAACGTCCCGACAGGCGTGCCGGTGTCCTGGCGCAGGTACGGCGGGATGAGGCTGAAGGCGTCGCGCAGCTCGTCGCCGCGCCGGACGAGCACGCAGCCCGCGTCGACGGGAACGCCGAGCCACTTGTGCGGGTCGAGGGCGAGCGAGTCGGCCCGCTCCATGCCGCGGTAGCGGGCGGCGATCGCCGGGTCGAGCACGCCGAACGCGCCGTAGGCGCCGTCCACGTGGAACCAGAGGCCCTCCGCGGCCGCGATGTCGGCGAGCGCGTCGAGCGGGTCGATCGCGCCGGCGTTGACGGTGCCGGCCGAGCCGACGAGCAGCGCCGGCACGGCGCCGGCCGCGCGATCCGCGACGATCGAGGCACCCAGCGCGGCCGCGTCGAGCCGGCCCGCGTCGAGCGGCACCTCGCGCATCGCGCCGCTGCCGAGGCCGAGCAGCTCCAGCGCGCGCCGCACGCAGCTGTGGGCCTCGGCCGGCACGTAGGCGACGAGCTGCGGCGCGCCGCTGAGGCCGTGGCGGCGCACGTCGTGGCCGACCCCCGCAAGCGCGCGACCGCGAGCGCCCGCGAAGCAGACGATCGTCGCGGCGGACGCGCCGCTCGTGAGCAGGCCGGCGCCCGGCTCGTGGGGGAAGCCGACGAGCTCGGCCAGCCAGCGCACGACCGCGCGCTCGAGGTGGACGTCGGCGTGGTCGCCCGCGACGACGCTCGGGTTCATCGCGGCCGCCGCCAGCGAGGCGACGACGCCGGCGGGGGAGGGCGGCGGGTTGACCCAGCCGAAGAAGGCCGGGTGGCCGTTGCCCATGGCGTGGGGCAGCACGTCGCGCAGCGCGGTCGCGACCAGGTCGTCGAGCGTGGTCGCGCGCTCCGGCAGAGGCAGGTCGACCAGCTGCTCGCGTAGGGCGTCGGGGAGCGGCTGCCAGACCGGGCGCGACGGCAGCGCGGCCAGGTGGTCGGCGACGCCGTCCACCAGCGCGTGGGCGGCGCGGCGGAACTCCTGCAGCTCGCCCTCGCGCGCCGCGCCCGTCTCCGGTTCGCTCACCCCGCAAGCATAGATTCCGTGCCTCCGGTCGCCGCCTTTGCCGCCGCGCCCGTGAGCAGGAACGCGCTAGGCGCCGACCCAGCGGATCCGGGCGCCCGCGAGGCTCGGTGTGGCGCGCCGCTCGGCCCGGTCCGGCTGCGCGGCCGGGGCGTCGAAGCCGAGCTGCTCGAGGCTCTCGAGCAGCGCCGTGCGCTCCGTGTCGAGCTGCTCGAGCCGTTCGAGGAGCCGGTCGCGCACGTCCACGAGCTCCTCGGTCGAGAGCAGGGCGGCGCCGGGCCTGGGCTCCGCGGCCTCGGCGGCGAGCGGGGGCGGGGGGAGCCGGGCGAGCGTCGCCTCCAGCGCGGCGATCTGCTCGCGCAGCGCGCGGCGCGAGACCCCGTCGGGAGCCCTGGCCCCCTCGACGAACGTGCCGCGCCCGTGCTCGCTGCGCACCACTCCCTCTGCCTCCAGCCGCGAGTAGACGGCTCTCACCGTGTTCACGTTCACGCCGGCGCTCTCGGCGAGCTCGCGTACGCTCGGCACGCGGTCGCCGGGCGCGAGCGCGCCGCTCTTCACCGCCGCCCGGATACCGCCGGCCAGCTGAGCACCGAGCGGGATCCCGCTCCCACGGTCGACGCTTAGATCGAGCTCCCCCGGCATGGGGACATCCTACTGCACTGTGTTGTCACATCGGCGCAACTGTGATAGCACACTGGGTACTGATGGTCCGAGCCACCGCCGACCGGGTGTTCCTGCCGACCAAGAGCCTGCTCGATCAGGTCGGCGACATGATGATCCTGACCGGCAAGACGCTGGTCTCCGCGGTCCGGCCGCCGTATCCGTACGGCACCGAGTTCGTGCAGCAGTTCCTGTTCATGCTGCGGCTCTGCTGGCTGCCGCTGACGATCTCGATGGTCGCGGTGAGCTACGGCGCCCCGGGGCTTCAGGCCGGCAACTTCCTGATCCTGTTCGGCGCGATCGACCGCCTCGGCGGCTTCTTCGTGCTCGCCTCGATCCGCGAGTTCGCGCCGCTCGTGACCGCGATCATCCTGGCCGGGGTCGGCGGCACGGCCATCACCGCCGACCTCGGGGCCCGCAAGATCCGCGAGGAGCTCGACGCGCTTCAGGTGCTCGGGGTGGACCCGATCAAGAACCTGGTCGTGCCGCGCTTCCTCGCGCTGATGATCGTCACGGGGCTGTTCAACGTCTACGCGATCATCTTCGGGCTGACCGGGGGGATCATCGCCACGCTTTCGTTCGACGCCCCGCTCGGTCCGTTCTTCGCGACGCTGCTGAACAACGCGTCCATCACCGACCTGTGGGGCTCGGTCGTGAAGACCGCTCTGTTCGGGGCAATCATCGCGATCGTCTCCTGTTACAAGGGGATGACCGCGTCGGGAGGCGCCGAGGGCGTCGGGAAGGCGGTCAACCAGGGCGTGGTGATCGAGTTCCTCGGGATCTTCGCGTTCAACTACGTCTTCACCCAGACGCTGCTCGCCACCCATCCGGAGATCTCCGTGATCAAATGAACCTGCTTGTCGTGCAACCCGGAGGGACACCGCACACGTGGGGCGAGCGCGTCGCCTTGGCTTCGCTGGCGGTCGTCATCGTGCTCGGCAGTGCGCTGCTCTGGATCGGAGTGCCCATCGGAGTGCTCTGGGTCGCGGGACGCATCGCCCCCGACGCGCTCAAGGCCGTCCTCTTCGCGCTGATCGCGGTACCGGCCACGATGGTCGCGCTCGGCTGGGTGCTCTATCGCGTGAGCGCCCGCTACGAACGGCTGCGCGGGGCCGAGCGGCGCGGCCCATCTCCGCCCGCGTGGCGCTCGAGCCTCAGCGAGGAGCGCGGAAGCGAGCGCCGCCGCAAGGGCGGGCGGACCCTCATCGACGTCGCGATGGCAGTTTCCTTGATCACGGCCCTGGTGGTCATGACCGTCTGGTTCTTCGTCTTCGCCGAGCAGACGCTGAGCCCACTCCCATGATCAGCGCGCCCCGCACCTGGATCACGTCGTTCGGCGAGATCGCCAAGTTCTGCGCGCGCGTGGTGGGCGCGGTCTTCAACGGCCAGGTCTTCCACTTCTTCGGCGAGGCGCTGCGGCAGGCGGGCATCCTGATCCTGGGCTCGGCGCTCGTGATCTGGGGCCTGGCGTTCATCCTCGGCCTGCAGTGCGGGATCGAGGGCGCCTACTTCAGCCGCTCCACCGGCGCGCCCGCCTACGCCGGGGTGTTCAGCGCCTGGTGCGACCTGCGCGAGATCATGCCCTACGCGTTCGGCTACATGATGTCCGCGAAGGTGGGACCGGGCCTGGTGGCCGAGATCGGCGCGATGCGGATCTCGGACGAGATCGACGCGCTCGAGGTGATGGGCATCAACTCGCTCGTGTTCCTCTGCGCCACCCGCCTGCTGGCCGCCTGGATGGTGCTGCCGTTCATGTACATCGCGGCGGTCGGCGCGGGGTTCTTCGCGAGCTACCTGGCGGTGGTGCAGCAGATCGGCGAGGTCTCCTCGGGAGGCTTCTTCCTGATCTTCTGGATGTTCCAGAACCCGCCCGACCTTGTCTACAGCCTGATCAAGGGCATGGCGATGGCAACCGTGATCGTGCTGATCGGCTGCTACTACGGGTACACGGCGGGCGGTGGGCCGGTCGGGGTGGGCACGGCCACGGCGAAGTCGATGGTGCTGAACACGGTGATGGTGCACCTGGTCGGGATGGTGGGGACGCAGATCTTCTGGGGATCGAATCCGAGGGCTCCAATTGGCGGCTAGCGTCCTCACTCCGTCCGTCGCCCCCGCCGATCCGCGCACGGCGCCGGACGAGCGTGCCGCACGCCGCACGCTGCTCGACCAGGTGCGGCGGTTGGAGGAGGAGTCGGCCGGCCTCTTCTGCTCCGCGTGGCCGCGCAAGGGCCTCGAGCTGCTGCCCGCCCCGCGCGTCGGTGCGGGCCCCCGGCTGCTGACCCTGGGCGAGCTGGAGGAGCTGCGCGACGACCTGGTGGAGCAGCTCGGCCGGGCGCGCGCCGCGCTGGACGAGCGCGGCGCCGCCGAGGAGCAGAGCCGCCGGTTGATCGAGGAGATGCTGCTGGACCCGGAGGGCCACCGCTGGGTACACGTCTCGGGCGAGGACATCGGCGAGCCGGGCTGCACGCACTGGCATGTGCGGCCTCGCTACGGGCTGCTCGGCATGCTGATGCGTTGGTGGCGAGTGGTGGTCTCGTCGGGCTGCCCCTAGGGCGCGCCTAGCGGAACAGGTCCTGCTCCGGCGGCCGGCGCAGCGCCGCCGCGCCCGGCCCGTCCTCGCGCGTGACGAAGCGCTCGAGCCCGCGCACCAGCACCACCGGCTCGAGCGAGTCCTTGGCGCGGGCGAGGTCGGCCGCGGCCGCGACGGAGTCCGCCACCGCGATCGAGGTCACGTGCAGCTCGCGCCCGAACGCGTCGGCGCGCCCGACCCACTGGTCGAGCGGCGTGAGCCCCGCGGCGCCGAGCGCCACGTCCGTCTGCCCAAGCCGCCATGCGCGCCCGAACGAGTCGGCGACCACGATCGGCGGGGCGGACGCCCCGTGCCGCCTCGATGCCCGCCCTCAGCGCTCGCGGCCGAGCGGTCGGGGTCCTCGGGGAGCAGCACCAGCTCGCCGGCGTCGCTCGAGGCGTTCGACTGGTCGACGCCGGCGTTCGCGCACACGAAGCCGTGAGGCGTCACGCAGATGAGCGTGCCGCGCTCCGCCCGCAGGAGCTCCGCGGACTCGTCGAGCACGGCCTGCACGAGGCGCGGGTCCTTCTCGTGCTCGCGCGGCGAGCTCGCGCGCCCGCTCCCCGGGCTCGATCTCATCGAGCCGGCGCACGCGTCCCTCCGCCTTCGACACGACCTTGTGCGCGACCACGAGCACGTCCGTGTCGCGCGAGGTCCGCCGGGGCGGCGGCGGCCACCAGCTCGGCGAGGTCGTCGCCCGGCCGGACCGGCGGCAGCGGCGCGAGCGTCGTGACGCTGAACGAGCTCAGGCCGGCGCCTGCACCACGCGCACGGGCGTCGCCCCGGCGCGGTCGAGCTGGCGGAGCGCGCCGCGGGTGGAGGGCGCCTGGCCGCGGCGGAGCTCGAGCTCGGCGATCAGCTCGGCGAGGTCGGCAGGGGTGTCCACGTCGAGCGCCAGGCCGGGCACGTCCTCCACGCTGTGCGGCACGCCCGCCTGCTCGGCCGCGGCCACGTGGCGCGCGAAGCTGCCCGGTCCGAAGCTCGGCGCGATCGCGTCCGGCGGCGACAGCACGAGGGCGTTCGTGCCGGTGCCGTGGCGGTCGGGGACGATCACGACCGGGCTCGGCCCGGTGAGCAGCCCGGCGAGCTCGGCGGGGCGCAGCGAGCGGCGTGTCCCCGGGCACGAGTACGACGCGGTCATAGCCCTCCGCGAGCGCGTGCCGGATGCCGATCGTCGCCGCCTCGGAATGGCCCGCCTCGTCGCTGTCGCGGAGCACCGTCAGGCGGTCTGCCGCGGCGGCGGACTCGGCCGAGCGGTCGGAGGTCACGACCACGATCGCGTCGAGCTCGGGCACGCGCCGGACCGAGCTGAGCACGTCCGCGAACATCGCCTGCGCCAGCGCCTGGCGCGACCCGGCGCCGAGCGACTCGGCGAGGCGCTGCTTTGCGGCACCGAAGCTCTTTACTGGAAGGATCGCGAGCGTTTTCATCGCCGGACCGGACGGGTGCTCGCGAGACTAGCGCGTGGCGCGCAGCGAGGCGGCGAAATCCAGCACCTCGCGCGCGAGCTTTTCCCGATCTTCCGGGGTTTCCATCAGCGTGTCGGTGACCAGCGAGGGCACGCCGTTCGAGGGCTCGTCGGCGACGATCGCGTCGATCACGTCCGCGTAGGCCCGCGCGATTCCGGCCGCGCTCGCGCTCGATGCCGGCGTGCTCGCAGAACGGCTCCGTTGGCCCCTTCACCGAGCGGCCTCCGACGAACGGGCTCACCGCGACGACCGGGGCGGGCGCGCCGCGGAGCGCCTCGCTCATCCCGGGGAGAGCCAGGATCGGCCCGATCGAGATGACCGGGTTCGAGGGTCCGATCACGATCGCGTCCGCCTCGGCGAGGGCCTGCAGGACCGCGTCCGACGGCGGCGCCCGCTCGAGGCCGCGGAGCTCCACGCCGTCGATCGGGCCGGCGGCCCGATCGACGATCATGAACTCCTGGAAGGGCAGCCTGCGACCGCGCGCCTCCACCCAGGTCGAGACCGGCTCGTCGCTCATCGGAAGCACGCGCGCGCTCACGCCCAGCGCGTCCACCACGGCCTGGTGCGCCCGCGTGAGCGTGTCGCCCGCGCGCAGGCGCTCGGTTCGCAGCAGGCACATCGCCAGGTCGCGGTCGCCGAGCCGGAACCAGTGCGGGCTTCCCGCGCGGGCGAGCGCGTCCATCACCTGCCAGGTGTCGTCCCGGAGCCCCCAGCCGCGCTCGTCGATCTCGTCCGCGAGCCAGTACGTCACGAGGTCGGGGTCGGGGGAGACGTGGACGCCGTAGATCTCGATGTCGTCGCCCGTGTTCGCCACGACCGTGAGGTCGTCGCAGGCGTCGAGGAGGCCGCGCGCGAGCTTCGCCCCGCCGGTCCCCCCGGACAGCAGCACCACCGAATCCATTGCGGGTAGTCTGCCCGGCGGCCCGTGCGACTCGCAGATCGAACAGCCCTCGTGACCGGCGGGGCGTCGGGAATCGGCGCGGCGACCTGCCGCCGGCTCGCGGCCGAGGGTGCCCGCGTGGCGGTCACGGACGTGAACCTGGAGGGCGCCCGCGCCGTGGCGGACGAGGTCGACGGCGGGGCCTTCGAGCTCGACGTGAGGTCCACCGACTCGGTGCGCGCGGCGCTCGAGGGGGCGGAGAGCGAGCTCGGGCCGGTCGACGTGCTCGTGAACAACGCCGGCTACGACGAGTGGAGCTGGTTCACGGCCACCGACGAGGCGCTCTGGCAGCGGGTGCTCGCCGTGAACCTCGTGGGCGTGATCGCCTGCACGCACGCCGTGCTCCCCGGGATGCAGGAGCGCCGCCGCGGGCGGATCGTGAACGTGTCCTCGGAGGCGGGGCGGGTCGGGTCGAGCGGCTCGGCCGTCTACTCCGCCGCGAAGGGCGGCGTGCTCGGCTTCACCAAGGCGCTCGCGATCGAGAACGGCCGCTACGGGATCACGGTGAACGCGGTGGCGCCGGGGCCGATCGAGACGCCGCTCCTGATGGCCGCGCCCGAGCAGCTGGGCGACCTCGGCAAGCGGATCGTCGACACGATGATCAGCTCGACGAACCTGCGCAGGCTCGGCCACCCGGACGAGGTGGCCGCCGCGATCGCCTTCCTCGCCTCCGACGACGCCTCGTACGTGACGGGGCAGTCGCTCGGGGTGAGCGGAGGCCTTGCCAGAATCTGAGCGTGCCCGAACACGTCCGGATTCGCGAGGTCGGCCCGCGGGACGGCTTCCAGAACGAGCCCGAGGTCATCGCGACCGAGGACAAGGTCCGGCTCGTCGAGCTGCTGGCGCGCACGGGGGTGAGGCGCCTCGAGGTCACGAGCTTCGTGCGCGCCGACGTGATCCCGCAGCTCGCCGACGGCGCCGAGGTGCTGCGGCGCGCCGAGATCCCCGACGACGTGGCGGTGACGGTGCTGATCCCGAACGAGCGCGGGCTCGAGAACGCGCTGGAGCTGCGCGACCGCTTCCAGGAGGTGAACCTGTTCCTGTCGGCCTCCGAGACGCACAACCGGAAGAACGTGAACCGCTCGATCGAGGAGTCGCTCGAGGGGCTCGAGCGCGTGATCGCGCGCGCCCGTGACGAGGGCCTCCGCTGCGAGGGCGTGATCTCGGTGGCGTTCGGGTGCCCCTACGAGGGCGAGGTCCCCCGCGAGCGCGTGCTCGAGATCGCGCGGCGGCTGGTGGCGGCCGGCTGCGAGGAGATCGCCTTCGGCGACACCACCGGCATGGCGAACCCCGCGCAGGTCGAGCGCTTCTTCGAGGGCCTCGACCTCGGCGCCGAGCTCACCGGGCACTTCCACAACACGCGCGGCCAGGGGCTCGCGAACGTGGCCGGCGCGCTGCGCGCCGGCGTGCGGAGCTTCGAGAGCTCGTTCGGCGAGCTGGGCGGCTGCCCCGTGCCCCCGGGCGCCACCGGGAACGTCGCGACCGAGGACCTCGTGTCGATGCTGCACGAGATGGGCTACGAGACGGGCATCGACCTCGCCCGGCTGCTCGAGGCGGCGCGCGCGGCGCAGGAGGTGCTCGGGCGGCCGCTCGGCAGCCACGTGCTCACCGCGGGGCCGGTCGAGTGGCAACGCGGCTAGGCCTCGCGGTAGCCACAGGCGCGGCGTCCGTCCTGCCCGGCTTCCTAGTCGGCGCGCTCGCGCTTCAGATCCGCGGCGACCTCGACGTGCGCGTCGAGGCGGTGGCCGGCGGCGTGACCGTCTTCTTCCTCGCGGGCGCGCTCGGCGCCGGCTGGGGCGGGCGGCTGGCGGACCACATCGGCGCGCTGCGCGCGATGAGGCGCTGCGTGTTCATCACGGCGGCCGCGCTCGGGGCGGCGGCGCTCGCGCCGTCGCTCGCGGTGCTGTTCGCGCTGCTCGCGGTGGCGGGCGTGGCGAACTCGGTCACGCAGCCCGCGATCAACCTGTACGTGGCGGAGCAGATCCCCGCGGACCGCCAGGGTGTCGGGTTCGGGATCAAGCAGTCGGGCATCCCCGCGGCGATCCTCGTGAGCGGGCTCGCGCTGCCGCTGCTCGCGCTGCCGCTCGGCTGGCGCACCACGCTCGCGCTCTGCGCGCTGGCGCCGCTGGCGGTGGGGCTGGCGCTCCCGGGCACGGGGTCGGCGCACGTGTCGCGGCGGCCGCCCTCGCGGCGCCCCTCGCGGGCACTGCTCCTCACGGCGCTCGGCGCCGCGCTCGCCACCGCGGGGCCGAGCGCGCTGGGCGCCTACCTGGTGGCGTCAGCCGTCGAGGTGGGGATCGGCGAGGGCACCGCCGGCCTGCTCGCCGCGCTCGCGAGCGCGCTGAGCCTGGTGACCCGGATCGGGCTGGGAGCGCGCGCCGATCGCGTGCACGACTACGGGCTCGCGGTCGTGGTGGTCCTCCTCGTCGCGGGGTCGGCCGGGTTCGCGCTGATGGCCAGCTCCGCCGCCGGGTTGTTCGTCGCGGGCGCGCTCGTGGCCTTCACGCTCGGCTGGGGCTGGCCCGGTCTCTTCAACCTGGCCGTGGTGGACTCGAACCGGGAGACGCCCGGCAGCGCGACCGGCGTGAGCCAGACCGGCATCTACGTGGGCGCCGCCGCCGGCCCCGCCGCGTTCGGCGCCCTGGCGGCCGGCGCCGGCTACTCCACGGCGTGGCTGTTCGTGGCGTTCACGACGCTCCTGTCGGCGGGCGTCCTGTGGCAGGCAGGCCGCGCGAGCGCGGTCGGAGAGGCGGCCTGAGGCGCCAATCGGCCGATTTCGGCGGTCTTCGGGGTTTGACCTTTCTGGTCCGGGTATAACCCAAGCTCAGCCGCCGGGGCCGGTTTTCGGTACATATGGGTTCCCCCGACCCTGCCCCGGCAATTTGCGATTCGGGCCCGGACCACGGCATCCGGGCCCGTCGCATTTCTGGGGCCAACGGCCCAACGACCGCATTGAAGCGGTCCGGCCGCCAGGTGGCAGGCATAAGTAGCGGAAAACGCAACGCTAGCCTGCCACCCGGCGAGGCAGGCTCTTCAGTGCTGCCGTTCGCCGGCGGTGCAGTCCGCGGGGCGCCCTAGCGCCCGGCGAACTCCGGATCGCGCTTCTCGAAGAAGGCGCGCGCCCCCTCCGCGAAGTCCTCCGAGGCCGCGAGCGTCTCCTGCGCCGCGATCTCCTGCTCGAGGGTGAGTGCGAGCGCCGGCTTCGCGGCCGCGTCGATGATCCGCTTCGCGAGGCCGACCGCGCGCGGCGCGCACGCGAGCAGCTCGTTCGCGAGCGCCTCGGTCGCCGCGTCCAGCTGGTCGGCCGGAGCGACCCGGTTCGCGAAGCCGATGCGGTGCGCCTCGTTCCCGTCGATGACCTTGCCGGTCATGATCAGCTCCTTCGCGTTCCCCAGGCCGACCACCGCCGGCAGCCGCGAGCAGCCGCCCAGGTCGGGGATCAGCCCCACGCGCACCTCCATGATCCCGGCCACCGCGTCCTCGGCCATCGTCCGGAAGTCGCAGGCGAGCGCCAGCTCGAACGCGCCGCCGAGCGCGCCGCCGTGGATCTGGCAGATCGTGGGCTTCGGCATCTCCTCCAGCAGGTTCCAGCACTGAAGGATCGGCCGGCGGCCCTCGCGCGTCCTCTCCGGGTTCTCCGAGAGCGCGCGCAGGTCGCTCAGGTCCATGCCCGACGAGAACATCGCGCCCTCGCCGCGAAGGACGACGACGCGCACGGAGTCGTCAACGGCGGCCGCCTCGACGGCGGCGGCCAGCTCCCGGATGACCGCTTCACTCAGCGCATTACGTTTTTCAGGCCGGTTGACGACGAGATGTCGCACCGCCCCGCGATCTTCGACGAGTAAGAGAGCCATGGTGTTTGGGGAGGCTATTGCAGCGGGAAGGAGCAGCTCTCGTGAGGACGAACCGACCCCGCATGGAAACGCGCGACATCGCCGCAACTCTCATCGGCCTCGAGGCCGGGCTCGGAATCGGCCTGCTCGCGTTCGGCACGACCCTGCTTGCACCAATGGGCATGGGCCTCCTCGGTGCTGTCGTTGGCTTCGCGGTGAGAAGGGGCCGGCTCCAGCTCATCCGCCGCGCGCTTCGCTCTCAGCTGCGCGCCGCCCGCTGATACGTTCAGATCCATGTCGGACCTGAAGGACGCGCTCGATCGTGCGCGTGGTGGCGGGCCGGAGCGCCACCACGAGAAGTCGCGCGACCAGGGGAAGCTCCCGGTACGCGACCGCGTGGCGCGCCTCGTGGACGCCGACTCGTTCGTGGAGGACGCGCTGCTCGCGAACTGGGAGCAGGAGGGCTTCGGCGCCGACGGCGTCGTCACCGGCATGGCGACGATCGGCGGCCGGCCCGTTGCGCTGATGGCGAACGACCCGACCGTGAAGGCGGGCTCCTGGGGGCCTAAGACGGTCGAGAAGATCATCCGCATCCAGGAGCAGGCGCTCGAGCACCTCGTGCCGATGATCTACCTCGTCGACTCCGCGGGCGCGCGCATCACCGACCAGGTGCAGATGTTCCCCGGCCGCCGCGGCGCCGGCCGGATCTTCCACACCGAGGTGAAGCTCTCCGGAGTGGTGCCGCAGCTGTGCGTGCTGTTCGGGCCGAGCGCGGCCGGAGGCGCGTACATCCCCGCCTTCTGCGACGTCGTGATCATGCGCGACGGCAACGCCTCGATGTACCTCGGCTCCCCCCGGATGGCGGAGATGGTGATCGGCGAGAAGGTCTCGCTCGAGGAGATGGGCGGCGCGCGGATGCACACCGGGGTGTCCGGGTGCGGGCACTTCCTCGTCAAGTCCGACGAGGAGGGGATCGACCTCGCGAAGGCCTACCTCGGCTACTTCGGCTCGAACTGGCGCGAGCAGCCGCCGGTCGCGCCGCCGGCGGACCCGGCAGCGGAGTTCCCAGAGATCCCGCCCGACGAGAACAAGCCCTTCGACATGCGCGAGCTGATCGACGCGCTCGTGGACGCCGAGTCGTTCCTCGAGGTGCACAGGCGCTGGGCGAAGGAGCTGATCGTGGGCTACGCGCGCCTCGACGGGCGCGTGATCGGCATCGTCGCGAACCAGCCGAAGCAGCGCGGCGGCGTGCTGTTCGTGGACTCGTCCGACAAGGCCGCGCGCTTCATCTGGACCTGCAACGCGTTCAACGTGCCGCTGCTGTTCCTCGCGGACGTGCCGGGCTTCATGATCGGCACGCAGGTCGAGCGCCAGGGGATCATCCGGGCGGGCGCGAAGATGATCTCGGCGGTGTCCGAGGCCACCGTGCCGAAGCTGTCGGTGATCGTGCGCAAGGCGTACGGCGCGGGGCTGTACGCGATGGCGGGCCCGGCCTTCGACCCGGACGCCTGCATCGCACTGCCGAACGCGAAGATCGCGGTGATGGGGCCGCAGGCGGCGATCAACGCCGTCTTCTACAACCAGCTCCAGGCGATCGAGGACGACGACGAGCGCGCCCGCCGCACCGAGGAGCTGCGCGCCGAGTACAGCGAGGAGATCGACATCCTGCACCTGGCCTCGGAGCTCGTGATCGACGCCGTCGTCCAGCCGGGCGACCTGCGCCGCGAGCTCGTGAAGCGCTTCGCCGCCTACTCGTCCCGCACGCGCGAGTGGCCGGAGAAGCGGAACCCCGTCACGCCGGTCTAGCCGGCCGGCGGCGCGGCCATCAGCTCGACCCGGTGCCCGCCGGGCGCGCGGACGAAGCAGCGCGCCGCGCCCCAGTGACGCGGGCGCTCGTCCACCTCGAAGCCGTCCTCGCGCAGACGGGCCACCACGGCGTCCCAGTCGTCGACCACGACCGCGGGGTGTCCCTGCGGCGGCGCGACCGGCTGGTCCTGCCACTGGAGGTGGATCTGGGTGCCTTCGCGCTCGACCCACGCCGAGCGCTCGCCGAGCTCACCGGGCGGCTCGACCTCCCGAAAGCCGACCAGCTCCCAGAAGTGCTTGGTCGCGGGCCAGTCCTCGCGACGGAGCTCGAGTGTCACGTGCTGGAGCACGACCGCCACGCTACAGCGCCCGCATAGACTCGAAGGAGTGACCGCAGCCGACGCACCGCTCCGCTACCGCTGGGTGGTGCTGGCCGTCGGGTCCGGCGCCACGGCGGCGCTCGCCGCCGTCCAGGGCGGGCTGCCGGCGATCGCGCCGGCGATCCAGGAGGCCTACGACCTCTCGCTGGTGCAGGTCACGGCGGTGTTCACCGCCTTCGCCATCGGGACGGTCGTAACGCTGCTGGCCTGGGGAGTGCTCTCCGACCGGCGCAGCGAGCGCCTGGTGATCGCGTGCGGCCTCGGCGCGGGCGCGCTCGCGATGCTCGGCGCGGCGGCCGCGGACGGATACGTGGCGCTGCTCGCCTGGATGGCCCTGGCCGGGATGCTGGCGTCGGCGGGCATCGCCGCGAGCGGCCGGGCGGTCTTCGGCTGGTTCCCGCGCGACGAGCGCGGATTCGCGCTGGGGCTCCGGCAGACGGCTGTGCCCGTGGGCGCGGCGCTCGCCTCCTTCACACTGCCGCCGCTGGCGTCCGCGGCGGGCGTGGATGCCGCGCTCTACGCGCTCGCGGGGGCGATGTTCCTCGCGGCCGTGGCGGCGGCTGTCTGGCTGCGCGAGGGGCCGGGCATCCCGTCCGCGGCGCCGCCGGCGCCGGACGCGGCCCGCGACCCACGCATCTGGCGGCTGAGCGCGGCCTCCTCGCTGATGATCATCGGGCAGGTCGGCCTCACCTCGCTGCTCGTCCTGTACCTCTACAGCGAGCGCGACTGGAGCGCGGCGCACGCGGCTCTCGCGCTCGGCGGGGTGCAGGTGGGCGCCGCGCTCGCGCGCGTGTCGGCCGGCCGCTGGTCCGACCTGCGCGGCGAGCGCATCGAGCCCTTCCGGCGGCTTGCGGCTGTGGCCGGCGTCCTGCTGTTGGCGGCGGCGGTCGGCGGGCCGACCGCCGTGCCGCTCCTGATGGCGGGCGGCGTCGCCGCCATGAGCTGGAACGGGCTCTCGTTCACCGCCGTCGCCGAGATCTCCGGCCGCCGCCAGGCGGGGACGGCGATGGGGATACAGAACACGGCCATGCGGGTCGTCGCCGCGGGCGTCCCCGTCGGGCTCGGCGCGCTCGCGTCGGCGGTGTCGTGGCACGCGGTCTTCGCGGTGATGGGCATCACGCCGCTGGTGGCGCGCGCTCTGCTCGCTCCGCTCGTCGACGACGAGCGACGCCGCCGCCGGGAGCGCGAGGCGCGCCTAGAATCACGCCGCCATGCCGGAGGGACAGCTTCTGTGGACGCCGTCGGACCCTGACTCGACGGAGATGGCCCGCTTCATGCGGGAGCGCGGGTTCTCGGCGTACGACGAGCTGTGGCGCTGGTCGGTCGAGGACATCGAGGGGTTCTGGGGCGCGCTGTGGGAGTGGTTCGAGATCGACGCGCCCTACAGGCAAGTGCTCGGCAGCCGCGACATGCCGGGGGCCGAGTGGTTCCCGGGCGCGTCGCTGAGCTACGCCGAGCGGCTCTTCCGGGCGGCGCGGCCGGGGGAGGTCGCGATCGTCCACGCGTCCGAGTCGCGCGAGCTCGGGGAGCTCAGCTGGGACGAGCTTGCCGACCAGGTGGCGCGCTGCGCGGCGGGGCTGCGCCGGCTCGGAGTCGGGCGCGGCGACCGCGTGGCCGCGTACATGCCGAACGTGCCGGAGACCGTCGTGGCGTTCCTCGCCTGCGCGAGCATCGGCGCGGTCTGGTCGAGTTGCGCGCCCGAGTTCGGCACGCCGACCGTGGTGGACCGCTTCAAGCAGATCGAGCCGAAGGTGCTGATCGCGACCGAGGGCTACCGCTACGGCGGGAAGGACTTCGATCGCCGCGACCGGGTGGCGGAGATCGTGGCGGCGATCCCCTCGATCGAGCACACCGTGATGGTTCCAAGCGGATGGGAAGCGCTCCTCGCCGAGCCGGCGGAGCTGTCCTTCGAGCGGCTGCCGTTCGACCATCCGCTCTGGGTCCTCTACTCGTCCGGCACGACCGGGCTGCCGAAGGCGATCGTGCAGGGGCAGGGCGGCATCCTCCTGGAGCACATGAAGAAGGCGCGGCTGCACAGCGACCTGAGCCCCGGCGACCGCTTCTTCTGGTTCACCACGACCGGCTGGATGATGTGGAACTTCCTGGTCGGTGGCCTGCTCGCCGGGGCGGCGATCGTGCTGTACGACGGCCAGCCGGACCCGGAGCGGCTCTGGGAGTTCGCGGGCGAGGCGGAGGTCACGACCTTCGGCACGAGCGCGGGCTTCATCGGCGCCTCGATGAAGGCCGGCGTGGTCCCGCCCGAGCTGCCCGCCCTGCGCAGCGTCGGCTCGACTGGCTCGCCGCTCCCGGTGGAGGGCTTCGAGTGGGTCTACGAGCGCTTCCCCGACGTGTGGCTCTTCTCCACGAGCGGCGGGACGGACCTGTGCACGGCGTTCGTGGGCGCGTGCCCGCTGCTGCCGGTGTATGCCGGCGAGCTCCAGGCGCGCTGCCTCGGCGCCGCGGTGGAGGCCTGGAGCGAGGACGGCCGTCCACTCGTGGACGAGGTGGGGGAGCTCGTGATCACCGAGCCGATGCCGTCCATGCCGATCTACTTCTGGAACGACGAGGACGGCTCGCGCTACCGGGCCAGCTACTTCGAGATGTTCCCGGGCACCTGGCGACACGGCGACTGGATCAAGATCACCGACCGCGGCACGGCGGTGATCTACGGGCGCTCCGACTCGACCATCAACCGCGGGGGGGTCCGGATGGGCACGAGCGAGATCTACAGCGCGGTGGAGGGCGTTGTGGACGTGCTCGACAGCCTCGTGGTCGACGTGGAGGACGAGATGATCCTGTTCGTGGTCGTGCGCGGCTCGCTCACCGACGAGGTGGTCGCCGAGATCCGCCGCCGCGTTCGCGAGCACTGCTCGCCGCGGCACGTGCCCGACCGGATCGTGCAGATCCCGGAGGTGCCGCGCACGCTGTCGAACAAGAAGCTCGAGGTGCCCGTGAAGAAGATCCTGCTGGGGGCGGCGCCCGAGAGCGCGGCCAGCCGCGACTCGCTCGCGAACCCGGAGGCGCTCGACTGGATCGCCGACTTCCGGGTGAGGGCTAGCTGAGCTCCTCGTCGAGCGCCTCGACGATCTCGACGCAGGTCTCCTCGGCCTCGGAGAGCGTGTCCTCCTCGAGGCGGTCGTCCGTGCCGGTGATGGTCACCGCGGCCAGCCGCGCGGACGACGCCGCGTAGCCGTCGCTCGGCTCCCGGTTAACCACGGTCTCCACGTCGACCGCTCCGGTGAGCTGCGAGTTCGAGGCCACGGTGAGGAGCGGTCCCTCCTTCTTCGTTAGGCGGATCTCGCCACCGCCGACCGCGTCGAGGTTCAGGATGACGGTGTCCTTGGGGAGCTCCTTGCGGTGCGCCTTGAGGAATGCGCGCATTCCCTGGGTCATCGCCTTCTGCGAGCCCGTGAAGAGGACGTGCACGCCGAAGTACTCGAGCCCGTCGAGCCGCTCGGCCAGCCGGAGGACGACGCCCACGCCCGAGGCGTTGTCGTTCTCGCCGGGCACCGCGGGGGAGAGGACGACGTCGAGCAGCAGCGCGATGTACACGATCAGCATGGCCGTCGGGATGAACTGGAGGACGGTGAGCGAAGTGCCCTCCATGCCGCCGGCGCGAAGCACGCAGCAGACGAGCAGGGCGAGCAGCGCGATGAACATCGGGCGGAGCGGCCGCGTGCGGGCAGGCCCGCTGTCGTAGTGGGCCACGAGCAGGACGGCGCCGTCCTTCTCGCGGTCGCCCCACGAGACGACGTTCTGCGACGCGCGCCTTCCGAGCAGCCGGCGGGTCGTGGGCGCGATGCCGGCGAGGTCGAGGAAGGTGAGGATCGTGGCGAGCAGGACGAGCGCGGTGCCGAGCGTCGCGCTCGAGACCGCGACCACGCTCCCGACGATCGCGACGGCCGCGTTGATGGCATAGCCGCTGGCCCACGCCGGCCAGACGTCGAACGACTCCGTCTCCACCTCGCGCCCGAGCGCATCGAGCCGCGCGGCGAGATGGTTGCCGGCCCGCCGCTCGGCATCGGAGCCGGGCGGCCTGGGCCCGAACTCGTCGACGAGCGTCTCGGCCTCGGAGAAAGCGTCGGTCACGCCGGCACTAATGCCCGCCTTGCGTGACGCCGAATCCCTACGCCTTGGGACCGATGAACTCGTCAAGACGCGCGACCGAGTCCCGGCGCGCTACCGAGATGTCCCAGCGGTTCATCACCCGCCACTCGATCTCCAAGATGTCGCACGCGTCACAGAAGATGCCGCGGATGTCATCGGAGCGGTTGCTGAAGTTGTATCGCGGATACTGGTACGTCTTCTCGCCATGACGGACCGTGTTGATGAACCGGCACCCATCTGAGTGAATCAGCCCGCGGAGGAGCAGATCCGCTCGCCGAACCGTCAGCTTCTGCTGCCAGTCCGTAAGCGCGATTCGACGCTCATGCTTGCGCCCGGGCGCGTGTTGCGGAAACAGACATCGGAGTTGCTTCGAATAAGTGCTGACCTCGACCGCGCGGTCCCAGCGCTTCGGTTGGACATGCTGTCGGTTCTTCGGGAGGAGTTCACGCATCGCCTCGGCGCATTCTCGGATGATGCCGGGGTAGTGGTCATCGAGAACAATGCGCAGCCGGAGGACCCCGCGGCGGTGCTCGGACAAACAGCCATCGCCGAGATAGAGGCCGAGCAGATAGGCGTAGGAGTCGGGCAGGGCCTCGAAATCATGCCGCGGCCCTTCGCAGGTGGCGCAAGCAGTCCGAGCCGATGCGTCTTGCCAGCGACGTGTGCTCCGCCAGTCGCGCACCGTAGAACGCGGTATGCCCGTACGCCGAGCGACCTCACAGTCATTCAGTCCAGCCGCTATGAGAGCGCGGGCGGCGGCGAACTCCTTATACGAACGCACGTTCGTATGATGACATGCAACGCGGACGGCGCGCCGAGATGCCCGGGGTGGGAGTCGAACCCACACGTCCCGAAGGACAATGGATTTTGAATCCATCGCGTATCGCCAATTCCGCCACCCGGGCGTGCAACGCCGTTAATCCTAGGCGCGAGACCGGCTATGACTACGCCGGCTGCGGCTCGCCGCCGCGGGCCTCGGGCCCGTAGCGGTCGGCCTCGTCGCGCGAGACCTCGATCTCCGTGTTCCACTGCTGCTGGAAGCCGCGCATGGCGAAGGCGGTCAAGAGCAGCTGCACGGGCACGAGGATGATCGTCAGGAGGCCGAGGATCGAGGGCTCCAGCGTCGGGGTGTCAAAGCCCGCCTTGTCGCGATCGAACCACGCGGGCCCCGCGACGGCGGCCACGACCGCGAACAGGATCGCCAGCCCGGCGGCGACCGGGAGCACGCCGCGGTTCCACCTGGCGACGAAGAACGCCATCACCAGGTAGAGGATCGCGTACAGGAACGAGACGATCTCCATGCCCTGGAGCTCGGACCAGCCGCCGAGCGTGATGATGAGGATCAGCGCGGCGCTTGTCACCAGGAGCAGGATCACCACGGCCTTGGTGGCCTTGGCCTCCGGCTTGTCCCGGTTTGGATGAACGAGGACGGTGTCGGCCATCTGCGGGCACAATACCCTGGTCGGGACGATTCTTACGCCGGTTCTCGCGGGCGTGCTGGAACTGGAAGACAGTCCAGGTTTAGGTCCTGGTGGCCGAAAGGCCGTGGGGGTTCGAGTCCCTCCGCCCGCATCCCGCCTCTCGCCGTGGGCTAGGGACGGCGCGTGCTGCGCGTGATCCTGATGACCCGCGGCTTGCCCAGCTCGCGTACCGCCAGGCGGCGGGTCACGGCGCGGGGCGTCACCAGGTACCGGCCCGGCTTCAGCGGCTTGCCGTTCACCTCTAGGTCCCACTGCGTGCGTCCGCGTCCGCGCTTGAACGCACCCAGCGGCACCCGCCCGACCTGCCTGAGCTTGAAGGCCGGCCGTCCGAGGACCCGGTGCCGGCCGACGATCCGCTGCACGAGCAGCCCTACGCCCGTGGGTGAGAACAGGTTGACGGTGATGCCGCCGGAGGACTTGACGGTGGAGCCGGCGATCAGCAGCTTCACGAACATTCCGACGTTGCCGACGGGACGAGTCGCGAGCGTCCCGAGGTCGACCCCGTTTGAGTTGAGGATCGTCTGGGTCTCGCTGTCCCAGACGAACAGGCGGTCGTGACCATCGGCCGCGCGCCGCACGAACCCGATCAAGCGGCCGTCGGGGGTGGCGGCGGGCTGAGACTCGTCGCGCGCCGTGTTGACGTTCCCGGGCAGGGGGGTCGAGTTATTCAGCGGGAACGCAGTGCGGCTGGCCGGGCGGAAGGTGATGTTTCCGGGATCGAGCCCTCCATTCACGCGCGGGTGCTCCTCGAGCAGGACGCGCTGCGTGCTTGCCCCGATGACGGCCGCATCCATGTGGTCCACGCCAGTCCGGGACAACGGAGGGGGCGACGAACCGCTGGTGCCGAGCTCCTGCAGGATCACGTCGCTGAAGAAGCTGAGGCCCGATCGCGCCTCGATGAGAGTAAAGCGGCCGTTCGCGCCGAAGTCGGGGTTGAACACGATCCCGTTCTCGCCAAACCCGTACGTGGTCCGCGCGAAGGTCTTCTGGAAGGGCCCGGCCGGGAAGTTGCTGACGTCGATCATCATCAGGTCGGGGAAGAAGGTGCCCCCGCCAGCCGACGCCGTGAACGGCCCTCCGGTGGCGACCGTCTCTCCATTGGGCGTAATGGCCGGGTCGCTCGGCGTCCGCGCGGCCACCTCGAAGCCGGTGAACAGGTCGGCGCTCTGGCCCGTCGAGATGTCGAACATCACGATGCGCGTCGTGCCGGCGGACGGGTCGATGCGCTCAAACACGAGGCGCTTGCCGTCGTTGCTGATGTCGGGATGGGTCTCGTTCGCGGTCGTGTTGACGCCCGCCGGCAGAACCACCCTGCCGCCCAGCGTCGCGTTGACCACGGCGACGTCGAAGTCGGTCCGCGGCGCCGGGGCTCGGACGTTCACCGCGGCGAAGATGTCGGCGTGAGCGGCTGTCGGCGCTGTAAGGGCAAGCGCGATTGCCACGACCGGGGCCAGGCGGGCGAGACGCATCGCGCGATCCTAAGCGGCGCTCTGGGGTGAGCACAAGCTCACGTGCCTGCCGAGCTGCTGGTCCGGCGACAGCTCGTCACCGCCGTCAGCGAGCAGCTCGCCGAGCAGCGGGCCGAACTTGAAGAGATTGGCCCCGGCGAGAACGGCAACGCCGCCGGTTCGCCACACGGCGAAGGCGTCACCGCCCCAGGGCAGGATGCTCGTCTGGCACAGCCGGACGCTCGCCGGCTGCGGGTCGAGGCCGGGCATCGCGCGCTCGACGTAGGCGGTCAGGCGGGCGAGCGCCTCGTCGACCGGCGGCTCCTCCTCGCCGCCGAGGCCGATCGCGTAGCTGAGGCCGTCGGGCATCGGGGCGGCGTAGACCGTCTCGCCGTGCACGTTCGAGCGGTCCTGAAGGCACGCGAGCGCCGCGCCGGGCTCGCGCACCGCGAAGGCCGCGCGCGTGTGGAGGTCCACGGTGAGCGGGATGTCGAGGCCCAGCTCCCCGGTGAGCGCGGCGAGCTCCGCGCCGGGGCAGACGATCGCCCGGTCCGCCGCCCATAGGCCCTCGGAGGTCTGGACCTCGACGCGCTCGCCGCGCTGGCGCACCGCGAAGACGCGCGCCTCGACCAGCTGCCCGGCGAGCCTCCCGGCGAGGCCGTCGATCGCCGCGCGCACGTCGATCGAGCCGCCGAGCTCGTCGAGCAGGGCCTCTTCCTCGGGTGGCGCGAGGACCGGTAGCGCCGCCACCTGATCGTCGCGCCCGACACGCCGCGCCGGAACGCCGGCCGCATCGAACGCGGCAGCCCGATCCGCGACATTCGGTCCGCAGATGAGTACCCCCTGCCGGCCCAGCAGCGACACGCCAAGCTCCTCCTCGAGCCGCTCCCACTCGGCCCGCGCCCGCACGGCCAGCCGAACGAGCCGCTCGTCGTCATGCCCGTGCCGAAAGACCCTGGTACGCCCGGCCGACTGCCCCGAACCCGGCGCAGCGGCCTCGAACACCCGGCAATCGACACCGCGCCTTCGCAGGGCGTAACCCACCGAAAGCCCCGCGATGCCCGCGCCCACAACGGCAACCTCGGTGGACGAAACGCTCACGAGCGCACTGTACGACTCACCACTTCGGCCCGATGAACTCGTCCATCAGGGCGACCGACTTCCGGTGCGAGATCGAGATGTTCCTCGGATTCGACTGCGTCCACCGAATCCCGAGCAGCTCGCAGTGCTCGCAGAAGATGCCGCGGATGTCCTCGGACAGGTTCGAGAAGAAGTAACGCGGATACTGATACGCCGCGAGGCGCCCGCTGGGCAGCTTCGTCTTGAAGCGGTTCACGGTGCGGCACCCGTCGGAGTGGATGAGCCCGCGGAGGAACTCGCGTGGGAAGGCGGCAGTGATCTCCCGCTGCCAATCGACGAGCTCGATCGAGCGCTCGTGCTTTCGCCCCGGTCCGTGCTGTGGGAAGGCCTTACGCCACGTCGGGCTAGAGGCGATCAAGCGCATGAGGTTCTCAATGGGTTGGTATCGACGGACGGCGATGCCAGGGATCGTCGCCTCGACGACGGCCTGCGCAGCGTCGACGATCCCGGGATAACGGGCATCGAGCGCGATCATTAGGGGAGAGCCGTTCGGCCCGAGGCAGCCGTCTCCGAGGTAGAGCCCAAGGAGGTACGCATAGGCGCCGGCGTCCGGCGGGCGCCAAGGCTGCTCGGCCGGGGCTCTGCGCGGGCCGCGGGTGGGGTCCCTGCGCCACTTCTGGACAGTGCTTCGCGGGATGCCGGTGATGCCTGCGATCGCGTAATCGCTGGCGCCGCGAGCGATCCACTTGTTGACCTCCTGGCGCTCGCCGAACGTGCGCATACGAACATATGTTCCCTCGTGTTCCGGACGGACTGAGACCGAGTTCGCCGCTACGATCACGCCGAGGGGCAGTAGCAGAATTGGATAACGCCCCGGTCTCCAAAACCGGTGATTCCAGGTTCGAGTCCTGGCTGCCCCGCCTCACAGCTCGTGATTCAACTTCTGCCCTCGGGGGAATGAAACGCCCGTGGGGATCACCGCGTATCTGCTCTTCTTCCTCGCCGGCCTCGGCTTCGGGTATGCCGCACCGCCCAAGTGGCGCTGGCTGCCGTTCCTGTTCCCGCTCGTGCTGGGCCTGTACGCGCTGTTCATGTACGGGCTCGATGCCTCGATCCTGATCCGGCTGCTCGTGGCGCTCATCATCACGGCGCTCGGGATCCTCGTCGGGACGATGCTCGACGCTCGCGGTCGCGCTCAGAGCGACCACCCTCGCTACGCGTAGCCGGGGCGCGGACGGTTAGGTTCTCCTCCGGACGCGACCGGAGGAGTGCTGAATGGCCAGTGTGGAAACCGTCAACGGCGCCGTGGACCTCGACGACCTCGGGCTCACGCTCATCCACGACGCCGTCCAGGTAGCGCAGGATCAAATGCGAGCGGGAGATCCCGGGGTGAGGGGACGCGGACGTCGCCATGGAGATCAGGCCCGACGACGATGTCGTGACCGGGGGTGAACGTGCGCTGCCAACCGCCGGAGCGGATGGTGATCGCGGGCGCTGTGGGAGAGATCATTTGAACGCTCATCCTAGGAAGTACGCCAACGGGAGGACCAGCAATAGCGAATCGATCCGGTCGAGCAGGCCACCGAAGCCAGGCAGCCAGTCACCGGCATCCTTGACCTGGGCCTGCCGCTTCAACATCGACTCGAGGAGGTCGCCGAAGACGCCACCGATGGAGATGGCGATCAGCAGGCCGATCGAAATGGTGCCCAACAGCGTGAGGATGACGAACGCCCCGATGATCGCGCCGACCAACCCGCCCACTGTCTTGTTGGGGCTCAGTGGGGACAGCGGGCGGCGCGCCCATGCCATGCGGCGCAATCCCTTTCCGCCACACCCGCGGCTACGTCGGTGGCCGCAACGGCAAAGCACAGCAGGAACGAGTCCGGCCACACCATCACCAGGTGCGACAGCGACCAGCAGATCCACACCGACCCGAATGCCGTGAAAGCGCTTCGCTTGGCTCCGTTTTCGACATCGCCACCGAGCACCGACGGCAGCGCGCACAGCAGCAGGACGACGGGTGCGAGGTGCAACAGGGACGGGCGCAGCCAGGCCGCCAGCGGGTACATCACGGCCAGCGCCACCAGCACAGCAGTGTCTGCTTTCGCCAGTTGCGTCAGTCGTGCGTACTCGACCACCGCAACAATGGCCAGCGCCGCGGCCAATCCAGCGGTGGTACCTTCGCCGATCCACATCGGAAAGCCGACCACCGGGGCGATCAGCACCCAGGTGCGCCACTTCTGTACCAGCTCGGGCCTGCGTGAGACGAGCACCGCGATGCCGGCGAGGGCCAGGATCGCCGCCGTGACCCACATGAAAAACACTGCACGGGAGTAGAGGTGGATGTGCAGGGGGCCCAGGTCGATATTGAGTGGCATCCGGCGATCGAGGTGAACGAACCAAAGGTACGAATCGATGACCCCGTCGATGATCGCCATGTCAGGCTGCCTCGGCGCGGAAAACGCGCTCGAACGGTACGAGGTCGGCGATCGGTTCGTCCGTTAGCTGCACCGTCATCTCGCGGTGTGCTGCCCGCAATCGCAGCCCCGCGGTGATCAGTGAACCGATCGCCAGCAGTCCCATCAGGATAGGCATCAGCGCCGGAAACGCGGTGGCTAGCACCACGAATAGGCAACGTTCGGTCTTGCCGAGCGGTCCGCCGTTGCGGCGGGTCGCGCCCGCGGCTGCCGCGGCCAACGACGCGAACGTCGGCAGCGTCGCGGCAAGGGCGGCCAGGAGTACCTGAAGCACCGGCCATGACAGCCAGTTCAAGCCGGGGCCGTGCTGCTGCGCCGCCCACACCGCCAAGCCGGCGAAGGCCAGCAGATCCGAGGTGCGGTCACCGATCTCGTTGACGACGAAGCCCCACGGACGGCTCACTCCACGGGCGCGGGCGACCGCGCCGTCGAGGTTGGCGCCGGCCAGCCGCAGCACCATGAACACCGCCGCGAGCGGCCAGCAGCCGAACGCGACTGCGACTCCCGCTGCGCCGGCTGCGGCCACGCCTGCGGCGGTGAAGGCGTCCGGTGATATCTGCCGAGCCACAGCGGCGTTGACGATCAGCGTCAGCCGCCCGGTGAACCACGGCTTCAGCGCGTAGAGGCCAGTCGAGCGGCTGCCCGGGCGTCGTCGGCTGGGCGGGGGTGTGAGTAGTGGCGTGCGTGTTCATGGCTGGCTCCTTTCGTGTCGTGCCTGTTCCTGCGGGTCATGGCGCCACCTCGCGGCGTGGCAATGAGTAAATAGAGTCTGAGGGGCTACCGATCCCAAAAACCATTGCCGATCCGAGCTGGCGCGAGGCCCGTGACCAGCGAAAGACGCACGCGCTCCGATGAGAGCGCAAGGGAGAACTCGCGACGGCGCCGCCGGTCCGCGCCACACCTTGACCGGCATCGGTGATCAGCACGGCCCCGTGAGGTCAGTATCGCTAGGCGCGAAAAGCAATGCGGCTGTGCCGTCCCCGGAATCATCCGCGAACGAAAGACGGCCCCCTCGCTGCCGAGGGGGCCGTCAATTCGAACGTACTTAGCTTTCTTCGCCGTTACAGCGAACGTCATCGATCTAGGTGGCAGGACGCGCCGCTCGCTCCGCCGCGTGGTCCTCGATTGCTTTACCGATGGCGTGGGACGCACGGTCGACGAACTCGGTCCCGCTTCCGATGACCCAGTCGGCGGAGGCAGCTGGCCCCTCGAGCTGGCCGGTGAAATGCGGAATCACATACTGCGCGAAGAGTTCATAGCTCTTGAGCTTCGCGGCTGGCGGGGCCCAGTCGTGGTCGAACAGGAGGAATGCACCGAATCCGCCGTTGCTTGCCTCCACCAGCTCCTCGATCTTGGCCACCGCGTCCTCAGGAGTCCCGATCACCGCGAAACCGGACTCGCGGTTGTTGGCGATGATCTCCGCGGCGGTATCGCCCTGGACCGGACCCGCAGGCAGGATGTGACTGAAATAGCGCGAGAACTCCGCGATGCCGTATTCGACGTCGCGCTCGGCCTGCTCGCGAGTCTCGGCGAGGTGCATCGGGCCGACTAGGCGCCACTTGGAGCGGTCGGCGACATGGCCGTGGTCTGCGGCGACCTCCTGCCACGTTGACCAGTGGTGGGCGAGGAGATCCATTCCTTGCTTCGCGGTCGCCGCGATCGACAACATTCCGATGCCGTGCTTGCCCGCGCCTCGTGGACCAGTGGGGGAGAAGGACGCCGCGACAGCGACATCGAAGCAGGGGTCGCTGTAAGGCTTCAGCTGCAGCCGCGCGTCCTGAAGGGTGAAGCCGGCGGCTTCCATGGTGACGGTCTCACCACGAAGCAGCCGCATGATCGCGTCAAGACTCTGCTCCATGCGCGGACGCTGCTCATCCGCCGGGATCCCCAGCATGTGGGCGTCCGACGTGAGCTGTCCTGGCCCACAGCCCAGCATGACCCGGCCTCGCGTGAGGTGGTCGAGCAGCACCATGCGATCGGCGAGCATCAACGGGTTGTGGTACGGGAGTGAGCTGACCCCGGTGCCGAGCTTGATGTGCTTGGTTCGCTCGGCGGCGACGGCGATGAACACCTCCGGTGACGCGATGATCTCGAACCCGGCGGAATGGTGCTCGCCGATCCACGCCTCGTGGAATCCGAGCTCGTCCATCGCCGCGATCAGTTTGAGGTCTCGCTCGATTGCGAGCGTCGGATTCTGTCCGGTTGGGTGGAAGGGAGCCATGAAGTTTCCGAATCGCATCCGCTCATTCTGGACCCGGCGCCGTGACTCTCGGCAGCAGGTGTGGCAGTGGCGAATCGAAAGGACCCGATGCCGCCTCTGCCGGCCGATAAGGTCGAGGATCGACACTGGTGCGCCGAGGCGCTCCGGTTCGAATCGCCAAGGAGGTCGGCATGACAACACCGGAGACTGCAGGCGACGCGGAATCGTCAGAAGGCACCGTCGTCGTCGCCGGGACGGGCACGGGAACATTCACCCAACGGATCACCATCGGGGACCATGAACTGCTGTCCGACGAGCCGCGGCCTACCGGCGACGATGCGGGACCGACGCCCTACGATCTGCTGCTAGGAGCGCTCGGCGCCTGTACCTCCATGACGGTGCGGATATACGCCAGGCGCAAGGACTGGCCACTCGAGCAGGTACGAGTCACGTTGCGGCACTCTCGTATTCACGCCGAAGATTGTGCGGACTGCGAAACGCGCATCGGAATGATCGATCACATCGATCTCGACATCGAGCTGATCGGCGATCTCGACGACACTCAACGGCAACGGCTACTGCTGATCGCCGGGCGCTGCCCTATTCATCAGACCCTGACGTCGGAGATTCACATCGCCACCACCTTGCGGTGAGATCAGGGGTGGGCGGCGAGGAACGTCTCGTTCGAAAGCCCAGCAGTGAGCTCCTCGACATCGAATGGCCGGTCAAGGCGGGCGTGAAGTTTCTCGCGATCGGTGAGAAGGCTGATTTCGTAGGTCTGGCGCGCGAATAGGCGTGCGATGCGCGGGTAAAGCCGTCGCATCAGCGCTCGCTCCGTCGGGGTGCAGCGGGCAGCGCAGTAGCCGACGTGGCCGACTTCGTCGGTGAGGATCTCGCTGTAGAGCTGCTCGATGCGTGCGGCAACCTCTGGTTCGTCTGCGAACAGCTCGATGCCGACCCGGCGCAGCTCGTCAAACATCACGCAGCCCGCCATTTCCGCCGCGCCCACGAACATGAACCCCAGTCGCTCAGGGAGAAACACACCGATCTTCACGAACTGGCGCAACACGAACGGCGGCGCAACCACCTGGAACGGCAGACCGAAGATATCGAGCACATACGCCAACAACCGGGTGTGATAGTGCTCCTCGAGTTCGAGGTAAACCCGTTCGGGCGGCAGGTCATCGCCACTGTTGAGTCCGTACGTCTCGCCGAGACCTACGCCGAACCGCTCGGCCTGGTTCAGTTTGGCGGTGGCCAAGAGAAAGAGCATCTTTCGGTCCACGTCCGGCTCGGGCACGCGTCGGCGCAGATTCCGCGCGAAGACCCCGCGGTCCGCCGGATGTGCCGACCGCACGGGGTTCGACTCGAGATCACCGAAGAATTCCTCGCGGCGCTCCAACCGTCTGTTCAACAAGTCGGCTTCACCATCGCGGCGCTCCAAGAAGACGCGGTAGCCCTCAATGCCGGTGTCGTTCATCGTGACTCCATTCCTGAAACGATCGTCTTCACGTATCGGTCCATAAGTGCCGCACGAGCACTGGGCGCGCTCGTGTCGGTGGTTAGCAATGCGAAAAGCCCGGTGAGAAAGAACACCGCGAGTTCACCCGCGTCTGCGTCGACTGCCACCTGTCCCGCGTGTTGGGCCTTGGCGATCGCGTCTATGACGAAGTCCGCCAGCGGATGTTCACTCAATTCGTCCTCCACGGGACGGGTCGATGAGAAGTGCAACCCCAACATGTCGCGAAAGATGACAGGTCCCATGCGGTGCTCGGCGGCCAGCACCTCGCGGACCAATTCCGAGAGCATCGACCGCAGATCTTTCAACTCCGACCGTCTTGCGCCGAGTTGGGCAACGATCTTGGCCTCTTCGGCTCGCTCCGCCTCGACGACGACGTGTTCTTTGGTGGGGAAGTGGAAGTAGAACGTTCCCCTTGCCACCCCGACGGCTGCAGCGATCGTGCTGACGTCCGCACCCGCAAGTCCGGACCGCCCGATCTCTGCAACTGCGGCGTCGAACAATCTGGCCCGCGTGGCAAGACGTTTTGCCTCTCGCGCACTCACCGTCGGCGATGAATGGCCAGCTGTGATGGTCGGTGACGACATATCCGCACAGTACGACAATTGGCTGACGACTGTCAATGACGACTGTCAATGACGGCCGTCAGCGACGGCGGACGAATGCAGATTCGCGACCTGAGACGCGCGCATATCGGTTTGGATGCCAATTCGTCCCGATACAGCTACCAAATCGGGCCTCTAGCGTCCCGATTGTGCAGTGGGGCGTCGCTATGGCTACATTGAGCCATCCACGGTGAAGACGTCGCCGTGACCCGGGACGGAGTGTGCCATTGCGCGGCTCTCTCGCCGGCACCGTCTCTCACGGAGAATTCAGCCCGCATCGCCCGGCGTCTTCTCTGCGGCGGCATCCCATCTCCCGATGGGATGTGATGCAGCGTTGCCATCGCAGAAGTAGCTGAATACGCCCACCTGAGCGAAGCGGACGTGGAGGCCCTCGCGTCGTCGCTGGATGAGATCCGTCGTGATATCGAGGCGTCGCTGGGCGCCGACGACCGCGCATACATCAAGCGCGTCATACGTTTTCAACGTTGCCTTGAAGTCGCCGCCCGGCTGACGATCTTCGCCAGCAGGGGCAAGGCCGGATGGGCGGCCGGCACGCTTGGGCTGCTCGCGGCGAAGTGCATCGAGAATATGGAGCTCGGCCACAACATCACCCACGGACAGTGGGATTGGATGAATGACCCAGAGATCCACTCCAATACGTGGGAGTGGGACATGGTGAGCCCGTCGTCGCAGTGGCGCTACTCCCACAACTACCGCCACCACGTCTTCTCCAATGTGATCGGCATGGACGACGACCTCGGCTTCGGCGTCATACGCGTCAGTCGTGACCAGGAGTGGAAGCCGGGTTACTTGTGGGCTCCATTGCGGGCGGTCGGCCTGTCGGTCGTCTTCGAGTGGGGCATCGCGCTGCACAACCTGGCCGCAGAACAACGGGATCAGGCGACTGAAGAGGAAAAGGCCGAGCTGAAGCGCGCCATGCTCCGCAAGATGGGTCGCCAGGCCGCCAAGGACTATCTCTTCTACCCGGCGCTCAGCGGACGTCGCTTTCTCCGGACGTTCTTGGCGAATCTGGTCGCCGCCGGTTTCCGCAACGGGTGGGCCTACATCGTGATCGTGTGTGGGCACTTCGTCGATGGCGCCGAGAAATTCACTCCCGAAGCCGTGGAGAACGAGACGAAGCCGGAATGGTATCTGCGGCAGATGCTCGGAACCGCGAACTTCAATGCGGGCCCCGTCCTGCGGATGATGAGTGGAAACCTCTGCTACCAGATCGAGCATCACCTGTTCCCGGATCTACCGAGCAACAGGCTCCCCGAGATCTCGGCGCGAGTCCAGGCGCTGTTGGCGGAATACGACCTGCCCTACACGACCGGACCGTTGATTCGTCAGTTCTGGCACACCGTTCGCACGATCTGCAAGCTGTCCCTACCGGATCGCTTCCTGACGGCGACCTCCGACGATGCGCCCGAGACGGCGTCCGAGGAGAAGTTCCGCGACGTGCCGATGCTTGCCCAGATCCGCGGAACACACGAGTTCGGTACCCGACGGCGCGGATTGGTGACCGCGATCGCGGACCGTGCTGGGCAACGAATGAAACGAGGCCGAGTTCGGCCCTCGCCGCGACGCGCCGCAGCCATTGCTGCACTAATCAGCTTGTCTACTGCACGTTCTTGATCGGCGCGTTTGTCATCGCCGAGCCATCGCGAGTTGGAACCGCTCCTCTCCGGGGATCGGGTGGTCGCGGCTGCGGGCTGATAGACCTTGGTGGCCAGCCTCAGTCGAGGCGGTGGCAGCCGGTGGCGAAATTGACGTTTCCGTAGGTGACGGTCGGGTATCCGCCTCTTAAGGAGGTAGGAGAGATGCCCGTCTGGAGTTGGTTCTTTATAGCAGCAGGCGTTCTGATCGCGTTGACGCTGATATTGGTCGCGGTCGTGTCCGTGACCGGCCGCAGGAGAACCGACGGCTGAAAGAGCACTTCGGTGCGGAGTACGAACGGGCCGTCGAAGACGCCGGTGATCAGCGCGCCGCCGAGCAGGAGCTTGTTGCCCGTGAACGGAAACGGCAGAAACTCGACATCGTCGAGTTGACACCCGAAGCGCACCAAGGTATGCCCAGCACGTGGACAGATATGCAGCGTCGTTCGTCGACGATCCGGCAGAGGCAGTGGGTGACGCGGATCGACTTGTCACCGAGGTGATGCGCGAACGTGGTTATCCCGTCGACGATTTCGACCAACGCGCGGCCGATATCTCGGTCGATCACCCCGACACGGTGGAGCATTACCGAGCCGCGCACACCCTTCACCTGGCCCAGGAGAAGGCCGACATCGGCACAGAGGCGCAACGCCAGGCGTTCGTCCACTACCGCGCGCTCTTCGAGCAGTTGCTTGGCGCGGACCCACGTAATCGAGCAGGACACACCAAAGGAGGCGACAGCATGACAACCCACGACGAGCGGATGACAGCTCCGACACAAAGGCCCGCACAGCCCGAGTTCTCTGGCGCGGAACGCGGAACCGTCGCCTCGCGCAGGAGTTTTCGTCGGCCGGACCCAAGAGGCCGCCTCGGGCAATGCGCCGATCGAAGCTCAGCCCACGCGGACCGATGCGCCGATGAATCTCAGCCACACGCAGCGAGCGCCGATCGTTGACGATGAATCGTCGATGGCAAACGTCGGGTCGACTCGAGCGGAGACGGTGCCGCAGAGCTCAGAAGTCCAACCGCCGGACGACGAATTGCTTTTCGCCGCAGATACTTCCGGGTTGCGCTCGCGGTGGGATGACATCCAAGCAGTGTTCGTCGACGATCCTGCCGACTGTGTCCAGAAGGCTGACACTCTCGTGGCGGAGGTCGTCGACCAGCTGACAGCGGCGTTCTCTGAGGCGCGCTCGCGACTCGAGGCGCAATGGGCTCGGGGCGAACAGGCCTCCACCGAGGATCTTCGACTGGCGCTGCAGCGCTATCGAGAGTTCTTCCAGCGACTGCTTGCCGTCTGAGGCCAATCCCGAACGCTCGGCAAGCAATCGGCCCGCCACCCGTGAGGGATGGCGGGCCGACTCGTACTGCGTCTAGTTCTTGAACGCGTCCTTGATCTTTTCGCCCGCGTCCTTGAGGCTGGACTTCGCCTGGTCGACCTTGCCCTCGTTCTCGGTGCTCTTGTCTCCGGTCACCTTGCCAAGACCCTCTTTGATCTTGCCGCCCGCGTCGTCGATCTTGTTGCTTGCTTTGTCTCCGGCACCCATGATGTGTTCCCTTCAATTTGGTTTATCGCGACTCGGAATCGAGCCCTTGTTGATCCGGATACCGCTGGTGCAGTCATCCGAAACGCTTTGTCGGTGTGATGTTGATTCTGCGGACATATAACTGCGGCGTCAGGCTGCCGCAGCGAGGTCGGGATCACGGATTTGATCTCGCAATGTGCGAAGGGCCTGCGCGATGAGACGCGAGACGTGCATCTGCGAGCAGCCGATGCGTTCGGCGATCTGGGTTTGGGTCATATTCTCGAAGAATCGCAGCATCAGCACGTTGCGCTGGCGCTCAGGTAGGGCGGCGATCAGCGGACGTACCGTTTCAACGTCGAGCACATTGTCCAGGTTGTGGTCCACATCGCCGAATGTCTCGCCCAGCGAACGGGTTTCGCCATCCGCCCCGGCCTGCATGTCGGTAGAACGTGTGGAGTAATTGCTGCCGGCGATCAACGCCTGGACGACCAATTCACGATCGAGCTCGAGATGATCTGCGAGCTCTGATGCCGTCGGTGCGCGGCCGAGCCGTTGCGACAGCTCACCGCGGGCATGGACGAGTTGCTTCTGAAGATCCTTGAGGCGGCGAGGAACCTTTACCGCCCACCCGTGATCGCGGAAGTGGCGACGCACCTCGCCCATCATCGTCGGCACCGCGAATGACAGGAAATCAGATCCGGTTTCGACGTCGAAACGGTTCACCGCATTGACCAGACCGACTCGTGCGGCTTGCACCAGATCATCGAGTGGTTCGCCGCGGTTCATGAATCGACGTGCGATGTGGTCAGCGACCGGGAGCGCCTGTTCGACAATCGCGTCGCGGTGTCGGCGGAAGGCGACCGACTTTTCGTCAAGTGATCTGAGGTGACGGAACATGTCCGTCACATCCCTGTACTCCGAACTTCGTCCTGACACCCTAAAGGCCCCTATCCGCTGCGCTGTCGAACTGATGCATGCGGCTCGGATCTGAACCTGCGGGAGGGTTATACCCCGTCGTTGACCAGCTGAAACATCGGTCCGTCAGGGACCATGTGCACGTGACTTCGGATGGGCGCCCACGGTCGAGGGGTCAAAGAACGGCGAACCCCAGGCTGCGCTGTTTTCTCAACGTCAGGGTTGCACCCCGACATCCGCCTCGTGACGCCTCCAGACACAACCGTCAACCGCCGTCACTCCTGCTGCTATACCCACGCGGCCAACGCGAAAACGGCGGCGGCGACAAATGGCAACGATCAATGCAAGTTTGGTCCCGCCAACGGCCGAAGAAAGCTCAACTTCGCCGAGGGACTCCGAGCGCCAGTACAGCCGTGTCATCCTGGACGCCAGAGCCGAGGCCTTCGAGTAGGCCAGAAACGGCGTCGACGATGGCCGACGCGGTCGTCGGAGAGTGCGCCTTCGCGAAGCGGAGCAGCGCGCCCTCGTCGTCGTAGCGTTCGCGGCCGACGCCGGTACTGGCTTCGGTCAGGCCATCCGTGTACAGCACCAGGGTGTCGCCGGGGGCGAGATGGAACGGCTGGCGACGAAGTGCGGTTCATCCGTGATGCCGACGGCCTGGCCGCCGATGGTATCGACGTAGTAGGCGCTGCCGTCGGCATAGAACAGCAGTGGTGGCGGGTGGCCGCCGCTGGCCAGCTGGACGTCAAATCCGTTGTCGCACCGGGTCAGTTTCCCGTAGATCAAAGTGCAGAACCGGTTGCGTTCGCCACCGAGTTCTTGGCTGAGGACGGTGTTGAGGTTGTGCAGCACTTGCTACCGGGTCGTCGTCGAAAACCGCTGCGGCGCGCAGCGTGTACCTGGTCAATCCGGTCACCACGGCGGCGTCGACACCCTTGCCCGCGACATCGCCCAGGAAGAAGCCCCACGTCGTCCGCGAGAGCGGGAAGAGGTCATAGAAGTCGCCGCCCACGTCGTCGACCGAAGCCGTGTAGTAGTAGTCGGCGGCCTCCAGGCCGGTCCGGCGGTGACAGCACTGGCGGAAGCAGCGCGCGTCGCAGCGTCTCGGCGAACTCCCGGACGCGTCCTTGCTCCTTCACGCCTGCTGGCGCGCCTCCAGGAGCTCGACTTCGTAGGCACGGCGATCAGCGGCGTCCACGACGCTGATCCGCAGCAGCTCCGGCTTCTGGTCGGCGTCGACTCTTGACGTTCGCAGTGAGAAACATCGGCAGCCGAGTTCCGTCGGCGGTCACGACGTCCACGGTGACACCGTTGAGATCGCCGCCCATCCTGCAGCAGCGGTCCGAAGTGGGTGTCGTAGAGGATTCGTCCACCGACTGTCAGCAGATCAGTGAACGGCTTGCCGCACAGCGCATTTGGCTCATATCCCAGCCATCGCGGCAGGGTGGCGTTGACGCGGATGATGCGTCCGTCCGGGTGGCGATGACGTGACCGCTCGGAGCGTGTTCCCAGAAGTCCTCGACGCTGCGGTCGGTCACGTCGAGCGGGCGAACGCCGCGATCGCCGAGGCGGTGGCCTCCGGGGCGCTGACATGCGGGCAGTGTCCGGTTGCATCCAGGGTGACCAGCCGGCTGCCGGGATATGCGCGTGGACATAGGCGCCCACCTCGCGCGGCGCGATGGCGTCCTGCGCGCATTCGATCACCAGCGTGGGCAGCGGTATCCGCGGCGAGATCGGCGCGGTTGTCCGAGAGGAATGTGGTGCGGGCGAACACCCGGGCGCGCTCCGGGTCGGTGCTGCAGAAGGTGTCGGCCAATTCGTCCTGCAAGTTCGGGCCGGTCCGGGGTGCCCATGATGACCGGCGCCATCGCCGCGACCAACCCAGATAGTTCTGATCAAGGGATTCGAGCAGTTCGTCGATATCGGCCTTCTGAGAATCCGCCGCGGTAATCGCCGTCGTCGATGTAGCACGGGGAGGGCGTCAGCAGGACAAGCTTGGCGAACCGGATCGGATCGGTGATCGTCGCCAGTGCGCCGATCATCGCCGACACCGAATGCCCGACGAATACGACGTCCCGCAGATCCAGTTCGTCGACGATGTCCAGGATGTCGGCCGGCGTAGCCGGACAGCGAGGAGTACTTGGTCGCGTCCCACGCGCCTGGGTCGGACGATCCCGACCCGACGAGGTCGATGAGGACCAGCCGGAAGTCGGACTCCAAGCTGGTCGACGACGAGCCGCCAGAGGTTCTGATCGCATCCGAAGCCGTGCACCAACAGGATCGTCGGGCCGTGTTCGGCGCCCACGACGTTGATGTTGTGCCTGGCTGTGAACGTCCACCAGGCCAGGTTAGACCGCGAACCCGTATTCACGGATATTACTCATGAGTAAGATACGCCGAGGACGTAGAGGGGAACTGCTGATGGCCGGCGAAATCCGGCATCGCCCGGGGACGAGGCGGGCTCTGGCGTCGAGCCGCCGATCGAGCTGAGGGTGCGTCGCGCGCTCGGGCTGCTCGAGCGATTCGCGCCCGCTATCGGGTCGAGGTGGGCCATCGAGCTCTGGTGTACCCCGCCTGCGGTGGAGATGAGTTTGCGTATGCCCCCGGGCGTCCCACCGGCGAGCCCGTCGAGGCCACCTGGTCCGGGCACCGAATCGCCGGGGAGTCCTGGGGTGAAGGGCCCCCGGTGTATCTGGTTCACGGGTGGGGCGGTTGCCGTGCGCACCTCGGCGTCTTCGTCAAACCCCTTGTCGAGGCCGGGCACCGGGTCATCGCGTTCGACCTGCCCAGCCACAACGACTCCGAGCCGGGCGATCTCGCGCCGGGACGCACGACGATCGTCGAATGTGCCGAAGCGGTACGCGCTTTCGTGCGTACGCACGGTCCCGCACACGCGATCGTGGCGCATTCCCTCGGTGCCAAGGCCGCCGCGCTGGCGGTGGCCAGGGGTGCCAGCGTCGATCGCCTGGTGTTCTTGGCGCCGATGGGCGACTTCTCTTGGTATCTGGACATTTTCGCGGATCGCCATGGGTTCGGGCCGCGCATTCGCCGCGGCCTGCACCGCCGCCTGGACCGACGGCTGAAGATGCCGCTGTACGACACCGACATCGCCGCCGTGGCCGACTACCCTCGACGATCCGCCGCCGCTGCTGGTCGTGCACGATCCCGATGACCCCGACAGCCCCTACGAAATGAGCCGACGGATCGTCGACGTGTGGCCAGGGGCGAGGCTGGTGACCACCCGCGGGCTGGGACGATTGGCGCACTACCGCATCCTGCGTCACCGCCCGGCGATCAACGCCGGCCTCGAATTCATCGGCGGCGCTAACGCCGAACAGTCAACAAAGCCATCGGAAGTCGGCGAAGCTGCGGCGGCGACCGGCCCAGTCGACTAGGCGCGCCGCGGAGTTCAGTGCGCGGACGGCCAGACGACCGATCTCGCGCCACCTTCGGCGGACGACCACTCCCGCGGTGAATCCAAAGAAGAAGCCCGACGATGAAGAATCGCCGCGCGCGCTGCTTCTTTCGCCGCGCAACCACGCGAAGCGACGAAGCCGCACAGCGCAGCGGTGGCACGCGACCGCCACAAGCAGAAGAACGAGTTGTTCCCAGCGAGCCCATATAACCTCCGGGCCGTCGACGACATAGGCGACTCTGCCGATCCAATCACTGACGTCGCCGGATGAGAATCCTCGGTCATCGTTCGTGACCAAAGCGAGCATCAACCGTTAGCGTCGGTCACAGTTCAGACCCGCGATGATGAGGCGCGTGGTCGATTCGGCCCGCTTTCGACCGTAGGCGCGACCTTCGGACTGGATCGGGTAGACGACCGCCCCGACGATCGCGTCGGCAGCCGACGTGGCGATGCTTTCGTCGACGCCATCCGCGAGTAACCGCTCCCGAACGCTTTCCAGCAGCGGTGCGCTGAATCCCGCCCGCAGCCTGATCGCCGTGTCCTCGTGCTCCATGCAGGCGACGGTGAGGATGCGCAGCATGGCCGAACCGCGTTCGGTGGTCAGCGTCGCGGCGAGCTTGCCCGTCCACCGGACGAGATCGTCGACCAGGTCGTCAGTGTGTGTGACCGGAGCGATGATCTTGTCGGCATCTTCGAGCAGGACGTCGGCCACCAGGGCGGGGCGACTGGGCCACCAGCGATAGATGGTCTGCTTGCCGACGCCTGCGCGGGCGGCCACGGCCTCGATACTCGTCCCGTCGAACCCACGCTCGAGCAGCAACTCGCGCGTTGCGGTGACGATCGCCACGCGTGACTTCTCGCTGCGGCGGCGCGGAGCCGTGGCGGGGCGGACCATGTGGCGCATCCTCGGTTTGCCGGTGCGTCGGACAACCCGTAGTCTGCCACAAGACGAGACGGTCCGTCTTGTTTAGGACGAAAGGCGGCGTGACGGTGCCCATCGGGCTCACCCCGGAGCAGCTCCAACTGGAAGAGGCGGTCGGCCGCTTCGCGGCTCGGCATGCTGCCGTCGACCAGACCCGCGGCTCATTCGACGCGCTCGCAGACGGAACACTGCCCAAGTGGTGGGATGACCTTGTCGCACAAGGCTTTCACGCGGTGCACCTGCCCGACGCCGTTGGCGGACAAGGCGGTTCGCTGGCCGACGCGGCCTGCGTCATAGAGGCTGCCGCCACCGCTCTACTGCCCGGGCCGCTGCTGCCGACCGTGATCACCGGCGCGGTCGTGCTCTCGGTCGGCGACGAACGTGCCGGCTGCCGACAAGCTGCTGAGCGATCTCGCTGCCGGGGAGTACGGCCACCGTCGCACTGCCGGGAACCGGCAACCTGCGCGCGACCGCCACCGACGGTGGATGGCGGGTCACCGGGTCGTCGGGCGACGTCCTCGGGGTGCGCTCGGCCGGTGTGATCCTGGCGGCCGCGAAGCGCGACGATGGCGAGACGTTGTGGTTCGTCGTCGATCCGGCCGTCGCATCGGCGATCGAGGCGCGTGATGGCACCGACCTCACCATCGACGTCGGGGTCCTGCATCTCGATGGCCACGACGTACCGGATGCGCTGGTGCTCAACGGTATCGACGACGATGCGGCGTGGGACATCGCCGTCGCGCTGTCGGCATGCGCTTCTGCCGGAACACTGCGATGGGCCGTGGATGCGGTGACCGCACACCTGCGCACGCGGGAGCAGTTCGGCAAGCCCATCGGCACCTTCCAAGCGCTTCAGCACGAAGCGGCGATGCTGCTTGTCAACAGCGAATTGGCCACGGCGGCAGCGTGGGACGCGGTGCGCGCCGTCGACGAAGCGCCGGAGCAGCGCCAACTGGCCGCCGCGGCTGCCGCCGTCATGGCCGTCGCTCCGGCTCCCGAACTGCTGCTCGATGCGCTGACGATGTTCGGCGCCATCGGGTTCACCTGGGAACACGACGTGCACCTGTACTGGCGGCGCGCCACCAGTCTGGCCGCATCGATGGGACCGATCACCGGCTGGTCACGCCGACTGGGTGAGCTGAGCCGGACGCATGTTCGTGACATGACGGTGAAACTCGGTGACGCGGAAGCGGACTTCCGCGCCCGGATTGCCGCATTGCTGGACCAGGCGCTGCAACTGGTCAATGACAAGCCGAGCCCGCTGGGGGACTACGACCACCTGGCCAGCGGGCCTCAGCGCACGCTGATCGCCGATGCCGGACTGATGGCGCCCCACTGGCCGCGACCATGGGGCGTGGATGCGACGCCGCTGCAGCAGCTGATCATCGACGATGAATTCGCCAAACGGCCCGACCTGGTGCGGCCGTCCCTCAATATCGCCGAGTGGATACTGCCGTCGCTCATCAGCTCGGGATCGGAAGACCTTCAGCAGCAACTGATTCCGCCGACGCAACGCGGCGAGTTGCTCTGGTGTCAGCTGTTCAGTGAACCCGGAGCCGGATCCGATCTCGCGGCGTTGAGCACACGTGCGGTGAAAGTCGATGGCGGCTGGCGAATCAACGGCCACAAGATCTGGACGTCGTCGGCGCAATACGCCGACTACGGCGCGCTGCTGGCCAGGACCGACCCTGACGCGCCGAAGCACAAGGGCATCGGCTACTTCATCATCGACATGCGCGCTGACGGTGTGGAGATCCAGCCGATCAAGACGGCGGACCGGGACCCGCACTTCAATGAGGTGTTCCTCGCCGATGTATTCGTACCCGACGAGATGCTGCTCGGGGGACCGACAGACGGGTGGAGTCTGGCGATCGCGACGATGGCCCAGGAGCGGGTCGCGATCGGTGCGCTACGTGAACATCGACCGCGCGGGTGCCCTGCGGACTCTCGCCGCGCAAGCAGGCCCGGATCAGGATGCCGTCGTACGCGCGCTGGGAGAACTGGACGCGTACACCAATGCCATCAAGGCGCTCGGCGTGCGCGAGACGATCCGGCTGCTCGACGGACAAAGCGCCGGGCCCGCCTCGAGCATCGCCAAGGTGGCCACCAGCATCATGTTGCGTCGAACGTTCAAGGCCACGTTGGAGTTGGCGGGTCCGCTCGCGATGGTCGAGAGATCAGAACCGGCAGTCGTCGAACCGTACCTGCGGCTGCCCGCCGAATTGATCGGCGGCGGCACCCGACAGATCCAGCTCAACATCATCGCGCAGATGATCATGGGCCTGCCCCGTAAGTGAAGGCCGAGAGCAGCGAGAATTAGGACACAGCATGGGTTTACGTGGAGAAGCGGCGATCGTCGGCTATGTCGAGCTGCCGCCGGAACGGATGAACAAGGCGGCGCCCGGCGCCGTTCACGCTCGAGCAGTGGGCCGAGCTGTCCGCCGCCGCCCTGGAGGATGCGGGCGTTCCCGCGGAGTCGGTGAACGGGATCATCACCTCACACCTGGGGGAGTCGGAGATCTTCGTACCGTCCACCGTGGCCGAATACCTCGGCGTAGACGCCAACTTCGCCGAACTGGTCGACCTGGGTGGCGCCAGCGCCGCCGGGATGGTGTGGCGCGCCGCCGCGGCCATCGAGCTGGGGCTGTGTGACGTCGTGCTCTGTACGGTGCCCGCACGCTACATCACCCATATGTCGGAGAAGAAACCCAAGCAGCTGGTCGACGCGGTGTTCTTCGGCTCGTCGAGCAACCAATACGGTTCTCCCCAAGCCGAATTCGAGATCCCTACGGCAACCTCGGCCAGAACGGCCCGTACGGGCAGGTCGCCCAGCGCTACGGCGCGGTCTACGGCTACGACGAGCGTGCCATGGCCAAGATCGTGGTGGATCAGCGGTTCAACGCCAATCACACCGAAGGCGCCATCTGGAAGGACAAGCCGCTGACCGTCGAGGACGTGATCGCCAGCCCGGTGATCGCGGACCCGTTGCACATGCTGGAGATCGTCATGCCGTGCGTCGGTGGGGCGGCCGTCGTGGTGACCAACGCCGACATCGCCAAGCGGTCACGCAATCGGCCCGTGTGGATCAAGGGATTCGGCGAACACGTCCCGTTCAAGACCCCTACCTACGCGCAGGATCTTCTGCAGACGCCGATCACCAAGGCGGCCGACACCGCGTTCGGCATGACCAATCTGCAGCGCGCCGACATGGACATGGTGTCGATCTACGACTGCTACACCATCACGGTGCTGCTGAGCCTCGAGGACGCCGGGTTCTGCGAAAAGGGCAAGGGCATGGCATTCGTCGCCGACCACGACCTGACGTTCCGCGGCGACTTCCCACTCAACACCGCGGGCGGTCAGCTCGGTTTCGGTCAGGCAGGGCTCGCAGGTGGCATGCACCACGTATGCGATGCCACCCGACAGATCATGGGGCGAGCCGGGTCAGTCACAGGTCTCCGACTGCCACCGGGCGTTCGTCTCCGGCAACGGAGGAATCCTGTCCGAGCAGACGACGCTCATCCTCGAGGGAGATTGATCACATGACAACCTTCGAACGACCGATGCCGGTGAAAACGCCTACCACCGCGCCATTCTGGGAGGCCTTGTCGGAGCATCGCATCCGGATCCAATACTCGCCGTCCACTGACGCTTGGGTGTTCTATCCGCGGGTGCGTGCCCCGCGCACGCTGGCCGGCGATCTCGAGTGGCGGGAGATCTCGGGGATGGGCACCCTGTACTCCTTCACCGTCGCCCGCCGGCCCGTCGGGCCGCATTTCGCCGACGCGGTGCCGCAACTACTGGCGATCGTCGAATGGGACGAGGGGCCACGCTTTTCCACCGAGATGGTGAACGTGGATCCCGCCGACCTGCGGATCGGTATGCGGGTCAGGCCCGTCTTCTTCGACTATCCCGACCATGAGGTCACCATGCTGCGATACGAACCGGCAGACGGAGCTGACGACGCCTCGTCAGTGCAGAAGGCATCCGAGCAGGCACGATCTGCGACAAGTCGAGCCATTGCGGGCTTGAGGCAATAGGGTTTCTGAAAGATAGGGGACCTGATGGAGCTATTGGCGGCACAACGAGAGTTCACGGCCTACGGGCCGTCGCATCTGATCGTGCTGGCTGTGTTCGCAATCGGCGCTGCACTGCTCGTTTGGGGCGGACGCCGGCAGACCGAAGCGCAGGCTCGACTCTTCAGCCGGGGCTTTGCGGTTGTCATCCTGGCGATGTTCCTGGTGGCGTTGACGTACAAGCTGCTCAGCCCCGTCCTTGACACGTCAATACCGCTGCAGCTGTGCGATGTCGCGGAACTCATTGCGGTCTATGCGTTGTGGACGCAACGGCATTGGGCGTTTGT
>CAWBAP010000004.1:0-379085 GCA_963786845.1 uncultured Thermoleophilaceae bacterium
GGAGAAACGCGCATGAATGTCGAGATGACGGTCAATGGAAAGAAAGTGAAGGCAGATACTCCGCCGTCACTGCTGCTGTCCGATTTCCTTCGCGAGAACCTCAATCTCACCGGCACCCATGTCGGTTGCGACACCTCCCAATGCGGCGCCTGCGTCGTCCATATCGACGGCGTCTCGATGAAGAGCTGCACGCTGCTGGCGGTCATGGTTGACGGCAAGTCGGTCACGACGATCGAGGGCCTGGCAAGGACAGCCGATGCCGACCTGCATCCGATGCAACTGGCCTTCCATCATAATCACGGGCTGCAGTGCGGCTTCTGCACGCCCGGCATGATCATGAGCGCGGTTGATTCGCCAGGAAGACGCCAAATCCCACTGAAAGCGACGTGCGGCATTGGCTCGAAGGCAATATCTGCCGCTGCACCGGCTATCAGAACATCGTCGCGGCCGTGCTTGCCGGCGCGGCCGCCATGCTGACCCAGGCGGGAGGCTGATCATGAATGTTCATACAGGCATTGGCGCCTCGATCCTCCGCAAGGAAGACCGCCGGTTCATTACCGGCAAGGGCGACTACGTCGCCGATATCAAGCGCCCGGATATGGCGATGGGCGTATTCCTGCGCTCGCCGCACGCGCACGCGGTGATCAAGAGTATCGACGTCAAGGCCGCTGCCGCGCTGCCTGGCGTCGCGGCAATCTACACCGGCGCGGACCTCGCCGCGGACAAGGTCGGCGGTCTGCCTTGCGCCTGGGGCGTCAGCAATGCCGATGGCACGCCGATGAAGGAACCGCCGCGTTCGGCGATGGCGATCGACAAGGTGCGATGCGTCGGCGACGCGGTGGCGTTCGTGATCGCCGATACGATTGAGCAGGCGCGCGAAGCGGCGGACGCGATTGAGGTCGACTATGAAGTATTGCCGGCCGTGGTCGGCGTGCTTGACGCGATTCGCCCGGCGCCGCCGCGGTGTTCGACGACATCCCTGACAACACCTGCTTCGACTGGGAGTGCGGCGATGCAAAGGCGACAGCAGCCGCGTTCAGGAACGCGGCGCATGTCGCCAAGATCAGCCTGGTGAACAATCGCCTGGTTGGAAATCCGATGGAGCCACGCGCGGCCGTGGCGGAATACGATGCCGGCCGCGATCACTACACGATGTGGACCACCAGCCAGTTCCCGCATGTGGTGAAGGTGTTGATGGGAAATTTCGTGTTGAACATCCCGCAACATAAACTGCGCATCGTAGCGCCCGACGTCGGCGGCGGCTTTGGTGTGAAACAGTTCCTGTACGCCGAGGAGATCATCACCACCTGGGCCTCACGCAAGGTGGGGCGTCCGGTGAAATGGGTCAACGAACGGAGCGAAGGTTTTCTGTCGGACGCCCATGGACGCGACCATGTCAGTGAAGCGGAACTGGCGCTGGACGAAACCGGCAGGTTTCTCGGCCTGAAGGTACGCACTATCGCCAACATGGGCGGCTATCGGTCGACGTTCGGCCCGAACATCCCGACCAATCTCTAGGGATTGCTGCTGGCGGGTGTCTACACCACGCCCGCGATCCATAGCGAAGTCAAAGGCGTGTTCACCAACACCGTACCGGTCGACGCCTATCGCGGTGCCGGCCGTCCCGAGGCGACCTTCCTGCTGGAGCGCCTTGTCGATGTCGCGGCCAGTGAGATGAAGATCGACAAGGCCGAAATCCGGCGCAAAAATATGATCGACGCGTCGCAATATCCCTATCAGACGCCGGTGATCGTCAAATACGACAGCGGCGACCCGAAGGCGTGCCTCGAAAAAGCGCTTGAGGTCTCCAACTGGAATGGCTTTGCCAAGCGCAAGGAGGAATCCAAGTCGCGCGGCAAGCTGCGCGGCATCGGTCTCTGCACCTATGTGGAGGCATGTGGTCTGGCGCCGTCCCGCATTGTCCAGTCGCTCGGCGCCCGTGCCGGCATCTTCGAGAGCGCCACGGTGCGGGTCCACGTCACCGGCGATGTTACGGTGCTGATCGGGACACACAATCACGGCCAGGGCCATGAGACGACGTTTGCGCAGATAGTATCGGAAAAGTTGTCTATTCCCGCCGACAAGATCGAGATCGTATTCGGCGACACCGACAGGGTGCAGTTCGGATTAGGGACCTATGGCTCGCGATCGCTGGCCGTGGGTGGTACCGCGCTATCCAAGGCCACCGACAAGATCATCGCGAAAGGCACCAAGATCGCCGCGCATATGCTCGAAGCGGGTGAGGCGGACATCGTCTTCGAGAATGGAACGTTCGCCGTGCAGGGTACCGACCGGTCGAAATCGTTCGGCGACGTGATCGGCGCGGCCTATGGCCTGGTGAATTTTCCGGTCGATGTGCTTGAGCCCGGCATGGAAGCTCAGGCGTTCTATGATCCCGTGAATTTCACCTATCCCGGCGGCGCACATATCGCCGAAGTCGAGATCGATCCGGATTGCGGCTCGGTCGATCTCGTATCCTATGTCGCGGTGGATGACATCGGCACCGTGATCAACCCCATGATCGTGGCAGGGCAGTTGCACGGTGGCATCGCGCAAGGCGTTGGCCAGGCGCTGTTCGAGAACTGCGTCTACGACGAAGCATCCGGCCAGATGCTGTCAGCGTCATTCATGGACTATTGCATGCCGCGCGCCGACAACATGCCCAATATGGAAATCGTCACCCTTTCGACGCTGTGCACGCATACCAGCTTCGGCGTCAAAGGTTGCGGCGAAGTCGGCACCATCGGGTCGCCCGCGACGGTGATCAATGCCGTGGTCGACGCGCTGTCGCATCTCGGCGTCAGTCATGTCGATATGCCGGCAACGCCAAGCCGCATCTGGCGCATCATTCACAATAGCGCCAATCAGCTGCGCGCAGCCGAATAGGAGCAAGCCATGAAGGATTTTTCATACTACAAGCCATCAACAGTGTCCGAGGCGGTCGCTCTGCTGGCGGCGCATGGCGAGAACCGCCCCCTTTCAGGCGGTATGACCCTGCTGCCAACCATGAAAATGCGGCTTGCCGCGCCAACCGCTATTGTTGATCTGGCAGGGCTGCCGGGGCTGACCGCAATGACCGTCGGTGGCGGCAGCGTGACCATCGGCGCGATGACGACGCATGCGGATGTCGCTGCTTCGGCTGAGATCAAGGCTGCTATCCCCGCTCTTGCCACGCTCGCCGGGCTGATCGGCGATCCTCAGGTCCGGCATCGCGGCACCATCGGCGGATCGATGGCCAACGCCGACCCTTCAGCCGACTATCCGGCTGCTGCCGTTGGCCTTGGCGCGACGATCGTGACCGATCGTCGGGAGATTGCCGCCGACAGCTTTTTTACGGCGATGTTTCAAACGGCGCTGGAGCCCGATGAAATCATTCTGGCCGTCCGTTTTCCGATCCCGGACGCGGCTGGTTACGCCAAGTTCAGGAGTCAGGCATCGCCGCGTTCGACAGTGGTAAAGGATTCCATTTGGCCGAGTGCGATTTCTTCAAAGATATCGCCTGTGGGTATATCTTTGTCGATCCAGAGTCCTCCGCTATTGATTTTCTTGATCGCTTGCAGCAGTGTCGTGAAATCAGCGCCTTTAAGCAAGTAACCTCTCGCACCGCCCTTGGCGGCGTTGAGAATGCTTTCCTCCTCGGCGTAGGCAGTTAAAATCATCGCTTTGGTCGCGGGACTTCGTTCCTTGACATCCAAGAGAGTCTGAACGACGTCACCTTTCGGCATGCGAAGATCCAAAAGCAAGACGTCCGGCTTGTTGCGCTCGACCGTCTTGATCACCTCATCGCCGCGGGCCGCTTCTCCGACCACCAGAATGTCTTTCTCCAAAGATAAGATCTTTTTAAGACCTTCGCGGAATAAAGTGTGATCATCCGCGACTACGACTTTGATCGGAACCATATTCTGTCTCCCTGGATGTTTCAGTTGCCAACGTAAAATATTTGAACGTAAAATATATGAAATCCGTCTTTCATGGCAAGAATGATCACCACCCTCTAAGACCCTGGTCCTAAAAAGCTGCATAATCTAACCATTCATTGACCGAAAATACAACGCAAAGCGTATTGAGATGCCACAAGTGTCGGGATAATTTCCTAAACAATTCATAGGGGAATTTGCTCTTCACGGAGGTACGATGAAAAACGTTTTTGCGCTAGCCACAATCGGTTCGGTTTCAGCTTTGCTGGCTCTTTCCGCGTGCTCGACGCAGGACGACATGCCGGCTAAACCGGCTCCGGCGGCGAAAACTGCTCCAGTGGCTCCTGCTCCCGCGGCTAAAGCCGAAGCCAAGACCGAGGCAAAGTCGGAAAAAGCGGCTGAAAAAGCGAAGGCGACCAAGGTGGCCGGCGATGTCGGGCTGCTCGACACGGAAAAGAACTACATGATCCTCGTCACCAAGGAAGGAAAACTTGTTACCATCGATTTTGATCCCAAGACGAAGGCTACCCAGGTTGATCCGACTCCTGCGAAAATTGCCGACGTCGGCTTGGGCTCTTCGGCCGTAGTGGTCTACGAAAAATCGGGGGAGAAAAACATCGCGACAAATCTGGAGTTTAGGCCGGCGAAGGGCGAGTAACTGCCGGCTCATCCACGCTAAGGCGCTTTTTACGAATTAGGGAGGAGTCGACCAAATGAATACGCAATCTAAACTGGTGGCCGGAATTGCCATTTTGCTCGGAGTCGCTGTTATGACACCGGTCGTGGCCCAGGAAAAAAAGGGCGAAGAAAAGAAGGCTGAAGAGAAAAAAGCGGAAAAAGCCAAAGCTGAAAAGGTAAGCGGCGATATCGGTTTACTGGATACTGAAAAGAATTACATGATTGTAGTAACCAAAGAGGGCAAGCTGGTTACGCTGGATTATACCAACAAGACCAAAGTGATTGAGCTCAAAGAGAGCCAGGCTAAAATGTCAGATATCGGCTTGGGCTCTTCCGCCAGAGTTGAATACGTGCAAAAAGGCGACAAAAACTTTTTGAGCAAGATTGAATTTACACCCGCCAAGGGCGAGTAAGTCTCCACCAAACCCAAACAAGAAATGGGCTTGTCCCGGTTCCCCCAGGCAAGCCCATTTCTGTTTGGACGATTCGAAAAAACGGTTTATTAAGTCAGAGAGAGCGGCGAGTGCGGCTTTAAAACCCTTCTTCTTCTATGTCATTCATGACCAAGCGGCGATAGCCACGCTCTTCCTCGACGTTTTTCTGGCGTTTGCTTTCTCGCTCGTTTTCTTCCTGGCAACGAACGCACAGGCGCGTAAACGGGAGAATCCTCAAGCGGCCCAGCTGAATTTCTCCTTCACAAGTCTCGCAGAGACCGTAGGTTTTTTCCTTAATGCGTTGCAGCGCCTCGTCAATGGCGTGCAGCTTTTCACGTTCCCGGTCATTCAGGATAAAGTTGATCTCGCGGTCTCGTTCATCGCTGGCCAGATCGTAGGTGTCGCGGCCTTCGTCTTTAACGCCTTCGGTCTCGACCTTCACGTGGTCTTTCATTTCTTTGACCGCCTGCCGCTTCATTTCCTGAAGCATTTCGGCGGCTTGCTTAAGAAACTCCCTGCGCTGCTTCTTTTCTTTGTCGTTGTCTTTGTCTTTTTTAGGCATTGTGTATCTCACCGATCAAGTCATATTCTAAGGCGTCTGTGATCTTTACCTCGGCAAACGCTCCAGGCGACGGCGCGATTTTCCCTTCACCGTCGGCGCCAGTTACGAAAACTACGCCGTCAACTTCTGGTGCATGTGCCTGAGTGCGCGCGTGCAACTTTTGAGTTTCCAGATCCGCGCCGCACATCATAACCCTCTGAATCGAGCCAATCAAGGCTTGGTTCCTATTTGTCGAAATTTCCGCTTGAACTTCCATGACTTCCTGCCAACGGTTTTCGATTTCGTCTGCGGAAAGCATCCCTCCGAGATTGGCGGCTGCGGTGCCTTCTTCTTGCGAATATTTGAACACACCGAGTCGCTCAAAGCGAACTTCTTCAACAAAATCCAACAGTTCTCGAAAATCCGCATCTGTCTCGCCGGGAAAGCCTACTATCAATGAGGTACGAAGGGTCAATCCGGGTATGGCGTCGCGCAGCTTTCGCACGCTTTCGCGCACGGCGCTGCCGCTTTTGCCGCGGCGCATGCGCTGTAATATGGCGCGGTTCACATGCTGAAAAGGGATGTCTAGATAGCTGCAGATTTTCTCGCTATCTCGGATCAGGCCCAGCAACGCGTCATCCAGGTAATTCGGGTAGGCGTACAGCAGTCTTATCCATGCCAGATCACCGATGTCATTGAGGTCGTGGAGCAGACCATGAAGCGTCGTGCCATCCTTGCGGTCACGGCCGTAGGCGGTGAGATCCTGAGCGATAAGGTTGACTTCACGGACTCCGCCCTGGGCCAGAGATTGGGCTTCTTTGACCACTGAAGCGATGGAACGGCTGCGATGCGGGCCGCGCAGTTGCGGGATAATACAAAAAGAACATTTATGGTCGCAACCCTCGGACACTTTTAGATAGGCAGTGTAAGAAGGGGTCGAGCGCAGGCGCGGGGTCACATCGTCGTACAGGTAAGACGGCAGGCCAACGAATTTGCGGCGCGTCCGGTCAGCTTCATGCTGGCGCAGAATCTCAGCAATACGCGGAACCTCACCAGTGCCGATAAAAAGGTCCACTTCCGGCAATTCCCGGGCAAGCTCGTCGGAATAGCGCTGGGATAAGCAGCCCGCGACCACGAGTTTTTTGACTTTTCCCTCTTCCTTGAGGCGGCCGATTTCCAGGATCGTATCGACCGACTCCGCTTTGGCCGCTTCGATGAAACCGCAGGTGTTGACCAGCACGATGTCGGCGCCCGCCGGCTCCTCGACCATGTCGAAATTGTTTTGCCGCAGCAGCCCGGCCATGACTTCAGAGTCGACCAGGTTGCGCGCGCAGCCGAGACTCACGATGCTGAATTTGTTTTTGCCGGGTTTCACTGGCTCAATTCCACGATGTCTGCGCCTTTGGGGATTTCCAGCTTGAAAAGTGAATCGTTGACGGCGGTGCCCTTGCGCATGTTTGAAAAACTGATGGTGGTCAAGTTGCCGGCGCCGTCACGCACGCTCACCCAGAGCATGTCCGAGGTAGCCTTGTTCACTCCCATGAGAATATCGCTGTAGCCGCCGACCTCGCCCTTGGGCTCAAGACGCAGGATATGTTGGGCTTCTTCGCTGGCTTTCAAGGTCGCGTTGAAATCCTTTTTCAGATTGCCCAAGCCGAGGAGAAACGAGAGCGGAATATCAGTGCGAAAAGCATTTTGCAGCGGGCTTTTGATAATTTGATTCTGTTCCGGTTGGTAAAAATACAAGTGTTTGCCGTCGGCCAGTACGAACTGATCTTTTGGCGTGTCGTAGCGCCAGAGCATTTTTCCAGGACGCTTATACGTGAGCTTTCCCGAGGTTTTGAGAGCGCGATTGAGGGTCTTTACTTCGGTTTCCTGGCGGAAATCGGCAACAAAATCGCTGGTCGCGTCGTAAGTTCGCTGTAACCGGTCAACAATGGCGTCCGCGCCGCCACTCTCCGCCGCCCGCAGTGGAGTGCTGCCGATCGCCGCTACGAGGATTAGCCAAAAACCGCATATCATAGCGCGCTTACGCATAGCAATATTCACAAACCTGTCACTCGTCAATTTTCCTGGCATAAACCTCGCGCGGTTTCGCGCCGTCGGCGCGGCCGACGACTCCGTCCCGTTCCATTTGCTCGATCATGCGCGCCGCACGATTATATCCTACCCGCAATCTACGCTGAATCATAGAGATCGACGCCTGCTGGGTTTCGGTTATGATCGCGAGCGCCTGATCGTACATTTCATCGTATTCTTCATCGGCCCCCGCGGCGTCAATGTCCTTTTTTACTTCAAGCACTTCAGGACGATATTGCGGGCGGGCCTGCTGTTTGATGAAGGTCATGACCCGACGCACCTCCTGGTCCGACACGAATGTGCCGTGGACGCGCGTAAGGCGCGCGGTGCCGGGCGGTAAAAATAACAGATCGCCGTTACCCAAAAGCCGCTCCGAACCGATGGAATCAAGAATGGTGCGCGAATCGACTCGCGAGGTGACCTGAAACGAGATACGCGCGGGAAAATTGGCTTTGATCAGGCCGGTAATAACGTCCACGGAAGGACGCTGGGTGGCAAGGATCAAATGGATTCCAGCGGCGCGAGCCTTCTGCGCCAGGCGCGTGATGTATTCCTCGATATCTCGGCCCACTGACATCATCAGGTCCGCCAGTTCGTCAACGATAATGACGATCCGTGGCAGCCGCTCGTGCACCAGCGGCGCATCTTTGTCCAGACTGCCGCCGATATCGGGGTTTTCCTCGCCGGTCTCGGCCGGGGTCTCCTTGAGCTCCGGAGCGGGCTTCATGGCAGCTTCTTTTTCAATGGTCCGGTTGTAATTGTCGAGACTGCGCGCACCCTTATCGCGCATCAAACGGTAACGCCGGTCCATTTCATCCATTGCCCAGAATAGCGCGGCGGCGGCCTTCTTGGGGTCGGTGACGACCGGCACGAGCAGGTGGGGAACATCTTCGTAGACCGTGAGCTCGAGCATTTTTGGATCCACCATGATGAATTGGACGTCCCGCGGCGTCGATTTGAAGAGGATGCTGAGGATCATGGCGTTGATGGCGACCGATTTTCCGGTGCCGGTGGCGCCGGCGACCAACAGATGGGGCATACGTCCGAGATCGGTCACGAAGGGTGTGCCGCCGATGTCTTTACCGAGGGCAAAGGTAAGGTTCGATTCGGCGCTCTGATAGGCGTCGCTTTCGATGACCTCGCGCAGGTACACCGTTTCACGGCGTGCATTGGGGATTTCGATGCCGACCACGGACTCGCCGGGAATAGGCGCTAAAATCCGCACGCTTACGGCGCGCAACGCCATCGCGAGATCGTCGGCCAATAGAACGATGCGGCGCACTTTGACACCTGGCGCCGGTTTGAACTCATACATCGTAATGACCGGTCCGGGGCGCACCGCCGTGACTTCGCCGTCCACGCCGAAGTCGGCCAGTTTCTTTTGCAGAATAAGAGAGTTGGCGTGAAGCGTGTCTTTATCGACCTTCAATGGCTGGTTTTCAGGAGCATCAAGCAAATCCGGAGATGGAAGTTTGTAGCCTTCGTTCATCTCGGGCAATTTGAATTGCTCGTGCGCCGCCGCCGGCTTCTTGGCGCTCTTTTTTGCGATTTCCGCTTTGGACTCTTCTTTGACGACGATGGGGGGAGGCGTGTAGTCAGGGCGTTCTTTCCTGACATTTTCACCTTTGCGTTTTTCGCTCTTTTCTCGCAGTTCCTGTAATTGGTGGCTGATGACCGGGGTGATGGAGTTTTTCAGATTCGCGGACTGCTTGCGCGCACGCTGCCAAAGATCGAGAAGCGAATACTGCGTAAGTAGCATGACGGAGAGTAACAGCGCGACCAGAGTGATCAACGTCGCGCTAATAGGACCGAACCACGGGACCAACATCGTCTCTTTGAGAAAACCGCCCAGGATGCCGCCGGCTTCGCGGGCGTTTTCAGAATCAACAATGAGGCTTATCAGGACCGCCAGGCTGGTGAAGAAAGCGCTGTAACCGGCGATTTTAATCGGACGGATCTTCTTGAAGCTCGGTTGAAACAATTTGTAAGCCGATAGCCCCATAAACACCGGCAGCAAATAGGCGGTGAGGCCGAGTCCCTGGAGCAACATATCGGCGAGGTAGGCGCCGACAAAACCACCCCAATTGTGCGTGTTCGCCAATCCCGACGGCGTGTTAAATGACCGATCGCGCACGTCGGCGGTGAACAGGCTCACCAATGTAAGCAGCGCGGTGAAGGAAATCACCACGGCCCAAATTTCGCGATTGAGTCGTCCGTTTTCCATAAACGCTCCGTTACCAAGAAGCAGCCGTTCAAGGTTCAAAGTTCAAGGTTTCGCTCGTAGAGTGCCGAACCTAGATTTTGAAGATTGAACATTGAACCAAGACTGTCAGGTCTCAATGATATACGGTAGCACCACTGGATGGCGCTCGAGCTTTTTTCTGAAGTAGCGTCTGAGGGACTTGCGCACTTCCTCTTGTACCTCCGCCGGGTCGGTGCGCGTCTCGCGGTTGATGCCGTTGAGCGTCTCGGTGACAACTTTGCGCGCCTGCTCCATGACCTCTTCGCTTTCTTCGGCGGCCATGAAGCCGCGCGTGATCAAATCCGGTCCCGCTACAAGCTCGCCCGTCTGTTGGTGGATCGCCATCACCGCGAGCACCATGCCGTCTTCAGACAAATGGCGTCGGTCACGGATCACCACGTCGCCCACGTCGCCCACGCCTTTGCCGTCGACAAACACCCTGCCGACCTGCACCGGTTTGACCTTGCGCGCGCTCTGCGCCGTCAACTCCAGCACATCGCCATCCTCCATGATGAAACAGTTTTCTTCCGGAATGCCGACGTCCTGGGCGAGACGCCGATGGCGCACGAGATGGCGGTATTCACCATGAATCGGCACGAAGTAGCGCGGCCGCGTGAGCTGCAGCATGGTCTTCAGTTCCTCCTGGCTCGCATGGCCCGAGACATGAATTTCGGAAACCTTTTCGTAATGAACTTCCGCGCCTCGTCGGTAGAGGTGGTTGATCAAGTTCGAGATCGTCTTTTCGTTGCCGGGAATAAATTTCGAAGACAAAATCACGGTGTCGCCCTGAACCACTTTGATGGATTTATGATCGTCGAGCGCAACGCGGTGCAGCACCGACAAAGGTTCACCCTGGCTGCCGGTGGTGAGAAACGTTAGCTGGTCAGAGCGTAAATCGCGCCAGCGCTCGTTTTCGGTCATGAAGTCGCGCGGCAAATTGAGATAACCGAGCTCGGCGGCCACCTGGCTGTTGCGGATCATGCTGCGCCCGCTCAGCACCACTCGGCGGCCGCAGCGCTCGGAGATGTCGATGACTTGCTGAATTCTCGGGATGCTCGAAGAGAAAGTCGAGACCAGAACCTTTCCAGTGCTGCCCTGGATGATCTGTTCGAGAGTCGTTCCGACCTCGCGCTCCGAGGGCGTGTAGCCCGTACGCTCGACATTGGTCGAGTCGGAGAGGAGCAGGAGCACGCCCTTTTCCCCATAGGCCGCGAAGCGTTGAAAATCGAACATCTCGCCTTCCATGGGGGTGTTATCGATTTTAAAATCGCCGGTATGAATCACCGTGCCGATGGGCGTCTCAATCGCCAACGCGAGGCAGTCCATTAGACTATGGGTGACCCGAATGCCTTCTATTTGAAACGGGGCAATCTCCCACGGCTTTCCCGCTGTCACCTCGCGAGTATCGGCACTGTCTTCAAGGCCGTGCTCTGTGAGCTTGTTGGCCAGTAGGCCGAGGGTTAAGCGCGTGCCAAAGATCGGCACGTCGAGATGTTTAAGGATGAAGGGCAACGCCCCCACATGGTCTTCATGGGCATGGGTGAGTACGATCGCTCTAAGCTTGTCCTTCTGCTCGAGCAGGTAACCGACATCGGGGATCACCAGATCGATGCCCAACAGGTCGGCGCCGGGAAACATGAGGCCGCAATCGATGGCAATGGCTGCATCGCCATATTCGATCAGCATCATATTGAGGCCGAATTCGCCAAGGCCTCCGAGCGGGATGATTTTTAGCGGGTTCATTGCGTTTTCACCAAACTTTCGTTTCCAGACCTGTCCGATTCACAACCGCGCGGCGGTGCCGTGCGCTGGGTTCGAGATTGTGTGATCGAGGGTTAAATAATTAAATTGACTGTCCAGACCGTGAACTTTGAACCTTGAATCCAGGCGTTTTAAATCGTGACGTGTCAGGGGCTTCGCTTGCGCCGGCGTCGTGCGGCGCAAGTTCCTTTTCAATGGTTCGTTGCACTTCGTCCGCAAGAGCCCGTATCGCTCCCGGCCGGCGATCGATCATCGCTATGGGTTCGCTGACATGGACGTCCACAACGCCGGGCCGCAGGCGCCACGCGCCCTTGGGAAGGATTCTCTGGCTGCCGTTGATGGTCACCGGAACGACCGGTGTACCGGTTTTCGCGGCGAGCAAAAAGCCGCCGCGTTTGAATGGCTGCAAACGGCCGTCCAGGCTGCGCGTGCCTTCAGGAAAAACGACAACTGAGATGCCGTTCGCCATGCGCATTGCGGCTTTTTTTAGAGTGCCCAGCGCGCCGGCGCTATCAGACCGGTTTACGGCGATGTGTTTGCCGGCCCACATGGCCCAGCCAAAGAAGGGCACCCAGAGAAGCTCTTTTTTTGCGATCCAACGGAGTTGAAATCCGGCCAGGCTCCGCAGCAGCACGGGAATGTCTACATTGCTCTGGTGATTGACCATGAAAAGATACGGCTGCCGCGCATCGAGCCGTTCTAACCCGTGAACCCTAATCGCCACTCCGCCTAAGGTAAGAATCAACCAGGCCCAGAAACGACCGATGCAATAGACATGCTTTCCGTGAGGATCGAAGAGCCCGAGTAGAATCGTCACGAGCGCCGCCGGCACTGTGACGATTCCGACCACAGCCAGCTTCAAGAAGTAAATCATCAGGATCGAAGATCGTCGCTGGAAGCTCACCTTTAAAACACAGATTTATATTAGTCGAGGGTCGTTGAAAAATCAATAAAACAAGCAGCAGAGCGTTGCCGGTGAAACGAGCTCTTGAAATTGGCGGTCGTAAAATGATTTGGTTTTGTTGGCCGTAGCAAGGTTGGTGAGCTACCTAAAAGGTGCTTATCGTTTTGCGGCGCCGCACGCGGGCGACTTCGTGGCCATAAGGCGGAGGACAACAACATGATGACCAGCGAGGAGAATCAACTGCTAACCCAAACCGGGCCAGGTACGCCTTGCGGCGATCTCTTGCGCTGTTATTGGCAGCCGCTTGCGTTGTCCGAAGAGTTGAAATCCCGCGGCGCGCCGTTGCCGGTGATGTTGATGGGCGAAGAATTGGTTATTTTTCGCGATGAACAAAATAGGATCGGCGTGCTCCAGGCGCATTGTTGTCACCGGGGCGCCGACTTGAGTTACGGGCGGCTTGAAGACGGTGGTTTGCGCTGCATTTATCATGGCTGGCTCTACGACGTGCATGGGAAAATCCTGGAGCAACCCGGCGAGCCCAACAAGGGCGCGAACCGCCATACGATGTGCCAGCCGTCGTTTCCGTGCCAGGATATCGGTGGCATCATCTTCGCTTATATCGGGCCGGGCGAGCCGCCGCTGCTGCCAAAGTACGAATTCCTTCAGGTGCCCGACAACCAGCGTTTTGTCTCGAAGATTCATCACCAGTGCAATTATCTTCAATCCAATGAAGGCAACATCGACCCGGTTCATCTTTCATTCCTGCATCGCAATCTCGAGGACAGCGAGCGCGACCGCCGGCGCCGCGTGACGGGCGGGGAAGTTTCACCCAACACGCTTTACGGCGTCGATCTTGCGCCGAGAATCGATGTCGAACCGACGGCCTTCGGCCTGCGCATCTTTACGGTGCGCGCGCTCCACGATGACAAGATTTATTTTCGAACGTCTAATTTCGTGATGCCCAACTTCAGCACTTTCCCTGGGCAAACGGCCGCGGAAGGCTATTCGGTGAATTGGCATGTACCGATCGACGACACAAGCCACTGGAAGTTCGTTATCGTATTCAGCCGAGAAAAGGCGCTGAACCAAGAAGTCATTCTGCGCGGGCGCGACGAGCTGACCGCGGATTACCGCATGACACGCAACAAGGCGAACCGTTACCTGCAAGATCGCGAATCAATGAAGACGCAATGCTTTAGTGGCATCGGTCACGCCTTTCAAGCTCAGGATGCCTGTGTTATCGAGGGCGCCGGTGCGATCCAGGACCGCACCAAGGAACATTTGGTGACTTCGGACAAAGCTATCGTTGCGGCGCGGAAATTGTTGCTCAAAGGGATTGAGGACGTGAAGCAAGGCCGCGATCCCCTGCACGTCGTGCGCGACGCGGCCAAGAATGAATTCTCACATCTCGCGGTGATTTCCGAAGTGACCGAAAGCTCGTCCGACATTAAGGCGCTCTTTCAAAAGAAGATTGAGGAGCAACGTCGTTGATGCAGCGATAGCTGTTTGCTCGACCGAAAAAGTGAGTGCTGCATTGTCGAAGACAAGATCCTTCACTTTGTCAGGGTGTGTGAAAACTCTTAGGAGCCCTTCGACCAAGCTCGGGCGAACGGAGAAGTAAGGAATTTGTTGGTTTGTCGTGCGTTCGTGGTGAGCCCTGTCGAACCATGAACGGAGTTTCCATACAGTCTGTCTTTCAGGATGATAATCGCTGTCATTCTGATGAGCAACGCGAAGAATCTCCTTTTGTCAGGCATAGGGCATGGGCCCAGAGGCGCTCATAATGACTCTAGATACTTGATAGCTTACTGTCTCCTTTTTTGCGGAGGATCTTATGAGTGAAGTGCTTAGACTCGGCATGGCCGGGCTGGGCGTTGCCAGCACGCAGATATTGCCGCCAATTTCGCAGCTGCCTTTCATCAAAGTCACGGCTGCCGCTGACACGCGGGCGGATGCGCTAGCCAGGTTTCGCGACCAATATAAAGCCGAAGGCTATGCGAGCGTCGAAGCTCTGTGCGCCAGCGCCAACGTGGATGCCGTTTACATCGCAACGCCGAATTCGCTGCATGCCGAGCATGCCATCACCGCTGCAAGGCACAAAAAACATATCATCGTGGAAAAGCCCATGGCGATGACTTTGAGCGAATGCGATGCGATGAATGCAGCGGCCGAGCAGCACGGCGTCAAGCTCCTTTGCGGTCACACGCACAGCTTCGATCCGCCGATCCGGAAAATCCGCGAGATCGTGAAAAGCGGCGAGCTCGGACAGCTTTGCATGATCCACACCTGGAATTTTAACGAATTCATGTACCGGCCGCGGATGAAACATGAGCTGGCGATGACCCATGGTGTCGTGCTCAATCAGGGACCGCACCATGTTGACGTGGTGCGTCTCATCGGTGGCGGCATGGTGCGCAGCGTCCGCGCCATGACCGGTATTTGGGATCAGGCGCGCGCGTGGGAAGGCAGCTACAGCTGCTACCTGGAATTCGAGGACGGCACGCCGGCAACCTTGGTCTATAGCGGCTATGGTTTCTTCGATACCGCTGAATTATTCCACTGGGTCGGCGAAGGCGGGCAGCCCAGGGCCCCTGATACCAACCTTAACGTCAGGAAGAGCTTGCGCGCAGTGCGCACCCCTGAAGAGGAAGAGCAACTCAAAGAAGGCATGCGCTATGGCGGAAGCCGCGAAGGTGAGTTCAGCCACGTTTGGACGGGACAACGCAAACAGCCTTTCTTCGGCTTTACCGTGGTCAGTTGCCAGAGAGGAGATATTCGCCAGACCCCTGACGGGCTCAGGATTTACGGCGAAACGGCGCAGCGCGAAATCGAGTTACCTTCTGGAAGCCGCGGTCGCGAGGCGGAAGTTGAAGAATTATACGATGCGGTAGTGAAAGGCAGGCCGGTCTTTCACGGCGGCCGTTGGGGCGCGGCAACCCTGGAGGTGTGCCTGGCGATGCTGGAATCGGCCAAAGAAAGAAAAGAGATATTTCTATCGCGCCAGGTGCCGAGTCCGGAATAAAAACCTGTTCAAACGTTTCGTCTTGAGCTTGCGCGCGAGCACTTCGTGTTGGGCGGTGGAGCGAGTTTATGATCTCTCGCCGCTGGTATACCATTAAGAAACATTATCTACCTGCGAGATCGCAAGGTCGTGCGCCCTCTTCCCCAGCCTTTGGCCGCCTTTCGATGTGACCACCACGGTATCGCCCCAGGTGCAGATCGAGTTTCCGTCGGCGGACCGCGCCGAAGGCTTGAAGATAAAAACCATGTTCTCAGATAGCGTGACTGCGAGTTGACGTGGACTGCGCGCATTGGACGTGATGATCGGGCCGTCGTCTCCGGCCCCGCGCCCGTGCATGGTAAGTTGAGCGTCAGCGCCGGCGGCTGGGCCCGATTGTGGAGCTACTCGCTCGGCCGTGGTTTTCGTGAGTTCGGCCAGCTCTTTGACACTGATCCCCGGCTTGAGATTCTCCATCAGCCGGTTAAAAACTTCTCTCTGTACCTTGATCAGCTCCTGATGCACCGGATCGGCAACTTGTACAAAGACCGGTTGAACACCCTGGGCCCGATAACCGATCCAGGAGGCCTCGACCTCGTTGATAATGAGATCGCCGCGTTCCAGAATCCGCATGCTTGGCCGCGTGAGGGTGCGCTTGGGATTTTTTCCCGAGACCCAGTTGCAGTGCACCGGTAACTCCGAGCCATTGCGTAGCAGAGTGGATTGGGTCTCGGCCCATACGTCCCAGTCCTTCGCCCCGGCCCGTGCCGCCTTGATCTCCGCCTGGTACGCCAGCTCGACGATCTCCATCGATCGAGTCAGGACGCCAATCTCCTCCTGGCTTTTCACGTAGCGTACTTCAGCCAGAATCGCGGTCGCATCCACCAATTCGGACTGAGGAAACGCCTCGCGAATTTGCTTCCACGTGCCGTAAAGAATCGTGCCTTCGGGCGTGCGCGTTCCCTCAACTTCGCCCAGGCCGGTAATGCCGATGCGGCCGCGATCGACGTTCAGCTCCTTCAATCGCTCCACGATCACCCGTCCGTAGTTTCGCCGCGCCTCGCGAAGGTCTTGGGTCCAGTCTTGAACCGTCGGCCAGCGCGCCTGAGCCGTTGTGGCGATGGCGGTGACTTGCGCTTCCAGAGGAAATACCGCGGCAACGTCAGCATCTCCGCCGCCGCCGCAGTGGGTAAGATAACGCGTGTTTGACTGGAAGTCGGTGGAGTGGCCTGTGTTGTTCGGGGTGACGATGACATCGATTCGATGTTGCCGCATAAGCTCGCGCACGGCCTTCCAGCGTCGGTCTCTTTCAGCTAGCGAAAAACGCGGATAGGGATAAAGTTCAGTCATAAGAACCTCGGTATGATCAGCAAATGCGATGATTAAGATCGAGGATTGCAGCTAGCGGACTTGACACCGCAATTCAACGACTACAATCGCGCTTCTCCGTCCCGCGGAACGCAAAGCTCCAAGAAGTTTGCTCCCGGGTCTTTAATGTAAACAGATGCCGCGATCGGTGAGGATGCGGGATGTTCAAGCGGTCCATGAACCGGGAAACGCCGTTCTTGGAGGAGCCTCGATGTTTCGACCAGTGTGCCGCGGCTCACTCGCAGGCCGATTCTGGGCACGCCAACGATTTGCTTCTCCGGCGGTTCCTGGCGGTGCTGAGTGGCCAGATATATTCCCAGGACGCTATCGCCCACCCGCAAAAAGAAATGTGTGTTGGGCCTGGGGATGCGGCGCTTTTGCTCCATCACCGTGTAGCGCTGGTCCCAGCGTCTTGTGCCCGGCGCCATGGCCTCTTTTCCTTCGCCCCAAAGCTGCGCGCGAACATAATCGGCGGTGCGCCAGCCGACCCTGTGCTCCACCGTCAGGCCAAGGACTTTGGCATAAAAATCTTCCGCCCACTCCAGGTCGTGACACTCCACGGCGGCATGATCGATGCCTAAAACTTTACCGTTTCCATTGGATTCAACATTGGAAACGACCAACTGGATGCGATTGCCATCAAAATCATAAAAATAAAAATTGTCTCGCTCCTCGATGGGTCGGTCTTCTTTATAGGCCTGCACAGCGATTTGACGAGCCGCCAATTTACTGCCGATCGCCTCGCGATCGGCAGCCGTAACGCGGTAAGCTTGATGCACGCCGGTTTCTGGCAGCGATCTAGGCTCCGGACTCTCGCTCAGGCCGAGCCATTGACCTGACGCAGTTCGCAGCAAAACATGGTGCCCGCATTCGGGCAAAAGATCTTTGCCAAGTCTCTCGAAGCCTAGCTCGCGATAAAATTCCTCTGACCGTTCTATGTGCGAGACTTCAATGACAACGTGACTGATGCCTTCCATCAGCGGGTCCTTCGGAAAACAGTTTCATCCAACGCCGGTGATATAGGGCTTGGGGTAGTTTGCCTCTTCGTCTCGGCGCCAGACGATCTCCAGGAAATTTCCGCTCGGGTCCTTAAAGTAAATTGACTGGCCGAAGGGGCTCTTCTCGGGATGTTCCACGGGGCCCTCAAAGCGGATCTCCCGCCGCTTCAACTCGTTGAGAATTTCGCCAAATCGGCTGCATGAGACGTGAAACGCATGGCGAAAGCCGTGCGCGCCGCGATGTTGGTCTCCGGGCGGCATCGGCATAAAATTTCGCGGCACTACCAGCGCGAGGAGATAGTCCTCTAGGATGACCGAACCATGAACGGATCTTCCGCGAATGGCGTCGTCGGTCTTGAAATTAACCCGCCCACCCAATGTCGCGCCCAGAACGTCGCAATAGAATTCCTCTGCCTCTCTTAGGTCGTGCACGCAGATAGCGCTGTGACTCAGGCTCTCAACGTCCGCCATGGTTTTCTCCTCCGATTATTTAGCGTGCCGGTCGCTCACGAGATTAAACGCGCTCGACCTCCATGGCACAGTACTCCGCCCCGCAGACGGCCGGAACGACCTGGTCGGGATTATAGCTTTTCCGGACCACAATCTCCGAGCTGTCCACGATGACGCTGCCGTCCTCGGCGATGGTCACCGGATGCATCCTCAGCGGGCCGACATTCTGCTGGTGTCCGGTGAATTCACCTCGGCGGTTGTAGGTGGCGCTGTGCAACGGGCAATAAAACCGCCAGTGCTCTTTTTCCCAATTTACCTGGCCGTTTCTATGGGTGCACCAGCGCGAAAGAGCCATAAAACCTTCTTCCACACGCAGCAGAAAAAACATTCCCTTGCTGAACGGGGTCACGGAGCCCACCGCGAAATCTTCAATTTTACCGCAGTTCACTTTGCCGGCGCTCGGCCTGATAATTTTGGTCGCCTCGGGACCGTGCGCCTGAACCTGATAACGGTGACCGTCCGGATCGTATACGTCGAGGCTTCTTTCGCCCAAAGCGCGGAACTCCTCCCGGCTGTCCTCAATGTTGTATCCCAACGCCTTGAGTCTTTCCTGGGCGCGCTGATATTGCTCTACGGTTAATAGCCAAGCATGGTGAATGCTGTTGCTGTTAGGTCGAAAGGGCTCGACTTTTGCAACTTGGACCAACAGCACCATCTGTCCCGTATTCATTTTGAGAAGCGAGTTGGGGCCCTGTTCGCTCACCAGGCCTCTCCCGACCAGATCGAGCCCCAGCACTTCCTGGTAGAACTTTTCCGAACGATCCAAGTCGGTTACCTGGACAACTAGGTGACTGAAGCCATCAACGAGTGCCATCGCTCTCCTCCATCCATTGCCATGCAGGGGGCCATGGCTCCGATACGCCAACACAGCCAGGGCGAGGCGTAAGCCGCGCAGAGAGAACGTTATCCCAAGTCAGTTCTCGTTTTCAATGGCGTGACATTAGCCTTCGTAACCACGGGTCAGCTCTGTGTTGACCAAACATATCGCTCTCGGGTAGTGTCAACCTCACCGTATTGCTTCTCAGTTGGTTGAGGAAAAAGCATATGATGATCTGGTTTTGTGGGCGGTATCTTGTATGCATTTCCATGCTGGTTCTTCTGCTCGCTGGGACTGGGGCGGCGGCCGATGTCCGATCACCCGCTCCTCAAGAGTGGGATTCCATTGTAAAAAAAGCCGAGGACGAAGGGCAGGTCGCTGTCTATGCGACCGACTCGATCGGTAATGCCCAGACGATCTGGGCGGCTTTTCAAAAGCGTTACCCCAAAATCAAGCTGAGCGGTACCACGATGGGACGCGGCAGCGATTTGTTCCCGAAACTCTACGGCGAACGCAGAGCCGGCAAGTTTCTTGCGGATGTCTTCCTCGGCGCGCCGTCGGCGATCTATCTCAATCTCTATCGCGCGAAAATCATCGAGCCGATTCCTCCGGTCTTGATCCATCCTGGTGTAATCGACGTATCAAAATGGTGGATGGGAAGGCACCATTTTATCGATGCCGAGGGTCAGTATATTTTCATGTACGAGAGCGCTGTTTACGGCCCGCCACTTTACTTCAATACCAACCTCGTCAACGACAAAGAGATCAAGTCGGCGTGGGACCTGGTCCAACCCCGATGGAAGGGAAAGTATCAGGCTCTACAAATAGGTCCGACCCAGGGCTCGACCGCGCTGACTTATGTCTACCATCATCCTCAGCTCGGGCCGAAATTCATCGAACGTATCTACCGGGATATGGAGCCGACGCTGTTCCGCGACATCCGCCAGGGCACAGACTGGTTATCGCAAGGGAAGTTCTCCCTCTGCTTCTTGTGTAGGAGGATCGACCGCGCTGCTATCCAAGGCCTCCCGGTTGCCGAACTCGACCCTTACCAGATCGAAGAGCGGCCGGGGATTGGTTCCGGCTCCGGCGCGCTGGTATTGATGAACCGGCATCCTCACCCCAACGCAGCAAAAGTTTTCATCAACTGGTACCTTTCGTTGGAAGGGCAGATCGCGTTCCGGCAGGCCAATAGCGACGAGTTGAGGGTCACCTCGCTGAGAGAGGACCTGCCGCCGGAAATCGTGCCGCCGACGGCGGCCAGGAGAAAAGACAAGGACTACCTTTTGATCAACCGTCCGGAATGGATGGATTTTACGCCGATCCAAAAACTGCTCGAGGATATACGAAAGAACAAATAGTTGAAGAAAGACAAAGTCTAATGAAACCTCTGACTGTAGTTTTAATCGGCTCCATCCTGGGCTTTTGGGTTTTGCCGTCCCACGCCGCCGAATCGAAACCCAACTGGCAGGCCGAATGGGAGCGGACGGTGCAAGCGGCGAAAAAGGAAGGTAGCCTTAGTCTTTATGTTTTCCAGGGGGAAGGCGAGCTCGGCACCGTCGTGCAGTTGTTCCAGAAAAAATATCCCGAGATCAACGTCGTTACGACTCCGGGACGGGGCAACACCCTCGCACCGCGCATCATGGCGGAGCGGCGCGCCGGCAAGTATGTCGTCGATGCTTATATCGCTGGAGTGACGACGGCCTATGAAGTATTTTATCGCGCTAAAATCTTGGACAGCGTGCGCGCTGCGCTAATACTTCCCGAGGTAATCGACGAGTCCAAGTGGTGGATGGGCCAGCATCAGTACGTCGACCCGGAGAACCGATATATCTTTCTCTACCTAGGGAACGTCGCCGAATATGTTTCGTACCATACCAAGTCAGTGGAGGCGGGTGAGATTCGCTCCTACTGGGACTTTCTCCAACCCAAGTGGAAAGGAAAAATTCTCTCGCGCGATCCGAAGATTTCCGGCAGCCAGCGCATCGGTCTGCGGATTTTTTACCACACGCCAGAGTTAGGTGCTGAGTTCATCCGGCGCCTCTATGGAGAGATGGATGTGACGTTAACTCAAGAAATCCGGCAAGCGACGGATTGGCTGGCCAATGGGAAATTTGCTATCTGCTTTTTTTGCTCCGAAATCCTGAAAGTTAAAGCTCAAGGCCTCCCCGTCGATGAATTTCGCACCGCCAAGTGGAAAGAGAGCCGGGCAATTTCCGCGGGCAACATGGGTTCCATAGCATTACCGAGTCAGGCGTCGCACCCGAACGCCGCGCGTGTGTTCGTCAACTGGTTGCTCTCGCGCGAAGGTCAGACGGCGCTGCAGCGCGCCGCCAACACGCCGAACAATTCCGAAGAGTCGCTGCGCACCGATATCCCAAAGGACACGGTGCGCAGCGAAGTACGGCGTATTGACGGCGTCAAATATATAATGGTGGACAAGCCGGAGTATATAGACATGGCGCCGATCCAGGAGATCGTCGAGAAGGCTTTGGCGCAGGGGAAAAAGAAGTGAAGTGAGCGACGCTTGTGTTCGTGATTCGTGTTCGTCTGAGAGCGAGCACGAGCACGAGAGACGAGCACGGTTGTCGCGCAAAGGCGCAAAGCATGCCCTGAGCCATGTCGAAAGAGACGCCAAGTTCGGAGCGGAAAGAAAAGACGGAGGCAACGTGGCAAGATCGACGGCGAATTTTTGGGACAAGAAGACTCCCTACGAACACTGGATCGAGTCGACCGGCGCGCCGATTCATCGCGGTTACTATATCGAAGACTGCCGCACGGTGGAGCTTGGCTACTGGCCCGGGCGCGAGTGCGACGCGGCATTTATCCAGCTTGTTGGCCAAGAAGGAGTGACCGGCGCTTACGTGACCGAGATTGCGCCGGGAAAAACCCTGCCGTCGTTTCGCGTCGCGGTGGATGAAGTCGTTTACGTTCTGCAGGGCCGCGGCGTGGCGAGCATTTGGGCCGGCGATCGCGCGAAAAAGATTTTCGAGTGGCAGAGCCACGCGATGTTTCTGATTCCGGGAAACTACCAATGTCAGTTGAGCAACATGCAAGGCGACCAATCGGTGAAGCTGCTGCATTGCAGCTATTTGCCGCTCGCCATGTCGGTGCTGCCCGATCCGGATTATTTCTTCAACCATCCGCTGGTCGATTACGATTTGCTTTATGGGCAGGGAGCGCGCGAAGTTTACTCGGAAGCTAAAGTCGTGACGCTGAACGAACCGGGCACGGAGCGTGACGGACGAAACATCTGGTTCGGCAATTTCTTCGCCGACATGAGAGCGTGGGACCGGCTCGATCATTTTGAGCGCAGGGGCGCCGGCGGCCACGTAGTTTGGGTAGGCTTTCCTAGCTCGCCCCTTTCTGCCCACATGTCGGTCTTTCCCGCGCGCACGTATAAGAAGGGCCATCGTCACGGCCCCGGCTACTTGATCGTTATTCCGGCCGGTGAGGGATACTCGATCATGTGGTCTGAAGGCGGAGAAAAAATCATTATTCCGTGGCACGAAGCGAGTCTCTTCGTGCCGCCGAATCGCTGGTTTCACCAGCACTTCAATATCGGCGGCGCGCCGGCTCGCTACCTGGCGATTCATCCTCCTCGCGGGTTGAGTGGTATCAACGAAAAAGTCGAAGACCGGGCGAGAGACCAGATCGAATATCCCGATGAAGACCCAATGATTCGCAAACGCTTCGACTCGGAGCTTGAGCGCAAGGGCTTGCGGTCGCTCATGCCCGACGAAGCTTATCGAAATCGGGACTACGAATGGACATACGCACAGAAGAAAACGGATTGAGGTGATCAACTGGTGATGTACGTGTCTCAAGAATTACGCAAGAAGCTTTTTGCCGCTGTTCTCGGGGGCATTCTTGCTGCTATTTTAGCGAGCGCTAAGGCAGAGGCTGCTGAAGCAAAACCGAACTGGCAAGTGGAATGGGAAAAGGTGTTGGCGGGCGCAAAAAAGGAAGGCCAGGTCTCGGTGTACATTAGCGGCTACGAAGAGGTGCTGCCGGATTTTCAAAAAGAGTACCCGGAGATCAAGGTCCTTTCCGTCACGGGCCGTGGTAGCCAGATAGGACAGCGTCTGATCGCCGAGAGGCGCGGCGAAAAGTTTCTCGCCGACGTCGTGAGCGCCGGCGGTGTGACGACCTACCAACATTTGCATGTGGCCAAGGTCTTCGATCCGATTAAGCCGGCGCTGCTTCTTCCCGAGATCACCGACACCTCCAAATGGTATCAGGGTAGGCACCACTATACCGATCCTGAAAATCAATACATTTTCAGTTACGTCGGATCGGCCACCTATGGCTCGGTGAGCTACAATACCAAGTCGGTCGATCCGAAAGAGTTCAAATCGTATTGGGATCTAGTGAATCCCAAGTGGAAGGGCAAAATCATCTCGCGGGACGTTCGAGTTCCCGGCCCTGGGTCGGGCAACGCGCGGCTGTTCTACTACCTTCCGGACGTTGGCCCATCGTTTATTCGCAAATTGTACGGCGAGATGGATGTGACGTTGTTTCGCGACTACCGGCAAGGAACGGATTGGTTGGCAGTAGGCAAAGCCTCAATCTGCTTTTTTTGCGAAGTCGATGTTTCGAAACAGCAAGGACTGCCGGTAGACACTTTCGGTCCCCATGTGTTCAAGGAAGGCGCCGGTCTGGTGCAGCAGTTCGGCACGCTTGGGCTGGTGAGCCGCGCGCCGCATCCCAATGCGGCGAAGGTTTTTATCAACTGGCTTTTGTCGCGCAAAGGACAGATCGCTTTGCAAAAGAATATGCTTAACACTGAAAATCCCACCGATTCTCTGCGCATCGACATTCCGAAAGACGATCTGCCGGTCTTGAACCGCCGTTTCGAAGGCATCAAATACCTCGACACAAGCAGGCCGGAATGGCAGGAGATGAAGCCGATTCTCGATGTCATGAACGAGGCGCTCAAGGCAGCGGGGAAGAGTTAGCGAGCCGGCGGGTGCTGCGTGTAGTTTGTTGCTTTTCTCTCCGGTAAAAAGTTGGATGAAGTTCCTGGTCAGCGCTCACCCTGGCATCTCCTGCAAAGCGGGCGCGGGAAGTAGATTTGCAAAATCGCACCCAATGTTGAAAAGAATATTTGGTTTAATTCTTTCTAATACGTGCTGCGCGTCCTTGGTTCTCCTTTACGCGGTTAATGCTGCGTTGGGCGCTCAAGCCAAGCCGGCTTGGCAGGCTGAATGGGAGAAGATTCTCGAGGCGGCGAAGAAGGAAGCCCAGGTCACCATCTACATAAGCGGTTACGAGGCGATTCTGCCGGATTTCGCAAAAGAATATCCCGAGATCAAAGTTAACGCAGTCACCGGGCGCGGCAACCAGCTTGGTCCGCGATTGCTGGCCGAGCGACGCGCGGAAAAATATATCGCGGACGTGGTAAGCTCGGGGACCAACCCAAACTATCAACAATTTTATCTGGCGAAGGCACTCGACCCGATCAAGCCCGCGCTTATGCTTCCCGAGGTTAACGACCCATCGAAATGGTATCTCAAAAAGCATCAATACTCCGATCCGGAAGGCCAATATGTGTTCAACTACGTCGGATCGGCGACGTATGGATCGATCGGCTACAACACCCAATTGGTGGACGCAAAGGAGTTCAAGTCGTACTGGGACCTGCTCCATGCCAAATGGAAAGGCAAGATCGCGGCGCGCGATATTCGCGAAGCGGGTCCCGGCGCCGGCAATACCCGGTTCTTTTACTATCAACCTGAGCTTGGGCCGGCGTTCATCAAAAAACTATTCGGCGAGACGGATCTGACTTTATTTCGCGATTTTCGCCAAGGGCCCGATTGGTTGGCAACGGGCAAGTTCGCGATTTGTTTTTTCTGCGACATCGATGTCCTGACGCGCCAGGGGCTGCCGGTGGATGGTTTTGGCCCCAAGGTGTTCAAGGAGGGCGGCGGTCTCGTGCAGCAATTTGGCACGGTGGCGTTGCTGAACAGAGCGCCGCATCCCAACGCCGCCAAAGTTTTTATCAACTGGCTGCTTTCCCGCAGCGGCCAAATTTCACTGCAGAAAAGAACCGCCACCGCTGAAAGTCCGGCGGATTCCTTGCGCATCGACATTCCGAAAGACAATGTGCCCTACCACAGCCGGCGATTGGATGGAATCAAATATCTCGACACCGGCAAGCCCGAGTGGATAGAGATGAAACCGATCATCGATGTCGTCAACGAGGCATTGAAAGCAGCGGGGAAAAACTGAAGAGACTAGTTTCACCGAGAGGTATTCTTTGTTCCTTTTCCCTATGAGACTGTTTGGCAATCAGCGCAAACGCGTTGATGTCATACTGAGCGCGAAGCGAAGCATCTCGTGTTTTCAAACTTTTACACAGTCGAGATTCTTCGCCTGCGGCTCAGAATGGGCACTACGACACAGTCTCGATGCGGGGGAGGAAGTTACTTCTAAGATCAACATCCTCGACGGAGTAAAATCATGAAAGCGGAGAACTCGCTAGTCTACAAAGACCTGCGCGGCTTCATTGACGCCGCTGATCGTCTGGGCGAGTTGCGCGTCGTCAACGGCGTCGATTGGAATCTGGAGCTTGGCGCTATCACCGAAGTCGCGGCGCGGGCGACCCAGCCAAAAATCGTGTTATTCGACAACATCAAGGGATATCCCAAAGGCTTTCGCGTTTTGGTCAATGCGGTTTGCTCGGCGGCGACCACCGGTCTGGCATTCGGGCTCGATCCAGCGCTGAGCGGCATGGACATGGTCAAGGCATGGAAGCAGCGCCTTGGATCGTACTCGCCCATCAAGCCCGTCGAAGTTTCCAGTGGGCCGATCACCGAGAACGTGGAACGCGGCGCTAACGTTGATTTGTTGAAGTTTCCCGCGCCGCGTTGGCATGAGCACGACGGCGGGCGCTATATCGGCACGGGGTGCATGGTGATCATGGAAGACCCCGACGGCAGGTGGACCAATGCGGGCACCTATCGTGTGTGCGTGCATGATCAAGATACGCTGGGTATCTGGATTTCGCCCGGCAAGCATGGACGCTTGATTCGGGAAAAGTACTGGGCGCAAGGCAAAGGTTGTCCGGTCGTGATCAGCTTCGGTCAGGACCCGGTGCTGGCCAAAGTTGCGAGTTGGTATGAAGCCTGGGGTGTTTCGGAGTTGGAAATTGCCGGCTGGTTATTTGGCGAGCCCGTTAAAGTCGTGCGCGGCGCGGAGACAGGACTGCCGATCCCAGCGACGTCGGAATTGGCAATTGAAGGTTACATCGTCCCACCGACGGAGGACAGCCGCTCCGAGGGACCTTTTGGCGAATGGACCGGGTATTATGCCTCCGGCACGCGCAATGAACCGGTGGTCAAGGTGAAAAACGTTTTTTACCGTAACGATCCCATCATCTTCGGTATGCCGCCGGGTATTTCAGGGAAATCGGTGCCGCTCAGCGCCGCGAATGTCTGGCTCGCGTTGGAGAAAGCCGGTGTCACCGACGTGCAGGGTGTGTGGGAATATCAGACGCGTTACATCACGGTGATCTCGGTCAAACAGAAATACGGTGGTCATGTGAAGCGGGCGGCGATGGCCATGCTCGGCTCGACGTACGGTTATCACCGGCGTTTTGTCATCATCGTTGATGACGACGTGGATCCCTCGCAAATCGACGACGTCCTGTGGGCGCTCGCGACGCGCTGCGATCCGGCGACGGCGATCAATGTAATCACCGATGCCTGGAGCACGCCGCTCGACCCGCGCATCACGCCCGATGCGCGTGGCGCGCGCAACTTCACCAATTCCGTGGCGATCATCAACGCCTGCCAGCCCTTCCACTGGAAGGATCAGTACGCTAAAACCTGCTATTTTCCCGAAGAGACGAGAAAGAAAACCTATGAAAAGTGGAAGGAAGTCCTCAAATTAGAGTCGTAAAATTTTCGATTTTGGATTTTGGATTTTGGTTTCTTCAGAGGCGGTTGCCGAACCGGCCCAAATTTGTTCGTTCCCAATCCTTAAAGGTGCAGACATGAATAGATTATTGAACGCGTGTCGTGCTTCTCACTCCGAGAATCCAAAATCTAAAATCCAAAATCCAAAATGGGTCGTGATAGCGATCGCGCTGCTTGTGGCCGGGGTGGTGCATGGGGGCGAAGCGCCGACGTGGCAGGCGCAATGGGAACAAACCTTGGCGGCGGCGAAGAAAGAGGGGGAGATCTCTTTCTATGGGAGTGAAGGATACGAAAAGATCTTCGAAGTTTTTCAAAAACGACACCCCGAGATCAAGGTCAAAGCCAATACCAGCCGCCGCGGCAGCGAGCACGGACAGGCGGTGATGACGGAGCGCCGCGCCGGCCAGTACCTAGTCGATCTCTTCATCAACGGTGTAGTTACTCCGAACACGGTTTTCTACAAGGCCAATATTCTCGAGCCGATTCGTCCCCAGCTCATCCTTCCGGAAGTCGTCGATGAATCGAAGTGGTGGGGCGGCAAGCATCATTATGCGGATCCCGAAAACAAGTTCATTTTTGTTTTTCAAGGCAGCGTGCATGGCGGCGAGAATGCTTTTAATACCAAGCTCGTCAACTCCAAGGACATTAAATCTTATTGGGACTTTCTCGAACCGAAATGGAAAGGGAAGATCGTTGCCTATGACGTGAACCGGGTAAGCACGGTCGCGCATTCCTTGCGGTTTCTCTATAACCATCCCGATCTGGGCCCAGAGTTCATCAGGCGTTTTTTTGGCGAAATGGAGATTGTTTACTCGCGCGATGAACGCCAGATGATCGACTGGCTCGCAGCGGGAAAATTTCATATCGCGTTTTTCGTAACCGACATCGAGGATGCGGCGAGACAAGGCTTGCCGGTGAAGTTTTTCGAGCCCGGTCATTTTAAAGAAGGCGCCTTCGTCGGGCCCTCCCAGGGCGGAATCAATTTTTTCAAAAACGCGCCCCATCCCAACGCAGCCAAGGTGGCGATCAATTGGCTTTTGTCGCGCGAAGGCCAGGATACGTACCAGAACGTCTACGCGCAGTTGCACGACGTGCGCCAATCCATGCGCGAAGATATCTCCATGGACGCCATCCCGCTAGCGTACCGCAGGCAAAAAGGCGTGAAATATATTTACGCGGGCCGTCCGGAATGGTTGGATATGGCGCCCGTGACCCGGGTGATCAAAGAGGCGCAACAGGCGGCAAAGAAATAGGAGAGAGAATGAGACGGTTTCAGATTTGTGTGTTTAGTGCTTATCGCGTTCTTGGGGATTGGCCATTCGCAAGCACTCGCGGCGCAGGCGGATGCCTGGAAAGCGGATTGGGATAAAACCCTGCAAGCCGCAAAAAAGGAGGGTCAGTTAACGCTCTACGGCAGCGCCGATTATGAAATTCTGTTCGCGGAGTTCAACAGAAAATATCCCGAGATCAAAGTTGTCGGTGTCTATGGACGGGGCGCCGACGTCGCCAAGCGATTTATGGCCGAACGGCGCGCAGAAAAATATCTGGCCGATCTTTACGTCAACGGCATGACCACCGGCTACAATGTCTTCTACAAAGCCAAAGCACTCGATCCGATTGCGCCGGTTTTGGTGTTGCCGGAGGTTACCGACACATCCAAATGGTGGAATGGAAAGCATCACTACGTCGATCCCGAGAATCAGTACCTGCTCAATATCAACGGCGAAACCCGGATCGTAGTCGGTTTTAACACCAAATTGGTCAGCCCTGCCGAAATCAAGTCTTACTGGGATCTGCTTAACCCGAAGTGGAAGGGCAAAATCGTCGCGTACGATCCGTCGCTCGGAGGCGCGGGCGATGCCATGCGGTTTTTCTATCACAGAAAAGTCTGGGACCCGAATTCATCAAGCGGATTCTCACCGAGACGGACATTGTCATCAGCAGCGACACTAGACAAATGGGCGATTGGCTGGCCGGCGGGAAGTATGCGTTATCCATTTTTGGGCCGATTTCGCGCATGGATCTCGACTTGATGCAGATGCAGGGTCTGCCGGTGAGTTGGTTCGAGCCGGATCATTTGAAGGAGGGAGCGTATATCACCGCAGGATCCGGCGGAGTCGCGCTGATCAACAAAGCGCCGCATCCCAACGCCGCAAAGATTGCGCTGAACTGGCTGCTATCGCGCGAAGGGCAGATCGCTTATCAAAGAATTTTCACCCAGGGTAATGACGGCCCGGATTCTCTGCGAATCGATATCCCCAAAGATAAAGTGCCGCGCGGCAACCGCCGGCCCCAAGCGGATCCGAACCGTTATCCATTTGTCGATCGCGCCGAGTGGATGGATCAGGAACCCATTCGAAAGTTCATCAAGGAAGCGATGGAACACAGAAAGAAATAACGATGGTGTTTAAAACAGCAGTTGCTAATTCTAAATGTCGATCGCGCCGAGCCCGCGAATTTGGCTGCGGCCTCCAGCCGAGGCAAGAAGCGGAATCCAAAAAATCATGCAATAGCTGGATTGCCGCTTGCGCGGTAATGATTTTAACTGTGCTCCTTGCAACTTGTTGGTTTGGACAACTGGTGGAGCTGCCGAGTTGCCGAAGTGGAAGGAAGAATGGCAGCGGGTGGTGCAGGGCGCGAAGAAGGAAGGCCAGCTCTCGCTCTACGGCGGCCTGGAAATCACCCACCCTGACATCCTCGCGGCATTCAACAAGGAGTTTCCCTTCATCAAAATTATATCAGCGAGCGGGCGCGCGGCGGATATGGTGACGCGCATCGTTGCCGAGCGTCGCGCTGACAAGTATCTCGCCGATGTCACAGCCAGCGGGCCCAATGGGCCGCGCACTCTATATCTCGCCAAGCTGCTCGATCCCATCGCGCCGGCGCTGATTCTTCCCGAGGTTACGGACAGTTCGCACTGGTACGGCGGCAAACACTGGTACGCCGACCCGGAGCATAAGTACATCTTCATGTTCGAAGGCACCCTCGTCACGACGGGCCTTTCGTACAATACGAAAATGATGCGACCCGACGAGATCAAATCGTACTGGGATATGCTGAATTCCAAATGGAAGGGCAAGCTTTTGGGTCAAGATCCGCGCGGCGCAGCTTTGCTGACGCCCGTGTTGATCCTTTACCACAGACCTGGGGTTGGACCGGAATTCGTGCGGCGGCTATACACGGAAACTGAAATTACGCTCTTCCGCGACCGGCGCCAGGGAACCAACTGGCTTGCCACGGGAAAATTTTCATTGTGTCACTTGTGCCGCGAGATCGACAAAGCCGCGCAGCAGGGATTGCCGGTGGATGAAATCTCACCCGAGAAATTAAAAGAGGGTGGCACGATCGGTGGAGGCGGCAGCAGTGTCGTCGCGCTCATCAATCGCGCGCCGCACCCAAACGCAGCGAAGGTGTTCATTAACTGGTACTTGTCTCGCGAAGGCCAGAGCGTGTGGCAAAAAGTGATGAACCTCAAGGAAGTCGAAGCGTCGGATTCCATGCGCATCGATATCCCTAAGGATGAGGTTTTGCCCGATGGCAAACGCGCCATCGGACGTGAATATCAGGTGATTGGTTTTCTCGATCCCGACCCGGTGCAGAAATTGTTGCAGGAGATTCTGAAATAGACAAAGCACAAGTTTGGCCCATCGGCATGTAGGGTATCATTTGGAAGGAACTTAGAAAGGAGACATAGATGTCCCAATACGAAACGATGCAAATCCATGGCTTCTACCGTTCCCATTCCCATTTACCTATTTGGGAAGTCATGGAGAAGGCCGGAATCTGGGAACGATATGGGCTCAAAGTCAGCTTCGAATTCTGCGATAGCTCCGAGGCGGCGGAGAAGGCTCTGTTCGGCGGCGATGTTGATTTCGTTTCCGGCAATCACATTTCGCCCTATCTTTTGGTAAAGCGTGGCAAGCCCATCATTTGCCTTACGTCGCCCTCGAATTCGACCTCCGATAAACTTGTCACCCACTCTGCGATCAAACAGGTTGCGGATCTGCGCGGCAAGAAGATCGGCGACACGACGCTCGTCGACTCCATCGGCGGCTATCATCATCCGCGCGGCAATCATATGCTTTATGTCATGCGCGGCGGCTTGAGACTGGACGAGGTGGAGTTCGTGGAGCTAACGGAGTCGAACGATAAGTTCAAGGCGATGCAAATGGACGTGCTGGAGTCGAAGAAAGTCGACGCAATCTTCGTCACGGGCAACACCGACAAATTCGCGCAGGCCGGCATGCACGTCCTTTCTCTGGATCCACTACCGATGATCAACGGTCCGACGCTGACGTCGACCTTGACGACGTTGCAAAAAAAGCCCGGCCTCGCCGAGCGGTTAGTTAAAGCTCAGGTGTCGGGCATCCAGTTCGCGCGCACGCGCCGGGGTGAAACCGAACAGATCCTGGAAGGGCTCAGGCAAAGAGTTCCGGAATGCAAAACCGTGCAGTACCGAAGCGTTGCCAAACTTTTGCCTAAGCCGTATCCCGACCATGAAGCGGTAGCGAATGCGTACCGGCTCTGCTGTATGAAGAACCCGGAGACCGAGGAGATGAGCCCGATGGCGTTGTGGGATCTGCATTATCTGAGGGAGTTGGACAATTCCGGCTTCATCGATGAATTATACAAATAAAAATTTCACGCATGGAAGCTGGTAGGGTTCGCGCGCAGTTTTCATAAAAAGGAAGGTGAAATGATCGGATCGACAGTCACGCTCGGGAGATTCTTTCCAGCCGCGCTGGCGGTTGCTTGTTTGGCGTTTATGAGTCCGAGCGCATTTGCGCAATCGGATTGGCAGAAGGAGTGGGAAAAGACTCTTGCTGCGGCCCGGAAAGAAGGGCAGGTCACCGTTTATATTTATCGATATGCGGCGGTGGCGCAGGATTTCAAGCGGGAATTTCCCGGCATTAATGTCGTGTCGGTGGCAGGACGCGGCAACGAGTTGACGACGCGCATCATGAGCGAGCGGCGGGCCGAAAAATACATTGCAGACGTCTATAGCGGCGGGACGGGTGGCAACTATAATGTGCTCTACAAAGGTAAAGCCCTCGACCCGATCAAGCCCCTGCTGAGTCTTCCAGAGGTCGTCGATGAGTCAAAGTGGTATGGAAAAGAACACCGCTATGCAGATTCCGAGGGCTAAATACGTTTTCGCCTATCTCGCCAGTCCCAGCGACGCGCAGCTCGCTTTTAACTCGAGTCTGGTAAATCCGAAGGAATTCAAATCCTATTGGGATGTCACGAATCCCAAATGGAAAGGCAAGATTGTGGCGCTCGATCCCCGAGACGGCGGCTTGGGCGCGACCATGCAATTTTTCTACTACAACCCGGAGATCGGTCCGGAATTCATGAGGAAATTTTTCGGTGCCATGGATATCCAGTTCTCCAGAAACTTTCGTCAAATGACCGACTGGTTGGCCCAGGGGCGATACGCTATCTGCTTTGGCTGCAAGGACTCGATGAGAGCAAAGAACCAGGGACTTCCGGTCGACGACTTCGACACGACGAGATGGAAGGAAGGGTCGAGTTTCTCATCAGGAGGCGGTTCCCTGAGCTTGTTGAACCAGGCGCCGCACCCCAACGCGGCAAAGGTTTTTATCAACTGGTTTCTCTCACGCAAGGGGCAGATCGCCTTGCAGAAATTAGGCGACGTGGACGATCCGCCTAATTCTCGACGGATCGATATCCCGAAGGATGACGTGCCGCCAACCAATCGTTTGGCACCCGACGGAAAGTATTTTGACGTGGTCAAGCCGGAATACGCCGATTTGAAGCCGATTGCCGATCTCGCCAAGGAGATCATGGCGATGAGTCGAGGCGAAGCGGTAGCGAAGCAAGACGTCAAACGAGGCGGGTATCTGTTTGACATTGGCCTATCCATCGGAAAGTATTCTGCCCGTGAGAGGGACGATTAAATGCAGTATAAGAGAGGTCGTCATGATCGGTCGTGCAAATGCTTGAGCCGTGGTTCGTTATTGATTGCGTTGATAGTTTTGCTGGTTTCGCCGCGCGCGCATGGCGCTCAATCCGCAATCCGATTGGCAAAAAGAATGGGAAAAGACTCTGGCCGCGGCGCGCAAAGAGGGGCAGGTCAACATTTATATCTATCGCTACGAAGCGCTGCTCCAGGACTTCAGGCGCGACTATCCGGGCATCAACGTGGTTTCGGTCACCGGCAGGGGCAACGAGATGACTAACCGGATCATGGCCGAACGCCGCGCCGGCAAGATTTATCGCTGACGTATACAGCGGTGGAACGAACAGTCTCTACAACACACTCTATAAAGGCAAGGCGCTCGATCCGCTCAAGCCGGCGCTGATGCTGCCGGAGGTCACGGATACTTCAAAATGGTACGGTAATGAGCATCGTTACGCCGATCCGGAGAACAGATACATCTTTGCTTTCATCGGCAGCCCGAGTAACGCCCAGTTGGCATTCAACACCCAGATGGTCAACCCGAAGGAATTCAAATCCTACCAGGATGTCATCAATCCCAAGTGGAAGGGCAAGATCGTCTCGCTTGATCCGCGCGATACGGGATTGGGGGCGACTATGCAGTTTTACTATTACAGTCCGGAGCTCGGACCCGATTTCATGAAGAGATTTTTTGGTGGCATGGATATTACCTATGCGAAGAATTTCCGCCAGATGACCGACTGGCTAGCGCAGGGGAAATTTGCTATTTGCATGGGGTGCAAGGACTCGATGAGAGCCAAGAACCAGGGACTTCCGGTGGAGGACTTCGATACCAACCGATGGAAGGAAGGGTCGAGTTTTTCGGCTGGCGGCGGTTCATTGAGCTTGTTGAATCAGGCGCCGCACCCTAACGCGGCTAAGGTTTTTATCAACTGGTTCTTGTCACGGAAAGGGCAAATGGCGCTGCAAAAGCTGGGCGACGTGGACGATCCCGCCAACTCGCGGCGTATCGACATTCCCAAAGACGATATACCTCCGGACAACCGGTTGCAGCCCGGCGTAAAGTATTTTGACGTCGTGAAACCGGAGTATGGCGACATGAAGCCGATCTTCGATCTCGCCAAAGAAATCATGGCGGGAGTAGAGAAAGAAATAGGAGCCCCAACATGCTCACACGCGAAGAAACGAAATGCTTGACGCGGGTCGGGCGCGGCACGCCTGCGGGAGAAATGCTGCGGCGGTACTGGATGCCCGTGGCGTGCGCCGGCGAGCTCACCGATGAGAAGCCGATCAAAGCATTTCGGCTGCTGGGCGAAAATCTTGTGGTCTATCGCGACAGGAAAGGGCGCTATGGGGTGGTTGCCGAACAGTGCTCGCACCGAAAAGCTTCGCTGGCCTTCGGCCGCGTCGACGAGGACGGCATTCGTTGTCCGTATCATGGCTGGAAATTCGACTGCACGGGAAGATGTCTGGAACAGCCCGCCGAGCCGGAAGCTGGATTCAAAGACAAGATCAAGCATCCGGCGTATCCGGTGGACAGGTTGGGCGGACTCCTATGGGCCTACCTGGGACCGGAGCCGAGGCCGTTATTGCCGCGATGGGATGTTTTGATGTGGGAGCATGGCAAGCGTTGGATCGAAAAGCACGAACTCTATCATTGTAACTGGCTCCAGCCGATGGAAAATTCGGTGGATCCGTCGCATCTATTCTGGCTGCACGGCGACACGGCGCATCTGGTTGGCTCTACCACCGATCATTACGACGAAGAGCATAACTTCATCCCGTTCGAATACGGCATCATCAAGCAACGCCGTACACCGGGCAGAAAACCTGGCGAACCGGCGCGGCTCGATCAGCATCCCTTGGTTTTCCCGATCACCTTGCGCCATGTCTTTCGCACCCTGAAGACCGATGGTTTGTTGCGCCATAACTTGCAGATCCGTGTGCCGGTGGATGACGCGCATACGCAAGTATTCGTGGTCTATTTTACCCCCAGCGACAGCGATCGCTCACCTTCGGATGGCGATACACCCTGGGAGTATTTTCCCATACGCGATGAAAACGGCGAGTATCGTCTCGAGCATGTGCTGGTGCAAGACGCCATGGCGTGGGAAAGCCAGGGAGCTCCCACAGACCGCACCCAAGAGCACCTCGGTGTCGGCGACGAGGGAATCATTCTTTTAAGAAAAATCGTGCGCGAGCAGATCGATATCGTGCGCAAGGGCGGGGATCCGCTGGGCGTGGTGCGCGACCCGAGTAAGAATCAACTGATTGAGTTTGACGTAATCAACGAACGGGTCGGCTTGTTTGGCAAGGAACAAAAGGTTGCATAGCAGGCTGCTGAAAAAGACCCATATGCTTCGTTGCGCTCAATCGATTGCGCGTCAACGTACAAGAGTACGCCTCCGCTTATCGATCTTCGCGCGCCTCGCCTCTGGATCTTTTTGAGCAGCCTGCAAGAGGCTGTTTTCAAGCCGTTCAAAACGTTTTGAACGAATTGAACTCTTAAACGGAATGTCAGGAGGAATTTTCATGGCAACGGACCAGCGGCCGGATGATCTAAAACCCGGCAGACTCGACAGCTACAAAGAATGGCAAGCGGCGCAGAGGATCCCGGTGATCGGCGGGTTTTTCGTCAAGGACATCAACGAAGTTGAGTTGGCGCCCTGGGATCTCAAAGGCGGTAACGCGGCGTTCGTCGTCCTCGACGGCACCGGCGGTGTCAATGACGCGCAGATCGTCGAGATCGCGCCCGGCGGTAAACTCAAACCGCAAAAACATCTCTACGAAGAGATGGTTTACGTGACCAAGGGCGTCGGCGCTACCACGGTCTGGCAGAAGGACGGCAACAAGAAACACACTTTTGAATGGGGTCCGGGAAGCCTTTTCGCCATTCCGCTTAACGCGCGCTATCAGCACTTTAATGCGAGTGGCACGGACACGGCGCGATACTTCTCCGTTACCAACTGCTGTTTTATGATCAATCTGTTTCACACGACGGACTTTATTTTCGATAACGAGTGGGAATTTCTCGATCGCTTCGATCCGCGCAGCGAAGGCTACTTTAGCGGCAAAGGCGAGGTGTTCGGGCGCTTCTTCATGACCACGAATTTCGTGCCCGACACCCACACGATAGGGCTGGCCGATTACAAAGAGCGCGGCAAGGGCAGCACCAATATGAAGTTCGATCTGGCCAAGAATACCATGGGCGCGCACATCTCCGAGTTTCCCGTGGGCACCTACAAAAAAGGTCATCGCCACGGACCCGGCGCGCACGTGATCGTTCTTAGCGGCCAGGGATATTCAACTTTATGGCCGGAGGGCGAAGCAATGCGCCGCGTCGATTGGGGATCGGGCAGCGTCGTCGTTCCGCCCGATCAGTGGTTTCACCAGCACTTTAACTCGGGCGCCAAGCCGGCGCGTTACCTTGCGCTGCGTTGGAACAACTGGCGCTTTCGCTTCATGCGCATGCAGGATGGCGAAGGCAGCACCTACACCAGCGTCAAACAAGGCGGCGGCCAGATCGAGTTCGAAGACGAAGATCCATCGGTACATCGCGACTTCGAAGCCGCCATGCGGAAAGTCGGCGCCCGGTGCGCCATGGGTTCGTATCATCCGGGGTGCACTGTCAAGGACTGACGTTTTCTCGGTTTGGGTCGTAACGCTCGTTGGGGAACAGTGTTCGTCGCGCCGGTCAATCCCGAGAGAATGAAAACCACATGAGAGCGAACCATTACCTTGAGGCGATGATTGCTTGCGTCACCATCTCCGCGCTATTTTTCTCGCTCTTTTGCATCAACGTTCCCGCTCTTGACGCTGCTGAAAGATCCCGGCCGCAGGAAGAATGGAATCGCGCGGTGCACGCAGCGGAACAAGAGGGCGAGGTGGTTCTTTCGGCGCTGAGCGAAGTGGGAGAAGTGTTTACCCACGGCGGGTTCCAAAAGAAGTTCCCGAAGATCAAGCTGACCGTCGTGCCCGCTCGCGGCGGCGATCAGGTCACCAGAGTCATGGCGGAACGGCGCGCGGGAAAGTTTCTCGTCGACGTGGGCAATATGGGCAATACCTCGCCGTACCGCCTCTATCAAGCCAAAGTCCTAGATCCGATTGCGAGCGCGTTTCTGCTGCCCGAGGTTGAAGACGAGTCCAAGTGGTGGCAGGGGAAGCACCAGTTCATCGATCCCGAAGGGAAGTACATCTTCGTCTACGTCGCCGCGCCGCTGTACCTGGTGGGCTATAACACCAAGCTCGTCAACCCTGCCGAGTTCAAATCCTATTGGGACCTGCTGAATCCCAAGTGGAAAGGAAAAATCGTCGTGTTCGATCTGCAAGCCGGAGGTTTCGCCGCGACCCGGGACCGATTTTTTTACCATCATCCCGAGTTGGGACCTGAATTTCTTACCCGGCTGCACAGCGAGATGGATGTCACTCTTTACCGGCGCTATCCTCAGGGCGAAGACTGGCTGGCTACCGGCAAGTATAGTTTGTGTTTGTGCCGCCATCAGTCGATCAGCGAGGCTAAGACCCAGGGCCTGCCCGTGGATTTAGTCGAGCCGTCGGCTTTTAAAGAAGGCACCGGCATCGAAACTCGGGCCAAGACCCTGGTGCTAATGAACAAAGCTCCGCATCCCAATGCCGCGAAGGTTTTTGTCTCATGGTTCTTGTCGCGCGAAGGACAAATGGATTTTCAAAAGACCTCCGCCAAATTCACCGATGCGGGCGCCGAGGGTTCGCTGCGCATGGATATTCCCAAAGATGAAATCCCGCCGCGCAACCGCATCCACGCGGGGGGCAAATACATTCCCCAGTGGAATCCCGAGCATTTCGATATGAAAGCGATCGCGCAACTTATAAGCCAGGCGCAAGCCAAAGCGAAAAAATAATAAACACGCAGGGTGGCGAAGACCGCAACCAAAAGAATAAGAAGAGAATTTTACCGCAAAGAGCACAAAGGTCACAAACTAGGCGCGCAGCATGCTGCGCCCATTTTAGACTGTGCGAGAGACGTAGTTGCGATTCAAAGTTTGCGCAAGCGGAGAAACCTTTGAGCCATAGCACAGAGGAGTCATCATGCTGAGCCACGAGGAAAACGAATTTCTGACGCGGGTGGGCCGCGCTACTCCCATGGGAGATTTACTGCGGCGGTATTGGTATCCGGTGGCGGCAAGCTCGGAGTTGATCACTCGCCCGGTGAAGTCCGTGAAAATTCTCGGTGAGAACTTGGTGCTTTTTCGCGACAAGCAGGGTCGGCCGGGACTTGTGGGATCGCAATGCGCGCACCGCCGTATGTCCATGGCATTCGGCATACCGCAAAACGAAGGATTGCGATGCGCCTATCACGGTTGGCTCTTTGGCCGCGACGGAAAGTGCTTGGAACAGCCTTACGAACAGGCGGAAGATCCGAACAGCACGTTCAAAGACCGCGTTACTATTCCCGCTTACCCGGTTCAGGAGTTGGGCGGGCTGATCTTCGCTTATCTCGGGCCGGAACCGGCGCCGCTCCTGCCGCGTTGGGAATTATTTGTGCGAGACGGGGTGTTGCGCGACATCGGCTCGGCGGTGGTCCCATGCAATTGGTTGCAAATCATGGAAAACTCCCTCGATCCGGTGCATGTCGAGTGGCTGCACCAGCATTTCTTCAATCTCGTTCAGGAGCGGCTTGGGCGCACCGACTTCAAGGGCAATCCGGTGAAACATCAGAAGATCGCTTTCCGAGTTTTTGAGCACGGTATCATCAAAAACCGTCTGCTGGAGGGAGAAAACGAAGATAACGAAGACTGGAAAGTTGGCCACCCGGTGCTTTTCCCCAACATTCTTCTCAGCGGCAGCACGCAGCGGCCCACGTTCCAGATCCGCATACCAGTCGATGACACGCACACGCGGCATATCTGGTATACCTGTTATGCGCGGGACGATGCCAAGGAACCGCAAGAGGTTATTCCATATTATGAGGTGCCAGTGCCAAGTGTGGACAAGGACGGAGAACCGGAATGGTCGCTGCTTGACAGCAACAGCGGCGAGGACATCGCGGCGTGGGTGACCCAAGGTGAGATCGCCGACCGGGCGGAAGAAAGACTCGGACTCTCGGATAAGGGAATTATTCTTTACCGCCAGTTGTTGAAGCAAGAAAGTGAAAAGGTCAGGCGCGGTGAGGATCCGATGAACGTCTTTCGCGATCCGGCGAAGAACTCCATTATCAAGCTCCGCCTCGAGGATGCCAAACTCAACAGCGGTAGCTTTCGCTCGGGGCCACGGCGGCAAGGCGGCGCCACGAAGTACAGTCCAGTGCTCAATCAGGAAGAACGGACCGGAAAGTAACCGTTCAAGCCATTCCAATCATTAATCCCCCACCTCTTTCCTCCCCCGCAAACGCGGGGGAGGATGAAGGAGGGCGTTGAATGGCTGGAACGATTGGAACGGCACTCAGAATTTTATGACGATCAGAATCGGTTTGGCCGGCCTCGGCACCGCGGGACGCTCATTGCCCTTGGCGGTTGCGAAGACGCGAGGCTTTGCCTTCGTCGCCGGCGCGGATCTGCGAAAAGAAGCGCGCGAGCAGTATCGCGCCGAGTTCGGTATCGAAACGTTCGACAGCGTTAGCGCCATGTGTGAGATGAAGGATCTCGACGCGGTTTACGTTGCCACGCCCAATCCTTTTCATGCCGAGCATGCGATCACAGCCTTGGAATCCGGCAAACACGTCATGGCCGAAAAACCGATGGCGTTAACGCTCGACGATTGCGATCGAATGATCGCGGCTGCGGAAAGAAACCGCGTCAAGCTCATGGTCGCGCACACGCGGAGCTTCAATCCGCCGATTCGTAAAATGCGCGAGATCATCAGCAGCGGGAAGCTCGGGCAAGTCACGCAGGTTCACACCGTGCGGTATTCACCTTGGCTGCTCCGGCCGCGGGAGCCGGTTGAGATCAATACCGCGCTTGGCGGCGGCGTGTGCTATCGTCAAGCGCCGCATCAGGTCGACATTGCACGGCTTTTGGGAGGCGGGCTGGTTCGCAACGTGCGCGCCCATGCAGGCCGGTGGTCGGAGGAGAATGCGACGGAAGGAAACTACTGCGCGCTGCTCGAATTTGCCGGCGGCGCAACCGCTACATTGATTTATGATGGATACGGCTATTTTGACGATCGCGAGTTGATCGAAGGTGACGTCTTCGGAGCTGATAAGGAGTTAGGTCCAGGCCAAAGGCTCAGGCAGGCGCGGTCTCAAGGGAGGTTGAACAAGAATACCAGCCGCACTGGGGAAGCGTTTGAAATCGAGCGTGGCGATGATGATGCCGGCAGAAAGCCGAAGCAGCCTTTCTTCGGTTTGACCTTGGTGAGCTGCGCGCGCGGCGCGCTTCGGCAATCCGCGGATGGCGTGTTCATCTACGACGAACTCGGACGAACTGAGGTGCCCTGTCAGTCATGGGATGGTCCGCTCACGGTCGAACTGGAAGATTTTTACCAGGCGGTAAACGGCGATCAACGCGTTGCGCACGGAGGAGAGTGGGGCAAAGCGACACTCGAGGTCTGCCTGGCGATTATTCAGTCGAGCCGCGATGGGCGCGAGGTCTCCTTGTCTCATCAGACGCCGAGTCCGTATTAATACGATTCGCGGGTCGCAGGCACTCTTGAACTTCGCTTCTCTACACGGTAGAAACGCTGGCTTGTAGAGGGTTATAAACATGGCGAAAACAGAGACCTTGGGCCCGGCAGCAGCCACCGGATTGCGATCGTGGCTGCCGCCGTTGGACGGTGGCACAGCGCTCATGGTTGTGCTCATCGGCTTCATGGGTTTTTACGTTTGCTACCCGCTGATCCTCATCCTTATTAATAGCTTCAATACCGCCACCATTGCCGAGCCTGAGGTCTACGGCCTCAAGGCCTGGCAAGATGCGTTTAACGAGCCCGGAATTTGGCGCTCGCTTTGGAACAGCGTGAAAATCGGCATCGTATTGCAAATTATTGCCCTGCCCACGGGCATTTTCATCTCATGGTTGCTGGCGCGCACTAATATTTACGGCGCCAGCGGTTTCGAGTTCGGTTTCTGGATTTCCTTTATCCTGCCCAACCTGGCGACGACTTTTGGCTGGATGTTGTTGCTCGATCCGAGCACGGGTCTCATCAATAACTGGCTGCGCAGCATCCCGTTTCTCAGCGGACTCAACTTCGACATTTATTCGTTCTCGGGCATCATTTGGGCCCACATTATGGCCAATGGTATTTCGACAAAGGTCATGTTGATGACGCCCGCGTTTCGACGCATGGACGCGTCCATGGAGGAGGCGAGCCGGATGTCCGGCGCAAGCTCGCTGACGACTCTGTTGCGCATTACCATTCCAGCGATGACGCCGGTGATCATCGTGGTGTTTCTGCTCAGCGTCATTCGTATCTTTAGTAGTTTCGAAACGGAGCTGCTGCTTGGAGTACCGTGGGGCTTTTACGTCTATGCGACCAAGATCGTCGATCTGGCGCGCCAAGAGCCGCCGCTGGTGAATCAGGCGGCGGCGCTGGGTAGTGTGATCCTGATTTTTCTCGTGGCCTTCATCCCCATTCAAAGAAGGCTCATCGCGCGCCGGCAATTCACTACGGTTACGGGTCAGTTCAAGCCGAAGATCATCGACCTCGGGATCTGGCGCGTTCCCGCGACGATTTTCGTCGGCTTTGTGGTTTTCTTGTTGGATATCGTGCCGATCCTGAGTGTGTTCGGCGGCAGCTTCATGACGCGATTTGGCTTCTTCAATCTACCGAAGACCTGGACGTTAGATTATTGGACGATGGCGCTGAGCGATCCGCGCATTCTGCAGGGATTGCAAAATACCCTGATCATAGCTTTCAGCGCAGCCATCTTCGGCGCGTTCTTTTTCTCTCTGGTCGGATACATTCTGGTGCGCACCAAGTATCCGGGCCGCGGCGTGCTCGATGCCATCTGCTGGTTGCCTTCAGCCATCCCGGGAGTCCTTTCCGGTCTCGGCCTGCTCTGGATGTTTCTTGGCACTCCGTTCTTCCGCCCATTTTACGGCACGCTCTTTTTGCTGGTAATCGCTTCGGTCTTAGGCGGCATTACCCTGGCAACCCAAATTCTCAAGGCTAACTTTATTCAGTTGGGAAATGAGCTGGAGGAAGCATCGCGCATGTCCGGCGCCGGCTTCTGGACAACTTACTTTAAGGTAGTGTTTCCGCTCATGGCACAAACCATGGTCTTGGTTGCGGTATTGAAGTTTGTGTTCGCCGCGCAACAAACATCGAGCATCATTCTTTTAGCGACTTCGGAGACGCGCACTTTATCTCTTCTCGCCCTCGACCAGGTGGCGGCAGGTTATCGAGAGGTCGCCAGTATTACAGTAATCTTCATCATGTTGCTTACCTTAGGCGTGGCGTTGGTGGCCCGATCCTTTGGACTCAAAGTCGGTATCCGGGCGGACTGATTACACTAGGCTAAGGATATTAAACAATGGCCAAGGATCGACCATGGAGGATCGCCAATCGCGACCCTCGATCGACAATCCTCGACATCAATCGTGATCGAGTAAACCTGTGAGCTTTCTGCGCATTCAAAACCTTTATAAGACCTTTGATCGGGTCGTCGCGGTCAACCGTATCAACCTGGACATTGCTCAGGGTGAGTTCTTTACCTTGCTGGGCTCCAGCGGATGTGGCAAGACGACGACATTGCGGATGGTTGGCGGCCTGGAAAAACCCGATGGCGGCGCTATCCATCTCGGCGATCAGTGCCTGGTTTCGCCGGAGAAGAATCTCTTTATCAAGCCGGAAAAGCGCAACATGGGCATGGTTTTTCAGTCCTATGCGCTCTGGCCGCACATGACGGTGTTCGAAAATGTCTCCTACCCACTCAGGTTACGCGGCATCAAAGGACGCGAAGCGGAAAAGAAAGTCGCGGAGGTGTTGGAGCTTGTGGGTCTGGCCGGCTTGGAAGAACGGCCCGCTCCGGCACTGAGCGGCGGGCAGCAGCAACGGGTGGCGCTGGCGCGCGCATTGGTTTTTTCACCAAAGGTGTTGCTGCTCGACGAGCCGCTGAGCAACCTCGATGCGCAACTGCGCGAGGAAATGCGCCGCGAGTTGAAAGCGTTGCAGCGGCGGGTCAATGTCACGGTGGTTTTTGTCACCCACGATCAAATCGAAGCGCTCAGTTTATCGGACCGCATCGCGATCATGAAATTCGGCGAGCTCGAGCAAGTCGGCACGCCGGAAGACGTTTACTACCATCCGGCGACGCCGTTCGTGCGCGATTTTCTCGGCAAAACGTTTTTATTGACCGGCAAGGTGGCGGCGGTTTCCGATCAGTACATTCGAATCGAAGTTCAGGGAGTCGGCGCGTCGGCGCTCACGCTTGAACGCAACAATGTTATCGCTGCGTCCAACGGCTTTCCCCTCGTGGGACAATCGGCGATGGTCGCGATTCGCCCCGAGAAAATTACACTTTCAGAGAGCGTTCGCGATGGTGAGGCCAACGTCGTTGAAGGGACTTTGCAAGCGAGCCAATTCCTCGGCGACCGTTATGAGTACACCGTCACCCTGGGCTCGGAAACCCGCGTGATCGTCTCGCCCGAGGCCCGGCAGCTCAAGCAGGGCGGCAAGGTTTTTCTCGAACTCAAGCCCGAGGGCATGACGCTGTGGTCAAAGGAGGGGTAGAGATCCAAAGATCATGTGTTCGATCCCACCGATCAGTCCGATCCGTCGGATGATAGGCTCAATGGCATGCAGCTTTTTCCACCCGCGGTCTTTGCCGCAGTGTTCTGATTCATTACATTTGCCGATTCTTCTCACTTGCGCGCCGCAGAAGTAAGGCTGGCGGAGAAGCGCAGTGGGGCAAGCTGGATGCCGTTGCCAAGCTGCTGAAAGAGATCATCAGAGCGAAACCATGAACATGCGCGCTCCTTGCCGCGTTCTCGTCCTCGGGTTATTCATCCTGGGTTCTCCCCACTTCGCGGCTGCAGCCCAGTCCGGCGGCGCTCCTGGAAGCTGGGAAGCCGAATGGGCGAGAACGCTGAAGGCTGCCGAGGAGGAGGGTGAGGTTACGTATTATACGCTCGGTGACTATGCCTTTTTGACGGCGTTTGAGAAGAAATTCCCGCGCATTAAGCTCAAAGTCGTTCCAGGTCGCGGCAGCGAATTGCTTTCGCGCATCATGACGGAACGACGTGCCGGCAGGAATATCGCGGATGTTGCCAGGATCGGCAATACTTCGCCCTACTCGCTCTACGAGGCCAAAGCGTTGCAGCCAATTGCCTCGGCGTTCATTTTGCCCGAAGTCAAAGATGAGTCCAAGTGGTGGCAGGGTAAACACCACTACGTCGACCCCGAGGGCAAGTATATTTTTGTCCCGGTGGGCAGCGTGTCGTCCAACATGGTGGCGCACAATCCGGAGTTGGTCGGTGCCTCCGAACTAGGCTCGTTCTGGGATTTGTTAAATCCCAAATGGCGCGGAAAAATCGTAGTGATCGATCCCCGGGCGGGAGGATACGGCCGCAGTGGCGCCCGCTTTGTCTATTACCATCCGCAACTGGGTGCCGAGTATTTACAGCGGCTGTTTTCCGAACAAGTCGTTATGGTTTCGCGCGATTACCGCCAGGCCATCGACTGGCTGGCGCAGAGAAGATTTTCGGTTATGCTTTTTGGCAACGGTGATGGCGTCGTGCAGGCCAAGGCCAAAGGACTTCCCGTGAGCGTCATTGACACCAGCAGTTGGAAGGAAGGCGCGGCGCTGGAGCCTTCCGCGTTCACCGTGGTCTTGATGGACAAACCTGCCCATCCCAACGCGTCGAAGGTTTTTATCAACTGGCTGCTTTCCCGGGAGGGGCAGATGGCCGTGCAGACAGAAGGGGAAACCAACGATTCGTTGCGCGTCGATATTCCTAAAACCGAAGTGCATCCCTTGGTGCGGCGCAAAGACGGCGCAAAGTACATGGTGACATGGAAAGCGGAGTGGATGGATGCAGAGCCGATGCAGAAAGTTGTCAATCAGGCATTGGCAAAGAGTGGCAAAAGGCCCTAGGACTGGAATACTGCAATATTGGAAACATGGAAATGGTTTGGAGCAAATTTCCAATATTCCATCATCCACTAATCCTTTTCATGCGGAGAGAACATGATCAGCGAAGCAGATAACGAGCGGCTCACGCAGATTAAAGCAGGAACTCCAGTGGGCGACCTTTTGCGCCGCTATTGGTATCCCATCGCGGCGGCATCGGAGCTGGCGTGCCATCCGACCAAGTATGTCAAGATTCTTGGCGAAGAGCTGGTGGTGTTTCGAGACGGTCGGGGAAAACTCGGCTTGATCGATGCTTACTGCGCCCATCGCAGAGCGAGCCTGGTTTATGGGATCGTCGAAGAAACTGGATTGCGCTGTCCCTATCACGGCTGGAAGTATGATGGCGCAGGCCGGTGCATCGAACAGCCGTTTGAAGAAACCCTTCAGAAGGAATTCAAAGACAAGATACAGCTGGCGCATTACGCCGTGGAGGAGTTGGGCGGACTGATCTTCGCCTATTTGGGCCCCCAGCCGGTGCCGCTGCTGCCGCGCTGGGATTTGTTAGTCGAGGAGGGTTTCTGGCGCGAAGTCGGAAACACCGTGACGGCGTGCAACTGGATGCAGACGGTAGAGAATATTTTGGATCCCGTCCATGTGGAATGGCTGCACGGCGTATTTCGCAATTATGCGGCGGAACGCGCCGGGAGGTTTGAAAAAATTCGCAAGCGTATCCGCCATCAAAAAATCGCTTTCGATCTAGCGGAGTATGGCATCATCAAGCGCCGCTTGCTCGAGGGCGAGACCGAGGACGCCGAAGATTGGACCATCGGCCATTGGCTGGTTTTCCCATCCACCCAGAAGGGTCCGGACATGCTGCGTTTTCGCGTGCCCACGGACGAGAGCCATACCGCACAGTGGTACTACTCTATTCACCCACTGGGCGAAGGCGAAAGCCAAAGCGCTGAAGAAATGCCACTCTATGAGATGCCGTCACCGGTGTTGAACGGCCGCGGTCAGCCGGAGTTTCGCTATTTGGATAACGAAGTCGATCCGCAAGACAACGCCATCTTTGTATCTCAGGGTGTCGTGTATGATCGGAGCAAGGAGCTATTGGGCGAATCGGATCGCGGCATCGTGCTCTTCCGCCACTTACTGGAAAACCAGATCAAACTGCTCGAGTCTGGGAAAGACCCCTTGAATGTTTTTCGCGACCCGGCAAAAAACCAACGTCTAGAGTTGCCTACTGAAAGCCGCGAGAAGTTCCTGACGGGGCGTTTAGGCGCGCGGATGCGCTACTCGGAGCGCTTCAACGCACTGAAGAATCGACTCGACTAGGATAAAAACAGCCGTTCAAACCGTTCCAGCCGTTCAAATCGTTCAAGTCGTTTCAAAGCGCCGAATAGAATAATTCACTGCGGCGAGGGGAAAGAAAAAACTTCCTAAAGCGGGCTTAAACCCGTCCTTTGAGGACTTTGCGGTTTTTGCACTGCTATGAGGAAAGTTTGCGCAAATTTTCTCGGCGCCCTATTCCCCTCGAAGACAGGACATTACTCACGCCAAGTCGCTAAGACGCCAAGTCGGAATCGTTGTTATTTACCTTTGCGCCTTTGGTGAGATATTCCGGTTTGGTTGCGGCTCTGCCGCACTAGTTCCCTGCGCTAAAATCTGTTTTCCCTCTCTGTTTGCGCTCGCCGCACTAGCGGAACTTGCGGATCGCGGGAACTTTCCACGCTGTCATCAACGTAACTACGGAAACCACCAGCCCGCCCAAGACGGTAGCCGCCGGCGCCCCGATCACGGGAATCAGCAAGCCGGATTGAACTTGCCCCAGGGGGTGCAGTCCGCGGTTACTCAACTGAAAAACTCCCATCACGCGGCCGCGAAAGGTATCGGGCGTGTTCATCTGGAGAATGGTACCGCGGGATGCGCCCCAGATGGTGTCCGCAGCGCCCACCAGTGCCATGAGTAAGAGCGATAACGCAAATGACGGCGACACGCCGAAGAGGGCAAAGCCCGAGCCGTAAAGAATCGCAGAGACGAAAAGAATCTGGCCTTGAGACGAGCGATGGCCGATGCCGATGTAAATACTCGAGCCGATGACGGCGCCGAGGCCGCGCGCCGATTGTAGCAGTCCGAAGCCGTGCGCCCCCACGCGCAGGATGTCACTCGCGAAAATGGTGAGCATGGTGTGGTTCAGGCCGAACAGGGAAGCGACCGCTTCCATGACCATTATGCCGAGAACCACGGGGCGAGAAACGATGTACGAAAAACCTTCCCTGGTCTCGCCGAGCAGGCTGCGTCGTTTGGAGCTGCCCTTCGAAGTGACACGCATCATTGTTATTGCGAACACAACGACGAGGTAGCTTGCCGCATTGGCGTAGAAAGCGCCCGCGGTCCCCATCCAACTGATCGCCACGCCGGCGAGAAACGGACCGATGAGCGCCGATCCTTTCCATAACAGAGAATTGAGCGCGACGGCATTCGGTAAGACGGCGCGGGGAACAAGATTTGGAAACAGCGCCTGGCGCGCCGGACCATCGAAGGATCCTACCGAGGCATTCAGGAACGTGAACGCATATATATGCCACGCTTCAATCCGGCCCGAATGATCGAGGAGGCCCAATGCCAGAGCCAGTAGTCCAGAGGCGACTTCCGTCGAAATCATGAGCTTACGGCGGTCGTAACGATCGGCAAATGTCCCGCTGATAACGCCAAGGCCGATGGCCGGAACCGCGCGAAAAATCCCATTCAAACCCAGCAAGGCCGGAGAGCCGGTGAGCTGGTAGAGCAGCCAGTTGGTTGCCGTCATCTGCATCCAGGTGCCGGTATTGGAGACCAAAAGGCCGGTCCAGAACAGACGAAAGTCGCGGTAGCGAAGCGCCGCGAGCCTGCCGGGGGGGTGAGAGTTGTGGTCCGTGGATTCGTCGATCATGGGTTAGATTTCTAAACGAGCTGCCTCGATTGGCAGAGGCGACAGCGCGGAATGTAATAGTCAAATTCCTTTCCGCGCGCAGGCTGGGCTTAATGCCATTCCGAGGCGCAGCCGGAGAATCTCGTCTTCGGCTCAGCTCGAAAATGCGCGATGCTGCGCTCTGCCAGAGTGTGCGAAAACTCCGGTCATGGTTCGACGCGGCTCACCACGAACGGAAGGCAAATCATTAAAGTCAGTTACTCATCCGTTCGCCCTGAAGCCTCGTCGAAGGGCTCTTAAGCAGTTTTAACACTGTCTGCCGCTCAGTAGGACATAAAAGCGGTGCGCACATTGGGACACCGTCTTTATGCCCGGCGAAAGCGGGGATGGGGAAAAGAACATGGAGTCGCTTGGACGGACGAGCGGTTCTTCCTTGAGTTCTTAATAACGGATGCCTCAGTTCAAATCCCAGTATGCGAACCCCATGGCGCAGCCGATGCCTGTGCGGGTGCGGTACAACGGGAGGTAATCGACGACCTGCCCGTTTCGATCTGCCGCGGCCGCGACTACGATCCAGTTCAATATCTCGGAGGTGCCTTCGCGGAATACGGATGAGGGCATCGCGCTCATGGAAGCTGTGTCGTTGCTTTGCAATGACTTAAGGAAACCAGCGTCCAGTGCCTCATCGATCTTTGTGTGGCTCAGACCGCCGGAAGCGGCGATGATGACACGCTCGTTACCCGGATATTGCCGGATGAGCGACGCTAAGATTCTGCCGAATTCCACACAGCGCTTGGCGGATGGGGCCGGCGGATAGTAAGTGTTTACCATAATCGGAATGACCCGGCAGTTAGCCTGCGGCACAAGAAATTTGAGCACTCGGGCGAATGCGTGGCCCAGCCCGCCGTCGTAGCGGGTTTTTTTCGAATAAGACGGGTCGAAGCCGCCGTCCATGAACCCGGTGACGAGAGCTTCGGCCATTTTGGCGTCAACTTGGTACGTCGTGCGGTTTTCGGAGCGTGACTGATTGAGGTAGCGCAGGCTCACGCTCGCTTCGGCATCTTTCCCCATGTAGATCGTAAACGGCGGCATGTTGTCTTCGACGAGATTTTCATGCTGGTCGTCGCCAACGACGAGCAAAACATCAGGACCCAAGCTCTCAATGTGATGGCGCAGCTTTTCGATTGCCGACATACAGCCGCGCCATTTCATCCACTTTATTTCATCAGTTTCGTTCTCGAGTCCAGGCTTGTCCGGCAGGTTCTCACTCTGGCGATTCTGTAATAGATGCCATTTCCCGGGATCGAGCAATAACTGGGGAGCGTGGGACATGGCCACGCAACCGACGAGTTTGGCCATAAGACTTGGTTTCAGGTTTCAGCGTTCAGGTTTCGGCATCGAGAATCAGGTGTCGAGCCTTGAGCTCCTAAACCGCACTGAAGCCTGACACCTGAAACCCGACACCCGAAACCTGACACCTAATCTCCTTTACGCGTGCGCGGCTTTCAGATCTGAAAGCTCCGGCGCTTTGACGTCGATCTTGAACCAACTCGTGCCGGCGTCTTGGCTGCCAAACAAATCGCCATTGCGTTGGGCGGCGAACATCCAGTCGGGATTCGATGGCTCGAAGCCAAAGGCTTGCACAAAGCTTTTGTTGGCCTGCGAAAGCTCGTTGTCGAGTTTCTTCCAGCTCCTGCCGCTATCCGTCGATTGAATAAGGAACGCTTCGGCGCCGCTTGGCCGTTTGCGCCACTGACCCGGTTGGCCATTGGCTACTGCCGAATAGATGACATCGGGCTTCTTCGGGTGGATCGCCAGCGGAACTGAATATTCTTCACGGAACTCCGATGCCATCGGTTGCCAGTTAATGCCGCCATCGTCGCTGCGGTAAAGCGCTCTGCCTTTCGCCGTACCGGCGCGGGCGTCGTGGCCGCCGGTGGCGATGAAGACTTGTTTGGTATTTTCCGGATGAAGCACGATGGTGTGCACATCGGCGTCGAGGTCGCGATTCAACAACTGCCAGTTTTTTCCACCGTCGGTGGTTTTCAGCATGTAACCCACTTGCAGAGCGACGTACATGGTGTTGTGATCCGTCGGGTCGATGGTGATGTCGCGCACGTGCGGCTCGACGACGGCGACGGGGTACACGATGGTTTGAACCCAGGGGCGCCAGCTCGCGGCGCAGGGACTCCGGTCCGACGTTGGTGCGCTCGGTGAACGATGCGAGCGGCTGCTCGAGCACGGCGTCCCGCCACTGCTCGCGCCAGGCGAGCAGCGCCTTGCCCGCGGCGGTGCAGTGGCAGGGCACGAGCTCGCGCAGGTGCGGGCGGCAGCAGCCGTCGCCGCCCTCGTCGTGCACGAGGCAGAGGGCGAACAGGTGGCTCGGCACGCACAGGTGGCAGCTCGCGCCCGACCTGCTCGCGCAGCGCCGTCACGTGGGGAAGCGCGGTCAGCGGCAGCTCGGCCCGCTCGACCACCTGGCCGGCCAGGGCGACCACGCGCATCGTCGGGCGGTAGCGCCGGCGGCGGTCGTCGGTCAGGGCCACGTAGCCCTCGCTGTCGAGGCGCTTGAGCACACGCCGCGCGCGTGCGAACGTGCACTCCCAGCGCGTCGGCGAGCTCCGGCGCCGAGCGCGGCCGTACGGCGAGCAGCTCCATCGCGCGCAGCGTGCGCGTGACATGCCATGCCTCAGGTGCCGACATGTGTCTCCTCCGGTTCCGGCGCCTCGTGCGCCAGCCTGGTCGTGCAGGCGGCCGAGCAGATCGTCGAGCGCGCGCGCGTAGATCCGCACGTCCGCGCCGAGCACCAGCACGGTCGAGCGCTCGCCGGCAAGCTCCGATCAGCGCGCCGGGTCGTCCGGGCCGGCCACCCCGGAGGCGATGCCCGCGGCCTCGGCGGCCGCGCTGGACGTGGACGATCGCGTCGCGGAGCGGCGCGGAGGCGCGATCCGCGGGCTCGCCCAAGTCGAGCGCGAGGTCGGCGCAGCCCGACGACGAGCGCGTCGACGCCCTCGACCTCCGCGATCGCCTTGGCGCGCTCGACGCCGCCGGCGGACTCGATCTGGACCATCAGGACCGGATCGCGCGCGTCCGCGTGGCCTCTGGCCGTACGCCGATGCGCGGCGGGCCGCCAGCCCGCGCGAGCCGCGCGGCGGATAGCGCAGGCGCCCGGCCACGCGCTCGGCATCCGCCGCGCGCTCGACCCGAGGCACGACGACGCCGTCGACGCCGGCGTCGAGCGCGGCACCGAGAGCGCCGTCCTCCGGGTCGCGGACCCGAACGAGGCTCGCGGCGCCCGCCGAGCGGGCGGCGATCGCCAGCGGCTGGACGTCCCGGCCGAGAGCGCGCCGTGCTCCAGGTCGATCCAGACGAAGTCGACCGCGCTCGCCGTGAGCTCCGCGAGCCCCACGTCCGGAAGCGAGACGACGGTGCCGGACGAGCCGGAGTCCGGCCACGAGCCTGCTGCGGAACCTCGATCCGTCCACGGCAAGTGATCCAATCACTGGTCCACCGCTCGGGCACCGCACCGTCACGGTCCCTCGCCGAGCGAGACATCGGCTCGCCTAGGCCGCTTCGGTCGCGGTGGCGGCGCGCTTGCCGTACTCGCGGAGGTAGCGCTCGACGGTGAGCAGGTGCGCGCGCATCGCCTCGCGCGCCTCGTCCGGGTCGCCCGCGCGCACCGCCGCCAGGATCCGCTCGTGCTCGGGGAGGCCACGCTCGAAGCGCATGCGCGGGCGCGCGAGCGCGCGCGAAGGTCTCCGCCAGCGCTCGGTGGATCGGGGCGGTCATCCGGCCCAGGACGGGGTTGCCGGCCGCGTGGACGACCGCGCGGTGGAAGGCCACGTCCGCCTCGCGGTAGAGGCGCTCGCCGCCGGGTTGTCGCGCGCGCCCTCGGCCGTGAGCCGCATCCGCTCGAACGCCTCGGAGAGCGCCTCGAGCTCGGCCTCGCCGGCGCGCTCCGCTGCGAGCCCGGCCGCCTCCACCTCGAGGATGCGCCTGCACTCGAGGTACTCGCGCGAGCACCCCCGCCGCGCGCGGGCCGCCGAGCAGCGCCGCAAGCACGTCGGAGTCGAAGCGGTCCCATTCGTGCTCCGGTCTCACGCGGGCCCCGCGCCCGTGCCGCACCGACACGAGCCCGCGCTCCTCGAGGCCGCGCACGCACTCGCGCGCGACGTTGCGGCTCACGTCGAAGCGCTGCCGCCAGGTCGAGCTCGCGCGGGAGCAGCTCGCCCTCGGCGTAGCGGCCGGAGGCGATCTCACCGATCAGCACGCGCATGGCACCCGTATGCAGGCGAGACATGCGGTGAGTGAATCTCATGGGGCGGTCGAGGTCAAGTGACCGTTTTGGCTCTCGCTCGGCGTGGGCGGCGTTCCTAGCGTCGCCGAGGTGCGACCACGCTCTCCAAGTGAAGCGCGTCCGGCTCACGGCAGCCCAGGCGCTCGTGCGCTACCTCGCCGCGCAGCTGCAGCGAGCGCGACGGCGACGCGCCGCCGCGTGGTGCCCGGCATGTTCGGGATCTTCGGGCACGGCAACGTGTGCGGCCTCGGGCCGGCGCTGGAGGAGGACGAGGGCCGCTCGCTCTGCTTTCACCAGCCGAAGAACGAGCAGGCGATGGTCCATGCCGCGCTCGGGTACGCCCGCGAGCACAACCTGCTCTCGACGCTCGCCTGCACCGCCTCGATCGGACCCGGCTCCACCAACCTGCTCACGGGCGCCGCCACCGCGACCGTGAACCGCGTGCCGGTGCTGCTGCTGCCCTCCGACACCTTCGCGAACCGGCGCCAGGGGCCGGTGATGCAGGCGCTCGAGCACGGCTCGAGGCGCGACCTGACGGTCAACGACTCCTTCCGCCCGCTTAGCGCGTTCTTCGACCGCATCACGCGGCCGGAGCAGCTCCTCGCCTCGCTGCCCGAGGCGATGCGGGTCCTGCTCGATCCCGCGGAGACCGGCGCCGTGACGCTCTCGCTGCACCAGGACGTGCAGGCCGAGGCATGCGACTACCCGGAGGAGCTGTTCGAGCCGCGCACATGGCACGTCGCGCGCCGGCCGCCCGCGGACGCGCGAGCTGCGCGCGGCCGTGGAGGCGCTGCGCGCCTCGGAGCGGCCGCTCGTGGTCGCCGGCGGCGGCGTCCACTACTCCGAGGCGGTGCCCGAGCTCGCGCGGCTCTCGGAGTCGTGCGGCCTGCCCGTGGCCGAGACCTCGGCCGGGAAGGGCGCGTGCCGGAGGGCGCGCTCGCGATGGGCGGCATCGGCGTCACGGGCACGCGCGCGGCCAACGCGCTCGCACGCGAGGCCGACCTGGTGCTGTGCGTCGGCACGCGGCTGATCGACCTCACGACCGGCTCGCGGTCGCTCTTTCAGGACCCCGGCGTGCGCTTCGTCGGGCGTCAACGCTCGCGCTCGCGACGCCCACAAGCTCGGCGCGGTGCCGGTCGTCGCGGACGCCAAGCTCGCGCTGGGGGCGATCGCGGCCGCGCTCGGCGACTGGCGGGCCGCGGACGGCGTGGGCGGAGCGGGCGCGCGAGGCGAGCGCACGCGCTGGGAGCGGGAGCTCGACGACGACCTGGCGCCGCGCGCCGGGGAGCTCATGACGCAGGCGCAGGCACTCCGCGCGCTGAACGAGGCCGCGGGCCCGGAGGACCGGCTGGTGGTGGCGTCCGGCACCCCGCACGTCGACGTCCACAAGCTCTGGGACGCGAGCGGCTCCGGCCGCTGCCTGATGGAGGTCGGCTTCTCGTGCATGGGCGGCGAGATCCCGACCGCGCTGGGCGTGCGCATGGCGCGCCCGGGCAGGGGCGAGGTCTACGCGCTGATCGGCGACGGCAACTGGCTGATGGGCAGCACCGGCGAGCTGGTGACCGCTCGGCAGGAGGGGCTGAAGGTCACCGTCCTCCTCGTGGAGAACGAGGGCTACCAGTCGATCCACGGGCTCCAGCGAGCCCGCACCGGGCGCAGCTTCGGGCTCGAGTTCCGCGAGCGCGACGCGGGCGGCCTGACCGGGCCGTACGTCGAGGTGGACTACGCGGCGAATGCCCGCAGCCTCGGCTGTGCGGCGTTCAGCGTGTCCTCGCCCGGCGAGCTGCGCGACGCGCTCGAGGAGGCGCGCGCGGAGACGGCGGCCGGCGGTGATCGTGGCGCGCGTCGAGCCGCGGCGGCTGATGCTCGACTCGGACTGCTGGTGGGACGTCGGGGTGGCGGAGGTCTCGGAGCGCCCCGAGACTCGCGAGCTCGCCGCGGAGCACGCGCGCGGCAGGGCCTTACAGCGTCACTACGGATAGGCCGGTGCGCGTCGTCGCGACCGCGGCGGTGCCGGCCGTGGCCCGCGAGGCCTTCGCGCCGATCGGCGAGATCGAGGTGAACGGGGATGCCGGCAGCCGCCTCGCCGACGCCGAGGTGCTGATCGTGCGCGGCACGCGCCTCGACGCCGCCCTGATCGACGGCGCGGCCTCGCTTCGCGCGATCGCCCGCACGGGCGCGGGCTACGACAACCTCGACGTGGCCGCCGCGACCCGGCGCGGCATCCCGATCGTCTACGCCCCGGAGGTCGGGAGCCGGCCCGTGGCGGAGGGAGCGCTCGCGCTCATCCTGGCGGCCGCGAAGCGACTCCGCGAGCTCGGCGAGATCGTGCACGCGCCGGCGTGGGAGTCGCGCTACGACGTCGTGGGCCTCGACCTGGAGGGCGCCTGCGTGGGAATCGTGGGCCTGGGCGCCATCGGGCGCCGCGTGGCGACTCTGTGCGGCGCGCTCGGCATGCGCGTGATCGCCCACGACCCGGCCGCCGGGGGGATTCCCGCCGGCGTCGAGGCGGTCTCGATGGAGGAGCTGGCCGGCCGCGCGGACATCGTCACGTTCCACTGCGCGCTGAACGAGCGAACTCGGGGCCTCGTGGACAGGGAGCTGCTCGAAAGCTTCAAGCAGGGCGCCGTGCTCGTGAACAGTGCCCGTGGCGGCATAGTCGAATCCGAGGACGTCCTGGCCGACGCCCTCGCGAGCGGCAGGCTGTCAGCGGTCGCCCTGGACGTGCATCCGTCCGAGCCGCCGCGCGTGGGGCATCGCCTCTACAGCGACCCGCGCGTGATCTGCACGCCGCACGCCGTCGGGCTCACGCGGCGATGGAACGAGGAGGTGTTCCGGTTGCTGGCAGTGGGCGTGCAGAGCGTCCTTGCGGGCGAGCGTCCGCCGAACCTCCTGAACCCTGAGGCGATGGCCGGCTGACCGCGCCGGCGGCGGCGCGCCACAGCTCGCGCGCGTGCGCCGTCGTGGGCGCCGTCACGAGCGGCTCGCGCCCGCGCCTCGTCAGGCCGAGATGCTCCGCGTACCAGGGATAGAACTTGCGCAGGTAGCGGCCCGCGCGGTCCACACCGAGGTGATCCTCGGCGCAGCCGATGACCCACTCGAGCTCCTCGAGCACCTCGTGCGGGGCGGGCTCTTCCTCGCGCGTGCCGAGCAGGCGGCCGAAGAGCCAGGGGTTGCCGAGCGCGCCGCGCGCGAGCATCACGGCGTCCGCGCCGCTCTCCTCGAAGGCGTGCCGGACCTGCTCGTCGCTCGACAGGCCGCCGGAGAGCATGACCGGCACAGGAAGCGCCTCCACGAGCTCGCGGGCGAGCGCGTAGTCGGGCGCGCCGGAGTGCTGCTGCGAGGCGTGGCGCGGGTGGAACGCGATCCCCTCCACGCCGGCCTCCGCCACGAGCCGGCGCGCGAGCTCGACACCCGCGCGGTCACCGGGCTCACGGCCGGGACGGAGCTTGACCGTCACGGGCAGGCCGCCGCCCTCGCGCGCGGCGCGCGCGATCGCGACGGCCCTGTCGGGATCGTCGAGCAGCGCCGCCCCGGCTCCCGTCCGGCAGACCTTGCGCACCGGGCAGCCCATGTTGATGTCGATGAGGTCCGCGCCGGCGTCCGCCGCGATCGCGGCCGCCTCCCGCATGACCGCGGGATCGTGGCCGAAGAGCTGCATCGAGACCGGGTGCTCGTCCGGGTGGATGCGCAGGAACTCGCTGTGGGTGCGCCGGTCGCCGTGAACGAGGCCGAAGCTCGACACCATCTCCGACACCACCAGGCCGGCGCCGTGGCGCTTCGCCTGGAGCCGCACGAACCAGTTGCCGATGCCCGCGAGCGGCGCGAGCACGACACGGTTGGCGAGCCTCAGGCCGCCGAGCGTCCAGCTGTCGGTGAGCGAGCGCACACCAAGAAGGTAGCGCTGCTCAGGCGGCGTCGAGCGGGTCGCTGCCGTCCGGCAGGATCGGTAGGTCGCGCTCCGCGTGGACGAGCCCCACCAGGCGCCGTACGCAGGGAGCCGGACGGGCGATCGCGAAGCTGCCGCCGTCGGAGCGCGCCCGGCGCGTCGAGCGCATGAGCACCGCCAGCCCGTGGAGGTCCATGAAGTCCACGTTCTGGAGGTCGAGCACCACACGCCGGCGGCGCTTCAGCTGGCGGCTCACCGCCTCGCCCATCCGCGGAGCGGTCGACGCGTCCACCTCGCCCTGCACGCGCACGACAGCCACTCGACCGTGATCGTCGATCGATACCTCGAATGGGTGTGGGCGAACCCAGGTGGCCAAGGCGAGTCCCTACTCGACCCTACACCGGCTTTCGTCCTCCCGGGAACTACGCGGAGTTTCGCTCCCAGATCAGCTTGAGGCCCTGAAGGGTGAGCCGGTCGTCGACCTCGTCGACCTGCTCGCAGAAGGGCACGATCGCCGCGGCGAAGCCGCCGGTCGCGATCGACGTGGCCTCCTCGCCGAGCTCCTCGCGGATGCGCCCTAGGATCGCGTCGACCTGCCCCGCGAAGCCGTAGACGACGCCGGCCTGGATCGCCTCCTGCGTGCCCTTGCCGATCGCCTGGCGCGGCTTCTCGATCTCCACCCGGGGCAGGCGCGCCGCCCGGGCCGAGAGCGCTTCGAGCGAGATCTCGATCCCCGGCGAGATCACGCCGCCGAGGTACTCCCCGGCCGCGGAGACGACGTCGTAGTTGATCGCGGTGCCGAAGTCGACCGCGATGCACGCCCCGCCCACTCGGTCGTAGGCGGCGATCGCGTTCACGAGCCGGTCCGCGCCGAGCTCCTGCGGGCGGTCGATCCGGATCGGCATGCCGCTCTTGATCTCCGGTCCCACGAGCAGCCCGCGTCCGTCGAAGTAGCGCCCGATCACCTGCTCGTACTCGTGAGCCAGCGTCGGCACCACGGCCGAGACCATCGCGGCGTGCACGTCGCCGAGCCGCGCCTCGCGGAGGTCGAGCAGGCCGGCGAGCTGGGTGGCGAGCTCGTCGGCGGTGGCGAAGCGCGAGGTCGAGAAGCGCCAGTGCTCCACGAGCTCGTCGCCCTCGAACATGCCCACGTGCGTCTGGGTGTTGCCGACGTCGATGGCGAGCAGCACGCGGCGAATCTACAGCCCCCGCCCGAACCAGCGCCCGGCCACCACCCCACACGCCCCTCCGGGCGCGCGGGCCGCAAGGCTCGCCGCTCGCACCGGCCGGGCGGCCGGACCCGAGCTCGAGCGGCGAGCGGGCCGTGGGCGCGGAGGAATGCCGGGCGCCCGCCGGGTCAAGGTGGCAGGCGTACGTAGCGGAAAACGCCACGCTGGCCTGCCACCCGGCGAAACGCCACTCCGGGCGCGCGTGCCTTACGGCCGCGCGCCGCCGGAGAAAGCTGGCCGTGGGCGCGGAGGAAGGCCAGGCAAGGGCCCGCCCTTCAATGCCGTCGTTCTATGGCTTGAGGGGGGCTCCCATTGCGTGGAAGCCGCCGTCCACGTGGAGGATCTCGCCGGTCACTCCGCGCGAGAGGTTCGAGAGGAGGAAGAGCACCGCGTCCGCCACCGGGCCGGGGTCGGCCGTGTCCCAGCCCAGCGGGGCCTGCTTGCCCCACAGCCCCGCGAGCTGCTCGAAGCCCGGGATTCCCTGCGCGGCCGGCGTCTCGACCGGGCCGGCCGAGACCAGGTTCACGCGCACCCGTCGCTCGCCCAGGTCGCGCGCGAGGTAGCGGGAAACCGACTCGAGGGCCGCCTTGGCCACGCCCATCCAGTCGTACACCGGCCAGGCGACGGTCGCGTCGAAGTCCATCCCCACGAGGCTGCCGCCGTCGTCCATGAGCGGCAGGACCGCCTCGGCGAGCGCCTTGAAGGAGTAGGCGCTCGTGCGGAAGGCCACCTCCGCCGACTCCGGCGGGGCGGACATGAAGTTGCCGCCCAGGGCGTCGCCCGGCGCGAACGCGATCGCGTGCAGGGCGCCGTCGAGCCCGCCCCAGCGGTCGCGCAGCTCGGCCGCGAGCGACTCGAAGTCGGCCGGGTTGTTCACGTCCAGCTCGAGCACGTCGGGCGGGTCCGGCAGCCGCGCCGCGGCGCGCTCGGTCATGCGCCGGGTCCGGCCGAAGCCGGTGAGCACGACCTGCGCACCCTCCTGCTGGGCCCGCTCGGCGACCGTGTAGGCGATGCTGCCCTTCGTCAGCACCCCGGTGATGAGCAGGCGCTTGCCCTCGAGCATCATCTCCAGACCAGCTCGGCCCTGAGGCGCGCCACGAGGCGGTCGTCCTGGTTCAGGATCCGCAGCGTGGCCTCCACCAGCCCGTGAGCAGCGTCGAGCTCCGTGAGCGCGGTGATCTTCCCGTCGACACGCACCGTGTCGCCGATCTTCACAGGTTGCTTGAAGACGGCGTCGCCCACCCTGCGGAGCGCGACCACGCGGTCGGGGTCGAGGGGGAGCAGGCCGACGGCGAACGACAGCACCAGGAGGCCATGCGCGATCTGCTCTCCGAAGCGGCTGCCCTCAGCCCAGCCGGCGTCCACGTGCTGCGGGTGGGAGTCGCCGGTGAGAGCGGCGAACTGAAGGATGTCCGCCTCGCGAACGGCACGCGCCGGCGTGGAGAAGCGGTCCCCGACCGTGAGCTCCTCGAAGCCGGAGTCGAAGACGCCCGCGGTGGCTATCACGCCGCGCGGGGGCGGAAGCGCTTCCGGATCGCGCGCAGGAACTCGCGCGCCGCCTTGCGGTGCCCCTCGGCCGAGGGGTGGAAGCCATCCGCTGCGTAGGTCTCGCGCTCGTTGGCCGCCGGGTGGTCGAAGCTCTCCATCAGAACGACGTCGTGGCGCCGCGCGACCCTGCGCACCGCGGCGTTGAAGCGCTCCATCCCCTCCTCCACGCGGGCACGCGTGCGCGGCCGCAGGTCGAGGAAGCGCGAGATGTCCGGATAGGTGGCCGTGACGATCTCCACGTTCGGCAGGTCGCGCCGCAGCCGCGCGAACATGCGCGAGAGGCGGGCGGCGTACGCGTCGGGATCCGGTCGCGTGTTGAACAGCACGTCGTTCGCTCCGCAGACCAGTGTCACGACGTCGGGCTGGAGCTCGACCGCGCGCTCGAGCTGCTCGCGCTCCACGTGCTCGCTGGTGGCGCCCACCTCGGCCAGGTTCACGTAGCGGCCGCCCAGCTCGCGCGCCAACTCGTCCGGCCAGCGGGGCTGTCCGGGCTCGAGACCCGCGGTGAAGCTGTCGCCCAGGGCCACGTACATCACAGCGGGATGTTCCCTCCGCCGTTGCCGTAGTCGCCGGCGCCGGACAGCGCGGCGAGCGCGCCGGCGAGCCGGCGGCGGGTGTCCTGCGGCGCGACCAGCTCGTCGATGAAGCCCTCGCGCGCCGCGGCGGCTGCCGAGACGTGCTCGGCGGCGTACTCGTCGGCGAGCCTGTCGTGCTCGGCCTCGGGGTCGTCGGCCGCCGCGATCTCGCGCCGGTGCACGATCCCCACCGCCTGCTTCGGCCCCATGATCCCGATCTGGGCGTCGGGCCAGGCGAGCGCGAGGTCGGCGCCGAGGTCCTTCGAGTTCATCGTGATGAACCCGCCGCCATAGGCCTTGCGGAGCACCACCGTCACCTTCGGCACGACCGCCTCGGCGAACGCGTGCAGGAGCTTGGCCCCGTGGCGGATCACGCCGAGGCCCTCCTGCTTGGTCCCCGGCAGGAACCCGGGCGTGTCCACGAGCACGACGAGCGGGATCCCGTACGAGTTGCAGCTGCGGACGAACTTGGCCGCCTTCTGAGCGGCGTCGGCGTCGATCACGCCTCCCAGGTACCAGGGTTGGTTGGCGATCACGCCCAACGGACCGCCCATCGATGCGGCAGAAGGCCGTGACCATGTTGCGAGCCCAGCGCTCGGACACCTCGAGGATCTCCTCGTTGTCCACGACCGCGCGGATCACGTCGCGCACGTCGTAGACCTTGCGAGCCAGGTCGGGCACGGTGGCGGCGGGGTCGAGCGTGGCACCGGCGCCGGCACGCCGTGCGGCGGCCTGTCGCCGGCGCGCTGGGGCAGGTGGGCGAGCAGCTCGCGCACCAGGCCGACCGCCTCGTGGTCGTTCTCCGCCACGAACTGGCAGACGCCGTTCTTCGCGTGCACGCGCGGCCCGCCGAGCGCCTCGCGCGTCCACGTCCTCGCCCATCACCTCGCGCACCACGCCGGGGCCGGTGAGGAACATCGCCGAGCCCTCGGTCATGACGACGAAGTCGGTCAGCGCGGGCGAGTAGGCGCCGCCGCCGGCCGACACGCCGGTGATCACGGAGATCTGCGGGACGCGGCCGGACAGCTTCACGCTCTCGCGGAAGATGCGCCCGTAGCCGCCGAGCGCCGCGATGCCGTCGTCCATGCGGGCGCCGCCCGAGGCGACGAACCCGATGACGGGCGCGCCGGCGCGGCCGGCGAGCTGCATCACGCGCACGATCGTCTCGGCGTGCGCCTCGCCGAGCGAGCCGCCGGCGAACGACTGGTCCTGCGCGTAGCAGTACACGGGCCGTCCGGAGATCGTCCCGGCGGCGCCGACCACGCCGTCGCCCTCGCGCATGCGCTTCGACTCGCGCCTCGGCAGCACGGTCGAGCGGATCACGTGGAGCGACCCGGGGTCGCACAGCAGCTCGAGCCTGTCGCGCGCAGTGATCTCGCGCGGCTCCTTGAGGAGCGCGGAAATGCGCTCGGCGGGCATCCGGTCCGCAAGTGCGCTCATGAAGCCTCCAGGCAGAGGACTGCGTTGTGGCCCCCGAAGCCGAACGCGTTCGACAGTCCGATCGCTCGGACGTCGCCGTTCTGCAGCGGGCGGGCCTCGTTGGGGACGTAGTCGAGGTCGAGCCCCTCGTCGGGCTCGCCGTAGTTCAGGGTGGGCGGCGCGATCCGGTCGCGCAGCGCGAGCAGCGTCGCGATGGTCTCCACCGCGCCCGCCGCGCCGAGCAGGTGGCCGATCGCGGACTTCGTCGAGCTGACCGGCGTCTTCGCCGCCAGCTCCTCGCCGAGCGCCGCCTTGATGGCGTTCGTCTCGGAGCGGTCGTTCAGCGGCGTCGAGGTGCCGTGCGCGTTCACGTACAGCACGTCCTCCGCCTCGAGCCCGGCGTCCTTCAGCGCCAGCTCCATCGCCTCGCGCAGCGCCGCGGCCGCTCGGCTCGGGCGCGGTCAGGTGGTGGGCGTCGGAGGTCGACGCGTAGCCGCGCATGTAGCCGAGGATGCGCGCGCCGCGCTCGCGGGCCGCCTCCTCCTCCTCGAGCACGAGGATGCCGGCGCCCTCGCCCATCACGAAGCCGTCGCGGCGGCGGTCGAAGGGACGCGAGATGCCGCTGTCGGACAGCGCGTCCATTCGCCCGAAGGCCGCGGTGGCGAGCGGGGTGATGGCCGCCTCGCTGCCGCCGGTCACGACCGCGTCGGCGTCGCCGTAGCGGATCAGCCGCTCGGCCATGCCGATCGCGTGCGCGCCGGCCGCGCAGGCGGACACGGTCCCGAAGGACTGCCCGCGCAGGTCGTGCTTCATCGCCACCACGCCGGAGGCGGCGTTGGCCATCAGGAGCGGGATCGAGAGCGGCGAGATGCGGTCGGCGCCCTCGTCGCGCATGACGATGTGCTGCGCCTCGAGCGTGCCGATGCCGCCGATCCCGGTGCCGATCACGCAGGCCGGCGCGGTCCGGGTCGACGGGCGGGCCGTCGTCCCAGCCGGCGTCCTCGAGCGCCTCGCGCGGCCGCGGCCAGCGCGAGCTGCGTGAAGCGGTCCGAGCGGCGCACCTCCTTGATCGAGAGGTGCTCCTTGGGCTCGAACTCGCTCGCACGGCCGAAGCCGTCCTCGATCCCGGAGACGCCCGCGGTCCAGCGCTCGTGCAGGGTGCGCGCGCCCACGCCGAGTGGCGTGACCGCGCCGATGCCCGTGATGACGACGGAACGCGTCATCCCAGCTTCGACACCACCAGGTCGACGGACTGGCGGACGGTCTTCACGCCCTCCATGTCCTCACCCTTGAGCTGCACGCCGTACTCGTCCTCGACGATCTGGGCGAGCTCGACCAGGTCGAGCGAGTCGATGTCGAGCGACTCGAAGGTCGCGTCGGGGTTGATCTGGTCCGGCTCGGCGCCGAACTCCTCGAGCGCCGTGAATACTCGGCTCTCGATCTCCTCACGTGTTGCTGTGGCTGCCATTCGTTCTCCTTGTTCCTTGGTTAGGCGGTGAGGCCTCCGTCGACGGTGAGGCAGATGCCGTTCACGTACGCGGCGCCATCCGACGCCAGGAAGCGCACGCACTCGGCGACCTCGTCCGGTGTGCCGGCCCGTGCGGGCGGGCACGTGCTCAAGCAGGTTCTCGCCGATGCCCCTCGGTCATGTCGGTCTCGATCAGTCCGGGGGCCACGGCGTTCACGGTCACTCCGCGGCGGGCGACCTCCGCGGCGACGGTCCTCGTCATCGCGACGAGCCCCGCCTTCGAGGCAGCGTAGTTGGCCTGGCCCGGCGTTCCCGCGCACGCCGCCCACGATCGAGGCGATGTTCACGACGCGGCCGTAGCGGTTGCGGATCATCGGCCTGAGCGCGCGGCGGGTGAGCCGGAAGGCGGCGGACAGGTTCGTGTCCACGACCCTGTCCCAGTCGTCGTCGTCGATCATCGGCGCGAGGCCGTCGGCGCGGACGCCGGCGTTGTTCACGAGCACGAGCACGGGCCCGAACTCCTCCTCGAGCGCGCTGAAGAGGGCGTCGGCGGCGCCGCGGTCCGAGATGTCGCCCTTAAGCGCCTTCGCGCGGCCGCCGGCCTGGGTGATCTCCTCGACCACGGCGTTCGCGGCCTCCTCGTCGGTGCGGTAGTTCACGCCCACCGGCCAGCCCTCGCGCGCGAGCGCTTTGGCGATAGCCGCGCCGATCCCGCGTGATGCTCCCGTGACGAGTGCGCTGCCATCCGGTCGTCCATTCATGCCGCCCATTCGATCACGCCGGCGCCCCAAGTGAAGCCCGCGCCGAATGCCGCGAGCAGCACGTGCATGCCCGGCTCGAGCATTCCGCGCTCGCGAGCGTCCGCGAGGGCGATCGGGAGCGTGGCCGAGCTCGTGTTGCCGAAGCGGTCGATCGAGTTCACGACGCGGGCCTCGTCGAGGCCGAGCCGCTCGCCGACCGCGGCGAGGATGCGCGCGTTCGCCTGGTGGTAGACGAACAGGTCGACGTCGGCCAGGGAGAGGCCGGCGCGGTGGGCCGCCTCGACGGACGCCTCGGACATCCGGTGGACCGCGGCCTTGAAGGTGTCGTGGCCCTGCATGTGGATGATGCGCTCGCGGTCGCCGGCGGTGATGGCCGTGGGCGCCCGCGCCGTCGCAGCGCAGCAGGATCTCGCCGATGCGGCCGCGACCGTCCTCGGCCGGCGCCACAACCGCGGCGCCGGCGCCGTCGGCGAACAGCGCGGCGGTGCCGCGGTCGACTCGGGTCGACGTAGCGGCTGAGCACGTCCGCGCCGATCAGCAGGACGTTGTCGGCGCGTCCGCCCTCGACCTGCGCGGTCGCGAGCTGAAGCCCGGACAGGAAGCCCGTGCAGGCCGCGCCCACGTCCATCGCGCCGGCGTTCGTCGCGCCCAGGTCGTGGGCCACGAGCGGCGCGGCGTTCGGCGTCAGCTCGTCGGCGGCGAGCGTCGCAACGAGCACGAGGTCGACGTCCTCCGGGCGGAGGCCGGCCTCGTCGAGCGCGTCCCGTCCCGCGGCGGTGGCCAGGTCCTGGAGCCGCTCACCCTCGGAGACGTTGCGGCGCTCGTGCACGCCCGTGCGGTGGAGGATCCACTGCTCGGTCACGCCGGCCCGTTCGGCGACCTCCGCGTTGGTCACGACCCTGTCCGGGACCGCCATGGCGACGGACGTCAGGGCGGCCGCGCGCAGATGGCGCTCCCACGGCATGGGGGTCGCCGTCACCGCCGCTGCGGGGTCGGAGGCGGCGGCTTCGCGCACGGCCGCCCTCGCGTCCGGCCAGACGAGCTCGGTACTACGCACCGGCGGCCTCCATAGCAAGGGACTTCTTCACGAGACCCGAGAGCACCTGTCCGGGCCCGGTCTCGACGAACTCGACGACGCCGCGCGACTCGAGCGCGCGCACCACGTCGAGCCAGCGGACGGGCTCGGTGAGGGCGCGGACGAGCAGCTCGGGAACGTCGTCGAACGGCTGAGCCGTGACGCACGACATGACCGGCACGCTCGGCTCGGCGAAATCGATCTCCTCGACGACGGCACTGAAGGGAGTCACCGCGGGCTCCATCAGCGGCGAGTGGAACGCTCCGGCCACCGGGAGCCGCTTGCCGCGGATGCCGCGCTCCTTCAGCTCCGCCTCCGCCTGGTCGAGAGCGCTGAGCGCGCCCGAGAGCACGAGCTGATCGGGCGCGTTGTCGTTCGCGATCGCGACGTTCGCGGCGGCCGCCACCTCGGCGATGGCCTCGCGGTTGCCCTCACGGGCGCGCACTGCGGTCATGCCGCCGTCGCCGGTCTCCTCCGCGGCCTCCTGCATGAGCCTGCCGCGGGCGGAGACGAGCCGCAGCCCGTCCTCTGCGCCGATCGCCTCCGCGGCCACCAGCGCGGTGATCTCGCCGAGCGAGTGGCCGGCCATCACGCCGGCCCGGACGCCCAGCTCCTCGTGTCCCGCCAGCGCGGCGCAGTAGATCGCGGGCTGTGCCCAGCGGGTGCCCTCGCCAGCGCGTTCGAAGAGGTCGGGACCGACCTCCTCGAAGGCGAGCTCCAGCAGGTCCGGCCGTTGCCGCTCCACTGTCTCCCGCATGTCAGCGGTCTGGCTGCCCTGCCCCGGAAAGAGCAGCGCAATCTGTCGGTCGCGAGCCATCTAGGGAACCTTCTCTGAAGAGGCCAGTCCGTTAGCCGGGCGGGACACAGTACCCCCCGGGTCGGGGGGTATCGTCACCCGATGCTCCGGCTCTATCGCGCGCCCTTCTCCACCAATGTCGAGCGCGTGGCGCTGGCGCTCGCCCACAAAGGCATCGAGGTGGAGTCGGTCGTGATCTCCTACGAGGATCGCTCGCCCGTCGTCGAGGTGAGCGGGCAGGGGCTCGTGCCGGTGCTGGTCGACGGCGACGAGGTGGTGGCCGACTCCGTTCGGATCCTGCGCTATCTGGAGGCGAAGTGGCCGGATCCCCCGCTCTTCCCGCGCGAGGCGTGGCGCCGCGCCGAGCTCGACGTGTTCCTCGACTGGTTCAACGAGGTCTGGAAGGTCGCGCCGAATGGCATCGAGGACGAGAAGGTGCGCGATTCGCCTGACCAACGACGCATCGAGGAGCTCGCCGAGCGGATGCGCGAGCTCGCTCGACCGTTTCGAGGAGCTGCTCGAGGGCCGCGACCACCTCTTCGGCGACGAGTTCTCAGCCGCCGACTGCGCGGCGTTCCCGTTCCTGAAATATGGGCTGCTGCGCGACCCCGCGGACGACGAGCTGTTCCACCTGATCCTCGAGGAGCACCTGGCGTTGAACGACGAGCACCCAAGGTTGCGGGACTGGATCGCGCGGGTAAATCAGCGCCCGCGCGCCTAGTGGCAGGCGAACGTAGCGTTTTCCGCAACGCTGGACTGCCACCCGGCGTGATGGGGTCCTTCAGTGCTGCCGTTCTAGGCGGTCAGGCCGAGCCGTTCCGCGCGCTGCACCGCCTCTGCGCGGTTGCGCACTCCGAGCTTCCGGTAGAGCGCGCTGGTGTGCTCCTTGACCGTGTGGGGGGAGAGGAAGAGGCGCTCCGCGATCTCCTTGTTGGTCGCTCCGCCCGCCATGTGGGTGAGCACCTCCCGCTCGCGCTCGGAGAGGGGCGCCGAGGGCTGCTCGGCGCGCGGGGAGAACACCGTCATCCCCTTGGCGACCATCCGCACCGCCATCGCCACGTCGCGCGCCGGCCAGTCCTTCGAGACGAAGCCCGCGGCGCCCGCCGCCTTCGCGGCCTGGGGCGAGATCCAGCCCGCGCCGGAGATCAGCAGGATGCGCGTGTTGGGCGACTCGCGCGTGATCGCCTCGCACAGCTCGGCGCCCGACTCCTCACCCAGGAAGAGGTCCACGAGCGCGACGTGCGGCTCGTAGCGGCGCGCCATCTCGAGCGCCTCCTCGACGTTCGACGCGGTCAGGCAGCGCTCCACCCAGGGCTGCTCCGTCAGGAGCAGGCGGAAGCCCCAGTGGACGACGTCGTGGTCGTCCACCACGAGCACGCGCAGGTTGCGGTCGGGGCTCACTCGGGTGAATCCTCCTCCACCGGCACCACGAGCCGCACGCGCCAGTCCTGGCCCTCCGGCCCGAACTCCACGAGCGCGCCGCGCTGGAGCGCCTCGACGGCGGCCAGCCGCAGGCCCATTCCGGCCCCGCGCGTGGTCACGTCGCGCTTGCCGTCGTTTCGCACCTCGAGCACGAACGCTCCGTCGATGCGGCCCACGCGCACGCGCACCGAGCTCGGCCGCGCGTGCTTGTGCGCGTTACGGAGCGCCTCCGCCAGCACCGACTGCGCGAGCGGCTCGACCTCCTCGGGCACCTCGACGCCCTCCTCCCAGTCGAGCTGAAGCGGCAGGTCCTTGTAGTGGCGGCCGAGCCGGGCGAGCTCGCCCCGCAGGGTCGCGCCCGTGTCGAGCGTCGGCGGCGCGAGCGGCCGTGACAGCGCCTCGCGGAGGTCCGCGAGCGCCGCGTGCATCTCATCGGCGCAGCGGCGCCGCGCCTCCTCGCTCAGCGCGTGGTCCGACCCGAGCACGAGCGACACCCCGAAGAGCCTCTGCACCACGCGCTCGTGCAGCTCGCGCGCCAGGTCGATCCGGGCCTGGAGCAGCCGCGCTCGGCCCTGCTGGCTCGTGGCGATCCGGACGCTCGCCGCGAGCGCCGCCGTCTTGCCGAGCGTCCAGAGGTCGTGTCGCTCCACGTCGGTCAGCTCGAAGCGCGTGCCGCCGCGCTCCGTGAAGATCACGCCGAGCCAGCGTCCGGCGGCCGAGACGGGCACGCAGCAGAGCGTCTCGACGCCGCCCAGGCGGGCGTAGCGCTCCGGCACCCAGCGGCCGATGTCGCCCGTGACCTCGAGGACGCGATCCTCGGAGAGCGCCACCTGCGCGATCGGCGTCTCCTCCAGCCCGCCGTAGACCTCCGACAGCAGGCCGGGCTCCACGCCGTGGCTTCCAACGGGCACGACGAGCTGGCGCGCGTCGTCGTAGAGCAGGAGCACGGCGCGCTCCATCGAGCCGAGCCGGCAGCAGGCCTCGCAGAGCCGGTCGTAGAACTCGTGCCCGGACTGCGCGGAGCCGTCGAGCGCGCCCAGCAGCTCGACGATCACGTCGAGCGCGTCCGTGCGCGGCGAGAGGGCGTCGGCCACTCTGTGAGCTTACGCGTGCGTCAGCGACAGCCGCAGGGCCTGCTCCGAGGTGAGCGACACCTCGCGCACGTAGCCGCACTGGAGGCAGCGGCACTCGGCCGTGCCCTCGAAGTCCTCCACCCGCAGCGACCACTCGACCTCGCCCGAGAGGCACGCCCGGCAGGCGAGCGCGGCCGCGACCAGCGACGGGTCGTCGTCCCCGCGAAAGGTTGCGAGCTCCAGCGAGTGGTCCATCCACTTACGGTCCCGCGTAAGGCGCAGCCGTTCCACCGCCCCAGGCGGCAAACCCCCCGGCTGGGGGGTCATAGGGCGGACGCGCGGCGCACCGGCTGGTCGCGCACCGCGTCGAGCGCCGGCGCGAGCGGCGTCCCGTCCGGTAGGGCGAGGCCCGGGTCGAGCTCCAGCAGCGGCTCGAGCACGAAGCGCCGGCTCGTGACCTCGGGATGCGGGAGCGAGAGGCGATCGGAGCTGTATTCGAGGTCGCCGAGCAGAAGCACGTCGATGTCGATGGGCCGCGGTCCGTGGCGGACCGCGGCCGGCTGGCGGCCGAGGTCGCGCTCCACCGCCTTCGCCGCGTCGAGCAGCTCCTCGGGCCCGAGCGCCGTGTGGACGCGGAGAGCCGCGTTCAGGAAATCCGGCTGGTCGAGCACCTCGCCCTGCGGCGCCGTCTCGTAGACCGAGGACGACGCCTCCACGGCCACCCCGTGTACGGGCAGCGAATCGCGCGCGACGCGCAGGTTTCGCAGCCGGTCGCCCTCGTTCGAGCCGAGGCCGAGGTAGCCGACCCGCGTCAGACTTCCTTCCACACCTCGACCGATACCTCTTCCACCGGAAGCGGTATCGGCGGCTCGGGCTTCGTGGCCTTGACGCGCACCGACTCGGCTCCGAAGCGGTCGATCAGGCGGTCGGCCACCGCCGCGCAGAGCCGCTCCAGCGTCCTGTACGAGCGCTCCTGCGCGCCAAGCGCCACCTGCTCGCAGACCGCCGCGTAGTTCACGGTGTCCTCGATGCGGTCGGTGACCGTCGCGTCGCACTCGTCGAGCTCGAAGACGATGTCGAAGACGAGCCGCTGGCCCACCTCGCGCTCCGCGTCGCCGACTCCGTGGTGCGTGTAGAGCGAGAGCCCGGTGACCTCTATCGAGACCGCGGGCGACGACGCTCCGCGTCCATCGTCGAGATCGTCGTCGATCTCGTCGAAGTCTTCCTCGTCAGGCTCCCTCTCCCACATCCAGGCTGAAAGTAGCAGCGGCCACCGCCAGGGCATCGGCGTTCTGGGCGACGTCGTGCACGCGGAACACCGTGGCCCCGCGCTCCAGGGCGAGCACGTTCGCGGCAATCGTGCCCGGCAGGCGCTCGCGCTCGTCGCGCCCGCCGGCGAGCCTGCCGAGGAAGCTCTTGCGGGACGCACCGACCACGACGGGCCTGCCGATCGCGACGATCTCGTCCAGCCGGCGCAGGAGCTCGAGGTTGTGCCGGACGCTCTTGCCGAAGCCGATCCCGGGATCGAGCCAGACGCGCTCCTCGTCGACTCCCTGCGCGACGGCGAAGGCGAGCCGCTCCTCCAGGAACGCCTTGACGTCCGACACGACGTCCTCGTAGCGCGGGTCGTCCTGCATCGTGCGCGGCTCCCCGAGCATGTGCATCAGGCAGCAGTCGGCGCCGGACTCCGCCACCACCGCCGCGAGCGCCGGGTCGAACCGGAACGCGGAGACGTCGTTGACGATCGTCGCGCCGGCCTCGAGCGCGGCGCGCGCGACCGCGGCCTTCGTCGTGTCGATGGAGACGCTGAGCCCGCGGGCCCCGCCGGCGGCCAGCCGCTCGACGACGGGAAGGACGCGGCGCAGCTCCTCCTGCTCGGAGACCGGGTCGGCGCCCGGCCGCGTGGACTCGCCGCCGACGTCGAGGATCGCCGCTCCCTCCGCCGCCAGCCGCTGCCCATGCTCCACCGCGGCGTCCGCATCGAGGAACAGCCCGCCGTCCGAGAACGAGTCGGGCGTCACGTTGACGATCCCCATGATCACCGGCGCGCCCATGGGTGGAGTGCTCACCCGACCGCGAGCTTGTTCGTGACGGTCGTGAGCGCCTCGTCGATCACGGTGACCGCGAGGTCCACCTCGTCGTCGCTCACCGTCAGCGGCGGCGCCATGCGCAGGCAGTTCGCCGAGCCGGCGCTCCGACCGCGGACCAGGTTCATCGACAGGCCGCAGCGCATGCACTCCTCGGTCAGGGCGCGGCCCAGCGTGTCCGCGGGAACGCGGGTGTCGCGGTCCTCCACGAGCTCAACCCCCACGAGCAGCCCCATTCCACGCACGTCACCGATCGATTCGTGGCGGGACTGGAGCTCTCGGAGCGCGGCGAGGAGGCGGTCGCCGCGCTGCTTCGCCGCGCCAGGCAGGTCCTCGCTGATCACCACGTCGAGCACCGCCTCGGCGACCGCGGCGGGCAGCGGGTCCGACACGTGCGAGGTCACGTGCGTGAAGCCGAGCTCGAAGCAGCGCTCCTCGATCTCCGGCGTGGTGATCACCGCCGACACGGGAATCCCGCCGCCGAGCGTCTTCGACAGCGCGAGGAAGTCGGGCACCACGTCGTAGATCTCGAAGCCGTACAGCGAGCCGAGCCGGCCGAGGCCGGTCTGGCACTCGTCCAGCACGAGGTGCATGCCGCGCTCGTCACACAGCTCCGCCATCCGCGTGAAGTAGCCGGGTGGCGGGACGATCACGCCGCCCGCCGAGAGCACGGGCTCGGCAAGCACGGCGGCGGGAGAGCCCACGCTGACCTGATCGAACAGCTCGAAGCCCGCCTCGAGACAGCTGCAGTCACAGCTGCCGTCGCAGTGGCGGATCGGGCAGCGGTACTCGTACGGCGCGGGGATGGCGAATGCGCCCGGCGTGGTCGGCCCGTGGCCGCGCCGCCCCCCGGCGTGCGTGTGCGCCGAGGCGCCCGCGGTCACCCCGTGCCAGCTCCGCGTGAGCCCGATCACCTCGAACTTCCCGGAGAAGAGCTTCGACATCCGCAGCGCCGCCTCGTTGGCCTCGGCCCCCGTGGAGAGGAACATGGCCCGCTCGAGCGGGGCGGGGAGCGTGGCGAGCAGCCGCTCGGCGAGCGACAGCACAGGCGGGGACAGCGACCACGAGTTGAGATGCATCACGTCCCGACAGGCGCGCTCGATCGCCTCGACCACCCGCGGGTGGTTGTGGCCGATCGTCGCGCAGATCTGCCCGGCGGTGAAGTCGAGCACACGGCTGCCGTCCTCGAGCTCGAGGAACGAGCCCGAAGCCGACTTGACGATGCCGGGCGCGAACGGCCCGCCGTAGCGGATCAGGAGGTCGGCGCGGTCCATGCCGGGCATGGTTCCACGATGCGCCGGGCGCCGTTAGCGTCCGCCGCGTGGACATCGCCGAGGCGCGGCCTCTCTGGCAGCCGGAGACCCTCTACCTGAACACCGCCAGCTACGGGCTGCCGCCCAAGCCGGCGTGGGAGGCGCTTCAGGCTGTGCTCGAGGACTGGCGCGGCGGTAGCACCAGCTGGGAGCACTGGGGCGACTCCACCGAGGCCGCTCGCGCATCCTTCGCGAGGCTGGTCGGCGTACCCACCGGATGGATCGCGATCGGCGCGAACACGTCCAGCATGATCGGGCTGGTCGCGGCCTCGCTGCCGGATGGCGCGCGAGTCGTCTCGACCGAGCCGGAGTTCACCTCGCTCCTGTGGCCGTTCCTTGCACAGGGGCGCGGCATCGAGGTCGAGGTCGTGCCGGTGGCGAGCCTGGCGGACTCGGTCGACGAGCGCACCGACGTCGTGGCGGTGAGCGTGGTCCAGTCGTCTACCGGCGAGCTCGCCGATCTCGACGCGGTCGTCGAGGCGGCAGCCGCGCACGAGGCGCTCGTCGTGGTGGACGCCACGCAGGCGTGCGGCTGGCTTCCGGTGGACGCCACGCGCATCGACCTGCTCGCGTGCAGCGCCTACAAGTGGCTCTGCTCCCCGCGCGGGACGGCATTCGCGAGCATCCGCCCGGAGCTGCACGAGCGGCTCACCCCGCTGGCGGCCGGCTGGTACGCGGGCGAGGACCCGTACTCCTCCTTCTACGGCGCGCCGCTGCGGCTCGCGCAGGACGCGCGGCGATTCGACGTGAGCCCCGCCTGGTTCCCCTGGGTGGCCACCGCTCCGACGCTGGAGCTCCTGCTCGAGATCGGCATCGAGGCGATCCACGACCACGACCTCCGGCTCGCCAACCGCTTCCGCGCGGGGCTCCGCCTTCCGCCCGGGGACTCGGCGATCGTCTCGGCCGAGCTGCCGGACGCCGAGGAGCGGCTGCGCGGCACGCGGGTCATGGCGGCGGCGCGGGCGGGCCTCTTGCGAACGTCGTGGCACGTCTACAACAGCGACGACGAGGTCGACGAGCTGCTCGCCATGCTGGGTCTCGGCTAGCGCCGCTCGGGCGGGTCGGCGCGCATGTCGGCGGTGCCGCCCGCGAGCCCCGGGCGGGGCAGCTTCGGCGACGGGGCGGGCACCGGCTTGCGCTCGGGCGCCTCGGGCGTCGGCGGCGGCGCGACCGGCAGCGCGGGCTCCTCGGCGCCGAACACCTCGTCCTCCGCCTTGCCGGCGAGCAGCTCGATGAACTGCTCGCGCTCGATCGTCTCGCGGCGCAGCAGGATCTCCGAGGTCAGGTCGAGCTTCTCGCGGTGCTCGTCCAACACGGCGCGCGCGAGCTGGTGCGCCTCCTCGACGATACGGCGGATCTCGTCGTCGATCTCGCGCGCGATCTCGTCGGAGTAGTCGGGCTCGGACGAGAACTCGCGTCCGAGGAAGGGCTGGCCGTGGTCGTGGCCGAACACCCGCGGCCCGAGCTTCTCGGACATGCCGAAGCGCATGACCATCTGCTTCGCGGTCGCGGTGACCTTCTCGAGGTCGTTCGACGCGCCCGTGGTGACCTCGCCGAACACGATCTCCTCGGCCGCACGGCCGCCGAGTGTCATCGCCATCGTGTCGGACAGCTCCCCGCGCGTGGTGAGGAACTTGTCCTCGGTCGGCAGCGAGATCGTGTAGCCGAGCGCCTGGCCGCGCGAGACCACGGAGATCTTGTGCACCGGGTCGGTGTTCTCGAGGTAGTGGGCGACCAGCGCGTGGCCCATCTCGTGGAAGGCCGTGACGCGGCGCTCCTTCTCGGACATCACGCGGGTCTTCTTCTCAGGCCCGGCGATCACGCGCATGATCCCCTCCTCCAGCTGGAGGTGGTCGATCTCGCGCTTGCCCATGCGGGCGGCGAGCAGGGCGGCCTCGTTCACGAGGTTCTGGAGGTCAGCGCCGGTGAAGCCGGGTGTCTGGCCCGCGAGGACGTCGAGGTCGATCTCCTTCGCGAGCGGCTTGCCGCGCGTGTGCACCTGGAGGATCTTCTGGCGGCCCTTGCGGTCGGGGCGGTCGACCACGATCTGGCGGTCGAAGCGGCCCGGGCGCAGCAGCGCCGGGTCGAGGATGTCCGGGCGGTTGGTGGCCGCGATGAGGATGATGTTGTCCTTCATCTCGAAGCCGTCCATCTCGACGAGGAGCTGGTTGAGCGTCTGCTCGCGCTCGTCGTGGCCGCCGCCGAGACCGGCGCCGCGGTGGCGGCCCACCGCGTCGATCTCGTCCATGAAGATGATGCAGGGCGAGTTCTGCTTCGCCTGCTCGAACAGGTCGCGGACGCGCGACGCGCCCACGCCGACGAACATCTCGACGAAGTCAGAGCCCGAGATCGAGAAGAACGGCACGCCCGCCTCGCCCGCGACCGCGCGCGCCAGGAGCGTCTTGCCGGTGCCGGGCGGGCCGTAGAGCAGCACGCCCTTGGGGATGCGCGCGCCGAGCGCCTGGAACTTCTTCGGGTTCTCGAGGAACTCCTTGATCTCGTGGAGCTCCTCGACCGCCTCGTCGACGCCGGCGACGTCGCGGAAGGTGATCTTCGGCGCGTCCACCGACATCCGCTTCGCGCGCGACTTCCCGAAGGACATGACCTTCGAGCCGCCGCCCTGCATCTGGTTGATGATGAACAGCCAGAACAGCAGGAAGATCACGAACGGCAGGATGTAGGTGAGGGCCGTGAGCCAGCCCGATCCGCCCTTCGGCTTCACGTCCACGCGCACGTTCTCGGCGCGCAGCTGGTTCACCAGGTTCTGCTCGGTGTTGTCCGGATAGGCGGTCTGGTACTTGGCCTTCGAGTCGTCCTTCAGCTCCACGTCCACACGGTTGTTCTTCGTGGACAGCGTCGCGTGCTTGACCTCTCCGCGCTCCACCTGGGTGAGGAACTGCGAGTACGAGGGCGGTTCAGCGCGGTCGCTCTGCCCGATCAGCTTCTGGGCGAAAAACGCCAGAACCACGACGATCAGGATGGGGAATGCGGCGCTCTTGAAGAATCTGCTCACGGCCAATTAACCCTGCGAATGGGTGAAACGGAAGCGTAGCAGTGGTGTATCCCTCTAATTCGCCGTTTTGGCGCGGAATCCGGCGCTTCTACGGATCGTTCAGGACCGCCACGTAGGGCAGGTTCCGGTAGCGCTCGGCGTGGTCCAGCCCGTATCCGATCGCGAACTTGTTCGGGATCTCGAAGCCGATGTAGCGGATCGGCATGTCGACCTCGCGCCGGTCGGGCTTCGTGAGCAGCGCGCACACCTCGAGCGACGCGGGCGAGCGGCCGCCCAGCATGCGGAAGAGGTAGCTGAGCGTCAGCCCCGAGTCGACGATGTCCTCGACGATCAGGACATGGCGGCCCTCGATCGACGCATCCAGGTCCTTGAGGATGCGGACGACGCCCGACGAGTCCGTGGAGGATCCGTATGAGGAGACCGCCATGAAGTCGACCTCGCAGTCCACGTCCATCTTCCGCATCAGGTCCGCGAGGAAGAAGACGGCGCCCTTCAGCACGCCGATCAGGAGCACGTCCTTGTCGGCGTAGTCGGAGGAGATCTGCTCCGCCAGCTCGCTGACGCGGTGGGCCAGCTCGTCCGGCTGTACGAGGATCTCTCCGATGTTCGGGTCTGCCATGGCTGCGGCAGTCTACGTCTCCTCGAGGTCTATCCACTTGGGAACTACCGGCGGCGGCTCGAAGCTGGTCAGCCGCTCGAGCAGGGTCGCGGGATCGCTCTCGACCATGAGGAGGTCGCGCGTCTCCTGGTGCAGGAAGCGCTCCGCGACGGCGTAGCCGAGGAAGTCGGCGATCGCCGTCGTAGTAGCCCTCCACGTTCAGCAGCGCGCAGGGCTTGCGGTGCAGGCCGAGCTGGGCCCAGGTGTAGACCTCGAACAGCTCCTCGAGCGTGCCGATGCCGCCGGGCAGCGCGACGAAGGCGTCGGCCAGCTCGGCCATCAGCGCCTTGCGCTCGTGCATGGAGCCGACCACGCGCATGTCCGACACCCGCGGTGGGCGATCTCGCTCTCCACGAGCGAGCGCGGGATCACGCCCGTGATCTCACCGCCCTCGGCGAGGACGGCGTCGGCGAGCGCGCCCATGAGGCCCACGCCTCCGCCGCCGTAGACGACGCCGATCCCCTCCGCCGCGAGCAGCCTTGCCAGCTCCGCGGTCACCGCGCGGTAGCCGGGCCGGGCGCCGGGGCTGGCGCCGCAGAAGACGCAGATCCGCTCCACGCTCCGCAGGCTAGATTGTTCGACCGCCATGCAGCCGCCCACCCACACCCGCGTGAAGGTCTGCTGCATGAAGTCGATCGACGAGGTCTGGATGGCGATCGAGGCGGGCGCCTCGGCGGTGGGACTGGTGTCGCCGATGCCCAGTGGCCCGGGGCCGATCTCGAACGAGAAGGCCGCCGAGATCGCCGCGGAGGTGCCTCCGGGCATCGACGCGTTCCTGCTGACCCCGCTCCGGACGGTGGACGAGCTGGTCGAGCAGAACCGGCTGGTGAAGGCGCGCACCCTTCAGCTCGTGGACGAGCTGCCGCGCGGCGCCCACGCCGAGCTGCGCCAGGCGATGCCCGGCGTGAAGCTCGTGCAGGTGATCCACGTGACAGGCCCCGAGTCCGTCGAGCAGGCCGTGGCGGTTGCGCCGGACGTCGACGCGATCCTGCTCGACTCGGGGAACCCCAGCCTCGAGGTGAAGGAGCTGGGCGGGACCGGCCGCCGGCACGACTGGGCGATCAGCCGGCAGATCCGCGAGGCGGTCCCGTGCCGCTGTGGCTCGCCGGCGGCCTGAACCCGGAGAACGCCCGCGAGGCGATCGAGACGGTGCAGCCGTTCGCGCTCGACGTCTGCTCGGGCTCCGAACCGGCGAGGGCTACGACCTCGACCCGGACAAGCTGGAGCGCTTCATGGCCGCCGTCAGGGCGCGCTGAGGAACGGCTCGCCGGGCAGGTCCGGCCGCGTCGTGGCCGGTCAGCCAGCGGAACACGCTCGCTCCCACGTCGGCCAGCGGGCCGTCGTGGCGGCGGCCTCGTTGCCGGCGAAGCGGGCGAGCAGCGGCGCGTACTCGCGCGTGTGGTCGGTGTGGTCGACGTTCGGGTCGACGCCGTGGTCGGCCGTCAGGACCAGCAGGTCGTCGTCGCGCAGCAGCCCGAGCCAGCCCGCCACCGCCGCGTCGATCTCCTTCAGCGCCCCGTGGAAGCCCTCCACGTCGTGGCGGTGGCCGTAGACCTGGTCGGTCTCGACGAGGTTCACGAAGATCAGCCCCTCGTCGAGCTCCTCGAGCAGCCGCGTGGTCGAGACGATCCCCTTCGCGTTCGTCGCGCCCTCGTGCTTCTCGGTGATCCCGACGCCGGCGAACAGGTCGCGGATCTTCCCGACGGCGTGTACCGGCAGCCCGGCGTCCTGGAGCTCCTCCAGGTACGAGCGCCCGGGCGGCGGCGCGGCGTAGTCGCGCCGGCCCTCGCGGCGCTGGAAGCTGCCGGGCTCGCCCTCGAACGGGCGCGCGATCACGCGGCCCGACGGCATGCTCGCCGGTCATGACCTCGCGCGCCGCCTCGCAGGCCGCGTACAGCTCCGGCTCGGAGAGCACGTCCACGTGCGCCGCGAGCTGGAGCACCGAGTCGGCCGACGTGTAGAGGATCACCTCGCCCGTCTCGAGGTGGTGCTCGCCGAAGTCCTCGATCACCTCCGTGCCGCTGTAGGGGCGGTTGCAGCAGAAGCGCAGGCCGGTGGCCTCCTCGAGCCGCTCGACCACGTCCGGCGGGAAACCCTCCGGATAGGTCGGCAGCGGGTGGTGCGGGCACCACGCCCATCAGCTCCCAGTGGCCGGTGGTCGACTCCTTGCCCGGGCCCGAGCGGGTGGAGGCGGCCGTGGACGACCGGGTCGTCCGCCGGGGGCACGCCCTCGATGCGGGATGATCGTGCCGAGCCCGAGCGCCCGAGCGTGGGCAGGTCGAGGCCGCCGACGCGCTCCGAGAGGTGCCCGAGCGTGTTCGTGCCGGCGTCTCCGTAGGCGTCGGCATCAGGCAGCGCGCCCACTCCGCAGGCGTCCATGACGATCACGGTCGCACGTGGCATTGCGCCGCGATTATGTCGATGCCGGGCTTCGCCATACTCAAGGGGTGATCCGTCGCCTCCCTCACGTAGACCGCGTGGGCATCGAGGAGCGCGCCGCGACGCTCGGCAAGCGCTCCATCAAGACCACCGCGAAGAAGCAGGGCATCCGCCTGGCGGTCTCGATGGTCGACCTGACCACGCTCGAGGGCTCGGACACGGCCGGCAAGGTGCGCCACCTGTGCGCGAAGGCGGTCTGCCCCGCGCCGACCATGCCCGAGATCCCGTCGGTGGCCGCGGTGTGCGTGTACCCGTCGCTCGTCGGCGTGGCGCGCGAGGCGCTCGAGGGCACGGGCGTCCGGGCGGCGTCGGTGGCGACGGCGTTCCCGTCGGGCCAGGCGTCGCTCGACATCAAGCTGCGCGACACCGAGGAGGCCGTCGCCGCCGGCGCCGACGAGATCGACATGGTCATCTCGCGCGAGGCGTTCCTGTCGGGTGACGACGCGCGCGTGATGGAGGAGATCGTCCGCGTGAAGGACGTGTGCGGCGACGCCCACCTGAAGGTCATCATCGAGACCGCGGAGCTCGGCTCCTACGACCACGTGCGCCACGCCTCGATGCTCGCCATGGAGGCGGGCGCGGACTTCATCAAGACCTCGACGGGCAAGGCCACGTCCGGCGCCACGCCCGGCGTGGTGCTCGTGATGCTCGAGGCGATTCGCGACTACGTGGACCGCACCGGGCGCGTCGTGGGGATGAAGGCCGCCGGCGGCGTGTCGGTGAGCAAGGGGGCGCTCCACATGCTGGTGCTGGTCAAGGAGACGCTCGGTGACGAGTGGCTCACGAACGAGCGCTTCCGGATCGGCGCGTCGTCGCTCCTGAACGACCTGCTGATGCAGTACCAGAAGACCGAGACCGGCCACTACGCGCGGCCGGAGGACTTCTCGAAGGAGTAGACCGTGGCCACGCAGGAACAGCGCACGAAGATCGTCTGGGACTACGCGCCGGCCCCCGAGTCGCCGGAGCACGTCCGGCTGCGCGACTCGCTACGGGCTCTTCATCGAGGGCGAGTTCCGCGACCCGACCGACGGCACGCGCGTGCAGTCGATCAACCCGGCCACCGAGGAGCCAGTGGCCGAGGTGGCATTCGCGGGGCCGGGCGACGTTCGCCGCGCGGTCGAGGCGGCCCGCGCCGCTCAGCCCGCCTGGGCCGCTCTCAGCGGACTCGAGCGCGGCAAGTACCTGTTTCGCGTTGCGCGGCTGATCCAGGAACGGGCGAGGGAGCTCGCCATCGTCGAATCCATGGACGGCGGCAAGCCGATCCGCGAGTCGCGCGACGTGGACGTGCCGCTCGCCGCGGCGCACTTCTTCCACTACGCGGGCTGGGCCGACAAGCTCTCCTACGGGATGGGCGGCCGCGCCGCCGGGCCGCTCGGCGTGGCCGCGCAGATCGTGCCCTGGAACTTCCCGCTGCTGATGGCGGCCTGGAAGCTGGCGCCGGCGCTCGCGTGCGGGAACACGTCGGTGCTGAAGCCGGCCGAGACCACTCCGGTCACCGCGCTGCTGCTCGCCGAGATCTTCCAGGAGGCGGAGCTTCCGCCCGGAGTCGTCTCGATCATTCCGGGCGACGGCGCGGCCGGAGCCACGCTCGTTCGCGAGCCCGACATCGACAAGGTCGCATTCACCGGATCAACCGGTGTCGGCAAGGACATCCAGGCGGCGCTCGCCGGGCGCGGCATCTCGCTGACGCTGGAGCTGGGCGGGCAAGTCGGCGAACATCGTGTTCGAGGACGCCGCGCTCGACCAGGCGGTCGAGGGGATCGTGAACGGCATCTTCTTCAACCAGGGCCACGTCTGCTGCGCCGGCTCGCGGCTCCTGATCCAGGAGAGCGTGGCCGAGACGGTGGTCTCGAAGCTCTGGGACCGGATGGAGCGCCTGCGCTTGGGCGACCCGCTCGACAAGAACACCGACGTCGGCGCGATCAACTCCCGCGAGCAGCTCGACCGAATCACGGCGCTCGTGGCCAGCGGCGAGGAGGAGGGTGCGCTCCGGCGGAGCGTTGCGTGCGAGCTCCCGGAGCGCGGCTACTGGTTCGCGCCGACCCTGTTCACGGACGTCGCGCCCGCGCACCGCATCGCCGCCGAGGAGATCTTCGGCCCGGTGGTGTCGGTCCTCACCTTCCGCACCCAGGCCGAGGCGATCGAGAAGGCGAACTCCACGCCCTACGGGCTCGCGGCCGGGATCTGGACCGACAAGGGCTCGAAGGCCTTCGAGGTCGCGGCCGCGCTCCAGGCCGGCGTGGTCTGGCAGAACACCTACAACAAGTTCGACCCGTCGGCCGCGTTCGGCGGGTACAAGGAGAGCGGCTTCGGGCGCGAGGGCGGCATGTCCGGCCTGCGGCCGTATCTGCGCACCGCCCCATGACCCGCCTACCCGTCAAGAAGACCTACAAGCTGTTCATCGGTGGGTCGTTCGTGCGCTCAGAATCCGGCCGTTACGACCGCAGTGAGGAGCACAACATCCCCCGGGCGTCGCGCAAGGACGTTCGTGACGCCGTTGCAGCAGCCCGCAAGGCTTCTTCGGGCTGGGCCGGGCGCACCGCCTATAACCGCGGCCAGATCCTCTACCGCTTCGCCGAGGCGCTCGAGTCGCGCGCCGCGGACATCGGCGCCGAGCGCGAGGACGTCGAGGCCTCGATCGACGTGCTCGTGCACTACGCCGGGTGGACCGACAAGCTCCAGCCGGTGCTCGGCGGGATCAACCCGGTGGCCGCCCCGTTCCTGTCGTTCTCGGTGCCGGAGCCGACGGGCGTGGTCGGTGTCCTGGCGCCCGACGCGCCGCCGCTGCTCGGCCTGATCGCCGAGCTGGCGCCGGCCTTGGCCGCCGGTAACACCGTGGTCGCCGTGCTGTCCGACGAACGGCCGCTCCCGGGGCTTGACCTCGGCGAGGTGATGGGGATCGCCGACGTGCCCGGCGGCGTCGTGAACCTCCTGTCCGGCCGCCGCGCTGAGCTGGCGCCCGTGCTCGCATCGCACCACGCCGTCAACGCGATCGTCAACGCCTCCGGCGAGCTCACCGCCGACATCGACAAGCTCGCGGCCGAGTCGGTCACCCGCGTGCGGCACGCGGATCCCACGGCCTCCTACGAGGCGGCCACCGCCGACCCGCTCAGCCGCCTCGAGGCCGTCACGGAGCTGAAGACGGCCTGGCACCCCGTCGGCGCCTAGCTAGCGGGCTATCGGCGGCATCAGGCCGATGCCACGGCTGCCCGGCCTGCCGTTCGGGTCCAGCCAGTTGATGCGGGCCCCCGGCATCGGTGGCTTCACGGGGATGACGTAGTACTGGCCCGGGAACGTCTTCGGACCCTCCTCCGGCAGGACCGCGATCCGCCTGCGCCCCGGCGCGGTGATCACGACCTTCGTCGCGCGGTCGGGCACGCGGCCCCAGACCAGCACCTCGTTGGGGCGCGGCCTCGCCCGCGCCGGTCCCTGCGCCCGGCTGAAGCCGGGCGTCTTGCGGAAGCCGAGGCTGCGCGGCGAGCCGCAGTGGCCGCTGCGGCCTCCGGTCGTCTTGTCCGGTGGGTCGAGCACGTTGAGCCAGAGGCAGTAGCCGGCAGGCCACATCATCGTCCCGTCCGGGGCGCGCTCTCCACTGGTGCGGCTCACCTCGATCTGCCACGGCCCGTGGACCGGAGCGGTGCCGTTCGCGACCACCAGCGCGCGCGTCTCGTAGTCCGTCTCGCTCTTCGGGATCACTGTCCCGACCGGATCCGGCGCACGCCCGCCGGTCACCTGCCCGGAATCGCCGCCGTCGCCCCCGCCCGACACCGCCACCACCACGGCCACCGCCATGGCCACCAGCGCCGTCCCGGCCAGTGCGCCGAGCACCTGCCCGACGCTCACCGGGCGCCGCGGGCGGCGTTCCGCCGCGGCGTGAAGCTCCAGTTCCAGCGCACCGAAGAAGTCGCTCATCGCTCGCCTCCAATTCGCCCTCGAAGACTTGCCAGACCACGGCTCACCCGCTGCCTGATCGCCGCTTCTGAGACACCCTCCGCCACCGCGATCTCGCCATATGCACGGTCGTCGATGAAACGCGCCCGAACGGCCTTCCGCTGCTCGGCCGGCAACTCGTCGAGCAGGTCCACGATCGTCACCTCGTCCGCGAGACGGGCGAACTCCGCCACGTCGTCGTCGCTGAGAGGCGGCCGCTCGATCCCGAGCCGCCGCCGCGCCCGATCCTCCGCGTAGCCGCGCCGCCGCCAGTCGGTCAGCTTGTGCGCGGCGATCCCGTACAGCCAGGTCGTGGGCGCGCCGAGATCGGATCGGTAGCGGTCGCGCGCGACCAGGGCCGCCGCGAAGGTCTCCGCGGTCAGGTCGGCTGCCACCTCTGGGTCGTTCGTAGCTCGCATCAGATAGCCGGCAAGGCGCCGCGCGTGATCGCGGTAGAGCTCCTCGATCTCCGCCGGGGACATCACTCACCCCTCATTCGCACAACCGGTGGAGTTGTGACTACTCGAGCACGCCCTCCAGCTGCAGCACGCGCCGGAGGATCGCGAGTGAGGACGCGTAGGTCGAGTCCATCCCGTAGTAGCTGAGCCCGCGCGCGCCGAGCGTTCGCGCCTGCGTGTACGGCGTGTCGGAGGCGTAGTGGATGATCCCGAAGTCGAGCGGGAGCTTCGAGAAGTTCACCGCCTCGTTCACGGGGTGGCGGTCGGCGTCGGCGATCTCGTAGAGCGCGTTGCAGAAGGGCCCCGCCTCCATCTCGACCACCGTGAACGCCTCCCGGTAGTAGAAGTCGAGGTAGGAGCGGTTCTGGAGGAACGTGCTCTTCACGGTGACCGCGCGCTGGTTGTCGAGCCCGCTGCCGAAGCGGAGGTAGGGCGCGATGTCGTCCACGCTGAACGCGTTGTCGAGCCAGTAGGTCGAGCCCGAGTGCTCGTCGTGCACGACCGTCGAGAGCATCACGTCGCCCACGTCGGCGTTCAGCGTGGCCGCCTTGCCCAGCACGTACACCCCGCGCAGCGTCGAGCTGCTCACCGCCACCTCGCGGAGGATGTTGTACGCCGCGACGCCGAGCGGGTAGTCGATGTTCACGACCACCCCCTCCGCCGCCGCGAGCGCGTCGGCATCCACGTCGCCGAGCCGCGGGTCCATCCGCTCGGGCCGCAGCTGCGCCAGCGGTATGACCTGCGCGGGCACTCGCAGGGCGGTCATGCTGCGGATGTGCGCCACCCCGCACTCCGCCTCCGAGCGCCGCCGCGCCGAGCGCCCCTCCTCGCCGTGCGAGTCGAAGTAGAGGCGTGCCACGAAGTAGAGGAAGTTCTCCCACGAGCCCTCGGTGCGGCCCTCGCGGAAGGCCTCGAGCTCGGTGCGGAGGATGTCGTCGTCGGGCAGTTGCTGCTCCACGAACTCCACGAGGATCTGCTCGCGCTCGCGCGCCACGCCGGTCGCGATGTTCACCAAACTGTGCGTGTTGGAGCTGACGAAGTAGAGCGGGTGCTCGCCCAGGCCCCGCTCCGCGAGCGTGAGGAAGACCGGCTGCCACCAGCGCCGCGTCATCCGCTGGTAGCCCACGTGCGTGCCGCCCAGCATCCGCACGCGCAGGTTCATCCGCTGGTCCGAGATCAGCTGGAGACGCGGCATGAAGCGCTCTCCCCAGGCGCCGCGCAGCCGCGCCCAGTCCTCGGCGGTCCCGCCAAGCACCTCGGCGCACTCATCCACAGTCGGCTCGTGGTCGGGCGGCCAGCCGGCGGCGCGCTGGCGCACGCGCAGCTTGTTCCACTCGATCTGGAACGCGACGAGCGTCGGGATCAGGTCGTCCACGTCCGAGGCGCTCGCGATCAGCACCGCGTGCGTGCCGTCGCCCGCGCTGTGCCAGCGGCGCCTGCGCGCCGGGGCGTCGCCCTCCTCCCACTCGTCGATCTCGATGCCGTTCTTGGCGAACACCTCCGCCTCCTGGCCCAGGATCACGAGCCGGACGCCGTCCGCGACCGAGTCCGGCATGCGCCTGATCGCGTAGATGAACGCGCCGAGGTCCGGCTCGTCGCTGTCGGCGAGCGGGTGCAGGCTCGAGCCCATCGCGCGGTGCGCCGACTCGAGCACCCGCAGCGCGGTCTCGCCGCTCGAGCGCAGCAGCGTGTTGTAGGTGCGCTGGTAGAGCTCGACCTCGTCGCTGAGCCGCCCCGTGTGCTCGTCGGTGGGGCTGGCCAGGGTCAGCCTGGATACGACCAAGAACTACTCCTTCACATACGGCACGCCGATGGCGGCGGGCGGTCGGGATCGGCCGATGACGCCGGCCACCACGACCAGGGTCAAGACATACGGCAGTGCTTGGAACAGCACCGCCGTCGATTCGGAGAAGGCTGGCAGACGCTGCGCGAGCGCGGTCGAGAAGCCGAATAGGCACGCGCCGGCGAGCGCGCCGAAGGGACGCCAGCTGCCGAAGATCACCGCCGCCAGCGCGATGAAGCCGCGGCCCGCGGTCATCTGCTCGTTGAACGAGCCGAGCAGCGCGGTCGACAGGAACACGCCGCCGATCGCCGCGAGGGCGCCTGACGCGGTCACCGCGAGGTAGCGCGTCCGCAGCACCGGCAGGCCGAGGCTGTCGGCCGCGCGCGGCTTCTCGCCCACCGAGCGCAGCCGCAGGCCGCCGCGCGTGCGGAACAGGTAAACCGAGAGGATCGGGACGAGGAGCAGCGCGGCCCAGGTGAGGAGGCTCATCCGGCCGATCGCCTCGCCGATGAAGGGGATGTCCTCGATCAGCGGGAGCGTCACGTTCGGCACGCGGGAGATCTCGGAGGGCGTGCCCTGGTCGCCGTAGTGGTAGATGAAGACGTAGCCGGTGATGCCGATCGCCAGGATGTTGACCCCGGTGCCGCTCACCACCTGGTCGGCGCGCAGGCGGATCGAGACGAACGCGTGGATGAAGCCCATAAGCGCACCCGCCCCGATTCCGACCAGGACCCCCAGGAACCAGGAGCCGAGCAGGTCGGCGCCGAAGATCCCGAAGAACGCGCCCATCAGCATCATGCCCTCGAGGCCGATGTTGATCACGCCGCTGCGCTCGGACAGGATGCCGCCCATCGCGCCGAAGATGAGGGGCGTGGCGTAGCGGAGCATGCCGGCGACGAGCGCCGACCATACGAAGACGCGCTCCAGATTGCTCTCCCCGGACTTCGCGGCTATCACGGCGAGGATCGCTCCCAGGACCGAGATCGCCACCGCGATCCAGCCGAGGCGCCGCTGGCCCTCGCGGGTGGCGTAGACGCCGGCGGCGATGCCGGCGGCGGCCAGCACGATCGACACCACCGGCGTGCGGATCAGCAGAGGCGGCAGCGCCACGTACGCCGCCACCACTCCGAGCGCGATTCCGGCCCAGCCGGCCGTACGCGCGGAGATCGCCACCTGCGGCCCGCGGCCACCGACGTGCTCATGGCTCACCCTCCGCGGCCGCCGGTGGGGCGGCGCGACCGCGTCTGAAGACGCCCCGGCCGCGACTGATCAGCGCGAGCACGAGCACGTCGGCGCTCACGATCAGGATGACGAGCCCCTGGATGATGAATGTGAGGTTCGAGGCCAGCGACGGCTCGAAGATGGTCGGGTCGAGATTCCGCTGCGAGGTACCGCTGATCAGCGCGCCGAACAGGAGAGCCGCGGCGACCGTGCCGACGGCCGTGTTGCGGCCGAGCAGCGCGACGGCGATGCCGATGAAGCCGAGCTGGACCTTCTCGATGTCGTTCGTGGCGATCCGGAACTGCCAGCCGAGCACGTCCATCGCTCCCGCGAGCCCGGCGAACAGGCCGCAGACGGCCATCACCAGGATGTAGTTCTTTCCGACGCTCATGCCGCTGAAGCGGGCGGCCTCGGGGTTGAAGCCCACGGCCCGCACCTCGTAGCCGATCGTCGAGCGGTTCAACAGGATCCAGAACACGATCACCGCGAAGAGTGCGAGGAAGAGCCCGATGTGGAGTCCCTGGAGGCTCCGGGTCGCCCCAGAACACCGGGAGCTTCGCCGCCTCGACCACGTCCTCGGATTTCGGGATGTCGGCTCGAGGCTCGTCTGGAGCGGTCCGCCGAGCGAGAACGCCCAGACACCGACCCAGACGGCGATCCAGTTGAGCATGATCGTGCTGATCACCTCGTGCGCGCCCGTGGCCGCCTTCAGGACCCCCGCGATACCCGCCCAGAACGCGCCGGCCGCGCAGGCGGCGAGGATCGCGAGCACGATGTGGAGGAAGCCCGGCATGCCGGCGAACGAGGAGCCCACCCACACGGCCGCGAGCGAGCCCACGATGTACTGGCCGTTACCGCCGATGTTGAAGAGGCCGGCCCTGAAGGCGAACGCCACCGCGAGACCGGTGAGGATCAGCGGCGTCGTGATGAGCAGCGTCTGCTGGAGGTTCGAGGCCGCGAGCGTGCGGTCCGAGCCCGTCGTCCAGGGGAAGATCCACTGGAGCCCTGTGCCCTTCCAGATCGCCTCGTAGGTCGCGATCGGGTCGCTCCCCGTGACCAGCATCACGAGGCCGCCGACGAAGAACGCGAGCAGCGTCGTGAGCAGCGGGACGAGGACGCCGCCTCCGCGGAGGTAGCCGGCGAGCCGCGAGGCCGGCGTCGCGGCTGCGGCTGCCGGTTCCTCGGGGGTGCTCACGCCGCCGCCCGGCCGCCGCCCCGGCCGCCTGTCATCGCCACACCGAGCTCCTCCTCTGACACGTCCGGCGGGAACTCGGCGACGATGCGGCCCTCGTAGATCACGAGGATGCGGTCCGCCAGCGCCCGGATCTCCTCGAACTCGAGCGAGACGAGCAGGACACCACGGCCGTTGTCGCGCTCCTTGAGGAGCTGCCCGTGGACGAACTCGATCGCGCCGACGTCGAGCCCGCGGGTGGGCTGATGCGCGATCAGGAGCTTCGGGTTGCTGGCGATCTCGCGGGCCACGGCGACCTTCTGCTGGTTGCCGCCCGAGAGAGAGCTCGCGAGGGTGTCGGGATCGCCCCCGCGCACGTCGTACTCCTTCAGGAGCGAACGCGCGCGCTCCTCGATGTGGCTCATCGAGAGCAACCCGTGGTTGGACAGCGGCGGCGAGCGGTACTCACGCAGCGCCAGGTTCTCCGCGAGCGTGAAGTCGAGCACGAGGCCGCGCAGATGCCGGTCCTCGGGGATGTGCGCCAGGCCGGCATCGGTCGCGGCGCGCACGCCGCGACCGGTCGCCTCGTGCCCTGCGATCGAGACACTGCCCGACTCGGGCACCCGGGCGCCGGCGATCGCCTCGACGAGCTCCAGCTGGCCGTTGCCGTCCACCCCCGCGATGGCCACGATCTCGCCTTCCCGAACCTGAAGCGACACGCCCTTCACCGCCTCGAGCCCGCGCTCGTCGAGCACATGCAGGTCCTCGACCTGCGAGCGCCGGCTCGCCGGGCTTCGCCTCCTGCTTATCGACGCGGAGCAGCACGTCGCGGCCCACCATCAGCCGCGCGAGGCTCTGCCTCGGTGGCGCCCTCGGTCGGCACCGTGTCGATCTGCTTGCCGCGCCTCAGCACCGTCACGCGGTCGGAGATCTCGAGCACCTCGTTCAGCTTGTGGCTGATGAAGACGATGGAGACTCCGTCCTCCTTCAGCGCGCGCAGGACCTCGAACAGCTCCTTCGTCTCCTGCGCCGTGAGCACCGCCGTCGGCTCGTCGAGGATGAGGATGCGGGCGTCGCGGTAGAGCGTCTTCAGGATCTCCACCCGCTGCTGCATCCCGACCGAGACCTCTTCGATCACGGCGTCGGGATTCACGGCGAGGCCGTAGCGGTCGGACAGCTCCTTCACCTTCCGCGAACCCTCGCGCACGTCCAGCAGCACACCCCGCCTGGGCTCCTCGCCGAGGACGATGTTCTCGGTCACCGTCATGACCGGCACGAGCATGAAGTGCTGGTGCACCATGCCGATGCCGAGCTCGATCGCTCGCGACGGCGAGGTCACCTGCACCAGCTCTCCGTTCACGTGGATCTCGCCCTCGTCCGGGCTGTAGAGCCCGTAGAGGATCGACATCAGCGTCGACTTGCCGGCCCCGTTCTCACCCAGCAGGGCGTGCACCTCACCCTGGCGGAGATCGAAGTCGATCCCGTCGTTGGCGACGACGGGACCGAACCTCTTCGTTATTCCGCGTAGCTCGAGAGCGGGTGCTTCTGCCTGCACTCCTGGCTACTTGACCGTGTCGGGAATGTCCGCGATCTCGCCCGCGGCGATGTTGTCCGTGATCTCCTGGATCTGGTCGGCGTACTGCTCGCCCTCAGGGCCGAGCTTGCCGAGGCCCACGCCATCGTTCTCCACGGTGGCGATCACGTCGGTGCCGCCCTTGAAGGTGCCGTCCTGGGCACGCTTGATGGCGTCGAACACCGCCACGTCGACCTTCTTGAGGGCCGAGGTGAGGATGTGGTCGCCGAGGTAGGCCTGGTCGGCGTCGACGCCGATGCCCTGGACGCCCTTCTCCTTGGCGGCGTCAAGCGCGCCGAGCCCGCACTGGCCGGCCACCTGGAACACGACCTTGGAGCCCTGCGCGATCTGGTCGAGCGCGATCTCCTTGCACTTCGCCTGGTCGACGAAGTCCTGCGAGTAGGCGTTCAGCGTCTTGATGCCGGGGTTGGCGTCCGTGGCGCCCTTCTGGAAGCCCGCGATGTAATGGTCCACCGGCGGGATCTTCTGCCCGCCGACCGTGGAGACGGTCGTCGCGTTGTTGTCCTTCGCCCAGAGGCCGGCGAGGTAACCGGCGAGGTAGCCGGCCTCCTGCTCCTTGAAGAGCAGGCCCTCGACGTTCTTCGGCTTGCCCTTCAAGCCCGAGGCCGGGAAGTCGACGATCGCGAACTGCGAGTCGGGGAACTTGCCGGCGACCGTGGCGGTCGCGTCGCCCATGAGGAAGCCGACCGAAATGGCCAGGTCGAACTGCTGCGTGGAGAGAGTCGTCAGGTTCGGCACGTAGTCGCCGTTCGACTCCGAGAGCAGCACGCGGCCCTCGACGCCGAGGTCGGACTCGGCCTGCTCCAGGCCCTTGTTGGCGAGGAAGTTGAATGAGCGGTCGTTCAGGCCGCCGATGTCGGTTACGACGCCGGCCTTGATGGACTTCTTGTCGGCCTGCGCGCCAGAGTCGCCACCGCCGTCACCACCGTCGTCGTCGTCGTCGCCGCCGCAGGCGGCGATTCCAAGAGCGAGCGCCGCGAGCAGCGCGAGCAAGAAGAAGCGGAAGGACTTACGCACGGTTAGGACTCCTCATTGGGTCAGGGACTGAGCCACCCTACACCGTTTGCCATTAACCGCTCTTTGAGCGTTTCGTCGCAGAATGCGGCCTCTATCGCCGTGCGAGTTATGCCCCTGAGGTCGTCGTCCGTGAAGCCGAAGTGCTCGCGGCAGAGCTCGTACTCGCCGCCGATCGACGCCCCGAAGTAGGGCGGGTCGTCGGATCCAAGCGTGACCCTCACGCCGGCCTCGACCAGCCGCGGGAGCGGATGCTCTTCGTAGCTCGGGTAGATGCCCAGCACCACGTTGCTCGTGGGGCAGCACTCGAGGTAGGTGCCGCGCTCGGCGAGCTCCTCCACGAGGGCCGGGTCCTCGACCGAGCGCACGCCGTGGGCGATGCGCGCGACGGGGAGCTCGAGGCCGCCGCGCACGCTCTCGGGCCCCGCCCACTCGCCCGCGTGGACGGTGCACCCGAGGCCCGCCTCGGCGGCTATCTCGAACGCTCCGGCGTAGGCGGCGGGCGGGTAGTTCTCCTCGTCGCCCGCCATCGAGAACCCCACGATGTAGGGGTGCGGGCGGCCGGCGGCGTAGCGCGCCACGCGCAGCGCGGGCTCGACGCCGAAGTTGCGTACGCACGAGATGAGGATGCGGCCCTCGATGCCGGTGTCGCGGCGCGCGTCGTCGATGCCCTTGGCGATCCCGTCGATGTGCTCCTCGTCCGTGAGGCCCACGAGCTTCGCGTGGTCCGGGGATGCGGTCAGCTCCACGTAGACGGCGCCCTCCCGCGCGCACCTGACGAGGTACTCGTAGGTGATGTCGCGGTAGTCCTCGGCGGTGCGGATGACGCTGGCCGCCTTGTCGTAGGTGTCGAGGAAGTCGAGGAAGTCCCGGTAGGCGAAGCGGTCCGGCGCGGCGAACAGGCCCTCGGGCAGCCCGAGGCCGTTGCGCTCGGCGATACGGCGGATCAGGTCGGGCGGCGCGGTGCCCTCGAGATGAACGTGGAGCTCGACCTTGGGGATCAACGCAGGATCTCCATGACCGGATCCACATGCTGTGGGGGGTCGCCCAGCTCGTACGCCTCGCGCAGGGCGTCCGCCGCGCGCCGGGCGGGGTCCTCACCGGCAGCGTGCACCATCGCCAGTGGGCGGCCGCCGGGGGCGACCTCCTCTCCGGGCGCGGCCACGTCGGTCAGGCCGACCGAGTGGTCGACCGGATCGTCCTCGCGCGTCCGGCCCCCGCCGAGTGCGACGACGGCGAGGCCCACCGCCCTCACGTCGACCTTTGCCACCGTCCCGGCCTCCGCCGGCTCGGCGGCGACCGTGACCGCAGCCGCGGGCAGGTGCCGGTCGGGCGCCTCGACGATGTCCGCCGGGCCGCCCAGCTCGCTGACCATCGCGGCGAAGCGCTCCGCCGCGGCGCCGCCGTCGAGCGCCGCCTCGGCCGCCGCGCGAGCGGCGCCGGCGTCACGCTGCACTCCGCCGAGCACCAGCAGCTCCGCGCTGAGCGCGAGCGTCACCTCGCGCAGGCGCTCGTCGTTCGCCGCGCCCGTGAGGTGGTCGATCGACTCGCGCACCTCGACCGCGTTCCCCGCCGTCCGGCCGAGCACGCGGTCCATGTCGGTGAGGAGGGCGGCCGTGGGCAGGCCGTTGCCGGTGGCCACCTCGACGATCGTGCGGGCGAGCTCCTCGGCCTGCTCACGGTCGGGAAGGAACGCGCCGGAGCCGACCTTCACGTCCATCACCAGCGCGTCGAGCCCGGCGGCGAGCTTCTTCGACAGGATCGAGGCGACGATCAGCGGTATCGACTCGACCGTGCCGGTGGCGTCCCGGATCGCGTAGAGCCGCCGGTCGGCGGGGGCGAGCCGCGCGGTCTGGCCGACGATCGCGGCGCCCGCCGTCGCCACGACTCGGCGGAAGGCGTCGGGCTCCGGGGTCGTGTCGTAGCCGGGGATCGATTCGAGCTTGTCGAGCGTGCCGCCGGTGTGGCCGAGCCCGCGCCCGGAGATCATCGGCACGGCGCCGCCGCAGGCGGCCACGATCGGTCGCTAGCAGCAGGCTCACCTTGTCGCCCACGCCGCCCGTCGAGTGCTTGTCGAGCGCCGGTCCCGGCAGCCCCGCGTCCGACCAGTCGAGGACGTCGCCCGAGTCGCGCATCGCGCCGGTGAGCGCGATCCGCTCGGCCGCCGTCATGCCGCGCAGCACGACCGCCATGGCCAGCGCGCCCACCTGGGCGTCGCTCACGCTCCCGTCCGCGATGCCCGTGACGAGCGCCCCGATCTGGTCCTCGCTCAGCTCGCCGCCGTCGCGCTTGATGCGGATGAGGTCGGGCACGTACATCAGCCGGCGAGCCCCTCCACGAACTCCACCAGGAGCGGCGCGAGGTCGTCGGCGGCACGCTGGGCGTCGCGGAGGGTCTGCTCGTGGCTCAGCCACTCCGGGCTCATCCCCTCCGCGAAGTTCGTGATCGCCGACACGGCCGCGACGCGCAGGCCGCAGTGGCGCGCCACCGCCGTCTCGTGGACGGTCGACATGCCAACGGCATCGGCTCCGAGCACGCCGAACGCCCTGATCTCGGCCGCTGTCTCGAACGTGGGGCCGGACACCGCGAGGTAGACGCCCTCCGCGAGCGCCGTGCCCAGCTCATCCGCCGCGGCGCGGAGGCGCGCGCGGAGGTCGGGGTCGTAGGCGTCGCGGAGGCTCGGGAAGCGCGGGCCGATCCCCTCGTCGTTCGGCCCCGCCAGCACGTTCACTCCGCTGAGGTTGATGTGGTCCGTGATCAGCATCAGCTGCCCGGGGCCCACCTCGAGCCGCAGCGAGCCGGCCGCGTTCGTGAGCACGAGGATCTCCGCGCCCGCGCTGCGGAGCGCGCGGATCGGCGTGCGGATGGCGTCGAGGTCGCCGCCCTCGTACACGTGCGCGCGGCCCTGGAGCACCGCGACGGGCGCGTCGCCGATGTGGCCGAGCACCGCCTGGCCGCCGTGACCCGCGACCGTGGGCCTCGGGAAGCCCGGGAGCTCGGCGTAGTCGATGCTCGTGGGATCGGCGACGGCATCGGCCACGGTGCCGAGGCCCGACCCGAGCACGACGGCCACCCGCGGCCGAACGCCCGAGCGCTCGGTCATGACCGCAGCCGCCTCGGCGTGGCTCATCCGGGCGACTCGAGATCGAAGGCGAGCGGCAGCAGCTCCCCCACGGTCGTCGTCATGCGCGGCCCGCCCGGCCGGCCGAGGTGCACCGGGGTCTCGGCGCTCGCGAACTCCGCAAGGCGCTGGCGGCAGCCGCCGCAGGGCGGGCAGAAGTCCATCTTCTCGGCCACGACGGCCACCTCGACGATCCTGGCGTGGCCGGCGGCGTGGAGCGCGCCGATGGCGGAGGTCTCGGCGCACTGCCCCTGCGGGTACGAGGCGTTCTCGATGTTCGCGCCCACGTGGATGCTGGCGTCCGCCGCTCGCAGCGCTGCGCCCACCGGGAAGCGCGAGTAGGGCGCGTATGCGTCGCGCATCGCGGCCTCCGCGGCAGCGAGCAGCTCTTCGGCGGAACGGCTGTCCCCGGCCTCCCCCATCAGGAGGTCGGAGTAGCTCCTCGCTACGAGATCCCGGTCCTCGATGCCCAGCTCCGCGCGCAGCCGCTCCACCTTCTGGTGCTCGCCGCTCAGGTCCGAGCCCTCCTCGGCCACCGCCTCGAACTCGACGTAGCTGCCGAGCCCCTCGACCTCGTCGAGATGGATCCGGACGCCCTCCCACAACAGGAGGCGGCGGCGCTTCGTGACGGTCACGAGCGTCCCGTATGCGGCATCGAGAGTGTCGAGGAGCGAGGCGGCGTCCCCCACCGGCACGCGGCGGTAGGTGCTCGTGCGCGCGTCCGTGGCGTCGGCGCGCGAGTACTCGATCAGCTCGTCCCAGAGGGGACTTCCGCCGGACTCCTGCTCGCGCAGCTTGAGGCGGCCATGCGCGCCCGCGAAGTAGGTGTCGCGCTGCAGCATCTCGCCCTTGTCGTCCGCCCCGAGCTCGAGCGCGCGCTCGAGCGTGCGCACCGGGTCCGGGTCGCGAGCCTTCAGCTCAACATTGCGCATGGAGGCATCCAAGGGCGTCGCGAGGTTATCGTCGCACCCATGCCGCAGCGTCTGAGCGTCGTGGACCACCCCGTCCTGGCCGACCGGCTGACCGTCATGCGCGACCGCGAGACCGGCTTCGGCGAGTTCCGCCAGGCCCTCTTCGAGGCCTCCGCGATCCTCGCCGTCGAGGCGGCCCGCGACCTGCCCGTCACCGAGGTCGACCTGGAGACGCCGCTCGAACCGACGACCGGTGCGCGGCTCCCCACCGAGATCACGATCGTGCCGGTCCTGCGCGCCGGCCTGGGGATGGTCGAGGGCTTCCTGCGGCTCCTGCCGGGTGCCCGGGTCGGGCACGTGGGCGTCTACCGCGACGAGGAGGAGCACCGGCCGGTCGACTACTACGAGCGCCTTCCGCCCAACCTCGGCGAGGCGCACGTGTACGTGGTGGACCCGATGCTCGCCACCGGCGGAAGCGCGGTGCACGCGCTCGACAAGCTGAAGGCGGCCGGGGCGCGGCGCCTGGCGCTGGTGTGCCTGGTGGTCGCGCCGGAGGGCCTGAAGGCGGTGGAGGAGCACCACCCCGACGTGCCGGTCTGGACCGCGGCCGTGGACCGCGAGCTGGACGAGAACGCGTACATCCGGCCGGGGCTGGGGGACGCGGGCGATCGGGTGTTCGGGACGCAGTAGGGGCTGGGCTGCCGCCGGCCGGCTACCGCGGGCGGCTGGCCCGCCGCCGGCGAACTACGGGCATTGAAGGGTGGGACCTACGTCGGTTGACCGCGTATATCGCGGTCAATCGACCGAGCACCCCCGTGACGGGGTCGAATCGGGGTCCGTCCGCGTTCCCACCCCTTCACCGCCGTCGTACGCCCGCAGCTACAGAACGCCCGCAGCCGACCGCGCGCTCAGCGCCACCGCCCCCGGCGTCCCCTCATCCGCCGCGAAGCGCTCGTCCACCGCCACGCCGGCCACCCAGACGATCTCGCCTCCGGCCTCGACCACCGGCAGCGTGCGGCGCAGCGCGCGCGGCACCTTGCGGTCCGTGAACAGGTCCTGGAGCGTCTTCGTCCCGCCCAGGCCGGCGGGGCGCATGCGGTCGCCGTCTCGCCAGGCGCGCACCGTCACGGCGGGCCCCAGGTCGGTCACGGCCACGTCGCCGCGACCGCTCAGGCGCGCCTCGAGCTCCCAGTCGCCGAAGCGCGCCCGGCCCGGGACCGCCAGCTCGACCGGCGCGGGCGCCTCCGCGTCCGCGGCGCGCGTGAACCGGAGCGTTCCGTACTCGACCACCGCGCGCAGCCCGTCGCCGAGGTTGATCGACTTGGTGCCGCGATCACCAAGCTCGAGGACCGAGTCGGGCACCGGCCGGTCCCCGGCGAGGCGGCGAAGGACGAGCCGCTGAAGCGCAAGCGGGTACCCCCGCAGCGCATCGAGAGCAATCCCAGGCGTGCCCCCGAGCTCCTTCAATGCGTCGTTGACGGCGCCCTCCAGCACCTCCGCCTCGTCGCGCACCTGCCGCGCCGTCTCCGCAATCGTCCGCTCCACCGCGGGCGATAGCTCGCGCAGCGCGTCGAGCACGTCGTGGCGCACGCGGGCGCGAGCGAAGCGCCGGTCGGCGTTCGACGGGTCCTCGCGCCACTCGAGCCCGCGCGCCCGCAGGTAGTCGCGCACCTCCTCGCGCGTGACCGAGAGCAGCGGCCGGACGAGCCGCCCGCGCCGCGGCGCCATTCCGTGGAGCGCCCTCGACCCCGGCGACACGGCAAGGCGGTAGAGGACCGTCTCGGCCTGGTCGGAGGCCGTGTGCGCGGCGGCGTAGTCGCCCTCGGCCAACTGCTCGGCGAGGGCATAGCGGGCGTCGCGAGCGCGCTCCTGAAGGTTCCCCCCTTCAATGCCAAGCCGTACGCGTTCGATCGTCAGCGCGACGCCGAGCTGCTCGCAGAGCCGTTGCACGAACGCCTCGTCGTCCGACGCCCCCTCCCGAAGCCCGTAGTTCACGTGCAGCACCGAGACCGCCGCACCCAGCCGCACCGCGACATCGAGCAGCGCCACCGAGTCGCCCCCGCCCGAGACCATCACGAGCAGCGGCGCACCAGCCCGCACGAGGCCGCTCTCGCGCGCGGCGTCGAGCGGCGCCTCGCTCATTCCTCCCGCCGGACCGCGCGGCACAGCTGCCGCGGCTCGTCGAAGCCCTTGAGCTTCACCTGGCCGATCGGCTCGAAGCTGAGGTGGGAGGCGCCGCTCACCGCCTCCACCACGCTGTCGCTCACGAGCACCTCGCCGCCGCGGGCGCGCGCCACGACGCGCGCGGTCAGGTTCACGTCGCGCCCGAAGTAGTCGCCGTCGCGGTACAGCGTCGTGCCGAGATGGACGCCGATGCGCGGCTCGGGCCGCTCGTCGAAGAGCGAGACGAACCCCACCGCCCAGTCGACCAGAGCACCCACGTCCTGGCCTACGACCATCACCTCGTCGCCGATCGTCTTCACGACCCGCGCATCCTCCGGCAGCGTGTGCGTCACCCCGTCCACGAAGCGCTCGACCGACGACAGAGCCTCCTCCTCGCCCTCCTCCTCCGTGAAGCGCGTGTAGCCGGCGAGGTCCGCGAACGCGATCGCGATCCGGATGCGCCCGAGATCGATGTCCTCGTCCTCGAGCTCCGACTCCATGTGCCCGACCACGTCCTGCTCCACGAAGTGCTGGAGGTAGCGCTGGTGGACGTAGTCCATCGTCGGCGATGCCAGCGGGAGGAGATCGCGCGCGAGGTCCTGCATCTCCTCGGCCATCTGGAGGCCCGGCACGCCCTCGCGGATCAGCGGCTCGTGCACGTAGAGGTGGAAGAGCCGCACCTCGGCGTCGGCGATCTGCGAGAGCGCCTGGCCATAGACCCGGCAGAGCTGGAGGAACGCCACGAGCGGGAACCCCGCGTCCAGCACGGCGGAGACGTAGTGCAGCGCCTCCACGTCCTCGTCGGTGAGCTCCTCGAGCCCGGTGGCGGGAAGCCCGATGCTCACCCAGAAGCGCTCGATCAGCGCGGGCTCGAGTCCCGTTACCTCGGCGGCCTCCTCGACGCGACCGGCGCGGCCGGTCCGTGCCGAACATGTCCTCGATGTAGCCGTAGGCGAGCCGGCCCTTCTCGCCCGCCTGCTTGATGTGCTGGAGCTTGTGGCCGCGTTCCCGCAGCCGAGCGACGATCCGCGCGTGGGCCACGGCGGCGGTCGTCCACTCGCCGGTTCCGTCCAGCTCGGGGATCACGCCCTCGCGCGCCCAGCGGCGCAGCGTGGCCGGGGACACGCCCACCCGCTCGGCGGCTTCCTTCAGGGTGACGGTCTCGGCCACGGCAGGCATTGTGGCGATGCACTAAGAGCAACGGCGGAGTGGAAGGGTTCACTCCGCCGCTGCCGTGCGGGCACACGGCCCGCCTCGTAGGCCGGTGGCGTCGATGCGCCAACCGGTCTCTACAGACCTTGCGCCGAAGTGTTGCGCGCCGCGCCCGGCGCGTCAACATAGACTGCGCAGCTCCACTTCCCGGGAGGATCCTTGAACTACTTCGTCACCGGCGCCACGGGCTTCATCGGCAGGCATCTCGTGGCCGAGCTGCTCAAGCGCGAGGGCACCATCCACGCGCTCGTGCGCGAGGGCTCGCGCGGGAAGCTCGACGCGCTCGTCCAGCGCCTCGGCGCCGAGGAGGGACGCATCGTCCCTGTGACCGGGGACCTCTCGAAGCCGGGGCTCGGCGTCGAGGGCTTCGACGAGAAGGTCGACCACCTGTTCCACCTCGCGGCGGTCTACGACGTGGAGGCCGACGAGGAGAGCTCGGAGCGCGCGAACGTCGAGGGCACGAAGCACGTGATCGAGTTCGCGAACGCTCACGACGTGGGGCGCTTCCACCACATCAGCTCGATCGCCGTGGCCGGCAACTACAAGGGCGTGTTCCAGGAGGACATGTTCGACGAGGGGCAGAAGCTGCCCCACCACTACCACCGCACGAAGTACGAGTCGGAGCGGCTCGTGCGCGAGGGCGTGGAGGCGAACACGCTCGTGTTCCGGCCCGGCATCGTCGTCGGCCATTCGGAGACCGGCGAGATGGACAAGATCGACGGCCCCTACTACTTCTTCAAGCTGCTCCAGAAGCTGCGCCACGCGCTGCCGGAGTGGTTCCCGCTCGCCGGCCCGGAGGGCGGGCAGACGAACATCGTGCCGGTGGACTTCGTCGCGCGGGCGATGGACCACATCGCCCACCTACCGGACGACGAGCTCCCGGGCGACACGTTCCACCTCGTGAACCCCGAGCCGATGAGCGTGGGCGGCGCGCTGAACGAGTTCGCCAAGGCGGCGCACGCGCCGCAGTTCGTCATGCGCGTGGACCCGAACATGACGAACGCGGTGCCGAAGCAGGTGCGCGCCGGCCTCAAGGCGCTGCCGACGGTCAAGCGCATCCGCCACCAGATCTACCGCGACCTCGGCATCCCGCCGGCGGCGATGGAGAACCGCGACTTCAAGGCCCACTTCGACGCGCGCGACTCGCAGCGGGCGCTGAGCGGCACCGGGATCGCGGTGCCGCCCCTGTCCACCTACGCGCCGCTGCTGTGGGACTACTGGGAGCGCAACCTCGACCCGGACCTGTTCCGCGACCGGACGCTCGCCAGCGTGATCAAGGGCAAGAGGGTGCTGATCACGGGAGCATCGAGCGGCATCGGGCTCGAGACGGCGCTGAGGGTCGGCGAGGCGGGCGGCGAGGTGATGCTCGTCTCGCGCACGCGCGAGAAGCTCGAGGAGGTCGCCTCGCAGATCGAGGAGCTCGGCGGCAAGGCGCACGTGCACCCGGCCGACCTCTCGGACCCCGAGGACCTCGACCGCATGGCGGCCGAGGTGCTCGAGCAGCACGGCGGAATCGACGTGCTCGTGAACAACGCCGGCCGCTCGATCCGCCGCTCGGTGGAGCGCTCATACGACCGCTTCCACGACTACGAGAGGACGATGCAGCTGAACTACTTCGGCGCGCTGAAGCTCATCCTCGCGTTCCTGCCGGGCATGCGCGAGCGCAAGTCGGGCCACATCGTCAACGTGAGCTCGATCGGCGTGCAGACCAACACGCCGCGCTTCTCGGCGTACGTCGCCTCGAAGTCGGCGCTCGACGCGTTCTCTCGCTGCACGGCGCCCGAGGTCGTCCAGGACAACGTGAAGTTCACGACGGTCTACATGCCGCTCGTCCGCACGCCGATGATCGAGCCGACCGACATCTACAAGGCGTTCCCGACGCTCACGCCGGACGAGGCCGCGCAGATGCTGTGCGACGCGTTCATCGACAAGCCGAAGCGGATGGCCTCGCGGCTCGGCACCTTCGGCGAGGTGCTCTACTCGATCTCGCCGAAGACCGTGGACATCGTCCTCAACACGGCCTACAACCTCTTCCCCGACTCGACCGCGTCCAAGAAGAAGGGCAAGAAGGACGGCGAGGCAGGGGACGGCGACAAGAAGGCCGAGCCCGCGGACAAGAAGAAGGACGACGGCGAGATGTCCACGGAGGCCGTGGCGATGGCGTACCTACTGCGCGGCGTGCACTTCTAGCGGCGACCCGGGTCAGCGGCGGCGCAGGCGCTTGGCGGCGGCTGCCGACACGCGCAGGCGCACCACCGCGGAGCGGTGGCCGACCACGTCGACGGCGAAGGCCTCGGCGCGGTAGCGGACCCTCGGCGCGCGCCTCGCGGCACGCGCGCGCGGCCGTGCGTTGATCCGGTTCCTGCCGGCCACGCCGTCCTGGCGCAGCGTCCTCACGGCGCGCCAGCGCCGGCCCTTGAGGCGCTGGAGCCGCACCGTCACGCGCGCCGCCTCGGACAGGCGGTAGGTGATCGTCGAGCCGCGCACCCTGAGCGCGCTGATCACCGGACGGATCGAGTCGATCCGCACCGGAGCCTCCGCCACGGCCGAAGCGCCGTGCGGATCGCGCACCCGCACGCGCGCGCTGAACGTCGTCGTGCCCTCGTACGCGCGCGAGATGGTGGGCGTCGTGCCGCCGTCCGTCTCGAAGCTGCCGTTGCCGTCGAGGTCCCAGTCGAAGCGGAGCTGGAGCGCCTCGGGGTCGGATGACGCCGATGCGTCGAAGCTCACCGGCCGGCCTCCGGCCACCACGGTGGGAGCGGCCGACAGCGCCGCCACCGGCGGCCGGTTCGCGACCACAGCGACGCCGAGCGGGTTGTTGAAGAGCTGGCGGTCCTGGCGCAGGATGCTCTGGGACCCGGCGGGAAGGTCCACCGAGACCAGGCCGCCCTCCATGTCGTCCAGCGTGAAGTCGCTGAGGACCACGTCGCCGTCGGGGGTCATCGCCGGGCGCTGGGGCACGACGATGCGGTCTGTGCTCGTGTTCGGCGTCTCCGCGTCCTGGACGCCCGTCTCCGGGTCCACCGCGACCAGCGCGGTCCCGCCGTTCTGGTTGACGAGCAGGATGCGGCCGCCGGGCTCGACCGTGACGCCGAGCGGGTTGCGGAACAGGTTGCCCCACTGAGCGGCATTCCTCGACAGGATCGTCTGCGCCTTCGTCGCGAGGTCGATCTCGACGAGCGAGCCGAAGTCGTACGCGCAGTTGATGACCGTGCCGCCCTCGTTGAAGTCGCCGTAGTTCGTGACGAGCAGCGAGCCGCCCGGGTGCACGGCGATCCCGAACGGGTAGCAGAGCTGCCCGCCCTGGGTCACGAGCGTCTGCGCGCCGGTCGCCGGGTCGACGCTCACGACGCCGGGCGTGCCCATCGTCCCCACGTTCTCCACGACGTAGATGACCCCGTCCGGGGCGATGGCGAGACCGGCGGGATCCACGAGCAGGTTGCCCGAGGTGACGATCGACTGACGGCCGGTCACCGGGTCGACGCGCACGATCCTGCCGTCCGCGGTCCGGTCCGTGCTGGTGGCGAAGGCGCCCATGTCGGCCACGAGCAGGCTGCCGTCGCCCGCGACCGCGATGTCGTAGGGATGACGGAAGTGATCGCCCTGCTCGCCGTTGCGCGAGATCTCCACCAGCCCGCCGGTGGCCGGGTCCGCCCTGAGGATCACCGCGGCGGGGGCCGACTGCTTGTTGACCACCGAGTTGGCGACGTAGGCAACCCAGGGGTCACCGGGACGCGGCGACGGCCGTTCCTGGGAACAGTGACAGCGCCAGGGCCGCCAGCAGGCCGGCGATATAACGCATTACCCCTGATATCGGCCGTGGAGGCCGGTTAGATGAAGGCGGGGCCCCTGCGTACTAGGTTCGCGTAGAGCGCCTCCTGGATCTCGCCGCGGACCCGCTCGGAGAGCTCCAGCACCAGCGCGCGGTCCTCGGCCGCCTCCGGGCCGTACGAGGCCGTCTCGATCGGCTCCAGGAACTCGATGCGCCATTTGGACGGCAGGGGGACGATTCCGAGCGGCCCGAGCAGCGGGAACGTCGGCGTGACGGGGAAGTACGGCGCCCCGAGCAGGCGCGCCACGGCGGGGAGGTCGGCGAGCTTCGGATAGATCTCCTCGCTGCCCACCACGGCGACCGGGACGATCGGCGCGCCGGTGCGCAGGGCGATCTCCACGAACCCGCCGCGCCCGAAGCGCTGGAGCCGGTAGCGCTCGGAGAAGGGCTTGCCCGCGCCCTTGACTCCCTCAGGGAACACGGCCACGAGCTGGTCCTGCTCGAGCAGCCGCATGGCGTTGAACGGCGAGGCCACCACGCCGCCGACCTTCCGCATCCCGCCGGAGACCCACGGCAGGTCGAACGCCCAGTTCAGGACGAGGAAGCGCGGGTAGCGCGGCAACGGGTGCTCCCGCAACAGCGCCATCGAGATCATCGTCGCGTCCCAGGGCAGGATGCCGGCGTGGTTCGCCGTGAGCAGCGCGCGGCCGTGCGCCGGGCACGCGCTCCGCCCCCTCGACCTTCACGCGCCACCACGACTCGTACAGGAACGCGAAGAACGGCTCCACCAGCTCGGCGAAGTCCTCGTCGAATCCCCACTCGTCCTCGGAGTAGTCGCCGTCCATGCGGTCGAGGATGCGCAGGAGAGTCTCGCGCGCGTCGCGCGGGAGCGCGCCCGCGCCGCGTGTAAGGGCCTCGGGTAGCTCGAGGCCCGAATCGAGGCCCGCGCGCACCCGGCGCATGAAGGCGATCGCGGTCGGCAGCGCGTCGGCGGGCGAGCTCATGCCGCGGCCCTTGCGGAGTCCGCCCAGCTCTGCACGGCCTGGACCGTCGAGTGCACGGGCGTGTAGCCGACCTCCTCGGTGAGCCGCCTCGTGTCCACGCCGCGCCCGTACCGGAGCAGGCGCTCGAAGTCCTCGGACTGCGTGTCGAGGCCGAGCCGCTGCCCTGTCGAGGTGACGGCGCCGAACAGGGGCGCGGCGATCGGGAGCGCGCGCTTCCCCGCCAGGCGGATCATCCGGGCGACGCCGATCGTCCCCGGGCCGGCCACGTTCACCGCGCCGGCGACGGGGTTGCGCACCGCCGCCACGAGCGCCTCGAGCGCGTCATCGATGTGCACGAGCTGGATGCGCGGGTCGAAGCCCATGAAGGTCGGGCAGACCGGCTGGGACAGGTAGCGGGTGATCTGGGTCCGCATGCCCGGGCCGATGGCGGGCTGGTAGCGCAGCATGGTGCAGCTCACGCCGGTGTGCCGGCGCGAGTACGTGTCGAAGTAGTTCTCGATCTCCGCCACGTCGCGCTGGAAGCGCGTGCGGAGCGGGTACATCCGCGCCATCTCCTCCTTGAAGAACTGCGGCGCGTGCGGCTCGGCGCCGTAGATGCCGGCGGAGCCGCGCACCACGATCGTGCGCAGCGTGGGCACGCGCTCGCAGGCCGCGAGCAGCTGGAGCGTGCCGATCACGTTCACGTCGTGCATCGCCCGCGACGACATCCCGGGGCCGGGCTGCCTGACGATCTGCTCGTGCACGATCGTGTCGGCTCCCGTGGGCGGAATGAGCCGGGCGATCTCGCGGATCGCGGATGTCGGCCTCGATCAGCTCGGTGCGCTCGAGCGGCACCTTCGGGCGGCGGGTGTCGAGTCCCGCGACGTGGTCCACGTCCGGGTCGCGCTCGAGCCGCGCGGCGAGAAGGCTCCCGACGTGGCTGCCCACGCCGGTGATCAGCACCCGGCGGCCGGCCACTAGGACTTGCTGCCGCGCTTCGAGGAGCTGCGCTTCTTCGGTAGCCGCTCCTCGATCTTGTCGAGGCGGCGGCCGATCGCGCGGAGCTCGGCGCGCACCTCCTTGAGGTCGTCGGCGGTCGCGGGGCGGCGGCCCTCGATCGCCTCGGTGACCGAGCGGCGCCCGCGGGCGAGCCGGTCCTCGGCGCCCTTGCGCAGGTCCTCGACGGACTCCACGAGGTCGTCGAGCGCGCCCTGCGCCGCGGAGCGCCCTCTGTCCGCCGAGCCCATCGTGGCCTCGACGGTGCGCTCGACGGCGTCGCGCAGGTTGTCGGCGGGCTTGGCCATGGGGACCGCAGGTTAGCCCGTAGCGGCCTCACTACTGTCGCACCCCTTGGCCCTTCAGCACGAGGTCCGCCCCAACCACCTGCGGCCGGCCGCCGACCTGGCCGAGCGGGTCCTGCTCCCGGCCGATCCGGGCCGGGCGCTGCTCGTGGCGCAGGCGCTCCTCGAGCCGGCGCCGCGGATGTTCAATCACGCGCGCGGACTATGGGGCTACACGGGCACGGCCTCCGACGGCGAGCCCCTGACGGTGCAGGCGACCGGCATGGGCGGCCCCAGCGCCGCGATCGTGTGCGAGGAGCTGATCACGCTCGGCGCGACGCCGCCTCGTGCGCATAGGGACCTGCGGCGCCCTCGATCCGGAGCTCCCGCTCGGGGCGCTCCTCGCGGCCGAGAGCGTGCTCCCCGAGGACGGCACGAGCGCCGCGCTGGGCGCAGGCGCTCCGCTCGAGGCCGATCCCGGCATGCTCGCGCGGCTCGTGTCGGCCGGCGCCCGTCCGGTCACGGTGGCGAGCAGCGACCTCTTCTACGACCCGCGCGAGGACAGTGCCCGGGCCTGGGCCGGCCGTGGCGCGGTGGCCGTCGAGATGGAGGCCGCCACGATCTTCCAGGTCGCCGCGCGGCGCGGCGTGGCGGCCGCGTGCGTGCTGGGGGTCAGCGACGTGGCGCCCTTGGCGCAAGCCGCGGGCGGTGCCCGCGGCGCAGCGATGCCGTCCTCGAACGGGGCCAGGCGCATGACACAAGCGGAGCTCGAGGAGCTCGGCCTGCGGGTCGGCGAGGCGGGCTACGCGGCGGTCAGGATTCCGTGACCGTGAGCCGCTCCTGCGCGCGCGGCACAGGCTCGCCACCGGGAGCCAGGAGAGTCGCCAGCGCGGCGATGTCACGGGTGATCTCGTCGAGTCGCGACTCGATGCGGGCGAGCCGATCCTCGCCGGTCGCCCGCGGGCCGCCGGCGACCCGCTCCTCGAGGCGGTCGATCGCGTCCTCGATGCCCTCGAGCCGCTGCGAGACCGAGCGGAGGCGGCGCGTTACGCGCTCGATGTCGGCGGCCGAGGGTAGGTTGAGAGCGCCCATGGCCACCTCCTGTGCCTGGACCGCCTTCTCGCGCGCCTCGAAGGCGCGCGCCATCGCCGCGTTCACGACTGGATTCGAGATCAGCTCCTCGGCGATCTTGCCGAGCGCCTCCTCGCCCTGGCGGGAGAGCCGGTCCACGAAGCTCTGCTCCTGCTCAGGAGGAGTGGCCATCGCGCGGCAGGGTAATACATCAGGGCGGCCGCAAGGCTCATCAGGACGGGTGCGGGGGTCAAGAGGCCACCCTAACCCTCGACTTGACCTTTATATGCGTTTGATTAGTCCCCTCCTAGGAACAATCCCGTCACCTGGACGGCACATGACGTGCCGGGTCGGTGTCCAGTCCGCGGGAGGGCGATGTTGAAGTTATGGCCAGAGCTGGTCGATACAACGTGCGAGCACGGCGCTCGTCCCGACCCCACGGTTCCCCATTGCACGGCACAAAGCCCTCAAGTAGCGTTCAGCGCAGAGCAGGTCGTGAAAACACGCGCGCAGCGCGTGGTGGTCTGCTGCCCGCTGAGGGAGGACCTGGAAAAGCACGGATGAAGTCGCGGGTTATCACGCTCCTGCTTGCAGCGGGTCTCGTCGCTGTGGTCGCCCTGACCGCCGTGACCTTCCCGGCTGCCGCCCAGACGCAGACCGTCTACGTCCAGCTTCCCTCGGGCGAGGTCGTGCCCGTGACCGTGGACGTCCCGCCCGGCTCCTCGCTCGACGACATCCAGCTTCCGGGCACGCCGGTCCCGGCTCCGTCGGTGCCCGAGCCCACCACGCCCACGACTCCGACCACCCCATCGGTCCCGAAGCCGCCTCAGGCGCAGCCGGCACCGGCCCCCCGAGGGAGGCAACGGCCCGAGCTCGGACGGCGGGTCGCCTCAGGAGGAGTCGAGCTCGGACGCCGCGTCCAGGAGAAGAGCGACCAGAGCCGCGACCTCGGCGGCAGGGTCAAGTCTCGAGTTCAGGATGAGGCGAAAGCGCCGCGTGGCCGCCGCTCGCCGCTCCGCAACCCCGACGGCACGCCCACGCCGAGCAACCCCGGCTTCACCGACGTCGCTCCCCGGCCCCTCGACGGCCACGGGCGTCCCCAACTTCATCATCCGGAAGTTCCGGGTGCCGCCGTTCCTGCTTCCGATCTACCAGGCCGCCGGCATCGAGTACGGCGTGCGCTGGGAGATCCTCGCGGCGATCAACGAGATCGAGACCGACTACGGCCGCAACCTGAACGTCTCCTCCGCCGGCGCGCTCGGCTGGATGCAGTTCATGCCCGCCGACCTGGGCGATGTACGGCACGGACGCGCAACAAGGACGGCGAGAAGGACCCGTACAACCCGGTGGACGCGATCTTCTCCGCCGCCCGCTACCTCAAGGCGGCCAACTACGAGAACGACGTCCGCGCGGCGATCTGGGCCTACAACCACGCCGACTGGTACGTCGACTCGGTCCTCCTGCGCGCGCGTCTGATCGCCGGCGTGCCGGCCGACGTGATCGGCTCGCTCACCGGTCTCACCGAGGGCCGCTTCCCCGTCTATGCACGCGCGCGTTACGCGGACGACGTCGCCGAGCAGCAGCTCGTCAAGCGCGTGCAGCGCGGTGAGAACGCCGCCAACCTCGTGGAGTCGGACGACAACCGCCGCAACATCGACATCTTCGCCAAGCAGGGCGCCCCGGTCGTGGCAATGAACGACGGCGTGATCAAGAAGATCGACCGCAACAAGAAGCTCGGCCGCTACGTCGTGCTCCAGGACGTCTACGGGAACCGCTACACCTACGCCCACCTCGGCGAGGTCTCGAAGTTCTATCCGGTGCCGAAGCGCAACGCCGACGCCTCGGACACGAAGCGCACCGCCAGCGCCCTCTCCGCGAACAGCTCCGATCCGGCGCCGCGACATAGCCGCTTCGGCCGGCCGCCAGTCCGACTCGTCCGACACGAGCAAGGAGCGCGACCGCGGCGGCGACGTGCCCGCCAGCGACGCGCAGGCCTCCGCGCCCGTGAAGGAGCGCCTCTTCGCGCATCCGGATCTCCCGGGCGCACGCGAGGCGGGCGGGCTCGAGCAGGAGCTCGACGCGCAGGCGCGCAGGAGCGGCAAGTTCGAGACCTACAAGAACTACTTCTCGCGCCCGTACGGCGTCGATCCCTCCAAGGTCCGCCTGCGCCCGCTGAGGAAGGGCTCGCACGTGATCGGCGGCACGATCCTCGCCCGGATCGGCCCGAGCGTCGCCGGCAAGGCCGCCCACCTCGACTTCTCGATCCGCCCCGCGGGCCGCGGCGCCCCCAACATCGACCCGAAGCCGATCCTCGACGGCTGGAAGCTGCTCGAGGCCACGGCCATCTACCGCGCCTCCGGCCGCAACGTCCTGTACGGCAAGGACCGCGCCGGCGCGATGTCGATCGGCCAGATCATGCTGCTGCCGAAGCCGCTGCTCGAGAAGCGCGTCCTCTCGGACGAGCGCATCGAGGTCTACGAGTGCGGCCGCGACGACATCCAGTCGGGCCAGATCGACCGGCGCGTGCTCGCCACCCTGGCCTACCTCGCCGAGTCCGGCCTGCGCCCGACCGTGACCTCGCTGAAGTGCGGCCACGGCTTCTACACGAGCTCCGGCAACGTCTCGCACCACTCCTCGGGCAACGCCGTCGACATCGCCATGGTCAACGGCATCCCGATCCTCGGCCACCAGGAGGCCGGCGGGATCACCGAGCAGGCGGTCCGCCGCCTGATGCAGCTCCAGGGCACGATGGCGCCCGCGCAGATCATCTCCCTCTTCGAGATCGGTGGGACCACGCTGGCGATGGGCGACCACGCCGATCACATCCACGTGGGCTTCCAGCCGATGTTCGGCGCCAACAAGAAGCTCGGCAGGCAGGCGCTCGCGGTGCTCGAGCCCGGCCAGTGGTCCGACCTCATGTCGCGCCTGCGCGAGATCGAGAACCCGGTCGTGCCCACCAAGCCGTCCAAGTACTCGGTGCCGACGAAGAAGAAGCGCGCCAGCCACGCCCACGCGGGCGAGTAGACCGACGAGCCCCGAAGGCCCGTTCGGCTTCGTCCAGCTCGAGTTCGGGTTCCTGCTGGGCCCGCCCGACGGGCGCTACCTCGTGCGGCCCTCGGCCGATGCGCTCGTGGAGACCGTGCTCGTGCTCACGACGCTTGGCGCGCCCCAGCGGCGGCGGCTCGGCGGCCGGCGGCCGCGCTCCGTTGCCACAGCCGATCCCGAGCCGGTGCCGACGACGCGTGCCACGATCGTGCGCGCCGCCCCGTTCCCCACGGCCGACGGGGCCGCCGCCTGGCTCGCGGGCGCGGACCTCGATGCCGAGCTCGCCGCCGCCGTCGTCACCCTCAATCGCGCCCTCCACTCCCACCGTGTCGCGTCAGCCGACCCGTACGTGACGGAGGTGTCGCTCTCGCGCGCACTTGTCGCGCGGGTCGGCTACGGCAGCGGTGACGAGATGGTCGACGGGCGGTTCGGGGAGGCTCGCGAGGTGCCGGTTGCGGGGCGTGACCGCCCGCGGCGGTCGATGGAGGCGCCCGAGGAGCGCTTCGCCGCCCTCCTCGGCGGCCGCGAGGAGGTCCTCCCGGCCGAGGAGCTCGTGCTCCGCGCCCGCGCCGACCTGAACGCCGGCCGGCTCGCCGAGGCGGCCCTGCAGGCGCGCGTGGCGATCGAGGCGCTCCTGGCCGCCCGCGTGGCGACGGCCGACTCCGGCCCCGCCGGGGCATCCCTCGCGTCGCACCGCGACGCGATCGCCACTGCCGCGAACGCGGCCCTCAGCGGCGAGCTGCCCGGAGACAGCGCGGCCGCACTCGAGGAGGCGGTGGCGGCGATGGAACTGGCACTGAAGCGCCGCCGCCTCGGCGGCTAGCCGGCTACGCGGAGGAGAGCGCCGATTGGAAGCGGCGCACCGCGGACCGCGCGCCACCCCAGGCAACGACGGCGACGAGCAACGCCAGCAGCCACTCGCGCCACGGCACGCAGTGAGTGCCGGGTGGCCACAGAGAGGCACTGATTTCCGCCGCCGTCCCTTCTCGCGTAAACGCACTCGGGCATCGGTCGGACCACCACGAATCGGGCCCCACCCACGTGCCACCGACGCCGACAAGGAGGAAGGCGGCAGCGAGGTGGATCGGAACCACCGTCCACCAACGCCCGCGTCGGCTTCCGGTTACTCGGGAAACCCTCACCGTTGCACCGTACCCCGAGCATCGACGCATGACCTACCGGCCGGCTCTATCCGGCGGCGCGGCCGTAAGGCAAGCGCGCGCCGCCGGCCGCGCGCCCGGAGGACAGGGGCGGGGCGCCTTGTGTTGCGAAACCGAAACGGAAAGCGCCCAACCCAAGCGCGCGCCCTTTCTCAGAGGGGGGTTGGGCGTTTTACATGGCGAAATGGCAAGGAAAAGCGCCCCACCCCCGCTGGGCGAGCGCTACAGGGCGGCCAGGACTGCGCGCAGCTCCACGACGACGTCGCCGTCCAGCTTCACCTCGGCGTCGCCGTCGTACGGCGTCGGGCCCTGTGTGATCAACACCAGGCGGCCGCCGCCTCCGTGGGTGATCGCCGGCAGGCCCGCCACGGGATAGACCTCCAGCGAGGAGCCCACGCAGACCATCAGGTCGGCGTCCATCGCCAGCGCCTGCGCCTCGGCCAGCGCGCGCTCGGGCAGCAGCTCGCCGAACAGCACCACGTCCGGCTTCAGCGGCGCCACGCACGCCTCGCAGAGGGGCGCGCCGTCGTCCGCAGCGAGCAGCTCCACCACCCGGCCGATCGAGACCTTCCCGCCGCACTCCATGCAGACGCTCTGGTCGATCGACCCGTGCACCTCGATGAGTCGCTCGGTCCCGGCAAGCCGGTGGAGCCGGTCGATGTTCTGCGTGATCACCGCCCGCACGAGCCCACGCCGCTCCAGCTCGGCCAGAACGAGGTGAGCCTCGTTCGGCTCCTTGTCCGTCAGCGACGCGAAGCGCTGCCCGTAGAAGCTCCAGAACTTGTCCGGGTCGCGCCGCCACGCGTCGATGTGAGCGACCTCCATCGGGTCGACGTTCTCCCACAGCCCCGTCCCGGGCGAGCGGAAGTCGGGGATCCCGGACGGCACGGAGATGCCGGCCCCGGTGAGGACCACGGCCCGCTCGGCTTCGCGAAGCAGGGCAGCGACGCGCTCAGCCGCCGCCGTCGACGCGGCCCTCACTTGCCGGTGAACCGAGGCCGCCGCTTCGTCAGGAACGCGGAGATCCCCTCACGCGCATCCTCCGACCCGAAGGCACGAGCGAACCCCTCTCCCTCAGAGCGAAGTCCCTCATCCAGCGACGGCTGCGCAGAGCGCTTCTTGATCTCCTCGATCGCGATCGGCGCCTGCTCGGAGAGCTTGCGCGCCCACGCCAGCGCCGTGTCGAACAGCTCGTGGTCCGGCACCACCTGGGTCGCGAGCCCGACGCGGTGCGCGTCATAGGCGTCGATCGGGTCGCCGGTCAGGTTCATCTCGAGCGCCTTCGACTCGCCCACCAGGCGCGGCAGGCGCTGGGTGCCGCCGAAGCCGGGGATGATCCCGAGGTTGATCTCGGGCTGGCCGAAGGTCGCCGACTCGGCGGCGATGCGGAAGTCGCACGCCATCGCGAGCTCGCAGCCGCCGCCGAACGCGATCGAGTTCACGGCGGCGATGGTCACCGTCGCGGACTGCTCCATGCCGCGCATGAAGCGATGGGCGGACTCGACGAGGTCGGCGCCGTCCCCGTCCGGCGACATCTTCGTGAACTCCTTGATGTCCGCGCCGGCGCTGAAGGTGAAGATGTTCGAGGACGCGATCACGAGCGCCCGCGCCTTCCCCTCGACCGACTCCCACAGGTCGATCAGGTCGCGCACGGCCTGCGGCGAGAGCGGGTTCGCCGGCGGCCGGTTGAGCCAGGCGATCGCGACGTCGCCGCGCGTCTCCAGCAGGACGGTCTCGCGCTGGTCGCCCGGGTCGGGCTGCGGATAGGGGAAGAAGCCCTGGCCCGTCTTCTTGCCCAGCCGGCCCTGCGCCACGAGCCGCCGCAGCACCGTGGGCGGCTCGAAGGCGTCGCCCCACTCCGCCTGGGCGCGCTCGAGCTGCTCGAGGATCGTGTCGAGCCCGGCCTCGTCGGCGCGTGAGAACGGCCCGGGCAGGATGCCCGCGCCCATCATCATCCCCACCTCGATGTCCTTCGCGGAGGCGACGCCCTCCTCGAGCACGAGACAGGACTCGACCAGGGTCTTGAGACCCATCCGGTCGACGATGGTCTGGAGGCCCGACGCGCTAGCCGTGCTCATAGAACCCCTTCCCGGTCTTGGCACCGAGGTTGCCCGCCTCGACCAGCTCCTTCATGCGCTTCGACACGCCGAAGCGCCCGCCGCCGTACGACTCGTGCAGGTGCTCGGCGACGTGCAGCGCCGTGTCGAGCCCGAGCATGTCGCTGAGGAAGTACGGGCCCATCGGCACGGTGCCCGACTCCTGGATCGCCTTGTCGACGTCCTTCACGTCGAGGTCCTCCTCCTCGGTGACCCGCCACACCTCGGACATCGCCGAGATGAGGATCCGGTTCACCACGAACCCGGGCACCTCGCCGCAGCGCACCGCGGTCTTGCGGATCGCCTGGGCGAAGTTCGACGCCGCCTGGAGCGTCTCGTCGGAGGTGTCGTCGCCCTCGATCACCTCGATCAGCCGCATCATCGAGGCCGGGTAGAAGAAGTGGAAACCGCACACCTTGTCGGGCCTCAGCGTGGCCTCGGCCATCTCGGTGATCGACAGCGACGAGGTGTTCGAGGCGAGGATCGCGTGGCCGGGCGTGACCTCGTCGAGCTCGGAGAAAACGGCCTGCTTGATCTCCATGCGCTCCGGGACCGCCTCCACGACGAAGTCCACGTCGCCGAAGTCCTCGTAGCTCGTCGTGCCGGTGATCCGCCCGAGGATCTCCTCGCGCTGGGAGTCGGCGTCCTCCTGGGTGATCTTCTCCTTCTTGACGAGGCTCGCGAGCTGCGCCTCGGTCACCTGCCGGGCCTTCTCGAGCCCGGTGTCCACGAACTCCTGCTTGACGTCCTTGAGGACGACGGGGATGCCGGCGGACGCCACGACCTGGGCGATCTCGCCACCCATCGTGCCTGCCCCGACGACGGCGGCTTTGAAGACGAACATGGCGGCGGAGGCTATCTAAGAAGCCGAGCCTCCTCCTCCGCCTCGATCCCGAGGCGAAAGAGGGTCCGGCGGAGCATGTCGCGGAGGGCGCGCCGGATGAAGAGCGCGTCCGCCACGCCGCGGAGCGGCCCCCACTTCGAGAGCTCGTACTCGAGGCTCAGCTCGACCTCCGAGCCGTCGCTTGCCGGCAGCACGCGAAGAGTCTGCGTGCCCATGAGCGCCTCCTCGAAGACCTGGGTCGAGAAGCGGTCGGGCGCGCTCTCCGTGACGGTCTCGGTGACCCTCCCGCGCCCGTCGGGCGTGGACTCCCACACAACGCGCCCGCCAGGTTCGGGCCACGCGCCGGTGAGCTGGAGCCGCCGGGCGAAGCCCTCCACGAAGCTCGGCCAGCGCTCCACGTCGGTCCAGAGGGCGAGCACCTCCGGCGGCGTCAGGGGCAGCGACGACCGTGCGCCCGCTCGCCTCACCCGCCGTAGACCTCCTGCACGATCTCGTCGATCGACGACTTCACCGAGTCGAGAAAGGGCCTCACCTCGTCGACGAGCCGGGCGTACTCCGTCTTTCCCTGCCCCGTGATCACGTAATACCGCCGTGACCGCCGCTCCGGATGCTCCCACTCCCCCTTGATCAGGCCCCTTCCTTCCAGCTGTCGCAGGAGGGGGTACATGGTGTTGGGATTGACCGAGAGGACCCCGGCCGTCATCGCGCCGATCCTCTCCATCAACTGGTTCCCGTAGCTCGGTCCCTCGTTGATCAGGTGCAGCACGAGCAGCGGCAGCACCTCGCGCCGGCGCAGTCCTCCGGTGAACGGGTCCTGCCCCTTGCGAGCAGGAGTGAGGCCCGCCTGCGCAACGGTCTCGCGTACGGCTTCACGCTGCTTCTTGCCCGCCATCTCTGACGGACATTGTTACGTCTAACTACATCGCCTACTAGGCAGCGGCTGCCGCCGGCTCCTCGACGCGGCGCGGCATGAGCACCTCGCGCGCGATGACGAGCCGCTGGATCTGCGACGTGCCCTCGTAGAGCTGCATGATCTTCGCGTCGCGCATGAGCTTCTCCACCGGGTACTCCTTGATGAAGCCGTAGCCGCCGTAGACCTGCACGGCGTCGACGGTGACCTCCATCGCGGAGTCCGCGGCGAAGCGCTTCGCGTGCGAGCTGATCAGCGTGTTGCGCTTGCCCTGGTCGAGCTCGACAGCCGACTTCCACACCATCAGGCGCGACGCCTCGATCTTCGTCGCCATGTCGGCGATCATGAACTGGATCGCCTGGTGCATCGCGATCGGCACGCCGAACTGCACGCGCTCCTTGGCGTAGTCGCGGGCGAACTCGAAGGCCGCGTTCGCGATGCCGACGGCCATCGCCGCCACGCCGGGGCGCGTGCGGTCGAGGGTCATCATCGCGAGCTTGAAGCCCTTGTTCTCCTCGCCGATCAAATAGTCGGCGGGGATCTCCACGTCGCTGAAGGAGATCATCGCCGTGTCGGAGGCGCGCTGGCCGAGCTTGTCCTCCTTCTTGTCGACGGACACGCCGTCGAGCTCACGCGGCACGACGAACGCCGAGATGCCGCGGTGGCCGGCCTCCTTGTCGGTCTTCGCGTAGACCGTGTACCAGTCGGCGTGCGAGCCGTTCGTGATGAAGCACTTGGTCCCGTTGATGACGTACTTGTCGCCGTTCTTCACGGCGGTGGTGCGCATCCCCGAGACGTCCGAGCCGGCGTCCGGCTCGGTGAGGCAGAACGAGGCGAGCTTCGGCTCCTCGGTGAGCCTCCCGAGGAACTCCTTCTTGACGTCCTCGGAGGCCCCGATGATCACGGGCGCCGTCGCGAGGCCGTTGCACATCAGGGAGGTGCCGATGCCGGAGCAGCCCCAGCCGAGCTCCTCCTCGATGAGACAACCGGTGAGGAAGTCGAGGCCGGGACCGCCGAACTCCTCCGGAATGTGGTTGTTCATCAGGCCGAGCTCCCAGGCCTGCTTGATGATCTCGTCCGGGAAGGTGGAGTCCTTGTCCAGCTCCCATGCGACCGGCCGGATCTCCTTCTCGGCGAAGTCGTGGGCGAGCTGCCGGATGTCCTTCTGCTCGTCGGAAAGCGTGAAGTCGACCACTGCTTGAAACTCCTCTGATTGACTCGTCAGTCAACGACTGTACCCCGCAGGTTACAGCAGGAAACGCACCACCACGTAGATACCCACGGCCATGGCGATCAGGATGAAGAAGAGGAGCCCGACCTGGTCCGGATAGAGCGCCGGGCGGCTGGGCGCGAACGTGCGGCGGCGCAGCCTTCTCCACATGACTTCAGACTACGTGCATGGACGCCTTCGGAACGATTCTGATCGCGGTATCCGTGCTCGCCGTCCTGGTCGCCGCGGCGTCGTACTGGGGAAGCGGCCGCATCTACAGCGGTCTCGGTCGCAGCGACCTGGAGATGGAGCACGACCGGCCGGTGGCGGCCGCCACGGCGGCCGAGACTCAGGAGGAGATCCGCCAGATGCTCGAGGCGAAGTCGCGCCGCCGCGAGGCCCGCGGGGAGGCCCCGCTCGACGTCGAGGCGGAGGTGGCCGCGCTCACCTCAGCCGCCCCGGGTCCTGGCGACCCCGCGCTTCGCGAGGAGGTCCGCCAGCTCGTCGTCGCCCGCAACGAGCGCCGCCTGCGACAGGGCAAGGAGCCGCTCGATGTGGAGGCCGAGATCGACCGGCAGCTGCGCGACATCGGGGGGTGATTTGACCCCACCGGCGGGTATAGGCTGGCCTCGTGGCCGATGACCAACGCCGATTCGAGCTCGACGACCTGCTCCTCCGTCCCGGCTGCTACCTGAACCCGCAGACCGAGATCATGGTCGTCGTCGACGACTCGCCCTCGATCGATGGCGAGATCTTCAACATGGAGGAGTTCGAGGGGGCCGACTGGGTCCTGATCGCGGACGAGGTGCCGGTGGACGAGGCGCGCCGCGACGAGCTGCTCGAGACGTTCCAGGCCACCTATCACGGCGGCGACGGCCGCGCGGTCGAGGTCGCGGTGAACGGCGACGACGACTTCGTTGACGACGACGAGAACGCGCCGCCGATCCCGGACGAGGACGCCGACGTCTAGGCCGGAGCGCCGGTCTCGTCGAGCGCGGCACGCAGCTCGCGCACCTTGTCGCGATACGCCTGCTCGCTTCCACCCAGCAGATACGAGCCCCAGCGCACGCCGTTGTGCACGTGCGGCACCTCGTCGGCGAGCAGGTAGTCGAACACGAGCGCGACGCGCTGCTGGCCCAGCTCCATCAGCTTCTTGCGCCGGTGCGAGTGGCGCCACATCGCCCTCTGCTCGCTCGTGCCGTTGAAGAGGCACAGGCGGCCGAGCAGGTCGTAGGCGTAGATCGACCTGAAGTAGGAGAAGCCGACCGCGAAGTCGCCCCACTCACAGCCCAGCTCGTCCTTCATCAGGAGGTCGTGGAGCTTCGCGTGGCGCACCTCGTCCCAGTTCTGGCGCGCCATGTCCACGTGGAAGTCCCAGGGCAGCTCGGGGTGCTCGTGCGAGTTGCGCGCCATCAGCTCCGCGGCGGACAGCTCCGCGTCCATCAGGCCGTGGAAGAAGTGTTGCTGCTCCTCGCGCTCGACCGGCACGTGGTTCTCGGCGCCGTTCACGTAGAGATCGCGCGAGAGGTACGGGTCGCCGCTCTCGGTCACGTCCACGAAGTCGTCCCGCGCCGGCTCCTCGAGCGGCGGCAGGATGCGAAGCTCGCGCGGCGCGGTGCGGAGCCGCACCGGGAGGGCGCCGATGTCGGCGTCGTGGCGCCCGTGGCCGTCCGTGTGGCGCTCCTGGCGCTCCACGATCTGCGTGAGCAGCCGCAGCGACGGCTCGTCGGCCACCGGGTCGAGGTTGTCGAGGTGGATGCGCATGGCGCGTACCAGCGCCGGCTTCGCCTCCGTGTACGCCACGGCCAGGTACTCCTGCGCGCTGTGCGCGGCCGCCATGCGGTCGAGCAGCTCCTCGAGCTCCGGCGACGGCGAGCCGGGGTACTCGCTCGGGTTCCTGAGCTCGTACAGGCGGCGCTTTATCTTCGTGAGCGCGCGAGCGTCGTCGTGCACGTGGTCGCCGAGCGCGAGCTTGCGCTCCCAGCTCGGCTCGAGCGGCATCCAGCCGTTCGTGAAGTGCACCAGCTCCCGAAGCACGTGGAAGTAGTTCGAGAACCGGATGGCGTTGTCGTCAACGTCGTAGCCAAGCGGCCTCTTCATCCGCATCCTCCGCAAGTAGTGGTTCCCTGTGCCGGCCCACGACGCTGGGCAGGAGCCCGCCGCCGGCCGACACGTTGATCACGGCCTGGTCCGATATGCGGGTGATCATTCCCGCGTAGCGCCCGCCGAGGCCGAACGGGTTGATGTTGAAGCGCTTGAGCCGCATCTGCACGTGGCCGTCCTCGACGGCCGGGAACATCTCCTCCGGCACCGGCACGTACTCCTGCACCACGTAGTCGCCTTGCCCGGAGTGCTCCTCGATCAGCCGGTCCCACTCGCCCTGGTCCGTCTCCATCCCGAGCGAGACCCCATGGCCGCCGTAGTCGGAGGCGGGCTTCATCACCAGCCGCTCGCGGTTGTCGGACACGAACGCGAGCAGGTCCACGACCCAGTCGCCGTATTCGGCACGGCCCTCGCGCAGCACGCGCGTCCAGGGGATCGTCTCCGCGATCACCTGGCGCTCCGACTCCTCCACGAGATGGGCGAAGCGCGGATCGCCGAGCAGGGCGAACAGCTTCTTGTTGTTGGCCACGCGAGCGCGGAACGGGTTCACGACCGCCGCGCGACGGTCGCGCGCGGCCGCGATCAGGTCGCCCTCGGGCAGATCCTCGAGCAGCGCGCGGCGGTAGACGAGGTGAACCGGCTCGCCCTGGACGCGCAGGACCGACCCGTCGTAGCGCACCTCGTCGAGCGTCCCGTGGAGCGCGTCGATCCCCGCGCGCTTCGCCGCCTCGCAGATGATCCGGAACTCGGGCACCGAGGGGCTCCCGGCCACGTCCACGAGCGCGAGGCGCGGCGTCGCCGGCAGGTCGCCGCGCTCGCCGCGCAGCTCCCGGTAGGCGGACATCAGCGTGTCCACCAGCACAGGCAGCATCGGCGTGTAGGAGGTCTCGAACTCGGCGCTCACGCGCGGGAGCGAGATCGCGCGTTCGAGGCCCTCGTAGAGCACGTCCGTGTAGCCGATGCCCGCCGGCGAGTCGGCGTTGAACTCGAGGAACTTCACGTCGTAGCCCTGGAGGAAGGCGTCGAGACGGCAGATCCTGAGCGGCCGCGAGTAACCGGGGTCGAGCCTGATCAGCGCGTCCTCGGCCGCCGGGACGCTGAGCGCCTCGCGCAGCCGCTCGTCCTCGGCGTAGGCGTCGCAGAAGCGGTCGAGCACGGCGGACAGGCAGGCCACGGCGCGCTTCACGCGGCGCAGCTGGCCGGGGGACACGAAGTGCGGCATCAGCACGAAGGGGATCGTGTTGCCCGCGAAGACCACGTCGTGCTTGGCGAGCCACCCGGCGATCTCCTCTTCGAGCCCCGCGCAGCCGTCGCCGAGCTTGGAGAGCTCGACCAGATGCTGGAGCTTCAGGTTGTTGACGTGGTCGATCACCCTCACTCCGAGGTTACCCCGTAAGGTTCCGCCGCCATGCGTCCGGTTCACTACCTCGGGGTCTTCATCCCCGCGGCGATCGCCCTGGAGCTCGCGCACGCGAGCCCTCTCGTCGTGTTCAGCGCAGCGGCGATGGGCGTGATCCCGTGCGCCGCCGTGATGGGCGAGGCCACGGAGGCGATCGCCGCCAAGAGCGGGCCCGGGATCGGCGGTCTCCTGAACGTGACGTTCGGCAACGCGCCCGAGCTGATCATCGCGTTCTTCGCGCTGCTCGAGGGGCTTCAGGAGGTCGTGAAGGCGTCGATCGTGGGCTCGATCATCGGCAACGTGCTGCTCGTGATGGGTGCCGCGATGGTGGTGGGCGGGTGGTCACGCGACAAGCAGACGTTCAGCCGGACCGCGGCGGGCGCCCAGTCGGCGATGCTCACGCTCGCCCTGGCGGCGCTGATCTTCCCGGCGATCTTCCAGCTGATCCACGGCGGGGGTCTGCCGGGCGTCGGCGAAGAGCGGGTCGACTTCGGCTCCGACCTCGAGAAGCTGTCGCTCGGGGTGTGCATCGTCCTCCTTGTGAGCTATGCCGCCGGGCTCTGGTTCTCGCTGCGGACGCACCGCGCCGTCTTCAACCCATTCGGGCAGGACGACGAGGAGGAGGCGCACCACTGGCCTGTCAAGCGGGCTGCGATCTTCCTTGCGTTGTCCGCCGTCGCCGTCGGCGTGATGTCGGAGATATTGGTCGGATCGATCAGCGAAGCCTCGGAGGAGATCGGGCTGTCCGAGTTCTTCGTCGGCGTGTTCATCGTGGCGATCGTCGGAAACGCGGCCGAGCACTGGGTGGCCGTGCTCGTGGCGGCCAAGGACAAGATGGACCTGGCCGTGAACATCGCCATCGGCTCGAGCGCCCAAATCGCGCTCTTCGTGGCGCCGGTGCTCGTGCTGGCCTCGTTCGTCGTGGGCCCCGACCCGATGGCGCTCGTGTTCAACGGCTACGAGCTTGGTGCACTGCTGTTCGCCGTGCTGATCGCCAACCTGGTCACGCAGGACGGCGAGTCGAACTGGTTCGAGGGCGTGCAGCTGCTTGCGCTGTACGCGGTGCTCGGACTGGTCTTCTACTTCGCCTAGGACGGTCTCGCCTGCGGGATACTGGACGGGCGATGTCGCAGGAGAACGTGGAGGTCGTCCGGCGGATCCTTGAAGAGGACGAGGGTGGGCTGTTCGATCGAGATTGGGAGCGGATCCTCGACTTTTGGGACCCCCGGGGCGACTACTACCCGGTGGAGGACTTCCCCGAGTCGCGGCCCTGCCATGGCGCTAAAGAGATCGCGCGCTTCTTCGAGGAGTTCCAACAGGCTTGGGACGACTACCGGCTCGGGATCAGGGCGATAACTCCGGTCCGCGACGACCGCGTCTTGGCGCACACGAGCCTCACGACCGAGGGGCGAGAGAGCGGCCTCAACCTGCAGGTTGAGCTGTTCCTCTGCTTTTGGCTCCGACACGGGCGGGTCTTCCGTCAGGAGGATTACTTCACTCTGCCTGGCGCTCTCCGGGCCCTCGGCCTCACCGGGCAGACCCTCGAAGCCGCGGGGCTGCGGGAGTAGGCGTGCGCTAGCGGAACGTGGCCACGCGGGTCGTGCCGTCCGCGTAGACCAGCTGTAGCCGCGGGAAGGCGCCGTGGTCGATGTCGAAGTCGATGTCCTCGTCGTCGATCGCCACCGCCAGCCTCAGCGGACGAGCCCCGGGAGCCTCGGGCGTCCAGGGCGGCGTCATCAGAACCTTCCAGTCGCCCTCCCCCAGCGGCCGCACGGACTCGACGTCGCCCGCCACGATCAGCTGGTAGGTGCGCTCTTTGGGACCGTGCGACGAGCCGAACCAGGCGGCGCCACCCCGCGCGACCTGCCGGTTCACCACCTCGAGCGGCGGGCAACCGCCGAAGCCTCCCCGAACGCCGCCCCGATGCCGCTCGGCCGAGACGATGCACACGCCTCCGTCGCGGGCGAGATAGGCGACGACCCGGTAGGTCCCGTCGCCCATCGTCACCGCGAGTGGCTCGCTCGCGTCACCGGGACCGGGACGGTTGGTCGGCAGCTTCTCGATACCCACCAGCTCGTCGACGACCGGCACACCGGTTGTGAAGTCCGTGAGCGCTGCCGTGGCCGCGGTGGCGGCGAGCAGGCCCACGACGATCGCCACGACGATCGCGATCCGGCGCGCCGGGCGGCGGCGGGAGGCGCGGCGGGAGGCCGCGCGCATCAGCTCGTCGCGCAGGCTCGCCAGCGCGTCCGTCTCGACGTATCGGTTGCTGGTGCTCACCGTTCCTCTCTTCCCAGCCGCGCCAGCTTCGCCAGCCCCCGGCTCACCCGCTGGCGCACCGCCGCGGGGGTCGCGCCGGAGGCGGCCGCGATCTCGTCGTAGTCCCGCTCCTCGATCACCCGAGCGACCACCGCGTCGCGTTCGGCGGGAGGCAGGGCGGCGGTTCCGTTCGTATAAAGGCGGGCCTCGGCCTCGAGCAGGTCCTCCACGCGCTCGAGCGCCTCGTCCGAATAGGTCAGCCGCGCCATGCCGAGCTTGCGCCGCGCGGCGGTCTCCGTCGCGGCCCGGCGGTGGCGATGCGCGAGCTTGTTGCGCGCGATCCCGAGGAGCCACGCGCGCGCCGGGGCCTCGCCGGGGCGATAGCGGCGGCTCGCGAGCAGCGCCGCCGCGAAGGCCTCGGCCGTGACGTCGAGCGCCTCCTCCGTCGGGAGGCCGCCGCGCCGCAGCTCGCCGAGGACCGCCCGCACGTGGCGGTCGTAGAGCTCTCCGAAGGCCTCGCGGTCGTCCGTGGTCCTCGCCAGCAGCTCGTCGTCGGACAGTCGGCTGTAGTCCGCCACTACCTCCTATCTTCCGCCGCGCGCCTATTTGTGACGTGTGGAGAGCACCCGGAGCGCCTCCGCGGTCGCGCGGGCCATGCGCAGCAGCACCCGCCGGTTCACGTGGCGGAGCCTGTCGCACGGGAGGTGGTAGCAGGGGTCGCGCGTCCGGCCGCCCGACCCCGCCTCCGGGCCTCCGGTGTAGAGGCCGCCGACGGGTATCCCCGCCTCCTGAAAGGGGGCGTGGTCGGACGATCCGCCCGCCCCCACCGTCCCAAGCGACCCCGGCCGGGCCGCGCGGCGCAGCACGCGCGCGAGCTCCGCGTCGGCGTCGGCGTAGAGCTCCGGGACGGGATTCGGCGAGCCGACCATGTCGAGGTTGAGATAGGCGCGGATCCGCCGTCGCTCGTCGCCGTCGAGCGAGCGCACGTAGTGGCGCGAGCCGAGCAGGCCCAGCTCCTCGGCTCCCCAGAAGGCGAGCCGCACGCGCGCGCCGGGCGGGTCCGCCCGTATCGCCTCCGCCGCCTCGATAAGCGTCGCGGTGCCACTGCCGTTGTCGTTGATGCCCGGGCCGCCCGCCACGGAGTCGAGGTGGCCGCCCGCCATCACCACCCTGTCGCCGCTCCCGCCCGGGGTCTCCGCGATCACGTTCTCGGTCCGCGTCGAGCGCGAGACGGCGTCGACGCCGATCCGGACCGACGACCCGACGCCCGATTCGCCGAGTGCGTCGAGGGAGACGAGGACGACGGGGATCCGGCTGCCCGGCACGCCGAGCGTCCCGCTCGGCACGCCGCGCCGGCTCTCGACCTCCCCCGCCACCACGAGCGCGGGTGCGCCCGCCAGCTCCGCGTTGCGCGCCTTCTCGCGGAACAGGCACCCGCCCCGGCCGACCAGCGGGATCTCGCCGCTCCCGAGCGCCCCGAAATTGCCCTGGTCGCAGCCGTTGGCGGCGCCGGCCAGCGTCCCCGTGGCCGACCCCGAGCCGGAGTAGCTCAGCACCTGGAAGTCGCGGATGCGCCTTAGCCTGCGCCCCTCGACGGCGAGCGACGCGCGCCGGAGCCTGAAGTAAATGAACTGCACCGGCTGGCGGCGCACGCGCCAGCCCGCCTCGCGCAGGCGCTCGGCCACGTAGTCGGCCGAGGCGTCGTAGCCGGGCGTGCCCGCCGCGCGGTTGCCGCCGTTCCGGTCGGCTATTCGCTGAAGGGCGGCGAGGTGCTCTCCCAGCTCGGCGCGCGTGATCGCGGGCGGCGGCGGCGCGGGCGCGGCGGGCCGTGCCGCCGGATCATCCTCTTCCCCGGAGTCGCACGCGCCCAGCAGGGCGACGAGGATCAGCAGCGGCAGGAGGCGGCGCACGCCCCCTGTTCTACCCGCCTTCGACCGCCGCCGCGAAGCCCGACGGCGGGCGGTGCAGCTCGCTGGCCGTGACGATCCGGTCGACGAGCCCGTACTCCACGGCCTCGTCCGCGCCGAAGAAGCGGTCGCGCTCCATGTCCTCGTGCACCTCGTCCGGGGTCCTTCCGGTGTGGCGCGCGTAGATCTCCTCCAGCAGCCGCCGCAGCTCGAGCACCTCGCGGGCGTGGATCTCGATGTCGGACGACTGGCCCTGGAACCCCGACGACGGCTGGTGGATCAGGATGCGCGCGTTCGGGAGCGTGAGCCGCTTGCCCGGCGTCCCGCCGGCGAGGATCAGCGACCCGGCCGACATCGCCATCCCGTAACAGATCGTCTGCACGTCGGGCCGGATGTACTGGATCGTGTCGTAGATCGCGAGCCCCGCATGAAGCGAGCCGCCGGGCGAGTTCACGTAGACGGAGACGTCCTTGTCCGGGTCCTCCGACTCGAGGTGCACGAGCTGGGCCACCACCAGGTTCGCGATCTCGTCGTCGATCTGCCGCCCGATGAAGACGATGCGCTCGTTCAGCAGGCGGGAGTAGATGTCGAAGGAGCGCTCGCCCCGGGCCGTCTGCTCCACGACCATCGGCACGAGCGAGCTGTGGGCGCGTCCGATCTGCATGTTTCGTGCTCCTTGTCCGGTAAGCTGCAACCAGTCGGTTGCGGTTACAATAGCAACCTATTGGTTGCACATGGGAGGCACACATGGAAGAGCTGGTCGAGCGCGAGGTGACGGTTCCGGACGGCGTCGAGGAGGTCTGGCGCTCGCTTGCCGAGCCGGACTGGCTCGGTGACGACGCTGCGATCGACCTGCGCGAGGCGGGCGACGTGCGCGCCGGAGAGCGACGCGGGTTCGTGGAGGAGGTCGACGCGCCGCGCCGGCTCGTCTTCTGGTGGAGCGACCCGGGCGACGAGGCCACCCGCGTGGAGATCGAGCTCGACGAGACGGACGCCGGCACGCAGATCCGCGTGACGGAGTCGCGGCCGCTGGCGATCCTCGACGGCCGCGACCTGGCGATCGAATTCGGCGGAGCCTGGGGCGGCGGAGCCGGCCCTGTCGCCGCGGCGGGCGGCGCGCTGGCGGGCGCAGCGCGCTGATGGCGGCGGACGCGTCGCGCTCGGCGGCGCGCGGCTGATGCCCGCCGCGGATCCCGCGGACGCGGTCTTCACGGCGCTCTCGGACGGCACCCGGCGCTCGCTCTACGCGACCCTGGGCGAGCGCGGCGAGGCGACCGCGACCGATCTGGCGCGCGACGTTCCGGTGAGCCGGCAGGCGGTGCAGAAGCACCTCGGCACGCTCGCGGCGGCCGGCCTCGTGGCCACCCGGCGCGACGGCCGTGAGGTGCTCTACCGCCCCACGCCCGCGCCGATGTCGGAGGCGCTCGCCTGGATGGCCGAGGTCGGCTCCCAGTGGGACGACCGCCTGGCCGCCCTGGAGCAGCAGCTGGCCCGCGGGCGCGCACGAGGGGTTGAGTCCCGGCGACTCGGGCGCTTCCGGACTTAACCGTCATATAGACCGATAAGTCCGGACGGCCCCCTCTCAATGCCGTCGTCGTCCGTACCTTGCCCTACGACGAGCCCTGCTGCATCGCCGCGATCCGCTCCTCGCGGTGCTCCTCCGCGTCGGGATCGTGCCTGTCGGCGCGCACGGACAGCAGGATCCCGATGGTGAACGCAACCGCGATCACGGCGAGGCTCTCCACGGGCCCCACCTTCACCAGGTCCTCGATCGAGCAGCTTCACGCCGACGAGGCCGAGCACGACCGCGATCGTCTCGTCGAGATAGCGGAAGCGCGCGATCAGGCTCTCGACGAGCACGAACAGCGCTCGCAGGCCCAGCAGCGCGAAGACGTTCCCCATCCAGATCAGCAGCGGGTCGCGCGTGATGGCGAACGCGGCCGGGATCGAGTCGATCGCGAAGGCGATGTCGGCGAACACGATCGCCGCGAGGCAGAGGAAGATCGGCGTGGCGTAGCGGCGCCGCCGTCCTCCTTGTGCACGAACCAGCGGCCGCCGTGGAACTCGCCGGTGACCGGGATAGACCTTCCGCACGAGCCGGACCATGAGGTTCTTGTCGGGGTCGACGTTCTCCGCCACGCCGCGCCAGATCCGGTAGGCCAGCACGATCAGCGCCGCGCCCAGGATGTAGATCAGCAGGTGGAACTGCTCGAGCAGCTCGGTGCCGGCGAGGATGAAGACGCCGCGCAGCGCGAGCGCCGCGACGATCCCGAAGAAGAGCAGCCGCGGGCGGTGCTCGTAGGGCACCCCGAAGTACGCGAACAGCAGGAGGAAGACGAACAGGTTGTCGAGCGACAGCGAGCGCTCGATCAGGTAGACCGTCGTGTAGGTGACCGCGTCGTCTCCGCCCTCCAGGAGGAGCACCGGGACCGCCGCGAGGAGGCTCAGCGCGAGCCAGCCGACCGACCACCAGGCCGCCTCCTTGAAGCTCGGGTCACGCCCGCGCGCGAAGAAGTGGAGGTCGAGCCACAGGAAGAAGATCAGCGCGACGATCAGCGCCGCCCACGGAGCTAGGGACCCGAAATCCACGACCGGGACCTTAGAGTGAGGGCATGCCTGGTCATGTCGCAGTCGGCACCTGGAGCGGCGGGCGCTTCATGCGCTTCGGCGAGCCGATCGCGGACGAGCGCCTCGAGGCGCTGCTGCGGCCCGGCCGGCGGGATCGACACGCGTCATCACGGCCGACGCCTACGGCGCCGGCGAGGCCGACACGCTGCTCGGGCGTGCCCTCTCCGGCGTCCCGCGCGGGGACTACGCGCTGGTCGGAGCGGTGGGCCACGACTTCTACGAGGGCGAGCGGGAGGGCGCGAAGGGCTTCCCGCGCTTCACGGATCCTCGCCTGCGCGGCCCGGAGGGCTACCGCGACTACCTGCGCATGGCCGTCGAGCGAAGCCTCGAGCGCTGCGGCGTGGACTCGTTCGACCTGCTCCTGCTGCACAACCCCGACCGGCGCGGCTTCGAGTCGCCCGAGGTGTGGGAGGCGCTGCGCGAGCTGCGCGACGACGGCCTCGCGGGCGCCCTGGGCGTGGCGCCGGGGCCGGCCAACGGCTTCACGCTCGACGTGATCGGCTGCTTCGAGCGCTACGGCGAGCTGATCGACTGGGCGATGCTGATCCTCAACCCGTTCGAGCCCTGGCCGGGCGAGCTCGCCCTGGACGCCGCGGCCCGCCACGGCGTGAAGGTGCTCACGCGCGTGGTGGACTACGGCGGGCTCTTCCACGACGACGTGCTGCCAGGGCACGGCTTCGACGAGCACGACCACCGAGGCTTCCGCCCCGAGGGCTGGGTGGAGGCCGGCCGGGAGCGGCTCGAGCGGATCAGGCCGATCGCCGATCGCCACGGGCTCACGCCGCTCCAGCTGGCGTGCGCCTGGAACCTGGCGCACGAGGCGGTCGAGTGCGTTGCTCCGACGCTGATCCAGGAGAGCGGGCCGGACGCGAAGCCGATCGAGCGCAAGCGCGACGAGCTGGCCGCGGTGCCGGCGGAGTCGGTGCTCAGCGACGACGAGCTGGCCGAGATCCGCGCGATCGGCGACAACCGCGGCTCCATGCTGCTGAAGGGAGCAACGCCGGACCACGAGGGCGACGAGCGGCCGGACCGCTGGGCGGTGGGGCAGGAGCACGCCGAGCTGGCCTCGCGCTGGGGAATCGACCCCGAGCGCGACCTGCGGAAGACCGCTGCCGCGCGCGCTTAGCCCTAGGGCTGGAGCAGCTCGGCGCAGCTCTGGAGCGCGTCCGTGTCCTCCGGGCGCGCCTTGTCGAGGCAGTCCTCGTAGGCAGAGAAGGCGTCGGCATCCGGGCTGCCGTCGTCCGGGGGGGCCTGGGACTCCGACTGCGAGCCGCCCAGACCGGGAAGCGGCCCGCCGCCCCCCAGCGTGCGCGTGAGGTCTGAGATCGGGCGGGCCCGGGCGGGTGCCTCGATCTGCTGGTCGCCGTTCACGTCGGAGAACTCGACCTGGAACTCGACCGTGCCGGACTCGATGCCTCCGAGGCTCTCGCGGTCCTCCTCAGGGACCTCGAACTCGATCTTGCCCGAGACGCGCCGGATGATGTCGTCGTCCTCGCCCACGTAGACGTGGAAGGTCGGGATCGCGCACGACCTCGCCAACCCTGCGGATGTCCTCGTCGCTCAGCGGCTCGGGCGGGGCCTCGCCGGTGGCGCCCCCGAGCGCCGCCCCCGACCTGCGCACGAACCGGTTGAGGTTCCGCATGACCGCCTCGACCTCGAGCGTCCCGGAGACGTGCCGCGTCTTCACGCCGCCGATGTCCTCCTCGCCCTCGTCCTTGGCCTCCCCCAGCCAGCTGCGCGGATCGAGCCCGAGCGACCCGAGCGACCCGCGCTTGCCCTCGTTCTGCGAGATCGAGCGGTTGGCCTTCGCCACCTGTGAGGCCGGCTGCTCGTAGTAGACGTCCTGGAACTTCAGGAAGGCCCGGTCGCCGGTCGAGAGGAACCCGGTGGTGATGGTCTGGCCGCCGCCGTCGGCGCCGACCTTCAGCTCGATGTCGGCCGACGGGAGCTTCCCTTCGTTGGTGCGAAACGGCCCCGTGGCGGTGAAGCGGAGGGGCTTGTCGAGCCCCGGGCTACCCTTGATCTGGACCGATGCGTCGACCTTGAGGTTGGCGCTCTCGATCGAGCTGCTGAATGCCTTGTCGAGGACGTCCTGCACGTCCTCCTTGTCGTCGCCGCCGCCGCAGGAAGCGAGCGCCAGAGCGGCGAAGAGCAGGAGGAGCAGGGCGCGTCGCACGCGGCGCAGAGTAGCTGGAGGGACCGCAACTCGGTGGGATCAGGGACGTTGGGACAGGTAATGGGGTACGTGAAGCGAACCGCGCTCGCAATCGTGGCCGCGGCTGCCGTGCTGGCCGCCCCGGCGCAGGCCGGTGAGGTCATCGTCGTCGGCGGCGGGCACTCCGAGCGGGTCTTCGATCCGGCGGTACCGACGCGGGCGGAGGTGGCGCTATCCGTGCCGGGAAGCCGGGCGACGGCCTCCGGCGTGCGGGCTCGGGCATCCACCAAGCGCGGGCGGCGAGCCGTCTACGCGGCCCTTCGCCGCGAGCTGCGGCGCAAGCGCATCGAGAAGGCGGACTACCGCCGCTGGCGCGCGACCTACGTGCGGTCGGCCCGCACGCTGCGGCGCCTGTCGGGCGCGCGGGCGAGCCAGCTGCGCTACGTGCTCAGCTCGGTCGAGTCACTCGCGCTCCGCGGGCGGCTCGGCGCCACGCGCATGCCTGTGGCCTTCCTCCAGCTCGCCCGGAACCGCCAGTACTGGCCACGGCAGGCCTACCCCGGCTCGGGCGACCAGGTGAGCTTCCGGGGCAGCGAGATCCTGTTCCAGTACTTCCCTGGCGAGGGGCTCCAGCTCCACCCGCTCTCGACCTTCAAGAAGGCGAACCACCTGCACGGCTTCTGCGAGCGGCGCGAGCCGAGCTGCGACGAGGCCGCCCTGCGGCGCATCCTCGACGAGATGACGGCGCTCGCGGTGAAGCGCGGCCGCAGCTTCATCGCGTGGGAGTACCTCTTCCATTTCGGCGGCGGCACCCCGCCCTGGATGAGCGGCATGGCGCAGGCCACCGGCATCCAGGCGCTGGGCCGGGCCGCCCAGCTGCTCGGGGAGCCGAAGTACGCCGAGACCGCCCGGCGCGCGCTGGGAGCGTTCACGACGCGCCCGCCCACGGGCGTGCAGACGACCGGACCGCGCGGCGGCGTGCACTACCTCCAGTACTCGTTCGCGCCCCGGCTCTACATCTTCAACGCGTTTCTCCAGTCGCTGATCGGGCTCTTCGACTTCGACCGGGTCGTGGGCGACGATCGCGCGCGCAGCCTGTTCGACCAGGCCGAGCCGGAGGCGCGCCGGGAGGTCCCGCTGAGCGACGTGGGCGATTGGTCGCTCTACAGCTACGCGGGCAGCGAGGCGAACCGCGACTACCACGAGCTGATGCGGGAGTTCCTGGCGAGCATGTGCACCCGGCGGCTCGGGCCGGTCTACTGCGAGTACGCGCAGAAGTACCGCGGCTATCAGGTCGATCCCCCCGAGGTGACCTACGAGGGGCCGGCCGTGGCAACCGAGGACACGCCGGCCGCGCTGCGGTTCAGCGTCTCGAAGCTGTCCGCGGTGCAGGTGACGGTGACGCGGCCGGACGGGCGCGTCGTGTTCGACCGTCTCGGCACGTTCCGGCGCGGCACGGGCTCGTTCACGTGGACTCCGAAGGGGCCGTCGACGTTCACGGTGCGCGTGGCGGCCAAGGAGCTGCGCACGGGACTCGAGAAGCGCGACAGCGACAGCGCCGAGATCCAGGTGGAGAACCAGCCCGGGTAAGGGGGCTAGAGTGCGCCGCCGAATGGTGCCGCGCACAATCCTCTACACGGGCAAGGGCGGAGTGGGCAAGACGAGCGTCGCCGCCGCGACGGCGCGGCGCTGCGCCGAGGCGGGCCTGCGCACCGTGGTGCTCTCCACCGATCCGGCGCACAGCCTGTCGGACTCGCTCGAGGCCCCGCTGGGCGCCGAGCCGAGCCAGATCGGGCCGAACCTGTTCGGGCAGGAGGTCCAGGCGCAGGAGGAGATGGAGCGTCACTGGGAGGGCGTCCAGTCCTGGCTCGGCGACATGCTGGCCGAGCGCGGCATCGACCAGATATCCGCCGAGGAGCTGACCGTCCCGCCGGGGATGGACGAGCTCTTCTCGCTCCTGTGGATCAAGCGCCACCACGAGGAGGGCGAGTTCGACTGCGTGATCGTCGACTGCGCACCCACCGGCGAGACGCTGAGGCTGCTCTCGTTCCCGGACGTCGTGACCTGGTGGCTCGAGAAGATCCTCCCCTCCCAGCGCCGGCTTGCGCCGTTCGCGCGCACGCTCTTCGACATCCCGTTCCCGGGCGACGCCGTCTTCGAGGACGTGGAGGGCCTCGCGCGCAACCTCGTCGCGATGAACGGCATCCTGCGCGACCGCTCGCGCACCAGCATCCGGCTCGTGACGAGCCCCGACCGGATGGTGGTGAAGGAGTCCATGCGGACGTTCACCTACCTCAACCTCTACGGCTACCTGACCGACGCGGTCGTCGTGAACCGGCTGCTGCCGCCGGACGGCTACTTCGCCGCCTGGCGCGAGGCCCAGGAGGAGCAGCTCGAGCTGGTGCGCTCGGCGTTCGCGCCGGTGCCCGTGCTGACGGCCGACTACTTCGAGCGCGAGGTCGTCGGCGCGGAGATGCTCGACAGGCTCGCGGACGCGGTGTTCGGCGAGCAGGACCCCGCGACGATCCTGTACGACCGGCTCTCCCAGGAGCTCGTCACGGACAACGGGACCGCGACGCTGCGCGTGGACGTGCCCTTCGCCGAGCGCGGCGACCTGAGCCTGAAGAAGATCGGCCTGGAGGTGATCGTGCGCGTGGGCGGCCAGAAGCGGACGATCATGCTGCCGCCCGCGATGGCGGCCTACGCGACGACCGGCGCGCGCCTCGACGAGGGCTCGCTCGAGATCAGGTTCGAGAAGGACGGCAATGGAGGCTGAGAGCCCGTACGAGCGGCACCGCGCCGGGGCCGACCCCTTTGGCGAACCCCCGCCCGACCCCTTCGGGGAGCCGCCGCCCGGCCCCGCCGGACACGGGCACCGGCCGCCGGACCCCGCGGCCCTGTTCGCGATGCTCGACGGAATGCGCCGAATGGCGCCCCGCGAGCTCGAGGGCCAGATCACCAACCTGATCCGCGAGTTCCTGCTGACACTGCGCTCCCTGATCGACTGGTACCTGGAGCGCCTGGACCGCGAGCCCCAGGAGCCAAGGGTCGAGGACATCCCGATCGACTGACCGCCCGACCGCCCGCGCTCAGGCCCGCGGAGTTACTTCACAAATCCCGCTGATCTGCCGATGATGGAGTGGCGCCCAGGGAAGGCGCCGCCCCCCCGACAGCACGACGCTCCATCCCCCTAGCCCAGGCAGGTTCTCTTGAAGTGCATTCCACTGGCCGTGCTGGTCGCGGCTCTCGTTCTCGCGCTGGCACCGAGCGCCCATGCGGTCCGGGCGACCGCCGCCGATCTCGACTGCTCGGACTTCCCGGACCAGGCGTCGGCGCAGAGCTACTTCCTAAGCCAGGGCGGGCCGGCGAGCGACCCTGACCAACTCGACGGGGACAGCGACGGGATGGCGTGCGAGTCGAACCCGTGCCCATGCAGTCCCTCCTCCACGCCGACGACACCCCCGCCTCCCCCTCCCCCGCCTCCCCGTACGAGCTTCTACGCCGTGGTCACAGGCGTAACGGATGGCGACACCATCCGCGTGCGCCGGGGCCTCCACAAGAGCTACACCGTCCGCCTGATCGGAATCGACACGCCAGAGGTCCAGCGGCCAGGTACTCCCGGCGAATGCGGCGCCCCGGAGGCCACCTCGAACATGTATCGCCTCGGCTTCACCCGGTCGCGCGACACAGACGGCGACGGGCTCAACGACCGCAAGGGTGGCCGCGGACGGCGCGTCAAGGTGACAACCGATCCGACCCAGGACCGCCGCGATCGCTACGGCCGGCTGCTCGCTTACGTCAAGAGCGCCCGTGGCAGCCTCGCGGGAGCGCAGCTCCGTGCGGGCTGGGGGACCGTGTACGTGTTCCGCGACCCGTTCGAGCAACTCGGTGCGTTCCAGGAGGCCGAGTCGGAGGCACGCGATGCCGGCCGCGGCGCGTGGCGGACATGCGCGGCGAGCTCCTAGAAGTTCGGCAGCCCGCCGCCGGCGTCCTTCAGGATCGCGCTCCAGAGGCGGCGCACCGTGTCGGGGTGGCGGTGCGCGATGTTGTTGCGCTCGTAGCGGTCGCGCTTGCGGTCGTATAGGCGGGGCTCCTCGCGGTTGTTGCCCGCGATCAGCAGCCAGCGGTCGTCGGCGGCGCTCACCCAGGTGTTGTAGGCCGACGTACGGTGGCTGCGCTTCTGGCGCGGCGGCCTGCCCCTGAAGAGCGGCGACAGGTCCGCCCCGTTCATCCCGCGCGGCTCGTCCACGCCGAGCATCGACAGCACCGTCGGCCCGACGTCGTGGGTGGAGGCGAAATAGTTGCTGGTGCGGCCGCGACCCCGGCCCGCGGGGTGCCGCATCGCCATCGGCACGTGCGTCAGCTCCTCGTGCATCTCGGTGAAGCGCTTGCCGACCCAGCCGCGCTCGCCCAGCAGCACGCCGTGGTCGCTCACCAGGATCAGGAGCGTGTTCTCGGCGAGGCCGAGGTCCTCGAGGCGGTCGAGGAAGCGTCCCAGCCAGCGGTCCACGAGCGTCACCTCGGCCGCGTAGAGCTGGCGCATCCGCCGGAGCAGGCGCTTCGTGAGGTCCAGGTCGCTCGTGCGTCCGGCCGGCGTCAGGAACGGCTGGATCGGCTCCACGCTCCCCGACGAGGCGGGGCCGTACAGGTCGACCAGGCGGCGCGGCGCGTCCCACGGCTCGTGGGCGTCGAAGGAGTCGATCACGAGCGCGAACGGCTGCCGCGCCCGGGCCCACTCGATCCAGCTCATCCCGTCCCGGAAGACCTTGGCGGCGTTGTAGTCCTGCTCGTCGCGGCCGGGCGGGTTCACGGAGAGGTAGGCGCGCATCCGCCCCTCGGCGCTCGTGCCTCGCAGGGCCTTCGGCATGTGGTGGTCCAGCTCGCTGCGCGAGACCCGCCGGGTCGGCTTGCGCCGCACCGGCACCTGGCCATCGACCAGCTCCACTCGGTCGAACTTCCTCCGGAACTCCCTGTGGACCGGCAGCAGCAGGTGCGGGTTGTCGGTCACGTAGCCGGTGGTCCAGCCGGCCTCGCCGAGCGCGGTGGTCCACATCTCGCCGTCGCTCCCCACCGGCTCCCAGCCGGGTTGCGGCGGGAGGTCGTTCCAGCGCGGGCGCCAGCCGCGGAACGGGTACGTGCGCTTGCCGGACATGATGGCCCGGCGGGCCGGGATCGTCGGCATGGCCTCGGGGTGCGCGTTCAGGAAGCGCACGCCCTGGCGCCCGACGCGGTCCCATGCGGAAGTGCGCGCCCTGTGCCCGTAGACATGGTCGGCGCGCAGGCTGTCCATCACCACGACGACCACGTTCATCCGCTGCGCCTGCGCCGTAGCGGCGCCGGGCCCGAGCAGCGCGTAGCCGAGCGCGCCGGCACCGCCGGCGCGCAGGAGGTCGCGTCGCGAGACGTCCGCGGGCATCGGCGGTGCTACCGGCCCTTGGTGATGTCGATCGAGCGGATCGCCTGCTCCTCGGGCAGCTTGGAGAGGACCTCGCGCACGATGTCGTGCACCTCGCGCTCGTCGTGGCCGAAGTCGTCTAGGAACGACTTCAGGGCGGTGTAGGTGATCTTGAGCTGGGCGGGCGTCAGATCGAGGCGGTAGGCGATCTCGTCGGGCCCGATCAGGTGCAGTTCGTCGTCGGCCATCGTGGCCACACAGTAACTAGGCTTTCCGCGTGGCCAAGACCTGGGTGCTCACGGGATCGCTCGAGAACTTCCGCGCCACGCGCGAGCACGGCTTCCGCGTCATCGGAGCGAAGGAGGGGCGGCGCGGGATGGCCGAGCAGATCGAGCCCGGGGACCGGATCGCCTTCTACGTGACGGGCGTGCAGGCCTTCGGCGGCATCGTCCGCGTGACCGGCGAGATGTACGAGGACCGGGCCAAGATCTGGCCCGGCAAGCCGGGCAAGGTCGATCCCTACCCGTGGCGCTTCGAGACCGAGCCCGAGGTGGTCCTCGACGAGGACGACTTCGTGCCCGCCGGCGAGCTGGCCGGCGAGCTCGAGCACGTGCGGAAGTGGCCCGCCGAGCACTGGCACCTGGCCTTCCAGGGCCAGTTGCGGACCGTCTCCGACGCCGACTCCGAGCTGCTCGAGCGCCGCATTCGCGCGGGCGCCCGCGCGGCGGCGTGATCCACGAGCGCCACTACTCGCTCGAGGAGGCCGCCGAGCTCCTGCCCGATCTGGTCGAGCTGATCGCGCACATGCGCGAGGCACGCGACAGGCTGGGCGACCGCGAGGCGCGCGAGGCGCTTTCCGAGGCGAGCCCGACGAACGGCGGCGGCGCTCCCGGCCGCACCGTCTCGGAGGGGTTCGTCGAGCTCCGCGACTCGATGACGAAGCTCCGCGACCTCGACGTCGTGCTCCGCGACCTCGACCGCGGCCTGCTGGACTTCCCCTCGCTGCGCGACGGGCGCGAGGTGTACCTGTGCTGGGCCGAGGGCGAGGACGCGATCCGCTACTGGCACGAGCCCGACGCGGGCTTCGCGGGGCGCAGGCCGCTCGACGATGGCTGAGCTCGTGCGCCGCTGGCTGCGGGCGGGCCGGCTGCTGAACTTCGAGCAGCGCGTGGCGGCCGTCGCCGCGCTGCTCCTGATCGTGAGCACGTTCGGGCCGTTCTCGTTCGTCGAGGTGGGCGAGCTGGTGCTCGCCGGCGGCGTGCTCGCGCTGCTGCTCGCGCGCGCCGAGGGCAAGCGCTTCCACCTTCCCTTCGGCGACGGGACCGTGATCGCCGCGGCGGGGCTGTGGGCGGGCGCGCTGATCGTGGCGCGGCTGTTCGAGCGCCCGCTGGGCCAGAACCTGCTCGCCCTGGCGTGCGCGGCGATCCTGTTCCTGGCGGGCGCGCGCGAGCGCGCGAAGCGCCCCGCCGACGACGTCCCCGAGGACGCGCCGGGCGGGCCCCCGCCCATTCACGAGCGGCGCCCGCCGCGCCGCCCCGGCGCCGCGGCGGAGGCCGATGCCACGACCGAGCCGCTTCCGCCGCCCGAGTTCAGGCCCTACGAGCCGCGCTCCGGTGAGCAGCTGCATCTGGCACCGGACGACCAGGGAGACGCGCCAGCGTGATCCCCACCGCGGCGCCCAGGAGCTGAAGCGTCGCGGCAATGACGAGCGCCTCGGCCGAGCCGAGCCCGGTCGCCACGACGCCCGCGAGCGCGGCGCCGAGCGAGAGAGACCCGACCTTCAGGCCCACGGCCGTCGTGAACACCTGGCCGTAGAGCGAGGGCGGTACGTGCTGCTGGCGCACGGCGAACTGCGCGGCGAGCGCCGGCCCGTCGGCGAGTGCGGCCAGCGCGATCAGAGCGAGGAACACGGGCAGCACGCCCGCGAGCGGCCACATGAGCATGAGCAGCCCGAATACGGCGTAGCCGGTGAACACGATCCGCTCCGGCGGGACGCGGCGCTGGAGGCGCACGAGCGTCAGCGCGCCGAGCGTCGATCCGACGGCAAAGGAGGCCCACATGTAGCCCGCCGCGCTCCGCTCCACGCCGAGGTGCTCGACGGCGAACAGCGGGAACGCGACGGTGAGCAGCCCGAGCCCCGCCATCCCGAAGCAGGCGGCCGCGGTCACGCCGCGGAGCTGCGGCACGGACACGATCATGCGCAGGCCGTCGCCCGCGATGCTCCAGAGCGTGCGGTCCGGCGTCCGCTCCGGAGCCCGGTCGAGGCCGGGGATGCGCACGATCAGGACGAGCGCGGCGAGCGCCAGCACCGCCTCCACGATCAGCGGCGCGGCGGGCGAGACCGCCGCCGAGAGGGTGCCGGCCAGCGCGGGGCCGATCACGAGCGCGGAGTTGAAGCTGGTGGTCTCGAGCGCGTTCGCGGGCGGCAGGAGCTCGCCGGGCACGAGCGAGGGGATCATGCTCGTGAAGCCGCCGAAGGAGAGCGGATACGTGATGCCCGCCGGGATGACCACGAGCGGGATCAGCCATGCCGGCGCGTGTCCGATCAGCACCACGAGCGCCGCGAGCACGCCGCGCGATCACGATCTGGTCGATGACCATGAGCGTCCGGCGCCGGCCGGTGAGGTCGAGCCACGCGCCGAGGAGCGGGCCGCTGAGCAGGCTGGGGAACGTGATCGCCGCGACGGTGGCCCCGGCGAGGGCGGCGCTGCCGGTTCTGTCGAGCACGAGCAGCACCACGCCGACGGAGAACATCTCGTCGGAGACGCGCGCCAGCGTCGCCGCGGACACGAACCCCAGGTAGCCCGGCTGCGCCCGCAGCCGCCTCAGCGAGTCGCGGTCCATCAGCGCGCCGGCGGGATCGCCTGGGGGAAGCGGAAGCGGAAGTCCGGGTCCACCTGCTTCTTGATCTCGCGCAGCCGCTCGAGGTTCGCGCCGTAGTACGCCCGCTGCCAGCCGTCGAGGTCCGGGTCGATGTAGTTCTGGTACGCCTCGCCGGACGCGTGCGGGCGGAGCGCGCGCCACGCGCCGTTTATCCAGCGGCGGCTGGCCCGCCCCGCGGCCGCACCGCTGGAGTAGGCGAGGTACTGGAGCGAGAACAGCATGTCGCGGTGCACGAAGGCGGTGGCGTCCGGCGCCGGGCGGTTGAGCGCGCCGCCGTAGGCGTCCAGGAGGAGCGCGCCGGAGCCGAGCGACGGCGTGCGCTGGCGGCGCTCGATCCAGTCGATCATCCTCGCGCGGCCGCGCGGGCCGACCTGCCTGTCGAAGTAGTCCGACTTCGCGTAGAAGCTCGAGCGCGTGGAGCGGTGGCACGCCGCCAGGCCGCCGTCGAGGCAGCCGGCCCAGCGGAGCACCATGGTGAAGTAGTCCGAGCTGCCGGTGCTCAGGCTCGCGCCGGCCACTCGCGTGAGCGGCCGCACCAGGCTCCGCAGCCTGGACACGTCGCCGAAGTACTGGCCGAGCGCCGACACGCGCGGCGTGCCGGCGCCGCCCGTCGTGCCGAGCGACAGGATCGACGTGAGCCCGGGCGGCGCCTCGGGCGCGAAGCGCTGCCAGGCGGCGATCGCCTCGCCGGCCTGGGACCAGGGCCACGACACGAAGAAGTAGGCCGCCCCGGCCGCGCGGTGGGTGCGGAGCGTGAGCGAGGTGACCACGCCGAAGTTGCCGCCGCCCCCGCCGCGGCACGCCCAGTAGAGGTCCTCGTCCGTGTCGGCGTCGACGTGCCTGACGCGCCCGTCGGCGGTCACGACGCGCGCGGCGAGGAGGTTGTCGCTCGTGAGGCCGAAGCGGCGCCCCGCAAGGCCGTGGCCGCCGCCGAGCGCGAGCCCGCCGATGCCGACCGTCGGGCAGGAGCCGGACGGGACGGTGAGCCCGCGCCGCGTGAGCGCCCTCTGGACGTCGATGAGCTGCGCGGCCGGGCCGACCGTGGCGCGCCCGCCCGACACGCGGATGCCGCGCAGCCGCGAGAGGTCGAGCACGACGCCGTCGGTCGTCGTGGAGTAGCCCGCGTAGCTGTGGCCGCCGGAGCGGGCGACGAGCCGCACGTCGAAGCGGTCCGCCCACCTGACCGCCGCGGCCACGTCCGCGGTGTCCCTCACCTGCACGACGGCATCGGGCCGGCGCCGCTCGAAGCGCCTGTTGTAAACGAGCGCCGCGCTGCCGCGCGGCACGAGCACCCGGCCCCGAACCGCTGAGCGCAGCTCGCGGAGCGCGCGCCTGGAGACCGCCCCGCACGCCGCCGGCTCCCACAGGAGGAGCGCGCCGCCGGCCGTGCCTACGAAGAAGTCCCGGCGATCGACGGCGGCCATCGGGTCATTCCAGCAGACCCCTGCGCATCGCCTCGGCGACGGCCGCCGCCCGCTCCGAGACGCCGAGCTTCTCGTAGATGTGCTGGAGGTGCGTCTTGATCGTCGCGGTGCTGAGGTGCAGGACGCGGCCGATCTCGGGCGCGCTGAGCCCCTCGGCGATCAGCGTGAGCGTCTCGCGCTCGCGCTCGCTCATCAGCGGCCGGTTGAGCGGCGCGCGCAGCCTGATCTCGGCGGCCACGCCTGCCTGGAGCTCCGGCGACAGCACGGTGCCCCCGCGCGCGACCGCCGCGATCGCGTCGCAGAGCTCGCACGCGTCCGTGTCCTTCGTGAGATAGCCGGCCGCACCGCCCGCGAGGGCAGCGTAGACCTGCTTCGGCTGGGGACGCGCGCCGATCATCACGACGCGCGTGCGCAGCCCGTCGCGCGCCACCGCGTTCAGCAGCTGCTCGCCGGACAGTCCCTCGAGCCGCCCGCCGATGACGGCCACGTCGGGCCGCTCCGCGCCGATCGCGGCGAGCGCCTCGCGGCCGTCGGCCGCCTCGCCCACGAGCTCGAGCTCCGGCCTGGCCCTGATCGCCCTGGCCACCGCGTCCCGGTAGAGGGGCTGAGCATCGGCGGCGAGGACGCGTACGCGCCGTCCTGGCCTCGTACGAAGTCCCTCACTGGGCAAGATTCATGAGTTGTACCAGCCAGCGGCGGTTTTTGCTCTAAGACTTCTGAGCATGCCGCGGCGGCAACTCGAATTGCATCGCGACGACCGTCGCCGGGATGCCCTCGTCACCAGCGGTCTTCAGCCTCTTCGCGCTCGCCGCGGCGATCCGCTGCACGTCGGCGATCATCGTGTTCAGCAGGTTCGCGACCTCCTTCCACCCCTTGTCGTCCAGGACGACGTCGTTGTAGGAGAGGTGGCGGTCGGGTCGGCTCTCGAAGGTGCCCGCGTTCAGCGCGTCGGAGACGTCCTCCCAGATGATCTTGAGCGCGGCGTCCGAGATCGCCTGGCGGCCGGGCCGCGGCAGCCGCTTCCAGTCGCTGTCGCTGAAGAAGGGCCGGACGATCGCGCGGTAGTAGTGCTCGATGGCCCCGCGCCGCTGCGCGGTGTCCACGAGCTCGATGCAGCCGAGGTCCTGGAGTGCGCGCACGTGGTAGCTCACGTTCGGGAGACGCTCGTCGATCATCTCCGAGATCTCGTTCGGGCTGGCGACGCGCTCGTCGAGGATGCCGAGTATCCGCCCGCGCATCGGATGAGACAGGGCCTTGGCTATCCGCGGGTCGACCAGGTCGAGCGAGGGGCGAGCCATGACAGCCGACCTTAGTCCATCGGACTACGACGCGTTCGCGCCCTTCTACGACGAGTTCACGGCCGCGTCCGACTACGAGACCTGGACACGCGAGGCGCTCGCGGCCGCGGCTCGCCACGGGCTGGCCGGCGATGCGCTGCTCGACCTCGCGTGCGGCACGGGCAAGAGCTTCCTGCCGTTCCTGAGCCGCGGCTTCGCGGTGACCGGCTGCGATGCGTCGCCCGCGATGCTCGCCAAGGCCGCCCTCAAGGCGCCGGACGTGGAGCTCGTTCGGTGCGACCTCCGGGAGCTGCCGCTGCTCGGCTCCTTCGACCTCGTCACCTGCTTCGACGACTCGCTCAACTACCTGCTCGACTCCGGCGAGCTCGGTGCCTGCTTTCGCGGCATCGCCGCGAACCTGGCGCCGGGCGGGCTCGCTCTCTTCGACCTCAACACGCTGCGCGCCTACCGGACGACGTTCGCGTGCGACACCGTCACAGAGCGCGACGGGACCGTGTTCGCGTGGCGCGGCGAGTCCACGCCGGGCTTCTCGCCCGGGCAGGCCGCCGCGGCCGCGATCGACGTCTTCGCCGCCACGGGCGACGGGCGCTACGAGCGCACCGTCACCCGCCACGAGCAGCGTCACTTCTCCCGCGGCGAGGTCGAGCGGCTACTCGGCGAGGCGGGCCTCCGCTGCGTGGCCGTCTACGGAGCGCTCGACGACGGGCCGCTGGTCGAGCCCGCGGACGAGAGCGCCCAGCTCAAGGTCCTGTACATCGCGAGACATGCGGAAGGAGGTGTGAGCGCGTGAAGATCACGAAGACCGAGCCGGTCCTGCCGGCCCTGTCGGTGACGAAGTTCTCGTGACGCAACGGTCTCGGCCCGGCCCGGCGGGTGCCGGGCCGGGCCAGGCCCCGGAGGGCTGAAATGGAGCGGCCGCGCATCAGGCGCACGCTGGAGCTCTTGTCGAGCGCAGACGGCGACGTGTACGTCCTGCGCCCCAGCGAGGGCTCGGACTTGAAGATCGAGCAGCCCGACGAGACGGCGCGCGCGCTGCTCGCCGCGCTTGACGGAACGCGCACGCTCGAGGAGCTCGAGCGCGACTACGGGGCCGACCGCACGCGTCAGGCGCTCGGCGACCTCGGCGCGCTCGGCCTCGTGGACGACGCCGCCGACGACGCGCGCGTCCCGGCGCCGGTGCGCGCTCGCTACGACCGGCAGCTCCGCTACTTCGGCGACCTCGCGAGCGGCCCGAACGGCGCGTCGGAGTACCAGCAGCGGCTGGGCGACGCGCGCGTGGCGATGCTCGGCATGGGGGGCCTCGGCAGCTGGGCCGCCTACGCGCTGGCCTGCTGCGGCGTCGGCGAGCTTGTGCTCGTGGACGGCGACCGTGTCGAGGAGAGCAACTTCAACCGCCAGATCCTGTACCGCGAGCGCGACATCGGCCGCGCGAAAGTCGATGCCGCGGCCGACGCGCTGGCCGCCTTCAACTCGAGCTGCCGGCTCGACACCGTGGACCGGCGGCTCGACAGCACCGAGGCGGTGCGCGAGGTCGCCGAGGGCGCGGACTTCGTCGTGAACGGCGCCGACTGGCCGGCGCACGACATCGAGCGCTGGGTCAACGCAGCCTGCTTCGCCGACCGGATCCCCTTCATCACGATGAGCCACTCGCCGCCGGTGGCGCGCGTGGGCCCGCTCTACGTGCCCGGGGTCACGGGCTGCTTCGAGTGCCAGGAGGCGACCTACCGCGACGGCTTCCCGCTCTACGACGAGCTCGTGGAGCAGCGCCGCGGCCGGCCGTCGCAGGCCGCCACGCTCGGCCCGGTGTGCGCCTTCGTGGGCGGCCAGGTGGCGCTCGAGACGGTGCACCAGCTGACCGGGATCGTCCCGCCGGCGACGCTCGGCATGGCCCACGCCTACGACCTGCGAACCATGGGCGTGACGACCGAGGCCGTGCCGCGCATGCCGGGCTGCCCGGTCTGCGGCGGAGTCCGCTGAGCCGGCCGCCGGCCGGGGCACGCGACCAGTCCCGTGCGGCACAGCGCCTCGCGCGTTTGGCCCCACGCACGCCTCGGGCCCGAGAGCACGGGACGTGGTCGCGTGTCCCCGGTGAAGCACCAGGAACCCCGAATTCACCCCGCTCGCCGGCGCCCAATCCTTCAGGTGGTGGGGAATCGTTGCGGAAAACGCAACGCTGGCCCACCACCTGCCCGTCGAGCGATCTCACAGCCAGTCTCGTCCGGCGGCGCGCGGCCGTAAGGCACGCGCGCGCCGCCGGCCGCGCCGATCGAGCTCAGGTCCGGCCGCCCGGCCGGTGCGCGCGGCGAGCCTTACGGCCCGCGCGCCCGGAGTGGCGTTTCGCGGGGGTGGCAGGCCAGCGTTGCGTTTTCCGCAACGTACGCCTGCCACCTCGCGCGCCGCGGCCGGACGGGGCGGGTTCCGTCCGCGCTCGAACGTATGTTCGTTCCCGCGACGACGACATAAAGCGCCCCGGCGACGCGACCACGTCCCGGGGCATGGCACCGAAGGTGGAGCTTCGGCGCATCACCACGATACCTGCCTTCGCGTGCCCCAACGACAGGGGGATGGAGATGGCGCGCGTATCGGTGGAGGTGCCCGCGGAGCTCGTGACACAGGTCAGGGAAACGGTGCTGCTGCTGTACGAGGCGACCGCCGAGTCGCTGCATCTCGCGCTGAAGACGCGAGCCGCGGGCGAGGCACCGGAGGCTCAGGCGGCCGTCGACGAGGCGCACCTTCACCGCCTTCGGCTCGATGACCTGGACGACATTTCGCGTGAGCTCCGACGCCGCCAGGGCGGCGCGCGCGTCGGAGCCCCGCGCGACCTACTTCACGACATCGTCTACGGCGCGCTCATCGACGCCGGCGAGCGGCTCGCCGAGACCTCCAACCGCTGCTGGCGCGGCGAGCTCCCGCTCGACCGCGTTCAGGAGGCCGCGGAGGAGGTGCTCGCGCTGGACGCGCTGCTGCGCGAGCTCGACGGCGGGTCGCTCTCGCCGTGACGGTAGAACTCCACCGGCTCGGCGGGAAGCGGCGTGTTGCCGAGGATCAGGTCCGCCGCCTTCTCCGCGGTCATCATCACGGGCGCGTAGATGTTCCCGTTGGTCACGTAGGGGAAGACCGAGGCGTCGACCACGCGGAGGCTTTCGGTGCCGTGCACCTTCATCGTCAGCGGATCGACCACCGACATGTCGTCCGTCCCCATGCGGGCGGTGCAGGACGGATGGAGCGCGGTCTCTGCGTCCTTCGCAACCCAGTCGAGGATCTCCTGGTCGGTGTCCACGCTCGGGGCCCGGCGACAGCTCGCCGCCGCTGAACGGCTCGAAGGCGGGCGCGCCCAGGATCCGGCGCGTCACGCGGACCGCCTCGATCCACTCGCGCCGGTCGTTCTCGGTCGAGAGGTAGTTGAAGAGGAGCGCCGGCTTTTCGCGCGGGTCGCGGCTCACGATCTTGCAGGTGCCGCGCACGTCGGAGTACATCGGGCCCACGTGCACCTGGTAGCCGTGCCCGCCGCCCCCCTCGGGGAGCGTGCCGTCGTAGCGGACCGCGATCGGGAGGAAGTGGTACATGAGGTTCGGGTACTTCACCTCGTCGTTGCCGCGCACGAACCCGCCCGCCTCGAAGTGGTTCGTGGCGCCCGGGCCGGTCTTGCGCACGAGCCACTCGAGCCCCACGAGCGGCCGCCGCTTCATCGCGAAGTAGGGCGCCATCGTCACGGGCTGCGTGGCGCTGTGCTGGATGTAGACCTCGAGGTGGTCCTGGAGGTTCTCGCCCACGCCGGGCAGGTCCGCGACCACCTCGATGCCAAGCACGCTGAGCTCGCTCGCCGCGCCCACGCCCGACAGCTGGAGGAGCTGCGGAGAGTTGATCGCGCCGCCGCACACGATCACCTCGCCCGCTCGCACCGTGCGGCCGCCGCGCCCGCGGCGCGCGTACTCGACGCCGACCGCGCGCTTGCCCTCGAACACGATCTTCGTCGCGAAGGCGCGCGTCTCGACCGTGAGGTTCGGGCGGCTCATCACGGGATGCAGATAGGCGCGTGCCGCCGACAGCCGCTTGCCGTCGTGCACGTTGCGGTCGAACGCCGCGAAGCCCTCCTGGCGGTAGCCGTTCACGTCCTCGGTGAGCGGGTAGCCGGCCTGCTGGACGGCCTCGAAGAACGCTTCGAACAGCGGGCCCTTCGCCGGCCCGCGCTCGAGCACGAGCGGACCGTCGTGCCCGCGGAACGGGTCGCCGGCCGCAGCGGCCAGGCAGTTCTCCATCCGCTTGAAGTACGGCAGGCAGTGGGCGTGGTCCCAGGTCTCCATCCCCGCGTCGGAGGCCCAGCGCTCGTAGTCCATCGGGTTCCCGCGCTGGAAGATCATGCCGTTGATCGAGCTCGACCCGCCGAGCACCTTGCCGCGCGCGTGGTACACGCGCCGGCCGCCCATGTACGGCTCCGGCTCGGACTCGTACTTCCAGTCGTAGAAGCGGCTGCCGATCGGGAACGCGAGCGCCGCCGGCATGTGGATGAAGACGTCCCAGGGGTAGTCGGAGCGTCCCGCCTCGAGCACGAGCACGCTCGTGCCGGGGTCTGCCGAGAGCCGGTTGCCGAGCGCGCTGCCGGCGGAGCCGCCGCCGACGATCACGAAGTCGTAGTGCTCGCTCACGAGCTCGCCGCCAGCTCCTGCTTGGGCGTCTCCTTCTTCGGGTCGATGAACGGCTTCTCGACCACGACCGCGGAGGTCATCCCCTCCGGCCGCTCGACCTCGAGCTCCGTGCCGAGCTCGGACTGCTCGATCGGCACCATCGCGTAGCCGATGTTCTTCTCGAGCCGCGGCGAGAAGCAGGCCGACGTGACCTTTCCGATGCGGCTGCCGTCCTTGTGGACCGGGAACACGTCGATCATCGATCCGTCGTTGTACGAGCCGAGCTGCTCGCCGCCGATCTCGACGCCCACCAGCTTACGCTTGGGGCCCTCGGTCTTGATCTTGTGCAGGGCCTCCTTACCGATGAAGTCGGTTCCCGACTCGAGGTCGACCATCCAGTCGTAGCCCATGCCGACCTCGTAGGGATTCGTGTCGTACCACATGTCGCAGCCGGGACCGAGGGCGAGGATGCCGCCCTCGATGCGGCGGATGTGGCACGGGCCGATCACCTCGAGCCCGTGCGGCTTGCCGGCCTCCAGCACCGCGTCCCAGAGCGCCACGCCGTTCTTCGACGCCTCGTACAGGTAGATCTCGAAGCCGAGCTCCGACGTGTAGCCGGTGCGCGACACGAGCACCTTCATCCCGTTCAGCTCGTACGGCCGCAGGAAGTAGTAGGGGATGTCGAGGATGCTGTCGCCGAACAGGTCGACCATCACGTCCTTCGACTTCGGCCCCTGCACCTGCACGGGCCCGACGTCGATCTCCTTGATCGTCACGTCGTGGCCCGAGTTGTGGGCGACGCCGCGCGCCCACAGCTCCACGTCGCTGTCGGCGAGGGAGAGCCAGAAGCGGTTCTCCTCCACGCGCAGGAGCACGGGGTCGTTGATGATCCCGCCGTCGGGCAGGCAGAGGAACACGTACTTGCACTGCTCGACCGCGCACTTGTTGAGGTCGCGCGCGACCAGCAGGTTGGTGAACTCGAACGCGTCCGGCCCGCTGATCTCGATCTGGCGCTCGACGCCGACGTCCCACAGGGTCACGCCGTTCAGCAGGTGCCAGTACTCCTCGACCGGGTCGCCGTAGTGCCGCGGGTGGTACATGTGGTTGTAGACGCTGTACAGCTGGACGCCATGACGACGCGACGCGTAGAAGTACGGCGACTTGCGGAGTCGCGAATACAGCATGATCCCCGGGTTCTCGTTCACCTGTGCCAAGGGGCCTCCTTATCGTTTGTCAGGCGGTCGATCAGCTGTCGCCGCCAGGTCTCTGTCTTCTCGATCTCGTTGAAGGTGTACACGTGGACGCCGCCGACCTTGGCGGCGGGCTCGGCGAAGGCAGGGCCCAGCGCGACCAGCAGCTCGGTGGGCGTGTAGGTACGCGGCCGCAGGAAGCGACGCAGCAGGCCGCGCTGCCCGCGCAGGAAGCGGACCGACTGCCCCAGCCCGATCCGCAGCGAGGTGCGGAGCAGCTTGCGGGTCTCCACCGCGCCGGGGACCCCGATCCAGATCGGCAGGGAGGTGCCGCGCTCGCGCACGCGCTGGATCCAGGTGCGGATCACGTCGGCATCGAAGCAGATCTGGCTCACGATGTAGGTCGCCATCGGCTCCTTCTCGAACATCGCCTCGATCGTGGTCTCGTCGCTGATGAAGTGGTGGCTCTCGGGGTAGCCGGAGATGCCTACCTCGGCGAGTCGCTCGGGGAGCTCGGCCATGGCGGAGAGGAGCTCGGCGGCGCCCTCGAACTCGCCCGCCGGCTGGCGCGCGTCGCCGGCGATGACGAAGACCTCGCGCACTCCCGCGTTCCGCAGCCGCAGGACGACCTCCTCGAGGTGCGCGCGGTCGGCGATCAGCCGAGCCGCCAGGTGCGGGACGACCTCGTAGCCGCGCGGCGCGAGCTGCTCTGCCAGGCCGAGCGTGGCCTCGAGCCCCCGCGACGGCGAGGACGTGAGCGTGACCTTGCGGCCCGCGGGCAGGTGCTCGAGCACCTCGTCGGCGATTCCGTCGAGCGGCAGGATCTCGTAGCGCGGCCGCTCGAGCGCCTCGACCAGCGACGGGCCGGCCGCGGACGAGCGCTCCGGCGATCGAACGTCGGTCATGGTCATGGGGCGACGGCGGGGGGCACCTCGCACGGCACGCGCCCTGATATATCAGTTCGCGGGCTCGACGGTCAACCCAGCCGCCCGAGCGCCTCATCGAGGCCGATGCGCCGGTAGGTCTCCACGGGCAGCCCGTCCTCGGCCAGGTCGCGGCGTCCGGCGAGAGCGCGCTGCCGCGAGTCGCGGTCCACCTCGCCGGCGCGGGCGGCGATGGCATCGGCGCGCTGCTCGTCTCCATCAGCCCGAAGCCTGGCGATGCGCGCCTCCGGGTCCAGGATGGCCTCGACGTAGCCCTCGGTCACCGGGTTGCTCACGATTCGGACGTCGCCGTCTTCCACGCGGCCCGACGGCGAGTAGGCCAGGCAGGTCTCGATGCGGGCGCGGGCGCTCGCGACCGCGGCCGGGTCGGACGGCGGCTCGCCGGCAGTGCCGTCTTCGACCACGAGCCGCGTGATGGCGCGATCGTTGACGGCCTCGAGCAGACGGTCGGGGCCGTCCGGCACGACCACCTCCTTGTGCCGCGGCCAGACGTCGAACCGCCCGTGGTCCCCGAGCGGCCGCCCGACGTGGAACAGGTAGTAGTCGGGATAGACGAAGAAATCGGGACCGCGGGCGCGCTGGATGTCGTAGAAGGCGGTGATCGTCGCGGTGATGAGCGCGCTCGCGCCGACCGCGCCGCAGGGCCGGGTCAACACAACCCCCAGCCGGTCCTGCTCACCGAACCCCTCGAACAGCTTCTCGAGCGGGGTCGCGACGCCGCCGACCTCGATCTCGAAGGACGAGCTGGTGAGCTCGCGCGACGAGTGCATCGCGTGTGATATATCAGGCTCATGGCCAGCCGCGACACCGAGGTGATCCTGTGGCAGACGAGTCGAGCAGCGAGTTCCCTGCCGCCGACGGCGCAAGCGCGTCGTGATCGGCGCCGGCATCGTGGGCAACTGCCTCGCCGGCCACCTCGCCCGGCTCGGTTGGAGGGACCTCGTCCTGATCGACAAGGGCCCGCTTCCCAACCCGGGTGGCTCGACCGGCCACGCCTCGAACTTCATCTTCCCCGTCGACCACTCGCGCGAGATGACGGACCTCACCGCGGACAGCGTGCGCCAGTACGAGGAGCTCGGCGTGCTCACGGTCTGCGGCGGCATCGAGGTGGCGCGCACCGAGGAGCGCATGGAGGAGCTGCGCCGCCGGATGGCGTCGGCCAAGTCGTGGGGCATCGAGGACGTCGCGATCGTCACCCCGGCCGAGGTCAAGGAGCTGGTGCCCTACATCGACGAGAGCGTGATCGTCGGCGGCTTCTACTCGAAGGGCGTCGGCGTGGTCGACTCGCTCCGCGCCGGGACGCTCATGCGCGAGGAGGCGCAGGAGGCGGGCGCGCTCACGGTGTCGGCGAACACCGAGGTGCTCGGTATCGACGTCGAGGGCGGGCGCGTCCGGCGCGTGCGCACGGACCGCGGTGACGTCGAGGCGGAGTACGTCGTGATCGCGTGCGGCGTCTGGAGCCCTCGCATCGCGCGCATGGCGGGCGCGTCGATCCCGCTCACGCCGGCGGTGCACCAGATGATCGACGTGGGCCCGGTGCCGCACTTCGCCGACTCGAAGACCGCGATCGAGTTCCCGATCGTGCGCGACATGGACACGAACATGTACGAGCGCCAGGACGGCAGCGGGCTCGAGGTGGGCTCGTACGCCCACCGGCCGATCCTGCACGACCCCGACGAGATCCCGTCGATCGAGGAGTCGGCGCTCACCCCCACCGAGCTGCCCTTCACCCAGGACGACTTCGTCGAGCAGATGGAGCACGCCCTGGAGCTGATGCCGGAGGTCCTCGGCGACGAGTCGGTGGGCATCAAGTACGCGATCAACGGCCTCCTGTCGCTCACGCCGGACGGGCTGCCGATCCTCGGCGAGACCTCCGAGGTGCGAGGTCTCTGGTCGGCCGCCGCGGTCTGGGTCAAGGAGGGCCCGGGCGTGGGCCGTGCGCTGGCGGAGTGGATGGTCGAGGGCGAGCCCGAGATCGACCTCCAGGCCTCCGACGTCGCCCGCTTCTACGAGCACCAGAAGACCGCCGAGCACGTGAAGAGCCGCGCCGCGGAGGGCTTCAACAAGACCTACGGCATCGTGCACCCGGGCGAGCAGTGGGAGTCGGCGCGCCGCGTGCGGCTGTCGCCCTTCTACGCGCGCGAGGAGGCGCTCGGCGCGGTCTTCTACGAGGCGGCCGGCTGGGAGCGCCCGCACTGGTACGAGTCGAACGCCCCGCTGCTCGAGGAGTTCGCCGACCAGATCAACGACCGCGAGGCCGAGTGGGACTCGCGCTGGTGGTCGCCGATCATCAACGCGGAGCACCTCGCGATGCGCGACCGCGCCGCGATCTTCGACCTCACCGCGTTCTGCATCTTCGACGTCGTCGGCCCCGGCGCGCTCGAGTGCGTGCAGAAGGTCTCGATGCGCCAGATGGACGTGAAGCACGGCAAGGTCGTCTACACCCCCGTGCTCACGCCGCGCGGCGGCTTCCGCTCGGACCTCACCGTGATGCGCATGGGCGACGAGCACTTCCGCGTCGTCACCGGCGGCGCGCACGGGATGGCCGACCTCAAGTGGTACCGCGACCACCTGCCCGAGGACGGCACGGCGCAGGTCTTCGACCTCACCTCGAGCTGGACGACGCTCGGGCTGTGGGGCCCGCGGGCGCGCGACATCCTCGGCGAGCCTCACCGGCGACGACGTGTCGCACGAGGGCTTCCCGTTCGCCACCTGCCGCGACGATCGAGATGGGGCCGCTGCGCGTGCTCGCCTCGCGGATCTCGTACGTGGGCGACCTCGGCTGGGAGCTCTACGTGCCGATCGAGCAGGGCGCGCGGCTCTGGGACATGGTCTGGGAGGCCGGCGAGCCGCACGGGATCGTGCCCGCCGGGATCGGCGTGTACGGCACCACCGGCCGGCTCGAGAAGTGCTACCGCGCGTTCGGCTTCGAGCTCGACGGCGAGTACAACGTCGTCGAGGCCGGCATGGCGTGGGGCAAGGTCAAGGACCAGGACTTCGTCGGCAAGGAGGCGCACGTGCGCCACCGCGAGGAGGACCCGGCGACCGTCATGTGCGCGCTGACGGTGGACGACCACAGCTCCGCCTCCGGCGTGAAGCGCTACATGCTCGGCGGCGAGCCGATCGTGACGCGCGACGGCGAGCGGCTGGTGGACGCGCACGGGCGCGGCTCGTACGTGACGAGCGCGGGCGCGGGGCCATCGATCGGCAAGCACATCCTGATGTCCTACCTGCCGCCCGAGTACGCGAACGTCGGCCAGGAGCTCGGCGTGGAGTACATGACCGAGCTCTATCCGGTGACCGTCCAGACGAACGACTCGGCGCCGCTGCTCGACCCCGACAACGCGCGCGTGAAGGCGGCGGATCCGGTCCCGGCATGAGGATCCTCGTCTGCGTCAAGCGCGTGCCGCTCACCGGCGGCAAGATGGTCTTGACCGCCGACGAGCAGGCGCTCGAGACGCGTCACCTCGGCTTCACGATCAGCCCGCACGAGGAGTGCGGCGTCGAGGAGGCCGTGCGGCTGGTGGAGGCGGACGGCGGCGAGGTCACCGTGCTCACGCTCGGGCCCGCCGAGGCGGAGGAGCAGATCCGCGACTCGCTCGCCAACGGGGCGGACCGCGGCGTCCACCTCGTGAGCGACGGCGAGGAGTGGGATCCGCAGGCCACGGCGGCGGTGATCGTCTCGACCGTGCAGGCCGAGGAGGCCGCCGGCGGCGGCTTCGACCTGATCGTGTTCGGCAACGAGTCCGCCGACTCCGGCAACTACCAGGTGGGCATCCGGGTGGCGTACGCGCTCGGGCGGCCGGTCGCGACGGGGCTGAAGGGGCTGTCGGTCGCCGACGGCCGCGCCCGCTGCGAGCAGGAGGTGCCCGGCGGCCGCGACGTCTACGAGCTGCCGCTGCCGGCGGTCGTGAGCGTGCTCGAGGGGATCAACCTGCCGCGCTACCCGTCGGTTCCGGCGAAGCTGCGCGCGCGCTCGAAGCCGGTCGAGTCGCTCGACTCCCGAGCGCCCGGCCTCGAAGCTGGAGAGGCTGCGCCTGGTGGTGCCGCCCGGCCAGGGCAAGCAGGCCGAGGTCCTCGGGAACGGGCCCGACGCGGCGCCGGCCGTGGTCGAGATGATGCGCGACATCGGGGTGGCCGGATGAGCGTCCTGGTCCTCGTCGGAGCCGGGCGAGGAGCTCTCGCTCCAGGCGCTCTCCCTCGCCCGCGACCTCGGCGGGCCCGTTCACGCCCTCGCATTGGCGAAGCCGTCACCGAACTGGGCGCCTACGGCGTTGAGACGGTGCACGTCGCCGAGGATGATCGGCTGTCCACATACGCCCCAGCGCGCGTGGGCAGCCTGCCTCGAGCAGCTGATCGACCAGCATCCAGGCCACCGCGGTGGTCGCCGCCGGCACGAACAGAGGCAACGAGGTACTCGGTCACCTCGCCGCCCGCCGGGATCTTCCATTCGCCGCCAACTGCATCGCCGTGGGGAGTGACGGGAATGTCACGAGAGTGCGCTGGGGCGGAAGCCTTCTCGAGGAGGCGCGCATCGACTCGGATCTGAAGCTGCTCACGGTTGCTCCGCACATGGTCGAAGCGACGCACCGTCAACGGTGGAGCGGCAAATGTGGAGAGCTTCGAGCCGGAGTTGGACGAGTCGGATCTGGTCGGTGCGGGTGCGTCGAGCACGCCGAGACGCCCACCGCCGGCATCTCGCTCGCCGAGGCGAAGGTGGTGGTGAGCGGCGGGCGCGGCGTCGGCTCGGCGGACGGCTTCGGGATGCTCGAGGAGCTCGCCGGCCTCCTGAACGCGGCGGTCGGCTGCTCGCGCGTCGTCACGATGGCGGGCTGGCGCCCGCACACCGACCAGGTGGGCCAGACCGGCACGAAGGTCGCGCCGGACCTCTACATCGCGTGCGGCATCAGCGGCGCGACGCAGCACATCGCCGGCTGCAAGGGCGCGAAGAAGATCCTCGCGATCAACTCCGACGCCGAGGCGCCGATCCTCGCGACGCGCGGACTACGCGGTGATCGGCGACCTGGCCGAGGTCGTCCCCGCGATCACGGCCGAGCTGAGAAAGGCGCGGTCGTGACCGCGCGCGGGAAGGCGCTCCCATAGACGTCGCGCTCGGAGCGCTCGCGCTCGCCGCGGTGCTCGCGGTCAGCGGCACGCTGTTTGCGACGCCGCGCGAAGCTGCTCGTGGATCTCGTGAGGCTCGGCAAGCCGGTCGAGCGCTTCGACGACGTGCCGGAGCGCGTCAAGAACGAGGCCGTGATCGTGCTCGGCCAGAGGAAGCTGCTCCAGCGGCTCGTGCCCGGCCTGATCCACGCGGCGATCTTCTGGGGCTTCCTCGTCCTCTTCCCCACGATCGTGATCGCGATGATCGGCGCGGTGGACAGGGAGTGCCACGCTGCCGTGGCTCGGCGAGCAGGGCTGGTTCGCCCTGATGGTCGACGTGTTCGCCGTGATCGTGCTCGCCGGCGTGATCGGCGCCGTGATGATCCGCAAGGTCCAGCGGCCGGCCCGCTTCGAGGGCAGCCACCTGGGCGAGGCCGACCTGATCCTCGCGCTGATCGCCGGGATCGTCACGACGCTGCTGCTCTGGCACGCGTCGCGGATCGCGCTGGGCCTGAACGAGTGGCCGGCGTCCTCGTCGCCGGTGTCGGACGCGCTGTCGGGCCTGTTCGGCGACGGCGGGGTCACGGAGGTGCTCGAGCGCGTCTTCGTCTGGGCGCACGTGCTGATCATCCTGAGCTTCCTCGCCTACCTCCCGCACTCGAAGCACCTGCACATCGCCACCGCGGCGTTCAACGTCTACTTCGCGCGCACGCGCGCGCGCGGGCGGCTCGAGCCGCTCCGCTTCGACGTGCCCGAGGAGGAGATGCGCTTCGGCGCCGGCACGGTGCCCGACCTCACCTGGAAGCAGACGCTCGACACCTTCTCCTGCACCGAGTGCGGGCGCTGCCAGGACGTCTGCCCCGCCTGGACGACCGGCAAGGAGCTGTCGCCGAAGCTCCTGATCATGGCGCTGCGCGACCAGGTCTTCGAGGAGGGGCCGAGGCTGATCCGCGGCGAGGAGGGCTTCGAGCCCTCGCCGCTCGTGCCGAACGCGGTGACCGACAACGTCGTCTGGGACTGCGTGACCTGCGGCGCCTGCGTGCGCGAGTGCCCGGTGTCGATCGAGCACGTGGACCACATCATCGACCTGCGCCGTCACCTGGTGATGATGGACTCCTCGTTCCCGGCCGAGTCCGAGCAGATGCTGCGCGACGTCGAGCGCGCCTCGAACCCATGGGGCAAGCCGCAGACCGAGCGCGCCGACTGGGCGGCGGAGCTCGGCGTGCGCGTGCTCGAGCCGGGCGACCCGGCGCCGGAGGTCCTCTACTGGGTCGGCTGCGCGGCGTCGTTCGACGAGCGCGCGCGAACGGCCGCCGCAGTCGACGGCCAAGCTGCTCCAGGCGGCCGGCGTGGACTTCGCGATCCTCGGCCCGCGCGAGTCGTGCACGGGCGACCCGGCGCGCCGGATCGGCAACGAGTACCTGTTCCAGGCGCACGCGGAGCAGAACGTCGGGACGCTGAACGAGGCGGGCGTGACGAAGATCGTGGCGAGCTGCCCGCACTGCTTCAACACGCTCGGCAACGAGTACCCCGACTTCGGCGGGAACTACGAGGTCGTGCACCACACGGAGCTGCTCGCCGACCTCGTGCGCGAGGGCAGGCTCGAGGCCAAGGGCGACGCCGGCACGATCACCTACCACGACTCCTGCTACCTGGCCCGCCACAACGACGTGCGCGCCGACCCGCGCGAGATCGTCGAGGCGGTGGGCACGCCGATCGAGATGGAGCGCCGCGAGGAGCGCACCTTCTGCTGCGGCGCCGGCGGCGCGCACATGTGGATGGAGGAGCGCGCCGGGCTGATCAACGAGGAGCGCGCGCGCGAGGCCGCCGAGACGGGCGCCGAGACGCTCGCCGTGGCGTGCCCGTTCTGCACCGTGATGCTCGACGACGGCGTGAAGTCGCGCGGCGACGACCTGCGCGTGGTGGACGTGTCGACGTTGCTTGCCGAGTCGCTCGCAGGCGCCCTAGGCCGGCTGCGCCCCCGGCTGGCCGTCCTCGACGACGAACGACGCGAACGTCGACACCGGCGCATCCGACCGCGACACGGTCGAGACCATGCGCAGGTCCGTCCGCCACTGGTCGTGGTCGAGCGTGCAGAGCACGTAGCCGCGGCGGTCGCCGTCGAAGAACTTGATGTTCGGGTTGAACTGGATCATCGGCCCGTAGTAGGGGCCGTAGACCTCGAAGTCGCCGTTCGACGAGATCGACGTGCCCACGAACTCCGTCGCCACCGTCGGCGCGTCGGGATCCTCGTAGTCCACCTTCAGGTCGTGGACGAAGGTCGAGTGCCAGTCCCCGGTGATCACGACCGGGTTCGAGACCTCCGCGTCGGCGATGTGCTGGAGGATGCGCGCGCGCTGCCCGGGCCAGCCGTCCCAGGCGTCGTTCCAGAAGCGCCCGCCGTCGGCGTCGTGCTTGAGCTGGCCCATCATCACGCCCTGGGCGATCACGTTCCAGCGCGCCCGCGGAGCGCTCCAGGCCGTCGAGCAGCCACGCTCCTGGGCGGCGCCCGTCATCGTGGCGTTCGGGTCGAGGCCGGCCTCGCAGGGCGGCTGCTCGCCGTCGCCGCACGGATTGTCCGTGCGGTACTGGCGCGTGTCGAGCATGTTGAACTCGCGCGAGGTCTCCGTAGCCGATCCGCCGGTAGAGCCGCATCTCGCTCGGGCCGGGCTTCGCGCTCAGCGGCACCGGCATGTGCTCGAAGTACGCCTGGTAGCGCGGCCGCACGGCGCTTCAGGAACTCACGGGCTCGTGTCCGCGAACTCCGGGTAGATGCCGGAGTAGTCGTTGGCCACCTCGTGGTCGTCCCAGGTGACCGCCCACGGGAACAGCCGGTGGGCCTCCTGGAGGTCGGGGTCCGTCTTGTAGAGCGAGTGCTGAAGCCGGTAGCGCTCGAGCGTCACGCACTCCTTGCGCGAACGACGGCGGGCACGTTCGCGTTGCGCACGCCGCCCGAGCCGACTCCGTACTCGTAGACGTAGTCGCCGAGGTGGATCACCAGCTCGATGTCCTCCTCGGCCATGCGGCGGTACGGCGAGTAGAACCCGTCGTCCCATTTCTGGCAGGACGCGAACGCGAACTTGAGAGCCGATACCCGGGCCCCGGCGGCCGGCGCGGTCCTCGTGCGCCCGACGGGACTCGCGTCGCTGCTCGTCAGGAAGCGGTAGAAGTACTCGCGTCCCGGGCTGAGGCCGCTGACGTCGACGTGGACGGAGTGGGCGAGCTCCGGGATGGCGGCGGCGCTGCCCGACCTGACGACGTGCCGGAAGCGGGAATCGGACGCGACCTGCCACTGGACGCCGATGTCCTTCGGGGGCATTCCGCCGCCGTTCACGAGCGGCTGCGGCGCCAGGCGCGTCCAGAGCGACACGCCGCCGGGCGTGGGATCGCCCGACGCGACTCCCAGCCGGAAGGGGTAGCCCTGCAGCGGCGGAGCCGCCCCCGCCAGGTCACCCCGCAGCTGCGCGTAGATCGCGGTACCGGCAAGGGCACCGGTGAACGCGATGAAGCGGCGGCGATCGATGATGCAATCGCCGAGGTCGGCAAGCGTCCGGCGTGGGTCCGACATCTCTACCCCCCTGTTGTGGGCCCGACCCCGCTGGCGGGTGTATATCACCCGCGCTCGCCACCCATCTGATATATCACGCGCACCAGTGGCGTCGCCTTCTCCGGTCCCTGACACCACGGCCACGCGGCTGGTCGCGGAGCACGCCTACGTGGAGATGCGCGACCGGATCGTGACGCTTCAGCTGCCCCCGGCACGGTGCTGCGCGAGGACGAGCTGATGGGCGAGATGGGCATCGGGCGGACGCCGCTGCGCGAGGCCGTGAAGCGGCTCGCGCTCGAGCGGCTCGTCGAGGTGCAGCCGCGGCGCGGCACGTTCGTCTCCGCCGTCGAGGCCGCCGACATCCAGAACGTCACCGAGGTGCGAGCGGAGCTCGAGGGCTACGCCGCCGAGCTCGCGGCGCTGCGGCTGGATCCCGACACCCGCGCGACCGCGGAGGCGCTCCTCCGCGAGGTCGAGGAGCTCACGAGCCCTGACCAGCACGAGCTGATGCGCTTCGACGAGCGCATCCACCGCTTCACCTGGCACGCGGCGCACAACCCGTTCCTGGCGCAGACGCTCGAGCGCTACTTCACGCACTCGCTGCGCATCTGGTACCTGGTGCTCGACAGGGTGCCGACGCTCGGCCACGCGGTCCACGACCAGACCCAGCTCCTCGAGGCCATCCTCGACCGCAACGGCGACCACGCGCGCACGATCATGCGCGAGCACGTGCTGGCCTTCCAGCGCGAGATCCTCGCCGCCTTCAGCCGGGCCTGAGGCCCTCGGGCCCGTGCCACAGCCGCCGGGCGCGCAGGTCCCGCCGCGCGCTCGCCAGCGCGCGCACCGTCCCGTGGCCGCGCTGTTCGAGGTGCGTGGCCATGGCGAGGAAGACCTGCGCGGCGGTGAGGGCGTCCCCCTCGGCGGTGTGCGGGCGATGCGCCGGCAGGCCGAGCCCGGCGGCGATCGTCGAGAGGCTGCACGTGCCCGGATCGCGCTCGCCGCGCTCGATGCTGAGCAGCCGCCAGAGGAGAGCCGTGTCCACGATCCGGCGCGGCAGCGGGCAGCCGGCCTTCTTCAGGAACGTGCGCTCCACCCAGCTCGCATGCACCACCGGGATCCGCCCGCGCATCCGTGCCGCCAGCGGCGCGAGCGCGTCCGGCGCGCTCGGCGCATCGGCGAGGTCCTCCTCGCGCAGCCGGTGAATCTCGACGGCGGCGCTTGTGGAGGCCGCGCGGGGACGCACGAGGCCGTTAACCGACTCGGAGGCGACGATCCTCGCGAACTCGATCGGAATGCCCGCGAACGAGATGACCTCGTCACGCCCGGGGTCGAGACCGGTCGTCTCGACGTCGATGGCCACGAACCGCGCCTCGCGCCACGAGGGGCTGCCCAGGCGTGTCAACGGAGCTGGAAGCCGTACTCGTTGGCGACCCCGCGCTGGACCCGCGCGACGGCGCGGAAGGCCTCCTTCAGCGAGGTTCGTGCCAGCGGCGCCAGGCTCGCCGGCTCGATCAGGTTGTCCGGCTCGCCGCCGTCGCGCAGCTGCGCGACCTGGTGCTCCATGCGGAGCGCGGAGAACAGCTCGAACGCGCCACCCAGGTTCGCCGCGTCGTCCGGGCTGAGCGTCCCCGCCTCCAGCGACGCCTTCAGGCGCGCGCGCGTGGAGGCCGCGGCCACGCCGGCGCGCAGGCCGCTCCAGCGGGCCAGCGACTCGACGGGCAAGAGGCCGCGCTGCTTGATGTCGAGCACCCCCTTGCGCTCCCCGCTCGAGTGGAGCACGAAGTTGCGGAGGAAGCCTGTCGGCGGGCGCTCCGCCAGCGCGGCCTGGGCCAGCCTCCGCAGCACGAGCTTGCGGTCCGGAGCGGCCACGAACGCCCTGGCGAGGTGCTCCGCCACCGTGGTGGGCCCCCATACCGGGTCGCTCTCGATGACCACGGACAGCAGCAGCAGGCCGCGGTCGCGGTCGGGTTCCTCGACCCAGGCTCTGGCCGCGCGCTCCCACTCCTCGATCGAGCGTGCGAACAGCGGATTCGAGGCGAGGGCGCCCTTCGTGTCGGGCTCGAAGCCGCACGCCGAGAGGCCCCCAAGCACACGCTCGGCCAGCGCGGCCATCGCGCGCCGCAGCTCCGGATCGTCGTCCGGGCCCTCCCACGCCAGAGCGCTGTCCACGTCGGAGCTCGGGAATGGCTCGAAGCGGCCCATGCTGCCCGTCGCCAGCCACGTGTATGGCACCGGCGGAGGCCCGAGGTCCCGATGGGCGAACTCGATCAGCCGCCGCGTGACCGTGTCGTGGATGCTCGCGATGGCGCGGCAGATCGCGCCCGTGGGCAGACCCGCGTCGAAGAGCGCTATCACCGTGTCGGGGAGCGCTGCCGCCGCCTCGGCCACCTCGCCGGGGTCTGTGCCGCGCGCGATCGAGGCGCGAAGGCGAAACGGCGCGCGGCGCTCGTTCGCCATCAGGTCGACGTCATCGAGCACACCGAGCAGCCGCCTGCCGGCCGTGAGCACCGGCAGGTGCCTGATCCCGCGGTCGAGCATCTCGAGCAGCGCCTCCGTCCCCGTGCGGTCGGCGGACACGGTCCAGGCAGGCGCGGTCATCACGTCCGACAGCGGGGTCCCCGAGCCCGCGCCGGCGGCCACCACACGGGTGCGAATGTCGCGGTCGGTCACGATCCCGAGCCGGTCCCCGAGGTCGACCACGACGCAGGTCGCGCCGGCCTCGGCCATGCGCCGGGCCGCCTCCTGGACGCTCAGTCTCCGGCGGGCAGACGAGCGCGGGCGCCCTGATCAGCTCACCCACCGGGCGGCCGGCGGAAGAGAGCGGCGACTCCGCCCTGTCGCCTGCCAGGAAGCGGAGTCGCTCGTTCATGACCTGGGTCACGAAGCGCACGAATGCCGGGCGCCCGAGCACCGGGCGCATGACGTCCGCGGGTATCCGGTAGGCGAGCGTGTCCTCGGCGGCGCGAGCCATGAAGCCCAGCGGCCCCTCGGACAGGAGGGAGACGTACCCGAACATCTCGCCCTCGCCGATCAGGTCGAGCAGGCGGCCGTCGATCACCAGCTCCACCGATCCACGCCGGACGACGTAGGCGAACTCCGCGACGTCGGTGCTGTCCAGGATCACGGTGCGCGCCGCGTGGAACTCGATCTCGGCGCTCTCGGCCACCCGCGCGAGCGTCTCCTCGTCGAGGCTGTCGAACGGCGGATGGGCGCGGAGGAACTCGGCTATGTCGTGCATTGACTCGCCCTGTCGGCGCTGAGATATTCGCCGACATGGCGACCACATCGGCAGGCGACCACTCCGACGACCTGGCTGAGTTCGGCTACAAGCAGGAGCTCGACCGCAGCATCGGCAAGTTCGCGAGCTTTGCGGCCGGCGTCAGCTACATCTCGATCCTGACCGGCACGTTCCAGCTCTTCTTCTTCGGCTTCGCCTTCGGCGGGCCCGCCTACTGGTGGACGTGGCCGCTCGTCTTCAGCGGGCAGGTGATGGTCGCGCTGTGCTTCGCCGAGCTGGCCGCGAACTTCCCGGTGGCGGGCTCGATCTACAACTGGGCGAAGCGGATGGGCAGCGCCACGGTCGCCTGGCTCGGCGGCTGGATGATGCTGACCGCCTCGATCGTGACGATCTCCGCCGTCGCGCTCGCTTACCAGCTGACGCTCCCCCAGATCTGGTCGATTCTTCCAGTTCTATGGCGACGGCAGCGGCGAGTACGACTTCGCCGCCAACGCCGTGATCCTCGGAACCGTGCTGATCATCTTCACCACGGTGATCAACGCGCTCGGCGTGAAGCTGATGTCGCGCATCAACAGCGCGGGCGTGTTCATCGAGCTGATCGCCGCCGTCCTCTTGATCCTGCTGCTGGCGGTCAACATCACTCGCGGTCCGGACGTCCTGTTCGAGACGCACAACACCGGCGAGGCCTACGCGGACTGGGGCTACTTCGGCGCCTTCCTGGCCGCGTCGCTCGCCTCCGCCTACGTGATGTACGGCTTCGACACCGCCAGCTCGCTCGGCGAGGAGACCAAGGACCCGCGCCGCACGGCGCCTCTGGCCATCCTGCGCGCGGTCATCGCCTCGTTCATCCTGGGCGGTCTGATCCTGCTGTTCGCGATCATGTCGGTGAGCAACATCAACGCGCCGGAGATCGCCTCGTCCGCGGGCGGACTCCAGTTCGTGGTCCTCGACGTGCTCGGTGACACCGTCGGCAAGATCTTCCTGATCTGCGTGGTGATCGCCGTGACGGTCTGCTGCCTCGCCGTGCACACCGCCACGATCCGGATGGCGTTCGCCATGGCGCGCGACAACAACCTGCCCGCAGGCGAACGGATCGCCACCGTCCACCCGAAGACCAAGACGCCGATCGTGCCGGCGGTGATCACGGGATTGCTGGCGATCATCATCCTGGTCGTGAACATCAGGCAGCCTCAGATCTTCACGGTGATCACCAGCATCGGGATCATCATGATCTACATCGCGTACCTGCTCGTGACGGTGCCGATGCTGCGCAAGCGCCTGGCCGGCGAGTGGCCGCCGAAGGACGCGAAGGAGAAGGGCTACTTCTCGCTCGGAAAATGGGGCCTTCCGATCAACGCCCTCGCCGTCGGCTGGGGCTCCTTCATGGCCCTCAACCTGATCTGGCCGCGCAAGGAGGTCTACAACGCGACCGAGCCCTTCCACTGGTACCTCCAGTACGGAGCGCTCCTGTTCATCGGCGTGGTGTTCTTCGGCGGGCTCGCCTACTACTGGCTCGTCCAGCGGCACAAGACCGGCGTGCTCGAGTCGCACAAGTTCCAGTCGGCGTCGGACGCGGTGCCGGACACCCCGTAGCGTTCTGCCCATGGCGACGCGGATGTTCATCGACGGCGAGTGGTGCGACGCCACCAGCGGCGCCACGGAGGAGGCCACGAGCCCGGCCACGGGCGAGTCGCTCGGCCCGGTGGCGTGGGGCGACCGCGTGGACGCCCGCCAGGCCATCGCCGCCGCGAACGCAGCGTTTCATGCCTGGGGCGGGCGCACCGGCTTCGAGCGCGCCGTGTACCTGCACCGCGCGGCGGACGTCATGGAGCGCCGCGCCGACGAGCTGGCACGCGTCCTGACGCTCGACCAGGGGAAGCCGCTGAAGGCGGAGGCCGAGGTGGAGGTGGGCGAGCTCGTCGAGTTCTTCCGCATGGCCGCGGAGGACGGCAAGCGCGTCGAGGGCACGATCCCGCAGAGCGCCGCCCCCGGGCGCCGCGTGCTCCTGCTCCGCCGGCCGCGCGGCGTGCTCGGCCTGATCACGCCCTGGAACTGGCCCTACACGATGCCGGCCGAGGTGCTCGCGCCCGCCCTCGCCTGCGGATGCACGGTCGTCTGGACGCCCGCCCCCTCCACGGCCGTCTGCTCCGGCGTCCTCGCCGAGTGCGTCGCGGAGGCCGACCTGCCGCCCGGTGTCTTCAACTTCGTGATCGGGCCGGGCCCGGAGGTCGGCGACGAGCTGGCCGTGAACCCCGGGACCCACGCCGTGGCCTTCACCGGCTCGACCGAGACCGGGCTGATCGTGGCGCGCCAGGCCGCCGGCAAGGCGCAGCTGCTCGAGATGGGCGGCAACGGGCCGCTCGTCGTCATGGACGACGCGGACCTCCCGGCCGCGGCCGAGGCCGCGCGCGTCGGGTCGTTCCTCGGCGCCGGCCAGAGCTGCTCGGCGGCGGAGCGGATCCTCGTGCACGAAGCAGTGCGCGCGGAGTTCGTCGAGCTGCTCGCGGCGGAGGTGGCGAACGAGGTCCGCCTCGGCGACCCGCTCGACGACGCCACCACGATGGGACCGGTGAACAACGAGCCGGGCGCCGTGAAGATGGACGCTCACGTGGCCGACGCGGTGGAGCGAGGGGCGACCGTCGTGACCGGGGGCAGCCGCGCCGAGGGCTTCCCGACCCGCCTCTACTGGCAGCCGACCATCCTGAACGACGTGCCGCTCGACTCGATCGCCGTCACCCAGGAGACCTTCGGCCCGATCGCGCCGGTCGTCGGAATCGGCTCGCTCGAGGAGGCCATCGAGCAGACGAACGCGCAGACCTTCGGCCTCATGGCGGCGATCTTCACGCGCGACCTGGGCGCCGGGATGCGCTACGCGGACTCGGTGCCGATGGGACTCGTGAACATCAACGAGACGACGAACTACTGGGAGCCGCACCTGCCGTGGGGCGGGCGTGCCCGTTCCGAGAGCGGGATCGGCCGCGTCGGCGGGAGCTATCCCATGGAAACGCTGACCGAGCTCCAGACGGTCCTAATCCACGCCTAATCTCAGGGCTGGCGCGGGCCGCCCGGCCTGATATATCATCGCGCCGTGAGTGACTCGCACGGCTCCGCGGCCGTGGAGACCCCTGAAGCCCCCCGGCCCTCGATCGCACCGGCGAGCCGCTGCTTCACGCCGAGGGCGTCTGGAAGGTGTTCGGGCCGAAGGCCGACAAGGTCGTCGGCACTCCCGACGCCGACCTCTCCCGGGCGGAGCTGCGCGAGAAGACCGGCTGCGTGGCGGCCGTGCGCGACATCTCGATCGACGTCTGGCCCGGCGAGGTGTTCGTCGTCATGGGGCTGTCGGGCTCGGGCAAGTCGACGCTCGTCCGCACGCTGATCCGGCTGATCGAGCCGACGGCCGGCACGGTCCGGATCGGCGACCAGGACGTGACCGGCGCGAGCTCGGAGGAGCTCCGCGAGCTGCGCCGCCACCGCGTCTCGATGGTGTTCCAGCACTTCGGCCTGCTCGCCCACCGCACCGTGATCGACAACGTGGCCTTCGGCCTCGAGATCCAGGGCGTCGCGAAGCCGGAGCGGCTGAGCCGCGCCAGCGAGGTGCTCGACCTCGTCGGCCTCCAGGACGTCGCGAGCTCCTTCCCGGCCCAGCTCTCGGGCGGCATGCAGCAGCGCGTGGGAGTCGCGCGGGCGTTCGCCGTGGATCCCGAGCTCGATGCTCTACGACGAGCCCTTCAGCGCGCTCGACCCGCTGATCCGCCGCGACATGCAGGACGAGGTCTGCCGCCTCCAGGTCGAGACCGGCAAGACCATGCTCTTCATCACGCACGACCTGCCGGAGGCGCTCCGGCTCGGCGACCGCATCGCGATCATGCGCGACGGCGCCATCGTGCAGCTCGGCACCCCGGAGGAGCTTGTGGGGTCGCCCGCCGACGAGTACGTCGAGAACTTCGTGCGCGACATCCCGCGCACCCACGTGCTGACGCTGCGCTGGATCATGCGCGACCCCAAGCCGGGCGAGGCCGACAGCGGACCCGAGCTCCCCGTGACCACCACGCTGAAGGAAGCCCTTCCACTGGTGGCGTCGACCGAGCAGCCGGTTCGCGCGATGAAGGACGGGCGCGTAGTGGGCGTCGTCGACCGCGTGTCGATCCTGCGCGCCTTGTCCGAGGATCCGGACAGCTCCAGCGGCGGCCGCGGCGCCAATGGCAGTAGCTAGCGGCAGGCTCCGCGCTCCGGCGTTCGCCGCGCCCACGTCGCGCTTCCGCGGCCGCGGCGCCCAGGTGGGCGCGCTCGTGGCGCTGATGGTCATCGCCTACCTCTTCTTCAAGAACGACTCGCCCTGGCCCGGCTCGCTCGTCTGGGCGGAGCTGCCCGGGAAGCTCGACAGCGCGCAGGACTGGCTGCTCGAGCAGCGCACCGAGGGCTCCAACCCGTTCTTCGCGATGCTCGACGGCTTCCGCGCGTTCGCCGACTGGCTCGTGACCGCGGTGCTCGACGCGCTCCTCTGGCTCACCTGGGTCGGCACCCTGGCCGCCGGGACGCTGGTCGTGCTCCGCTACGGCGGCTGGCGCGCGGCGCTGATCGTGCTCGGCGCGTTCGTCTCGTTCGCGCTGATGGGCCTCTGGGAGCAGAGCGTCCAGACGCTCGCGCTGATGTCGGCCGCGGTTCTGATCTCGCTCGCGATCGGCATGCCGATCGGCGTCCTCGCGGGACGCAACGAGCGCTTCCACCGCGCGATCACGCCGGTGCTCGACGCCATGCAGATCGTGCCCGCCTTCGCCTACCTCATGCCCGTCGTGATCGTCTTCTCGGTGGGTCCGGCCGCGGCGGTGATCTGCACGCTGATCTACGCGATCCCGCCCGCCGTGCGCATCACCGCGCTCGGCATCCGCGGCGTGACCCCGGAGTCGGTGGAGGCCTCTCAGGCGCTCGGCGCCACCTCGGCGCAGACGCTCTTCAAGGTCCAGCTGCCGCTCGCGCGCCGGCAGCTCCTGCTGGCGCTCAACCAGACGATCATGTTCGCGCTCTCGCTGGTCGTGATCGCGGGCCTGATCGGCGGGCGCGGCCTCGGCGACGTCGTGACGAACGGGCTCTACTCGAACCCCGCGCTCGCCCTCCTCGCCGGCGTCGCGATCGTGATCATGGCGATCGCGCTCGACCGGGCGACCTCCGCGATCGCCGACCGGACCGACCCGGCCCGGAGACAGCTCACCGACGAGGGCAAGCGGCGCGCCCGGAAGGTCACGCTGATCACCTTCGCCGCGATCGCGGCGATCGTGGTGGCGGCGAAGGCGCTCGGCGCGCAGGACATCTATCCCGAGGAGTTCGAGACCGCCAGCAGCATCTACACGGCGGACATCCAGTCGACGATCCTCGGCTGGATCCAGGACGGGCTCGACTACATCCAGGACCCGGACTCGTTCATCTTCGGCATCACGGACCCGCTCGGCAACTTCATCCTCGAGTACTTCCTGGAGCCGGTGCGGAAGCTCCTGGTGGCCACGCCCTGGTTCATCGTGCTGGGCGGCCTCACCGCGATCGCGTACGTGCTGAGCGGCCTTCGGCCCGCCGTCACGGCGCTGCTGATGCTCGCGGCGATCGGCGTCATGGGCGTCTGGGAGCCGGCGATGGACACCGCGTCACAGGTGCTCGTGGCGACCGCCATCGCCGTGGTGATCGGGATCGCGATCGGCATCTGGGCGGCCGAGAGCCCGCGGGTGGAGAAGCTGCTGCGGCCGCTGCTCGACACGCTCCAGACGCTTCCCCAGCTCGTCTACATCATCCCGTTCATCTACCTGATGCCGGTGTCCCGCGTGCCGGGTGTGATCGCCTCGGTCCTGTACGCGATCCCGGTCGTGATCCGGCTGGTGACGTCCGGGCTTCGCAGCGTGCCGGCGGCGCCGGTGGAGGCGGCGCAGGCGTTCGGCGCTTCGCGCCTGCAGGTGCTCGGCAAGGTCAAGGTCCCGCTCGCGCGCGAGAGCATCATGCTCGGCGTGAACCAGGGAATCATCATGGTCCTCGCGGTGGTCGTGATCGGAGGGCTGGTGGGCTCCGGCGCGCTCGGTGACCTCGTGGCGCGCGGGCTCCAGCGCAACGAGTTCGGGCTCGGAGTCGTGGCCTCGCTCGCGATCCTCGCGCTCGGCATCGCGCTCGACCGCGTGACACAGGGCAGGAGAAGACAGCAATTGCAACCAGGAGGAGGGGCAGTTTGAAGACCCACAGGCACATGTGGGCCGTGGTGATGGCGCTGATGCTGGCGCTGTTCGTAGCGGCCTGCGGTGAGGAGAAGGACGAGCCGAGCGGCGGAGGCAGTGCCTCCAGCGGCAAGGAATGCGGCAAGGTCGTGCTGAACGAGCAGGCCTGGGCAGGCTCGACCGCCAACACCTACATCGCGAAGGCCGTGCTCGAGGAGGATCTGGGCTGCGAGGTCGAGATCACGAAGATCGCGGAGATCCCGGTCTTCCAGGCGATGGCCGACGGCAAGGTCGACGCCGCGCTCGAGGACTGGCAGCACACCGACGAGTACGAGCAGTACATCGAGAAGGCCGGCACCGTCGTCCAGGGCGGGCCGCTCGGGGTGGAGGGCCACATCGGCTGGTTCATCCCGAAGTACCTGATGGACGCGAATCCGGAGTTCGAGACCTGGGAGGGCCTGAAGGGCAAGGAGGATCTCTTCAAGACCCCCGAGTCCGGCGACCAGGGCATGTTCCTGGGCGGCGACCCCTCCTACGTCCAGAAGGACAAGGAGCTGATCAAGGCCCTCGGGCTGAACTTCAAGCACGTGACCGCCGGCGCGGAGCCGGCCCAGGTGGCGCGCTGGAGCCAGGCCTACAAGCAGGAGGAGCCGGTCCTCTTCTACTGGTACACGCCGCAGTACCTCAACCAGGAGTACGAGCTGGCCGAGGTCAAGCTGCCGCCGCGTACCGAGGCGAACAAGGACTGCAAGGACGACGCCAAGGAAGGTGGCGACCCCGAGCAGTACAACTGTGAGTACGACATCACGATCATCAACAAGCTGTTCTCGAAGAAGTTCGCGGACAGCGGATCGCCGGCGTACGACATGCTGAAGAAGATGGAGCTCACCAACGAGGACCAGGAGCTCGTCGCGAAGGCGATCGCCGGGGACAAGCAGGATCCGGAGGAGGCCGGAGCCGAGTGGGTGGCCGACAACAGGGACAAGGTCGACGCCTGGCTGCAGTAGCCGTATAGCCGTGTAGGAGGGCAGAGCCCCGGGAAAGGGCGTCGAGTGACGCTCTTCCTGGGGCTCGTGCTTGCCGGGGTGTCGGCTCTGGTGAGCCAGGTCGGATTCCTGCTGCGCCACCGAGGCGCGGTCGAGGCGCCGGACGTGGACGTGCGCCACCCGCTGCACAGCGCCGTCGCGCTGTTCCGCTCGAAGTGGTGGTCGATCGGCTACGCGCTCGCGGTCGTGGCCTACCTGTGTCACGTCGGCGCGCTTACGCTCGCGGCGCTGTCCCTCGTCCAGGCGGTGCTCGCCGGCGGGCTGGTCCTGCTCGGCGTGGTGGCCGAGCGCTTCTTCGGCTTCCACCTGGAACGGCGCCAGTGGGCGGGCGTGATCCTCACCTCGGTCGGCCTCGCGCTCCTTGCGGGCACCGGCGAGGCGCGCTCCGGCCAGGACAGCGCGGACTACTCGGTGGCGGCGATGCTCGCGTTCGAGGCGGCGCTGGTCGCGCTGGGCGTCGTGCTCATCCTGTCCTGCCGCGGCGAGCGCCGGAAGACAGAGCGCGGCGTGCTGCTCGGGCTCGCCGCCGGCCTCCTCTTCACGAGCACGCACGTCGCGGTGAAGGCGCTCAGCGGGAAGGTCGACACCACGCTCGCGGAGGTGCTGCTCAGCCCCTACCTCTACGTGGCGCTGCTCGGCGGGATCGTGGCGTTCTTCGCCTCGGCCCGCTCGCTGCAGATCGGCCCGGCGGTGCCCGTGATCGCCGTCACCTCGATCGCGGGGAACGCGTCCGCCATCCCCGCCGGGATCGTCGTCTTCGGCGACCCGCTCGGCAGCCACACGCTCGAGGTCGCCGTCCGCGTGTTCGCCTTCCTGCTCGTGATCGGAGCGGCCGCGCTGATCCCCGCGCCGACTCGCGCGGCGCGGGCGTCCGAGTCAGCCGGTCGTGCGGCGGAACAGGAGGCCGCAGACCACGGCGATGATGGCGGCGATGAACGGGATCCCGAATCCCATCACGCCGACGGCCGCGAGCACGAAGCCCACGACGGCGATCACGCCGGTGGCGCTGCCGAGCAGGACGAGCTGGTAGGCGCGGCGCTCGCGGGAGCGTCGCGAGGGCGGCCCGCCTGATGATGGTGAGAGTCCCACGGGCTGAACCCTAGTCAGTCGCCGAGCAGGCGCCGGTCGAAGCCGGCCGGCGCGTGGATGTTCAGCACGCGGGTGGGGCGGTCGAGCGGGTTGCTGAAGGTGTGGTTCACGCCCGGCGGCACCAGCACGAACGTCCCGGTCGGCGCGGCCACCTCCTCCTCGTCGAGGTGGAAGGTCAGCTCTCCGTCGAGGATGTAGAACGAGTCGTCCTCGTCGGCGTGCGAGTGCATCTCGGGGCCGTGCGCGCCCGGCGCCATCGTGATCACGCTGACGTTGAAGCGCGGCGAGTGCTCGCTCAGGCCGAGGAACTCGACGTTGCCGAAAGGGACGCCCTCGCCCGGTGCGACGACGACTGCTCGGGCGGGCATCAGTACGTCAGCGTCGAGTCGGCCCAGACGGCGAGCTCGACGAGCTTCGTGGGCGGCGCCATCTCGGCGCCGTCGGCGATCGCGTCGGGCTCGAGACCGCGCGCGTTGCTCGACAGGCCCGACAGGAAGATCGGGACCCCGGCGGCCACGATCGCCGACCAGTGCTCGCCGAAGCTGCCGGTGCCCACGCCCTGGACGGTCGACGCGGTGGCGGGCCGGGCGTACTGCACGCCGTCGCCGGCGATGAAGACCTGCACGTCATGGCCCTCTGCCGCGGCCGTCCGCGCCACCAGCAGGGCGAGCGCGCCGCGCGTGGGGTTCTCGGGGCCTGTCGCCAGGTGTACGAGGAGCTTCGCCATGTGCGTCAGTCCTTTCCCAGTCCAGGGTGCACGCCGCCCAGCTCGGTCTGGGTCACCTGGAGCTTCTGGAGCAAATCAATCAGAACTTCACGCTCCTCGCGATTAATTCCGGCGCAGAGCCGGGTCTCATAGTCGATGGCGATCTTTCCGGCCCGCTCCAAAGCCCCGCGTCCCTTCCTCGTGAGGTGCAGCCCGCGCACGCGCCGGTCCTCCGGATCGGGCCGCCTCTCGACGAGGCCGTTCGCCTCCAGGTGGTCCACCAGGGCGACCATCCGGCTCGCGGGGATGCCGAGCCGCTCCGCCAGCGCCTGCTGCGACTGGCCCTCGTCGGTCGCCACGAACCGCATCAGAAGGAACTCCCGCGGATCGATGCCGACCGGCGCGAGCGCCTCCATGAAGCCTCTCGAGGAGAAGAAGCCGAGCTGCGATATGAGGAAGCCGACGCTTCGCGGCGCCTGCTCGGCCACCGGCGGCTCCACCCGGAGCTCGTCCTTCCCCTCCGCCATTAAGAGAAGATTACACGGCGGACCTATTCCTGCTATATATCGTTTCGATTTGTAATGATCTTGGCTCGCAAGCAATCTGCACGGAGGTAGACGGTGTCCTCGCTCACCCGCTGGGTCCTCGCACACAAGCGCACGGTCGTGCTCACCTGGGTCGTTCTCACGATCGCCGGCGTGATGGCGTCCGGCCCGGCCACTGACGCTCTGGATCCGGAGTTCTCGGTCCCCAACAAGGAGGGCTGGGAGACCAACCAGACGATTGCTCAGAAGTACCGCGGAACGGGCGGCGACACGATGCCGCTGGTTCCGGTGGTGCAACTGCCGGAGGGCACGCGCGCCGACTCGCCGAGCGTACGCGCCGACCTGGCGAAGATGGACCGGTCGCTGGAGAAGGCGCTGCCGGGCTCGCGGCTCGTCTCCTACGCCTCCACCGGCGACAAAGCGTTCGTCTCCGACGACGGCCGCACGACATTCGCCCTCGTCTACCCGCAGCCCGACCCCGACTCGGCCTTTGGTGAGAACCCCGCGGCCGAGAAGGCGGCGAGCGCGGCGCTGAAGGCCGCGTCGGTCGCGGGCCAGCCCGTGCACCTGACCGGCTTCGACGCGCTGTTCGAGGACAGCGGCGCGGACAGCGAGGGCCCCGGGCTGCTGCTCGAGGCCGTGCTCGGCGGGCTGGGCGCGCTCGCGGTGCTCACCTTCGTGTTCGCGTCGTTCCTGGCGATCGTCCCGATCTTCATGGCGGTCGTCTCGATCATGACCACGTTCCTGCTGCTCCTCGGGCTCACCGAGCTCACGTCCGTCTCCCCGATCGTGCAGTTCCTGATCGCGCTGCTCGGCCTGGGTGTGGCGATCGACTACTCGCTGATCGTGGTCTCCCGCTGGCGCGAGGAGCGCTCGCACGGGCGGAGCGGTGACGAGGCGGTTCAGAAGGCGATGGAGACGGCGGGCCGCGCCGTCGTGTTCAGCGGCATCACCGTGGCCATCGGCCTGCTGGCGCTGATCGCGCTGCCGCTGCCGTTCCTGCGCTCGATGGGCTACGGCGGGATGCTGATCCCGCTCGTCTCGACGCTCGTTGCGATCACGCTGCTGCCCGTCGTCCTGGCCAAGGTCGGCGGGCGACTCGACTGGCCGCACCGCCGCACGGATGACAAGGCGAGCCGCGCCTGGACGCGCTGGGCGGAGATGGTGTCCCGCCGCCGCTGGATCGCGGCCGCCGCGGGCATGGCCGTGGTGCTCGCGCTCGTCGTGGCTGCCACGGACCTCCAGCTCGGCGCATCGGATGCCGACACGGTCGCCAAGTCGGGCGATGCCCGCGACGGCCTGGTGGCACTCGAGGAGGCCGGGATCGGAGAGGGGGCGCTGCTGCCGCACGAGATCCTGGTCGAGGGCGGCAGCGACCCGGCCCAGGTGGCCACCGCGGTCGGCGCTGTCGAGGGGGTCCACGGCGCCGTCGCGCCCGACCAGCCGCAGTGGCGGCGCGACGGGACCGCGCTCGTCGAGGCGATCCCGATCCCCGACAGCGGCACGGCCGAGGGCGAGGCCACGCTGGAGGGCGTCCGCGAGGCGGCGCACGGCGTGGGACCCGACGTCCGCGTCGGCGGCCAGCCGGCCTCCAACGCCGACTTCATCGACGCGGTGTACGGCAGCTTCCCGCTGATGATCGCGCTGATCACCATCACCACGTTCATCCTGCTCGCGCGGGCGTTCCGCTCGCTGCTGCTGCCGTTGAAGGCGATCGTGCTCAACATCCTCAGCGTCGCCGCGGCGTGGGGCGTGCTCGTGCTCGTCTGGCAGCACGGCTACGGCTCGGAGCTGATCTGGGACATCCAGGCCACGGGGTCCATCCCCTCCTGGATGCCGCTGATGATCTTCGCCTTCCTGTTCGGGCTCTCGATGGACTACGAGGTCTTCATCCTCTCGCGCATGCGGGAGGAGTACGACCGCACCGGCTCCACCGAGACGGCCGTGATCACCGGCATCGGGCGCACCGGGCGGCTCGTCACCAGCGCGGCGCTGATCCTGTTCCTCACCTTCGTGGCGATGGGATCCAGCCCCGGCACCGACCTGAAGATGTTCGCCACGGGCCTCGGCGCCGGGATACTGCTCGACGCGACGATCATCCGGGCGCTGGTCGTGCCGGCGGTGATCTCGCTGATGGGCCGCTGGAACTGGTGGCTGCCCGAATGGCCGGCGCGCGTCCTCCGCGTGGAGCCGTCGGTGCTCACGCGACGCGTCGCGCCGGCCGAGGGCGACGCCTAGCGGCGGCGTCTAGCGTCGGAAGCGGAGGAAGCGCCGCGCGGTTGCTCTCAAGCCGGCGGCGTCGACCGCGGACGCTCTCAGCGAGATGCGAGCGCCGCGCATCAGCCCGAGGCGGCGCTTCGCACGCTGGGATGGGAACAGCCGGGCCGAAACGGCGCCACGGCGCTCGACGATCAGGTGCGACGACGCGAGCGGGATCGCGCGGCGCGAGCCGACCGCTCGCGTCGCGCCTCGCTGCGCCGTCAGATGTATGTCCATGGTTGCCGCGCGGCAACCCGAGCCGCACGAGCAGGCCTCTGCGCTCGAACCGGCGAAGCGAGAGCGGATCGCCGGCAACTTCATCCAGCAGACCGGCCTGAACTGCTCGACCGCGATCCTCGGCAGCGCCTACACCGAGGTCATGGTCTCCGGCAGCGCCTCGTACGGCGGCCTTCCGTCCGTGCCGAAGGTGAACGACCCGTACTGGACGGCGTTGCTCGTCGCGATCCCACGGGCGAACCCGTGCGGCTCGGGCTCTTCGAACGTGGTCACCACCCTGATCCTCCCGCCGAGCACGCAGCGGTCGAACGAGCTGGCAGATCCGCTGCTGGGGGCTGCCGCGGGTCAACAACCAGGACACGCCCTGGCAGGACCTGGGCCCCCAGAGCTGGAGCTTCCTGGGCTCGAGCGGCCCCTACTGCCCGACGCAGCCGACGACCTCGCCGTACCGCCAGGGCGGACGGAATTCGGCTTCCGGCCGCTCGCGAACGGCCAGTTCTTCTGGATCTTCGTGCCGGTGAAGTCGAGCGCGCCGTTGATCGGCGCGGGCGCACCGAGCCCGGGTCACGGCTTCACCTGGTTGACCGACGCCACCGGCGTGTACGCGAACCCCGGACGGGAGCTTCGTGTGGGCGAACGTCTTCCCGCGGGCACACCGAGCAACCCGTTCATCTACTTCGCGCGCGAGCCGGCTGCGGTCCCGTTCTGGAAGGCGAACCCAAACCCGGCGGGGACGGGAGAACCGCGTTGAGTTCTTCGCGAACCTGTACAGCGCCTTCAAGCCGGGGAACCTTTGCTTCGAGCTCTACGACGGGACGATTGCACCAGCCGAGGCCCCGATCGCAACGTGCACGGATCTCGGCGCCGGCTGGAACAGCGCTATTCCGAACACCTTCGACCTCTGGCAGGTGTTCGGCACGGGCGAGAGCCTCGGTCCCAACGAGCGGCTACGTCCCGTTCGCATACGACCCCAACACCACCTACACCCTGCGGTGGAAGTTCACATACGACGCCGGGGCGAACAGCACGTTCAAGGACGTCACGTTCACGACACTCGCCGGTCCAGACACGGACAGCGACGGTGTGCCCAACAACGGCACGGATCAATGCCCGAACGTGAAGGGCACGCTCCCGAACGGCTGCCTGCCCGCCGTGCAGGAGGATCCGGACAAGGACGGGGTCTACGGAGCCGTCGACCTGTGTCCGAACCAGGACGGCCAGGGCTCCCTGAACGGCTGCGTTGGCGGGATCGTGCCGGGGCCGCCTGGACCGCCGGAGCCTCCGACGCCCCCCGGCCCAGCCTCACTCGTCGCCACGCTCCTGACCAAGAGCGGCGCCACCTTCAAGAAGGCCAGCCTCGCGAAGGGCGCGCCCGTTAAGTTCGAGTGCACGCGTCGACTCCGCGGCGGCCGGCACGCTCAGCATCACGAAGAAGGTCGCGGCCAAACTCGGCATCAAGACCAAGAAGAAGACCGTGGGCATTGCCGCCGGCAAGGGCCGCTGCACCGCCGCAGGCGGCGGCAGCCTGAAGCTGAAGCTGGCGCGCGCCTACGCGAAGAAGGTGAAGAACGCCAAGAAGCCCTTCCCCGCCTCGCTCGCGGTCAAGCTGACCGCGCCGGGCCAGACCGCCGTCACGGCCAAGCGCTCGGTCAAGGTCCGCTAGCGGCACCGTCAGGAAGTCTCGCCCTGCGAGAGCCGCTCGACGATCGCGTCGATCCGGCCGCGCGCGTCGGCCCGGCTCGTCAGTGCGTGATAGGGCTCGCCGGCCGTCGCGGCCCAGGGGACGAGCACGTCGAAGTCCAGCTCGCGCAGCAGCCGCAGGCTCTGGATGTACGCGGCGCGGTCGCTCGAGTCGAGCACGGCCGCCCGCCACTCGCCGTCGCTGAGATAGATCGTGTCGCCCGTGAACAGCACCCGGTGCCGGCCGCTATCCCAGAGGTAGGCCGTGGCGCCGGGCGTGTGGCCCGGCACCGGGATCGCCTCGAAGTCGCCGTCGAGGGTGTGCCGCCGCGAGAAGGCGGCCCGGACCTGCTGGTGCTCGGCCACCGCGGCGCGGTCCGCCTCGTGCACGAACAGTGGTCCGCGCGCCGGGCCGAACCCGGCCTCGTGGCGATGGTTGAGGTACTGGCGCGCGGGCTCGAAGGCCGCCGCCGGCGAGTTGTAGACCTGGATGTCGCCCGCGCTCCGCTGGAGCAGGAAGGCGCGCATGTGGAGCGACGGGGCGAACGGCAGGGGCTCCGGCCGCGAGGCGAGCAGCCCCGGGATCACGCGGTCTGCGCGCGCCCCCTGGCGGCGCCCGCGCTCGTAGGCGAGCCGGAAGACCTCCACCGCGCCGGCCAGGTCGGCGGCCGTGCGGACCGGCACGCTGAGCCAGCCCGAGTCCGGCATCGCCGAGTGCGGGCGGGCGCGCCCGGCCGCGATCAGCTCGTCGCGCAGCGCTCGGGGCAGCGGGATGTCGGCGAAGGCGCCGCGCTCGCCGGCATCGTGCAGATGTCCCAGCTGGCGCCGGCCGAGCTGGAACATCGGCCCGCCGAAGCGCGGCTCGGGCGCCACCTCCACGCCCTCCCAGTTGCCGATCTCGCCCACCAAGGCGTCGACGGCGACGCTGCCTTCGAGCCTCGTGTTCTCGAGTGCCTGAACTGTCATGTCCCCATGATGCAACTTCAAGTGCACTTGAAGTCAAGTGCCGTCTGTGCTTCGATCGTCGAGATGGACGACCTGCTCACGATCGGCGAGCTGTCCGCCCGCAGCGGCGTTGCGGCATCGGCGCTCCGCTACTACGAGGAGCGCGGGCTGATCGGCTCGGAGCGGGCCTCCTCGGGTCACCGCCGCTTCGCGCGGCCCGTGATCCGCCGCGTGGCCTTCATCGTGTTCGCCCAGCGGGTGGGCCTGAGCCTCGACGAGATCCGCGAGGAGCTCGCGAAGCTGCCCGCGGACCGCGTGCCGAACCGCGGCGACTGGACGAAGCTCTCCAGCGCATGGAGCAGCCGGATCGACGAGCGGATCGGCGAGCTGGAGCGCCTCAAGGCGGGGCTCACCGAATGCATCGGCTGCGGCTGCCTCTCGCTCGGCCGCTGCAAGCTCGCCAACCCGGGCGACCGCGCGGCCGCGCGCGGCCCGGGCCCGCGCTACTGGATCGGCGACCCGCGGCCGGCCTGATGACGGACACCGCCTGCCCTCACTGCGATGCTCCGGCGCCCGCTCGGGCGCGGACCTGCGCGCAGTGCGGGTACCGGTTCCTCGAAACGGGCGAGGGCGAGCTGAGCCATCCCCGGCCGAGCGGGCGGCAGGTGGCGATCGCCCTCGGTGTCGCCGCGCTGGTGGCCGCGGGCGTGGCGGGCGCGGTCCTCGTTGGCGGTGACGACGACGACCGCATGGCGGCGAGCGGCGCCGCCCCGCGGGCGCAGCTCGACATCCTGTCGGCCCACCCGCTCGCGACCCGCGCCGCGGAGCGTCTCCTGAAGCAGCGCTACATCGGCGTCCGCAACGACGAGAGCGCCTCCGTGCGCTGCTCCGGCCGGGTGCCGAAGCCCGCGCACTCCGTGCGCCGCTGCATCGTGCACTACCCGGGCGGCGTGGAGCGCATGGTGGTGCTGCTCACGAGCGCCAACGGCGCAGAGGTCCTCACCGAGCCCTGACTATCCTCGGCCAATGCCGGATTCGCCGCGGATACTGCTTTTCGACATCGACGGCACGCTCGTCTCGACCGGCGGCGCCGGGGCGGTGGCGTGGAAGCAGGCGTTCGACGAGCTGTACGGGATCCCGGCCGACATCGGCGAGTTCACCGACGCCGGCATGACCGACCCCGACGTGGGGGCGAAGACCTTCGAGGCCGTGATGCACCGCGAGCCGACCGCTCGCGAGCTGGCGCAGCTGATCCAGCGGAGGCTCGAGCACCTGCCCGAGGCCGTGGCCGCGAGCGAGGGCTACCGCGTCCTGCCCGGCGTGCCCGAGCGGCTCCGGCAGCTGAGCCGCGACGGCCACCTGCTCGGCCTGATCACCGGCAACGGCGACGGGGCCGCGCACGTGAAGCTCGCCCGCGGCGACCTCAACCGCTGGTTCACGTTCGGCGCCTACGCGACGGCCGGAGTCGAGCGCCCCGGGATAGTCCGCAGCGCCGTGCAGCGCGGCGAGGCGATGCTCGGCCGGGACGTGCCGAACAGCGACATCTTCGTGATCGGCGACACGCCGCTCGACATCAGCGCGGCGCACGCGGCCGAATGCACCGCAATCGCGGTCGCCACCGGCCACTTCGACGCGGACGCGCTGCGCGAGGCCGGCGCCGACCATGTGCTGGAGACGCTCGAGGAAGAGCTCCCGCTCAGCGACTAGCGCGCCCCGGACATGCGGCATAGGATCGCCGCAAGCGATCACGGAGGAGCGTTCATGGCCCGGGCGGAAGCGAAGATCAAGGAGGGCGCCGCGCCCTATCTGGAGCAGGGCGAGGAGGTGCTCGCGGCGATCGTCGCCAGGCCGCGCGGATGGACCCAGACGGCGGCGTCGCCCGGCGGCGGGGCCCTCGCGGGCGCCATCGGCGGGGCAATCGGCGGGAAGAAGCAGCAGCAGAACGTCGAGGCCGCGGAGGAGTCGGGCTTCGAGATCACGAGCCCGATGGCGCTCGCGGTCACGGACCGGCGCCTCCTGTCGCTGAAGATCAGCTCTCCGGTCGGGCTCGGCATCGGCGGCGAGGTCAAGGAGCTCGTCAGCGCCGCGCCGCTCAGCGAGGTCGACTCGATCGAGCTCAAGCGCCTGGCGGTCGGCAAGACGGTGACCGTCACGGTTCGCGGAACGCCGTTCGTGCTCGAGGTGGGCGCCGGCGCGAACGCCAAGGGCGTCGCGGAGGCGTTCGAGAGCGCCAAGAGCGCGGCGTAGCCGGGTCCAGAGAGGGCCGGCCCATGGAGCCCGCCGTGCTCGCGCTCCAGCACATCGCGTGCGAGCCCCCGGCGGCGTACGAGGACGAGCTGCGGGCGCGCGGGCTCGGGCTCGTCCGCGTCGAGCTCGACGAGGGCGAGCCGCTTCCGGACTGGCGCGGCTTCGAGGGCATCGTGGTGATGGGCGGGCCGATGGGCGCCTACGACGAGGCCGTCCATCCGTGGCTCGCGGCCGAGAAGAAGCTGCTGCGCGACGCCGTCGCAGCGAACGTCCCGGTGTGGGGCGTCTGCCTGGGTGCCCAGCTGCTCGCCTCGGCGCTCGGCGCGCGCGTGTTCAAGGGGGATGAGCCGGAGGTCGGCGTCCTCCCCGTGGAGCTCACGCCCGCCGCGAGCACGGACCCGGTCTTCGAGAGCGCGCCGCCGAGCTTCCCGGCGCTCCAGTGGCACGGCGACACGTTCGAGCTGCCGCCCGGCGCGACGCTCCTCGCGGGCTCTGCCATGTACCCGAACCAGGCGTTCCGCGTCGGGCGCTCCTACGGGCTCCAGTTCCACATCGAGGTACCACTCGAGCTCGCCACCGAGTGGGGCGAGGTCCCGGCCTACGCCGCCAGCCTCGAGACGACGCTCGGCCCGGGCGCACTCGACCCGCTCCTCGCGCAGGTCGCCGAGCACGAGGCCGCGATGATTCCCCTGGCGCGCCGGCTCTTCGCCGCCTGGCTCAGCCTCTAGCCGGCCTGATCTCCACCACGCGGCGCCCGCGGATGTTCCGCCACGCCTCCGCCCGGTGGTCGCGGCAGCGCACCTCGACTCGCCCCGGCCGGTGGGTCAGGAAGAGCGAGCAGAGCGGCGCGCGCGGGTTGCGCCGCCGTCCGATGCCGACGAGCGCCGAGGCGTTGATCGCCACGATCGAGCGCTTCGGCGCCAGGCGCGCGCGCCGGATCAGGCCCGGGGCGCTCAGCGGCGAGTGCGTGTGGCCGGAGATCCAGAGCTTCGCGTTCCGGTGCTCGAGGAGAAGCTCCCTGATGCGCGCCCGCGGCTTCGCGTAGAACGCGTCCATCGCGGAGGTGTAGTGGAGCCTCGGGTCGCCCATCACCGTGTGGAAGAGCGGCCAGTGGCAGGCGATCCAGCAGTCCCCGTCCGCGCGCTCGAGCTCGCGGTCGAGGAAGGCGAGCGTGGCCGGCGAGAGGCGGCCGGCGCGCTTCCCCGGCTCGGTGCGATCCGGGCCCACGACGATCAGGCGCACGAAACCGAGCTCGACCGCGAAGTTCTGCGACCTCTGCCCGTAGGCGCGCGCCCAGTCGGCGACCGTCCTCTCGTTGCGGAGCACGTCGTGGTTCCCGAGCGCCGTCACCCATCGCCCCGGCATGCGATCCAGGAACTCCAGCGCGAGCTCGTCCTCCGCCGCCCTGCCGGCCTCGGTCGCATCGCCGATCTGGAGGTGGAGCGCCGGCGTCCTCAGCCGCGCCAGGTCACGGCTCACCGCGCTCAGGCGCTCGAGCGTGATGGCGCCGGCGTGCAGGTCGCCGAGGCAGTGCACGGTGCGCGACCAGTCCATCGCCGCCGGCCGCCTAGTCGCGCAGGCGCTGGAAGCGCGGGAGGCCGTCGTCCGGTATCGCCTCCCAGTCGGGCGCCGACTCGAGCCACTGGTGCCACTCGGGACGGATGCCCGGATCCCCGTCGACCGCACCCAGCCGCACGCCGAACGCGTCGCCTCCATCGGAGTAGAGGTGGCCGCCGCACTCGCCGCAGAACGCCTTCGGGATCCCGTCGGGCGGCTCCCAGGTGCGAACCGCATCGTGTCCGGCAACGATCTCGAAGCCCTCGACGGGCACCATCGCATTGAGCGACCACAGCGTGCCGCTGCGGCGCTGGCAGCGCTTGCAGTGGCAATAGCCGGCGGTCACGAACGGGGCGGTCACCTGGAAGGAAACGGCGCCGCAGGCGCAGCTGCCGGTCAGTGGGGCGTCGGCCGAGGGCATCGCGCGGAGGCTAGCGGCGACGACAGTCCTTGCCGCCCACCTGGACGACGCGGAGGGCCAGATCGGAGCCCGCGGGATCGCCGGGCGCGGGGAAGAGCGCGCATTCCGCCGGGGTCGCGCAGCCGCACTCCTTCGCCACCTCCAGCCAGCCCTTCATTGCCTTGGTGCGCTCGAGGAGGGCCTCGACCTCGCCGAGCTTCCGGGTCGAGAGCGAGCGCATCGGCTCGGCCAGCCCGTCGGCCCCGTCGACGCCGCCGATCAGCTCCTTGATCTCGCGCAGTTTGAAGCCGGCGCTCTGGGCGACGCCGATGAACCCCAGCTTGCCGAGCACATCCGCGTCGTAGCGGCGCTGAGCTCCCGAACGGGCGGGTTCGGGAAGAAGGCCGATCCGCTCGTAGTAGCGGATCGACGACGTCGCCACTCCGGCGCGCCGCGCCACCTCGCCGATCGTCAGCTCAGGAAATCCATCCATCTCGACTCGGGCCTTGACTTGAACCGCGCTTCAAGGGCCATCGTAGCCGCGAACGGCGCATCCACCCAATAGGAGGTAGCGACATGCCGAAGGCATCGAAGGCAACCGCGTCCGAGCACGAGACGCTCGAGGGCTACGAGGGCCACTTCGAGCACTTCGAGGATGGCTGGACGGTCGGTTTCGAGACCTACACCGAGGACGCCGACCTGACGCCTCTCTTCAAGGGGCTGCCGGGCGACGAGTGCCAGTGCGAGCACATGGGCTACGTGATCAAGGGCAAGCTGGCCTTCCGCTCCGGAGACGACGAGGAGGTCTTCGAGGGCGGCGACGCCTACTACGTCGGCCCCGGGCACACGCCGATCCTCTACGCCGGCACAGAGGTCGTCGAGTTCAGCCCCACCGAGGAGCTCCACCGGACCATGGAGGTCGTGACGAAGAACATGGAGGAGCTGGAGTCAGCGTCCTCCTGAGCTGGGTCAGCGAAGCCCGGACAGCCCCACGTAGCGGCGCAGCACCGTGCGGTTCGACGACGCGGCCCGTGTGGCCACGGCCGCGAACCGCACGCGGCCGCGGCTAACGCCGTAGACGAAGCGTGCCATCGGGCCCGCGCTGCGCACGAACAGCCCGTTGCCCATCGGCCGGGCTCCGTCCGGCACCCGCGCCGGGACGTTCGCGCCCGTGCCGACCAGCGCGACCCTGCCCTTGGGCGTCAGCGCCGCCGCTGCCCGCCTGCCGCGCTTCTTCGTGCCGCGCACGCACCAGCTCCACGCCCGGTTGCCGCGGACCTTGGGCTGGCCTCCCCGTCGCAGCAGCTGGGCGGTGGTGTTGCGCAGGCGCAGGCGGCCGAGCCCCCGGCGCGTCAGCGGCGTGCGCGCGGGCTTGCAGCCGAAGCGGATCCCGTAGACCCGCTCCCATGCCTGGAGGTAGGCCTCCGCTCCGCGCGCCATGTCCCTCACCGCGGCGCCGCCGCCCACGCGCCGGATGTCCTCCCACCAGTCGGGGAAGAGCCCGTAGTGGGCCACGCCGTCCTTCGTGAAGTCGAACTCGCGCTGGCCGCTCCGCTGGCGCCCGAAGGTCACCCTGCCGTCGAACGACTTGAAGGGGTACTGGACGGCGTCCGGCCCATCGCGCGCCTCGGGCTGCGAGGAGAGGCCGTTCTGGTCCGAGCCGTAGCCGAGCCCGAAGTAGAACCGGGGGTCGCGCTGGGCCTTCGTCGTGCGCCAGGTCTTGATCCAGTCGGGCGCCGCTTCCTTCATCGGGGTCACAACACCGCCGAGCTTGTAGATGCGCGGGATCACGTCCGCCGTGCTCCAGCTGTGGCTTGAGACCGCGCCGGAGTAGCGCTCGGCCTCCAGCAGCGTCATCACGCTCTTGCGTGCGCGCACGCTGAGGTGGTCGGGGTCGATGATGATTCGCTTCTCCATCAGCCGGCGCACCGCGTGCTCGCCGAGCGCGCTCAGCCCGAGCGCGTTGCAATTCGAGTTCCTCGGATAGACCGGGGCGGCGCCCAGCGGCAGGAACTGCTCGATCAGGTTGGACTGGATGTCCCGCTCGTCGTGGTCGTACACGCCGGGCTGCTGCTTGTCGTGCTCGTCCGGAGGCCCGTCGCAGGCCTGCATCTGCCAGAACTTGCCGGTGGAGAGCCGGTTGCCGGAGTTGACCACCAGGCCGGTCTCGCCGCTGTCGCCGGCCACGCCGGCGAGCGCGTTGTCGAACTTGTTGATCAGCTCCATCTGGCGCACGCCGAAGCCGTGCACCTCGTCGAGCTCACGGTCGATCCGCGCCCTGTCGCAGTGCGGCTGGTCGTTGTAGACCCGGCAGCCGAACGGCTCCGAGACCTCGATCCCCTTGATCACCGCGAGCTTGCCGCCGGCGATCACGCGCCGCGCCTGGAACGGATCGGTCACGATCCGGAACCAGCCCCGGCCCGGCCCGCCGTTCTGGGCGTCGATGTAGTCCTCGAGCGCCTCGAGGTCGCGATTCTGGAGCCGCACCGAGGTCATCTCGTCGCAGTCGTTCTGCTTGAGCGGGTAGAGCTCGCAGAGCACGCGGTTCTCGACGAAGAGGTTCACGAACACGCGCAGCCCGCCCATGTAGGCGCGCTCGAGCCACTTGTAATAGGTCTGCTCGTGGGTCAGCGAGTCGTGGTGCGGCCAGTCCTTGAAGGTCGGCCAGCCAACGGGGTCGTGGCAGCGGACGGGGCTGCCGAAGAGGGCGTTCTCCAGCGCCGCGCCGCAGCCGTTCCCGACCTGGTGGTCGGGGCAGTCGACCAGCGCATGGGGCGCCCCGTACGGATGCCATGGCCGGCCGCAGTGGGCTCGGCCGCCGAGGAACTCGAAGGCCGTCATGTGGAGGTGGAGGTCGATGATCCCCTTGACCTGGCCCCATGCCGTCCGGCTCGTGAAGGGCCTGCCGCTCGCGCTCGTCTCGGCCTCCGGGTAGACCGCGCAGCCGCCGGCGGGCTCGAAGCTGAACGCTCCGGCGCCCGCGGGCTCCACCAGGACCAGCCTGTCGGCCGCCACGGCGAGCGCCCTGCCGGCGGACGGCAGCGTGATCGTGAAGGTCCCGCCCGGGTTCGCGTCCACGCGCCAGTCGGCCGCCGGGCCGGCGTCGCCCGCGGGCGACACGACGTTCAGCGCGCCGGCCGCCATGAAGTCGCGGTCGCGCCCGTAGAAGAGGTAGCTGCCGAGAGCGGTGGCCTGCATCCGGAAGGCCTCCGCCTCGCCGACCGAGGCCGCCGATGCGCGATAGCCGCCGGCTGCCTTGGCGACGAAACCGCCCGCCGACTGCGAGCGGAGCGCGTAGCAGCCGTTGGCGAGCGCGTAGCGCCTGTCGTCGCCGGTCGCCGCCGCCAGCGAGCGGGCTGGCGGCGCCTTGGCCGGCGCCGCCGTCGTCGCCACCTGGCCGTCCGCTGACGGATGGGCGGCGTACGCCACCGACCCGAGCAGGCCGAGAGCGAGGAGCGCAAGCAGCGCGAGAGCGGGCCGGAGGAGCTTCACCGGCGGATCGTAGCCCCGGCCCGGGGAGCGGTGCGCCGCTTGTCACCTCAGGTGGTCTTCTTGGATGCGTGGGGGCTGAAGCCTCGCCCGATCCAGTCGCGGTAGGCGTCGTAGAACGGGGCGAACTCGTCGGCGACCATCCGGGCGGCCTCGTGGATCTGACCGGCGGTCGCAGTGGCGTACTCGTGCACGAGAAGGCGCCGTAGCTCACGGAGCCGATCAAGACGGCGTGCCCGCTCAGGGCCGATGACGCCGATCCGGCGCAGGTCGTCGAGGTCGCGGCGGGCGTTGAGCTCGGCTCCACGTGGGCGCACTTCTGCCAGCTCGAGGCCAAAGGCGGTCAGCTCGGCGATCACGTTGTAGAGCTTGTCGACACCACGCTCTACGGCGTTGACGCGATTGAGCAGCACCGGATCGGCGGAGTCGTATGCGTTTGTGAATACGTCGAGGTCGAAGTCCTCGCCGAACTCGGCCATCGCGGTCCGCAGCGCAACGAAATGGCGACGCACGTCCGAGACACGGTCGCGAATCTTCGCCTTCAACCACCGTGCTCGTTCCGGGTCGTCTCGCTCCAACGGCGTGGCGGGCGGCGCCTGGCTGCTCATCTGGGCGCCTCGGTATCGAGGCTCTCCATGGCGTCCCGTAGCGGCGGCTCGGCCTCGGCGGCCCGGCGCCGCCAAGCCGCCAGCCTCGACCTCAACCGCGGCCACTGGTGGTCACGATCGACGAGCACCCGCCCGCGTGCCAGTGCCTCGTACATCAACAGAGGAGTGGTCTCAGCGTCTTGGAGTCGCACGAGCTGGATCTCGCGGCCGAGCCGCCGCTCGAGCCGAGCGGACAACTCGGCGACACGCCTCGCCGAGGAGTCGGAAAGCGAGACCAGCAGATCCACATCCGATCCCTCATCGCCGCGCCCAGTCGCGAGCGACCCGAACAGCACGGCGAGCCGACGCTTGGCTCGGTCCGGAGCGCGGCCCGCAACGCACGCAGCAGCGGCCAGTGCTCGCGCAGGTACGCCTCCTCGCGCAGCGAGGTTTCGAAACGGCGCGCGCTCGTACGCTTGCCGTGTACGAGTCCCTGGGCCGCGGCGCGCCGCAGGGTCCGCTCGGGGACGTCCAGGTGACGGGCAAGGGCGCGAAGAGAGGTGGTGGGCATCTGCGGTGGGTCTCGTGTGACCGATAGCCTATCTCGGTATGGCCGTTAAGTCAACTCGGTGTGGCCGATCGTCCTCGGTTGCTTGACAGGAGGAGCGAGATCTGGTCGAATGACTTAGTCGTATGACTAAGTTGGCCGACCCGCAGAAGACCGCCGCCCGCTCGGCCGCCGAGGAGGCGCTGCTCGACGCCGCGGAGCGGCTGCTCGTGGAGGTCGGCTACGCCGGCATCACCACCCGCCGGCTCGCCGAGGAGGCGGGCGTGAACCACGGGCTCGTCCACTACTACTTCGGCTCGAACGAGGACCTGCTCGTGCGCGCGCTCGAGCGCTTCACCGAGCGGCTGATCGAGCGCCAGCGCGAGCTGTACGCGGCCGACGTGCCCGTTCGTCGAGAAGTGGCGGACGGCGATGCGCTACCTCTGAGCGAGGACGTGGCCTACGAGAAGGTCTGGCTCGAGCTCCAGGCGCTCGCCTGGAACAACCCGGAGCTCCAGACCCGCCTCGCGCGCGTGAACGCCGAGTGGCGGGCCGTGCTCACCGAGGCGTTCGAGGAGCCGCACCGCGAGCTCGGGATCGAGATGCCGCTCGACGCGCTCGTCTCGCTCGTGATGACCTTCAACATCGGCATCATCGTCGAGCGCCTGGGCGGCATCGAGACCGGGCACCAGGAGCTCCTCGACTGGATCGACGGATGGCTGTCGAGCTGACGCGCCCCCGCGCGCGAGCAGACGCGCGCCCGCTACCCGGACGAGTCCGGCTACGTCGAGCGCGACGGCGTGAGGCTCCACTACGAGGTCTACGGCTCGGGCGAGCCGACCGTCTTCCTCCTGCCGACCTGGTCGATCATCCACTCGCGCCACTGGAAGATGCAGATCCCCTACCTCGCCCGGCACTGCCGCGTGCTCACCTTCGACGGCCGCGGCAACGGCCGCTCCGACCGGCCCGGAGAGCGGCTACGAGCGAGCGCGAGTTCGCCGCCGACGCGCTCGCGGTGATGGACGCGACGGCAACGGAGCGCGCGGTGCTCGTCTCGCTCTCGCTCGGCGCGCAGCGCGCGCTGCTCCTCGCGGCCGAGCAGCCCGAGCGGGTCGACGGAGCCGTGTTCATCTGCCCGGCCGTGCCGCTCGGCGAGCCCTCGCGGAGCGCGCGCTACTACCCCTGGGACGAGGAGCTCGACACCGACGAGGGCTGGGCGAAGTACAACCGCTACTACTGGCTGAGGGACTACCGCGGCTTCCTCGAGTTCTTCTTCTCGCAGATGTTCAACGAGCCGCACTCGACGAAGCCGATCGAGGACTGCGTCGGCTGGGGGCTCGAGACGGACGCCGAGACGCTGATCGCGACGGAGCTCGGCCGAGAGCCTCGAGCGAGGACGACGGCGCGCGAGCTCGCCGGCCGCGTCCGCTGCCCGGTGCTCGTGATCCAGGGCTCGGAGGACGCGATCACCGGTCCGGGTCGCGGCATCGCGCTGGCCGAGGCGACCGGCGGCGAGCTCGTCGTGCTCGAGGGCTCCGGCCACGGCCCGCACGCGCGCGACCCGGTGAAGGTCAACCTGCTCCTGCGCGACTTCGTCGCCCCTCCGCGCGCCGCCCGCGCGCTGGGTGCGCGGCAAGTCGCGCCGCAAGCGCGCGCTCTACGTCTCGTCGCCGATCGGCCTCGGGCACGCGCAGCGCGACGCGGCGATCGCCGAGGAGCTGCGCAGGCTTCACCCGGACCTGGAGATCGACTGGCTCGCCCAGCACCCGGTCACCAAGGTGCTGGAGGCGCGCGGCGAGCGCATCCACCCCGCGAGCGCGCAGCTGGCGAACGAGTCCGGCCACATCGAGAGCGAGTCGGCCGAGCACGACCTGCACTGCTTCCAGGCGATCCGCCGGATGGACGAGATCCTGCTCGCCAACTTCATGGTCTTCCACGACCTCGTCCGCGAGCGAGGACTACGACCTCTGGATCGGCGACGAGGCGTGGGAGCTCGACTACTACCTGCACGAGAACCCGGAGCAGAAGAGCGCCGCCTACGTCTGGCTGACCGACTTCGTCGGCTGGCTGCCGATGCAGGACGGCGGCGAGCACGAGGCGTTCCTGACCGCCGACTACAACGCCGAGATGATCGAGCACATCGCGCGCTTCCCGCGCGTGCGCGACCGCGCCGTGTTCGTCGGCAATCGCCGACGACATCGTGCCGGAGCGCCTTCGGCCCCGACCTGCCGCTGATCCGCGACTGGACGGAGGAGCACTACGACTTCGCCGGCTACGTGACCGGCTTCGACCCCGCGCGACCTGGGCGACCGCGGCGAGCTCGGCTACCGCGACGACGAGCGCGTCTGCATCGTCACCGTCGGCGGCTCGGGCGTCGGAGCGCACCTGCTGCGGCGGGTGATCGACGCGTTCCCGGAGGCGAAGGAGCGCGTGCCCGACCTGCGGATGGTCGTGGTCGCGGGCCCGCGGATCGATCCGGCGAGCCTGCCGCAGCACGACGGGCTCGAGGTCCGCGCGTACGTCCACGACCTGTACCGCCACCTCGCCGCGTGCGACCTCGCGGTCGTCCAGGGCGGGCTCACGACCGTCGATGGAGCTGACGGCCAACCGGCGGCCGTTCCTCTACTTCCCGCTCCGCCACCACTTCGAGCAGAACTTCCACGTGCGCCACCGGCTCGAGCGCTACGGCGCCGGCCGCTGCATGGACTTCGAGACCGACGGCCCGTCCGAGATCGCCGCCGCGATCGCCGAGGAGATCGGCCGCGAGGTGGACTACCGGCCGGTCGAGACGGACGGCGCCGCCCGCGCGGCGGCGCTGATCGCCGAGCTGCTCTGAGCATGAGGCGCGGACGGCGTGTCCTGCCGGCGGCGGTCGTGCTGTGCGCGGGCCTCTCCGCCTGCGGAGCTGACGAGCGGGGTTCCGCCGAGCGCGAGAAAGCCCCCGCGGGCCCTCAGCTCGGCCAGCCCGTCACCGTCTCCGGCCAGGCGAACGTCTTCGGCGCCGGCCACCCCGAGCCGCCCGACCCGGGATCCGGGGGACCCGGGGTGCCGCCGACGATGCTGCGGCTGGCAAAGGGCTCCGATCGGGTCGTGACATTCCGGCGCGTGAAAGGCCGTGTCAATCCGATCAGGGGCGAGACGCCCTGGAACGGCGCCGGCGGCGACGGGCGCGGACCGACGAGCGTGAACTCCTGGGAGGGGATCTCCGGCATCGTCCATCGCCGCAACGGGATGTTCCTCGTCGGTGTCTTCCTCGACGACAAGCGGCCACGCGACCCCGCGCCGCCGCGGCTGAGCTTCACGGGACGCGAGGAGTTCAGGACGCTTGCGCCGCGCCTCAGCCAGACGTTCTTCGTTGGCGACGGCGCCGGCCGCTCCTACCGGGTCCCGCGGTCCGCGACGCGCCTGTTCATGGGGTTCGCCGACGCCTACGCGTATATCGGCAACCCGGGTTGGTACGGCAACAACGGCGGGAAGCTGAGCGTCACCGTGGAGCTGACTCGGCGCTGATCGCCGAGCTGCTCTAGCGCAATGCCGCCACGCGCGCTCGCGCAGCCTCGACCGCACCCGTGAGGTGCGCGACGTCGTAGGCGCCCCGGTGCCGCCTGCCGTTGATGAAGAAGGTCGGTGTTCCGACGACTCCGCTCGCGTCGGCGCTCGCCACGTCGCGGTCCACGCGCGGAGCGTGCTCACGGCGGCGAAGCTCGTCCCAGAAGCGGTCGACGTCCAGTCCGAGCTCCTCGGCGTGGCGGGTCAGGTCGAGGACGGTCAACTCGTCCTGCTCGGCCAGCAGCCTGTCGTGCATCTCCCAGAAGCTCCCCTGGGCTCCCGCCGTCTCGGCCGCCTCGGCGGCCGTCTGCGCATGCGGATGCACGTCGTTGAGCGGAAGCTGACGCCACACGTGCGCTCCGTGAAGTTCGCCTGTGTGCTCAAGCCACCGGCGGCGGGTGCCCCTCGGCGCTGTCCGCGAGTGCGGGATCCCACTCGCAGACGATGCAGGCATGGTGGAACGCCGAGCGGGTGAACTCGAGCGCGGCCGCATAGGGGTCGGCACTCGCGCGAACGTCGTCCCAGTCCAGCATGAACAGCCCCATCTCCGCGTCCCAGTGCGCGGCAGGGGGCGACAGGCGCCCGGTCTCGAATCCCTCCCGTGGCGGGTGCGCGTAGGCGTAGAACGCAGCCTTGCCGTAGCGCGGGTCGCCCGGCCACCACCCGATCGCGACCTCCTGGGAGTCCATCGAGTTGCGCATGATGAAGTCGTCGGACGGCGGATCGGCGGGCAGGCCCGAGAAGAGGCTCACGGCCAGGTCGAACGAGCCCCACCACGCGTTCACCTGCGTCGAGCGCCCGCGGTACGGCGCCCGGAACTCTGCGAGCACGAGGGCGGCGCTCGTGGCGGCCGCGAAGTAGGACTCGACCTGACGCTCGTCGTAGGTCCTGTGCTCGTCGTCCTCGTCGAGCGGGATGGTCCAGTGCGCCTCCTGGGGCGTCGGGTCGATCCGCGTGGGGCCGCCGAGGTCGCCGACCGCCTCGAGCAGCTCGCGCGTGACCTCACCGACGGGACGGTCCGGAACGAGCGGGACCTGGCGACGCGCCCGTCGCTGTGCTCGGCGAGCGCCTCATGCTTGTGCAGGTCGAGGGCCACCACGAGCGCGCCGGAGGCATCGGGAAGCGGGAGCGGAGCCGTCTCCCAGCCGCGCGCCGTCAGGCGGAGCGCGGCGTGCTGGAGCTGCGGCTCGGGGGGAGCGAGCGCCGCGGCCAGCTTGCCGAGCACCTGCGTGTGCGCGTGCAGCGTGTCGCAGGTCGCGCTCCACGCCTCGTAGGAGAGCTCCGGCCACGTGCTCGGCACAGCCCCGTCCCCGATCCTCAGCCGTCGTCCGGCAGGTGCTCCTGCGCCCAGAGCGAGATCTGCGCGAGCGCGGGGATGAGTGCCTTGCCGCGGTCTGTCAGGGAGTAGGACACCGCCAGCGGAGGACCCTCGTCGACCGCCCGGGCGATGAGTCCCGCGGCGGCGAGGTCGGACAGCCGGTCGGACAGGACCGAGTCGGAGATGCCTCCGATCGCGCGCGAGAGCTCGCGGAAGCCGGCGGGGCCTTCGCTGAGGGTCCCGAGCACGACGCCGTTCCAGCGCTTGCCGAGGAACTCGAACGCCCGTGCCAGCGCGGCATCGCCGCGGGCGCAGGCGTCGGTGGCGGTCGCGGGGCTTGGCTTGGGCGTCGTGGCCATGTGTACGCAATGCTAGCGTCTTGCTCGTTGCTAGCCGTTTCGAAGTGACTAATTCGACGTGGTGCCGAGCGCGGTGTAGGCGGACGCGAAGCCCACTCGCCAGCTCGGGTAGCGCGGCGTCCAGCCGAGCTCGCGCTTGGCCTTGGCGTTCGAGGCGCCGCGCGACTCGGTTCCCATCATGACCGCGGCGTCGCCCGCGAACAGCCGCGCGAGCCAGCGCGGAAAGCGGCGGGGCGGCTCGGCACCGAGGACGTTCGCTAGCACGGGCAGCCACTCGCGCACCGGCGCGGGCTCGTCGTCGACGATGTTGTAGATGCCGGCGCCGTCGTGCTCGAGCGCGAGCACGGTCGCGGCGGCGGCATCGTCGAGGTGGATGAACGAGGAGACCCCGCCGCCGTCGCCGACGATCGGGAACTGGCGCTTGCGCACCGGCTCGAGCATCCCGTCGCCGGGGTCGCCGTAGAAGCCGCCGTAGCGAAGCGCGATCCCGCCGGCGGCCGTGACCGCCTCGTCGAGGTGGCGCATCGCGGCGTTGGTCTCGCGCGTCGACGGCACCGGGTCGGGGTCGAGCGGGTCATCCTCGGTCTTGACCGGCCCTCCCTCGCGCGCATAGCGCGCGCTCGCGAAGCTCTGGGCGACGAAGCGGCGCACGCCCGCCTCGCGCGCGGCGGCCAGCAGCGCGTCGGTGCCCTCGGTCCGAAGCCGGTTGGTCTGCGCGAAGCTGGCGGTCGAAGTCCCTCGAGAAGCTCAGGTTCGCCAGGGCGGTCGCCTGGTGGACGATCGCGTCGGGCTCGGCTTCGAGGACGGCCTCCCGCACGGCGCGCGCGTCGAGCAGGTCGAGCGCGACCGGCTCCGCACCCAGCGCCCGTACGCGTTCGCCGTTATCCGGCGAGCGGAAGGTGCCGATCACCTCGTGTCCTCGGTCGATCAGCTGCGGGACGAGCCGGGTGCCGATGGCACCGCTCGCCCCTGCCACGAATACTCGCATCGTCGTTTCTCCTGTTCGGTCGTCACATCCCCCGGATTCCGCGGGTCTACTGCTATGACACGACGCGACGGAGGAATGTGACCGATGAACGAGCGCGACTGGCTGGCGGAGCGATTCGAGGAGCACCGATCCCATCTGCGAGCGGTGGCCTACCGGATGCTCGGCTCGGTGAGCGAGGCCGACGACGCCGTCCAGGAGGCCTGGCTGCGGCTGAGCCGCACCGACGCGAGCAGGGTCGAGAACCTGGGCGGGTGGCTGACGACGGTCGTCGCGCGCGTCTCGCTGAACATGCTGCGCTCACGCAACGTGCGGCGCGAGGAGCCGCTCGGCGTTCACGTGCCCGAGCCGATCGTCGACCGCGCCGACGGGACGCAGCCCGAGCACGAGGCGCTGCTGGCCGACTCGGTGGGCCTCGCCCTGCTCGTGGTCCTCGAGACGCTGAGCCCCGCCGAGCGCCTCGCGTTCGTGCTGCACGACATGTTCGGCGTGCCCTTCGACGAGATCGCGCCGATCGTCGACCGCTCCCCGGAGGCGGCTCGCCAGCTCGCCAGCCGCGGGCGCCGCCGCGTCCAGGGCGAGAACACGGTTCCCGACGCCGACCTCGACACCCAGCGCGAGGTCGTCGACGCCTTCCTCGCCGCCTCGCGCGACGGCGACTTCGAGGCGCTGCTGGCGGTGCTGGACCCGGACGTCGTGCTGCGCGCGGACCTCGGTCCGCTGCCCGCGGGCGGGTCGAGGGAGGTGCGCGGGGCGGCCGCGGTCGCCGGCCAGGCGATCGGCTACTCGCGCATCGGCCTGCTACTCCAGCCGGCGCTCGTCAACGGCGTCGCGGGCCTCGTCTCGACGCGCGACGGAGAGCCGTTCTCCGTGGGCGCCTTCACGGTCAGGGACCGGAGGATCGTCGCGATGGACATCCTCGCCGACCCCGCGCGCCTGCGAGCGCTCGACCTGACGATCCTCGACGGCTAGCTCAGCCGGACGGCTCGGTGAAGGTGGGCTCCTCGGGTTCGGGGATCTCGTAGTCCCGCTCCCAGCCCTCGTGCTCCAGAGTCAGCGACTCGAACGCCACGGCACCCTCGTTCGCCTCGAGTGCGCCGAGCGCAACGTACTCGGAGGGCCAGCAGCGGAAGACGTTGAACGCCATCACCTTCTGGCCAGCCTCGTTGTAGAGCTCGATCGTGATGTCCTTGCGGAAGTCCCGCAACGAGACCTCCGAGCCGAGCTTGGAGCCGAAGTTCCAGACCTTGTTGGCCCACTGCTCGAACTCGACGTCGTGCGTGCGCCCGCGCTCCAGCGTGATCGGTTCGAAGCTGGTGACCCCGGGTGAGCGGTGCTGCACGCTCGGGTCGCCTCCCTCACGATGGGAGATCACCTGAGTGCGACGCCGGAGCGGGGTCACGCGCGATACGCCCGCCACGTAACGGCCATCCCACCGGACCCTGAACTTGAACTGCCTGTAGGGGTCGACACGCTGTGGATTGACGCTGAACGACGGCATCGGCTCGGACGCCTTCGACGTCAGGCGGCAGCCTTCCTGCCAAGACAGCGGTAGAGCGCGTCGCGGAGCGCCTTCTCGCGCGGGTCGTCGTTCAGCCGGAAGCCCATCCGGTTCATCACGTACGCGAAGGCCACGCCCCGGTCCGGGTCCGCGAAGGCGAAGGAGCCGCCCGCGCCCGGATGGCCGAAGGCGCGCTCGCTCGTGCCGAACCGGAACTCGCCGAGCGGCCGGGCGAAGCCGAGCGAGAACGCGGTGTCGACCTTCAGCACCCGGTCGCGCCAGCCGTGCTCCGGCGGGGCCGGAAAGCGGGTGATCTCCGCCAGCGTCGCCGCTGTGAGCCCAAGCTCCGGAGGCGTCGCGACAAACGCCGCGTAGGCCCGCGCGATGTCGCGGGCGCCGCCGATCGCGCCGCCCGCCGGGAACTCCGCCTCGCGGTAATCCGCGCGGTCGAGGTCTGCCGGCCGGCGCAGGCGCGGGTTGGCGAAGGCGCGAAACGTCACCGAGCGCGGATTGAGCATGGCGAGCGCCATCGGTCGCGGCAGGTCGCGCGCCTGCGGGAGAGCCTTCCAGGCGGGGATGCGCTCGATCCGCGCCAGGCGCTCGCGCGGGAGGTCGGCGGGGGCGCCGATGTAGACCTCGAGGCCGAGCGGCGCGGCGACCTCCTCGGCGAAGAAGCGGCCCAGCGTCCGCCCCTGCGGGTCGACGCGACGGATCAGCTCCCCCTCGTACCAGCCGAGGCTCACGCCGTGGTAGCCGTGCCGCGTACCTGGCTTCCAGAGCGGTCGCTGCCCGGCGACCGCCGTCGCCAGGCGGTCGAAGTCCTTCAGCAGGCTCGCGTCGAGCGGCTCGTCGACCACGGGCAGACCGGCCTCGTGCCCGAGCAGCTGCCGCACCGTGACCTCCTCCTTGCCCGCCTGCCCGAACTCCGGCCAGTAGCTCGCCACGCGCTCGTCGTAGTCGAGCCAGCCTCGCGAGTGAGCAAGCGCGAGCGTCATCGCGGCAAGCCCCTTCGAGGTCGAGTAGACCAGGACGAGCGTGTCGTCGCGCCACGGTTCGCCGCTGCGCGCGTCGCGCACGCCGCCCCAGAGGTCAACCACCTTGCTCCCGGCCACATAGGCGGCGCAGGCCGCCCCGAGCTCGCCGCGCTCCTCGAAGTTGCGCTCGAACTCCCGCTTGACGTCCTCGAACCCGGGCGAAACCGAACCGTCGACCAAGGGGACAACCTAAGGCAGAATCCGTCTCGTGGGCATCTACGGCGAGCACGTCCTCCCCCGGATCGTCAACCTCGCGTGCGGGACGAAGACCGCCGAACCGCTGCGGCAGCGGGTCTGCGAGCGGCTCGAGGGCGACGTCGTCGAGATCGGCTTCGGCTCGGGGCTGAACGTGCCCTTCTACCCACCCGCCGTCACTCGCATCGCCGCGGTCGAGCCGGCCGACGTCGGCTGGAAGCTGGCCGAGAAGCGCCTCGGGGCGACCACCGTCCCCATTGAGCGAGCCGGACTCGACGGACAGTCGCTCCCGTTCGAGAACGCCAGCTTCGACGCCGCGCTGTCCACGTGGACGATGTGCACGATCCCGGACCTCGCCACAGCGCTTGCCGAGCTGAGGCGCGTGCTGAAGCCCGGCGGGACCCTGCAGTTCGTCGAGCACGGCCTGGCCCCCGACGAGAACGTGCGCCGCTGGCAACACCGGCTCGAGCCCGTGCAGAAGCGAGTGTTCGGAGGCTGCCACCTAACCCGGCCGATGGTCGATCTGATCGCGGCCGCCGGCTTCACGATCGCCGACGTCGACGTGTTCTACGAGGACGGCGCCCCCAAGTTCCTGGCGGCGGACTCGCTGGGCAGCGCCGTGTCGCCCTAGATCGCGAAGCGGCTAGGAGCCGGCGCGGGCCTTCGCCCACTCGGCCTTGTGGGCGGTCTTCTCCGCCTGGTAGTCCTCGAGCGCCTGGGGCGAGTCGACGTCGCCGAGCGTCGGGTGCGGGGGCGCGAGCTCGCGGGCGGCCTCCACGCCGAAGTGCTTGTAGAGCACCGCTCCGAGCGAGCCGACCTTCATCTCGCCGAAGCCCGGGAGCGCGGTGAGGTTCGCGCGCAGCTCGTCCGGGTTCGTCGCGTCGGTCCATACGCGCGCGGCATCGCCGTCGTAGCGGTCCCGCACGTGCACGGCCAGCTCCTGGACCCGCTTCGCCATCGAGCGCGGGTAGCGGTGGATCACCGGCTTGGCGAAGAACACCGGCTCGAGGTCGGCGGAGGCCAGAGTCGCGGCGTCGATCGCGCCGAGGCGCTCCTTCAGCGCGAGCGGCCCCAGGAAGGCCTTCATCACCGTGACGCGCTGGTCGAGCTCGAAGCCCACCAGCAGGGCCATCGGATCCGAGGCGATCAGGGCGTTGGCCTCGTCGGACTCCGTGAAGTACAGGCGCTCGGGCACGCACCCGATCGTACCCTGGGGCAGGCGGCGCATCCCGCCACGAGTTCGCCTACCGTTCCCGGTCCATGCGGCAGGGGTGCGGCAAAGGGATCAGGCTCGGCATCGTGGTTGCGGCTCTGTGCGCCGTGGCCGCGCCGGCGTCCGCCTCGGCGGAGCCGTGGACGCAGCGCGCGCTCGGGCTCCAGTACGAGCTCGCGGGCGACGTGCCGCTGCGGAACGCGCCCTGGGTGGGAACGCACAACTCGTTCAACAGCGCGGCCGAGATGGGCCCGGCGCTGTCGCCACTCGACTCGAACCAGAAGCTGCCGATCGTGGACCAGCTGCGGCTCGGAATCCGCAGCCTGGAGCTCGACGTGCACTGGTTCCCGAGCGCGCGGACCGGCGGGTTCGCGCCGGTGGTCTGCCACGCGACCGGTGAGCACGGCGGCTGCAGCGTCGAGAAGACGCTCGCCGAGGTGCTGCGCGAGATCAACAGCTGGCTGGGCGAGAACCCCGATCAGGCGCTGCTCCTGTACCTCGAGGACCACCTCGACGGCCAGGAGGGCCACGACGCCGCCGCGGCCGTGCTCGAGCAGGAGCTCGGCTCGGCCATCCACCGGCCGCCGTCCGGCGGGAGCTGCGCGGCCACCCCGCTCGACCTGACCCGGAACCAGGTTCGCGCAACGGGCGCGCAGGTGGTGATCGTGAGCGACTGCGGCTCGGGCACCGCCTGGCCGGCGCAGGTCTGGAGCTTCGCCGACCACGTGGAGACGCGCCCGCGCGGCTACCGGGACTTCCCCGACTGCGGGCCGGACTTCGACCGCGCCACCTACGACAACGAGCTGGTGCGCTACTTCGAGGACAGCACACAGGTGACGCGAGGCGGCTCGGTGGTCGGGGCGACGACCCGCGACGACGGCATCACTCCCGCGACTGCGGCGGCGATGGCCCGCTGCGGCGTGGACCTGCTGGGCCTGGACCAGCTCACGGCCGGCGACCCCCGGCTCGACGCCCTGGTCTGGAGCTGGGCGGCCGGCGAGCCGCTCAGCGGCGACTGCGCCGTGCAGCGCGCGGACACACGCTGGGAGGCCCGCGCATGCCGCGGCCGCCATCCCGCGGCGTGCCGCGCCGCCGACGGCTCGTGGCGCCTGACGCCGCGCGCGGAGCAGAGCTGGAACGCAGCGCGCGCCTGCGCGTCGGCGTCGGCGGCCTTCGCGGCCCCGCGCACCGGCTACGAGGGCCAGCTGCTGCGCGTGGCGATGGAGGCGGCGGGCGCCCGGGAGGCGTGGCTCGGGCTGGCGCGCAGCGGCGACGCCTGGCTCGCGGCCGACGCCCGCTGACGACCTAGCTCGCTCCTACCAGCACGGAGAGGCAGGTCACGCAGCCCTCCATCTTCTCGAACTCGCCGATGTCGACGGCGATCACGTCGAAGCCCCAGTCGTCGAACAGCTCCGCCGACCGGGGTGCGGACGCCGCCATCAGGACCGTGCCACCGCCGAGCAGGATCACGTGCGAGCCCGCCTCCTCCGGGACGGTCCGCAGCGTCGGGAACGGCGAGGTGTCGACGAGCGACGGGTCCGCTGCGATGACCGTGCCGTCCGGCAGGGCGGTGACCGCCGACTTCAGGTGCAGCACGCGGTGCAGCGGGACGGGCACCACGACGAAGCCCCGTGACGCCACGTGCCGGCGCAGCTGGCGGATGCCCTCGGCGTTTGTGCGCCCGCCACGGCCGGCGTACAGGGTCGTGCCCACGCTCAGCACGTCGCCGCCGTCGAGCGTGCCCGGCTCCTCGATCCGCGCGATCTCGAGTCCGAGCGCGAGAACCGCCTCCTCGGTGCCCGCCACCTCGGCGCGCCGCTCGGCCGCCCCGGGCCGCGTCAGCACGGCCAGGTCGCCGCACACGACCACGGTGTCCTCGACGAACGCCGAGTCGGGCAGGTCGTCGGCTCGCGGGACCTCGCGGATCTCCCAGCCCGCCCCCGCGATCGCCTCGACGTAGGCGGCGTGCTGCTTCGCAGCCAGGACTGCATCGACCGGCGCGCGATCACCATAGGTCACGATGCCCTCGGCCATTCGGCGGCTGGGGCGCCGGACCAGAGCGACGCGTTCGTCCACGGACGGGACGCTACGCGGTTGCGATCTGGGTCATCACGCTGCCTCGCAGTATGCGGGCTCGGCGGCAAACGGCGCCTCGGCAGTCGCCTCGTCGGCCGCCTCCGAGCGGAACGCCCGCAGCGCCACCACGATCGCGATGCCGATCAGCGCGGCTCCGATGAGGTAGGCGAGGTGGTAGCCGGAGTTCAGCGCGTACGCGGTCGACTCGCCGTCGGCGAGCAGGCCATCGGTTCGCTCGGTGGCGAGCGTTGCCAGCACGGCCAGGCCGATGGCCCCACCGACCTGGACCGAGGTCTCCTCCTGGATCGAGGGCAGCGCGACGTTCACGATCGTGGCGTCGAGGACGATCATCAGCTTCCCGCGTAGCAAATACAAGGACCGAGGACCCAGTCGAAACTCATCGCGGGATCCGGAATGAAGCGTGTGGCCGCATCCGCGCCCGGCAGGTAGGGTCTGGGCATCGTTGTTGACGCGCTGGCCCGCGCTAAGACGGTGGTCCCGCTGGTACTCGTGTGCCTGGGAGCAATCCCGGCCCCGAGTCACGCCGGTGAAGCGATCGTCGGCGTCACGACGAGTGCTCCGCCGGAGCTGGTTCGATTCGATTCCAGCTCGCCCGGAACGATCGTTGCCCGGATGCCGGTGAATGGGCTGGCCGCCGGGGAGACCGTGGTGGGGCTCGACCAACGGCCCGCAACCGGCGAGGTCATCGCTTTGACGAACTTGAACCGGGTGCTGCGGCTTGACCCGCAGGATGGCACCGTGAGCAACCCCGGCGCGATGGGGGGAACGTTCGCGGCAACAGCGTCGGCCGGCTGGGACGTCAACCCGTCGGCCGATCGCCTCAGGGCGGTCAATCCCGCCAACGACAACGCCCGCTTCAATCCGTTCACGAATACGTTTGTCCAGGACGACACCGACCTCGCCTACATCGCCACCGACATCAACGTGGGCGTGGACCCGAACGTGGTCGCCGCCGCTTACGATCGCAACGAGAACAACCCTGCGACCGCAACGACCCAGTTCGTGATCGACAGCACACTCAACAACCTGGTGCGCCAGGGCGCAATCGATGGCAACGTGGCAGACGTAGCGGGAGGCGGCAGCCCGAATGGCGGTCTGCTGACCACGCTCGGCCCGCTTGGGTTCGACCCCGACAACAGCGTGGCCTTCGATATTGCGACCCCGGCGCTGGGCGGCGCCGGCGTCGGCTACCTGGCGACGCACACGCAGGGGGCGCCGAACTCGTCGCAGCTGCGCACCATCAACCTCCCGGGCACCGCTCCCGTCGGTGCGACCACGTCACTGGGCACGATCGGCGCGGAGATCCTGACGAGCATGACGATCCTGCAGGGCGGTGCGGTTCGCGTGGACGGACCCTCCACACGCGTCAGCGAAGCGGCGGCGCAGGCGGTCGTGCACCTCGAGCGGGCTGGGGACACGCTCACGCCGATACAGCTCACGTACGAGACCGCTGACCGCAGCGCGCTCTCAGGGCTCGACTATGTGGCAACCAACGGGCTTCTCAAGTTTGCTGCGGGGGAAAGTTCGAAGGACATCACGATCCCGTTGCTCGGTGACTCCGAGTTCGAGGGTGCCGAGGTGTTCGATCTCAATCTCACCCAGCCGGGCCCGGGCGCCGTGCTTGACACGCCTTTTTCGCAGCCGATCGCGATCAGCGAGGACGACGCGCCGCCGGCTGGTCCCGCCGGGCCGCCGGGGCCGGCCGGGCCTCCGGCGCCGGATGCGCTTGACAGCTTGGCCCCGGCCTTTCTGTCAGCGGTTCGCACCCCGAAGTCGCTGGCCGCGCTGCGCAGGGCCAAGCGTCTGAGCGTCGACTTCGTCTGCTCCGAGCAGTGCGTGGTCTCGTTCTCTCTGAGGCTTGGCAGGACCGAGCTCGGCAACGGCGTGGCGGCCCTGTCGAAGGCGGGCGTTGGCAAGGCGGTCGTCAGATTGACCGACGCAGCGCGCCAGGTGCTCGCCAAGGTCAAGAAGCGCCGCGCGTCGCTCTCGCTGGCGAGCACGGCGATCGATCCGGCAGGCAACTCGGCCAACCGCCGCACCACGTTCAGTCTGCCGCGGCGTTAGCAGCGGCCTAGCGGGTCGCCCTGGCCAGGTAGCTCTTGCCGGCGCGCACGATCACGGTGCGCTGGCGGCGGAAGTCGCGCACGACGACCCTGCCGCGCCTGACCCTCGTCAGCGTCCCGTCGCAGCGATCGACGACCTCCCAGATCGTGCCGCGCACGGTCGCGGAGCTGTTGCGCCCGCTCGTGCGGAAGCGGCCGCGCGCGTTTGCGCGCAGGCGCCGCACGGTGCGCCGCGAGAGCTGCGCGGCCGAGGCCGAGCGGCCGCGACGGCAGCGGTTGAAGCTCGAGCCCTTGAGCCGCAGCTCGGTCAGCCCCCTCGCCCTGCGTGCGGACGACTGCAGCACCTGGAAGAGGCCACGCGAGAAGTTGCCCGACTGGGTCTTGCCGGCGGTGGTCGTGGCCGAGGTGAGCCGAGCCGTCCCGCGGCGCGTGTTGAGGAACGAGCCCACGGGGATCTCCCGGACCTGCTCGAGCGGTATGAAGGTGAGGCCCTTCTGCGCGGCGTTCGCCCTGCCCGCGGGGAAGCCGGCGGGGAGGGCGATCGTGACGGTGCCGCTCACCGTGCGTGCGACGAGCAGGCTCCCGAGCTCCGGGGTGGAGTCGTTGGCGGCGTCGCAGGCGTCACCAAGGGCGTCGCCGTCGGCATTCGCCTGCGACGAGTTCGCGGTGAGCGGGCAGTTGTCGGCCGTGTCGGCGACCGCGTCGTTGTCGTCGTCGGGGTCGCAGACGTCGCCCAGGGCGTCGCCATCCGTGTCGAGCGTGTCGGGGCTGGCGAGTCCCTGGCAATTGTCCTGCGACTCGTCCCCCAGCCGGTCGCCGTCGGCGTCCGCCTCGATCGTCGCCTGGACGAGGATCTCGCACGCGTTCTGGGTGGTGCGCGGCCTGAACGGGCCGCCGTCGACGAGCGGTGGCAGATAGAGATGGAAGCTGGCGGTGGCGCCGGCCCCTGGAGAGCAGTTGAAGGTCGTCCCCGTCGACCCGTCGCCCGCCAGATAGTCACCCGCCTGGACTGGTAGGCCCGGGTTGACCGGCACCTCGGTGATCTGACCGGTCGGCTGCAGCGTGGCCGTGGGCCCGGTCCCCGCCCCGGTCGCGTCCTGCATCAGGGCCAGTCGAGCGAGCCGCAGCGTGACCGTGTCGGCGGTGCTGCTGCGGTAGCGGACCGAGGTGATCACCCCGCCGACGGGTGCCGTCGCGGGATGTTGGTTGCCGGTGTGGAAGCTGAAGGCGATGTCGGTGCAGGGTCCCGTGCCAGGACCCGTGCACTCCGGCGCCGGCGGCGGGATGGGCGGGAGGGTGAGATCGCTGCCGAAGATGGTCGCGGCGTCAGCGGACCCCGGGGTCGCGAGGCCGAGCAGCAAGAGCGCCCCGACGAGCGCGCACGGTCTCCCCATCGGGCGATCCTAATCCGAGCGCGCTCGCGGCGCCAGCGGGCCGCTACCCCGGGGCCCGGGCCAGGTACTGCTTGCCGGCCCGCACGATGACGGTCCGCTTCCGGCGGAAGTCGCGCACCACGACCCTGCCGCGTCTGACCCTCGTCAGCGTCCCGTCGCAGCGATCGACGACCTCCCAGATCGTGCCGCGCACGGTCGCGGAGCTGTTGCGCCCGCTCGTGCGGAAGCGGCCGCGCGAGTTTCCGCGCAGGCGCCTGATCACGCGCCGGCTGAGCGCTGCGGCGGGGATGCCGGGGTTGCCGGCCGGAGCGCAGCGCTTGAAGTTGCCGCCCTTCATCCGCACCTCGGTGAGTCCCCTGCCGCGCACACGGCGCGACTGGAGCGCTTGGAAGAGGCCCGCCGAGAAAAGGCCGTCCTGGATCTGATCCTGCCGGCGGGTCCTTGCGGTGGTGAGCCGGGCCGTGCCGCGCCTCGCGTCGACGAACGAGCGGACCGGCAGCTCGCGCGGCTGGGTGAGCGGCGAGAAGCTCTGGCCCTTCTGGCTCGCGTGCGCCCCGGCCGCCCCCCTCCGAACCCGGACCCTTCCACTGACGCGCTCCAGCACCGTGCGGACGCCGAGGCCGGGGGCCAGCACCCGGTAGCGGAAGGCGTCGGTCGCCTGGTTCTCGCACAGGTCGGTTGCGGTCCTGGCGAACGTCGCCACTCCCCGCCTCCCGGTGTTGACCGGTACTCCGTTCGCGCTTGGATCTTGGACGAGCCCGCTGAGCGCGTCGGCCGCGCTGACGTTGACGCGCTCGCGCCTGGTGATCACGAAGATCGACTCGTCGTCCTCGCTCTCGACCGCGACGGTGGGCCTCGTCTTGTCGACAAGCACATCCCTGAGGCCGTGGCCCTGCTGCACGCCGTTCGTCCACCGGCCCCAGTACTCGAGAGTCGCCCGGCCCTCCTGGAGAGTGACCGCGGCGGACGTCAGCGGCTGCCCGCTGTCACCGGTGTCGCTCTGCAGCTCGGGACCGCCGCTCACCCTGTAGGAGAGGCCGACCACGGTCCCTCCCGGCGCGGAGTCGAGCGCAAGCGGGATGACTCCGGTCGGGGAGCAGTCGGGGATGTCGGCACTGGTGTTCCCGTCGAACTCGTGCGCGCCGCTGTCGCAGGTCTGGTAGCGCATGACGCCCCGCTGGTCCAGCGTGCTCGTGCAGTTCTTCCCGAAGTTCACCGCCGGACTATCGCGCGCGAGGATGGCGTGGGTCAGTGTGCCGTTGTCGCTGCCGTTCACGGCAAGCGCGCCGAGCCGGGGATCGACGCCGGCCTGGTCGCCGGGGATCGGGTCGCAGGTGGGTGCGGTCGTGCTCTCGGTGTTGCCCTGGGCGGAGTCGGCAGAGCCGGCGGCGCAGTTGGGGTTCGCGGGGGCGGTGTTCGCGTGGAGCAAGGAGTTGGCCAGCGTTGTGGTGGCTCCCGCCAGCGCGCCCCCGGCCTGGTCGCTGTGGTTGCCGAAGAAGGTGGCGTGCTCGATCGACCCGAGCGCGGTCTTCACAAGGATGCCGCCCCCGCCGACACCCGCCGGCGCGCCGGCGCCGGCCAGATGGCTGTTGGCGCTGAAGGTCACGTTGCGCAGGGTCGGCCGCTGGTTGCTGTAGACGCCGCCGCCCCCACTGCCGCTCCCGCCGACCGTCGCGGTGTTGCCATAGACCGAGCTGTCCGTGATCTCGAACTCCGGGAATCCGGTGCCCGTCCAGCGGATGCCGCCACCGCCGTTGTCGGTGCCCAACACCAGACCTGCCGTCGTGCTGTTGTGGCGCACGATCGAGTCCAGCACGTAAAGCTCGCCCGCCGCGAAGATGCCGCCGCCGCCGCCCTGCGCCGGCGAGGCGGTGTTGTGCTGGACGACGCTGTCGTCCACGTTGAGGATGCTGCCGATCTCCGCGTGGATCCCTCCGCCCTGGCTGTCGTTGCAGGCGCCGACCCCGCCGGGGGCGGCCCGGCCATCCTGGATCGTGAGACCCCGGACCGTCACCGTATTGCCACCCGTGACGCACAGCACGCGGAAGTTGCCGGTGGACTGGATGATCGGGATGCTCGCCCCGGGCTGGTTGCGGAGCGTGAGGTTGTTGTCGTTGGCCAAGAGCTGGCCGCTGGTCAGCGAATAGGTGCCGGGCGGGACGTCGATCGTCTCGCCCGCGTTCGCGGTTGCCAGCGCCTGTCGGAGCGACCCCGGCCCGCTGTCCTGCGTATTCGTGACCGGATCGGCCGCATGGGCGCTCGCCGCAAGGGCAAGCGACAGCACGGCGAGGAGGGCTAGGAGGCGAAGCACAGGCGAGTCCGACGCCATCCTAACCCGGCTTTACGGGGACCGCCTGCGCCGCTTGCTCAGCCGGACAAGGGTTCCCGTGGAGCCGCGGCAGAGATTGACCTCGTCCACCATCGTCGCCATGAGAGCGAGCCCTCGGCCGCGACTGGCAGGCTCCTCGTGCACCTTGGCCTGAGGCGCGAACTCCCCATAGTCCTGCACGCAGAAGACGAGCGCGTCCCTCTCCTCCGCGAAGCGGAGGCGGATCGTTCCCTGCGGCGACGGCGAGCCGTGCTCGATCGCGTTGCTCACCGCTTCGTTGACGGCGAAGGCGAAGGCGAACCGCTCGGGCTCCTTCAGGCCATACGACGCCGCGGCCTCCTCAGCTATGCGTCGCGTTTCCGCGAGCTCGGTGGGCTCCGCGACGAGCCACACCTCGCGTTCCTTTGAGGACATTCGGGGTCACACCCTCAGCGCCGGGGTCGGCGTGACCGCGATGTGACGCTCGAGACCCGCTATCTCGACCGTTCTCAGGACGTGCCTGTTCGTGCAGATCAGGTGAAGCCGGCCACCCGCCGCGCGAACCTGCCCCGATGCCTCGAGGAGCACCCCGATCGCAGTCGAGTCGACGAAGGTGGCGTCCGTGAGATCGACGACCACGTGCTTCACGCGCCTCTCGATTGCGCGTCTGAGCGCGTCGCGAAAAGCCGGAGCTGCGCACATGTCGAGCTCGCCCCTGGCGATGATCGTCGTCTCGTCGCCCGTGACCCCTGTCTCTGTGACGTAATAGCTCATGTTCCCCCTGCCTGGTTGTGTCGCGGGGCGGCGACGTCCTATCCCGAGGCTCCCCGCCGAGAGAGGAGCCCAACCGCGAACTGGACACATGTTGGAAGTCAATCTGTCCAGATCCACGCGTCGCGACTTGGGGGGTGGCCGGCTTCGCCGACGCCAATCACGATGCCCCGATCTCGAAGTACGGCGGAGGCGTTTCTTCCGCATGCGGTGGTCGCGACGATCGCCGTGGTCGTGCTTCCCGACTCTCGCCGTTTCGGTGCTGGACACAGCCGGGCGGCCATGGCTGCTGCTCGTCTCGGTGCTTCTGGCCCTGATGCTGTCGGTCGCGGTTGCCACCGTCGGCGCCGCGCTCTGGGCCCGGCGACCGAACTCCAGGGATCTCGTCTTCGGTGACCTGATGCTCTGGGGGCTGCTGCGGAGAATGCGAGCCGAGCGGCGGTTGGCGGAGGCGCAGGGACTGATCGGCGGCAGCGATGCCGGCATGGACGGCTCGGAGCTCAGCCGCGAGCGCCGCTGCAAGATCCTCCAGCGGCTGGCCGCCATGCTCGAGGCGAAGGACGCGTACACGCTCGGTCATTCCCGGCGGGTCACGCGGCACGCGGAGAGGGTCGCCCGTGAGATGGGGCTGTCGCGCGAGGACGTGGCGAGAGTGCGAATCGCGGCCAGCGTCCACGACGTCGGCAAGGTGCACACCCCGCGGCAGATACTCGCCAAGCCGGGCAGCCTCACCCCTGACGAGATGGCGGTCATCCAGCGGCACGCGGCGGACGGTGCGCGGATGGTGGCCGAGATCGGCGACCCCGAGATCACCGCGATGGTGCGGCACCACCACGAGCGGCTGGACGGCAGCGGGTACCCCGACGGCCTGCGCGGCGAGGAGATTCCGCTCGGAGCGAGGATCATCTCGGTGGCCGACACCTTCGATGCCGTTACGTCGGGGAGGGCATACCAAGGCCCGCGCAAGCACCGGCAGGCGCTCGACGTGATCTCGGAGGAGGCGGGCCCGCGGCTCGACCCCGACGTCGTCGCTGGGTTCCTGAGCTACTACTCCGGTAGGCGAATGGTCGCCTGGTCCGCCCTCGGCCTGACGGGCTCGCCGAGGCTCGCGACCTGGTTCGGCAGCCTGGCGGGCGGCGGTGGCGGGCTGCCCGCCCCGATGGCCCAGAGCTTCGTCGCGATCCTTGTGGCGGCTCTGGCCGGCGCGTCCCTGGGAGGGCAGCCCGCGACCGCGGCGAGCCAGTCGGCATCGCAGGGCGCCGGGGGATCCGAGCGCGACCGCGCCGTGCGAGACGGCTCCGACCAGGCGCCGGGCGGACGCGCCGAGGGAACGCCCGGAAACCGGCGGGCCCCGATCGGCGACCGGCCCGGGAACCGGCCCCGGCGAGATGCGGTCGACGGCGGCTCGCCCGGTGGGCCCGCTCCTCCGGGCGAACCAGGCGGCACGGCACCCGAGGGCCCGGCGGCGCCGCCGAACGTGCAGGTGCCGGGCGTTGAGGAGCCGGGGGTCGAGCTGCCGGACGTGAAGCTGCCGGACGTGAAGCTGCCGGACGTGAACGTGCCGGACGTGAGGCTGCCGGACGTGAACGTGCCCGATATCGAGGTGCCCGGGCTCGAGGTGCCGGCGCTCGAGGTGCCGGGGCTCGAGCTGCCGGCGATCGAGACGCCCGCCCTCGAGGTGTCGCTGTGACGGGGAGCGCCCAGGTGTCCAAGGCACGATGCGCACGCGGCGTGCTGGTGGCGGCGATTGTCGGGCTCGCGCTCGGGTGCCCCTCCGCGCTCGCCCAGCTGACGCAGCCGCCCGAGCTCCCGCCCGCGGTCGAGAAAGTTGCGAGCGACCCTCTTCCCGCACCCGTCGAGGACGTGGTGGCGAACTCTCCGGCTGCCCCCGTACGAGACGAGGTGCGGCGCATTGTGGGCGGAGCCGACGAGCCAGCCGGCGCCGTGCCGTCGAGCGGGTCGGCCACTCAGCCGCGATCGTCGAGCGAGGCTCCCGGTGACGGGGGCGAGTCGTCGACGAGCAGGAGCGGCGGCAACCGGGAGCGGCCCGCGCGCCCGCGCGAGACCGCTGCGCGTCGTTCGCGGGATGCGGCCGGCAGGCCCGGGAGCGGCCGCGCCGAATCGCCACGCGAACGTGCACGCGCAGGCAAGCGCGCCCGGACCGCGGCGGCCGAGGATGCGAAGAGTCCCGTGGCCCGCACGATCGAGAACATCGTCGAGGTCGTGCCGACGTTCGTCTGGGTCGCACTTGGACTGCTGCTTGCCCTGGCCGCGGCCCTGGGCGTGCGCGCTTTCGTCGAACGTCGCCGGGCCCGCTACCTCGAACGAGACCGCCAGCGGTTGATGCGAGATGTCGGCGCGCTCGAACGCGCGCTCCTGCCGGCGGTGCCGGAGACGCTCGGCGCGCTTGCGATATCGGTCGCCCACCGCGCGTCGGAGGGTCCCGCCGCGGGCGGCGACTTCTACGACGCCTTCGAGCTAGGCGGGGGCAGGGTCGCCGTGCTCGTCGGGGACGTCTCCGGCCATGGACCGGACGCCCTCGAGCGCACGAACTCACTTCGCGCTGCGCTGCACGCATGTCTGCAGGCGGGGCTCATGCCGCGTGCCGCTCTCGAGTCCGTCGGGCGCAGCGCCGGGTCCGGGTCGAGCGGCCAGTTCGTTACCGCGGTCGTGGCCGTCCACGACCCCGCGGACGGGACGTTCACCTACGCGACGGCCGGACACCCGCCCCCCATCCTTGCCGGACCCGGCGCGCACGAGCCGCTGACGACGGCTTCGTCGCCGCCAATGGGCCTGGGGCTCCGCACAGGACTCCGAGAGACGACGGTTCCGCTTCCCGCCGGCACGGTCGTCTGCCTCTTCACGGACGGGCTGCTCGAGGCTCGCATGTCAGGTGATCTGATCGGCCGCGAGGAGCTGACCCGCTTCGTGGAGGAGCTCGGTCCGGAGCAGTACGCCGACTCCCTCCTCGCGCAGGTGATCGCGGTTGCGGACGAAGCCCCGGACGACATGGCCGTATGCGTGCTCAGGCCCGTGGCCGGCGCCGAGACGGCAGCCCCACGGGTGGAGACGCTGGTGCTCGACGCCGAGGACATGGAGCTCGGCCTGGCGACACGATTCCTCGCCTCGTTCGACGTCCCGGAGTATCAGGCCGTGACCGTCGTGGAGGCGCTGTCAGCCACCGTCGAGGCTGCCGGCGGTGCGGTGCTGGAGGTCACGATCGAAGATTCGGACGTGCACGTACGAGTGACGCGCCGGGAGCCGGATCTTTGTCCGGCCACGATCTAGGGGGAGGACCTCGGTGACCAATCGCCGCGATGTCATTGCGGCCGCCACGGCGGTGTTCTTCGCGGTACTCGGGTTCGCTGCCATCTACGTCGTCTCGAAGGTTGCCGACGTCAAGGACGGCGCCGTGCTTGCCGTGATCCTGGTTGTGCCTGCGCTGCTCTACCTCATGCTTTCTGGGCGAGTGAACGAGTTCAAGGGCCCGGCCGGTCTCGAGGTGCGGCTGTCAGAGGTCGCCGGGCAGTCGATCCCGGTGCACGGCGCGGACACCCACGACAGCGCCCTTGCCTACGAGGAGCTCCGGGCGGTCGAAACCGGCCGCCGCGAGAGCTTTCTGAGGCGCATACAGGACATAACGCCCAGGGAGCCGGTCATCCTGACGCTGACGCTCGGCTGCGAGCCGATCAACGGCGAGGCCGCGGCCAACTACGCGAGGGGGCTGACCCAGTTCCCGCGCTTCAGGTTCGTCGCGGTCCTCGACTCGACCGGGCACCTGATCTCCTACATGGACGAACGCGCCTTCCGGCACCTGGTGGAAGCGGACGTCGTCGACGCGCAGGAGCTGCTCAACAACATCGAGCACTCGAACGTCGGGGCGATACGGGGATCGGCGGGCATGATCTCCGAGACGGTGACGCCCAGCACGAACATCGCGGACGCCCTGCGCGAGATGGAGAGGCTTCGCCTCAACGCGCTGCTCGTCACCGAGGACGGGCAGGTCAAGGGAATCGTCGAGCGTGACCGTCTCGCCAACGCGCTGCTGCTCTCGCTGATCGAGCGCCCCCCGAGCTGAGCTGGCCGGCCGCTTCTCAGACCCTGCGTCGGCCCGCAGGAGAACGAGCACTCGCGGCGCCACGGTCGTAGTGTGACGCGAATGGAGCCTTCGATGAAGCATCGCCACCACCTGCCCCAGCTGGACGGCGGCCTGTTCCTGACCGACGGCGGGATCGAGACCACGCTGATCTTCCACGAGGGTCTCGACCTGCCGCTGTTCGCCGCTTTCGACCTGCTCAAGGACGACCAGGGCACAGAGGCCCTGCGCAGCTACTTCGAGCCCTACGCCGAGCTCGCGCGCGAGCACGGCCTGGGCTTCGTGCTCGAGAGCCCGACCTGGCGGGCGAGTCCCCGCTGGGCCGCGGAGCTCGGCTACTCGAACGAGCAGCTGGCCGACCTGAACCGCAGGGCGATCGCTCTGATGGAGGAGCTGCGCGAGCGCTACGAGTCGCCCGGCGCGCCGATCGTGATCAGCGGCTGCGTCGGTCCGCAGGACGACGGCTACAACCCGTCGCAGATCCTCAGCGCCGCGGATGCCCAGGATTACCACTCGACCCAGATCGGGACGTTCAGCGAGACCGCCGCGGACATGGTCACCGCGATCACGATGACCTACGTCGAGGAGGCGCTGGGAGTGACGCGTGCGGCGATCGCGGCCGGGATGCCCGTCGCGATCTCGTTCACGCTCGAGACCGACGGCCGCCTGCCGAGCGGCCAGCCGCTGGGCGAGGCGATCGAGCAGGTCGACGGCGAGACCGATCGCGGGCCCGCCTACTACATGATCAACTGCGCCCATCCGACGCACTTCGAGGGCGCCATCGCAACCGCTGAGCCGTGGCGCGAGCGGATCCACGGCGTGCGCGCGAACGCGTCCACGATGAGCCATGCCGAGCTGGACGAGGCGACAGAGCTGGACGAAGGCGATCCCGCCGACCTGGGCGCCCGCTACGCGGCGCTCGCCGCGCAGCTGCCCAACCTCAACGTCCTCGGCGGCTGCTGCGGCACCGATCACCGCCACGTGCGCGAGGCCTGCGAGGCGTGGCCCTCCCAATCGAGCGGCTGAGCGAACCTACAGCGCTCCCTTGGCCGGCCGGCGGAGGCGCATGCCTCCCCCGGACCACCGCGACGGGGGATACCCGCTCGCTGCCGCGAGGGCGACGCTCAGAACCACATGGAGGCGCGCTTCCACACCATCCCGTTTCAGGGGCCGCCCGAGCTGACAGCTCTGCACGCGCTTCGGCACGCGCTCGCGGAGGTCACGCGAACGGGGACAGGCCATGTGCTCGTCGAGCTCGGAGCCAGGGACGACGCCGTGATCGCGCTCGACTCGACCACCAACACTTGATTATATGATCGCGTATGCATATAATCGCCGAATGGATCACCCACTGCCGGATCCCCTCGTCGAGTTGATCGCCGCGCGTTTCCGTGTCATCGGCGAGCCGATGAGGATCAAGCTGCTCGACCGCTTGCGCGAGGGCTCCGCGACCGTGCAGGAGCTGGCCGAGGCCACCGGCGGGACCCAGCCGAACGTCTCCAGGCACCTCGCCGTCCTTCACGGGGCGGGCATCGTCGCTCGCGAGAAGAACGGCATCTACGTCCGCTACGAGATCGTCGACGCCTCGGTCTTCGAGTTGTGCGAGCAGGTCTGCGGCGGCCTGCGGCGCCGGTTCGAAGCACTTGACTCGACGTTGTCGGGCCAAGCGGCCTGAGCCTTGGCCGACCTCGGTCCGATCGGGCGCCTCGGGCGCTGGGCAGCCACTCATGTGCGGCTGGTCGTGATGGCCTGGCTGGGGGTCGCCCTGGGCCTGGGGGCGCTCGCGCCGCAGGTCGAGCATGCGCTGTCCGGCGCAGGCTGGGAGGCGAGCGGCTCGGAGTCGGTCGAGGCGCGCGAGTGGATCGACCGCGACTTCTCGGGTCGGGGCAGCTATGCGCTCCAGGTCGTCGTCAGCTCCCCCGGCCAGACGCCCGGCGACCCGGGCTTTCGACGCACGTTGCGGCGGGTCGAGACGCTGTTGGACGCGGACCCGCGAGTCGAAGAGGTCCTGCCCCCGCGTCCGGGGATCGGCATCTCCCCTGACGGGCACACGGCGCTGGTGGTCGCCGGCGCACGCGCGGCGCCCGACGACATGGTCCGTGCCGCCGACGACCTCAAGCGCCCCATCGCCGGCGCCGCCGGCGCGGGCGTGCGCGCCGAGCTGACCGGGTCGGCCGGCATGTGGTCCGACTTCAACGAGGCCAACAAGAGCGCCATGCTCAAGTCGGAGGTCATCTCGTGGCCGGTGACGCTCGCGATCCTCCTGCTTGCCTTCGGTTCGCTCGTGGCGGCAGGGCTGCCGCTGATGCTGACCATTCTCGGCCTGGTGTCGGCCGCCGGGATGCTGTTTCTCGGAGCGCAGCTGTTCGACATCTCGATCTGGGCGATGAACTTTGCGCTGATGTTCGCGCTCGCTCTCGGCATCGACTATGCGCTCTTCGTCGTCGCCCGCTTCAGGCAGGCGCACGTCGACGACGGACTCGGGCCGGTCGAAGCGGTGGGGCGGGCGATGGACACGGCGGGCAAGGCGGTGCTGTTCTCCGGCGTGACCGTGCTGGTCGCGCTGTCGGCCGTGCTGCTGGTGCCGAGCCCGGCCTTCCGCTCGATGGCCCTGGGCATCATGCTCGCCGTCAGCTTCGTGCTCGCCGCCTCGCTGACCCTGCTGCCGGCGGTCCTGGCGAAGCTCGGTGGCCGCGTGAACCGGCTGGCGCTGCCGTGGGCCAGGCGAGGCGGCGGGCGTTCGCCGCGGTTGGCCGCCTGGGCTGCCACGGCGTGGCGGCGCCCGCTTGCCTTCGGGCTCGCGGGCCTGCTGGTCGTGGCCGCGCTCGCATGGCCCGTAGCCCAACTCGACACCGGGATGCCCTCGATCACCGTCGTACCCAAGGAGGACAGCTCGCGGCAGGGCTTTGAGCAGGTCGCACGGTCGTTCGGGCCCGGCGCTCCAGGCGCATTGCAGGTGGTGGCGCCGGCGAGCGATCGGGCCGAGGTCTCGAGAACGCTGCGCGAGCAGCCCGGCCTCGCTCGCGTCCTGCCTGCGGAGCGCAGCGCGGGGGAGCGTACTGATGGAGGCGATTCCCGCGGACGAGCCCTCGGGCGAGGCGGTCCGGACGACGTTGGACCGCCTGCGCGACGCGCTGCCGCCGGCGGCCCAGGTCGGCGGGGCCGTGGCCGAGAACCACGACCTCGAGCTGGCGCTGGCCGACGCCACTCCGCTCGTGATCGGCGTCGTGCTGGTGCTCGGCTTCGTGCTTCTGCTCGTGGCGCTCCAGGCGCCTGTGATCGCGCTCGCCGGAGTCCTGGTCAACGTGCTCGCCACGCTTGCGTCGTTCGGCGTGGCCAAGTGGATCTTCCAGGACGGGGTCCTGTCCGGCCTGCTCGGATTCGAGTCGCAGGGCTACCTGAACGCCTGGGCGCCCGTCTTCTTCTTCGCGATGCTGTTCGCGCTCGGGATGGACTACACGGTGTTCCTGCTGGCTTCGGCGAAGGAGCGATGGGATGCGAGCGCCGACGCCCGCGAGGCGGCTGTCGAGGGCATCGCCGTATCCGGGCCGGTGATAACCGCCGCCGCCGCCGTGATGGTCGCCGTCTTCTTCACCTTCGCCCTGTCCGGGCCGCTGCCGCCGAAGGAGATGGGCGTGATCCTCGGCCTCGCCGTCCTGATCGACGCGGCGCTCGTCCGGCTCGTGCTGATGCCTTCGCTGCTGCGGTTGCTCGGCCCGGCCGCCTGGTGGCGGCCGCGGTGGCTCGGCCGCCTGCTCCCCGAAGTCCGCTTCGGCCATGGTTGACATCACGCGAACGCCAGGAGGACCGAATTGATCTTCCGACAGGTAACCCACGACGACCTCGGCTGCGCGTCCTACCTCGTCGGCGATGAGAGCGCCGGCGTGGCCGCGGTAGTGGACCCGAAGCTCAACATCGACGAGTACCTGACGCTGGCGCGCTACTTCGGGGTCTCGATCGAGCACATCCTCGAGACCCACAACCACGCCGACCACGTCTCCGGGCACGGCCGCCTGGCGGCCGCCACCGGCGCAACGATCCACATCCACCGGGAGGCCGCCCCCGAGTACGAACACGAGCCCTTCGACGACGGGTGGGAGCTGGAGCTCGGCGCGGTCAGGGTACGTGCGCTCCATACCCCCGGGCACCGGCCGGAGCACACGGCGCTGCTGCTCGTCGATACGAGCCGTGGCGATGACGCCCCCTGGGCGGTGTTGACCGGCGATTCGCTTTTCGTCGGTGATGTGGCGCGGCCAGATCTCGCTGTCGAGAAGGAGGAAGGGGCGCGTGGGATCTTCCGCTCGCTGCACGAGCGGCTGCTCTCCCTGCCGGCCGATGTCGAGGTTTGGCCCGGCCATCTCGGGGGGTCGATGTGCGGAGGCCCCGGAATGGACCTCAAGGTCTCGTCGACGATCGGCTTCGAGCACGCTCACAACGAGACGCTGCGGATCGCCCAGGAGGACGAGTTCGTCGAAAAGGCGCTGGCCGGACTCGGTCCTCAGCCACCAAACTTCAAGCGGATCGTCGCGTTCAACCGCGGCCCGCTCCGCCGCGAGAGCGTCGAGGCCCACCCACTCGCGCCACGCCAGGTCGAGCAGCACCGTGAGAACGGCGCGCTGGTCATCGACGCCCGCACCGACCTTCAGTTCGACGATGGGCACATTCCGGGCGCAGTCAGCAACACGATGCTCCGCGCCGGGTTCGGCAGCAAGCTCGCCTGGCTGGCCGACATGGACCAGGACGTGGTCCTGATCGGACGCGACGACGAGGACGGCCGGCGGGCGGCCGAGCTCGCAGCCGCGGTCGGCATCACCCGAATCGCCGGCTACCTGAGCGGCGGCATGACGGCCTGGCGCGAGGAGAAGCGCGATGTCCAGCGCACCGAGCGTCTCACCCTTGCCGAGTTCCACGAGCGCTGGGAGGCCGGCCGGGAGACGGTCCAGGTGCTGGACGTCCGCGAGCGATCCGAGTGGGACACCGGCCACGTCCCCGGCTCGGTCCACGAGCCCTATCACGACATCCGACAGCTTCCGGCGGGGATCGACCCCGAGCGGCCGCTGGGTGTCGTCTGCGGCTCGGGCCAGCGCGCGGCGGTGGGCGCCAGCCTGGCGCAGCGCTACGGAGCCAAACACGTCATCCACGTGGTCGAAGGCGGGGTTCCGCTGTGGAAGCGGCGGGGCTGGCCGATCGAGCAGCCCGACATCTCGTCTGCGACCTAGCGCGTGCTGCTCGCGATCCTGTTCGGGCTCGGGATCGGCGCCTCCGTCGGCATGCTCGGAGGCGGGGGGTCCGTGCTCGCCGTCCCCGTGCTCGTCTACCTGCTCGACCAGAGCGTCCCGGAGGCGACGACGAGCTCGCTCGTCGTCGTGACCGCCGGCGCACTTGCCGGCGGCTACAGCCACGCCCGCAGGGGGCGGGTCTGCTGGCGCCACGCCGGCTCGTTCACAGCCGCCGCCCTACCCGGGGTGGTGGCCGGGACGCTCGTCGGAGAGACGGTGAGCGACGAGCTCCTGCTCGGCGCGTTCGCGCTGATCATGCTCGCCGCGGCCGCGGCGACCTGGAAGAAGGCCGAGGAGCAGGACGAGCAGCCGGACGACGGCAGCTGGGAACGCGGCGGCGCATGCCCACCCCTGCGCCTCCCCCGCGACCTCGTCGCGGGAGTGGCCATCGGATTCCTCACCGGCTTCCTCGGCGTCGGCGGCGGCTTCCTGATCGTGCCGACCCTCGCCATCGCGCTCGCCTTCACCATGCGCACCGCGGTCGGCACCTCGCTCGCGATCATCACGGCGACGTCGATGCTCGGCCTGGCCGTTCACCTCCTGGCGGACCGCTCGATTGAGCTGGACGTCACCGGGGCCATGACCGCAGGGTGCATCATCGGCGCGGTTGCCGGCGGGGCAATCGCCACTCGGCTTCCACAGCGATTGATCGGTCGCGGCTTCGCGATGCTCGTCACCTCGGTCGCCGCCTACCTGCTGATCTCAGCGGCCTTCCTCGGCGGGCCGCCGGGGGACTGATCGTCCGCACCCCTCGGAAGGCGGAAAGCCGCTCGGGAGAGCGGCTTTCCGAGTGCTCCCGTGCGCTTCCCGAGCGCCGCGCCGGACGGAGGCTCGGCTCGGGCGCCACGAGCCGTTCAGCTTCCTCTTAGGTTCGACGCTCAGTCTGCCCGGGATGCGCATTCTCGTTGTCGACGACGAACCCGGAGTGCGCGAGGCGCTCGAGCGAGCGCTGCGCCTCGACGGACACGACGTGGTGCTCGCCGCGAATGGTGCCGAGGCGCTGGAAGCGCTCGGCGAGCAGACCCCGGACGCGCTCGTCCTGGATGTGCTGATGCCGCGCATCGACGGCCTGGAGGTCTGCCGCCGGTTGAGGCGCAACGGCGACCGGACGCCGGTGCTGATGCTCACCGCCCGCGACGCGATCTCGGACCGCGTTGCGGGCCTCGACGCCGGTGCAGACGACTACCTCGTCAAGCCATTCGCCCTGGAGGAGCTGCTCGCGCGCGTGCGCGCGCTGCTCCGCCGTGCGGCGCCAGAGGACGACGCGAAGCGACTCTGCTTCGGCGATCTCGAGCTCGACCCGGCTGCGCACGAGGCCCGCCGCGGCGGGCGCCGGCTCGAGCTGACCCACACGGAGTTCCTCCTGCTCGAGCTGTTCCTGCGGCATCCTCGCCAGGTGCTCACGCGAACGGTGATCTTCGAGAACGTCTGGGGCTACGACTTCGGACCGCGCTCGAACTCACTCGAGGTGTACATGGGCTACCTGCGCCGGAAGACCGAGGCGGGCGGCGAGCCGCGCCTCCTGCACACGGTGCGCGGCGTCGGCTACGTGCTGCGCGAGACATGAGCTTCCGCCGCCGGCTGACGCTGGCGGGAACCGCCGCCGTCGCGGTCGCGATCCTGCTCGCCTCGGCGGTCGCGTTTGCGGTCGTGCGCGGGGAGCTGCGCGGACAGGTGGACGAATCGCTCCGCTCGGGCGCGGACGATGTGGCAGGAGGAATCGTCGTTCTCCGCGGCTTGGAGCCCGCGCCGGCCGACAGAATCGCGCCGGCACCCGCGCCGGGCGAGCTTCCGCTCGTGCAGCGCGAGCTGGTCGCGCCCCCCGCGCTCACCGGTCCGACGCGCTACGCGCAGCTCGTGGACTCGGACGGGTCGATCGTCGCGCAGCCCGGCGGCGGCACCCGGCTCCCCGCGACGGCCGAGGTGCGCAGGCTCGCGAGACGCGGTCACGGCTCGTTCTTCTCCGATCAGACGGTCGATGGCGTGCACGTGCGCGTGTACAGCCGCGCGCTCGGAGAGGGACAGGCGCTTCAAATAGCGCGCCCGGTCGAGGAGGTGGACGGCGCCATCGCCAGATTCGGATGGATCCTGGCGGCGGTGGGCATCGGCGGCATCGGGCTCGCCAGCGGGCTCGGCCTCGTCGTCACGCGGACCGCGGCGCGGCCGCTGAGCGAGCTGAGCGAAGCGGCCGAGCACGTGGCCCGGACCCGCGACCTTAGTCGGCGGATCGAGGCAGGCGGCGGCGATGACGAGCTGGGCCGGCTCGCCGGGTCGTTCAACACGATGCTGGAGGCGCTCGAGCGCTCGATGACCGCCCAGCGGCAGCTCGTCGCGGACGCTTCTCACGAACTGCGAACCCCGCTGACGAGCCTGCGCACGAACATCGACGTCCTCGCTGCGACAAACGGCGCGTCCGAGCCCGAGCGGGCGGCGATGCTGGCGTCGGTCAGGACGCAGCTGGAGGAGCTCAGCGAGCTGGTCGCCGACGTGGTCGAGCTTGCCCGCGACGGGGAAGCGGCGGCCGAGCCCGCCGAACCGGTGCGCCTCGACGTGCTCGCCTCGGCCGCGGTCGAGCGGGCGCGTCGCGTGAATCCCGCACGCCGCTTCGAGACTCGGCTTGCGCCATCGGTCGTGGTCGCGCCGCCAGGCCGCCTGGACCGTGCCGTGAGGAACCTGCTCGCCAACGCCGAGAACTGGAGCCCGGCCGGCGCGCCGATCGAGGTGAGCACGCGCGACGGGACGCTCGTTGTACGCGACCACGGCCCTGGCATCGACCCGTCCGACCTGCCGCACGTCTTCGACCGCTTCTACCGCGCGCCGTCCGCTCGCGCGACGCCCGGGTCCGGGCTCGGCCTCGCCATTGTGAAGCAGGTGGCGGATACGTGCCGCGGCGAGGTCACCGCCTCGAACGCCGCCACCGGCGGCGCGACGCTGCGTCTCATGCTCCCAACCGACGACGCTCCTTAGGAAGTTCCTAGGGAGGTCTCAGCAGGCGTTCAGGGCCGGACGATTCCGTACCGCCCATGAGCAAACTCTTCAGACCCATCCACTTGGCCGCGGGCATCATCTGCCTGGCCGTCGCCTCGTGCGGCGGAGGCGACGGTCAGGCCTCGACCGGTTCCGCGCAGCGAGAGTTCCAGGAGGCGGCGCTCGAGCACGCCGAGTGCATGCGCCGCAAGGGCATTGAAGTACCTGACCCGACGCCCGGGCAGGGACTGGTGTTGGATGGTCGCGGCGTCGATCCGGAGCGACTCGAACGAGCACAGCAGGAGTGCGACCGCGAGGTCGGAAAGCTCCCGCTCCCGGAGCTGAGCGCCGAGGACCAGCGCGAGTTCCGCGACGCGGCGCTGGCCCATTCGCGCTGCATGCGACGTCATGGCGTCGAGATGCCTGACCCCAAGTTCGGGCCGAACGGATCGGCCACGATCGAGCTGGGTGCTGCGCCGCCGATGGAAGATCCGGCGTTCCGGGAGGCGGCGCAGAAATGCCGCGAACACCTGGCGCGTGCGGTTACGGCGCCGGAAGGCGACCGATGAGTCGCCTCCGCTCGCTGCCTGCGGTCGCGGCGATGCTCGCGGCGGCGGCGTCCGTTGGCTGCAGCGACGACTCGTCGCGCACGGGTGCCGGCGGCGACGCATTCGCGGCGCCCAACGGTGTGGCCGCGGCCGGCGGGCACGCGCTGATCGACGCTCAGGCCGCGTACGCACGCTGCATGCGCAAGCAGGGCGTGGACATGCCGGAGGCCGGCCGCGGCGAGGACTCGCAGCCGGCGCCGGGGGCCTCCGGCGCCGAGCTCCGCGAGGCGGACGCGCAATGCGAGCGCGAGCGGCGCGCGATCGCCGAGGCAGCTCCGAAGCTGTCCGACGCCGACCGCCGCCGCGCGGTGGAGGCCGGCCTTCGCTACGCGCGCTGCATGCGCGCGCGCGGGCAGGACGTGCCTGACCCGAGCCTCTCCGAAGAGGGCGGAGGCACATCGGTCGAGATCCCGGCCGGAGCGAAGGAGAACCCGGCCTTCCAGGCCGCGACGCGCGAATGCGCGGACCTGCTGCGCGAGGCGGGACTCCCGTGAGCAGGGAGGCAGCGATCACGCGGCCGCGCCGGGTGACCGCTGTTGCGCTCGCGACTGCCGTCGCGGCAGCCGCGTGGCTCGCGCTCTCCTCCCTCGACGCGACAGAGACGCGGACGGAGCGACGCTCGGCGACGACGGGGACGACCGCGGTCGTCGCCAGGCGCACGCTGGTCGAACGAGAGACGGTCGACGGGACGATCGGCTTCGGCGACGCCCGTACCGTCATCCACCGGGACGGGGGTTCGGGATCCTCCGGCGGATCGGCGCGGGATGGCGGGACCCCGCCCGACGGCCAGAGCGGCGGCGAAGCGAACACATCCCCCACGCTGACCGCGACGGCCCGCCCGGGATCGGTCGTCGACCGCGGCGAGCCGCTCTACTGGGTGGACGGAGCGCCCGTCGTCCTGATGTACGGCTCCACGCCGGCCTACCGCACGCTCGAGCCCGGAATCGGCGACGGGCCCGACGTACGACAGCTCGAGGAGAACCTGGTGGCACTGGGCTTTGACCCAGGGACGGTCGACGACGAGTTCAGCTCCACCACCGCAGCCGCCATCCGGGCGTGGCAGGACGCCACGGGTCAGACCGAGACCGGCGAGGTCGAGCTGGGCAGGGTCGTGGTCCTCCCCGGAAGGCGGCGCGCCGCTGCCCGCCGGACCGTTGTGGGTCAGCCGCTGACCGACGCACAGGAGGTCATCGACACCACCTCAACGCGCCGGGTGGTCAAGGTCGAGCTGGACGTTGCGAAGCAGACTCTCGTCCGCCGCGGCGACGCCGTTCGCGTCACGTTGCCGGACGGGACCCTCGTGCGCGGCCGCATTGCGCGCATCGGCCGCGTCGCGCGCGCGAAGGACGATGGCGGCGGCGACACGCCGGGCGGTGAAGCCTCGGGCGCGGGCGAGCTCGTCATCGACATGACCGTGACGCTGCGCTCACGGCGCCGGATCGGCCGCCTCGACCATGCGCCGGTCTCCGTCGCGATCGCGAGCGAGAAGCGCCGGCGGGTGCTCACCGTGCCCGTGAACGCCCTCCTCGCCCGGCGCGGTGGCGGGTACGCAATCGAGCTGGCGAGCAGCGGCAGGCTCATTCCCGTGAGGACCGGGATGTTCGCGGACGGGCTCGTGGAGGTCACGGGCGGCTCGCTCCGGGCCAACACGCGCGTGCGGGTCGCGGAGTGAACGCGCTCCCCGTCCTCGAGGTGGCCGGGCTCGTGAAAAGCTATCCGGGAGGCGTCGAGGCGCTGCGCGGCGTCAACCTGGTCGTGCGCGAGAGGGAGCTGCTCGCGGTCGTGGGGCCATCGGGGTCCGGGAAGTCGACGCTTCTCCACCTCATGGGCACGCTCGACCGCCCGACCGCCGGGACCGTCCGGGTCGCCGGCCACGACGTCGGCACCCTGAGCGACCGCGAGCTCGCCGCACTTCGCGCTCACCACATCGGCTTCGTCTTCCAGCAGTTCTTCCTCCTCGACGGGGTGACCGCGATCGAGAACGTCGCAAACGGTCTGCTCTACGCCGGCATCGGGGCCGCGGAGCGCCGAGCACACGCCACGGCCGCGCTCGAGCGGGTCGGCCTCAAGCACCGGCTCCGTCATCGCCCTGGTCAGCTCTCGGGTGGCGAGCGCCAGCGCGTCGCCATCGCGCGTGCCCTCGTGGGCGGTCCGTCGATCGTCTTCGCCGACGAGCCGACCGGCAACCTCGACACGCGGACGAGCGCCGGGATCGTCCAGCTGCTGCACGAGCTCAACGAGGCGGGCGCGACGATCGTGGTGATCACGCACGACGTCGAGCTGGCGGCCTCCCTGCCACGGCGCGTTCATGTTCGCGACGGCGTCATCGCGCATGCGCCTCGCTAGCCGCCCCGCACGGGCCCGAAGCCGCCTGCCGGCCGTCGACGTGCTGCGCGTGGGCTCCGCCGGCCTGCGCACGCGGCGGCTCCGGACCGCGCTGTCCGCGCTCGGCGTCGCTATCGGGATCGCGTCGATGGTCGCTGTGCTCGGCATCTCCGAGTCGAGCAAGGCCGACCTCCTCGCCACGCTCGACCGGCTCGGCACCAATCTCCTGACTGTGGCGCCGGGGCAGACCTTCACAGGCGAGGACGCGGAGCTGCCGGGCCGCGCCGTGGAGATGATCGCCCACATGCGCTCCACCCAAAGCGCCGCGTCGGTGAAGGTGCTCGATGAGAGCGTGCGCAGGACGGACCTGATCGACGAGGTCGAGACCGGCGGCATCGCCGTGACCGCGACCGACACCGCGCTCGCACGCGTCCTGGGCGCGAGGCTTCGCGCCGGGCGCTTCCTCGACGATGCGCTGGCTCGCTACCCCGCCGTGGTGCTGGGGTCCACCGCTGCCCGGCGCCTCGGCGTGAGCCGGCCCGGGGTGAACGTCTGGCTCGGCGAGCGTTGGTTCACCGTCGTGGGGATCCTGCGCCCGGTGACGCTCGACGCGAACCTCGACAGCGCCGCACTGATCGGCTTCCGCGTGGCCAAGCGGCTCTTCGGGGCGGACCGCTCGGCGACGACGATCTTCGTCCGCGCCGACCAGGGGCGTGTGACGGCCACGCGCCCGCTGCTCGCCGCGACCGCCAACCCGGAGCACCCCGAGGAGGTCGAGGTGAGCCGGCCGTCGGACGCACTGGCGGCGCGCGCCGCGGCCAAGAGCGCCTTTACCTCGCTGTTCCTCGGCCTCGGCGCGGTGGCGCTGCTCGTGGGCGGCGTCGGTATCGCGAACGTGATGGTCATATCCGTGCTCGAGCGGCGCCCGGAGATCGGGTTGCGGCGCGCGCTCGGCGCGACGAAACGGCACATCGCGGTGCAGTTCCTCGCCGAGTCCCTGCTTCTCGCCGCGGCAGGTGGCGTCGCCGGCGCCCTGCTCGGCGCGGCCGTCACGAGCGCCTACGCCTCGAGCCGCGACTGGCGCGCGGTGGTCCCGGCGGAGGCGCTGGGCGGCGGCATCGCCGCCGCGGTGGCGATCGGAGCGGTCGCCGGCCTCTATCCCGCGATCAGGGCGGCGCGGCTGGCACCGACCGACGCGCTGCGCGCGGTGTGAGCGCTTGATCCGCGTGGCGCTCATCAGCGGGCACCCGGCCTTGCGCACCGGGCTCGCGGAGGTGATCGACAGCGAGCCCGGTCTCCGGACGGTCGTTTTCGAGTCGCGTGAATCGGCCGTCGCCGGCCTTGCGCGTGCCCGCCCCGGCGTGGTGCTGATCGACATGGCGCTCCCGGGCGCGGGGCCGCTCGCCGCCTGCCACGCACTCAAGCAGCTCGTGCGGAGCGTGCCCGTCGCCCTGTACGGCGATCAAGGGGAGGACCGCGCCCGCATTGCCGCATGGATAGCCCGCGCCGACGCGCTCATCGACAAGGCGGCCTCGGTGCCCGAGCTGTTCGAGGAGCTCCGCCTCGTCGCGCGCGGGCGGCGCCGGCTGCGGCGTCCGACGCCCGCCGAGCTGACGGCCGTCCTGGGCGACGCAGAGCCCGTCGAACGCGCCGTGCTGGGCATGTGCCTGCATGGAGTAGGTGTGCACGAAATCAGCAGCGTGCTTCGCCGCGACCCTCTCGAGGTCGAAAGGATCGTCGGCCGCCTGCTCGGGGGTGCGCCCGCCGCTTGACACCGTCGAACGCAGCCGCATATACTTCGTACAAATGATAAGTATCGTCTCCGTTAAGCATCAGGCCGAGACCCACGCTGCGCTGGCGCACGACACGCGTGCGGCCATCGTCGCGATGCTCGCGAGCCGGCCCCACACCGCGACGGAGATCCACGACGCGTTCACTATCGCGGCGCCAGCCGTGAGCCGTCACCTCCGCGTGCTGCGCGAGGCGGGCCTTATCGAAGAGAGCAGGCCGGCCGCGGACCGGCGCGTGCGCCTCTACACGCTGAAAACCGAGCCGCTCGAGGAGCTCACGGGCTGGCTTGCGGAGCTCACACGTGGCTGGCAGGCCCAGCTCGATTCATTTCAGGACTTCGTCGCGCTGCGTACCCCACAGCCAAGGGCACGGCCATGACCGGCGGCGATCCCGCAGTGGCGATCGCCGAGGTCGTCGTGGCGGCCACCCCCGACGACGCCTTCTCGATCTTCACCGACGAGGTGGGCCTCTGGTGGCGCGTCGGCACCGCGTACTGGAACGACCCGGAGCGCGGAGTGTCGGTGCGAATCGAGCCGTACGTCGGCGGCCGGTTCCTCGAGGTGCACGACCTCGAGACCGCCGACGGATTCGAGGTTGGCCGCGTCACCGCCTGGGAGCCGGGCAGACGCCTCGCACTCACGTGGACCCAGGTCGGCTGGCCGGAGGGCGCCACAACCGACGTGGAGATCCGCTTCGAGGCCTTCGAGGAGGGCACCCGTGTGCGGTTGGAGCACACCGGGTTCGAGCGCGTACCGGACGCCATGAACTTCATCGGCGGCTACGACGCGGGATGGAAGGAGCTGCTCGGCTGGTTCGCCGAGCACACGAACGAGGAGAAAGAATGAACACGAAGTACGTGGTGCTTTACGAGTCGGCCGACGACGTCCTCGAGACGGCGCCGGTGCACTTCCCGGCGCACAGCGAGCGGCTCCAGGAGTTTCACTCCAACGGCCACGCGCTTATGGCGGGCGCCTTCGGCGATCCCGAACGCCAGGGCTCGATGGCGATCTTCAGTTCGCGCGAGGCGGCGGAGGAGTTCATCGCCGGTGACCCGTTCGTGGAGAACGGCGTGGTCACGGGCTACGAGATCCGCGAATGGAACGAAGGGCTGGTGCCCTAGCAGCGCGCACGGCCAACGTATGAGCCGGCCGACCGTCACCCGCCGAGCTGTCGGACCTGGACAGGGTCGTCCGCTACACGGAGGCCGAGCTGATGCCGAGCTCCTCCGTCACCCGGAAGCACGTGGACACCGGGTTGACGCTTCGTCGGGTTCTGCAGTAGCGGGGGCGGGATTCGAACCCGCGACCTTCGGGTTATGAGCCCGACGAGCTACCTGACTGCTCCACCCCGCGGCGACCCATCAGGTTAGTGAAGGCGTTCGGTAGCGTCAACGCCGTGGCTGAGCTCACGGTCTACGAGAAGAGCACCTGCACGACCTGCAAGAACCTCGCGGTGCTGCTTCAGGAGCGGGGGATCGACTTCGACCGGGTCGACTACCACGTCGAGCCGCTCACGGAGGACGAGATCCGGGAGCTGGTGCGAAAGACCGGGCGCCCCGCTCGGGAGCTGTTCCGCGCGAACGAGCCCGTCCACGCGGAGCTCGGGCTGGGCGAGCGGGAGCCGGACGACGACGAGGCCATCCGCCTCATGGCCGAGCATCCGGCCCTGATGCAGCGCCCGGTTGTCGTGAGGGGCGATCGCGCCGTGCTGGGCCGTCCGGTCGAGCGCGTGCTCGAGCTGCTCGACTGACGTGCCCGTTGCCGTCATCGACATCGGCACCAACACCACCCGCCTGCTCGTGGCGGAGCGAGACGACGACGGTGCCGTCGTGGAGCTCGAGCGGCGCACCACGATCACGAGCCTCGGCCAGGGCGTCGACGCCACCGGGCGCCTGGCGCCGGAGGCGATGGAGCGGGTGGCGCGCGCGATCGCCGAGTACCGCGAGCTGATCGACCGGCTCGGCGCCGAGCGGATCGTCGCGGTCGCCACCAGCGCCATGCGCGACGCCGAGAACGGCCCGGCCTTCCGCGACGAGCTGAAGGAGCGCTTCGGCGTCGACGCCCGCACGATCTCGGGTGACGAGGAGGCTCGCCTCACCTTCCTGGGAGCAACCGCCGGGCGGCGCGATGACCGTCAGACGGTGGTCATCGACATCGGCGGCGGCTCGACGGAGTACGTGAGCGGTCGGCCGGGCCTGGGCCCCGACCATCTACGAGTCCACGCAGATGGGGTCCGTCCGGCACACGGAGCGGTTTCTGAGGAGCGATCCGCCCACCGGGGAAGAGCTGGAGTCGCTCGCCGAGGATGTGAGAAAGACGGTGCCTCGCGTCGAGGCACAGCACGGGATCGCCGTCGCCGGCACGGCCACCTCGCTCGCCGCCATCGACGGCGCCGAGCGGGTGCACGGCTACACGCTCAGCCTCGCCGCCTGCGAGCGCATCGCCGCGATGCTCGCCGCCCTGCCGCTCGCGGAACGCCGCGAGGTGGACGGCCTCCACCCCGACCGCGCACCGACGATCGTCGCCGGCGCGGTGATCCTCACGGAGTCGGTCCGAACGCTCGGCCTCACGGAGGTCGAGGTCTCGGACCGCGACATCCTGCACGGCGCGGCGGCCCTATAAAAAGAGAATCGCCCGCATCATGCGGGCGATTCTCCAAACGGCCCTATCAGGACGGGCAGGGGTACGTGCCATGAAAGGGCCTTGCGGTTCGGACGGCGGGAGGCGCCGATACGATGCGGCTTCGCCCGAACCTATGTACCGGGTGAAGGCTCTGCGGGTTCGCCGCAGGACTACTCCATCCCAGCGGACTCACTATAACCCAGGCCGGGGAATAGCGCTAGGCGAGATTTGCCTTGCGCGGATAGACCACATTCGGGTCTGTCAGCACGTTCACGAGCGCCGGCTGCCCGCTGGCGAACGCACGCTCCAGCGCGGGTCGCAGCTCGTCGGGCCGCTCCACCAGCTCGCCGTGCCCGCCGAGCGCCCTCACGACCTCGTCGTAGCGGCAGCCGGGCTGAAGCTCGGCTGCGACCGAGTACCCGTAGAGGAACTCCATCGGGTGCTTCTCGAGCGCCCAGATGCCGTTGTTCCCCATCACCCCGACGACGGGCACGCCGTGCCGCACGAGCGTGTCGAACTCCATGCCGGCGAAGCCGAAGGCGCCGTCGCCCAGCAGCAGGCAGACCTGGCGGTCGGGATGCGCGAGCTTCGCCGCGAGCGCCGCGCCGGGTCCGCTGCCGAGGCACCCGTACGGCCCCGGGTCCATCCAGCAGCCGGGCTCGTAGGTCTCGATCATGCGCCCGGCGAAGGAGACGAAGTCGCCGCCGTCGCCGATCACGACGGCGTTGCGGTCGAGCACCTGGGCGAGCTCGCCGTAGACGCGCATCGGGTGCAGCGGGGCGCGGTCGTCGGTGAGGTCGTCCTGCTCAGCGGCCCGCTTCCCGTTCTCGGCCGCCCGCAGCTCGTTCACCCACCCGGAGCGATCGGGGCCGCCGGCGGAGCGCAGCGCGTCCAGCGAGGCGGCGACGCTGCCGTACAGCTCCGCCGCCACGGGCCGCGGATGCTCGCGCTCGGGCCGCGACGACCCGATCACGATCAGCTCCGTGTCGTCGCCGAACGAGCCGCCGAAGCCGAGCCTGAAGTCCATCGGCACGCCGACCACGAGGGCCACGTCCGCGCCCTTCAGCCCCGCGCCTCGCGCCCGTGAGAAGAACTGGGCGTCGTCGGCGGGCACGCAGCCGCGCGCGAGGCCGTTCAGGAACACCGGGATCTGGAGCTCCGCGCAGAGTCTCTGGAGCGACTCCTCGGCGCGCGCCCAGTACAGGCCGGTGCCAGCCATCACGACCGGCCGCTCGGCGCCGCGCAGCAGCTCGACCGCGCGGTCGAGCTCGTCGCCGCCGGCGGCCGGCAGCGCGCTCGGATCGGGCAGCGACGCGGCCGCGTCGGCGTCCACGTCGGCCTCCATGAAGACCTGGTCCATCGGGAAGTCGATGAAGGTGGGCCCGCTCGGCGGCTGAGATGCACGCGGCGAGCGCCTCGTCGACCAGGCCCGGGATGTCCGCCGTGGACTCGGCCGTGCGCGCCAGCTTTGTGAGCGGCGCGACGAAGGGCACGTGGTCGATCTCCTGGAGCGATCCCATCCCCCAGCGCGCCGCGGGCGCGCGTCCGCCGAGAGCCAGCATCGGCGACGCGTTCATCAGCGCGGACGCGAGCGCGCTCATCCCGTTCGTGACCCCGGGCCCGGCGGTCAGCGCGCACACGCCCGGCTCGCGGGTGGCCTTGGCCCAGCCCTCCGCGGCGAAGGCGGCCGACTGCTCGTGGCGCACGTCCACGATGTCGATGCCCTCCTCGCGGCAGCCGTCGTAGATCGAGAAGAGGTGCCCGCCGGAGAGCGTGAAGAGCTTCGTGACGCCATGCGCCTTCAGCCGCTTGGCGATCAGCCGCCCGCCGTGCAGCGCGGTCGACTGCGGGGTCTCGGTCTCGGTGCTCACGAGCGAGCGTGAGGCTACTGGATCGTCTATAAGCCAGGACGCATGGATGGCGCGGGACTCGACGGCGATTTCAACGGGACTTTTCCGTTCGAGCCGCGCTATCTCGAGGCCGGCGACGTGCGGCTCCACTACGTGGACGAGGGCCCGCGCGACGCGCCGCCGATCCTGTTCGTGCACGGCAACCCGACCTGGAGCTACCTCTGGCGCAAGCCGATCGCGGCGCTCTCGCAGCAGGGCCGCCGCTGCGTGGCCTTCGACCACATGGGCTTCGGCCGCTCCGGACAAGCCGCCGCTCCTGGCCGCGCTACACGCTCGCGGCCCACGTGGAGAACGCGCTCGCGCTCGTCGACGAGCTCGACCTGCGCGACGTGACGCTCGTGGCCCACGACTGGGGCGGCCCCGATCGGCCTCGGCGCGATGCTCGAGCGGAGGGAGCGCCTGCGCGCGGCCGTCCTCGATCAACACCTGGGCGTGGGAGCTGCCGAGCTTCCTCCCGCCCTTCCTCCGCGAGTTCCGCACCGAGGGGCTGGGCGAGATCCTCGCCCTCGCCGGCAACCTGTTCGTGGAGTCGATCCCGGGCGGGATGGCCAGCCGCGACACGGACCCGGTGATGATGGAGGCCTACCGCGCGCCGTTCCCCGACTACTGGTCGCGGATCGGCACGCTCGCCTTCCAGCGCGACATCCCGCTGACCGAGCGCGACCGGAGCTCGCGGCTGATGGGCGAGATCCACGACCGGCTCCACGGCCTCGACCTGCCGGTGACGCTCGTCTGGGGGATGCGCGACCCGCGTGTTCCAGCCGGTCTTCCTCGAGCAGTGGCGCGAGCTGTTCCCCGAGGCCCGGGTGGTCGAGCTCGACGATGCGGCGCACTTCGTGCCGGAGGACCGGCCGGACGCTGTGATTGACGCTCTCTAGCGGGCGGCGGCTGCGCGGCGCGAGGCCGCCTCGATGCTCTCCACGTTGCGCGGGAGCACCTCGACCCGAAGGCGGTTGCCGAACACCACGTGGAGGATCACGCCGCCGAAGCGGTCGGAGATCATCCGGGCGTCGTACAGGGCCGACTCGATCTCCGCCGGGGCGACGCCGCACGCCTCGAGGAAGCGGTGGGCGAGGTCGTCCTCGAGCTCGCGCGAGGTGAGCTCGAGCTGCTCGGTGCGGAACAGGCCGGCGGTCGCGGCGTTGGTCGGCTGGATGACGACCGCGGCGATGTCGTCCGACATCACCCGCGCGACGCGGTTGACCGACTGCACGAGCCCGCGGGCCGTGGCGTCGTCGCCGAGCTCCTCGAGGAGCTCCGCGAGCCGATCGCGGCCGAGCAGGCCGCCATCGACGCGGGCCTCGAGCAGGCCGTCCGTGAACATCGCGGCGACCGAGCCGGACACCAGCGGCACCGTCGTCTGGCGCAGGCCCGTCCGCACTCCCACGCCGATCGGCGGGGAGGAACCGGCCGTGACCGGCTCGTGCGGCTGCGGGCCCACGATCAGCGGCGCCGGGTGTCCGGCGGTCGCGTACGTCAGCGAGCCCGTCTCCGGATCGTGCACGGCCAGGAGCACGGTTGCGAAGTCTCCGCCCAGGTTCTCGTCGATCACCCGGCCGGCGACCTGCAGGGCCACGCGCGGCTCGAGGCCTGCCTCGAGATAGGCGCGCAGGGTGTAGCGCATGAAGGCTGTGCGGGCCAGGGCGCCGCGGCCGTGGCCGGACACGTCGCCGAGGATGAAGCCGACGCGGCCGCCGGGAAGCGGCAGCACGTCGTAGAAGTCTCCGCCCGCGCCCGGGCCGTCGGCGGGCCGGTAGGCCACCGAGGTGCGCAGGCCGCCGACGCGGTCGGGGACCGGCGGCAGCAGCGCGCTCTGAAGCAGGCCGACCTCCTGGAGCAGGTCACGGCGCTGGCGGTCGAGCGAGCGGTTGCGGATCGTGGTGAGGAGGTAGGCGAACCCGAGGAGGAAGGAGAGCACGCCGGTGACCGCGAGCGCGAACTGGAGCGCCGCGGGCACGTCGTTCACGAAGCGCGGGATCTCGCGGATGATCGGCGGGCCGGTCTTCGTGCGCTTCGCCTCGTTGGGGCGCGCGCGGCGGTCCGTGGGGTTCGCGCTGCCGTCGCCGCCACCCTCGGCCCTGCCGACGCGCTCGAAGGCCGGAGCGGCCGCGGCGGGAGCCGGCTGGAACCGTGCCTGGGTGCCACCGACGCCGGCCACCGGGCTCGATACCGCCCGGGACTCGTTGTCGGGGCGCTGGAAGCGGATCCGGTTGGTGCGCGTCGGGCCCGCGCCCTCATTGCCGAGGCTGGCCACCTGCTGGGCGGGAGTGCCCGTGCCTGGAGTCTCCGGCGTGGCCGGCGTTGCCGGCTCGGCCGGCGTTGTCGGGTCGACGTTGCCCTGCGGCTCTGGCTCGGGGTCGGCGGGGTTGCCCTTGCCGGCGCCCGTCTCCTGAGGAACGTCGCCCTCCGGCCTGCCGTTGCCGTTGCCGTTGCCATTGCCGTCGCCGCCGGACGGCGCGGGGTCGGGCTCCGGTGCGGGGGTCGGCTCGGTCGGGGCGGGCGGCGCCTCCGGCTCGACTGGGTCGGGCGGATCCCACTTGCCCCCGCCGCCGTTGCCATGGCCGTTGCCGTTGCCGTTGCCGTTCCCGTTGCCGTTTCCGTTGCCGTGCCCGCTCTCACCGGCCTCGGGAGGCGCCGGCTCGCCCTGGCCCGCCGGTGCCGAGGTCCCCTTGTCCTTGTCCTTGGCCTCGGCGGTCGCGATGGGCCCCTGTGCGCTCCCCGCGAGCAGGACGACCGAAATCGTGCAGAAGACTGCGAATGCCGCCAGGGCGCGGGCTACGAACGCCCGCGTCTCGTAACGCAGGGGGTGGAAGGGGGCCACGTGTTTCTTCTCGGCAAGATCAGGCTTCAGCTTGAGGGGCTTTCGACACCCATCTCAAACTTTCGTCCAGGCCGAGAGGCACGGTGTAAATCGGCACAGGTTCCGACACGCCTTTCAGCGCAAAGTCGCCACGCGGATCGAGCTCCTCGCCGGCGTCGGAGAGTAGGCAGCGCGTCGCCTCGGTCACGAGCACGACGTCCCCGGTCTCCCTGGTCAGGTGCTCCACGCGGGCGGCGACGTTCACGGGGTCGCCGATCACCGCGAACTCGAGGCGCCCGCCCCCCCCACCGAGCCGACGACGACCGGCCCGGAGTTCACTCCGATGCCGAAGCGGATCTCGCTCGCCGAAGCGCTCCGCGAGCTTCGTAGCGATGTCGCGGGCCGCGGCCACGGCGCGATCCGCATGGTCCTCCAGCCGCTCGGGCGCGCCGAACACGGCGAGCAGCCCGTCGCCCAGGAACTTGTTCGCGTGGCCGCCGTGCTCGGTCACGCACGGCACGACGATGTCGAACATGGCGTTCAGGAACGCCACCGTCTCGCGCGCGCTCGAGCGCTCCGCGAACTCGGTGAAGTCCCAGACGTCGAGGATCATCACCGTGACCTCTCGCTCCTGGCCCTCGATCAGCTCGCCCTCCTCGAGCACCCGCTCGGCGACGTCGGGGTCCACGTAGGAGCCGAACGCCTCGCGCAGCGCCTCGCGCTCCGAGAGCCCCTCCATCATCTCGTTGAAGCTGGCGGCGAGCCGGCCCAGCTCGTCGCCGGAGGTGATCGGCACGCGCGCGTCGAGGTCGCCCTGCTTGACCGCCTCGGTGGCCTCGAGGAGCTCGTCCACCGGCTGGAGCACGGAGCGCGTGACCAGCACGGTGAGCTCGAGCGAGATCGTGAACGCCACCAGCACCGCCACTACGACGTCCAGGCCGAGGTCCTCGAGGTGGGCGCTCCCGTCCGTCGAGAGGCCGCTGACCACGACTCCCGTGATGACGTTGATCAGCGGGAGCGCTCCGAGCAGCTTCCAGCGCAGCGGGACGCCCACCGGAGCGCCCGCGAACTGCGGCGGCAGCTCCTCCACGATGTCCTCGACCACGGGGCGCAGGAACTGCTCGTAGGAGAAGAAGTGGAGGATCGCGGAGTAGGCCACCGCCACGGCGACGCCGGCGAAGATGATGAACGCGCTGTAGGCCTCGAGGTCGGCGTGGATCGTCGCGAAGATCGAGATCGGCACGCCGATCAGGAGGAACGGCTGCCAGCCGACGTTCAGGGTCAGCTCGCGCGGCGTCTCCACCGCGGCCCGCCACGCCACGAGGGCGTCGCCGCTGCCCTCCATCCAGTCGAGGATCGGGCGCACTCGCCGCGCCCCTCCCCACATCATGAAGACCGTGCTGAGCACCACGCACGCCTCCGCGAAGGCGGCGATCGTCCAGAACTCCGATGACGACGAGTCGGTGTAGATCGCGAACAGGCCCAGGGTCGCGAGACACACGATGATCGCCGACACGAACTCGAAGACGACGTACAGGAGGAAGTAGCGCCTCCCCATCCGCCTGTACGCCCGCTCGAAGAAGAACGGCATGAGCGGATTGTCCTAGATAGTCAGTCGTTCGGGTCGGGGTCCTGCGCCGGCGTCGATCCGGCGTTCCCGCGCGGCGGCTCGCGAAGCGGCGCGAACCCCTTGCGCGCGTGCGAGAAGAGGTTGCCGTCGTAGAGGGACGGCGGCACCTCGAAGCAGGGGGCGCGCTTGTCGTCGTGGTCCTGGCCCGGCTTCAGCGCGTCCTCCGGGTACTTGCGCTCGCCCTCGCCCGGGCAGTTGAAGCTCTCGATGCCGCCGAGGTAGAGCGCGCGGTTGTAGGCGTTCGGCTGGAGGTAGGCGTTGCCGCGGACCCAGTCGGGCGGCGCCGTGCCCCACTTGTAGTCCTGGAAGTTGCGGCTGTCGGAGGTGATGCCGATCTGGGTCTGGCCGCGCTGCCCGGTCCCGTAGTCGGCCGCCAGGTCGGCGCCGCCGTTCGTGATGAAGCCGGCGATCGTCTGCTGGTGGAAGTTCATGTAGGACAGGATCGGGTTGAGCTCGGGGAAGAAGGTGTGGAGCGCCTCGGTGAGCGGCTCTGCCTCGCGCAGCGTCCGCTCGAGCGCCGGGACTCCGGTCCGGCTCGCGCGCGATGAGCGGGACGAGGTCGCGGAACAGCCGCTCGAGGTCGGGGGCGAGGTCGCCGAGGTCGCGCACGGTCGGACCGAGGTCGTCGGCGGCCGGCTTCAGGTCGATCACGAGCGGACGGGTGCTCCGCGAGAAGTCCTCGAGGCGCGCCATCGTGGCCTTGCTCTCGTCGAGGAAGGTCGGGAAGATCGCGAACGTCTCGGCCAGCGCCTCGTCGCGCGACGCGGTGGCCTCGAACGTGCGCTTCGAGTTCACGATCAGCTCGCGCAGCGCGCCCCGCCGCTCGTTGATCGCCCCGAACACCACCCCGGTGTTCCTGACCAGGCGGTGCACGGCCACGTCCTGCTCGTCGAGCACCTGCATCAGCTTGGCGCCGTCCACCGCGAAGCCCTCGAAGTTGCCGAACGCGTCGTTCAGGTCCTGTCCGCGCCCGTCCTCGATGGCGCCGGAGAGCTCCGTGATCCAGTCACGGAAGGCCTGGCGCGTGTCGGGGTCGAAGGCGGTGAAGATCTCGTCGAGCTCGACCGTCGGCTGGACCTGGGCGTTCGCCAGCCGCCCGCCGTCGTCGAGCATGCCGGCCGACCTGGTTCCCGGGCGCGAGCTCCAGGTAGGTCTCGCCGAGCAGCGTCTTGGCCCGGAGGATCGCGCGTGTGTCCTTGGGGATCGGCGCGTAGGGCTCGTCGATCTCCACCTCCACGATCGTGCGCGCGCCGCCCTCGTCGAGCTCCTTCGTCTTGACCTTGCCGACGTTCACGCCGGCCATGCGCACGTCGGCCTCCTGGGCGAGCGTCGCGGCCTCGGTCATGTGGACCTTGAAGCGGTAGCCCTCGGGGTTGAGCGGCACCGAGCCGCCGAACGCGAGCCACAGGAAGATCAGGATCGCGAACACCGAGAGCGTGAACGCGACCATCGCGATGATGCGGCCGATGCTGGGGGTTTCCTTGATCATGGGTTCGCGCAGGCCCCGATCCCGCTGTAGAGGTCGGCGAGGCCCTCCGCCTCGGCGTCCGGCACGCCGACCTCCTTGGCACCGGCGGTGAGGACGTCGCAGTTGAGGTTGAGCAGGTACGCGCGCCGGATCGGGCCGAGCGCGTCCGCCGTCGAGAAGAGCGAGACGGTGTTCTGGCCGACCCAGGCGAGCCAGTAGAGGTAGCTCTCGTTGCGCGCGCGCTCCGCTCGCGTGCAGATGCCCTTGCGTCTCGCAGTCGGCGCTGATGCCCTCGGTGCCGCCCGGGTTGTAGGCGCCGATGTTGAAGAGCCGGTTCAGGCCGAGGAAGCGCCGTCGTGAGGTCCGGGCCCGCCTGCTGCGAGGTCCTTGGCCGCCGCGCCGAGGTTGCGCTGGAACGGCTGCGCCTCACGCGCGAAGGGGCGCACCTGGTTCTCGAGGATCGGGGTCGGCCTCCTGCACGAAGGGCAGCACGGCGGCGTTCGCCTCGTCGAGCTTGCGGAACGGCGGGCGCAGCGACTCGAAGGTCGGTCCCATCTGCTGCGCGAGCCGGTCGACCTTGCCGAGCGTGCGTCGCCGTCTGGTTCAGCGTGCCCGGCAGCTTCGACACGAGCGCCGAGATGTTCTGGTCCTCGTCGGCGAAGGCGCCGAGCGTGACGTTCGAGGCGCGCACCAGGCGGGTGATGTCCTTGTCGCTCTTGCCGAGCTCCGTCATCAGCAGGCCGTAGCGGTTGATGAGCCGCCGCATGTTGTGCCGCCGCTCGGCCACGGCCCTGCTCACGCGCGCGAGGTCCCGGTGCAGCGGGCCGAGGCGCTTCATCACCTCGCGCAGGTCGGTGCCGCGGCCGTCCAGGCCCTTGCCGACGCCCGAGATCAGCAGCTTCAGGTAGTCGCGCGTGTCGGAGTCGAGCGCCGCGAGGAACTCGTCGGGGTCGATGTCGGGCAGCGTGTTCGACACCCTGATCGTGCCGTCCTCCGGGAGCGGCTTCCCGTCGCCGGGATCGACCTCGAGGAACATGTCCTTCGTGCCGGTCTTGGCGCGCAGGAGCGCGCTCGCGTCCTCGCGGAGCAGGTCCTTGTACTTCCGCTCGAGCTGGAGCTCGACGACGGCCTTGCCCTCCTCGAGCTCGACCTTGCCGATGTCGCCGACGCGGACACCCGCCACCACCACGGTCTGTCCCTGGCCGGGCGTGACCGCCTGCGCGTCGGGAAGCTCCGCGCGCACGACGTAGGGCGACTCCTCGACGAGCGGGAAGCGCAGGCGCTGGTTGGAGAGGATGTAGGCGCCGATCCCGATGCCGAGCACCACCACGCCGAGGATCGCGAGGAAGTCCGCGAGGTTCTTGCGGATCGCGGTCCTCATCCGCCGCCCTCCTGCTTCGCGAGCTGCGCCTCGCGGCGCTGGTACGCCGCGCGCTCCTTCGCCACCAGCGGCAGCACGTCGTTCACGAAGTCCTCGGCGGAGTCGATGCAGTCGCCGGCCCCGGGACGACCGGCAGCCGGCGGCTTGATGACCGAGCCCGGAGTCTCGTCCAGCACCGGGAAGGCCGGGATCGGGCCGCCCGGGGCGTGCAGGTTCGGCAGCTCCTGCTCCTCACACGGCACGTCAGGACGGTGCGGGAACGGCTGGCTGCCGCCGTCGGGCGGCGGGCCCGGCCGGACGCGGTCGCCGGGGGGAGTGGCGCCGGCGTGGAAGAACTGGTTGTTGCCGTCCGACAGGCGGCTCTCGCCCGAGAGGCCGGGGAAGCCGCGCTGGAGCTGCTCGCGCACCTTGCCGGTGTTCTCCGCCTCGTTGCCGGACTCGGGGTTCGGGATGTCGAGGCCCATGAACGGCACCAGCACGTTGTTCGTGCACGCCGAGAGCGCGCGCGCCTGGCGCAGGAACGGCACCGAGGTCCGGTTGAAGGCCACGAGGTCCGGCATCGTCTGCCGCAGCACGCGCGCGGTCCCGCGCAGCTCGTCGCTCGGACATCAGGAGGCGCGCCTGGGTGATGAACGGCAGCGAGGCGTCGAGCGTCTCGTCCGAGCTGCGCACGCCCGGGAGCGCGTCGCGCGCGAACGCGCGCAGCGAAGGCAGCGCGGAGTTGAGCGACGCGAGCGCCGGCTGGCCGGCGCGCAGCGTGTCGCGCAGCGCCGGGATGGAGGCTGCAAGCGCGACGTCCTCGCGCGCGAGCGCGCCGGCCGTGACGTTGAAGTTGGTGACGAGGTCCTTGAGCGCGCGCTCGTCGCGGACCAGGGCGGCGAACGTCTTCTGCTGGCCCTTGAGCACGCGCTGAAGGTCGCGATCGGCGTCCTGGCCGAGCGTGGCGTCGTTGGCCAGCGAGGAGTTGCGGTAGGCCGGCTCCCAGTACTCGATCGCCTGGTTCCAGCCCTCGGCGCCGCCGTCCTCGAGCCCCTTCGAGTACTCGCGCAGGAACGTCTGGAGGTCGGTGCGCGTGTCGCTCTGAAGCGCCGTCAGGAGGTCGCCCCACTGGACCGGCGCGGCCGTCCGGGTGACCGGGATGGTGCCGCCCTTCTCGAGCTCGTCGGCGGACGGCGAGCCCGGCTCGAGGTCCACGAAGAAGTTGCCCTCGAGGAAGATGCGCGGGCGGATCTTCAGCTCGGCGTCCTCCTTGATCGGCAGGGCCTTCTCCTGCATCTCCATCGTGACCATCGCCGCGCCCTGGCCCTCGTTCACGGGCTCGACCTTCAGGACCTTGCCCACCTCCACCCCGGCGATCCGCACGGGCGACTTCGGCTTCAGGTTGTTGACGTCGTTGAAGACCGCCTTGAACTCGTACGGATTCGCGAACGGGTTCGCCTTCGAGAACCCGAAGTACGTGAACAGGCAGACGACGACGAGCGCCAGGACGCCGGCGCGGAAGGGGCTCATGCCGTCTCTGCGAGCCCGGCTCATGGCACGTCCGCCAGGTTGTCGATGCCGAGCTCACGAGACTTGTAGGTCCCTCCGGAGAGCCCCGGCAGGTTGTTGTCGGTGATGGCGCCGTTGGTGCCGGTGCCGAACTGGCCCGGGATCGGGAGCCCCTGGGCGTTCGACCCGTCCTGGATGTTGCCGCGCTTGTAGCGGCCCGGGCCGAGCGAGCCGTTCGGATAGCCGGTCTGGCCGAGCTGGCAGTCCGCGTTGCCCTGAGCGTCGATGGCCGGGTTGTAGGCGGGGGCATACAGGCGGAAGATCGGATTGCCCTGGAGGTCGTGCGCGCCCTGCGGCTTCTGGCCCTCGAGGATGTCCCACGGCCGCGAGCTGGCCGACGTCGCGTAGTTGTTCTGCTGGTTTGTGTTGACCTCCTTGACGTTCTGGTTCAGCACGGTCCCGCCGCCGGTGGGGCCGGTCTGAACCACGGACTGCACCTCGCCCAGCGGGTGGACGAAGTACTGGAAGTAGTTGCAGACCGTCTGGTAGGGCGCGATGTACTCGATCGCGGGGCGCGAAACCGTCACGGCGGTCGTCAGGTCCCTCAGCGCGAGCAGGGTGCTCGGGTTCTCGAACAGGTCCTCCGCCTCGCGCAGCGCCTTCTCGACGTTCTCGTTCAGCTCGACGGTCTTCGGCAGCACCGGCGTGCCCGCGGCGAACGCGCTGTTGATGGCCGGCAGCGAGCGCGGCAGCTCGGCCGCGGCCGGGCGCAGCCGCGCCGACAGGTCGGTGAAGTCCACGAGGAACGGCTGCTGCACGCGGAACGAGTCGATCGACACGTCCATGGTCGGCGCGCTCTTCTCGATCGTGTCCTGGAGCGCGCGCGGGTCGGCCGAGATCGCGGCGAACGTGTCCGCCATGTCCGTGAACAGGAGCGCCTGGGTGCGCGCGACCGGCGCCGCCTGCGCCGAGGCCCGGCCGAGCTGGAGGAAGAACTGGTCGAGCTCGGTGCGCGGGTCCGAGAGGTTCTCCATCACGGGAGTGAGCGACCTGAAGAACGGGTTGAGCGCCTCGATGGCGCGGTTGATGGACTGGCCGCGCCCGGCGAAAGCGTTCCCGAAGCCGTCCGTGGCGCTCTGGATGTGCGGGCGCGTGTCGCGGTCGAAGGTCGAGAACAGGTCCTCGAACTCGAGCGGCTCGGACGCCTGCTCGACCGGGACCGTGTCGCCCGACTGGAAGGTGGCCTTGCTCGTGCCCGGTTCGAGCTCGATGTACTTCAGGCCGAGCGCGGAGCGCGGGCGGACCCGCAGCTCCGAGTCGCGCGACAGCGGCTCGAGCTTCTTGTCGAGCGACAGCCTGGCCACCGCGATGCTGTGACGCTCGCCGTCGATCGTCGTGACCTTCGGGGTCAGCTCCTTCACCACGCCGACCCGGAAGCCGCCGACCCGCACCTCGTTGCCCTTCACCAGCTTGGCGCCCGACGGGAGCTCGGCGTTCAGCTCGTAGCTCGGGACGAACGGGAGGCCCGAGTTCGCGTTGTAGGCGATGAACACCGCCACGAGCGCGATCAGCACGGTCGTGGCCCCGATCAGGACCGGGCTGGCGGCGATGCTCTGTCCGCGGCGACGTCTCATGGCGCGAGCAGGTAGTCGAGGAGCTGGCCGGTGGTCTGGTCGTCCGCGGGCGCGCCCAGCGAGCCGAGCTCGCGGCGCAGGGCATCGGGGCTCGTGGGCAGCTCGCCCCGCCGTTCGAGCCGGCGGAGCTGACGCTCGTTCAGCGAGTCGAGCAGGCGCTGGAGGTCAGGCGGCAGCACGACCTGCGGCTTCGAGATGTCGGGCTGGCCGGGGAGCGGGCCGGCCTCGGGCTGGCCCTCGCCGCGCTGCTCGCCGAGCTGGGAGGCGGGCTGTCCGCTCCGCGCGCGGAGGCTGGCAGCCTCCGGGTTCGAGCCGTCGTCGAGCGGGTCGGGGCTGTAGATGCCGGGCTGGTTCGGGCCGAGGTACGAGTTGCAGTTCTCGAACGTCTCGTGGTCCTCGGGCGTCTTCGGCGGCTCGTTGTGCCACTCGATGCAGTGCGGCGCGGCCGTGAGCGACGCGCGCAGGATGTGCGCCGTGTCGTCCAGCATGTTGATGCTGAGCGTCTGCCAGAAGAAGTAGTTCCAGATGGCCTCCATCCCGGTGAAGCCGCCCTCCCCCGGAATGGCGGTGGGATCCGGAGCCGGCGGCGCGCTGGCCTTCGCGCGCGGGTCGTTCTCGATGGCGCGCTTGCGGTCGTCGATCGTCTGGAGGACCTGGCGCAGCGGCTTGGCGAGCGCCGGCGAGCCGGCGGCGAGCTTGCGCAGCTCGGCCACCTCCTGGCGGCCCTCGCGGAACGTGCGAACGCCGACCTCTCCCGCCTCGCCGAGGGAGCGGACCGCGGGCCGGCTGGCCTCGGCGAACGGGCCCAGGCGCGTGAAGAAGGTGTCGAGATCGGGGGCGGCGCGCTGGAGGTCCGCCATCAGCGGGGTCTGCTCGTCCGCGAGCTCGCCGAGCCTCGCCATTGTCGGGCGGAGCTCGTCGAGGAACTCGGGGAAGCGCTGGAAGCCCGCGCGCAGCTCGTTGCGCCGCGTCGCCGAGATCTCGGCCGCGTCGCCGGCCTCGCGCACCCAGCGGACCACGCCCAGCTTGTTGCGCTCGAGCTCCAGGACGACCGTGTCCGAGTCGGCGACGAAGTCCTTGATGACCTGGTTCTGGTCGCCGAGGATCCGCAGCACCTTCGAGGTCTCGCGCAGGCCCGGGTGCGCGCGCCGGAGCACCTCCTGGAGGTCGTCGGGCCGGCCCGCGAGACCGGTGCCGAGCTCCGCGATGATCAGCCGGAAGCGCTCGCGGTAGGGGCGCCGCATGATGTTGTTGACGAGGTCCGTGGGGATCGTCGAGGTGGTCTGCTCCACCTGGACCGTGTTGTCCGGCAGCGGCTGCTCGGACGTGCCGGGCTGGCAGTCCACGTAGTACTCGCCGATCAGGGACTGCGGGCGGATGTCGCAGGTGGCGTTCTCGCGGAAGTCGCCGAAGCCGGGCTTCGTGATCTCCGCGATCACGACGGCCTTTGGCGACTCGCCCTTCTTCTTCTCGACGTCGAAGCCCGTGGTCTGCCCGGCGTTCACGCCGCCCACGCGGAAGTCGCCGCCCTTCGTGAGCCCGAAGGCGTTGTCGAAGACGATGCGGTAGGTCGTGCCGTCCGCCTTCTGGTCCGATGCTCCGGCGAGCACGAACGCTCCGGCGCAGACTCCGAGCACGGCGAGCATCACGAGGATCCGCCTCACTTCGGCACCGACCTGTGACCCTCGTCGCACCCGAGCCGCTCGCGCTCGTCCGGCGAGAGCACGTTCGAGCCGTCCTTCAGGGGCGCCTCCGCGGAGCCCGGGCAACGCCGGTACTGCTTCTGCGCGAGCGAGTCCTTGTGGAGGACCGGCGCGAACGAGACCATGCCGCGCGCCGTGGCGCCGAGCGCGTCGAAGCCGCCGCCGGTCGTGGAGAAGTCGTCGAACCAGCCGAGGAAGTCGGTGGTGTACGGGCGAGCGAAGCTGATCTCACCGGCGCCGCCCTGGAGCGCCTCGACCGACTCCTGGAAGGCTCCGCGCGTCTCCCCGACGTCGAAGCGGCGACCGCCGGGCGCGTAGCCGCGCTGCTTCGTGACGGTGGCGATGTCGGCCAGCGGCGGGAACGTCCGCATCAGGTCGATCAGGTCGTTGCCGGCGCCGCGGCGCCGGATCGTGAGGCTGAGGTCGCGCACCGTCGGCTCAGCGTCGGCGGCGAAGGCCCGAGCCTGCGAGAGGAAAGGCTGCAGGCGCTTCGCCACCGGCTTCGACGCCTCGACGAGCGGGTCGACTTCGTCGAGGGTCGATCTGAGGTTCACGAACGTCGTGTTGGCCCGGCGCATGAACGGCGGGAGCCGGCCGATCGACTCGGCAAGCGCCTCCTTCTGGCTGCCGAGCGCGCGGGTTGTGTCGTTGAGGTTGCCCATCAGGGCCGCGAGGTCGTCGCGCCGCTCCGCCAGCGCGGTGACCATCTCCGAGCTGTCCACGAGGAAGCGCTGGAGGAGCGGGGTGTCCCGCGTGAGCTCGTTGAAGAGGCGGCTGGAGGTCGAGAGTGCCGGGTTGAGGTACTCGAACCCGATGTTCGCCTCGCGCTCCATGTCGCGCCACTGGTCGGCGGAGCCCTTGAAGAATCCCTGGAGCGAGCGGCGCGTCTCCGCGTCGAGCGTGTTGTAGAGCTCGTCGAGGTCGACCTGGGTGACGGTCTTGTCGGTCTCGATCACGCCGCCGTCGGGGATCTCGTCGTCGCTGTCCGGCGGGAGCTTCAGGTCGATATAGCGGTTCGCGAGGCCGGACTGGGAGAACTGGCGGATCTCCGCGCGCGTGCCGACGCGCAGCGGAGAGTGGTCGCCGTCGATCGACATCTCGATCTCGGCGTGGCCGTCGTTCGTGATCCTGATGCCCTTTACGGAGCCGACCGGGACGCCGCCCACCTGTACGGGGTTGCCCTTCACCAGCTGGCCGGCGTTGAGGAAGCGCGCCTTGACCTTGTAGCCGCCCGCGCCGGTGCCGCCGAAGAGGACGAGGCCGACGAGCACGATCGCAGCGATAACCGCGCCGACAGCGGCTACGCGTCCGATGGCGCTCAGCGATCGCACCTACCCCTACTCCTCTCGCACAGCTCCCGACCCCCCGCCGTCCCTTTTGGCGAGGCTCCCAAGCCGGAATCCGAGCTCAGCCGTGAACTCTTACAACCGGTAACGCACCAGTGCGCCGGTTCTTGCGCCCCGCTATTCCCCCGTTGTGGCCCTGGTTAGTCCTGGGTAACCGAATCGGTTACTCGGGATCGGGCCGCTTTTCGCCCGGCCAGGTGCCCGTCGTGCGGTAGAACGCGCGCCGCGAGGCGTGGTCCGTGGCCTCCTTGACGGCGCGGAAGATCGCTCCCTGGATGGCCCCGGCCACGAGCAGCCTGCCCCACGTGATGTCGCGGTGCTTCGAGTCCGGCGGCTCCTCGTCGTCGATGACGCCCCAGAGCCCGTCGAAGAGCTTCTTGCCGACGAAGCCCGCGATCAGGCCGCCGGTGATGGAGACGGGGATGAAGAGGAGCTTGGCCATGCCGGGTGTATACCCGACGCGGTCCGGCACACGCAGCGCTCCGCGTAGGCTTTACCGCGCCCGGGTGGCGGAACTCGGTGAGACGCGGTCGGCTTAAACCCGACTGCCCGAGAGGGCATGTGGGTTCGAATCCCACCCCGGGCACTCATGCCTCCCCGCCCCACCTTGAAGGTCGTCGGCCGCCGTCTCGACCCGGAGGACTACCGGCTGCGCGACTTTCTCACGCGAACGGCCCAGCCACACGACTTCTACGAGTCCGGCACTCCCCAGGCCGATGCGGTGCTCGCCGAGGCCGGGGCGAACGGAGCGGCGCTGCCGGTGGTCGTGGACGGCGACACCGTTCACGCGGGTGCCACCGTCCGAGGGCTTGCTGAGGCGTGGTCCATTCACGCACACCCCGACCGGAAGCACTACGACCTCTTCATCGTGGGCGCGGGACCGGCGGGCCTCGCGGCGGCGGTGTACGGGGCCTCGGACGGGCTCTCGACGGCCGTCGCCGAGGCGGATGTGCCAGGGGGCCAGGCGTCCTACACCTCGGCGATCGAGAACTTCTTCGGCTTCGTCGAGCCCATCGGCGGGGCCGAGCTCTCGCGCCTGGCTGGGCGCCAGGCGGAGCGCTTCGGCGCCGAGCTCCTGCTCCTCAACGGCGTTGTGAGCGGCCACCTGAGTCCGGACGAGCCGCCGCGCGCGGAGCTCGCCAGTGGCGACGTGGTCACATCCGACATCGTGATCGTGGCGCCCGGGATGGAGTGGCGCCGGCTCGAGCTCGACGGCGTCGAGGAGCTGCTCGGGCACGGCGTGTACTACGGCGCCGGGCGCAGCGAGGCTGTCCAGTGCTCGGGCGAGCACGTGATCGTCGTGGGCGCCGGCAACTCGGCGGGCCAGGCCGTCATGAACCTGGCCAGCGCAGGTGCCCAGGTGACCCAGGTGGTCCGAGGCGACAGTCTCCGCAAGTCGATGTCCGCCTACCTCGTGGAGCGGATCGAGGCCAACAACCTGATCGAGGTCCGGCTTCACAGCCAGGTGACGGCGCTGCACGAGCAGGGCGCCCGGCTCGGAGCCGTGACCATCGAGTCGGCCGACTCAGCGCCCGACACGCTGCCGGTGTCCGCGATGTTCCTCTGCATCGGCGGGGTCCCGCGCACCGCCTGGGCGCCCTCGAGCGGCGTGCAGATGGACCGGAACGGCTTCCTCCTGACGGGTCCCGACCTGCTCCAGGACGGCCGGAGGCCGGACGGCTGGCCCCTTGACAGGGACCCGCTCGCGCTCGAGACCAACATCCCCGGCGTGTTCGCCGCCGGCGACGTCCGGCATGGCTCCGTGAAGCGCGTTGGGGGCGCCGTGGGCGAGGGCTCGATGGCCGTGGCGTTGGCCCACCACCGGATGGAGGAGCTCCGCAGACAGTCGTGAGCCCGCAACTTTTCCGGTGCTACGGTGTCAACAGGGCGGGGTTTCGGCCCGCCCGTGGTTGACCCATGGAAGCTTCCGCACTAAGACAGTCAGCCGCACTGCCGGCACTCGCGGGGCGGTCTCCCCTCCTCAGGCTCCAGACGGACGAGCGGCTGATCGCGCTCACGCGGCGCGGCCACCACGGAGCCTTCGAGGCGCTCGTCCAGCGCTATCAGCCGCGGCTGCTCGCCTTCTGCCGCCACATGCTCGGCTCGCAGGAGGACGCCGAGGACGTTCTGCAGGAGGTCTTCACCGCGGCCTTCAACGCGATCCTCGCCGACGACCGGGCGATCAACGCGCGCCCGTGGCTCTACCGGATCGCCCGCAACCGCTCGCTCAACCACCTGCGCCGTCCCCAGCCCGCCGGGCAGGACTCGATGGACATCTTCGAGCGCGACGGCGGCACCACGACCGCGGACACCGTGCACAAGCGCGAGGAGTTCCGCCAGATCGTGGCCGACGTCCACGAGCTGCCCGAGACCCAGCGCACGGCGCTCCTGCTGCGCGAGATCGACGCGCTCTCGTACGACCAGATCGCCGAGACGATGGACACCACCGTGCCGAGCGTCAAGTCGCTCCTCGTCCGCGCGCGCGTCTCGCTCGCGGAGGCGGCCGAGTCGCGCCTCCTCACCTGTGGCGAGGTGCGCGTGGAGCTCGGTCAGGTCGCCGAGGGGCTCACGCGGACCACCGCGCCCGTGCGCCGGCATCTGAAGGTGTGCGACCGCTGCCGCACGTTCCGCGGCGAGCTCCGCAAGACGACGCGCGCGCTCGCCGCCGTCTATCCGATCGGGCCGCTGGTGCTCCTGAAGAAGCTGTGGGTCGCCAAGGCAGGCTTCAGCGGCGCGGGCGCAGCCGGCGCCGCCGCGTCGGGTGGCGCGGCCGGAGGCGGCGGAGTCGCGGGCGTGGCGGCCACCGCGGCCGGCGGCATCACGGCCGGCGGCGCGGTCTCCGCCGGCGTGTCCACGCTCGCGTCGAAGGCCGCCGCCGGCATGGCCGCCGCCGTGATCGTGACCGCCGGCGCCGTCGAGGTGAGAAACGTGCGCGAGCGCCAGGCCGCGCCCCAGGTACAGGTCGCCGCCGCACCCGCCCCGGCCCAGCCCGCCGCGCCGCCGGTGGCGCGGCCGGCCGCCGTGGAGCCGACCCGTGCCGAGCCCGTCGTCGAGGTCGTTGCCGAACCGGCTCCGGTGGAGCCCGCGCCCGTCGTGGCGCCGACCCCGCCCGAGGTCGTGAAGGCGCCGCCGGCCCCGCCGGTGCAGGAGGACGGCTCGACGGTCACGCTGCCGCCTCGCGAGGACGACCCGGTGGCGCCCACGGCGCCGCCCGGCGAGCCCACCGAGCCGGCGCCGGAGACCGGTGAGGAGACCGGCGCCGACACACCGCCGGCCGCGCCGCCCGCGGGCGAGCCCGAGAGCTCGAGCGACCCGCCTCCGCCGCCCCCCGCGCCGTAAATCGTACGAACCCCCGGCGCACCCGCCGCTGGCGAACGACGGGCATTGAAGAGTGGGTCCGTGTCACTCTGACCGCGTATTACGCGGTTAAGTGACAGAGGACCCCGGGCAGCTGGGGTTCTCCCGAAGCGGCCCGCGCCCTAAGCCGTACGATCCCCCGGCCTTGATCGACTTCGACGACTTCATGAAGGTCGACATCCGGGTCGGCCGCATCGCCCGCGTCGAGGACTTTCCGGAGGCCCGCAAGCCGGCCTGGAAGCTGTTCATCGACTTCGGGCCCGAGATCGGCGAGAAGCGCTCCTCCGCGCAGGTCAAGAACTACTCGCGCGAGCAGCTGGAGGGCAGCCTCGTCATGGCCGTCGTCAACTTCCCGCCGCGCCAGATCGGCCCCTTCATGTCGGAGGTGCTGACGCTCGGAGTGCCGGACGAGGACGGCAGCGTGATCCTGCTGCGCCCGACCGCGGACGTACCGGTCGGCGGCCGGATGTTCTAGCTGCTGCCGGCTCTACGCAACCGGCGCGAGGCCGATCACCTTCAGGCGGCGCTCCAGCGCCTTTGCCGCGAACGCACGCGTCTCCTCGAGGTCGGTGCCGAACAGCTCCGTCTCGCCCTCGACGTACCACTTGGGGCGCAGCACGGCGTCCGCGATCGGGGCGACCTCGGCGAGCGTGCGAGTGATCGCCTCGGCATAGCGGCTGTCCTGCTGGGCCATCTCGCGCAGGAAGCGCGCGCCGAAGGCCACGTGGCGGTGCTCGTCGCGAGCGATCTTGTTGAAGCCCTCGACGAAGCCGGGAAGCGTGCCCTGCTCCTCGTTGTACTGGAGGATGAAGTGCTGGCCCGTGAGGGCGAGCATCCCCTCGATGACCATGTGGTAGAGCGTGATCGCCTCCACGAGCGTCTCGAGGTCCTCTGGATTCCGCGCGAGGACGTCGACGCGGCTCTTCAGCATCACGTCGAAGAGCTCGTTGAACTCCGGGTTCACGTGCTCGCTCGTCTCGGCCAGCCGGCCCTGGAGGGTGTCGGCCTCCAGCACGCCGACCTCCTCGTAGAAGCGGTTGAAGAAGCGCACGTGGCGCGCCTCGTCGGCGATCTGCGTGCAGAGGAAGACGCGCATCTCCTCGCTCGGGGCCGCGCGCATCATCGGGCCGAGCTCCTCGGCCACCTTCTGCTCGCCGATGAAGAACGAGCTGAGCCCGTACATCCGCTGGAAGCGCTCCTCCTCGGGGATGCGCTCGTGCCAGTCGATCCGGTCCTGGGTGAAGTCGATGTCCTGGGTGGCCCACTGCTGGCGCTCCCAGAGCTCGTAGAGCTTCTCGTAGCTGAGCAGGTTCACCTCGCCGCGGTCCGCGGACTCCATGAGCCCGGGGTCGCTGGTGGCCTGGAAGTCGTCGCGCAGGATCCGGTCGCTCGCCGATTCGCTCATGACGCCGCAGATTACCCCATGGTTGGCTGGCCAGCCAGGTGTCGGAGCTCTGGCTAGGGCCCGGGCTCGGCCGTCGCCTCGATGCGGACCCGGTTGCCCGCGTCGCGCGGCCTGCCGACGATCGCCTTGCCGGGGCGCAGGCCGTCGATGGTGGTGGAGACCGAGTTCAGCTCGCCGCCCGCCGTGAGCGTCGTGTCACCGAAGCTCAGCACGTAGGTCGCGCCGTCCGCCGAGCGCAGCTCGACCTGGATGGAGATGAACGCCGGCACGCGCACGACGCGCGGGGTGATCCGGCCGCCGCGCGCGGTGAAGAGCGCGAGCGTGCGCGCCGGCTCCTCGTCCCCCGCGCCGCCCGGCTCGTCCTCCGGCGACTCCGCCGGTGGCGTCGTCTCCACCGGGGGCGCCTCCGCCTCGGTCTCGGTCTCGGTTGGGACGGACTCGGTCGCCTCGGTCTCGCTCGTGGTCACCGCCGCGGTCGTCGAGGCCTCGTCATCGTCGTCGCCGCACGCGGAGACCGAGAGCGCGAGCGCAACCAGCGCTGCAAGCAAAAGTTTCCGCGTGAATTTTTGCGGGCAAGTGCCGATAGAAGTTAGTGCGGAGTCACACAATGCGGGGACCATGGACACACGGTAATCGTCTCTTCGGCATCGACCTGGATCGACGCCGCGTATGGATCTGCGGCCAGCGGGTGCACCACGGGGCCACGGGCATCATCCTGGCGGCGTTCGGCGCCGTCCTCGTCGCGCACGACTGGAAGGACCGCCCCGCCTGGTTCGCCCGCGGCATCCAGGACGAGGCCTAAAGGGACAACGTCCCGCCCGGCTCGAGCACCTCGACCGTCGTCTTCCCGCCCGTCCGCTCCTCCACGTCCGACTTGAAGGCCTGAACGTCGGTCTCGATCGGCGGGAAGGTGTCGTAGTGGCACGGGATCACCACGGGCGCCCCGATCCACTCGCAGGCGATGGCCGCGTCCTGGCGGTCCATCGTGTAGTGCCCGCCGATGCAGACGATCGCCGCGTCGAGCCGGTCGCGGTCGCCGGCCAGGCGGATGTCCGAGAAGAGGCTCGTGTCGCCCACGTGGTAGACGGTCTTGCCGCCCAGGTTGATCACGAGCCCGGCGGGCGTGTGCGCGGTGCCGTTCGGGGTCGTGCCGGTGTGCCAGGCCGGCGTGAGGCGCACCCAGCCGCCCTCGAACTCGACGGTGCCGCCGATGTTCGGGTCCGCCACGTTCTCGAGGCCCTGCTCGCCGAGCTCGCTCGCGACCTCGGCGATCGCGACCACCTGGGCGCTCGTGCGCTTCGCGATGTCGACGATGTCGCCGTAGTGGTCCGGGTGCCCGTGCGTCAGGAAGATGTGCGTGGGCTCGAGCTCGCCGGCCTCCGCGGCGGCCTTCGGGTTGCCGGTCAGGAAGGGGTCCACGAGCACGCGCGTGTCGCCGTCCGCGAGCTCGAAGCACGCGTGGCCCAGAAAGCGGATGTCCATTCAGTCTCCTTCGGGTTCTGTGGTGGTTCCAAGCTCGCGGGCAAGTTCCCAGCCAACGGCCACACCAACCATCATGCCCAGCCGGGTCTCCTCCGCGAGGAGCGTCTCGATTCGGGTGGCTCGCGTGGCCTCGTCGGGCTCGGCCACCGCGGAGCGCACCTCCGACTGATGTGCGGGCCCGAACCAGCCGCCCTGTTCGAGCGCATGCACGAGCACTCGATGAAGCTGAGGCGCGGCAGCCGTCACGAGCCGCTCGGCGTCGGCGAACCGCTCGGGATCGGACAGCGCGCGGACCGCGGCGTCCAGCTGTTCGTCGGAGAACATCAGGCGCTTCGTGTGAGCCGCGGCAGCAGCAGGCCGATCGCGGATCCCGCGAGCGCCCCGCCCACCGCCGAGCCGATGTTCGCATCCTCGGTCGTGAGCGACAGGAGCACGAGCACGGCGGCGATCACGTACGTGCCGAGCAGGTCGTTCTCGCGGTCGTCGCCGCGGCGCGCCGCCAGGCGGTCGTCCACGAGCCAGGCGCAGAGCATCCCGAGCGCCGCGCCGTTCGCGCCGAAGACCGACCACTCCCGGGCGTCCATCAGCAGCGGCGGCGTCTCGAGCGCCACCGCGAGCGCCGAGCCCGCCGCGCCCGCCAGCACGAACGTCAGGACCACCGGCACCGGGCCGAAGCGGCGCTCCAGGAGCGAGCCGAAGATCCCGACCCCGATCAGCGCCACGAGCGCGTAGCCGAGCTGGTCCCCGTGGAAGAAGGGGGTCACGAACCAGCGCCACGCCGGCTGGTCGATCCCATTGCCCACGAACAGGTAGCCGAGGTCGAGCGTCCTGTCCGCCACGTAGACGATCGCCATGACCATGCACACGGCGATCAGCGCGATCGTCGCGTACGGGCGCGAGTCGGGCGCGATGCCGGCGATCTCCTCGGCGCGGAGCCGGGGGAGCTTCTTGGCGCGCCTGCGCCGCTTCGTCGTGGGGTCGCCGCCGGAGCGGTCGATCTTCGGCGCCCGCTTGCGCACCCGCTGCCCGCAGTACGGGCACTCGGTCACGTACGGGCTCACCTCGGAGCCGCAGTTCTTGCAGACGACGAACAGGTCGGGCTGCGACACGGTTCCCCTCAGAGTACCCGGCGAGCGGAGCGCGGTCCGGGCGTTATTCCTCGGCGGTCTCCGCGGTCTCCGGCACGGTGGCGTCGAGGATCTCGCGCACGACCTCGCGCAGGTCGTGGTTGGCGTCGTAGACCTTGCGCTGGCGCGAGGCGCCGTTCCCGATCTCGAGGATGTCCTCGAGGCAGTCGAAGTCGGCCTCGGAGCCCAGCTCCTCCGCGTGCGGGCGCAGCCGCTCCATCACCCGCCGGGTCAGCTCGGGCACCGGTACCCGGTCCTGCTTCGGCAGATCGACGAGGTGCGCGTCGAGGCCGTGGCGGGCGGCCAGCCACTTGTTCTCGTCGAGCATCTCGTAGGGGTAGCGGGACAGCTCCTCGCCGCTGTCGTAGTGCTCGCAGAGCTCCTTCACCATCGCCTGCACGAGCGCCGCGAGCGCCAGCGTCTGCTCGACGCGCGTCTGCGAGTCCATCACGCGGACCTCGACGGTGCCGAAGTTGGGGTGCGGCCGCACGTCGTACCAGAGGTACGTGTAGTCGCCGATCACCTTCGACTCCACCATGAACTGGATCCGCCGCACCCAGTCGTCGAAGTCGTCGTAGCGGGGCGGGATGCCCACGCGCGGGAACGCGCGGAAGACGGGCGTGCGCGTGGAGTCGAGCCCGGTGTTGTCGCCGCGCCAGAAGGGGGAGTTCGCCGACAGGGCCAGCAGGAGCGGCGCGTGCACCCGCATGCCGTTCGTCACGTGGATGGCCTTGTCGGGGTGGTCCACGCCCACGTGCACGTGGATCCCGAAGATGATCTCCTGGCGCGCCACGAACTGAAGTCCCGAGATCAGGTCGCGGTAGCGCGGCCGCGCGACGATCCGCTGGTCCTCCCAGAGCGCGAACGGGTGCGTCCCGGCCGAGCCGATGGCGAGCCCGTTCTGCTGGGCCACCTGGTTGACCGTCCGCCGCATCGCGCGCAGCTGCGCCCCGGCCTCGACCGTGTTCTTCACGGGCGTGGTGGCGATCTCGCACACGCCCTCCATCAGCTCCGGCTTCACCTCGCCGTCGGTGGGCACGTCGCGCAGGTCGGCGAGCAGCCGCTCGATCGAGTTCGAGAGGTCGAGCGTCTCCTCGTCCACGATCATCAGCTCTTCCTCGATGCCGAGGGTGTACAAGGGGCCCGTGAAGCGGTGCTCCATGAGCCGCGCAGGGTATAACCCAGGTATGTCACTCGGCTACAGCGGCAAGCTCTACATCCTCGCGTTCGACCACCGCGGCTCATTCCAGAAGAAGATGTTCGGCATCGAGGGGGATCCGTCTCGCGAGCAGACCGACACGATCGCGGACGCCAAGCACCTCATCTTCGAGGGGCTCCTGAAGGCCACCGAGGCGGGCGTCGACCCGCATGCCACCGGCTGCCTGGTGGACGAGCAGTTCGGCGCGCCGACGGGCATCACGTCCCAGGCGAAGGACCACGGCCTGCTGCTGGCGATGCCGGTGGAGAAGTCCGGCCAGAACGAGTTCGACTTCGACTACGGCGACGACTTCGGCGCCCACATCGAGCAGTTCGACCCCGACTTCTCGAAGGTCCTCGTCCGCTACAACCCCGACGGGGACGCCGAGATGAACCAGCGCCAGTCGGAGCGGCTCAAGCGCCTCGCCGACTGGCTCCACGAGAACGACCGGAAGTTCCTCTTCGAGCTGCTCGTCCCGGCCGAGGACCACCAGCTCGAGCAGGTCGGCGGCGACACCGACCGCTATGACGCCGAGCTGCGCCCGGAGCTGATGCGGCGGGCGATCGTCGAGTTCCAGGAGGCCGGCATCGAGGCGGACATCTGGAAGATCGAGGGAATCGACTCGCAGGAGGACTGCCGGCGGATCTCGGAGACCTGCCGCCGCGACGGCCGCGACGGCGTGATCTGCGTCGTCCTGGGCCGCGGCGCCAACGACGAGAAGGTCGACCACTGGCTGCGCCAGGGCGCCCCCGTGGAGGGCTACGCGGGCTTCGCGATCGGCCGCACGATCTGGTGGGACGCCGCTCAAGGGATTCCTCGACGGCAACCTGGAGCAGGGACGAGGCGGCGAGCCAGATCGCCGAGAAGTACCTGCGCTTCGTGCAGGTGTACGGCGAGGCGGCGCGGGAACACGCCACCGCATGAGCGCATTGTTACGTATACGGGAGAGGCGGGCCTCCCTCTCCAACCCCACTGGTAGCCTTCCGCCGACCATGCGCATGAGACAGTCACTCGCGCAGTTCGAGGAGGCCTTCCGTGAGGAGGCCGCCGAGTCGATCGTGCGCAGGGAGCGGCTCCGCAAGCAGGCCGCTCAGCGTTCCCGCGTCCGCCGCGTCGAGCGCACGCGCAAGCAGGGCTCCCTCCGCTTCACCTTCCTCTCGCTGACGATCGTCGCGACGGCCGTGATCGTCACGATCGTGATGTTCGAGACGCTGGCGATGCTCGCCGGCTAGCGCCGGCCGCCCTAGCCCGTATCGGCCTTGAGGCCCTCGAGGGCTCGACCGACCTCCCCGTGATCGTCGGTGTCCTCGCGATCCTCCTGGATCTCGACGTACACCTCGCGCCGGAAGACCGGGACGGAGCGCGGCGCCTCGATTCCGATCCTGACTTTCTCGCCCATGACCGCGAGCACCGAGATCTCGATCTCGTCCCCGATCATGATGCTCTGATTGCTCTTTCGAGTGAGAACGAGCACGCCGAACCGTCTCCCCTGCCGAAGGAATATGGCTCACCCAATAAAGCACCCTTGGGCGGAGGGTTCAATGGGCAACCGTTGCTAGTCTCCGCCGCCGTTTGGCACGCAGATCGCTGAAGCCGCAGCTCAACCAGATCCGCACGTGGGTGCGCCAGGGCCGTACCGACGCCTGGATCGCCCACCAGCTCGACGTCTCGGTCGGCGATATCCGCGGCTTCAAGCGCGAGCACGAGCTCGCTCCGGCCGACGGTGGTGAGGACGTTTTCGTGCCCGGAGCCGAGCCCGACGAGCCGGATCTGCGCGCCGAGGACGACGCCCTGGTCGCCGAGGCCCTCGAGGCCGAGCGCCAGGCGGCCGAGGACGAGGCGGTCGAGGAGGACACCCACGACCGCTCGGGCGACGACGACGGCGAGGACAGCGACGGCGACGCGGAGGGCGACGGCGACGACCGGCCGAAGCGGCGCCGCCGCGGACGCCGCGGAGGGCGCGGCCGCACCCGCACCCGCAAGCCGCAGGCGCTCGAGGGCACGTTCGACCACGGCGAGGACGGCTACGGCCTCTGGCTCGATCCCGCGGTCCAGGACGATCCCACCTACGCGGAGCACTGGGCCGGCCACCGCCCCGTGACCGTGACGATCGAGCCCGACCGAATCGTGATCAGCCGCGCCGGCGAGGAGCCGGACGCGACCGAGGACGAGCAGGCAGCCCACCCGCTAGCCTCGGCCACGGATGGCCTACGCGCTCGAAAACGCTCTCTACCAGTGGCGCGAAGGCGAGCGCCGGCTCGCCAGCACCTCGGAGCCGGCCCAGGCGGACCTCGACTCGGCCGCCGACGTGGTCGTGGAGGAGCTGCGCCGCCGGCTCGGCTCGAGCTTCGTGGTGGACGAGCTGGCCGACCTGTACGCCCGCGACACCGACTGGGCGCTGGAGCTGGCCCGCCGCAAGGCAGCCGGCACCGACGCCGCGAGCGTGGTCGACGCCGCCTTCGCGCGCTACCTGCGCGAGGCGAAGGACTACGCGGGCGGCCGCCCGCGCGAGAAGCACGAGAAGCCGCGAGCTAGCGGGCAGTGCTCGATCACGTAGGAGGGCCGCCGCGGCGAAGGCGGTCGCGTGCGTCGTTCAGGAATCCGATGGGACCGGGTCGGGCGGGTTGCCCTGCTCGCGACGCTCATCGTGATCCTCTTCTCGTACGCTCTCACCGGCCAGGCAGTGGATTCGAGCAGTCCGGGACGGCCGGCCATCAGAAGGAGGAGCTCGGCCAGCTGGTGCGAGGAGAGCCAGAAGCGGCTGGCACGCCGTCTGCGGGCGCTTCGCGACCCGGTGCGCTCGAGCGCGAGGCCAGCCGCCTCGGCATGGTGCGCGTCGGGCGAGCGCTCCTACGTGATCGAGAACCTGCCGTAGGTCGCGTCGGCGCCCAGCGCCTCCTCGATCCGCAGCAGCTGGTTGTACTTCGCCACGCGGTCCGAGCGCGACGGGGCGCCGGTCTTGATCTGGCCGCAGCCGGTGGCCACGGCGAGGTCGGCGATCGTCGTGTCCTCGGTCTCGCCCGAGCGGTGCGACATGACCGCGGTGTAGCCGGCCTCCTCGGCCATCTTGATCGCGGCGAGCGTCTCGGAGAGCGTGCCGATCTGGTTGACCTTGATCAGGATCGAGTTGGCGGCGCCTGACTCGATGCCGCGCTGCGAGGCGCTCGGTGTTGGTGACGAAGAGGTCGTCGCCGACGAGCTGGACGCGGTCGCCGAGCCTCTCGGTGAGCAGGCTTCCAGCCGTCCCAGTCCTCCTCGTCGAGCCCGTCCTCGATCGAGACGATCGGGTAGCGGCCGAGATGTCGGCCCAGTAGTCGACCAGCTCTGAGAGCACAGCGAGCGGCCCTCGTGCTCGAGCTCGTAGGAGCCGTCCTCGAAGATCTCGCTCGTCGCCGGGTCGAGCGCGATCGCCACGTCGTCGCCCGGGCGGTGGCCGGCGGCCTCGATCCCGTCGATCAGCGCCTCAGCGCCGCCTCGTTCGAGTCGAGGTCGGGCGCGAAGCCGCCCTCGTCGCCCACGGCGGTGGAGAGCCCCTGGTCGTGGAGCGTGCGCTTCAGCGCGTGGAACACCTCCACGCCCGATGCGCAGGCCCTCGCGAGAAGCTCGGCGCGCCCACGGGGACGACCATGAACTCCTGGAAGTCGACCTTGTTGTCGGCGTGCGCGCCGCCGTTCAGCACGTTCATCATCGGCACCGGCAGCACGTGCGCGGCCTCGCCGCCCAGGTAGCGCCAGAGCGGCAGCCCCGCCTCCGCCGCCGCGGCCTTGGCCGCCGCGAGCGAGACGCCGAGGATCGCGTTGGCGCCCGAGCCGGCCCTTGTTGGGCGTGCCGTCGAGCTCGATCATCGTGCGGTCGAGCGCGTCCTGGTCGGCCGGGTCGAGGCCGCTACGGCCTCGGCGAGCTCCCCGTTCACGTTCGCAACCGCCTTGGAGACGCCCTTCCCGGCCCAGGCGTCGCCGCCATCGCGCAGCTCGACGGCCTCGAACTCGCCGGTCGAGGCGCCCGAGGGAACCGCGGCGCGGCCGGCGGCGCCGGATTTCAGGAGCACGTCGACCTCGACGGTGGGGTTTCCGCGCGAGTCGAGGATCTGACGGCCGTGGACCTTCTCGATGCCGCTCACTCTGCCTCCACCTGTTGTCTGTAGTCGTCGGCCGCCCGGCGCAGGGCGAGCTCGGGGTCCTCCCCCGCGTCCACGACCTCGCTTCACCGCGGCCAGCAGCGCGATCGGCGGGCTCGAGGTTCTCATGGCCGGCGTCGGCCGCCCGCTTCAGCACCTTCTTCGCGTAGAGAGTCGAGGGCAGCGTCTCCGGGATGTCGCCGAAGATCTCGCCGCCGCGCTCGTCGTCGCGCTTGATCTGGTTCCAGTTGCGCACGACGTCGCCGGCCGTCTCGGCCTCGCGGTCGCCGAACACGTGCGGGTGGCGCCGGATCAGCTTCTGGCGGCAGTGCTCGGCCACCTCGGCGAGGCGCCCTGCCCGCGCTCCTCGAGCAGCAGCGCAGGAAGTAGACCTGGAAGAGCACGTCGCCGAGCTCGTCGAGCAGCTTCGCGTCATCGCCCGAATGAGCGGCGTCGGCGAGCTCGTAGGCCTCCTCGACCGTGTGCGGCACGATCGAGCGCTCGTCCTGCTCCCGGTCCCAGGGGCACTCCAGCCGCAGCCTGCGGGTGATCTCGTCCAGCCGCTCGAGCGCGGCCGACAGATCCGCGCCGCCACTAGGGGCTGGGGCGGGGTTGTCCGGCGCCGGCGGCGGGCTGCTGCGGCTGCTGCCGGCTGCTGCGGCGCGCCCGGGTTGCCGCCGGAGGCGGGACCGGTGTCGGACTCGTCCTTCGGAGCGTTCTTGCACTCGACCACGCGGTAGTCGTCCGCGCAGTTCGGTCTCGTCCTTGTAGTCCTCGCGGAAGTCCTTGACGAACTCGTCGAGCGCCTTCTGCTGGCGCTGCGAGCGCAGCAGGTTCTTGATCGTGTCCTTCGACTGCTCGAGCGTCTGCTGCGAGGCCTTGGTGACCTTCTCGACCTCGAAGACGTACCAGCCGAACTGCGTCTTGACGGGGCCCTCGATCTTGCCCCTGTCGGCGGCGAAGATCGCCGTGTCGAACGCCTTCTCCTGCTGGCCCTCGGAGACCGCCGGGAGCAGGCCGCCCTGGGACTTCGACGCCTCGTCGATCGAGTACTGCTTCACGACCTTCTTGAAGGGCTGGCCAGCGTCGAGCGCCCGCTTGCGCCTGGTTGGCCTTCGCCTCGGTCTTGGTGAGCGACCACGCGGAGGTCGCGCCGTTCCGGCTGCGCGAACTGCTTCTTGTTCTTCTCGTAGTACTTGGAGACGTCCGCGTCGGTGACCTTCTTCGCGTCCTCGGTGACCTTCTGCGTGAGGCGCTGCTGGAGCTCGTTGAGCTTCACGCGGAAGAGCACGTCCTCCTCCGTCATCCCCGACGTCTGCAGGTAGGCCTTGTACTGCTTGTCGTTCGGGAAGACCGCCTTCTTCTGGTCCTCGAGCGCCTTCTGAAGCTCGGCCTCCTTGATCTTGACGCCGCGCTTCTCGGCCTCCTGCTCGACCCACTCGCCCTGGATCAGGAACTGCATGACCTCGCGCTTGAGCGTCTCGAACTCGCTCTTGCACTGCTTCTTGAGCGACTCCTCGGAGGGCTTCTCCTGGCCCTTCGCCACCGGCGTCTTCTGCTTTGCGGCCACGCACTTCTCGAAGTCCGGCGGCTCGGGCACCGCGGCGGGGCCGCCCTGCTGCTGGGACTGACCGCGCACCGCGATCGTCATCCACTTGTCGAACTCTTCCTGCGTGATGGTCGAGTCGCCGACCTGGGCGACCGCGCCGGCGGGCACGTCGTTGCCGCAGCCGGCGAAGGCCACGACGCCGAGAACGGCCGCGGCGAGGGGGATCAGAGACTTTGTGAGAGAGCGTGTCGTGTCCAAGCGGCGGCGAAGGGTAGCGAACGAAAATTCAGCCACCCTCAGGTTCCGTCGCGACCTCGAGAATCGCCTCGGCGGCGGTGACCACGGCCGCGAAGCGCTCGGAGGGGTCCTCCGGGAGCCGCACCCGCACGGTCTCGCGCCCTGACTCGTACATCGCGTCCGGCACCCGCTCGCGCAGCGCCTTCGCGCCGCGCGAGTCGAGCTCGATCGGCGTGACTGACATCCGGCCGCCGGCGAAGTCCACCGAGCGGGCGCCGGCACGACCCAGCTTGATGCGCGCGTCCTGGAGCCGGATCAGGTTGTCGAGCGGCTCGGGGACCGGCCCGAAGCGGTCCGCCAGCTCCTCGCGGAGCATGATCAGCTGCGCCACCTCCCGCGCACCCGCGACGCGCCGGTGCACCTCGATCTTCGCGGCCTCGTACGGCACGTAGTCGCCGGGCACGTACGCGTTCACCGGGAGGTCCATGCGCACCGGCTCGGCGGTCTCGTCCGCGGAATCGCCCGCCAGCAGGCGCACGGCCTCGTCGATCATCCCGACGTAGAGCTCGAAGCCCACAGCCGCGACGTGTCCCGACTGCTCGTCGCCGAGCAGGTTGCCGGCGCCGCGGATCTCGAGGTCGCGCATCGCGATCTTGAAGCCGGAGCCGAGCTCCGTGTAGTCCGAGAGCGTGGCGAGCCGCTGGCCGGCCTCCTCCGAGAGGGCGGCGGCCGAGGGGTAGAGCAGGTAGGCGTAGGCGCGTTCGCGCGACCGGCCCACGCGGCCGCGGATCTGGTAGAGCTGGGCGAGCCCGAGCTCGTCCGCGCGCTCCACGATCAGCGTGTTCGCGCTCGAGATGTCGAGGCCGGACTCGATGATCGTCGTGCACACGAGCACGTCGGCGTCGCCGCGGAGGAACTCGAGCATCACCTTCTCGAGCGTGCCCTCCGCCATCTGGCCGTGGGCGACCAGGACGCGCGCCTCGGGCACCAGCGCCCGGACTCGCTCCGCCGTCTCGTCGATGGTCTCGACCCGGTTGTGCAGGAAGAAGGCCTGGCCGCCGCGGACGAGCTCGCGCTTGATCGCCTTCGCGACCAGGTCGTCGTCGTAGTCGCCCACGTAGGTCTTCACGGGCCTGCGCCCCTCGGGCGGCGTCTCGATCACGGAGATGTCGCGAAGCCCGGCGAGCGACATCTGGAGCGTCCGCGGGATCGGCGTCGCGGAGAGCGACAGTACGTCCACCCTCAGCCGCAGCTGGCGCATCAGCTCCTTCTGCTTCACCCCGAAGCGCTGTTCCTCGTCCACGATCAGAAGCCCCAGCTCCTTCGGCCGCACGTCGCGCGAGAGCAGGCGGTGCGTGCCGACGAGGATGTCGACCCTGCCCTCCTGGAAAGCCTGGAGCGAGTCGCGCACCGTCTTCGGCGAGCGGAAGCGGGAGACCATCTCGATCGTGAACGGGTAGTCGCGCAGACGCTCGACGAACGTGCCGTAGTGCTGCTGGGCGAGGACGGTGGTCGGCACGAGGAACATGACCTGCTTCCCGTCCTCGGCCGCCTTGAACGCGGCCCGCAGCGCGACCTCGGTCTTGCCGTAGCCCACGTCGCCGCAGATCAGGCGGTCCATCGGGCGCGCCTCCTCCATGTCGGCGCGCACCGCCTCGATCGCCTCGAGCTGGTCGGGCGTCTCGCGGTAGGGGAAGCGGCCCTCGAACTCGAGCTGCCATTCGCTGTCCTGCGGGAAGGCATGGCCGGCGCGGCGCTTGCGCTCGGCGTACAGGTTGATCAGCTCGCCGGCGAGCGCCTGGGCCGCGCGCCGGGCCTTGAGCTTCATCTGCTCCCACTGCTTGCCGCCGAGCTTCGACAGCGGCGGGTCGCCGGCGTCGGCGCCCACGTAGCGGCTGATCTTGTGAAGCTGGTCGCTCGGCACGAACACGCGGTCGCCATCGCGGTACTCGAGCTCGAGGTAGTCGCGCGTTACGCCGCCGACGGTCTTCGTCTCGAAGCCGCAGAAGAGCGCGATGCCGTGGTCCTCGTGCACCACCGGAGACCCCGCCCGCAGGTCGGTGAACGACGCGATCGGCCCGGGCCCGGAGGGGCGCTCGGTGCGGCGGCGCCGCAGCAGGCGGTGCTCCGGCAGCACCGCGAGCTTCAGGTGCGGCGCGATGAAGCCGTCCCGGAGGCTCGCGTGGGCGAACATGAGCATGGCGTCCTCCGGGGCCGGCCTGCCGTCGAGGAAGCCGGCCTGCATCCGGGCCATGTTCAGCTGGGCGCGCTCCGCCTCGCCACGGCGCGCCCACGCCACGAAGGTCCGGTAGCCGGAGCGGACCAGCTTCTCGAGCTCGGGCTCCGCGTCCTTCAGCGAGCGCGCGGCGGTGTCCGCCGCCTGGGCGCGGAACTCGTGCGGCTGGTCCTGGGAGATGCTCGACAGGCGAAGCCGCGCGCGCTTGCCCAGGGCGGCGTCGAGCGCTTCCGGCTTAACGTACAGGTGGTGCGCGTCCTCGTCGTGGAAGCTCGTGGTCACGTCCTCCCAGTAGTCGCGCAGCGCCGGGGCGAGCTCCTCCTCGGCCGCGATCGCCACCAGCGCGTCCTCCGGCACGAGGTCGAGCAGCTCGCAGAAGCGGTCCACGGGCAGCACCTCGGCCACGTCCGGGCGCTCGCTCTCCTCCGTCGCGGCGGCGATCTCGGCGAGCTCACGGTGCTCCGGCGCCAGCTCGGCCGCCGGCGCGATCTCCACGCGCTCGGCCTCCTCCAGCGAGCGCTGCGTGAAGGTGGAGAACCAGGTGAGCCGCTCTACCTCGACGTCGAACAGCTCGCAGCGCACGGCGCGCTCCTCGGTCGCCGGGTAGACGTCGAGGATGTCGCCGCGGATCGAGAACTGCCCCCGGTCCTCGACCTGGTCGACCCGCTCGTAGCCGCATGCCACCAGCATGTGCCCGGTCTCGTCCAGGTCGAGCAGCCCGCCCTTCTCGATCTCGAAGCCGCGCGGGCGGAGGTCGGGGTCGGGGACCTTCTCGGCGAGCGCCACCGCGGAGGTCACCAGCACCGCCGACTGGTCCCCGAGCAGCGAGTCGAGCGCGGCGATCCTGAGGCCCACCAGGTGCGGCGGCGGCGCCAGGTGCGACTCGTAGCGCATGCCGCGCGCGGGGTAGAAGCGCACGGGCCGCGGAGCGAGGAAGGTCTTCAGGTCGGCGGCCAGGTCGCGCGCCGCACGGTCGTCTCCGGCGACGATCAGCGCTGGCCGCTCGGGCTCGGAGTCGATCAGCGAGGCGAGCAGGTAGGGGCGGAGGCTCGACGAGACGAATGCGCGCTGGGGCTCTGTCCTGGCCGCCTCGGCCAGCCCGCTGAGTGCGGGGTCTCTGTGGGCGTATGTGAGTAGGGATCTGAGCATGCGCTGCGGCCGCGCGGGCGTGCCAGGCGGCCGTTGAGGTTCTATTGAGATCGTAGTCGCACCCTGGCGGGTGAAATGAACGCTTCCCTCTCACTTCGCGCGTTCGGTCTCGCGCTGCTCTGTCTGCTCGTCTCGGCGCCTGCCGCCTTCGCGTGGCAGGTGACGGTCAGGGTCCACGGCGCCGGCAAGGTCACGGAGACCACGGCCCGGAACCTGATGAACTGCACGGTCTCGCCGGGCGTCTCCGAGGCGACCGTGACCAATTGCATCGCCGGCAGCCCGACCGGGCTCTACGCGCACGGCGACATCGTCGCCCTTCAGGCCTCGGTGCCCGCGGAGCAGTTCAACCGCGGCTGGCGCTTCCTCAAGTGGGTCGACGCCTCGGGCGGGGGAAACATCAACTGCGACCCGCAGGACACGACGGGCGACCACCTCAACGTCAACTGCCAGTTCCAGATCTTCGAGAACCTGGCCGTGGACCTCTACTTCGACGACGTCCACGGACCGAGCGACACGTCGGTCACCTCTGGCCCGTCCGGCACCGTCAGCTCGACCAGCGCGACCCTCGGATTCAACGCCCTGAGCGACCCGGACGCGAGCTTCGAGTGCCGCCTCGACAGGCCGGGCATGCCGATCGGGAGCTTCGTGGCTTGCGGCTCGCCCTTCGACAAGTCCGAGACATACAGCTCGCTCACGACGAACGGGGTCTACACGTTCAACGTGCGGTCCACGGACCTGTCAGGGAACGTCGGCAGCACCGCGTCGCGCACGTGGACCGTGGACACGGTGGGGCCGATCACGTCGCTCACCGGCGGGCCCGCGAACGGGTCGCGGACGACGAGCACGACGGCGAATTTCAGCCTCGGCGCGAACGAGCCGGCGAGCTTCCAGTGCAAGCTCGACAGGCCGGGCAATCCCGGCGCCTTCGGGCCCTGCGGCGCCAGCCCCGGCTACGCGAGCCTCGGCGACGGCGTCCACACCTTCACGGCGCGCGCCGTGGACGGCGTCGGAAACGTGGGCGCGCCCGTCAGCCGGACGTGGACCGTCGACACCACGGGGCCCACGGCGTCGATCAACTCGGGACCCGCGAACGGTTCGCGGACGACCAGCACCGCCGCGAGCTTCGGGCTCGGCAGCACAGAGCCGGGAAGCTTCCAGTGCAAGCTCGACGGGCCGGGCGGCCCCGGCAGCTTCGGCGCGTGCGACAGCACTCCGGACTACGCGGGACTCGCGGACGGCACGTACACGTTCTCCGCCCGCGCCCTGGATGACCTGAGCAACGTCGGTCCTGCCGTGACCCGCACCTGGACCGTCGACACGACCCCGCCCCAGACGTCCATAACGGGCGGCCCGGAGGGCGCGACGCCGTCGAGCTCGCCGACGTTGTCGTTCACGTCCTCGGAGCCGGGCTCCACGTTCGAGTGCAAGCTCGACACCGGGGCATGGGAGCCCTGCAACAGCGGCTCGAAGGGCTACACGAGCCTTTCGGAGGGCCAGCACAGCTTCTACGTCCGGGCGACGGACACTGTCGGCCTCACCGACGCCTCGGAGGCGGTGCGCACGTGGACGGTCGACACCGTGAGGCCGGACACGCAGGTCACCTCGGGTCCGAGCGGCGAGACGACCTCCACGACGGCGGCCTTCGAGTTCTCGGCCACCGAGTCGGGCGCGACGTTCGAGTGCAAGCTCGACGCCGGCGCTTGGGAGAGCTGCACGACCGGGAAGAGCTACTCCGGCCTCGGGGTCGGCTCGCACACCTTCCTCGTGAGGGCAACGGACTTGGCGGGCAACCTCGACCTGTCCGAGGCCGTACGCAGCTGGACCGTCACCCAGCCGGCCGGAGGCGCGCCTTCTGGAGGGACGCCGTCTGGTGGCGACCCGTCCGGGGGCGACCCGCCCGTGACGTCCGACACCACCAAGCCGTTCGCCGTGCTCAGCTTCTCGAAGTCGCAGCGGCTCGCCCGCGCGCTCAGGAAGGGCCTCGTCGGCACCGGCTCGAGCAACGAGGTCGGCAAGCTCCGGCTCGACGTCCTGCGGGCCGGGAAGATGGTGGCCACGAGCGGCGAGCGCGCCCTCGCCGGCCCCGGCGGCATGAAGCTCACGGCGAAGTTCACGACGAAGGCGAAGCGGGCGCTCGCCCGGCTGCGATCGGTGAAGCTCACGCTGCGGCTGACCGCCGTGGACGCCGCCGGCAACGTGACCGTCACGACGAAGACGCTGAAGCTCAGGCGCTGACGAGCCGGTCGAGCTCGTCAGCGGCGCGGTCCACGAGCTCGCGGACCTCGGCCGGCGGCTCCGAGAAGCGTCCGAGCACGTAGCGCGACACGATCTCGGGGTCGGTGCTGTCCGGCCGCCCCACCCCCACCCTCAGCCTTCCGAACTCACCACTCCCCAGGGCTTGCTTGAGCGACTTGAGGCCGTTGTGGCCCGCTAAGCCACCACCGGTACGTATCTCAACCTTTCCGAAAGGAAGGTCGATCTCGTCATGGACGACCAAGACATGGTCGAGATCGACGCCGAGCGCTCCGCGCGCCGGGCCCACAGCGCTTCCCGACTCGTTCATGAAGGTCTGCGGGAGCAACACGGCCACCCGCCCGCCTTGGCTGTAGAGACCGCCGTACTTCGACTTGAACTTGGGGAGGCCCCATCGCTCGGCGGCCAGCTTCGCCACCTCGAAGCCCACGTTGTGACGCGTCCGGGCGTAGCGCTCGCCCGGATTGCCAAGACCGACAACGAGCCAGTCCGCCTTACCGCGGCGGAACAGGCTCACTCGGAGCCCTCGGCCTCCTCGGCGGCCTCGGCAACCCTCTGCTCGGCCTCCTCGCCGGTCTCGCCCTCGATGGGCTCGGCGCCCTCCTCGAGCGGCTCGCCGTCCTCGCCGACCAGCTCCGTCTCCTCCTCGATCTCGGGCTCCTCGACCTCGGTGGGCACGACGACCGTGCAGATGATCGTCTCCTCGGGGTCGTCGAGGAAGGTCACGCCGGCGGGTGCTGTGAGCTCGGAGAGGTGCATCGTCGCGGCGATCTCCATCCCGGACACGTCGACGTCGATCGTGTCGGGGATGTCTGTCGGGAGCGCCTCGATGTTGAGCTCGTGGGTCACGTGCTCGAGCACGCCGCCCTCCTTGATGCCGGGCGCCTCCTCGGCCCCCTCCAGGTGGACGGACACCTGAGTCTGGATCTTCTCGTCGAGGCGGACCTCGAGCAGGTCGATGTGGAGCACCTCGTCGCGCACCGGGTGCAGGTGCTGGTCCTTCACGATCACGGGGCGGGTCTTGCCGGCGACCTTGAGGTCGATCAGCGCGGAGCCTGCCAGCACCTGCCGCAGAGCGCGGGCATTGACCTTGAAGGAGGTGCAATCGCCGTTCTTGCCGCCGTAGACGACTCCCGGCACGTAGCCCTCGCGCCGCAGACGCTTGGCGGAACGCGTCCCGCGCTCCGGGCGTTCCTCGACGTCGAGACTGGGTCGCGTTCCTTCGGCCATGACGGCTGGCCAGTGTAGCGGTCCTATCCTGGGCACAGTGGCGCGCAGGGACGACAGCGACATCCCCGAGGGACGCATCCGGCGCACCACTCAGCTGGGGTCGGTCGTGGGCTCGCAGGGGGCCCGCTACGCCGGCACGCGGGCGCGAAATCTCGCCCGTGAGCCCGAGGAGGCCGCCCAGGCGCTCGAGCAGCGCCACCTCGAGACCGCCGAGCAGATGGTGGAGACGCTCGGGCGGATGAAGGGCGCGGCGCTGAAGGTCGGGCAGCTCGCCTCCTTCATCGACACCGAGTTCCTGCCGCCGGAGTACCGCGAGCTCTACCAGGACAAGCTCGCCACGCTGCGCTCGACGGCGCCGCCGATGCCGTGGAGCAAGGTCAGCTCGGTGCTGGAGGAGGCCTGGGAGGAGCCGGTCGAGGAGCTGTTCGAGGACTTCGAGCACGAGGCCGCGGCCGCGGCCTCGATCGGGCAGGTGCACCGCGCCGTGCTGCCCGACGGTCGCCGCGTCGCGGTGAAGGTGCAGTACCCCGGCGTGGCGTCGGCCATCGCGGCCGACATGCAGAACGCCGGGCTGATCCTGCGGCTCGCGAAGGCCTTCGCCCCGGGCCTGGACGCCAAGGCCGCGGCGGCGGAGCTGAAGGAGCGGGTGATGGAGGAGCTCGACTACGAGCTCGAGGCGCAGTCGCAGCGGGCGTTCGCGCGCGGGTACCGCGGCCATCCGTTCATCCACGTGCCCGACGTGGTCACGCGCCTGTCCACCGAGCGCGTCCTGGTGAGCGAGTGGGTGGACGGCGCCGGGTTCGACGAGGTGCGCCGGCTGCCGCAGCCCGAGCGCGACCGCTTCGGGGAGATCGTGTTCCGGTTCTGCTTCGGCTCGATCTACCACCTCCAGCACTTCAACGCCGACGCCCACCCCGGCAACTACCTGGCCCTTCCGGGCGGCCGCGTGGCGTTCCTCGACTTCGGCATGACGAAGCACCTCGACCGCGACCAGATCGAGCTCGAGATCGCCGCGCTCGAGGCGATCTTCGACGACGACCCCGAGCGCCTGCGCGTGGCGCTGCACGACCTCGGATTCCTGAACGACCCGCGCAAGGTCGACGCCGAGCTGCTCATGGAGCACGTGCGCGCGGTGGGCGGCTGGTACATGGAGGACCGGGAGGTCACGATCGACTCCGCCCGCGTGATGGAGGCGATCACGGCGGTGTCCGACCCGCGCTCGTCGTTCTACCGCGTCATGCGGCGCGAGAACCTGCCCGCCAACGAGCTGATGGGCCGGCGGATGGAGTCGGGCGTGCTGGCGGTGCTGGGCCAGCTCGAGGCCACCCGCAACTGGTACCGGATCGGGCGCGAGTGGTGGTTCGGCGAGGCACCCGCCACCGAGTTGGGCGAGCTGGAGCGAGCCTGGGCCGAGCGCCGCGGCTAGAAGAGCTGGTTCTCGCCCGCGAAGATGTCGGAGACCGAGTCGTCGACGAAGATGCGCCGGATCGTGTCCTCGAGTATGTCCGCGCAGGTGAGCTGGGTGATCAGGTCGGGCGCGCCCTCCTGCAGCGGGACGGTGTCGGTCACGACGATCCCGGCGAGCGGCGAGGCCGCGAGCGTCTCGAACGCGTTGCCGGAGAAGAGGCCGTGGGTCGCGACCGCGAACACCTTCTCGGCGCCCTCGTCGAGCACGGTCTGAGCCGCGGCCACGAGCGTGCCCCCGGTGCCGATGATGTCGTCGACGATCACGGCGCACTTGCCCGTGACGTCGCCGATCACCTTCCCGATCTCCGCGACGCCCTGGGCGGGCCGCTCCTTCTCGAGCAGCGCGTAGGGCGCCCCGACCTTCCGCGCGAAGTTGCGCACCAGCTTGACGCGGCCGGCGTCCGGGGCGATCACGACGAGGTCCTCGTCCACGAGCCGGTCGGTCACGAACTGCGTGAGGATCGGCATCGCGGTCATGTGGTCGACGGTCTTCGAGAAGAAGCCCTGCGTCTGGCCCGCGTGGAGGTCCATGGTCACGAGCCGGTCGATCCCGGCGACCTCGAGCGCCTCCGCCACGAGCCGCGCCGAGATCGGCTCGCGCGGCGCGGACTTCTTGTCCTGGCGCGAGTAGCCGTACCAGGGCGTGACGGCGATGATGCGGTGCGCGGACGCGTGCTTCGCCGCGTGGATCATCAGGAGCAGCTCCACCAGCGCGTCGTTCACGGTGAGGCCCTCGCGCTCGGAGCCGCAGATCGACTGGACGATGAAGACGTCCGCTCCGCGGATCGACTCGGCGTAGCGGCAGTACATCTCGCCGTCGGGGAACGTCTTGAGGCCGGCGTCGATCGGCTCGACGCCCAGCTTCTCCGCGATCTTGCCGCCGAGCTCGAGGCTCGCGCGGCCGGCGGTCAGCATCAGGCGCTTCTCGTAGCTCGCGGCGATGCTCCGCACCGCCGCCGGTGCCTCGGTCGTCTCGAGGACCTTGCTCATTTCTGCGAGTCCTCCTCCACGCGATCCGCGTAACCCTCGATGTTCCTCTGTTTTTCCCGTGCGATCCCCAGCGCGCCGTCGGGAACGTCGCCGGTGATCGTCGATCCAGCGCCAGTGTACGCCCGGTCGCCGACGTGGAGGGGCGCGATCAGCGAGGTGTGGATGCCCGTTTTTACGCTCTTTCCGAGCTTCGTCCGGTGCTTCTTGCGGCCGTCGTAGTTGGCCGTGATGGTGCTCGCGCCGAGGTTGCTCCCGTCGCCCACGTCGGTGTCCCCGATGTAGGAGAGGTGCGGCACCTTGGCGCCTGCGCCGATGTCGGAGTTCTTCACCTCGACGAAGGTGCCGACCTTGGCGCCCTCGCGAAGCGTCGTTCCGGGACGCAGGTAGGCGAACGGGCCGACCCGTACGCCGCGGTCCCACCTCGGCGCCGTCGACGACCGACTGGATGACGGTCGCGCCGTCCTGGATCGTGGCGTCGCGCGCGGTCGTGTGCGGGCCGAGCTCGCAGCCCTCGCCGATGGTCGTGGTCCCCTCGAGCACGGTGCCCGGACCGATGACTGTGTCGCGGCCGATCGTCACCCCTGCCTCCACCCTGGTCGTGCCCGGTGCGAGGAATGTCACACCGGCACGCGCGTGCTCCTCGATCAGGCGGCGCTGGGCGGCCTCCTCCGCGGCCATGAGCCCGGCACGGTCGTTCACGCCGAGGGCTGCGTCGGCGTCGCCTGTGATGTGCGCTGCGATGGTGCCTCCGTTCTGGCGGATCAGGGGGAAGACGCCGGTCAGGTAGCGCTCGTCCTTCACGAGCTCGACCCGGTCGAGCGCCTCGAACAGCGTCTTCGCGTCGAAGGCGTAGGTGCCGAGGTTGATCTCCCGCACGGCGAGCTCCTCGGGGGTGAGCCCCTCGGGGTGCTTGGTCTCGAAGATCCTGTCGACGTCGCCGCCCGAGTCGCGCACCACGCGGCCGTAGCCGGCGGGGTCGAGCCGGTCGGTCGTCAGGAGCGTCGCCACGGCGCCGCGCTCGTGGTGCTCGGCGAGAAGCCCCTCGAGCTGCTCCGCGGTGATGAGCGGCTGGTCGCCGGAGAGGACGACCACGGGCGCGCACCCTCGCCACCCTCCGCGAGCACGGCGTCCCGGGCCGCGAGCACCGCGGCACCCGTGCCCTCGCCCTCGCGCTGCTCGGCGACCTCGACGCCGTCCGGAAGCCCCTCGGCGACCCCGTCGCCCGGCCTGACGACCGCGACCACACGCTCCGCCCCGGCGGCACGGGCGGCATCGACCACCCACTCGACGAGCGCCTTCCCGGCAACCCGATGAAGGACCTTCGGCATGTCAGAGCGCATCCGAGTGCCCTGGCCGGCGGCCATGACGAGGACCGTGAAGGGCGCGGCCATGAGCTGATCAGGGTACCGGGCGCGTGCAGGTGCGACGGCCTATCCTCTCCGCACCGCTCTGGGGGGTCGTCTAGCAAGTAGGACTCTCGGTTTTGGTCCGAGTAACGGGGGTGCAAATCCCTCCCCCCCAGCTCAGGGGCACGGCTTTCCGACCAGCGAAGATCCGAACATTGGACCGGCCTTGCCGCGCCAGGCAGCCGAGGTTCGCCACTGCGTGGAGTGCTCGACCGCGCCGGAACCGTGGGAGGGCCAGGCTGGCGCAAGGGTGCCGGCCAGCGCGGCGATAGGTCTCGCCGACAGCGACCACGGGTGGAGAAGAGGTGGGACGCCGGGTGAGCGCCCGCCCCCGCGACCCGAACCTCGATGCACGAGTATCGCCTGCGGGCCGCATCCCGATGGGAGAGTCGCGCGGATACGCCGGCGCGCCGGTCTAGGCTCCTTGGCTGATGGCGAGTTGGCAGGTCATGCAGATGTCGTTGGCGCAGAGCCTCGCGCTGGCTCGGGTTGCCGAAACCGCTGGCGATGGCTGGCTGTTCGGCCCTCAGCCGCTGGACGAGGAGATGCTGGAGCGCCTCGACGTCTCGGCGGTTTACGACGAGGAGTTCCTGCACGTGCTGCTGACGCCGCCCGGTACGTGGGTGTCACTGGACCGCACGGGAGCCGAGGTCGGTCGGCAGCAGGCCACGCGCGCGGAGGTCATGACGGTCCAGCTACGCGCGTCGCCGTGGTGGGGGTCGATGCGCCGCTTACTCGAAGAGCGCGGAGTGGACCCGGCGACCGTGGTGTTGGGCGACGCCTTCGACGACGACGAGGGCGTGGACGTGGGCGTTCTCGTGACGACTGCCGGAGCCGTCATGTCGTGGCGCCGCCGCTACGACGACGAGCGTCCCGCGGATGACCGTCTCGTCGAATGGGCCGACATCACCGACGCCTGGCGAGACGGGCCGTGGCGCGAGGCCGTGGAGTCAGCCCTCGCCCTGCAAGCGAGCGGACTGGCGCGGCTGCGGTCTTCTAGCCGCACTTGACGGCCGGAGGCCGTTCAGGCGAGTAGCGACCGCTGACCTTGGGTCGTCGTGCGGGCGCTGGGCTGGTGCGACGCCGCCAAGCGGATGAAGTCGCTGACGACAGCGGTCGGCCCAGAGACGCGCGTCGGCTTGGCCGTTGCAGCGTCAATGAGGTCCATAAGCAGCTTGAGGCGCTTGCAGTTCCCGAGGTTCTGTGCGCGGCCCAGCAGTGCGCGGTCGACGTGCCGCGGCGGCGACGTTAGGTCCCACGAGAGACCGGAACCGGGCCGAAGCCATATCCATCCTAGTCGAGTGGGAACATATGTTCGTGTCTAAGGCCGTCGAGCTCCCTCCCATCCGGCAGTCGGACCTTCATTGGCTGGCGGGTCTGTTGGAAGGCGAGGGCACGTTCCTGTCCGGCCCGCCGAGCGCGCCACGCTCGCCGGCCCTGCAGGTGTCGATGGTGGATCGCGACATCATCGAACGCGCCGGAGAGCTGCTCAGTGTCGCGGTTACGCTCAGCCCGTCGCGGCGAGAGGGTTGGGGGGACGCCTACTGCGTGCGGGTTCGGGGCGCCCGTGCGGTCCTGTGGATGGAACGGCTGCGCCCGCTGATGGGGATCCGTCGCCAGGATCAGATCGACCGCGCCGTCGCGTCTTACGGCCCCGACCCGCGGCGACTGCTCGACGACCAACGGGCGGCCGAGGCTCTGGCGCGGCTCGCGGCGGGCGAATCCGTACGCCAGGTCGCCGAACGGTTCGGCACGAGCATCTGGTGCATCTACGACCTCCGGCTGGACCGCACGCACACGCATGTTCCGCGTCCGGCCTAGCGGTTCTTGCGTTGGTTCGGCACGCGGCCTGCTTCGCTGCCCTTTTCGTGGGCCGGGCCGCCCGGGGGGACTATTCCGAGGACTCGCATCGCCTTGAGGCCGAGTGAGAGCCGTTCGCGGCCGTCCGTCGAGGAGACGTCCAGCTCGGTGAGCTCCTTCACGCGCTCCAGGCGGTAGCGGATCGTGTGGCGGTGGGTGAAGAGCTTCTCGGAGGTCTTGGCGACGTTGCCGTCGGCGTCGAGGAAGGTCTCGAGCGTGCGGACGAGCTCGGTCTCGTACTGGTCGTCGTAGGCCACCAGGGGCGCCACGGTCTCGTCGAAGAACCCCTGAAGCTCGCGTCGGATCCTCCGCCATCGCGGGCAGCAGGAGCCGGTACGCGCCGGTCTCCTCGAACGACAGCTCGGCGATCCCGCGCGCCTCGGCCACGTTGGCCGCGAGCAGCGCCTCGGCGCCGGCTCGGTGCACGTCCGCCGGGTCGCCCGTGTGGCGGCTGCGCGCCACCGTCACCGCGAATCCGGGCAGGTTCGCCTCGAGCTCGTGCAGGACCGCCGTCGCGGCGCGGCGCCCCATGGCCTGGTCGTCGCCCGGCACCAGGATCACCAGCTCGCGCTCGGCGAGCAGAGCCGCGCCGTCGTTCGGGCCGCTCGCGCCGTGGCGCGACCAGCCCGACTCGGCCAGCGCCGCCAGCGAGCCGCGCTCGATCGCCCGGGCTCCGCGCTCAGCCAACGTCAGCACGCGCGCGCGCCAGTCGCCCTCCTCCGGCCCGTGCGGCCGCGCGCGGACCACGATGGCCGTGGCGCCGGCGGCGAGGTCGCAGCCCAGTTCGGCAGCCCGCGCGACGATGTTCTCCCTGTCGGTGACGCGGCGCGCGAGCAGGTCCTGGATGAAGTCGCCGACAGCGGCCTCGGTCGCCCGCTCCGGCGCCCGGGAGCGCTCCAGCTCGAGGCCGATCAGGTTGCCCACGAGCCGCAGCAGCGCCGGCGGGGGCTGCTCGCCGCGCGGCCGGTAGCGCAGCCGCCCGACCTCGGCGTCGGCCACCCGCAGCTCCACCATCTCCGTGCCCGCCTCGCCCGCCATCACGGCGCGCTCGTCCTCCGGCGACGCGCACGCGACCGCGAGCACGCTGCTGCCGGGATCGAGCACGATCACGCTCGCGTCGAGCGCCCTGCTGGCTGCCCGAGCCACCGCGGGCAGGCCGGCGCCGGACTCGACCGCGTCCGAGACCTGGTCGAGGGACTCGAGGAAGGAGCTCGCCTGCGTCGGCATCACGCGTACCGGTCGTAGCTCCAGACGACAGCGAAGCCGATCGCCGCGCCGATCCCCATGAGCGTCCCAAGCACGTACAGCGTGAGGAATCCCGCGGCCAGCTTCTCCCACACCCGCCCGTAGCAGCGGATGGCCGGGGCGAGGATGAGCGCCACCCAGCAGGCGAGCGTCAGCGCGCCCGCCAGAGCGATGACGATCTCCGTGCTGGAAAGCTCGAGGTTGCCCATCAGGTCCCGTCCCCATTGTTGCGAATGTGCTCGACGACGAGGACGATTGCGCCCAGCAGCGCGAAGATCGCGGCCCCGAGCCCCCACCCGCCCGCCACGTCCGACCACCAGTGCGCGCGCAGGTAGATGCGCGAGGCGCCCACGACCGCCGCGATCCCAAGCGCCACGAACACGAGCGTGCTCGTGGCAGCCAAACGCAGCTGGCGCGTGAGGATGAACGCGGCCGCGACCCACGTGGTCGCGTAGGCCGCGTGGCCGCTCGGATAGGCGTCGCCGGAGGTGCCGACGAACGAGCCCGTCGGCCGCGGCCTGTCGATGGCCTCCTTGGTCACGTTCACCGCGATGTAGACGAGCACGAGCCCGAGCACCAGGACGAAGATCTCGGCGTAGCGGCGCCGCGTCGCCAGCACCACCGCGGTCGCGGCCACCAGCCCGGCGGCGGTCGGGAACGCGCCGAGGTGCGTGACGAGCTTCGCCACGTCCACCAGCATGTCCGTCCTCAGCTTGTCGCCGAGCTCGAGCAGGTCGTTGTCGAGCGGGGTCGGCGCAAGGGTGCGGTCGAGCTCGGTGACGTAGACGACGAACACGAACAGGCCCACCCCGCCGATCGCCACCAGCGTGGTGAGCTCGAGGCCGAGCCCCCCAGGCATCACGCGACCGCCCAGGAAGCGGGCGTATGGGGCCACGAGGCGCGCCACGGGTCGCACGATCCAGCGGTACAGCGGAGCTCCGATCGCGAACAGCGGCCTGACGAGCGGGTGGCGGCGGTGCCCCTCGAGCCACGCATGGATGTCGCGGCGGCGCCGGTAGGCGACCACCACGCCCACGATCAGCGCCACCGTCAGGCCGAACCCGAAGATCGCCTGCCCCGCGAGGTGAGCCACCTGGTCGAAGGAGCGCCAGAAGATGTAGCCGAGGACGCAGAAGGCGGTCGCCCAGAGGCCGGTCCCGACGATGCTGTACGGGATGAAGCGCCGGTAGGGCATGCCTGACGAGCCCGCGATGAACGGCGCGAGCGCCCGCACCAGCCCGATGAAACGGCCGATCAGGATCGTCTTGCCGCCGTGGCGGTCGAAGTAGCCCTCCACCTGCTCGAGCCGCTCGTGCGTGATCTTCACGCGCGGGCCGTGGCGCTCGAGGAAGCGGCGGCCGAGCCGGCGCCCGATGTAGAAGCTCGTCGTGTCGCCCAGGACCGCGCAGACCCAGACCAGCCCGATCAGGGGGAACAGCTGGATCTCGCCCTGGCCGGCGATCACGCCGCCTGCGATCACGACCGTCTCGCCCGGTGCGATGAGGCCCACGAACGCGCCGGTCTCGAGGAATGCCAGCACCCCAACCAGCGCGTACGTCCATGGACCGAGCTTCTCGGCGATGTCCCCGATCAGCTTCTTCGGGTCCGGCAGCTCGGCGAGCACGCCGCTGGCGTAGACGCCCAGCGCGAGGACGATCAGCACGCCCAGCGCCTTCCGCTCGAGGCTCAGCCTGCGCCAGCGCCAGATGAGATACGCCGCGGTGAGGACCGCGGCGACCGCTGCGATGATCTCGCGGGCCGACATGACGGGGCAGGGTACGTCAGCGAAGCTCGGTCACGAGCGCGCCGGGCAGCTCCGAGGCCGCGGCTTCCGCGGCGGCCCGGTCCGCGAAGAGACCGAAGCAGGTCGGGCCCGAGCCGCTCACGGCCGCGCCAAGCGCCCCCGCATCCGCGAGCGCGTCCAGGCGACCTTTGAGATCGGGGCGCAGCGACAGGGCGGCGTGCTGGAGGTCGTTCTCGAGGGCGGCGGCGAGTGTCTCGGGGCTACCGGCGGCCAGGCGCCTGAGCGGCTCCGGGTCGAGGTCATCGCGTGTCGCCCTCATGCGATCGATCTCGGCGTAGACGGCCTTCGTGGAGAGGCCGTCGGTGTCGGGCAGGAGGACGGCGGCGAGGGGCGGCAGCGCGACCGGGTCGATGCGCTCGCCGGTGCCCTGCACGAGAGCGTGGCAGGGCTCGAGCTGGCTGGGGACGTCGGAGCCGAGGTCGGCCGCCAGGCGGAGCAGCTCCTCGCGGCCGAGCGGGCTGCCGGCCAGCTGGTTCGCGATGCGGAGGGTGGCCGCGGCGTCGGCGCTCCCGCCCCCGAGACCGGCGGCGACCGGGATGAGCTTCTCGATGGTGATCGCGAGCGGCGGGAGGTGCCTGCCCGCCCGTGCGCGGAACTCCTCGAGAGCACGGGTCGCCAGGTTGTCGCCGGTTACGCCCTCGCAGCCAACGGTGTCCTCGCCGGACTGCTTCGGCTCGGCGGTGACCTCGTCGGCGAGGTCGATCGACGCCATCAGCGAGCAGACCGGATGCAGGCCGTCCTCACGCCGTGGCCCGACGTGGAGAACCAGGTTCAGCTTGGCGTAGGCGAGCTCGCGCGGCACGTGTCGAGACTAGGCGTTCGGTGCTATCGCGGCCGGAGGTCGGCGAGGCGCTCGCGCCCGAGCTCGTCCGCCAGCCGCACCCAGTCCTCCGGCGGAATCCGCTCCGCCCGGGCGTCCGCCGGGTGCCCGAGCCGCTCGAGCGCCGCCCGCGTTGCGTCGCGGATGTCCCCGGGCGCGCCCGGCGCCAGCGCCAGCGACCCCGCAAGCGCCTTGCGCCGGTGCGCGAACGCCGCGTGCACCAGCGCCACGAGCTCGTCGGGCGGGGCGGCCGCGCGCCGCCGCAGCACGACGAGCGCGGACTCCACGTTCGGCTCGGGGTGGAACACCGTGCGCGGGACCTTTCGCAGGAAGCGGACCTCGCACGACAGCTGCGCGAGCACCGACGTCCCGCCGTAGCTCTTGCCACCGGGCGACGCGGCGAGCCGCTCGCCCACCTCCCTCTGCACCATCGCCACCCACAGCTCGGCCTCGGGCATCTCGGCGACCGACTTCAGGAGCACCGTCGCCGCCACGCCGTAGGGCAGGTTCGCGACGACCTTGCCCGGGCGCGGATCCAGGCGGGCGAAGTCCATCTTCACCGCGTCGGCGAGGTGAAGCGTCACGTTCCCGAAGGGACGGATCGCCTCAAGCAGCGGCGCCTCGAGCGACCGGTCGACCTCCACCACGTGCAGGTGAGCCACCAGCGGCGCGAGGAACTCCGACAGCACGCCGAGCCCGCCGCCCACCTCGAGCACGACGTCCCCCGGGTCGAGCTCGGCGGCGGAGCCGATCACCCCCAGGATGTTGTTGTCGATCAGGAAGTTCTGCCCGAGCTCGCGGTTGGGCCGCACGCCGAACTCGCGCAGCCGGCGCAGGGAGGCCTGGCGCGTCACGGCCCGAGGACGCGCTCCGCGTTCGCGTCCACGATCCGCTCGAGCTCCTCGTATTCGACTCCGCGCAGCTCCGCCACGAAGCGCGCCGTGTGGGCCACGTTCGCCGGCTCGTTCGGCTTGCCCCGGACGGGCTGGGGCGCGAGGTACGGCGAATCGGTCTCGACCAGCAGGAGCTCGGCGGGCAGCTCGCGGGCCGCCTGCTGGAGATCGGTCGCCTTCGGGTAGGTCACGTTGCCAGCGAAGGAGCACACGTAGCCCGCCTCCACGCACTCCTCGAGCCGGTCCGGCGCCGAGAAGCAGTGGAGGATCACAGCGGGCAGCGAGCCCGCGTGCTCGCGAAGCAGGGCGAAGGTGTCGTCCTCGGCGGAGCGGGTGTGGATCACCACCGGCAACCGCACCCGCGCGGCGAGCTCGAGCTGGGCCTCGAAGGCCCGGCGCTGATCGGGGCGCGGGGCGTGGTCGCGGTAGTAGTCGAGCCCTGTCTCGCCGATGGCGCGAGCGCGCGGATGAGCCGCCGCGCGCTCGATCTCCTCGAGCGCGGGCTCGTCGAAGCCGGCCGTCTCGTGCGGGTGCCGTCCCACGATCGCCACGACCTCGTCGTGGTCCTCGGCGGCGACCAGCGCGTGGGCGATCGACGGGCCGTTCATTCCCACCGTGGCCATGCGCGTGACGCCCGCCGCCCGCGCGCGGCCCACCAGCTCCGCCACGGGCGGCTCACACGAGTCGAGGTGGCAGTGGGTGTCGATCACGGCTCGGCCTCAGGCGGCCGGCGCCTCGGCCTCGACCCTTGGGAAGAGCTGCCCGAGCTCGCCGACCCGGGAGCCGCCCTCCACGGCGCCCAGCTCCGCGCGCTCGAGTCCGAGGTCCTCCTGGCCGAGGGCCGCGAGCAGCCGCTCCGACGAGTTCGGCATGAACGGATGGAGCAGCACGGACACGACGCGCAGCCCCTCCGCGAGCGTGTAGAGCACCTGGTCGAGCCGCTCGCTCTGCGCCTCGTCCTTCGAGAGCTGCCAGGGCTCCTCGTCCTGCACGTAGCGGTTGAGCAGCTTGATCCGGCGCCAGACCTCGTCGAGCGCCGCCGTGAGCTCCACCTCGTCGATGCGCGCGCACACGGCGGCGGCCATGCCCTCGAACTCCGCGGCCAGCTCGGCCGGTGGCTCGGCGCTCGGCACGACGCCGTCGCGGTAGCGCGCGAGCATGGCGAGCGTGCGGCTCGCCAGATTGCCGTACTCGTTGGCGAGCTCGGTCGTGTAGCGGGTCTCGAAGCCCTCGGCGGAGACCTCGCCGTCGGACCCGAAGCTCACCTCGCGGAGGACGTAGAAGCGGAGCGCGTCGGGCCCGTAGACGTCGGCCACGTGGAACGGCTCGATCACGTTGCCGAGCGACTTGGACATCTTGTGCTCGCCGAGCAGCAGGTAGCCGTGGATCGTGACCTTCTGCGGCACCTCGATGTCGGCCGCCATCAGCAGCGCCGGCCAGATGACGGCGTGGAACTTGAGGATGTCCTTGCCGATCAGGTGGACCGTCGCGGGCCAGAAGAGCTCGGTCAGGTCCTCGCCCTCGCGGGCGTACGAGAGCGCCGTGTAGTAGTTGAGGAGCGCGTCGATCCAGACGTAGACCACCTGCGACTCGTCCCACGGCACCGGCACGCCCCACTTGAGGCGGGCTCGCGAGAGCGAGACGTCGCGCAGGCCGCCCTTGATGAACGAGAGCGCCTCGTTGTAGCGGTTCTGCGGCGTGACGAAGCCGGGGCGTTCCGCGTACAGCCGCTCGAGCGGCTCCTGGAAGGCGGACAGCCGGAAGAACCAGTTGTCCTCCTTCTCGATCTGGAGCTCGATCTTGTGGATGGGACAGCGATTGCCGTCCTCGAGCTCGGCGTCGGTCTTGAAGTCGGCGCAGCGCGGGCAGTAGCGGCCCTCGTAGGTGCCGGCGTAGACGTGGCCGTTGTCGTGGATCCGCTGCACGACCTCGGCGACCTTCGCCATGTGCTCCGGGTCGGTGGTGCGGATGAAGAAGTCGTTCGTGACGCTGAGCCGGGCCGCGAGATCCTTGAAGCGCACCGCGTTCCTGTCGCCGAGCTCGCGCGGCGTGATGCCGAGCCGCTCGGCCTCCTGGGCGACGGGCTCACCGTGCTCGTCGGTCCCCGTGAGGAAGAAGACGTCCTCCCCGCGCTGCCGCATGTGCCGCGCGAGCACGTCGGCCGCGATCGTCGTGTAGGCGTGGCCAAGATGCGGCTCGCCGTTCACGTAGTAGATCGGGGTGGTGACGTAGTACGGCATCGACGATCGATGCTACCCGCGCCACGCCTGGCAGCCGTCCGCGGCCGGCGCGGAGTGGGAGTCAACGTGAGGATTCCGGCCGCGAGGAGGAGCCCGGCGCAGGCGAGCACCCAGCCGAGGTCGGGACCGCCCTGCGTGGCGGGCGCGGAGCCCGGAGGGCTCGACCCCGCCGTAACGCCGGCGTCGGCTCGGTGCTCGGCATTGAAGGGAGGCGCCGACTGCGTGAATTCCTCCATCGGTGCTCGTCGTGATCCGCCCGCCGCGGCGGGAGCGGCCCCGCGCCGGCGCAGTGCTCCTTCCAGATGACGCGCGAGCTGCGGTGCTCGTCCGGGTACTGGTGCCGCGCGAGGTGCCCTCTGCGGCGCCCCATAGGGAGAGCGGCGTGGTGCCGTGCGAGGCGCTCGGCGTGGTGCCGCGCGCGGGGCGCCCAGCGGCGAAGGCTGTGGTCGCGGCGCGGGCACGGGGGCCGCCGCGGGAGGCGCCGGCTCGGGGGCCGGGGCGGGCGCCGCGGGCGGGGGCTCCGGTGCGCGGGTCGCGGGCGGCGGCGGCAGGAGGGCCAGCGGGTCGCGGTAGTCGTGGCGCGTTCCGGCGTCGCGGACTCCGAAGTGGAGGTGGGGCGCCGCGGCCGAGCGGGTCCCGGTCGTCCCGACGACACCGATCCGCTCACCGGCCGCCACGTGCGCGCCCGCTCGCACCGCGAGCGACGAGAGGTGGAGGTAGGAGGTGTCGTACCCGTCGCTCGTGCGCACGCCGATCGTGAGCCCCGACGAGCCGGCCGTCCCCGCGAAGCGCACCTCGCCGCCGGCCGCGGCCACCACCGGCGTGCCGGCCGGGGCTCCGATGTCGATCCCCCGGTGCTGTCCCGCCGCATACGGGTCCGTCCCGTTGCGATAGGGGGTGATGACGTCCCCCGAGACCGGCCACACCCACGCTGCGTGCGCCGGAGTGACGAGAGCGAAAAACGCAAGGAGTGTGCAGAGAGGCCTTCGCATCGGCCGACCGTAAGCGTGGGTCGGCGAAGCGATCCGGAGCTGTCGAAGAGTTGTGCGGCTTCGTTACTCGGAGGTGAGCGCCCGGTACAGGGCGTTCGCACTCGTGCCGGTCAGGGAGGCGACCACCGTGGCGGCCTTCCGTGGGTGTGCGCCCGCGTCCACGAGCTTGCGCACGGCGTCGAGGGCCTTGGAGTCGGGAGCGTCGGGCGAGCGCTCCGCGGACGCCGCCACCACCAGCACGATCTCGCCCTTCGGCGGCTTGTCCGCGTAGCGGGCCGCCAGCTCGGCGGCGCTGCCGCGCACGATCTCCTCGTAGGCCTTCGTCAGCTCGCGGCAGACGGCCACCTCGCGCTCCGCGTCGAGCTCGGCCAGCAGCGCGAGCGTGCCCGGGAGCCGGCGGGGGGACTCGAACGCCACGAGCGTGCCGTCGGGATGCGCCAGCACCTCGCGCAGCTCGCCCTTCTTCCGCGGGAGGAAGCCCTGGAAGTGCCACTGGTCGGCCGGGAGCCCCGAGGCCACCAGCGCGGTGATCGCCGCCGACGGCCCCGGCAGCACCTCCACCGGCAGCCCGGCGGCGACGCAGCCGCGCACGAGCACGTAGCCGGGGTCCGACACGAGCGGCATCCCGGCGTCGGACACGAGCGCCACCACGGCGCCCTCGCGCATGCGTGCGACCAGCTGCGAGGCACGCGACTGCTCGTTGTGCTCGTGATACGAGACCAGCTTCGCGCTCACCCCGTAGCGGTCCAGCAGCACGCGCGTGCGGCGCGTGTCCTCGCACGCGACCACGTCGGCGTCGCGCAGAGCGGACAGCACGCGGAGCGTCACGTCCTCGAGGTTCCCGATGGGAGTGGGACAGACGACGAGCCGCCCGCTCATCCGAGCGCCTCGATCGCCATCAGCGCGGCGCCGATCATCCCCGCCTCGTCGCCGTAGTGGGCGGGCAGGATCCGCACCACCTCGCGCGCCGGCGGCAGCGCCCGCGCGGCGACCACCTCGCGCGCCGGCTCGAGCAGCAGGTCGCCGCCGCGAGCCGCGCCACCGCCGATCACGATCACCTCCGGGTTGAAGGTGTTCACGAGGCCGACGAGCCCGAAGCCGAGCCGCTCGCCGATCGCGGCGAGCACGCCGCAGGCGAGCGGGTCGCCGCCGTGAGCCAGCTCGGTGACGATCCCGCCGTCGATCTCCTGGTCCGCCGCCAGCCGCCGCCCGAGCGCCGAGTCGGGCTCGGCCTCCGCCGCCAGCCGCCCCTCGCGCCCGATCGCGTTCCCCGACACGAGCGCCTCGAAGCAGCCCACCCCGGGGCACTCGCCCGGGCAGTCCGGGCCGTGCAGCTGAAGCACCACGTGGCCGAGCTCGGCCCCCACCCCGGACGCGCCGCGATAGACCTCGCCGTTGAGCCACAGCCCGCCTCCGATGCCGGTGCCGAGCGAGAGCATCACCGCATGCCGCGCGCCCGCGGCCGCCCCGCCGCGCGCCTCAGCGAGCATCGAGGCGTTCCCGTCGTTGTCCACGACGACCGGCAGTCCGAGGTGCTCGCTCATCAGGTCGCGGAACGGCACGCCGTCGAGCGGCAGGTGGTTCGACCATCGCGACACGCCCGCCTCCGAGTCCACCAGCGCGGGGATCCCGAAGCCGATCGCCTCCACCTCCGGGGCGGCCGCGCGGACCTCCTCGACCGCGTCCGTGAAGATCTCGAGCGTCTCCTGCCGGTCGGCCCCGCGCCAGGTCCGATGGACGCGGTGATGCACCACCATCTGGTCGTCGACGACGCCCCCGAGGAGCTTGGTGCCTCCGGCGTCGATGCCGATCACGCGCCTCGGTGGCATGGCAGGTAGATATACAGAGGGGGGTGAACGAGCCGACTCCCGGCCCCCCGGAGTACAAGGTCTACCGCTCGCGGCGAAAGCCGCTGGTGGGCGGCGGCGACCTCGATTCGCTCCGCCGGCGCCTCTCCCGCCACCGCGACGACGGCGACGAACCGCGCCCGCCGCGCGAGAAGCGGCCGATCACGCCGGGACGGGTGCTCAAGTGGATCGCGCTCGCGATCGCGGCCTGGCTCCTGCTGTCGTTCGTCGTGTTCCTGATCAGCGCCCAGACCCAGGAGGGCGTGTCGGCGGAGACCGAGCGCGCGCTGTCGAGCGAGGGCAGCCTCTTCAGCGGGAGCAACATCCTGGTGCTCGGCTCCGACGTGCGCACGGGCGAGTCGATCGACGAGTCGCAGTCGGGCCCCGGCCGCTCGGACACGATCATGCTCGTGCACGCCGCCCTCGGCAGCGTCCGCAAGCTCTCGATCCCGCGCGACGTGGAGGTGAACGTGCCGGGCCACGGCGTGAACAAGGTGAACGCCGCCTACGCGTTCGGCGGGCCCGCGCTCACGATCGAGACGCTCGAGTCGTTCCTCGGCAACGGCCTCCAGGTGAACCACGTCGTGGAGGTGGACTTCAAGGAGTTCCCCGACTTCATCGACGCGCTCGGCGGCGTGACGGTGAACAACAAGACGCGCATCTGCTCGCCCCCGTTCGACAACTTCTGGAAGGGCCTCAACTTCAGGAAGGGCGAGATCGACCTGAACGGCCGCCGCGCGCTCGGCTACGCGCGCATTCGGAAGAACAGCTGTGCCCCGGGCGAGGACGACCGCGACCGCGCCGCGCGCCAGCAGCAGGTGCTCGCGGCGATCGGATCGCAGGTGAAGTCGCCGAGCACGTTCGTGCGGCTCCCGTGGGTGAGCTGGAACGCGCCGCGCACGCTCAAGACCGACATGAACGGCTTCGAGCTGATGATGCTGTTCGGCGACATGGCCACCGGCAGCTCGGACGAGACCGAGGTGCTCGAGGCCACCTGCTGCAACGGCAGCAACCTGTTCGTCTCCGACGGCGCCAAGCGCGACGCCGTCCGGAAGCTCCTCGAGGGCGACTAGCTAGTCGGAGCTCGCCGGCTTCGAGGCCGGCTTGGAGGACGAGTCCTTCGACGAGGAGCTCGAGCCGGAATCCGACTTCTTCGAGGAGTCGGACGACGAGTTGGCCGAGGCGGCGTCGGCCTTCCCCTCAGGACTGGCGGCGGCCTTCTTGTTCTTGCCGTAGTCCGTGTTGTAGAAGCCAGATCCCTTGAAGTGAACCGCCACCGGGTGGAACACCCGCTGAACGGGGGTGCCGTGCTCCTCGCAGACCGTGAGCGGGTCGTCGATCATGCGCTGCATCACCTCGAACGTGTGGCCGCGCTCGCAGCGATACTCGTAGATCGGCATGGCACTCTCAGTATAGGAGTGCCAAAGAGGCATATGAGCACCGGCCACGCCCCTGCCTGAAGTCCTCCACAGGAGTCCAACCTGCGAGTTCGGACGACCGGTGCCTACGGTGCCCGTACCCCGGCCTGTGTTCGTTCAAGCGGGCGGATTCGGGCTGTCGAGGTCCTCGAGCAGCGAGACCCGCGCGGCGTGCCAGACGATCCACGCGGTGAGGTGGGACAGCGGGCGCAGTGCCATTCCGACCATCGCCGCGAACGTACCCCACGAGTGAACGAATAGTCACATTGTCTTCACATGAAGATGCGGAAAGTCCGGGGTGTTCTGGCTCGATAGCCTGCGCCGCCGTGACCGGCCCGGTGACCATGGACAAGATCGTCTCGCTCTGCAAGCGGCGCGGTCTCGTCTTCCCCGCGTCCGAGATCTACGGCGGGATCGCCAACACCTACGACTACGGCCACTACGGCGTCCTCCTGAAGAACAACGTGATCGGCGCCTGGTGGAAGGCGATGATCCAGGAGCGCGACGACATCGTGGCGCTCGACTCCGCGATCGTCCAGCACCCGCGCACCTGGGAGGCGTCGGGGCACCTGGCCGGGTTCAGCGACCCGCTCGTGGAGTGCCGGACCTGCAAGCTCCGCTTCCGCGCCGATCATCTCCAGGAGGTCCGGGAGGGCACCGCCCAGCACGAGGGAGTCCGCTGCGGGCGGGCGCCCTCGAAGCTGCCCGGCGACCACGCCGACTGCGACCTCACCGAGGCCCGCGAGTTCAACCTCATGTTCGAGACCTCGATCGGTCCGGTGAAGGACGCCGGCTCGACGGTCTACCTCCGCCCCGAGACCGCCCAGGGCATCTTCCTCGCCTTCAAGACGACGCTCCAGTACGCGCGCAAGAAGCCGCCCTTCGGGATCGCCCAGGTGGGCAAGTCGTTCCGCAACGAGATCACGCCCGGGAACTTCGTCTTCCGCACGCTCGAGTTCGAGCAGATGGAGATGGAGTTCTTCGTGCCGCCCGACGGAGGCCGAGAAGTGGCACGAGTACTGGATGGAGCAGCGGATGGAGTGGTACGTGTCGCTTGGGCTTGACCGCGACGCGCTGAAGCTGCGCAAGCACGGCGCCGGAGGAGCTGTCCCACTACTCGAGCGCGACAAGCGACATCGAGTACCTGTACCCGATCGGCTGGTCGGAGCTGGAGGGCATCGCGAACCGGGGCGACTTCGACCTGAGGCAGCACGCGGAGCACTCGGGGCAGAAGCTCGAGTACGTGGACACCGCGAGCGGCGAGCGCTACGTGCCGCACGTGATCGAGCCCGCGGGCGGCGTGGGCCGCACCATGCTCGCCCTCCTGTGCGACGCCTACGACGAGGACGACATCGGCGGCGAGCAGCGCACCGTGCTGCGGCTCACGCCGCACATGGCGCCGATCAAGGTCGCCGTGCTGCCGCTCGTGAACAAGGACGGCCAGCCCGAGAAGGCGCGCGCCATCTACGAGGAGCTGCGCGGCGCTGGTCCCCGCCGAGTACGACACGGGCGGCTCGATCGGCAAGCGCTACCGCCGCCAGGACGAGATCGGCACGCCGTGGGGAGTGACGGTCGACCACCAGACGATGGAGGACGACACGGTGACCCTGCGCGACCGCGACACGCTCGAGCAGGAGCGCATCGCCGTCGGCGAGCTAGCCGCGGAGATCGAGCGCCGGCTCTCGGCCTGAGCGTCCCTCGAAGCCGGCGTGCGGCAGCACGCGGTCCACGCGCCTCGGCAGCCACCAGTTCCAGCGACCCATGATCTCCATCGTGGCCGGCACGAGGACGAGCCGGACCAGGGTCGCGTCGAGCGCGATCGCCACCGACATCCCCACGCCGATCTCCTTGATCGACGGCGTGCCCGTGCTCGCGAAGACGCTGAACACCGCGACCATGATCAGCGCCGCGCTCGAGATCGTGCCGGCGCTGGCTCGCAGGCCCTCCGCCACCGAGCGCTTCGTGTCCCCGGTCGCGTCATAGCGCTCGCGGATCCGCGAGAGCAGGAACACCTCGTAGTCCATGGAGAGGCCGAACACGATCGCCAGCAGGAACGGCGGCGTCATCGCGTTCACGTAGCCGAGCGAGTCGTAGCCGAGCAGGCCGTCGAACCAGCCGTACTGGAACACCATCACGAGCACGCCGTAGGCCGCGGCCACCGAGAGCAGGTTCATCACCACGGCCTTCAGCGGCAGCAGCACCGAGCGCAGCAGCAGGAACAGCACCAGGTAGCTGAACACGAGGACGAACAGGAGGATCTTCCACATCGAGCCGGAGACGAGGTCCACGAAGTCCTTGTTGAACGCCGTCGCTCCGCCGACCTGGAGATCGGCCACGCCACGGAGCGGACCGGGGTCCGCGCTCATCCGCTCCACGAGTCCCGCCGCGGCGTCGCTCTCCGGGTCGTGCCTCGGCACGACGACGATCAGCGCGGCGCGGCCGTCGCGCGACGGCCGCGGGTTCGCCACCTGGGCGGCCTCGGGGTCGTCGCGCAGGCCCGCCGCGTACGAGGCGAGCGCGGCGCGGTTCGCGTCGTCGCTCGCGCGTCCGCTGTTCAGCTCGGCGATCGCCTGGATGGGGCCCGCGGCGCCGGGGCCGGTGTGCTGGGCGGCCAGCTCGGCGCCCACGCGCGTCTCGTTGCCCTCCGGGAACTGGCGCAGCGCGCCGTTGCCGAAGTCGAGCGAGAGCGCCGGGACGGCGAGTGCCAGCAGCACGGCGGCCGTGGCGAGAGCGGAGACCCAGGGCCGGCGCGTGACCGCCGCCGTCCAGCGCTCCCAGAAGCCACGGCGGGCGGCCGCCGGACGCGTGGAGCCGGGCCGCCGGCGCCGCGTTCGCGCCATCCGCACGAGCAGGCCGAAGAGGACGCTCAGCCGCCCGCGCGCGTAGGCACGCCGGCCGAGCACGTTCATCAGCACGGGCAGCAGCGTGACCGCCGCGAGGATCGAGAAGGCGACGACGATGATCGCGCCCATCGCCATCGAGCGGATCGTGGTGGAGTCCACGAGGTAGAGCCCCGCCAGCGAGAGCATCACCGTGATCCCCGAGAAGGTCACGGCGAGCCCTGACGTGCGGAGCGCGATCCGGCGCGCCTCAGGCCGGTCGTGGCCCCCGCGGATCTCCTCGCGATAGCGGGCGAGGACGAACAGCGAGTAGTCCACCGCCACGCCGATCCCGATCATCGAGGCGATGTTCGTGACGAACACCGACATGGGCGTGGCCTGCGAGAGGAAGTAGATGGCGGCGCCGGTGATCGTCACGCTCGCGAAGCCGAGCGCCAGCGGCAGCGCGGCGGCCGCCAGCGAGCCGAAGACGGCGAGGAGGATGAGGAGCACGACGGGGAAGCCGATCCGCTCGGCGCTCTCCAGGTCCTCCTTGGTGAGGTCCTGCATGCCCGCCCAGAGCGCCTGCTGGCCGACGAGGTGCGGCTCGATCCCCGGCTCGGGCGAGGCGCGGAGCTCGTCGCGGAAGTCCACGGCCATGTTGGCGGTGTCGTTGCGGTCGCCCGCGACCCTCAGCGGCACCACGGTGATCGAGGCGGTGGCCGCCTCGCGCTTCGCCGCCGCGGCCGCTCGCGGCGTCAACTCGACGTTCGGAAGCCGCTCGGCGATCCGCGCGACCCGATCGACCTCCGCGCGCACCGCCTCGGCGCCCGCGCCCTCGCGCCGGGCGAGCACGGCGGCGAGCTGGTCGCGCTGCGCGCCCTCGAAGCGCGTGATGTTCTCGCCGACCACCTGCGACTGCGACCCCGGCACCTCGAAGCCGCCGCTCGTGAGATGGTCGGTCTGCTTCGCCGCGAACGGGAGCGCCGCCAGGAGGAGGATCAGCCAGGCGGCGAGCACGAGCCAGCGGCGGCGCTCCAGAAACCCTGCCAGTCTGTCCATCGCTCCCTGGATTCCTCTCGAATACCCGGAATCGTTTACGCCCCGCGACTATGACAACGTCACCGATACCCCACACGGCCCGGCGAGGTCCACCTCCATCGCGCCGACGACCCGCGCGGCGCGCTCGTCCTCGGCCACGGCGCGGGCGGCGGCGTCGAGGCGCCGGACCTCGTGGCGGCGACGGGCGCGGCGTCGCCGTAGGGTTCAGCGTGGCGCTGGTCGAGCAGCCCTATCGCGTGGCGGGCCGGCGCTCGTCACCTCCGGCGCACCACCTCGACGCGGCGTGGGTCGCCGTCGTCGAAGACCTCGCCGCGGGCGATCTGACGGGCTGTCGCTGGTCACCGGCGGGCGCTCCGCGGGTGCCCGCGTGGCGTGCCGCACGGCCGCCGCGACCGGCGCGTCCGCGGTGCTGTGCCTCGCCTTCCCGCTCCAGCCACCGAGCCGCAAGGGCAAGCCGCCGGGGCCGGACCGCCTGGACGAGCTCGACGCCGTGAAGGTGCCGGTGCTCGTGGTGCAGGGCGAGAACGACCGCTTCGGGATCCCGCCGGCCGGCAGAAACCGCGAGGTCGTCAGGGTGGCCGGCGACCACAGCCTGAGGAAGGACCCGGAGGCCGTGCAGGAGGCAGTCGGCGATTGGCTCAGAGCGTGCCGCGCAACCAGGGCTGGCGGCCCTTGAACCTGCAGGCTCCGAGCGTGACGCCGTAGGAGATCCGTGTCGTGCAGCTGCCGACGAGGGTGAAACTGCCGATGGCCGGCTGCCCTGGCTCACCTCGAGGGTGAGTCCGCGCTTCGACCGGCCCTTGCGGGTGGCGACGAAGATGTCCGCCTCGTAGGGCTCGACCTGGGGACGCGCCCGGCGAACCTGGACCACGCCCTGCGTGGAGCGCTGCACCTCCCTCGCCCCGGGCGGGGAACTCGATCGCCGCCGGCGGCAGCGACCGGCTCGGGCCGCCTCGCCCCTTGACGGCTCGGGCCGCCACGCGCAGTGGGGTCATGTCGGCCTTCTCCCACGCCTCCCTGTCCGACCCCTGCGTAGCGAAGAAGAATGGAGGAGAAGCCGTAGCCGGGGCCGGGCGTCCGTCGACGAGCTTTCCCTTCACCGGCCAGAGGACACCGGCAGCGCGTTGCCGTCGGTGCGAGTCGAAGGTCACGCTCGCGGAGCATCCGGCGTCTCCGTGGCGAGATCCCGCTGGTCCCAGTGACCGGCGAGGGGAAGATCTCCGGCCGATCCTGGGGCACCAGGTCGAGGTCCGCCCGCGGCCGTCGCCACCGGAGCCTGCGAACCACCCCGGCGGCCCGTGACCCGAACGTTGACCGGGTCGTAGATCTTCGCGACGCCCGCGGGCGCTCGAACTCGATCTCGCCGGAGTAACTGTGGGTCGCGTACATGCTCGCGGTCGATGGAGAGGTCGCCACGAACTCCTCGGACCCGCAGGGGGCAGCGACTGCGCGCGCTCGACGGGCACGAGCGCGAGCAATAGAAAGGGCAGCGCGACGACCGCGCGACGCATCGAGCGACTCTAACCGAGCCAGCGGCTCGAGCGGTGGCGACGCCGAGGTCGAACGCCGCCTGCTTGTCCCAGTCCGGGTCGGACAGGACCTGGATGCCGAAGCCGTCGCCGAGCGAGAACAGGATCGAGGCGACCGCCTCGGGCTCGGCCTGGAGCCGGATCACGCCCTCGCGCTCCTTGGTTCGAAGCCAGCCGGCCAGCCGCTCCCGCCACTGGCGGTACAGCTCGGCCAGCTCGGCGCGGATCTCCTCCGAGTGCCGCGACGCGCTCAGCATCTCGTAGATCACGGCCTGGCCGCCGGCGTCGTCCTCGAGGAACTCCTCGAGGCCCACGACCAGCGCGTCCACGATCTCGTCGGCGCTGCCCGCCTTCGCGAGCCGCTCGTCCATGTTGCGGTTGCGCTCGGCGGCGTCGTGGCGCACCACCTCGACCAGCAGCCGCTCCTTCGACCCGAAGTAGTAGTGCAGGAGGCCGCGCGAGACGCCGGCCTCACGCGCCACGTGATCGAACGTCGAAGCCGCCGCACCGCGCCGTCCGACGCTGGCGCGCATGGCGGCGATGATGCGCTGGGCCTTCTCGCCCTCGAGCTTGCGCGGAGCGTCCTGGCTGGTCGCAGCCTCCATCCCGCGCGGATCTTAGTTGGCTGGCCAGTCAGGCCACGCCCGACGTCGGCCGCCGCAAAACGAAAAGGGCGCCCCGCGGGCGCCCTTTTCAGAAGCTCGGTGCGGGACCGTGCTAGGTGGTGCCCACAGGTTCGCTCGTGCTGCTCGGCTCAGGCGTGGTGCTGGCCGTGTACTCGAACTCCTCCTCGGCACCGAAGAGCGCGTCGAGCACCTTCTTGCGAAGGCCCTCGCTCGCGGCGAGCGCGATGCCCCCGCCGATCAGCGCCATCAGGAGCAGACGGCCCTTGCCGCGCTTCTTCTTCTTTCCGTCGCGCAGCGATTCCGCGGCGTCCTTCAGAGACGTCGCAGCCTCGCGCAGGTCGCGCTGAACCTTCTTGTTCTCCGCAACGGCCTTGACCGGACCCTTGCCGTTCGACATCCGCGCGTAAGCCTTCCGGGCGGAGTCGAACGCGTTGCGGAGGTTGTCCCGCAGCTCGTCATCCTCGACGAGCCGTTGCACGTACGTGTTAGAGCGGACCGCCTTGCCGGCGGCGTACGCTCCGGCTCCGGCCTTCGCGGCCTTTTTCTTCGCTGCCATTTCTCTCCTCGATCCGCTTGCTAAGCGCGCACTCTACCCGGGTTCGGCAGGCCGCGAACGCCGCGCGCGCTTTTGGAGCGCCGCCTCCAGGACCTCGTCGACCGAATCGACGAGCGTGAACTTCATGCGTTTGCGCAGCGGCTCCGGGATGTCGTCGATGTCGGGCTCGTTGCGACGCGGGATGATCAGGCGGTTGATGCCCGCGCGCTGCGCGGCCAGCGCCTTCTCCTTCAGGCCGCCGATCGGGAGGACCATGCCGGTGAGCGTGATCTCGCCCGTCATCGCGGTGTCCGAGCGCACGGGCCTGCCGCTCACGCGCGACGCGATCGCGGTCGCCATCGTGATCCCCGCGCTCGGTCCGTCCTTCGGGATCGCGCCGGCGGGCACGTGCACGTGCAGGTCGTGCTCGGCGAACCAGTCGGGCGGCACCTCGCCGTTTTGCGACGCGGCCCGGCTCTTCACGTAGGAGAGCGCCGCGGCGGCGGACTCCTTCATGACGTCACCGAGCTGGCCCGTGATCTGGAGCTTGCCCTCGCCCGGGTAGGCGATCGCCTCGACGAACAGGACGTCGCCGCCGACGGGCGTCCACGCCAAGCCCGTCGCGACGCCGGGCTCGCTCGTGCGCCGCTTCACCTCCTGCTGGAAGCGCGGCTTCCCGAGCAGCTCGGTCACGGTCTCGGGGCGGACGGTGCGCTTCGAGCGCCGCGTCCCCTCGGCGAACTCGCGCGCGACCTTGCGGCAGATCGAGCCGATCTCGCGCTCGAGCGAGCGGACGCCGGCCTCGCGCGTGTAGCCGACGATGATGCTGTCGAGCGCGGGCTTGGTGATCTCGATCTTGCTTCGCCCGAGCCCGTTGCGCTCCATCTGGCGCGGCACCAGGTAGCGCTTCGCGATCTCGCGCTTCTCCTCGTGCGTGTAGCCGGAGAGCGCGATCACCTCCATCCGGTCGAGCAGCGCGGGCGGGATGGTGTCCACCTGGTTCGCCGTGCAGATGAAGAAGACGTTCGAGAGGTCGACCGGCACGTCGAGGTAGTGGTCGCGGAAGCTCGAGTTCTGCTCGGGGTCGAGCACCTCGAGCATCGCGCTCGCGGGGTCGCCGCGGAAGTCCGCGCCCATCTTGTCGATCTCGTCGATCATCAGGACAGGGTTGTTGGAGCCCGAGTCGCGCAGCGCGCGGATGATCGTGCCGGGCATCGCGCCGATGTAGGTGCGGCGGTGGCCTCGGATCTCGGACTCGTCGCGCACGCCGCCCACGGACATGCGCTGGAACCCGCGCTCCATCGCCGAGGCGACCGAGCGGCCGAGCGACGTCTTCCCCACGCCCGGCGGGCCGACGAACAGCACGATCGAGCTGCGCGCCTCGGGGTTGAGCTTCCGCACCGCGAGGAACTCGAGGATGCGGTCCTTCACGCGCTCGATGTCGTAGTGGTCGGTGTCGAGCACCTTGCGCGCGTGCTTCAGGTCGAGGTTGTCCACGGTGGACTTCGACCACGGCAGCGAGGCGAGCCACTCGAGGTAGTTGCGGATCACGCCGTGCTCGGCGGACTGCGGCGGGAGTCGCTCGAAGCGGCCGAGCTCGCGCTCGGCGACCGTCCACGCGTGCTCGGGGAGGCCCGCCTCCTCGAGCTGCTTTCGCAGCTCCGCCGCCTCGGCCTGCTGCTCGTCGAGCTCGCCCAGCTCCTCCTGGATCGCGCGCAGCTGCTGGCGCAGGATGTACTCCCGCTGGCCACGGTCCATCTCGGACTGGACCTGGGTCTGGATGCGGCTCCCGATCTCGACGAGCTCGAGCTCGCGCGCGAGGATCTCCGACAGGAGCCGCAGCCGCTTCGTGACGCTGCGCTCCTCGAGCAGCCGCTGCTTCTCCTCGGTCGGGATCCGCAGCGCACCGGCGATCAGGTGGGCGAGCTCCGCCGGGTCGTCGAGGTTCGCCACCGCGAGCTGGAGCTCCTCGGGGAGGTAGGGCAGCTCCTCGATGATGCGCGAGAAGGTGGCCTGCACGTTGCGGCGGAGTCCCTCGAGCTCCGGCGACGGCACCAGCTCGTCGGGGGCCTCGGCGATGCGCGCCACGAGATAGGGCGAGGTCGCGACGAAGTCGCCCAGCTCGACGCGCTGGCCGCACTGGACGAGGATCCGCACCGAGCCGTCCGGCACCTTCATCATCCGCGCGACCACTCCCACGACGCCCACGCGGTAGAGCTGGTCCGGGCCGGGCTCCTCGGCCTCCGCGTCCTTCGAGGCGACCATCACCAGCATGCGGTTGCCGGCGAGCACGTCGTCCACGAGCTTGATCGAGCGCTCCTGGCCGACCGCGAGCGGCATCATCGTGTCGGGGAAGGCCACGCTGTCGCGCAGCGGCAGCACGGGGAGCGCCTCCGGCAGCGCCGCCTCGAGCTCCGCCTGCGCGGACGCGCCGCTCGCGACTGGCACGTGGATCGTCATGGATCCGAGATCGGCACCCGGCGGACCGACTGCTCGGGAGCGGCGAGCGGTATCTCGACCTGGAGGAAGCCGTCCACGTACGAGGCGCTCGCCTGGTCCGCGAGCACGTCCGCGCCGAGCTCGACCACGCGCCGGAACGGCCCGTACTCGATCTCGATCTGCTGATAGAGGCGTCCGCCGGCTTCGGTCGGGCGCCGCTCGCCGGCGATCGTCAGCTGGCGGCCGCGGATCTCGAGCCCGACGTCCGCGGGGTCGACGCCGGCGAGGTCGGCCTTCACGACCGCGCGCGGCGGGTTGTCCGAGTAGTAGACGTCGACCCGTGGGGAGAACCCGCGCCCCCGGAGCGCGCGGCGGCGCTCGAAGACGTCCCCGAAGAGCTCGTCCATCTCGCGTCTCATGCGCTCGAAGTTCGCGAACAGGTCGCGCTGGGAGGTCACGGCGGTCGAGGATAGACCGCGGCGAGATTCGCGGGCAAAGCTCCGGGCATGTACTCGCGTTCACTCCTCATCGCTCTGCTCTCGCTCCTGCTCCTCCCGGTCGCCACTGCGACCGCGAAGCCAAAGGACGTGGAGGTCCAGCTGCTCGGCCTGAACGACTTCCACGGCCACATGGAGGCCAACACGCCCGGCACGATCGCCCCGGCGCCCGGGACGCCCCGCGTCCCGGCGGGCGGTGCGGAGTACCTCGCCACGCACCTGCGGCAGGCGGGGGCGGGCAACCGCAACTCGCTCATCGTCTCGGCCGGCGACCTGATCGGGGCCTCGCCGCTCCTGTCGGCGCTCTTCCATGACGAGCCGACGATCGAGGCGATGAACAAGATCGGGCTCGATCTGAACGCCGTCGGCAACCACGAGTTCGACGAGGGCAGGCAGGAGCTCCTGCGCATGCAGCGCGGCGGCTGCCACCCGACGGACGGGTGTCAGGACGGCACCGGGTTCAGCGGCGCGGAGTTCCGCTTCCTCGCCGCGAACGTCGTGGACGAGCTGTCGGGCAAGCCGCTCTTCCGGCCCTACGCGATCCGCAAGTTCCGCGGCATCAAGGTCGGCTTCATCGGCATGACGCTCCAGGGCACGCCGGACATCGTGTCGCCCTCCGGCGTGGCCGGGCTCGACTTCCTCGACGAGGCCGACACCGCGAACCTCTATGCGCACAAGCTGCGCAAGCCGGCGTGAAGGCGATCGTGGTGCTCCTCCACGAGGGCGGGCTCCAGTCGCTGCCCGGCGGGATCAACGACTGCAACGGCATCTCGGGGCCGATCGTCGACATCGTGAACCGGACGACGCAGGACGTCGACCTGTTCATCACCGGCCACACCCACACGGCCTACAACTGCGTGATCGACGACCGGCCGGTGACGAGCGCCAGCTCCTTCGGGCGGCTCTACACGGACATCGACATGACGCTCGACCGGCGCTCGCGCGACGTGGTCGAGGTGCGCGGCGAACAACGTCATCGTCACGCAGAACGTGTTCAAGGCGACTGACATGACGGAGCTGATCGCGCACTACAACGTGATCGCGGCGCCGCTTCGCGACCGCGTGATCGGCCGCATCGCAGCGGACATCACGCGGACGGCGGACACCTCGGGCGAGAACGCGGCCGGGAACCTCATCGCCGACGCTCAGCACGCCGCGACGGCCGGCGCCGACCACGGGCAACGCCGTGGCCGCGTTCATGAACCCGGGCGGGGTGCGCGACGGACTTCCTGTTCGCGCCGAGCGGCTCGGAGGCCGCCGGCGAGGTCACGTACGGCGAGGCCTTCGCCGTGCAGCCGTTCGGCAACTCGCTCGTGACGATGACCCTCACCGGTGCGCAGCTCTACGAGATGCTGAGGCAGCAGTGGTGCGGCGGCCCCGCCGGGCGCGTGCTGCTGCCGTCGTCGAGCGTCCACTACACCTGGGACCAGAGCGTGGCGGGGGGCACCGCGACGTTGCCATGCGCCCCGGGCGGGCCCAACCCCGCGACCGGCCTGACGATCGGCGGCGTCGCGGTGAACCCGGCCAGCAGCTATCGGGTGACCGTCAACTCGTTCCTCGCGGACGGCGGCGACAGCTTCCCGATTCTCCGCGCGGGCACCGACCGGCTCGGCGGCGAGGTGGACACGGACGCGCTCGAGAAGTACATCGCTCCGTCGCTGACGGGGGCGCCGATCGCGCCGCCGGCCCTGAACCGGATCGACGTGGTTCCGTAGTGAGCGGCTAGCTCAGACGTCGAAGGTGGCGCCCTCGCGCGCCACCTCGACGGGGCCGCCGAAGGCCTCGGCGGCCGCGTCGCGGGCCGCGCCGGCGTCGAGCTCGTCCGAGATGTGCACGAGCACCAGGCGCTTCGCGCCCGCCCCGCGCGCGTGGCCGCCGGCCTCCCCGGCGTGAGGTGGCCGCGCATCCCGGTGCGCTCCGGCCGCGGCAGCGTCGCCTCCACCAGCATCAGGTCGGCGTCCCGCGCGAACTCGGCCAGGGCGTCGGTGGGGCTGGAGTCGGCGCCGTAGACGATCCGCCCCGAGCCGTTCGCCGAGCTGATGCTCATCGCGAACGTCTCGGTGAAGTGCGGCACCGACTGGAAGGCGATGCGGATCGGCCCGATCTCGATCTCGCTCGCGGGGTCGTACTCGCGCAGCTCGAAGGCCTTCTCGATCAGGTCCTCGTTGCCCCAGGCGCCGACCACGCGGCGGAACAGCGTCGCGCGCGCCGGGCGGCGCGTGGAGCACGGGGCACGCCGGGCAGTCGGTGCCGGGCCAGCGGTCGACCGGCACGGGCTGCTGGCGCGGCGCGTAGGTGAGCGCGTACGCGTACGGCACGAGGTCGAGGAAGTGGTCCGCGTGGAGGTGGGAGAGCACGACCGCGTCCACGTCCACGTAGTCGATCCGCTCGCGCAGCTTGGCGAACACGCCGTTGCCGCAGTCCACGAGCAGGGCGGTGTCGCCCTCCTCGATCAGGTAGCCGGAGCAGGCGCCGCCGGCGTCCTGCCAGGACGGCGACTTGCCGAGCACGGTGAGCCGCATGTGGCGACTTTAGGCGTTCGGCTGCGGAAACGCATAGGCCGCCTTCGTGCGCTCGGTGCGGAACACGAAGGCGAGCTGGCGCTCGGGGGCGAGGCCGCGCTCGGCCGGCCGGAACGTCGTGCACGGCTTGCCGAGGTTGAGCGCGCAGAGCATGTTCTGCTGGAAGTAGCAGTCCTCGCAGCGGGCGGGCTTCGTCTTCGGCATCGAGGTCCACCCAATACCAACTTGCCCGTCGGCGCCACTCGCGATTTTCGGACTTTGCAGGGTCGTCCATAGGAAGGCCCGCTACCTCCGCATTTTTCGAGGGGGCGAATTTTGGGGAGGTACTGTCCTTCGCGATGGAACTGGTCACCGGGGCCACCGGATATGTGGGCAGCCGCCTCCTGCGCCGCCTTGCCGCGGAGGGAAGGCCCGCTGCGCACGCTCGCGCGGCGGCCCGAGCTCCTCACCGACGTCGACGTCGGTGCGCGGCGACCTGCTCACGGGTGCCGGCCTGGAGGAGGCGCTCGAGGGATGCTCGACCGCGTACTACCTCGTGCACTCCATGGAGCCGGCTTCGGGCAACGGCGGCTTCGCCGGCCGCGACCGCCGGATGGCCGAGAACTTCGCCGGCGCCGCCGCCCGGGCCGGGGTCGAGCGCATCGTCTACCTGGGCGGCATCGTCCCGGACGGTCATGCCCTGTCCCCCCATCTTCAGTCGAGGCTGGAGGTCGAGGAGATCCTGCTCTCGGCCGTCCCCGCCTCCACGGCCCTGCGCGCATCCATCGTCGATCGGGGCCGGCTCGTCGTCCTTTCGCATCCTCGTTCGCCTCGTGGAACGACTGCGGGTGCTTCCGTTACCGCGCTGGCGCGCAACCGCACCCAGCCGATCGACGAGCGCGACGTCGTGGAGTTCCTCGCCCGCACGCCGATGGTGCCCGCCGCGGCCGGGCCGGTCGCTCGACGTGGCCGGGCCCGACGTGATGACCTACGGCCGCATGATCGAGCGAATCGCGGACGCGATGGGCGTCGGCCGCCTGCCGCTGGCGCTGAAGCGCTCGCTGACGCCGCCGGCGAGCGCCGTGGTCGCGGCGGTGACCGGGCAGCCGCTCGAGCTCGTGCGCCCGCTGATGGAGAGCCTCGAGACCGACCTCCTGCCGCGCGACGGCGACGAGGCCGCGCGTCTGTACGGGCTGAGGCCGCGTCGCTTCGACCGCGCCCTCGACCACGCGCTCGCCGAGTGGGAGCGGCTCGAGCCGCTCGGGGCCCGATGAGGGTCGAGCGCGACATCGTGATCGACGCGCCGCCCGCAGCGCGTGTACGACGTGGTGATGGACCCTCAGCGGCTCGAGGACTGGGTGACGATCCACGATCACCTCGAGGATGCGCCGTCGGGAGCGCTGAAGAAGGGCTCGAAGCTCACGCAGTGCCTGAAGCTCGCCGGGCGAAAGTTCAACGTGCGCTGGACGGTGGTGGAGAACGAGCCCTGCGAGCGCGTCGTCTGGGAGGGCCGCGGCCCGGTCGGCTCGCACGCCCGGGTGATCTACGAGTTCGGCGACTCCTCGAACGGCAGCTGCACCGACTTCCACTACACGAACGAGTACGACCTCCCGGCGGGCCGCTCGGCCGCATCGCGGGCGCGCGGCGTCGCGCGTGTCACTCAAAAAGAGCTGGACGACACCTTGCAGAAGCTGAAATCCATTACCGAGTAATCGTTACAGTTACCGTTAATGGCTGATTTTCTAGATGAGAAGCGTCGCGAGATCGACGCGCGGCTGAAGGAGCTGCGCCCGCTCGTCGACGAGTACGACCGGCTGCAGAAGGCCTCCGCGGCGCTCGTCCGGCGTCGGGCAACGGTCGCGCGCGCCAGAGCAAGGCGCCCCGCCGCCGTGGCCGCGGTCGGCCGCGCGGCAGCGGCAAGCGCGCCCAGCAGGCTCTCGAGCTCGTGCGTGCGCGCCCCGGTATCACGATCTCCGAGATGGCCGACGCGATGGGCATCCACGCCAATTACCTGTATCGCGTGATGCCGACCCTCGAGTCAGAGGGCCAGGTCGTCAAGCGCGACAAGGGCTGGCACCCGGCCTAGATCAGGCCGAGCTCCCGCACGCTGTCCCGCTCCTCCTTGAGCTCGTTGACCGTGGCGTCGATCTTGGCGCGGGCGAAGTCGCCGACCTCGAGCCCCTCGGCGACCTCGTAGCTCCCGCCGCTCACGCGCACCGGGAAGCTCGAGATGAGCCCCTCCTCGACGCCGTAGGCGCCGGCCGACGGGACGGCCATCGAGCGCAGGCCGCTCGCGCCCTGCACCCAGTCGCGCACGTGGTCGATCGCCGCGCTGGCGGCGCTGGCCGCCGATGAGGCGCCGCGGGCCTCGATGATCTCGGCGCCGCGCTTGCCCACGCGTGGGATGTACTCGTTCTCGTACCAGTCCATGTCGACCTGGTCCGACGGCGCGCTCGCCGCTTCACCTTCGCGTTGAAGAGGTCGGGGAACATCGTCGGCGAGTGGTTCCCCCAGACCGACGAGGTCCTCGACGTCCTCCACCCCCACGCCGACCTTCTCGGCCAGCTGCGCCACCGCGCGGTTCTCGTCGAGCCGGGTCATCGCGGTGAAGCGCTCGTCCGGGATGTCGCGGCGCGTTGGTCATTGCGATCAGGGCGTTGGTGTTGGCGGGGTTCCCGACCACGAGGATCCGCACGTCGTCGGCCGCGCCGGCGTTCAGCGCCTCGCCCTGCGGCTTGAAGATCTGCCCGTTGGCCTCGAGCAGGTCGGCGCGCTCCATGCCCTTCGAGCGCGGGCGCGCTCCCACGAGCATCGCCACGTTCACGCCGTCGAAGGCCCTCTTCGCGTCGTCGAAGATCTCGGTCGAGGCGAGCAGCGGGAAGGCGCAGTCCTGAAGCTCCATCGCGGTGCCCTCGGCGGCCTTCACGGCGTCGGGGATCTCGAGCAGGCGGAGGTCGATCTTCTCGTCCGGGCCGAGCATCTGGCCGCTCGCGATCCGGAACAGCAGGGCGTAGCCGATCTGGCCGGCCGCGCCGGTGACTGTGACTGTGGTTGCCATCTACGAATTCATCTCCTCGATAACTGCGTCTGCGAACTCGCTGGTACCCACTGCGGTGGGATCGTCACGCGTCGGCTTGAGGTCGTAGGTGACCTTGTCGCCCTTGCGGATCACCTCGGCGATGCCCTTCTCCATCCGGTCGGCCGCCTCGGTCTCGTCGAGGTGGCGCAGCATCAGGACGCCGGAGAGCAGCAGCGCGGTCGGGTTGACCTTGTTCTGGCCCTTGTACTTCGGCGCCGAGCCGTGCGTGGCCTCGAAGATCGCGCCCTCGGTGCCGATGTTCGCGCCGGGCGCGAGGCCGAGGCCGCCGATCATGCCGGCGCCGAGGTCGGACACGATGTCGCCGTAGAGGTTCGGCAGCACGATCACGTCGTACTCCTCGGGGCGCGAGACGAGCTGGTTGCAGAGGTTGTCGATGATGCGGTCCTCGAACTCGATGTCCGGGTGGCGCTCGGCCACCTGGCGCGCCACCTCGAGGAAGAGGCCGTCGGAGAACTTCATGATGTTGGCCTTGTGGGCGGCCGTGACCTTCTTGCGGCCGTTCTCCTCGGCGTACTTGAAGGCCGACTCGACGATCCGGTCCGAGCCGAACACGGAGATCGGCTTGATCGAGATGCCGGAGTCCTCGCGCGTCGGCGAGTCGAGCTCGTCGGCGAGGAAGCGTGCGCAGCTTCTCGACCTCCTCCGAGCCCTTCTCGAACTCGATGCCCGCGTAGAGGTCCTCGGTGTTCTCGCGGACGATCACGATGTCGGTCTCGGGGAAGCGCGTGCGCACGCCCTCGTAGGCCTTGCAGGGGCGGATGCAGGCGTAGAGGTCGAACTCCTTGCGAAGCGCGACGTTGATCGAGCGGTGGCCGGAGCCGACCGGGGTGGTCGTGGGGCCCTTGATGGCGAGGCCGCGCTCGCGGATCGAGTCGAGCGTGCGGTCGGGGAGCGGGTTGCCCTCCGACTCGTAGACGTCGATCGCCGGCGTCCTGGAAGTCCCAGTCGAACTCGACGCCGGTGGCCTCGAGCACGCGCTGGGTGGCCTCCGCGAGCTCGGGGCCCGTGCCGTCGCCGGGGATGAAGGTGACTCTGTGAGCTGACATAGCGGGCGCGGATGTCCTAGCAGCCGCGCTCAGGCCGAGGCTTGACTCACCGGGGTCTGACACCATGCGGAGCATGTTCGGCGGCAGCTCGATCCAGCTGGCCCGCGTCTTCGGGATCCGCATCGGGGTCGACTTCAGCTGGTTCGTCGTCCTCTTTCTGATCATCTGGTCGCTGTCGGACTACTACGAGGACGTCGCGCCCGGCCTCGAACGCCTTCGTCCTCGCGGTCGTGAGCGCGCTGCTGTTCTTCCTGTCGATCCTGCTGCACGAGCTCGGGCACGCCTGGGTGGCGCATCCGCAACGGGATCCCGATCCACGGCATCGACCTGTGGATGTTCGGCGGGGTCGCGAAGCTCGGGAAGGAGACGGAGTCGCCCGGCGTGGAGTTCCGCGTGGCGGCGGCCGGCCCCGCCGTGACCGTGCTGATCGCCGCGCTCTGCTTCGGGCTGGGCGCGCTGGCATCGGGCACCGGCGACGCGTTCGAGAGCTCCCGGTTCGACGAGGCGGACGTGTCCGGGGCGACGATCGCGGTGCTCGGCTACCTCACCTCGATCAACATCCTGCTGCTGCTCTTCAACCTGATCCCCGCGTTCCCGCTCGACGGCGGGCGTATCGCGCGGGCGATCGCGTGGAAGATCACCGGGGACAGGAACAAGGCGACCCGCTTCGCCGCCCTGCTCGGGCGCCTCGGCGGGTACGTGATGGTCGGCATCGGCGCCTACCTGTGGATCGTGGAGGACCAGGTCGTGTCCGGCCTCTGGCTCGCCTTCATCGGCTTCTTCCTCGCCAGCGCGGCGCGCTCGGCGGAGGCACACGCGGCGTTCGCGGGCCGGATCGAGCACATCCGGGTGGCCGACGTGATGGACGCCGAGCCGGTGGCGATACCGGACAGCGCCTCGCTGGCCGATGCCGAACATTAGTTTTTCCTCCGGTATGGCTGGCCGTGGTTTCCGGTTGTCGATGCGAACAGCAGGCTTGTTGGAGTCGTGTCCAAGGAGGCTGTGGAGAGCGTCGCCGTTCAGGAGCGCGACGCTCGGACCGTCGCCACCGTCATGGCGCGCGACGACGGATCGAGCGGCCTGCGGGTAGGGCTCGAGGAGCCGCTCGAGTCGCTGCTCGGCCAGGAGGGCCTGGCCCGGCTCGGGGCGATCATGGCCGTGGACGGCGAGGGAGTGCTGCGCGGGATAGTCACCGTGGACGCGGTGCGGCGAGCGCTGCAGGGAGCGGCGCCGGCATGAGGAGGGCTTCCAGCTCCTTTGCCGTTTCGTCCCGCCGTCGAACGACCTGCTCGTAGGACAGGCGCCACACGCGCCAGCCGGCAGCCAAGAGCCGGGCGTCGCGAATGGGATCCCGCTCGCGCGCCCTGTCAGTGCCGTGCGCGGCAGCGCCATCCGTCTCCACGACCAGCCGCGCCTCGCGGAAGACGAAATCGCACTCGAAGCCCTCTATCCAGACGTTGACCTCGGGCCGCGGGATGCCGTGGTCGTCGCACAGCTTCAGGAACAGCTCCTCCAGTTCCGAGCGGGTCCTGGTGGTCCCCGGGCGGTGAACTGCCAGCACTGAGGTCAGTCGTCCGCTGCCTTCGCGGCCGTGCCGGGGCCGGGCGTCGTCGAAGTCGAGTCCGAGGTACTGGGCCTCGTCGAAGGCCCGCTCGAGCGTCCGGCGCGGAACGACGTCGGCGAGGTCGACGAGGGTGCGCGCCGGGGTGGTGACGGTGATGCCCTGCCGCCGAACGCGCTCGCCTTCGAGGGGCGACCCGTGCACCACGACACCGCGCGCCCTCCTCCTCGTCGGAGCGGTCACGTGTACAGCAGCACCCCGATCCTTCAGAAGATTCCACAGAACGGCAGCACTGATGTGGCTGAGCGCGGCCCCCTCGCCGCATGCGAGCACCGCCGCCATGAAACAACCGTTACGCGTAAGTGACAGGTGACCCACGGCATACACGCCCCGGTGCACGGCATGCAGCCTCCGCCTCCTCACCCGCCAGTCGATCGCGTCTTGACCCAGCCCGAGCGCAACGAGCTGAGCGCGCCCAACCACCCCGTGCTGCCGCCGCGCAAGGTCCGCAATCGCCCCGTCGACGGGGTCCTCTGCGATCTGACCGCGCATTACGCGGTTAAGTGACGGAGGACCCCGGTTCGCCCCGGCGGGGTGGGTTGCCGGCGGGCGTGAATAGACTGCGCGCCGCATGCCGCAGCACGACGTCCTGGTCATCGGTGCTGGCCTCGCCGGCCAGCGCGCCGCCCTCGCGGCGGCCGAGGCGGGTGCTTCGGTCGGGATCATCTCCAAGGTCCATCCCGTGCGGTCGCATTCCAATGCGGCTCAGGGCGGGATCAACGCCGCGCTGGACCCGCAGGACTCGTGGGAGTCGCACGCGTACGACACCGTCAAGGGGTCCGACTACCTCGGCGATCAGGACGCCATCGAGATCATGTGCCGCGAGGCCCCGCACGAGCTCCTCGAGCTCGAGCACCTCGGTGTGACGTTCCACAGGGACGAAAGAGGCCGGCTCGGCAAGCGCGCGTTCGGCGGGGCAAGCGCGGCGCGCACCTACTACGTGGCGGACATCACCGGCCAGGCCATCCTCCACGTGCTCTACGAGCAGCTCATGAAGTTCGACGAGGTCACCCGCTACGAGGAGTGGTTCTCGACCGCGCTCGTGCAGGACGACGAGGGCCGCATCGCGGGCGTCGTCACCCGGAACATCCGCGACGGCGCGATGGAGCTGTTCGCCGCCAAGGCCGTGATCCTCGCGACGGGTGGCAACGGGCAGATCTACGACCCGACCACGAATGCCCTGATCTGCACCGGGGACGGGATAGCCATGGCGTACCGGGTCGGCGCGCCGCTCATGGACATGGAGATGATCCAGTACCACCCCACCACGCTCGCCGGCCTCGGCCTGCTGATCACCGAGGGCGCCCGCGGCGAGGGCGCCCACCTCTACAACGCGCAGGGCGAGCGCTTCATGGAGAAGTACGCGCCGAACAAGATGGAGCTGGCGAGCCGCGACGTGGTGTCGCGCGCCGAGCAGACCGAGATCGACGAGGGGCGCGGCTTCCCGGACGGGACCGTCGCGCTCGACATCACGGTCGTGCCGCGCAAGCGCATCCACGAGGCGCTGCGGGAGATCGTGAACGTGGGCCGGGACTTCGCCGGCGTGGACATCACGCGCGAGCCGATCCACATCAAGCCGGGCAACCACTACGTGATGGGCGGCGTGAAGACGGACATCCACGGCCAGACGCCGATCCCCGGCCTGTATGCCGCCGGCGAGTGCGCCTGCGTCTCCGTGCACGGCGGCAACCGATTGGGCGCGAATTCGCTCCTCGACACGCTGGTCTTTGGCCGCCGCTCCGGGGAACACGCGGCCGAGGCGGTGAGGGGAACGGCGATGCCGGAGCCTTCTCGCTCTTCATTGCAAGAGGAGGAACGCGCGATTCAGGAGATCGTGGGACGGCAGGGCACCGGCCGGCGCGTGTCGGAGCTGAAGGCCGAGCTCGGCGCGACCATGGACAGGTACGTGGCTGTCTTCCGCGACGAGGACGGCCTCAACACCGCGCTCGAGATCGTGCGGCGCCTCAAGGACGAGGCCAAGAACGTGGCGATCGACGACAAGGGCACCGTCTTCAACCAGGACGTGCTCGGCGCGCTCGAGCTTCAGTTCATGCTCGACAACGCCGAGGCGATCGTGATCTCCGCAATCGAGCGCAAGGAGAGCCGCGGCGCCCAGTTCCGCACCGACTTCCCGGAGCGAAACGACGACGAGTGGCTGAAGCACATCAACGTCTCGGCGAACGGCGCCGACCCGGATCTCACCTATTCGCCCGTGACCATGACCCAATGGCAGCCGCAGGAACGGACCTACTGAGATGGCCGACTTCAAGCTGAAGATCCGTCGCTTCGACCCCGAGTCGGGCGGGCCCGCCTACTGGGCCGACTACGACGTGGACCTCCCGCCGGAGCGCTCGGTGCTCGACGGCATCCTCCAGGTGAAGGACCGCGAGGACGCCTCGATCGCCATCCGCTGCTCCTGCCGCGCCGCCATCTGCGGCTCGTGCGGCGTGCGCATCAACGGCCGCTCGGCGCTCGCCTGCAACACGCGCATCGGCGACGCCGCGGAGCGCGCCCGCGACGGCGCGATCACCGTCGAGCCGATGGGCAACATGCCGGTGGTCAAGGACCTTGTCTCGGACATGGAGGCGGTGCACTGGAAGAAGGTCCGCCGCATCGTGCCCTGGCTCGTGCCCGCCGAGGAGCCGCCCGAGGGCCAGGAGTACATCGTTCCTGCCGAGGCGATGCTGGACGTGACCCAGGCGATGGCGTGCATCCACTGCGGCGTCTGCGTGTCGGCCTGCCTGTCGCTCGAGGTGGACCCGGACTTCATCGGCCCCGCCGCGCTCGCCAAGGCCTACCGCTTCGTCGGCGACCCGCGCGACGGCGAGCACGAGACGCGCCTCAGGGACCTCGCCGAGGACCCGCACGGGATCTACGACTGCACGCACTGCTTCGCCTGCGTGGAGGTCTGCCCGAAGGACGTGGCGCCGATGAACCAGATCATGCGCCTGCGCCGCAAGGCCACCGGGGACTTCGGCATCAAGGACTCCAACAACGGCTACGGGCACGAGAAGGCGTTCGTGGACATCGTGGAGCGCTGGGGCACGAACCACGAGGCCCAGCTGTTGCCGCGCTCCTTCGGCGACGGCTCGCTCGTGAAGGGCCAGCTGCGGCCGTCCGGCGCCAAGCAGCTGACGCGCGAGCTGCCCACCGCCATCCGAGGGCTGCTCTCCGGCAAGGTCGCGCCAAAGAAGGTGTTCCTGCATCCGAAGCTGCCCGACCAGAAGCAGGTCCGGCGCATATTCCACGAGATCGAGTCGCACGACGAGCGCATCGAGCTGAACCTGTACATCGTCGGAGAGATGGGCGAGGAAACCGAATGAAGCTGGCCTACTGGCCCGGGTGCGTGTCCCGGGGATTCACTCCGGAGCTACACGGCTCGGTGTCGAAGGTGGCGCCCCTGCTCGACCTCGAGCTGGTCGAGCTGGACCGCGCCAACTGCTGCGGGGCCGGCGTGATCGCCGAGCACAACCAGGAGCTGGCCGACACGCTGAACGCCCGGACGTTCGCGATGGCGCAGGGCGTGGACGGCGCGGCGGGCATGATGAACATCTGCTCCACCTGCCAGGGCGCCCAGTCCGAATGCCAGGAACGCCTCGACGCGAGCAGCGACTACCGCTCCGAGGTGAACACCCACCTTCAGGAGGAGGGGCTCTCCTACAGGGCGGACGGCGACTGGTGGAACAAGAACTTCCTCTGGATCCTCGCCGAGGAGATCGGCTTCGACGCACTGCGTGAGCGCGTGCAGCGCCCGCTCACCGGGCTCCGGATCGCGCCGTTCTACGGGTGCTACATCGTGCGGCCCTCGAAGCGGCTCGGCTTCGACGAGCACCCGCAGCGCGACGCCTACCTCGATCTGCTGATCGAGGCGCTCGGCGGGGAGGCCGTGGAGTACGCGGGGGCGCGCAAGTGCTGCGGGTTCCCGGTCATCACCATGAATCGCACGACGTCGCTGCGGCAGGCCGGCCGCCACCTCGCGGACGCGATCGACGCGGGCGCCGACTGCCTCGTCACGCCCTGCCCGCTCTGCCACCTGAACCTCGACATGCAGCAGCCGGCCGCGCAGAAGTTCGTGGAGCGCGATCTCGGCATCCCCGTGCTGCACCTGCCGCAGATGGTCGGGCTGGCTCTCGGGCTCGAGCCCAAGGAGCTCGGCATGGGCAAGCACGTGGTCGGCACCGACGACGTGCAGCGCAAGGTCGCCGAGCTCGCCGCCGCCTAGCCCGGCCTAACTTCCAGCCCAACCGGGTAAGGCGTCCTTCATGGCGACCGTGGTCGCCGGCAAGTTCGAGGACCTCGTCGGGATCGGCCTGTCCGTCTTGATAGCGGAGGACCCAGACCTCGACCTTGTGGCGCGCGACATCCCCATGAAGGAGCTCGAAGCGGCGGTGGAGAGGCACTCCCCGGGCGTCGTGCTGCTCAACTTCGGATCGCTCAGCGGACCCTCGGACGTCCTGATTCTCCACCGGCGCTTCCCCGACAGCAGGATCGTGGTGCTGGCGAGCCGGCCGACGACCGCCGAGTGCAGGCAGATGCTCTCGTTCGGGGCGACCGGCTGCCTGTCCAAGGAGACGGAGGCCAGCGACATCGTGAGCGCGATCCACCTCGCGTCGAGAGGCAAGCACGTGCTGCCTCGCTCGGCCGCGGCCGGCGGCGGTGTGGACCGGCTCGGCCGGGAGGGCGCCGAGCTCACGGCGCGCGAGGGCGAGGTGCTCGAGCTGCTTCAGGAGGGCCGCACCAACTCCGAGATCGCCGAGCGGCTTTCGATCGGCATGGAGACCGTGCGGACGCACGCGCGCAACGTGTTCCGGAAGCTCGGCGTGCCGTCGCGGCGAGAGCTCACCCGGATGGCGCAGCAGGACGCGGTGGTCGTGGACGAGCAGCGCCGCCCGGTGACGGTTACCTAGGCCGCGCGCGCCGCGCGCAGCAGCCCGCGCACGTTCAGGAGCTCCGCCACCTGCACCGCGTTGGTCGCGGCGCCCTTGCGGAGGTTGTTCCCCACGATCCAGAGGTTGAGGCAGCGCTCGTGCGACGGGTCGCGGCGGATGCGCCCGACGAGGACGTCGTCGCGGCCGGCCGCGTCCAGCGCCGTCGGGTAGAGGCCGTTCGCGGGGTCGTCGATGACCGTGAGCCCCGGCGACGAAGCGAGCAGGTCGCGGCACTCGTCCGGCGAGAGCGGCTCGCGCGTCTGCACGTTCGCGGAGACGGAGTGCCCGGTGAACACCGGTACGCGCGCGCACGTGGCCGACACGCCGATGTCGTCGCGGCCGAGGATCTTGCTCGTCTCGCGCATGCACTTGCGCTCCTCGGTCGTGTAGTCGTCGCCGTCCTTGAAGGTCTCCACCTGCGGCAGCACGTTGAAGGCGATCTGATGCGGGTAGATCCGCGGCTTCGGCATCTCCTTCGCGTGAAGCTGCGCCTCCACCTGGTCGTGCAGCTCCTCGACGGCGCGCTGCCCCGTGCCCGACACGGCCTGGTAGCTCGACATCACCACCCGCTCGATGCCCGAGTGCGCGAGGATCGGCCCGAGCGCGACCACGGTCTGCATCGTCGTGCAGTTCGGGTTCGCGACGATCCCCTTGTGCCCGTCGAGCGCGTCCGGGTTCACCTCGGCCACGACGAGCGGCACGTCCTCGTGCATCCGCCACTGCGACGAGTTGTCCACGACGACCGCGCCCGCCTCGGCGAAGCGCGGCGCCCACTCGGCGCTCACGTCCGAGCCGGCCGAGAACAGCGCGATGTCGAAGCCCTGGATGGTCTCGCCGTCGAGCTGGGTGGCCGTGAGCGTCTGCTCGCCCCAGTCGATCTCGCGCCCCGCGGAGCGCTCCGAGGCGAACGCCACGACCTCGTCGGCCGGGAACGTGCGGTCGCGCAGCACGCCGAGCATCGTCGAGCCCACGGCGCCGGTGGCGCCCACGACCGCGACCCGCATCGTCTAGGCCACCTTCGGGCGGTGCACTCCCGCCACGTCCTCGGGCAGCACGGACTCGGCGCCCAGCTCGAAAGCCTTGTGCAGCTTCCTCACGGCCTCCTCCACGTGCTCCTCGCGCACGACGCAGGAGATCTTGATCGGTGAGGTCGAGATCATCTCGATGTTCACCCCGGCGTCGCCCAGCACGGTGAAGGTCTTGGCGGCCACGCCCGGATGGCTCTTCATTCCCGCGCCGACGATGGAGACCTTCCCCATGCGGTCGTCGGACTGGACGCCTCCGAACCCGAGCTCGGGCTGGAGCGCCTCGAGCGACTCGCGCGCGAGCGCCACGTCCTCGCGCGGCACCGTGAACGACATGTCCGCCAGATGGCCCTCCGACTGCGGCTCGTTCTGGATGATCATGTCGACGTTGATGTTCGCGTCGGCGAGCGCGGTGAGCACGCGGCCCGCGATTCCGGGCACGTCCGGAAGCCCGGTGAGGGTGATCCGCGCCTCCGCGGTCGAGTGGGTCACGGCTGTAACGAGCGGGCGTTCCATGGTCTGATCCTCGTCCTGGACCACGGTACCGGGTCCATCCTCGAAGCTCGATCGGCAGTGGATCGTGACGCCGTGGTTGCGCGCGTACTCCACGGAGCGGAGCTGGAGCACCCCAGCGCCGCTGGCGGACATCTCCAGCATCTCCTCGAACGTCAGCACGGGCAGCTTGCGCGCCTCGGGCACGATGCGCGGGTCGGCGCTGAACACGCCGGCCACGTCCGTGTAGATCTCGCAGACGTCGGCGCCGAGAGCGGCGGCGAGCGCGACGGCGGTGGTGTCCGAGCCGCCGCGGCCGAGCGTGGTCACGTCGTACGACTCCTGGGAGACGCCCTGGAAGCCGGCCACGAGCACGATCTTGCCGTCGTCGAGCCCGCTGCGGATGCGGTCGGCCTTCACCTCGATTATGCGCGCCTTGGTGTGGCCGCTGTCGGTGACGATGCCCGCCTGCGAACCCGTGAGCGAGATCGCCTCGTGACCGAGGTCGTTGATGACCATCGCCGCCAGCGCGCAGGTGACGCGCTCGCCCGTCGAGAGCAGCATGTCCATCTCGCGGGGGTCCGGACGGTCCGAGACCTCGTTTGCGAGCGAGACGAGCTCATCGGTGTGCTTCCCGCGCGCGGACAGCACCGCCACCACGCGCGTGCCCGCCTCCTTCGCCTGGACGATGCGCTCCGCGGCACGCTTGATGCGCTCCGCGTCCGCAACGGAGGTGCCGCCGAACTTCATGACGATGGTGTCGGGGCCGGCGGGCGGCATGGCCGGCAACGATAGCTTTCAGCCGGTGCGTGCTGAACTCGCCCGGCGCCGCCTTGCCATCGCCCTGCTGGCGGCGCTCGCGCTCGCGGCGGGCACCATCGGCGTCGTGGTGGGCGCCGGGCAGGACGACGACGGCGACCGCGCGTCGCGCGTGCCGCCGCCCGGGCGCGGCACGCCCCAGGAGCGCATCTCCTTCCTCGCGAAGATCGTGCCGGCTGCCCGGGCGCGGCGCGGCGGGGGCGCGCCGAGCTTCCCGCGCTCGGTGGCGGGCCTGGCGCGGCGGCTGTCCGTGGAGCGCAAGGTCGCGCAGCTGTTCCTGTTCGGCTTCCAGGGGACCGACGCGACCGCGGAGATCTTCGGGCGGCTGCGCCGCCTCGACCTGGGTGGGGTCGTGCTCGCCGGGCCGAACTACGTGGACACGATCCAGCTCGCCGCACTCGCCGGCGAGGTCGGCGCCGTGGCGAGCGAGGCGCGACACGTCGCGCCCTGGGTGCTCGCCACGCAGGAGGGCGGCGAGCTCAACTCGTTCCTCGACCTCCCGCCGGTGGCGACGCCGAGCGATACCGGGTCCGCCGCCGAGGCCGGCGACGGCGCGAGCCAGTCCGCCGCCGCGCTCCGCGGGCTCGGCGTGAACGGGGTCCTGGGACCGGTCGTGGACGTGGGAACCGAGGCGGGCTCGGTGCTCGGCGCGCGCGTGTACTCAGACGATCCGGGTGAGGTCGCCACGTACGCGGAGGCCACCGTCGGCGCGTACCGCGAGCAGCACGTCTTCAGCGCCGCGAAGCACTTCCCCGGGCTGGGCGCGTCCGACCAGTCGACCGAGGAGGGCCCGGCGACGGTGGGGCTCGGGCTGGAGGAGCTGGGCGACCGCGACCTGATCCCGTTCAAGGCCGCGGTCAGGGCCGGGGTTCCGGGCGTGATCGTCGGACACGCGCTCTACTCCTTCAACGACTTCACCGTGCCCGCCTCGCTGTCGAGACAGGTGGACACGGACCTCTTGCGGGGGCGGCTCCGCTTCAAGGGCGTCGCGATCACGGACGACCTGGCCGACCCCGCGGTCACCGCCATCCACACCGTCCCCGACGCCGCGGTGCGCGCGCTGCGGGCAGGCGCCGACATGATTCAGATCTCGGGCAGCGTGGGCGACCAGCAGGCGGCCTACGTGGCGATCCTCCGCGCGGTGCAGCGCGGCGCCATCCCGCGCCGCCGGCTCGACCAGGCGGTCGGCCGCATCCTGCTCGCGAAGCAGGACTACGACCTGATTCGCTAGGCCGGCGCGATCTCGACGCGGTTGTCGTTGAAGGTGGGCGCGTGGCCATCGACCGTGAGCAGCTCGGGCGTGGTCGCCTGGGCGCTGCGCCCGTCCGGGTAGTCCGCGTTCCACCAGCCCATCGGCGCCACGAGCACGCCGTCGCGGGCGTCGTCGGAGACCCGCACCGCGCAGGTGAAGGAGCCGCGGTCGTTGAACACGCGCACGCGGCCGCCGTCCTCGATCCCGCGGGCGGAGGCGTCGGCGGGGCTGACGACGACCTCCGGGTGCGGCTGCGCCGAGTGCTGTCGCTGCTGGTTCGCGAAGGTCGAGTTCAGGAAGAGGTGGGTCTTGGGCGTGATCATGGCGAGCGGGAAGCGCTCCGCGAGGCCGGCGTCAGCCACCTCGGCGGGCGGGTCGTAGCGCGCGTGCAGAAGCGCACGGCCGCTCTCTGTGCCGAAGCCGCCGTCCGCGTGCGGCGTGTGCCCCTGGCCGAGGTCCACCTTCGTCCAGCCGCGCTCGCGCAGGCCGTTCTCGTCGAAGCCCTCGAGCAGGGCATCCACCAGCTCCGCGTCGCTGTCGCGGAAGCAGGGGTCGTCGAGTCCCAGGCGCTCGGCCAGGCGGCGGAAGATCTCCGTGTTCGGCTGCGCCTCGCCGACCGGCTCGATCGCGGGCTCGTTCCAGGTCACGTAGTGATGGCCCCACGAGAACAGCACGTCGAGGTGCTCGAGCTGGGTCGTGGCGGGCAGGATCACGTCGGCGTGCTGAGCGGTGTCGGTCATGAACTGCTCGAGCACGACCTTGAAGAGGTCGTCGCGGCGCAGGCCCTCGAGCACCCGCTCCTGGTCGGGCGCGATCGCGGCGGGATTCGAGTTCCAGCAGACGAACGCCTTCACGGGCGGGTTCAGCTCGGGGTCCGTTAGCGCCTGGCCGAGCTGGGACATGTTGATCGTCCGCACCTCGCCGGGGCACAGGTCCGCGCGCTGGAGCGGGGCCTCGCTGATCGCCGCGGCCGTCGCGAGCGGGATGTACGAGCAGCCCCCGCCGCGGTCCTTCCACGCGCCCGTGAGCACGGCCAGCGACGCGACCGTCGCGTAGGCGGCCGGGGCGCCCGCGTGGCGCTGGGCGCCGACCCCGAGCCGGACGAGGGCCGGGCGCGTGGAGGCGAATTCGCGTCCCACGCGCGCGATGGCCTCGGGGTCCACTCCGCACTGCGCGGCGCAGTTCTCGACCGTCGTCTGCTCGAGGGTCGCGAGCAGCTCGTCGTAGCCGTCGGCGTGGGCGCGGCACCAGTCCTCGTCCTGGAGGCCGGCGTCCACGATCGCGCGCATCATCCCGATGGCGAGCGCGGCGTCCGTGCCGGGCAGCGGGCGGAGGTGCTCGTCCGCCACACGGGCCGTCCGGCTGCGGAACGGGTCCACGACCACCAGGCGGGCCCCGTTCTTCCGGGCGTCGAGCAGCTTGCGCCACAGGTGCGGGGCGGTCGAGAGCGGATTCCAGCCCCAGACGAGGAGGTAGCGGGCGTGCGGCCACTCCTCCGGGTCGACCTCCGGCGAGGCACCGTGCGCCATCAGCGTGCCGCTGTAGCCGGCCGTGGCGCAGATCGTGCGCTCGAGGTTCGACGCGCCGAGCGCGTTCATAACCCGGGCCGACATCACGTTGCCCTGGATCAGCCCCTGGGTGCCCATGTAGCTGTACGGCAGGATCGACTCGCCGCCGAACTCCTCGCTCGCGCGCAGGATGCCCTCGGCGGCGGTGTCGAGTGCCTCGTCCCAGGAGGCGCGCCGGAAGCCGCCGTTGTCGCGCACCAGCGGGTGCAGGATGCGCTCGTCGGAATAGACGCGGTCGAGGTAGTTCGAGACCTTGCCGCAGAGGAAGCCGACGGTGATCGGGTGGTCGGGGTCGCCGGCCACCTTCGTGGCGCGGTCGTCCTCGACCGTCACGTGCATCGCGCAGGTGTCGGGACAGTCGTGCGGGCAGGCGCCGCGCACCAGGCGAGTGGCCATGTGCCGATCCTACGCCGGTCTAGATCGCCTGACGACCCCGGAGCGCGCGGCCCAGCGTGATCTCGTCCGCGTACTCGAGGTCGGAGCCCACCGGGAGTCCGCTGGCGAGGCGGGTGACGACGATCTCCGGCGCGCGCTCGCGCAGCGCGTCGGCCAGGTAGAGCGCGGTGGCCTCCCCGGTGGTGGTCGCGTTCGTGGCGATCACCACCTCGCGCACGCCGGCGCCGTTGTCAACGCGGCCCAGCAGCTCGGAGACGTGCAGGTCCTCGGGATCCACGCCGTCGATCGGCGACAGGGCGCCGCCCAGCACGTGATAGCGGCCGTGGAACTCGCCCGATCGCTCGATGGGGATCACGTCGCTCGGCTGCTCGACCACGCAGATCGTCGCCGGCTCGCGCCGCTCGTCCTGGCAGATGCGACAGGTGGCCTCGGTCGCGAGGTTGAAGCAGACCTCGCAGTGGCCCACGGTGGCCTTGACCTCACGGATCGCGTCGGCGAGCCCGAGCGCCTCCTCCTCGGACGTGCTGAGGATGTGAAAGGCAAGCCGCTGAGCGGTGCGCTGCCCGATTCCGGGCAGGCGGGCGAGCTCGGTGATGAGCCGGTTGACGGGGGCGGCGAACAAGGGGTTAAGGCTAGCCGCGGGGGCGGGCGTGTCGCGCGGGCAGTGGCAGCCGCGGCCGGCGAACGGCAGCGGTAAAGGGGGTGCTTGGTCACTTGACCGCGATATACACGGCTAACTGACCGAGGACCCCCTTCAATGCCCGTCGTTCGCCGGCGGCGGGAAGCCGCGCCGTCGTTCGCCCACGGAGAGCGCGGCCGAAGAGCCCCCCTAAAACCCCGGCAACCCCAGCCCGCCCAGGCCCCCCGGCCCGGTCAGTCCGCCCGCTGCCGCGTTCATCTTCGATGCGGCCAGCTCCTGCGCGGAGCGGATCGCCTCGTTCACCGCGGCCTGGACCATGTCCTGGAGCATCTCGACGTCCTCGGGGTCCACGGCGGCGGGGTCGATGATCAGCTCCCGGAGCTCGAGCTCGCCGCTCATCTTCACGGTCACCATGCCACCGCCCGAGCTGGCCTCCACGACCTCGTTCTTCAGCTCCTCCTGGGCCTTGGCCATGTCGGCCTGCATCTTCTGGACCTGCTTCATCATCTCGTTCATGTTCGGCTGACCCATCAGTCCTTCTCCTCGTCGGGCTGTTGATCGAAGACTTCCTCGGCCCCGAACTCCGCGCGCAGCCGCTCGATGAGCTGATCGTGGTCGAGCGTGGCGGGGCCGGCCGCGGGCATGGCGTCCTCGCTGAGCTCGAACGCGAGCGACAGCGGCTGCCCGGTCATCCCACGCACCGCGTTCGCGACAAGCTCGCGACCCTGCTCCGCCTTCTTCTTGACGAAGGCGGCATCGGGGGGAAAGGCGATCGTGAGGCGGTCCGCGTCGAGCGCCACAGGCGTGGCCGCCGAGAGGGCGGCGCCCAGCATCCCGTTCTGCTCGCGGACGGCATCCGCGACGGCCGGCCAGAGCGTCACGACCTGCTCGAGCTGAACCGAGCCGACCGGCTGGGCGGCCTCCTGGGGGCGCGCCTCGACGGCGACGGCAGCGGCGGCGTGCGAGGACGAACCCCCCCGAGGGGAAGCGTCGGACGGCGGGGAATCGGACGGCGAGGCAGCGGAGGACGAGGTCGCGGCGGGCGTGGCCGAGGCGGGCGTGGCCGATCCAGGGGTGGCCGACCCGGCGGTGGCGGCCGAGGCGGTGGCGGCCGAGGCGGTGGCCGCGGCCGGAGTATCGGCCTTCGGTGCCTGCCGTTCGTCGGCCGCGGAGGAGGCCGGTGCGGAGGAGGCCGCCGCGGAGGAGGCCAGTGCGGAGGAGGCCGCCGCTGAGGAATCCGGTGCGGAGGAAGCCGAGACCGAGGAAGCCGGGACCGAGGAAGCCGGCACCGCGGAGGCAGGCTCGGGCGTCGCCGCGCCCGGCACCGGCGCCCCCAAAGCCCGCTCCAGCTGGTCGATCCGGAACATCAGGGCCTGGAGCGAGAGGTCGGCCTGGGGCTGTGTCGCCTTCAGCAGCGCCATCTCCAGCTGGATGCGCGGCTCGCTGCCGTCCTTCACGGCCGCGATCGCCGCGGCGAGGAAGTCGATCGCCCTCAGGATCTCGCCCTGCGAGAGCCGGTCGGCCTGCGCGGCGAGCCGGTCGGTGTGCCCCGCGGTGACCGAGAACGAGTCCGGCACGTGGCCGAGGGTCTGCACCACGAACAGGTGGCGGAGATGTGCCGAGAGGTCGCGCATGAACTGCGTGAAGTCGCGCCCGGACTCCGACAGCGACTGCACGGTGAGCAGCGCCGTGCGCGGGTCGCGGTCCGCGAGCGACTCGCCGGCGGCCAGGACCAGCTCCGCGTCCGCCACGCCGAGGATCTCGAGCACGTCGTCGAGCTTCACCTCGGTGCCGCCGTAGGTCACGAGCTGCTCGAGCGTCCCGAGCGCGTCCCGGAAGCTCCCGGTCGCGGCGCGGGCGAGCATCCCCACGGCGGCATCCGGGATCTGGATCCCCTCCTCGGCCGCCACGCGCTCGAGCACGCTGGCGATCTGCGCCAGGGAAGGCCGCTGGAAGTCGAAGCGGTGGCAGCGGTCGATGATCGTCGCCGGCACCTTGTGAGCCTCGGTGGTCGCCAGCACGAACACCACGTGCGCGGGCGGCTCCTCGAGCGTCTTCAGGAAGGCGTTCCAGGCCGCCTGCGTGAGCATGTGCGCCTCGTCGAGGATGTACACGCGCTTCCCGCCCTGCATGGGCGCGAGCGCGACGTTCTCGCGCAGCTCGCGGATGTCGTCGACGGAGTTGTTCGACGCCGCGTCCATCTCCACCACGTCGAGCGAGGTGCCGGTCAGGATGGCCCGCGACACGTCCGATTCGGGGTCGAAATCGGCCCGGGCACCGCCCTCCGCGTTCAGCGCGCAGGCGAGCAGCTTCGCCATCGAGGTCTTGCCGGTTCCGCGCGAGCCGACGAACAGATACGCGTGGTGGACCTTGTCCAGCTCGATCGCGTTTCGGAGCGTTCTGACGATGTGCTCCTGGCCCACCACCGAGTCAAAAGTGCGCGGGCGGTGGCGGCGGTAGAGCGAAAGCATCGTTGGTTCGAGCATAACCACCGTTAGGGCGGGAGGCCCTGCTGCCGATAGGAATGGGGTGGAGGCCCAGACTCCACACCCGTTGTCACCCCAGACGCGCGATCACGCGCGCGCCGCACTCGACCGCGCGTTCGACGAGGCGGCCGTGATGCCGGGCACGCTGCTGCCGCACGAGATCCTCGTCGAGCTCACCGACGTCGCGGGCCGGATCGTCGACGAGGTCATTCAGATCGGGGACGACGCGTTCGTCACGAACGGAGCCGCACCGGCCGCCTACAACGTCGAGCACTCGATCGACGCCACCGTCATCGGACTGCTCGTGGGACGCAGGCTGGTGCCGGAGGAGGCGCTGGAGGAGCTCGGCACCGGGCTGTTCCTGCAGGACATCGGCAAGCTCGCGCTGCCGCCGGCGCTCGTACACAAGCCGGGTCCGCTGGCCCCGGACGAGTGGGACCTGATGATGCGGCACCCGCTGCTCGGCCTCGAGTTCCTGCGCGACGATTCGATCCCGGCGAGGGCGAAGGCGGTCGTCCGGTCGCACCACGAGCGCTGGGACGGGTCCGGCTATCCCAGCGGCCTGGTCGGCGAGGAGGCCCCCCTGTTCTCGCGCATCGCCGCCGTGGCGGACACCTTCCACGCCGTCACGAGCGAGCGCTACCACGCGCCGGCCCGGCCGCGGCGCTGGGCCATCGAGATGATCCGCTCGGGCTCGGGCAGCGAGTTCGACCCCGCGGTCGTCGAGGCCTTCCTCGACATCGCGGCCGACTAGCCGAGCGGCCCGCTAGCCGAGCAGATCCAGGGCAGCGCCGACGATCGTCTCGGTGTCGATCTCGTGGTGGCGGTACACGTCGTCGAGGTCGCCCGACTGCCCGAAGCGGGTCACGCCCAGCGGCGTGAGCGGCACAGCCTCCACAGCCGCCAGGAAGGCGAGCGCCTCCGGGGCGCCGTCGAGCACCGTGACCATCGGCGCAGCTCGTTCCTGCGGGAACAGCTCCTCGAGGATCTCAGGCGGGTGCTCGCCGAAGCCGGCTCGGGCGCGAAGGGCGCGGTGGAGCAGGTCGGCGCTGGTGACGCAGATCACGTCGGCGTCATCTCCGAGCGCGTCGGCGGCCCGGAGCACCTCCGGCATCACGGCGCCCATTCCCACGAGCGTCACCGCCGGCTGCCCCTTCGCACGCCGAAGCGGATAGCCGCCGGCCAGCACGAGGGCGCGGCGCTCGTCCGAGGCGTCGCCGCCGGCCAGCGACTGGTCGATCGGCCGCGTGGAGAGCCGGAAGTAGGCGGACTCGCCGTCCTCGCGGCCGAGCCGCGACAGCGCCCTCAGCAGCGTCCACTCGAGGTCCTGCCCGAAGGCCGGCTCCCAGAAGGTGCAGCCCGGCTGGCCGATGCCGATCGACGGCGTGACGATCGACTGGTGCGCGCCGCCCTCGGGCGCGAGCGAGACGCCCGACGGCGTGCCGATCAGGATCGACTGGCCGCCGGCGTAGATCCCGAACGACCAGGGCTCCAGCGCGCGGCCCACGAACGGGTCGTAGATCGTCCCGATCGGGAGGAGCGGCTGCCCGTGGCGGCTCCAGGTGGCGCCCAGCTCGCCCAGCAGGCCGACCAGGTTCGTCTCCGCGATGCCGAGCTCGATGTGGCGGCCGCCCGTCGTCTCGTGCCAGTGGACGAGCGTCTGCGAGTCGTCGGCGAACCAGTCGCGCCGCTCGCCCACGGACCAGATCCCGGACTTGTTGATCCAGCCGCCGAGGTTCGTGGAGCTCGCCACGTCGGGGCTCACGGTCACCACGCGCTCGGCGACCTCCGGCGCCTCGTGCACGAGGTCCACGAAGAAGCGCCCGAATGCCTGCTGCGTGGACTCCTGGCCGCGGTGCTTGCGCCCGAGCGCCGGCGGCACCTCCGGCGGCCGGCGCGGCTCCGGCTCCTCGCGCGCGAGCACGGTTGCGGCCGCCGCGGCGAGCTCGGCCTCGGGGCTGCCCGGGTCGAAGGGCGCCCACGGATCCTCCGCGTCGGCGCCGAGCTGCGTCGCCAGCTCCCCGAACTGGTCGACCGTCAGGAGCGCCGAATGGTTCTCGGGATGCCCCTCGATCGGCAGCGACCAGCCCTTGATCGTGTAGGCGAAGATCACCGTGGGCCGGTCGTGCTGAACGGCCCGGTAGGCCTCGATCAGCTTGCCGATGTCGTGGCCGCCGAGATCGCGGAAGGCGCTCCGCAGCTCGTCGTCCGGGAGATCGCCGACGAGACTCGCCAGGCCGGCGCTCCGCCCCGGCAGTCGCTCGCGCAGCTCCGCGGGGTCCGCTCGCAGCAGCCGCTGATACTCCTCGTTGGGCATCTCGTCGATGCGCCGGCGAAGGTCCTCGCCGCCCGCCCGCTCGAAGAGCGTCTCGAGCCTGCGGCCGTACTTCACGGTCAGCACCTGCCAGCCGGCGGCCTCGAACATCCCGGCCAGGCGGCCGAAGGCGATGTCCGGCACCACGCGGTCGAGCGACTGGCGGTTCAGGTCCACCACCCACAGCACCTCGCCGAGCCGGGCCACCCACGGGTCGGCGATCGCCTCCCAGACGGCGCCCTCGTCGAGCTCGGCGTCGCCGAGCAGCGCGATCTCGCGGCCGCGCGGAGGAGCCTCGAAGCGGTGGTGCTCCAGGTAGCGGCGCGCGATCGCGGCCCAGATCGGAGCGGTCGCGCCGATGCCCACGGAGCCGGTCGAGTAGTCGACCGGGTCGGGGTCCTTGGTGCGGCTCGGGTAGCTCTGAAGCCCGCCGAACGCGCGCAGCGACTCGAGGTAGGGGCGCTCGAGCCGGCCCAGCAGGTAGTTGATCGCGTGCAGCACCGGAGAGGCATGCGGCTTCACCGAGACGCGGTCCTCGGCGCGCAGCTCCGAGAACCAGAGCGCGGTCATCAGGCTCACCATCGACGCGCTCGACGCCTGGTGCCCGCCGACCTTCACCCCCGAGCGGTTCTCACGCACGCGGTTCGCGTGGTGGACGATGGCGGTCGCGAGCCAGAGCACGCGCCGCTGGACGGCCTCGAGCGTGTCGAGGTCAGGCGCCGCGGGCGGCGGCGACGGCTGACTCGTGGTCCGGCGAACCAGTCAAGACGAGCGATCTTCCCATCCCGGACCGTGAAGACGATGTGGATCGGCATGTCGCCCTCCACCCCGCTCAGGCGGCCCGGTCGAGCGCCAGGACCCGTGCGCGACGACGCGGTCGCCGAAGGCCTCCACGTGGTCCGTCTCCAACGCGACCGACTCCCACACGCTCAGCCAATCGTCGATGCTTTCGCGGAAGGCGCGCTTTTCCCTGCAGCGTGGCCGTTCCGGCCAGTGCTCGCCGGTCTTGACGACCACGTCGTCGGCGTAGAGCTCGAGCAGCGCCCTCGATGTCGCCGGCGTTCCAGCGCTCGGCCACCTGGCGGACGATTTCGAGGGGTCGTCCATGGGCGAAAGAAAGTGGACCGTGCACCCGTCTCCGGAACCTGGCCTCGAGCGTGCCCGCCGATCTTCGGCTCCGGCCAGGCTTGCCCACGGCGCACGAGCGGTATCACTTAAGGCTGCTTCCTCCCGGATCTGACCTGGTTCGCGAGCGCTCGCCGCGTGGGACCCGGCCATCGACGCCTCAGTCCGGCGTACTGGCCCCGAAAGCCGAAGCCCCTCGAACGGGAATTCAGCCCTGCTAGAGCGGATTGCAGGTGACAGGGCACCGCTACCTCCCCGCCTAGCACGGTCCACGGCAGAGGCTAGCGTTTCGAACAGTCTCCGTGCGGAGAACGGAGGGGCATGCAAATCCTTGGACTCATCGTCATCGGCATCGTCATCGGCATCCTCGCCCGCCTAGTGCTACCGGGACGCCAGCCCATAGGGGTCGGTCTCACCATCGCGCTCGGCATCGCAGGCGCCCTGGTGGGCGGGATCGTCGCCAGCGCGATCGGCTCAGGCGACATCTGGGAGCTGAACTTCATCGGGACCGTCGTCGGCGTGGTCGCCGCGGCTGCCTTCATCGGCGCCGCCGACGCCGCCGGACTCGGGAAGGGCGGGCGCGAGGAGATCGGGCCGGGCCGCTAGGCAGTCCACGGTCGCGAACGCCTAGGCTGCCGCCCATGGCACTCAGACAGTCGGTCTCGACGGACCAGGCGCCCCAGGCGATCGGCCCGTACAGCCAGGCGATCCGCAGCGGCAGCCTGCTCTTCTGCTCCGGCCAGGTGCCGCTCGACCCCTCGAGCGGCGAGCTCGTCAAGGACGACATCGAGGGACAGACGCGACGCTGCCTCGAGAACCTCGTGGCGGTCTGCGAGGCGGCTGGCGCGTCGCTGTCCGAAGCCGTGCGCTGCACCGTGTACCTGACCGACATGAACGACTTCGCGCGCGTGAACGAGGTGTACGGCTCCTTCTTCGAGGGAGCCGACCCGCCGGCCCGCGTGGCGATCGGCGTGGCGGCCCTGCCGAAGGGCGCGGACGTCGAGGTCGACGCCATCGTGGCGCTCTAAACTCGTCCACTCTCCCGGGCGCGTAGCTCAGCGGGAGAGCGCTCGCCTCACACGCGAGAGGTCGCTGGTTCGAACCCAGCCGCGCCCATTCTTGGAACCAGCCTGACTCCGATCCGAAGACCCAAGCGAAGTGAGGAGGAGCAAGGCCCCCTGACTTCCCGTCTCAGGTTTGAGCATCGACTAGCTGCCCGCGTCGACGCTCACGTCGCCCCTCTGGACCGGGAGGCCCTCGACGAAACCGAGCGTGGTGCAATCGAAGAAGAAGCTGGCGCCCGTGACGAAAATGTCGAACCGATCCGGCGGGTCCGTGCTGTTTTTCCGCCCCGTGGGCCGCCGTTGTCCTCCGCGTGCGCCTGGAACCGCCTCAAGAACAACTCCGGCTGTGTGTCCGTGATCGGACCGGATAAGTAGGCGTCGTTGCCGATCACGTTCAGACAGTCCACCTCCCCCTCGACCTTCGTGTTGGTCTCGTGGTCGATGACCCTGATGCTCCCGTCGGCATCAAGGGGAGTTCCTCCCGCGCTGAAGTTGAAGTGCTCGAAAACCCCGGTGGTGCTGCCGTGGCCTCGAGCCTCCGGTCCCCCCGGAGGAACGGCCGTCGCGACCCCCGACACGAGCGCCAAGGCGAGCGCCGTCAAAGTGAGCGTCAAGAGCGTCTTACGCATGCGAACCCTCCCGTCAGACATTCCTACCTCAAGGGTCACTCGAACAGGTCCGTAGGCACCTGTCAAGGCTCGCCCGTTGCCCCGCTCCGACGTCGCCTGGTCGAGGTTCGAAAGCGTCGTGGCCTGCGCGCCGACGAAGGCACGGAGCAGCTCCGGCTCCCCTCCCGGCGCTTTCTCGCCTTGCGCCGGAGCCTACAGTCACGAGGCCACGCGGCGAGCGGCGGGTAGAGGGTGGAGACGCTCGTACTCGAGAATCTGAACCGGATCCGGGGGCAGATCGCCAGCCATCGGCAAAGGGGCAACAATTGCCCTCTAGGAGTGCCATCCGCGCACATCCAAGCGCATCTGCGCATATCCGTGGCTGAGCCAGCGCCTCCTCGAAGGCGTCGCCCTCTCAGTCCTAGAGCCGAAAAGCAGCCTTCGGTGCCCTGAGATGGCGACGCCTCACACGCGAGAGGTCGCTGGTTCGAACCCAGCCGCGCCCATGCTCGCCTAGTCCTCGAGCCGGAATGCACTCCCGCCCGCCTGCACGCGCTCCTCGAGCGCCTCGAGGCGCTTCACGCGCGCGGCGGTGGGCGGATGGGTGCCGAACGGCCTTCCGAGCCTGGAGCGCTCGCTGCCGACGATGCACAGCACCGCCCGCGCCTGGGCCTGGCGCAGGTCGGCGCGAGGCATCAGATCGCTACGGCGATCGAGCTTCACGAGCGCCGAGGCGAGAGCGCTCGGCCGCCCTGTGAGAGCCGCCGCGGCCGCATCGGCCGCGAAACTCCCGCGAGCGCGACATGTGGAGCACGGACAGCCGCGACACCCAGCCGAACACGAACGCGGGTGGAACGCTGACGACAGCCAGGATCGCGCACCAGAGGGCGACTCCGGGGAATGGGATCTCGAAGATGTGCCGTATCCAGGCTCGGAGCCCCGAAGCGCAGACCCCCGCGTACCCCAGGAGCACTCGGCTCGGTGCCGAGCACACCTCCATCACCGCGGCGTCCCGGTGCGCGATATGGGCGAGCTCATGGGCCAGGACGGCCTCGAGCTCGGATCGGTCAAGCCGCGTCAGCAGCTGCCTGGTGAGATGAATGCGGCCGCGCGACGTCCACGCGTTCGCCTCGACGCCCAGCTGGACGACGAGCTCGGGAACCGGGATGTCGGCGCGCATGCACAGGCGCTCGAGCAGGTCGGTCGGAGCCGCCGCCGTGAGGAGCCGATCCAGATCGTCCGACCTGCCGCTCGCCGCGTTCACCAGCATTCCGAGGGAGACGAGCAGCAGCGCGCCGGCGATCACGAGCCAGCCCCAATCCACGATCGCCACCAGAGCCACGGCCGCCGCGGCGGGGAGCACCGGCGACAATCCGCCGTCACCGCGGTGGCGATCCGCCGGGGCCGGATCCGAACGCCACCCTGCCCACCGAGCGCGGCAGCGACGCCGCCGCGCTCGCCCTGTAGTACCGCAGGACGCGCGAGACTGGCGCAGAGGCCGATCACAGCGAGCCCGATCGTGCCGAGCGCCGCTGCGAGCCCCCCGGCGTCCCCGCGAACCGAGGCCGCGACCATTCCGGCCACAAGAAGCAGGATTCCGGTCACGAACGAGTGCTTCTCGAAGCCGGACACGTGGGCTTCACGCATGGCGCGTCGGACGGGGTGGCGCTCCATTTGCTGATCAATCGTCAGCGCGGGCCCTGTCCCTTAGCGGGGAAAATGACCCAGTCGCGATCCGTCTTGATGAGATCCGCTGATTGCGCGATCATTGATCCTCCAATCAGTTCTCACACCTGGGTGGCAGGGTGAAAAGCGCGGATTCCCCAAACGGCTCGACCGAGGAGGGCGAGGGCGGCCCCCGGCTGTCCGAGCAACTCGACGCCGAGCAGACGCTCGCCGATACCGATCAGACGCTGGCGGATGCCGCCCAGTCGAGCGCTGACCGCGACCAGACCGCGGCGGAGGACGATCAGGTTGCGGCCGACAGCGACCAGGCGGCCAGCGATCGCGATCTCGCCCACGGGGCCGACCCATCCGAGCATGCGTTCACGAAGGACCTTCGCGACCGCAGCGCCGAGCAGCGCCGGCAGACCGCAGAGGCCCGGGCGGAGGCAGCCGCCGCACGTGATGCGGTCGCGGCCGCTCGGGACCTGGCCGCCGCGGCACGCGACAAGGCGGCCGAGCTGCATGATCGCGAGCTGGCGGCCCGTGACGTTGCCTGGTCGCGTGGCCGGCCGGCCGGAATCCTCGCCCGCGCGACGAAGAACCGCGCGCGTGCGGCCGCCGAGCGCTCCGTCGCGGCCGAGGGCCGGGCCCGGGCCGCGCGAGACCGCGAGCAGGCGACCAGGGATCGCGCGCAGGCTGCTCGTGACCGCCTGGAGGGTCAGGCAGACCGCGAGGCGTTGCTGCACCAGCTGGCGATCGCCGAGACCGACGCGCTGACGGGAGCGCGCACGCGCTCCGCGGGCCTGACGGACGTCGACCACGAGATCGATCGTGCCCGCAGGGCGACCGGCCTGCTCACCGTGGCCTACGTCGACGTCGTCGGCCTCAAGGTCGCCAACGACTCGCGGGGGCATGCGGCCGGCGACGCGCTGCTTCAGCGCGTGGTGACCGCGCTCCGAGCTCGGCTCCGCTCATACGATGAGATCGTCCGCCTCGGCGGCGACGAGTTCCTCTGCGTGATGTCCGAGACGACGCTGGAGGATGCCCGCCAGCGGCTCGGCGAGGTCCAGGCCACACTCGCAGCCGATCCCGATCCGACTCAGATCAAGGTCGGCTTCGCCTCGCTGGCGCCGGACGACGGCGCCGCCGAGCTGATCGAACGCGCCGACAGCGACATGCCGGACACCCACACACCCAGGCCCGCGTAGGCGCCGACACCGAGTTCCTACTCGATCAGCCCGTGGTCGAGCGCGTAGCGGACCATCGTCGCGCGCGTCGAGCTGCCCGTCTTCCGCTGGATGTGCGCGCGGTGTGACTCGACGGTTCGGATGCTCAGGTAGACCCGTTCGGCGATCTCGGCATTCGTGTGTCCGAGCGCGATCAGGCGCAGGATCTCCAGCTCGCGCTCGCTGAGGCCGTCCGGCGCGGCTCTGCGGGCGCGCGCTGAGCAGCTGCCCGCCGAGCTTCGGGGTCAGGTAGGTCTGCCCGGCCGCCGCCGCGCGGACCGCGTCCACCAGCTCACCGCCGGCGGCGTGCTTCAGGACATACCCGAGCGCTCCCGACTGCAGTGCCTCGCGCGCAAAGCCGGGGTCCTCGTGCATCGTCAGGACAACTACCGCGGTCTCGGGCGACTCCTCGAGCAGGTCCGGAATGGCCGGAAGGCTCAGACCCTCGGGCAGGTTGAGGTCCAGCACCAGCACGCGCGGGCCAAGTGCGCGGACCAGGCGGCGCGCCTCCTCGAGGTCGCCCGCCTCCGCCACCACCTCGAACTCACCCTCCTCCTCGAGCAACATCCGGAGACCGCTGCGTACTACCTCGTGGTCGTCGGCCAGGACGATCGAGATGGTTTCCACGGCCCTGACCATACGCCGGACAACCGGGCGTGCGCTACTCCCGGCCGACGAGATCCTGCGGCGCGTGGAGGCGGTCCTCCGCCACCAGCCGGTGGACGAGCTGGATCGCGATCGACCCGTCGCCGACCGCCGAGGCCACCCTCTTCACGGATCCGTGTCGCACGTCCCCGGCCGCGAACACGGCCGGCATGCTCGTCTCGAGGAGTACGGCGAACGCTCGAGCGGCCACCCGGCGTCGTCGCCGAGGTCGGCGCCGGTGAGCACGAAGCCGCGGGAGTCACGGGCGATCTCCGCGGGCAGCCAGTCGTGCGCGGGCGTGCGCCGATCATGAGGAAGAGGCCCTGCGGCGCTCACCGTCTCCTCCCGCCCGTCGCCGTCGCGAAGGACCAGGTGCTCGAGCCAGCCGTCGCCGCCGCCGCCGACCACCTCGGTGCCCAGGCGCACGTCGACGTTCGGGGTGGCCTCGATATGCGCGTACGAGGTAATGCGACATCCCCGCGCCGAGCGACCGCGCGCGCACGACCAGCGTGACGCGCGTCGCGTAGCGCGCCAGGTGGAGCGCCGCCTGGCCGGCGGAGTTCGCGCCGCCGACGACGTAGGCCTCGAGCCCGGCCAGGCCGGGCGCCTCGGAGGCGGGGCCGCCGTAGAAGACGCCAGCGCCGTTCATGTCCTCGAGCTCGGGCACGCCGAGCCGCCGGTAGGCGGCGCCCGTTGCGAGGACGACCGCGCGGGCGGTCGACCGCGCCGTGCTCCGAGAGCGTCACCTGGATGCGCTCGCCGTGGCGCGCCAGGCCGGCTCACCCGCTGCATGAGGGCGAAGTTCGCGCCGAAGCACCCAGGCCTGCTCGTACGCCTGCTCGGCAAGGCGGCCGCCGCTGACTCCGCGCGGGAAGCCGAGGTAGTTGCGGATGTGGGAGCTGGACGTGGCCTGCCCGCCGATCCCGCCCCCGTCGACCACGAGCGTGTCGAAGCCCTCCGAGGCGCCGTAGACCGCCGCCGAGAGGCCGGCGGGGCCGGCAGCCCACGATCACCACGTCGTAGTCGCTGTGCTGCGCGGGTCGACCGCGGCGCCCGTCGCAAAGGCGATCTCGGCGTCGGTCGGGTCGACCAGCACCCTTCCGTCCGGCAGGACGATCAGCGGGAGCCTCTCCTCGCCCTCACTGCTTCGCGAGCAGCTCACGGCCCTTGTCCGAGTCCGCGAGGCAGAAGGCGTGCGGGATCGCGCAGCGCTCGAGCACGTCGCGCAGCTCGTAGGCGCGGCCGGACCAGGACTCGCCGACCACGTGGATCGTGTGCGGAGCGGTGCGCTGCGAGCTGCGACCACTCGAGCAGGAAGCCCGACACCGCCGAGTGGAAGACCTCGTCAGGCGACCCCGACGGCCGCAGCACGTAGTAGTCGATGCGGCCATGCGCCATCGCGTCGAAGATCGCGTCGCCGGTGGCCTTGTCGCCCCAGCCGCCCCAGTCGATCAGGAGGCCGCGCTTCGCGTGCGGGTGCAGCTGGTGCACCCTCCCGAGCAGCTCACCGCCGGTCATCCCGGCAAGCCATTGGCGGGCGAGCACCAGCGCGACCTCGGCGCCGTCCGCCGCGAGCGACTCAAGCGTCGCGAGCGCGTCGGCCGCCGAGGTCTCGCTGACGATCGTGTAGTCACGCGCGTAGCGTTCCGTCAGCTCGGACTCGACGTTGCCGAGGGCCTCAGGATCGTCGTCGACGGCGAGCAGAACGGGGCCAGGCATGCGGCTCCCGACTGTACCGATTGGGGTGTCGCCCTACTCGTAGACGACCAGGTCCGGCTGGGGGCGCAGGCGGAGCACCCGCTTCGGGCTCATCAGGTTCAGGTCCTCGTGGTAGAAGAGCTTGAAGCCGTTGAAGCGGCGGCGCAGGTCGCGCGTGAACTCGCGGTACTTCGAGATCTTGTTCGGCTGGTCGCCGAAGCCGTCGACGTTCACGACGAGCGCGACGCCCGGATCGCGCTCGAGCTCGTGCTCGTTCTGGATCATGTCCGCGGTGAAGCGGTGGACGACGAGGAGCTTCTGCGGCAGGTCGTGCCGGCGCACGAGGCCCGACAGGTAGCGCGACACCTCGTTCACGGTCGCTGCGTCGGTCGAGCCGATCTCCTGGGCGGGCAGGAGCGGGGGCTTCATGCTCCACTCGGGGTCCAGCGCCAGGCCGACGTCGGGCTCCTTCAGCCAGCGCTCCAGCGCCTTCGCCTCCTGGAGGAACGGCGCGTAGCCCGGCTGGATGTCGAGCAGCAGCAGCATCCTGTGCGCGCGCGCCACGCGCAGGTAGCGGCGGATCGTCGACGCCTCCTGGCGGATCGAGTGGTCCCCGCCGTCGCCCGGCTCGCTCGTCACGATCGCGGCGATCAGCTCGAACGCCGGCAGCACCGGCCGGCGGGGGCGCGCGTAGGGCTTCACCTGGCGTTCCAGGCGCCTCGCGGCGCGGCGCGGAGAGCCGATGCCCAGGATCCCGAGCTCCTCGTCCTGCGGCGCTCCGTAGTACGCCACGACGCGGTTGTCCGGAAAGATCGTGCGGCCTCCGCGCGGAAGCTCCGGCCGCTTCGGCTCCTCGCTCGCACTGGGGTCGCCGCCGTCCGTCGCCGCCGAACGCGAGCATCCCGCCCGCGGCGAGCAGCAGTGCGATGAGCCCGGCGACTCCGGCCGCGACCAGCCGGCGCCGCCGGTAAACGCGGCGCCGCGCGTCCTCGCGCCGGCGCCGCCGCGCCTCGTCCTCCATTGCGGGAAGTGTGGCCGAAGTGGGGCTAGCGCGTCGGCAGCACGAGCGTCACGCCGCTCGGGAACTGGAACGTGCTCGGAATGTTGCTGAAGCGGTAGGTCGGGTTGTCGACCTGGGTGATGTCGAGCCGGATGCGGTGCCCCGGCCGTAGCCGCCAGTGGTTCCCGTACAGCGGAAGCCGGATCTCGCCCGCGAGCGGATCGCCTTCGAAGCGGTACGTGCCGCGCGTGATGAGCAGCTCCTTGCCGACCGGCGGCACGTCGAACAGCCGCGCGTCGAGCTGGCCGCTCGGCGTGGCGGGCGGCACCTCCCACAGGTACGGGATCCGCACATGACCGATGCCGACGTAGGTCTCGGGGCGGGTGAGCGGCGGCGAGTACTGCGTGTAGCCGCCGACGGCCGGGCCGTCGGAGTGGCGGCAGGGCTCGCCCGGCTGCACGTCCGGACCGGCGATCGCGTCGGTGGCCAGGCCGTTCTTGTCCGCGAGCGCGACGTCGCCGAGGGTGCCGCCCGGCGGGAACTGGAGCGTGAGCGCTCCGTTCGCCAGGTCCTCCGGCGTCCTTCCGACGACGCGCTGCGGCGGTCCGCCCTCGCCGCACACGGTGGCCTCGCTGGAGACGGTCGTCTGCTGCTCGTGGCTGCCGGTTGATGTGCGACTGGAGCCACTGCCAGGCCTGGTTGTTGAGGTGCTGCCAGGTGCTCGGCTTGTTCTGCGCGCGGGAGTGGCCCACGTCGCCGAGCGCGACCTCGACCGGCCAGCGCGGGTCCATCCGCTTGAGGAGCTTGAACATGCGGAACGACTCGACCGAGGGGAACAGGTCGTCGGTCCAGCCCTGGATCGAGAAGACGGCCACCTTGCGCCCGTCGACCTGCTGCTCCCAGCCCTCGTCCTGGTAGTAGGCGCCCCTGAACTCCGTGAGCCCGCGCCGGATCTGGCGGATGATCGGGTCCTCGGGGCTCGTCGGGTCGCCGGCGTCGGTGCGCGCCTTCCACGACTCGATGTCGACCTGGCCCTCGCAGTCGCCGTACGTGCACGGGAACGGCGCATCCGTCGACAGGCCCTTCTCGAACACGCCCTTCGTCTGGCCGAGCGCGAACAGCCCGGTCACGTAGCTCTCCTTCACCACGCCGATCGGGTTGCCGTCACCCTGGTCGTCGTCGGGACGTCCCTGAGACGACTCGTAGAGGTCGTCGAGGGACGGGCCGCCGCCGTGCCCGTTCGGGCCGAGGCCGTACGCGATGTCGGTGGACGGGTACTTCGCGACCGCGACCTGGAGGTTCAGGACGGGAAGCTCGTCGTCAAGCGAGTTGGGGAAGGTCCAGGTCGGCTGGCTCGCCTGGAGCCAGGCCTCGATCCCGCCGTACGAGCCGCCGGTGACCGCGACCCGGTTCGTGTCGACGTCGGGGTAGGTCGCCGCGACGAGCGCCGCGAGCCACTGGGTGTCGCGGATCTCCCAGTCGCGGCTCTTCAGGTGGAGCGTCGCGCGCGGCTCCAGCGGGTCGGCCGAGCCGCGCGGGTCGTACGGCGTGGGCGGCTCGTGGTCCTCGCTCGGGCCGTCGTCCCGGAAGCCGCGAGCCGTGTAGGTGAGGACGTAGTAGCCGTGCTTCGCGAACCAGCGGTTGTTCCAGCGGTGGGTGTCGGCCCCGTCGCCCTCGTCGGTCGTGGACTCCCAGAAGTGCTTGTCGTTGCCGAAGCCGTGGAGCATCACGATCAGCGGGTGGCTCGAGCCCGTGTCCTGCATGGGCTGGGTGAGGTCCACGTCGAGGTGCACGCCGTCGAAGCTCGGCACCCTGCCTGAGCAGATGCGAACGCCGCCGTAGGACTCCTGGCCGGGGTTCGCGGTGGGGCACGAGGGGGTGAAGTCGGAGGGCAGCTCCGCCGCAACCGCGCTCGAAGCCGGCAGCGCAAGCGCGAACGTCACCAGCAGCGTCACTCCGATCCCCCGCCTCATCCCTGAGTCCGTTCCCCGGCGGCGGTGCGCTGAAACTGGGGAACCGCGCCAGAGGGCGCTCAGCGGAGCTCGAGCACCACCTTGCCGGTGGCGCCGCGGCCGTCGATCAGCTTGAGGGCGTCAGCCGCGCGTTCGAGCGGGAAGCGGGCGCCCACGATCGGCTTCACGTGCCCGTCGTCCACGAGCCGGTTCACCGCGTCGCCGATCTCGCGGTTGATCCCGGGCTTCCCCATCACGAACGCGCCCCAGCCCGCGCCCACGACCTCGGTGTTGTTGAGGAGCAGCCGGTTCACCCGCACCTCGGGGATCGACCCGCCGGTGAACCCCACGACCACGACGCGCCCGCCCTCGCGCAGCGAGCGCAGGCTGTCGGTGAAGCGGTCGCCGCCCACCGGGTCGATCACCACGTCGACGCCGCCGCCCGACAGCTCCTTCGCCTCGTCCTTCCACTCGCCGTCCGAGCGCACGACCTCGTCGGCGCCCGCCTCGCGAGCCACCTGCTCCTTCTCGTCGCTCGAGACCACGGCGATCGTCCGCGCGCCGAGCCCCTTCGCGATCTGCAGCGTCGCCGTGCCCACCCCGCCCGCCGCGCCGTGCACGAGCACGGTCTCACCCTCCGCCAGCCGGCCGCGATGGGTCAGCGAGAAGTAGGCGGTGTGGTAGTTGAGGATGAGGCCGGCGCCCTGTGCGTAGTCGAGCTGCTCGGACAGCGGGAAGGTGAGGAAGTCGGGCGCCACCGCGACCTCGGCGAACGCTCCGAGCATGCAGCACGCCGCCACGCGGTCGCCCTCGCCGAGGCCCGAGCCCTCGGGCGCGCTCCGCACGGTGCCCGCCACCTCGCTGCCCGGCACGAACGGGAGCGGCGGCTTGATCTGGTACTCCCCGCGCGTCTGGAGCACCTCCGGGAACGACACGCCCGCCGCGTGCACGTCGATCAGAACGCCGCTGCCTGGTGTGAGCATGTGCGAGGGCTCTGGCTCGGGGACGTCCGCCTCGGCGAGCGCCGAGTCCGGCCCGGTGAGGTCCACGATCTGTACCGCGCGCATGGCGCGGGAACGTATCTCAGCCGTCCAGCGTGCGCCAGAGATGCATGACCGCGTAGGAGCGCCAGGGCCGCCAGCGCTCGTCGTCGGTGTCCGGTCCGAGCCGCGCGAGCGCGTGCCGGATGCCGACGTCGCCGGGGAGGAACGCGTCCGGGTCGCCCAGCGCCCGCATGGCGACGTACGACGCCGTCCACGGCCCCACGCCGCGGACGGCGGTGAGCGCGGCGCGGACCTCGCCGGGGTCCGCTGCCCGTCGAGGCGGAGCTCGCCGCCGGCGGCCAGCCGCGCCACCGTCACGAGCGCCTCCGCGCGCGTGCGCGGGAACGGAAGCGCGGCGGGATCGGCCTCCGCAAGCGCCGCGGCGGCCGGGAAGCGATGGGTGAGCCCCCCGTCCGGCTGCGCGAGCGGCTCGCCGTACTCGGCCACCAGCCGGCCGAGCACCGTGCGCGCGCCCGCGACGGAGACCTGCTGGCCGACGATCGCCCGCGCAGCCATCTCGAAGCCGTCGACGGCGCCGGGCACGCGCAGGCCGGGGCGGCGGCGGACCAGCGGCGCGAGCAGCGGGTCGCGCGCGAGCGCGGCGGCGATGGCCTCCGGATCTGCGTCGAGGTCGAACAGCCGCCGGCAGCGCGCCGCGGTGCCGTCGGCGTCGTCCGGGTCGTCGAGCTGGAGCTCGCAGCGCACCCCGGCCGCCTCGGGGGTCGCGGCGAGGACGACGCCACCGCGCTCGCAGGGCGGCCGTGCGACGATAGGTCCCGCCGATGACCTCCTCCACGCCCGCTATCGCACGCGCCGCGAGAAATGCGAGCAGCGACTCCCCGTCGAAGGGCGGGGTCGTGGGAAGCAGGAGCATCGACACGCCGCTCGGCACCCTATGGCTGTCGCGCGACGAGCACGGTGTCAGCGCCGTCGACTTCCACGGAGGGGAGGGCGCGCGGTCGGCCGACCCGCTCCTCGCGGAGGCCGAGGCGCAGCTCCACGCGTACTTCGCCGGCGAGCGGCAGCGCTTCGAGCTACCGCTGTCGCCTGGCGGAACCGACTTCCAGCGCCGCGTGTGGACCGCGGTGAGGGCGATCCCGTACGGGGAGACCACGACCTACTCGGCGCTCGCCGCCGCGGTCGGCCGGCCGAGCGCGTGGCGGGCCGTCGGGGCCGCGAACGGGCGCAATCCGCTGCCCGTGATCGTGCCCTGCCACCGCGTGCTCGGCGCCGCCGGCGCCCTAACCGGCTACGGCGGCGGGCTGGAGCGCAAGCGCGCGTTGCTCGACTTGGAGCGCGCGGCGGGTTAGGGTCGCCGCATGGACGAGAGCAGCCTGCGGTCGATCGCGTTGTTCGAGTCGCTGCCCGCGGCGGCACGCCGGGTGATCGCGCAGCACGCCGACGAGATCGACGTAGCGGAGGGCACGGAGCTCGTGCGCCAGGGCGAGTTCGCCTATGAGTTCTTCGTCATCGAGGACGGCGCGGCGGAGGTGCGCCGTGACGGCGAGCGCATCGCCGAGCTGGGGCCAGGCGACTTCCTCGGCGAGATGGGGATCGTCGGCAAGACCGTTCGCAACGCCACCGTCGCGACGACCTCTCCCTCACGGGTGATCGTCATGACGGGGCAGGCCTTCCGGTCCGTGGCGAGCAGCAACCCGGAGGTCGCAAGCCGCATCGAGGCCGCGGTCGAAGAGCGCTGCCGCGTACTCGTCGGCTGAGCCGGTGGGCCGGCGCGCCAGGAAGCGCGGCCAGCGCGAGAGCGCGCCCGTCGCCACCAGCGACTACCGCGACGCCGAGGGCAACGTGCTGACCCTGCGCGACGAGCTGTCGGCCGGCACGCTGCGGCAGCTGGAGGAGCTTGACTCGCGGCCGGGCGCCTCAGCCGAGGATCGCTGGCAGCGGCGCGTGGAGCTGCTGTTCGAGCGCCTGGCGATCCGCTGGGAGATCGCCGGCCTGCCGCTCGAGTCGCAGAAGGAGCTGCTCGGCCGCTACCGGATGGCGAGCAGCGACGAGCGGCGCTGGCTGCGCGAGACGCTCACCGAGCACCTGCGCACGACACATCCGGACGTCACGGTGTGAACCAGGGCGTGGTGAGCCACCACTTGAGCTTGAAGTAGGCCGGGCGCGGCAGGCCGTCCCTGTTCAGGAGCCCGGCGTCGAAGCGGTTGTCGAAGGCGTCCTGGCGCCAGTGATAGACGTAGAGCCGCTCGATCCGGCTGCTGTACTTCCTGGCGAAGCGCAGCACCCTGTCGATCGCCACGTTCGCGCGCCCCTCGTCGTACGGGAAGAGCGTCTTGCCGTTGGGCAGGACGAAGCTGACGATCCCGCCGGTCTCCGTAAGCCACACCTTGCCGCGGACCGTCTTGAGGAGCAGCTTCGTGCCGCCGTATTTCTGGCCGCGCCGCGGGTTGCTGTCGCGGTAGTTGTGGAGGCCGAACAGCCGGGCGCCCTTCGCGACCTTCTTGAAGGCGCGCAGCCAGCGCACCATGTTCACCTCGTCGATCACGTCGGCCGCCACGATGCGGCAGCCGACGCAGCGCTTGCGGACGATGTTGAAGAAGCGCGCGGCCAGGTCCGGACGCTTGAACGTGGGCTGTGAGCGGTGGTTCGCCTCGTTCCAGACCCCGATCGTCGTCACCCAGGGCCAGCGTGCGCGGAAGGCCTGGAAGGCCAGGTCGAAGTTCGCCGCGGTGGGCAGCACGCAGGGCCGGGCCGGGCAGCTCGACGGATGCGCGGCCCCGAAGCTCACATGGGTCTCGATGCCCGACGCGAGCGCTGCCTGAAGGTAGTCGTCGAGCCAGGCCGCGTCGCCGGGACTGAGAGCCACGTTCCACGGCGTGACCACCCGTGTGCGCTTCAGCCCGAGCGACTGGAAGTGCTCGTCGCTGAAGGTCTCGCGATTCTGCTCGCCAAGCCCTACGGTCACGGCGGCCGAGGCCGTCGCGGGAACAGTGACGGCCAGGGCGAACAGGACTGTGCAGAGGGTCAGCTTGCGAGTCATTACGGGGGTCTAAGATGCTTCGGCCGGCGGCGGAAGAGCTTTAGGTGAGCTTCCCGACGATCGAATGTGCGTCCTTTTTCGTCGTCGTTTTCGTCCTCTCGTGGGCGCTCATGCCACACCCGCGCGCGTGGAGGCCGTTCATCCTCGCCGCGTCCTACTTCTTCTACGGCTGGGTCGACTGGCGCTGGGTGCTGCTGCTCGTGGCCTCGAGCGTGGTGAACACATTCGCGGCCCAGGTGATCGCGCGGAGCCCGTCCCAGACTAGGCGCAAACAGGCGCTCGCGGGGGCGATCGCCTTCGATCTCGGGCTGCTGTGCGTGTTCAAGTACCTCGGCTTCTTCGTGTCCGAGCTCGACGGCGCGCTCGACTCGATCGGCCTCGGCTCGCCGCTCCCGCTGGTGCAGATCGTGCTCCCGATCGGGATCTCCTTCTTCACCTTCCAGGCGATCTCGTACGTGGTCGACGTGTACCGGGGCGAGACGCGGGCGGCCCCGCTCGTGGACGTGGCGATCCTCCAGGCATTCTTCCCGCACCTCGTGGCCGGGCCGATCGTGCGCGCCAACGAGCTGCTGCCGCAGCTCCGCGTGCCGCGCGACCCGCGCACCGTCCTGGCCGGGCCGGCGTTCGTGATGATCCTCGGCGGGATCGTCAAGAAGACCGTGATCGCGGACGAGCTCGCGCGGCGCGTCGTCGACCCGGTCTACAGCGACCCCGGCGCGCACTCGGCCGGCGAGCTGACGCTCGCCTTCTACGCGTTCGCCGCGCAGATCTACTGCGACTTCTCCGGCTACACCGACATGGCGATCGGCCTCGCCCTGCTGCTCGGCTACCAGCTGCCGCAGAACTTCGACCGTCCCTACATGGCCCTCTCGCTGCGCGACTTCTGGCGGCGCTGGCACATGACGCTCTCGCGCTGGCTGCGCGACTACCTCTACATCCCGCTCGGCGGCAACCGCGGCGGGAGGCTCAGGACGTACCGCAACGTGATGGCCACGATGCTGCTCGGCGGCCTCTGGCACGGCGCGGCGTGGACGTTCCTGATCTGGGGCGGGATCCATGGCGGCGCGCTGTCGGCGGAGCGCTGGGGGCGTGAGCGCTTCGGCGGCTTCCGAATGCCTGCGTGGGCGGCGTGGCTCGTGACCTTCCACGTGGTCTGCGTGGCGTGGGTGTTCTTCCGGGCGCCCGATCTCGGCACCGCCTTCGACGTGCTCGGCGGCCTCGGCCTGTCGGGCCCATCGCCGCTCGTGACGCTGCCGCTCGTGTTCCTGGTCGTGGTCGCGGTGGCGATCCAGGCCGTGCCGCCCGGCTGGTGGCGGGACGCGGAGGCGTGGCTCGTGGCCCGGCCGGTGGCGCTTCAGGGCCTCGCGGCCGGCGCGATCATCGTGGTGGCCGATGCTGCCGTGGGACAGCAGGGCGTGGCCCCGTTCATCTACTTCCAGTTCTGACGAATGGAGCCACGGCGCGACAGAGAGCTCACGATGCCGGCCGGCCGGGTGCTCGGGGTCATGGCGATCGCCCTGGCGGTGGCCGTCCTGTTCAACTCGGAGGCGCTCGTGCGCGCCGGCGAGGGCATGCGGCCCGGCACGACGCGCGACGTCGTGCTGTCGGTCGGGCGGCCGCTGGACGACGGGGCGGGCGCGATCGGCCTCCACCTGCCGCGCGAGGGGCTCGACCGCGTCTTCGGCCAGGAGGACAAGACCGCGGAGGGGACCGAGCTGGAGCGCGGCTCGGCGGCGATCCTGCGGCCGAGGACCGAGCGCCGGACGTTCAGGCAGCCGACCCCCTCCGATCCGCTCCACGTGCTCGTGACCGGGGACTCCCAGGCCGAGTTCCTCGGGCAGCGCCTGATCGACCAGTCGCCGCCCGGGCTGCTCGAGGTCGAGACGGCGGCGCGCAACGGCACCGGGCTGACCAACCCCGCCTTCTTCAACTGGGAGGTGAACGCCGAGCAGGAGGTGGCCGCGCGCGACCCAGACGCGGTCGTGATGGCGATCGGCGGCAACGACGGCTTCAACGTGCAGACGAGCGACGGCTCGCTCTACGACCCCGGCGAGCCGGGCTGGGAGACCGAGTTCGCGCGCAGGGTCGCCGTGGTGAGCTCGGTGCTCTCGGGCGACGGTGAGCGCCCGGTGTACTGGGTGCCCCCGCCCACGGCGCGCGATCCCGACTTCAACGAGATCTTCGCCAGCCAGAACCGTGGCGTCGAGCGGGCCACCGAGGCCGTGCCGGCGCTGCGCTACGTGGACGTGTACTCCACGCTGAACAGGGGGCGCTACAGCGACGAGCTCCGGATCGACGGGCGGCGCGTGCTCGCGCGGCAGCCCGACGGGATCCACTTCACGCGAGAGGGCGCGGTCGCGGCGGTGCGGCTTATCCTCGCCTCCATGGCGGAGGACTTCCCGGTGCTGCGGGGCCGATGAGGCTCGCGCTCGTGGCGCTCAGCCTGCTGGTGAACGGCGACTCGCTCGCCGAGGGCACCCGCACGTACATCCCCCGGGAGCTGCCCGAGTGGCAGGTGCGGCAGTCGACCGAGGTCAGCCGGCACGCCTCAGAGGGCGCGGACGTGATGCGCCGCTATGCGCGCCGGCTGCCGCGCGTGATCCACGTGAGCCTCGGGACGAACGACGACCCGAACCAGACGGGGGCGTTCCGCGCCGCCGTGAGGGAGGTTATGGACGTGGCCGGCGAGCGCCGCTGCGTCGTGTGGGCGAACATCGTCCGCCCGCCGTACGGCGGCGTGAGCTACCGCGGCTACAACCGCGTGCTGGCGCGGGAGGACGAGCGGCGCGACAACCTGCGCGTGGTGAACTGGGTCCGCATGGTGCGCCGCCACCCCGAGTGGCTCGCGGACGACGGGGTGCACGTCTCCGCCGCGGGATACCGGGCGCGCGCGAGGGCGGTCGCGCGCTCCGTGCGCCGCTGCGAGTGACGGCGCGCGGCCCTCAGTTGAGCGACGGGTCGGCGGGCATCGTCGCCATCAGCCGGTAGCGGCCGCCCTTCCGCTGTAGGGCGCCGGACCAGAGGTCGCCCGAGCGAAACGGATCCGCCTCCTCGGCGGCATGCACGATCCAGGCCTCCTCCTCGAGCTCGCCGTCGAGCTGCCCGGGGCCCCAGCCGGCGTAGCCGGCAAAGACCCGCACCCGCCGCACCGACTCGTTCGCGCCGTCCGGGTCGATCGTCCCGAGCGAGCCGACGACGCGCGTGCCGGCCTCCTCAGGGCGCTCGAAGTCGCCGAGCGCCACGACCGACTCCGGCGAGACCGGGCCGCCCAGGCAGACGACGTCGTCGGCGCCGGGCAGGCCGGCGAGCGCCGGCACCGCGTCGCACACGCGCGTGTCCGTCTCGCGTCCGAGCACAACTCCCATCGCACCGTCGGGCGTGTGCTCGACCACGAGCACCACTGCGCGGCGGAAGTAGTCGAACAGCGAGGGCGCCGCAATCAGGAGGTGTCCGCGCATGCTCTCCGGCACAACACTAGATTGTCGCGCTCCCCGCACCACCACGCCAGATCCCGCACAGCAGAGCCAAAGACGTACCGCTGACAACCGCTCTCGACCGCTGTGCGCAGGCTCGCGCCACGCGGTCGCCGGGTCTGTTGAAAACCGATCCCACGCAACCGATGTTCGATCGCTTCGACCGCCTCCTGGCCCCCGTGCGGCTCCCGAGTGAGCGGCAGCTCAACCGGGCACAGGTCGCGGCCGGGTGGGCCAAGGTGCTGGTCGTCGAGCGGCGCGGCGCGTGGGACATCTGCGGCGGGATGCACGTGCGCTCCTGACCCGCTTGCTCGGTCGGGGGCGCCGGGTATACGGTCGGCTTGAAGGGAGAGCAAACGTGACCCGCACCCGCCGTAGTTCGATCGGCCTCCTGGCCATGGCTCTTCTTTGGGGCGTCGTTGCCGAGGGAGCGGGAGCGGCAGTTGTCCAAGTGGACCTTCACTCCGGAGACGCCGGCCCAGGGGCGGCGGTTTCGTACTTTGGCGCGCCGGGTGAGGTCAACTGGGTCAGCGCGAGGGTTGAGGTTTCCGCGAGCGGTCCGATTACGCGGTTCGTAGAGGGACAGGCGGTGATCCTCCCCGGGCCTGGCTGCCACGCCGAATCTACGCCGGATCAAGTGGCCTGTCCGACTCCACCTGATGCGAAGACCACTGGGCTCTCCATATACCTAGGGGATCACCACGATCGCTTCTCGCTCTCTGCCGAGTCCGGACTGGAGTTCAGCTCTGTTGTGTTCGGGCGCGGGGGAGCGGACGAGATCTATGGCGCGAAGCGCATCTTCGGCGGCCCCGGCCGGGACTCACTGGGGGCGGGGGCTACGGTCGGCGACACCCAGGGGCCCCTCGGAGTACACGTGAGCGGCGGTCCCCACTCAGACGTCATCTACGGCGGGCGACGCGCGGACTTCATCAACGCCGGAAAGGGGGCCGATGACGTCGATGCCGGCGCGGGCGACGATCACCTCATCGCTGAAAACGGCGACACCGACGGCAGTCTCAGATGCGGACCAGGCAAAGACCTAGCGGAGCTCGACAGGTATGACCTGCCGATTGGATGCGAGACGGTTGACCGGAACGGAAAGCCACGGGCGCTCTTTCTTCATCCCTACTTCACCGACGCGAATCCGGCGACTGTCGTAGTGGCATGCCCATCTGACATGCCCCGCCGGTGCGCGACGACCGTGATTCTGTCGACGGTCTCGGGACGCCCGCTCGCCCGCCGCCGCGTTTCCATCGATCCTGGAACCACGAAAAGCGCACGCTTGCGCCATCCCGGCAGCGTTTTGGATGACGCGGCGAGGGCCCGCGTCACGCTCCTCACAGAGCGCCCGAATGGCCCTCCGCTTCGCTACACCCGAACGCTCTACTTTCTCGCCGATAGCGAATGACGCGCTCTTTACATTCGTGTCCCGCGCTCTCCGGATTTGGCTCTACAAAGCCAACGGACGCGGCAGGGGCGAGAACACTAGATTCTGGGGCATGAACCAGAAGCTCGACACCGCCCGCGTCTTCGAGCGGATCTTCGAGATCTACCGAAGCCAGTTCACGCTGCTGATCCCGGCGGCACTTCTGGTGTTCGTACCGGTGGCGGTCCTGAGCGGTCTGATCTCTTCGGGCGACCCCGGCATCCTGAGCGCCCTGATCGTGGCCGCGATCTCGACGATCGCGACCTACTGGTTCCAGGGCATGGTCGTCGAAGCCGCGCGCGACATCCTCGACGGGCGGCGCGACCACAGCATCGGCACGCTGTTCAGCTCCGTGACCCCGGTGATCGGCCCGCTGATCGTGGCCGGCATCCTCGCCGGCATCGCGATCGGGATCGGCCTGCTCCTGCTGTTCGCGCCGGGCCTCTTCCTGCTGACGATCTGGGCGGTGCTCGCGCCGGTGATCGTGATCGAGCGAGTGCGGCGCCATCGAGTCGTTCGGCCGCAGCCGCGGGCTGGTGCGCGGGAGCGGATGGCAGGTCTTCAGCGTGATCGTGGTCCTGTTCCTGCTACAGCTGATCCTGACCCTGGTGATCCAGTCGCTCGCGGACAGCGTGTCCGACACGTTCGGCGGGCTACGCCGCGGCGGACCTGATCGTGCGGCTGCTCGTGGCACCTCTGAGCGCCCTGGCCGCATCGGTCCTCTACTTCGAGCTGAAGGCGCTGCGCGGCGAGCCGGTCCTGGCGAGGGGCGAGGGCGGCGAGCTGACCCCGGTGGAGCAACCGGCGGGCGGGCCGGCGCCGACGCCGGCGGAGCCGCCGCCGCCGCCGCCTCCGCCGCCGGGCCGGAAGCCCCGGCGCCGCCAACGACTGGCACTGAGGGGGCCGGGTCCGATCGCCTCCGGCTGACCCGTTGCAGCTTTCGGCCTGTATTGCTGGAAGTGCAACCGCGTCGGTTAGGCGGCGATTGCTCGGGCGGCTTCGGCTAAGAAGCGCTCCGCGAGTTTCCGTCCCGTTACGTTCTGTCCCTCAATGCGCTGTTCGCTCGCCGCGCGGATCGCGTCAGGGTCAAAAGACGTCTCGACCGCCTCCGAGTTCCCCCACCCGTCGAGCCAGCCGAACAGGTTCTCCCTCGTCACCTCGGCGTGGAACTGGAGGCCCCAGGCGGGCTTTCCCTCGATGCGGAACGCCTGCACGCAGGCCGGCGTCCGCGCCAGCTCGACCGCGCCCGGCGGCAGCGGCGCCACGTAGTGGTGCCACTCGAACAGCTCGACTGAGGGCGCGAGCGGCCCGACCACCGGATCGGCTGCGCCCGCCTCGGTGATCTCGATGTCGTACCAGCCGATCTCCGGCTCGGGAGTGCGGTAAGGGGTGCGCGCCCGCCGCCTCGGCGAGCAGCTGGCTGCCGAGGCAGACGCCGAGGATCGGCGTCCCGCGCTCGAGCTGCATCGCGGATGAACTGCCTTCTCGGGTGTCAGCCATGGGTGCTCGTCGTTCTGGTCGAAGTGCATCGAGCCGCCGAAGACCATCAGCGCGTCGAAGTCGTCAGGGGGCGGCCCGGCGCTCGGCACCCAGGTCGGGAAGCTCGCCGAAGACGCCCGCGCCGGCGTCCGGCTCGTGGACTACCGAGAGGACCCTCACTCCGGCGTCACGTAGGCGCCCGAGAGGCCGCCGTCCACGAGGAAGGTCTGCGCCGTCACGTAGGAGGACTCGTCGCTCGCCAGGAAGAGCACGCCGTTCGCGATCTCGCGCGCCTCCGCGAAGCGGCCCATCGGCAGGTGCACGAGCCGCCGGGCGGCCGCCTCCTGGTCCTTCGCGTAGAGCTCCTGGAGCAGCGGCGTGTTCACCGGTCCGGGGCAGAGCGCGTTCACGCGCACGCCCTGGCGCGCGAACTCCACGCCCAGCTCGCGCGACAGCGAGAGCACGCCGCCCTTCGACGCGGTGTACGAGATCTGCGAGGTCGCGGCGCCCATCACCGCGACGAACGACGCCGTGTTGATCACCGAGCCGCCACCCGCCTCGAGCAGGTGCGGGATCCCGTGCTTGCAGCACAGGAAGACCGACCGCAGGTTCACGTCCTGCACCCGCTGCCACGCCTCGAGCGAGGTCTCGAGCACGGAGACGTCGTCCGGCGGCGAGATGCCCGCGTTGTTGAAGAGCACGTCGACGTGGCCGTACTCCTCGCTCGCGCGGGCATACATCCCGCTGACCTGCTGCTCGTCGGTCACGTCGGCCTGGATGGCGAGGTCGCCCTCCGCGTTCTCGGCGAGGTCCACGCCCACGACGGTGGCGCCCTCCTCCTTGAACAGCCGCGCGGTCTCGGCGCCGATGCCGCTCGCCGCTCCCGTGATCACGCACACCTTGCCGTCCAGTCGGCCCATCAGCCCTCCGTGGCGTAGTAGACGTTCTTCACTTCGCTGTAGTGGTCGAGCGCGTCGGGCCCAGCTCGCGGCCGTAGCCCGACTGCTTGAACCCGCCGAACGGCGTGGACACGCGCACCGACGTGTTCGAGTTGATCGAGATCACGCCCGTGTCGAGCGCGCGCGCCGTGCGGAGCGCCTTCGCGCCGTCGCGCGTCCAGACCGAGCCCGATAGCCCGTAGATCGTGTCGTTCGCGAGCCGGACCGCCTCCTCCTCGTCGCGGAACGGGATCACCGCGGCCACCGGCCCGAAGATCTCCTCACGGGCGGCGCGGTCGTCGTTGTCGACCGGGCACAGCACCGTCGGCGGGAACCAGAAGCCCGGCCCGTCCGGCGCGTCGCCGCGGATCGCCACGGGAGCGTCGTCGGGGACGAACGAGGACACGGTCTCGCGCTGGCCCTCCGAGATCAGCGGGCCCATCTGGGTGGACTCGTCGAGCGGGTCGCCCACCACGATCGACTCGACCGCCTCCTCGAGCACCTCCATGAAGCGGTCGAGCGCCGAGCGCTCCACCAGGATGCGCGAGCGCGCGCAGCAGTCCTGGCCCGAGTTGCCGAACACGGCGCCGGGCGCGGACGCGGCGGCCTTCTCGAGGTCGGCGTCGGCGAAGACGATGTTGGCCGACTTGCCGCCCAGCTCGAGCGTCACGCGCTTGATCGTCTCCGCCGCGCCCGCGGCGATCCGGCGGCCCACCTCGGTGGAGCCCGTGAATGCGATCTTCGCGACGTCCGGGTGCTCGACGAGCCGCTGCCCGCACACCGAGCCCGGACCGGCGACGACGTTCACGACGCCCTCCGGTATCCCGGCCTCCAGCGCGATGCGCTCGAACTCGAGCGCCGTGAGCGGCGTCAGCTCGGCCGGCTTCAGCACCACGGTGTTGCCCGCCGCGAGCGCCGGCGCCGAGCTTCCAGCCCGCGATCGTCAGCGGGAAGTTCCAGGGCGTGATCAGCCCGACCACGCCGAGCGGCTCGCGGAAGGTCATGTCGATGCCGCCCGAGACGGGGATCGTGCGGCCCGTGTTCCGCTCCGGCCCGCCCGCGTAGTAGCGGAACGTCTCGACGACCATGCCCATCTCCCCGCGCGCGTCGGAGATCGGCTTGCCGGCGTTGCGGGCCTCGAGCCGAGCCAGTTCCTCGACCTGCCCCTCGAGCGTGTTCGCCAGCCGGTGGAGCAGCGCCGAGCGCGTCGTCCGGCGCGACCGCCCGCCAGGCGGGGAACGCCTCCTTGGCGCGCGCGACCGCGGCGTCCGTCTCCTCGACGCCCGCCTGCGGGATCTCCGCCATCACCTCCGCGGTCGCCGGCTCTACGACCTGAATCACGGTGCCGGAGCCTTCATCCGGTCTCGTGCCTCGCTCACCAAGGAGCCGACCACGCGGCTCTGCTCGTCCTCCTCGGGATGCCACAGCACTCCGACGGCGAAGTGCTGGCCGGGCAGCTCGATCGCTTCGACGACGCCGTCGTCGGCGTAGCCGCTCGCGACGACTCCCTCGCCGAGCACCTCGAGCCCCTGATGATGCGCCGACTTCACCTCGGTGTGCTCGTTGCCCACAACCCGCTCGGCGAGCGATCCGGGCTCGAGGCGAACGCGATGGTCCGTGAACACCCCGGGAGTGTGCCTGTGCAGGTCAAGGCCGGAAAGGTGCTGGTTCAGCGTCCCGCCCTGGATCACGTTCAGCATCTCCATGCCGCGGCAGATCCCCAGCACCGGCATGTCGCGCTCGAGCGCGCGCGTGCCGAGCGCGAGCTCGAAGCGGTCGCGCTCGGGCCGGGTGTTCCGCGTCTCCGCGTGCGGCTTTGCCCCATAGCTCCCCGGATCGATGTCGGAGCCGCCCGACAGGATCAGGCCGTCGAGCATGTCGAGCAGCTCGTCGGGCGACTCGGCCACGACGTCGTCCGGCGGCAGGATCAGCGCGATGCCGCCGGCGCGCTGTACTGCGAGCGAGTAGGCGCGCGGCGAGAGGTTCACGAGCACCTCCCACGCCGCCCATTGCGCGATCTCGATCGCCGCGCAGATGCCGATGACCGGGCGTCTCACGCCCTACAGTCTCTCGAACCCGCGGAACTTCTCCCAGTCGGTTACCGCGGCCTCGTATGCATCCAGCTCGATGCCTGCGCGGTTCAGGTAGTGGTCCATCATCTCCTGGCCGAAGGCCTCGCGCGCGATGGCGGAGCCCTCGAACAGGTCGCGAGCGTCGTAGAGCGTGTGCGGCACGCGCGGCTTGTCGGAGTCGTACGCGTTGCCCTCGAAGGCCGGCTCGAGCTCGAGCTCGTTGTCGATCCCGTGGAGCCCCGCCGCGATCATCGCGGCGAGCGCGAGGTACGGGTTCACGTCGGCGCCGGGCAGGCGGTTCTCCACGCGCAGGCCCTGGCCGTGGCCGACGACGCGCATCGAGCAGGTGCGGTTGTCGTGCCCCCATGCCACGGCGGTCGGCGCGAACGAGCCCTTCACGAAGCGCTTGTAGGAGTTCACGTGCGGGGCGAACATCAGCGTGAGCTCGCGGAGCGCGGCGAGCTGCCCCGCCACGAAGCGGTTGAAGGTCGTCTCGTCGTCGGCGAACACGCTGCCGCCGCCGTCCTGCTGCAGCGAGAGGTGGATGTGGCACGAGTTGCCCTCGCGCTCGTCGAACTTCGCCATGTAGGTGATCGACATGTCCTCCTGCGCCGCGATCTCCTTGGCGCCGGTCTTGTAGATCACGTGGTCGTCGGCGGTGCGCAGCGCCGGGCCGTAGCGGAAGTTGATCTCGTGCTGGCCGAAGTTGCACTCGCCCTTCGAGTTCTCGACGTTCATGTCGGCGCCCATCATCGAGTTGCGGATCCGGCGGATCAGCGGCTCGATGCGCGCCGTGCCGATCATCGAGTAGTCGACGTTGTAGAGGTTGGCGGGGTCGAGCTCGCGGTAGCCCTTCTTCCACGCGTCCTCGTAGCTGTCACGGAAGACGATGAACTCGAGCTCCGTGCCGGCGGCCGCGGTCCAGCCGCGCTCCGCGAGGCGGGCGAGCTGCTTGCGCAGGATCTGGCGCGGCGAGGCGACCACGTCGCTGCCGTCCTCCCACACGAGGTCCGCCATCAGGAGGACCGTGCCGGGGTGCCACGGGATCTCCCGCAGCGTGTCCATGTCCGGCTTGAACACGAAGTCGCCGTAGCCGCGCTCCCAGCTCGACATCTCGTAGCCGTCGACGGTGTTCATGTCCACGTCGACCGCGAGCAGGTAGTTGCAGCCCTCGGCGTTGTGCTCCGCTACCTCGTCCAGGAAGTGCCGCGCGGTCAGGCGCTTGCCCTGAAGGCGCCCCTCCATGTCCGCGATGCAGAGGAGCACCGTGTCGACGGTGCCCTCCTGGACCGCCTTCCTCAGGTCGTCGAGCTTCACGTCGTCACTGGTGGGCGGTGACCTCGTCCTCTTCGAGGGTCCGCACCGGGCCCTGGTAGCGGTTCTTCGCGGACACCAGGTACCACAGCCCGAAGATCAGCGGCAGGAGGATCGCGAGTGGCGTGTAGTTCACAACGCTCACCTCGAAGTCGTCGTGCCAGGGCAGGCCCGTGGGCGTGTAGGGCAGGTTCAGCGCGAACACGACGAGCACGACGAAGATGATCGCGAGCGTGTTCACGAGCCGGTAGCGACGGCCTAGGTTCCACGGCCCGGTCTCGAAGGCGTCGCCCCTCCGCAGCCTCAGGTAGACCGGAATGATGTAGGCGAGGTACAGCCCGACTGTGCAGATCCCCGTGATCGCGAAGAACGCGAACGGGATGTTGTTCTTGCCGAACAGCGCCGGGATCGCGATCACGAGCGACGCGACGGACACGCCGATCACCGCGTTGAACGGGACCTTGTCGCTGATTCACGCGACGGAAGAGCGCCCAACCGGGCATGCCGCGGTCACGCGAGAACGCGTACCACGTGCGCGAGGCGCTCGTGAGGCCTGCGGCTCCGCAGAAGAGCTGGCCGACGGTCGCGATTATCAGGATCAGCTTGGCCGCCCAGGAGTCGAGTGCGCTGGTGAAGATCGCGCCGACGAATCCCGCGCTCTCGTTGATGGCCTCCACGTCGTTCGCGGCGAACAGGAAAGCGAGCAGGACGAACCAGCCGATAACGGCGGACCAGAAGACGGAGCGCCAGACGCCCTGGGCCGCTGTGATCGCGGCTCCCCGGGTCTCCTCGGCCGTGTGGGCCGATGCGTCGTAGCCGGTCTGCGTGTACATCGTCAACAGGAAGCCGATCGGCAGGACGAGGAACCAGAACCCGAGGCTGCTGGTCGAGCCGTCATGGAGCCCGGAGTTGTTGATGCGCTCGCCGAAGACGAAGCTCGCGCTCTGGTGGTCATCGGGCACGAAGACGAGCAACCCGATGATGACGGCCACGCCGAGGAGGTGCCATCCGACCGAGATGTTGTTCGCCAGGGCCAGGATCTGGTCACCAAAGATGTTCACGAGCGTGTAGACCACGAGGATCAGGAAGAAGAGGAGCCAGGTCTCGCTCAGGATGTGGGCGCTGTCGGCGAAGTTCATCCCGAAGATGTCGACGCCGTAGAGCGCGAGCGTGGCGTTCAGGAAGATCGCGCAGCCGTAGGCGACCGAGGCGACGATCCCGACCAGGCCGACGATGTTGAACCAGCCGGTCATCCAGCTCCAGCCCTTGCCGCCCAGGTCGTTGGCCCACCAGTAGGGGCCGCCGGCGGTCGGATAGCGCGGACGTGAGCTCGGCCATCGAGAAGGCCACCATCAACACGAAGAAGCACAGCACCGGCCAGCCGATCGAGACGGCGATCGGGCCGCCGTTCTGCCAGGCGAAAGAGAACGTCGTGAACGTCCCCGCGAGGACGGAGATGATCGTGAACGAGATCGCGAAGTTCGTGAATCCGGACCACGCTCGCGAGAGCTCCTGCCTGTAGCCAAGGTCGGCGAGCTGCTGCTCGTCGGTCCTGTCTGCGCCGGTAGCAGCGGGGTCGCGTGCGGGCGGGACCTCGGGAGTCGTCATCCACTTCCTCCTCTGGCTTTAACCAGGTCGGTCGGCAAGAATGGTGCGACGGCTGGGCCTTGAGTCGGGAGGACCTTATGGCCCGCGCCGGATGGCTGTCAATGACCGCGGGCAAACCAAATCTCCTGGGTATCGACGAGGGCACCTCGGCCGTCAAGGCGGTTCTCTACGACACGGATCTGCGTCCGCTGGCTGAGGCGCGGCGCGAAAAGCCGCTTCAGCACCCGCGCCCCGGCTGGGTCGAGCAGGATCCCCGGGACGTTCTCGCCGCGGTGGTGGGCGCCGTGGCCGAGCTGCTGCCCCAGGTGCGACGGAGAGCTCGTCGCGTGCGGCCTCGACCATCAGGGCGAGTCCGTGCTCGCCTGGGACGCGGAGAGCCGCGAGCCGCTGACCTCGATCGTCACATGGCAGGACAAGCGCTCGCAGGAGGTGCTCGACAGGCTGGAGGCGGACGGCCGCGCGGATGCGGTCAGAGAGCGGAGCGGGATGCCGCTCGACCCCTACTTCTCGGCCGGGAAGCTCACCTGGCTCCTGGAGCACGACGGGTCCGTGGCGAGCGCCCTCGATGCCGGCACGCTGCGGCTCGGCACGGTGGACGCCTGGCTATGCGACACGCTCGGCGCGGGCTTCACGACCGATCCGTCGACGGCCTCCCGCACGCAGCTCGCGGTGCCGGGCGATCCGGGCTGGGACGACGACCTGCTCGACGCCTTCGGCGTGCCGGGATCAGCGCTCCCGGAGATCACGGACAGCGTCGGCGAGCTCGGCAGCCTGCGCCATCCGGACTGGGCCGTCGAGCTGCCCCTGCGGGCGCGGGTCGTCGACCAGCAGGCCGCGCTCGCGGGGGCGGGGTGCACCAGGCCGGGGCTCGTGAAGGCCACGTACGGCACCGGCGTCTTCGTGCTCGCCCACGTCGGCGGCGAGCGGCCGTCGCCAGGCGAAGCCGGCCTGCTTCCCACGGTGGCGTGGCGGGTGGACGGGCGCGTGGAGTACGCGCTCGACGGCGGCGTCTTCACGGCGGGCGCGCTGCTCGAGTGGCTCAGCCGCGACCTCGGGCTCGCCACGGACCCCCGCGCGCTCGCGCGGCTCGCGCGGGAGGTGGACGACTCGAACGGCGTACGGGTGCTGCCCGCGCTGGCCGGACTGGGCGCGCCATGGTGGCGCTCCGACGCGCACGCGGTGCTCGCGGGCCTCAGCGCCGGCGCGCGTGGGGGCCACATTGCGCGCGCGGCGCTCGAGGCGATCGCGTGGCGGGTGGCCGACATCGTCGAGGCCGTGACCCGCCAAGCCCCTGTGGACGCGCTCCGGGTGGACGGCGGCCTGACGCGCGACGACCTGCTCCTCCAGCTCCAGGCAGATGCCGCCGGAGTGCCGGTGCAGCGGGGCGCAGTGGACGCGACCGCCGCGGGCTCGGCCGCGCTCGCCGCGGTCGGCGCCGGGCTCTGGTCCGGAACGGACGAGATCGCGGAGCGGATCCCCGCGGGCGAACGGGTTGCACCGCAGCGAGACGACAGCTGGCGACAGAGTGCGCACGCCGACTGGCGCGCCTTCGTCGAGCGCGCGGCTTCGCTCTAGGCAGCTACGACGCCCTGATCAGGACACGATCGCGAACACGATCGCGATGACGCCCAGGAGCAGCAGGCCCGCCGCTCCAAACTTGAAGTCCCGCTCCCCTACTTCGCTCTCTCGCTCCACCGTTGAAGAGTACCGCGGCTCAACGGGCCAGCGCGCCGATGACCTCCTGCCACCACGCTCGCGCGGCGGCATCCTCCTCCAAGCCGAGCCGCCGGCGGGCGTAGCGCTGGAGCTGTAGGGGCCCGCCACTAGCGAGCAGGGGCCCTGTCACCGCAAAGCGGCCGTCAACCAGGAGAACGAGCGCCCCGGGCGTGTCGCGGCGCGTGCGGATCTGCTCCGCCACCGGCACCCCCTCGACGTCGTCAGGGAAGCCCGCGTCGCCGTCGCCCTCCGTCCACGTGCGCGTTGTGAATATTGCTGTTCCCGCGCGCAGCAGCGGCCGTCGCTGTTGAGGCACGCCCACCGGCCCCATCCGCCAGCGGTCGAGCAGGTCAGGCATTTCGCCCGCAACCTCCTCACGCACGATCACGTGAAGGCGGTCCTCCGCCTCGATGCGCGTCGAGCCGCGCGGCAGCAGGGCCTCGTCCCCGCGGACGATCACGCTGAGGAGGGCGTCGCGCGGCAAGCCGAGCTCACGTACGAGCTGGCCGACGATGGCGTCGTCCGGGCCCACGGGGTACTCGACGATCTCCGCGCCGAGCCGGCGGACGGTGCCGGTTTCGACGAGTGGCCGCGGCAGGGCCGGCTCGGTGGTGGTCACCCCGACCGCCCGGGCGAGCCACTCGACCGTGGAGCCCTGGAGCAGCGTGGAGAGCACCACCGCGAAGAAGACGATGTTGAAGAACTCCCGGCTGTGCTCCACGCCCTCGATGACGGGGAACGTCGCGAGCACCACCGGCACCGCTCCGCGCAGCCCGGCCCAGCCCAGCACGAGCCGCTCCGCGCCGGTGTAGCGCTCGAACGCCGTCGCGAAGCCGGCGGAAAGCGGCCGCGCCACGAAGACGAGGATGAGGGCAAGCGCCGTTCCCTCGAGCCAAACGCCATCGAGCTGGCTTGGAAACACGAGCAGGCCGAGCGCGAGGAACATCGCTATTTGCGCGACCCACGCGAGGCCCTGGTGGAAGACCGTCACCGTCTGCCTCGCGGGAATGCGCCCCGAGCCGAGCACCAGCCCCGCGAGGTACGCCGCGAGGAAGCCGGATCCGTGCAACGTGGTCGCTCCGCCGAAGGCGAGGCCCGCCGTCGCAAGCGTCGCGACCGGATAGAGCCCCGGGCTCGCAAGTCTCGTGCTTCGCAGAGCGCTCACGGCCAGCCACCCCACCCCCAGCCCGAAAACCGCGCCGATGCCCATCTCCATGCCGAAGAGCCCGAGCATGTCGAGCGCACCGAAGTCGTCCCTGTCGATCCACTCGATGAAGCCGATGACGAGCAGGACAGCCACGGGATCGTTGAAGCCGGCCTCGCCCTCCAGGGTGCGGGCGAGTTTGCGGCGCAGCGTCGACTCGCGGAGCAGGGCGAAGATCGCCGCCCCGTCGGTGGACGAGATGATCGCGCCGAGGAGCATCCCCTCGAGCGTCGAGAAGTCGAACAGCCATGAAGCCGCGAAGCCGCAGATGACACAGGTGCCGAGCGTCCCGATGACCGCCAGCGCGAGCGACGAGCGCAGAACCGGCTTGATCTCGTCGAATCCGGCGGTCGAGCCCTCCCTCGAACAGGATCAGCGCGAGCGCGACGACCCCGATCGTGCGGGCCAGCTCGTAGTTGTTGAAATCGATCCAGCCGAGCCCATCGGACCCGATCGCCATCCGATGGCGAGGAACAGGAGGAGCCCCGGCAGGCGGATCCGGGACGCCAGAAGGGATGCGCCGATTCCCGCGGCGAGCAGCGCTGCCGCGACGAGGATCAGTTCGCCGTCGGACATGGGGGCGAGAGCCTCGCATGCCGCCGCAGGTCTCGGCGTAGTGTGGCGGCATGGACAGCGCGGTGACGATCCCCGAGCTGACCGAGGCGGTCGCGCGGGTATCCGCGCTGCTCGGCGCCCGCGAGGGGACCGTCGTTCAGCTCGAGGGCGGCATCACCAACCGCAACTTCCGCGTCCGGTTCGGCGGGACCGACTATGTCCTCCGGCTGCCTGGCAAGCGCACCGACCTCCTGGGCATCGACCGCGAGGCGGAGTGCATGGCCACGAAGGCGGCCGCCGAGCTCGGGTTCGCGCCGCGCGTGGTGACCCTTTTGGCCAGCCCCGCGTGCCTGGTCACGATGTTCTTGCCGGGCAGGACGGCCGGGCCCAGGGACCTGCGTAATCCAGAGGCCATCGCGGAGGTCGCCCGCGACCTGCGGGCGCTCCACGACTCGGGGACCGAGCTTCCGAAGCGGTTCGATCCGTTCCGGCTCGTGGAGGAGTACGCCGTCACCGCGCGGTCACACGGAGCTGAGCCGCCGGACGGCTACGACGATGCGCTCGCCGCGGCGCGCATGATCGAGGATGCCGTGCGCGGGCTGGAGGGCCACGACCCGGTGCCCGCCCACAACGACCTGCTTCCGGCGAACTTCCTGCTCGACGGGCAGCGCATACAGCTGATCGACTGGGAGTACGCCGGAATGGGCGACCGATGGTTCGACCTCGGCAACTTCGCAGCCAACAACGAGTTGGACGACGCCGGCGAGGCGCAGCTGCTCGGGGCCTACTTCGGTGAGCCGCCGGACGAGCAGGCGCTCGCGACGCTGAAGCTGTTCCGCTTCATGTCGGACTTCCGCGAGGGCGTGTGGGGAACGGTCCAGTCGGTCCTGTCCGAGGTGGAGTTCGACTTCCGGGCGTATGCGAGCCGGCACTTCGAGCGCATCGAGGGCGTCCCCTACGAGGCACGGTTCGCGGACTGGATCGAGCGGGTACGCGGCTCGGGGTGAGCGGCCCCTACGACGAGGCGTACGACGAGAGCGGGAGCCCTCGGCCCCAGTACGCCGAGCTGCTGGCGGCGCTCGAGGACCCCGCGGCGCTGGCCGCGGAGGTGAGGCGCCGGCTCGATGCGCGCGGGGTGGCCTTCGGAGCGGCCCCAGATGGCCTGTTCGCCCTCGACCCCGTGCCGCGGATCCTGACCGAGCCTGAGTGGTCGGAGCTCCAGGCCGGGATCGCGCAGCGCCTGCTCGCGCTGGAGGAGCTCGTGGCCGACGTGTACGGCGACGGCCGCGTGTTCGAGGAGGGTGTGCTCACTCGCGAGGAGGTGGAGGCCTCGCCGCACTATGAGCCGGCGATGCGGGGCGCAACCCCGACGCGCTGGATCTCGTTCGCGGGGCTCGACGTCGTGCGCTGCGAGGACGGGCGCTTCCGCGTGATCGAGGACCAGGTGCGGATGGCGGCGGGCATGGCCTACGCGGTCGCCGCACGCGAGACGCTCCGCGACCTGCTCGGCGTGAAGCCGCCGCAGGCCGACCTGTCGCTCGTGTTCGGCGAGCTCGCGCTGGCGCTCCGCGACGCGGCGCCCGAGGGTGTCGACGAGCCGCGCACGGTGATCCTGTCCGAGGGCCCGTCGGCGGCGGGCTGGTGGGAGCACGAGCGGCTCGCGCGCGAGCTTTGCGCGCCGCTCGTGACGCTCGCCGACCTCGAGCACCGCGACGGCCGGCTCGTGGCGTGGCTGGACGGCCGCGCGCGAGCCGTGGACGTGGTCTACCTGCGCGCCGGCGAGGACCGCTTCACCTCGGCCGGCGGCTCGCCCAGCGCGGTGGGCGAGGCGCTGCTCGGTCCGAGCGCTGCCGGGGTGCTCGCGGTGGTGAACGCGCCGGGAGCCGGCGTGGCCGACGACAAGCTCGTCCACGCGCGCGTAGACGAGCTCGTGCGCCTCTACCTCGGCGAGGAGCCGCTCCTGCCGTCGGTGCCGGCACGGTCCGTGAGCGCCGAGGACGACTTCGACGGCCTGGTCGTGAAGCCGCGCGGCGAGATGGGCGGCGAGGGCGTCGTGATCTGGCAGGACGCGGACGCTGAGACGCGCGAGCGTGTCCGGGGCGAGATCGCCGCCGCGGCGCCCGGCGCCTGGATCGGGCAGGACCTGGTGACGCTGTCGGTCCACCCCACCGTGGTCGAGGGCGGGCTCGAGCCGCGCCACGTGGACCTGCGGCCCTACGCCCTCCTGACGGGCGACGGCGTGCGGGTGCTGCCCGCGGGCATCAGCCGCGTGGCGCTCGAGCGCGGGTCGCTGGTCGTGAACAGCGGCCAGGGCGGCGGCGCCAAAGACACCTGGGTGCCCGACCCGGGCTAACCGCTAGGGTGCCGCGCCGTGGAGAACCGCCAGGAGAAAGTCGTGGTCGAGACGGACCGCTACCGCGTGGAGGGGATGCTGACCCTGCCGCAGGAGGGCTACCGGAGCCGCGTGTCCGACCACGTGAACAGGCGCGACCAGGAGTTCTTCACGATCCTCGACGCCCAGCTCGTGGCCATCGACGGCTCCGGCCGCGACTGGGACGCGCCCGTCCTGATGCTGGCGCGCCGCCACATCCGGCTGATAGTTCCCGCCTCTGAGGGCGCCTAGCTGCATTCCGTCCGAGGCTCGACCCAGCATGGTCTGACCCCATGCTCTATGCCGTCCTCATATGCACCGACGAGTCCTGCGCCGAGGAGTTCGAGGCCTGGGGCGAGCTCGAAGACTTCGACGACATGCTCTGCGAGGGCTGCGGCTGCACGCTCCAGCCCGTGGCGTTCTCCGAGGTGAGCATGTCGACGATCGTCGCCTTCCCGCGCCGGACCCCGCACGTGCAGCTCCGCAGCGCCGCCTAGCGCACTAAGGTGGACAGTCGCCTGGAGAGGTGACCGAGCGGCTGAAGGTGCACGACTGGAAATCGTGTGGGCGGGTCAAACTGCCTCGTGGGTTCGAATCCCACCCTCTCCGTCCGTTCCTCAATGTTTCGGCTTCGACAGCTTCACCGCCTTGCCGTCGAAGTCGTCCTCGTCGTAGGCGATGCCCATGGTCTTCAGGATCGTCGGCACCACGTCCACGAGCCGCATCTCGCGGTTCGAGTCCTTCGAGCCGACGCCGGGCCCGTAGAACACCATCGGGATGTTCTGGATGAGCTTGTTGTGGCCGCCGTGGTCGCCCTTGACGCCATAGGTGACGTCGCTCGCGACCAGGCCCACGACGTCGGGGCCGGTGCGCTCGGCCATCGTGTCGACGAGCTCGTCGCCGTGCCGCACGAACCAGCTGCGCTCCGCGCCGGTCGTGTGGTTGGTGCCGAAGCGGATGTAGTCGTTGCTCGCGGCGTTCTTCCTGTAGCTCGCGATCACGCCGGGCATGTCGAGCACGGCCGCCGCGGCCTCGTTCTTCTTGGCCGTCGAGTTGTCCTTCAGCCAGGCCGCGATGTGGCCGTCCTGGTACGAGAAGTCCAGGTTGCCGGTGGGACCGCCCAGCGCGTCCCTGAGCGCGGCGACGGCCGGGGCCGGGTCGCGGTAGTCCTCGTCGGCGTCACGGCCGTAGTACCAGTTGCAGTCCGAGCGGATGCCGGTCGAGGGCGGGTCGCAGCGCGGGCCCGTGGCCGACGGGAATCCGTCGAGCTCACCGAAGAACCTCTCGCCCGTCTGCGCCGCGTGGTCCGCGCTGATCACGATCAGGGTCTCGTCGAGCACGCCCCTGGTCCGCAGGGCGTCGACGATCTTGCCCACCTGCCGGTCGGCCGTCTTCGCGATGAACGGGAGGTGACGCATCTCCTGATCGGAGCCGGGCGGGCCCGTCTCCATGTCGTCGGGACCCCACATGTGGCCGAGCTTGTCGATGCCGCCGAGGCTCACCATTATCCCGCGCCACGGCGCGGGGCTCTGGATCACGCGAACGACCGCGTCCGCCGACCACGTGTCGCCGCCCAGATGGTTCAGGTCGCGGCCCGGCACGAAGCGGTTGCCGTCGAGCGGGTAGATCTGCGCGGGCGGGATCGCGTTCGTGCCATAGGCGCCGGCCTGCTGCCAAGTCGACCAGCGATTGCAGGGCGTGGTGAGCTCCGGGAAGAACGTGAGCGCCGAGCCGTTGTTGCCGTCCTCGGGCACTCTCCAGTTGCCGGGCTCGCCGCAGTTGGGCCCACTCGTGTTGCGGATCTGGAAGATCAGGTCCTCCGGGTCCGTGGCGCTGCCGTCAGGCACCACCGAGCTGGTGTGGCCCGCGGTGCACGCCGACGAGCGCTTCTGCGAGATCGATGCGAACACCGACTGCGGGCCGAACTTCGCGTCGAGGTAGTCCTGGAGCTTCGGGTACTGCCCCGCCTCGATCAGCTTGCCGAACTCGGCGCACGACATGCTCGAGGTGATGAAGTACGAGGGCGGCACGGTCGGGACGCCGGGCGTGGCGCTGAGCACGCCGTTCACGTCGCGGTAGACCTCGTTGGACCAGCCCATGTTCTTCGGCAGCAGCCCGCTCGTGACCACGTTGTGGCTGATCACGGTCTCGGCGGCCATGTGCCCAACGAGCCCGTTCGGGAAGTTCGTGCCCTCCCGCTGGAGCTCCTTCACGTTGTCCATGTCGTAGCGGTCGATCGTGTCGGCGCGCGCCTGGTCGAGCATGATGATCACGACCCGCGTCGGCCGCTCCGGCGCCGCCTGCGCCGGGACGGCGGTGATGAGGAAAGCGGCGAACAGGAACGCGACGAGCTTGCGGTACGACATGTGTGGACCCCTCCTGGAGCTGCGTGGAAGAGTCTGTCCTACCTCATATATCAGGGCGAAGTCAACGCGGCCGCTAGAGCCCGAGGTCCTGCACGCCGCGTTCGTGCCAGCCCAGGTGGTGCGCGAGCTCGTGGCGGAGGGTGCGCTCGACCTGGGCGCGCAGGAGCTCGGGGTCGTGCCCGAAGTCGCGTTCGAGCGTGTCCTGGTAGACGACGATCCGGTCCGGATAGTTGTCGCGCGCGACGGTGTCCCCGAAGTAGTGGCCGTACGCGCGGTTCTCCGCGCCAAGCTGGGAGACGACCACGGGGGTGTCGTCGAGCAGCCGCTGGAAGTCCTCGGGCAGGCGGTCGATCGCCTCGGCCACGAGCAGGTCGAACTCCTCGACCCCGATCCGGAGCCCCGGGCTTGCGGCGAGCTCCTCGCTGCGGCGGACGAGCCGCTCGAACTCGTGCTCGGGCATCGAGTCGCTGCCGGCGAGCGCCACGCTCGCCCAGGCCACAACGAGGACGAGCGCGACGGCTCCGCCCAGCACGAGCAGAAGACCCTCCGCGCCGTCAAGCGAGGGCGGGTTGACGAACAGCAGCAGCAGGCCCACGGCGAAGAGTGCCGCGAATCCCGCCTTGGCCGGCCCCCGGAACGCGTCCACGCTCCGAGAGTACGCGCTGGCCCCGCGGACGACGGCTAAAGAGCGGCCACGCGCCGTTCGAGAAAGCGCCGCTCGGCCTCGGAGCGCACGAGCTCGAGCGCACGCTCGTACGCGGCGCGAGCCTCGGCCGGCCTGTCGAGGCGCCGCAGGAGGTCGGCGCGTGTCGCGTGGAAGTAGTGGTAGGAGTCGAGCCCGTCGAGCCGGTCCACGGCGGCAAGCCCGGCCTCGAGGCCCTCCGCCTCCGCCACGGCGACGGCGCGGTTCAGCTCGACGACGGGCGAGGGCGTGAGACGCGCGAGCTCGCCGGACAGCGCCGCGATCTGGGGCCAGTCGAGCGTCTCGTCGGCGTGCAGCGACGCGATCGCGGCCTGGAGCAGGTAGGGACCGCGGCCGCGCAGAGCGAGCGCGCGGTCCAGGGCCGCGCGGCCGGCCTGGATCTGCCCGTCGTCCCAGAGCGTCCTGTCCTGGTCCGCCAGCAGCACGAGCTCGCCGTCCCGGAAGCGCGCGCTCCGGCGCGAGTCGTTCAGGAGCATGAGCGCGAGGAGGCCGTGCACCTCGGGCTCGTCCGGCATCAGCTCCGCAAGCGCCTCGCCGAGCCGGATCGCCTCCGTCGCCAGGTCGCCGCGGCCGTCGTAGCCCTCGTTGAAGATCAGGTAGACGACCGCGAGCACCGCGGCCAGCCGGTCCGGCAGCAGGTGCGCCGGTGGAGTGCGGAACGGGATGCCCGCAGCCTTGATCTTGCGCTTCGCCCGCACCAGCCGCTGCGCCATGGTCGGCTCCGGGACCAGGAACGCGCGCGCGATCTCGTCGGTGGTCAGGCCGCCGAGCGCGCGCAGGGTCAGCGCCACCTGCGCCTCCGTGGCGAGCGCGGGGTGGCAGCAGGTGAAGATGAGCTCCAGCCGCTCGTCCGGGAAGACGGTCTCGTCCATCTCCTCCTCCTCGGCCTCGGGCCGCTCGAGCAGCCTCGTCTTGGCCGCGAGCGTGCGCTCCCGGCGGATGCGGTCGATCGCGTGGTTGCGCGCGGTCGCGACCAGCCAGGCGCCGGGGTTGGCGGGCACGCCGTCGGCCGGCCAGCGCTGCGCGGCCTTCGCGAATGCCTCCTGGGTGGCCTCCTCGGCGAGGTCGAAATCGCCGAGGAAGCCCACCAGCGAGGCAAGGACGCGGCCCCAGTGCTCCCGGAAGGCCCGCTCGATCAGCGTTCCACCAGCGGGCGCACCTCGATGGCGCCGCCCATGCGGGCGGTCGGGATGCGCGCCGCCAGCTCGATCGCCGCGTCGAGGTCGTCGGCCTCGAGCGTGAAGAAGCCGCCGAGCGCCTCCTTCGTCTGCGGGAAGGGGCCGTCGGTCACAAGCGTCTCACCGCCCTCCACCCGGACGGTGGTGGCCGCGGACGGGTCCTCCATCTCCGTGCCGGGAGTCACTCCCGGCGTGCTGTTGATGGCGCCCCAGTCCGCGTACAGCGCCTTCTGCTCATCCTCGCTGAGCGCCGCGACCTCGTCGCGCGTGATGTTGCCGTAGATCAGAAGCAGGTACTTCATGGCTTCCCCCTTGGAGAGTACGGATGGCTGTCCTCTCCTAGACGACCGGGAAGCCCGGAAATCGACAGCTCCTGCTCAGTCTTCGGCTTCCGGGTCCTCGGCCCCCGCCGCGTCCGGGTTGCCGGTGCCCGTCTCCTCCTCGCCCGGCACGCCGGGGCTCTCCGTGTCGTGCTCGCCCGCGGTGTCGTCCGGGGTCGCCTCCGGCTGCCCCTCCTCGGGAAGCTGGTCCGACTGGTCGGGCGTCTCCATCACGATCCGTCCTCCTCGTCCTCGTCGGCCTCCTCGGGCTGGGCGCCCGGAACGGAGACGTCCTGCTCCTTTCGCTCCCAGTCGCCCTGGATGTCCTCGATGCGCTCGCCGAGCTGGTCGGAGTGCTCCTCCATCCGCTCGGCGTCCTCCTCCATGCGGTCCGCCTGCTCGTCGTGCTCCATGGCCCCTCCTTACCCGCGCGACCCGAGCCGCACGCTTACCGGGCCGCCCTCCTGGTCCACGTCCGCCGTCCACGCGTGCGGCAGGGCCGCCGAGCGACCGGGCACGAGCCGCGCGATCCGGCCCGCCCAGAGCACGCGGCCGTCCTGGACGACCTCCACGAGCGGGCGCCGCGCGAACTCCAGCGAGCGGAGGGCGAAGCGCCCGCGCGGGGGCGCACCCGCACCGGGCGCTATCGCGTTCGGAGCGACCCAGTGAAGCGGCGGCTCGCATTCGAGCGCGACGCGGCGCTCCGGCGCCTCGCTGCCCCGCACGAGCCCGGCGGCGGCCGCGGCCGCGTGGCGCCCGCTCAGAGCAGCCACGTCCGCGGTCTCGGCGCCGTGGAGCAGGTTGCCGGCGGCGAGGATGCCCGGCCGCGAGGTCCGGAGCGCCGCGTCCACGGCCGGGCCGCGCGTACCCGGGTCCATGGCCAGGCCGGCCATCACGGCGAGCTCGTGGTCGGGGATCCAGTCGGCCGTGAAGACGACGGTGTCGCACACCACCTGCCGCGTAAGCCCGCTGTCGAGGTCGGTCAGCTCCACCTCCTCCACGCGAGGCCGGCCGTGGATCGCCGTGACCGCGGTGCGGGTCCACAGCGGGGCGCGCCAGCGAAGCGCGGCACCCGCCCGGAAGAGGGCGAGCGACTGGTGGCGCGGCAGCTCGGTCGTCATGCCGACCGCCCGCGCGCCGCCGTGCGCCAGCGTCAGGAGGGCCGAGAAGCTCACGTGCTCCGCCCCGACGACGAGCGCCCGCTCGCCGACCCGCCGCCCGTGCAGGTAGACGAGCTGCTGGAGCGTTCCGGTGGTCATGACGCCCTCGGGCCGAGAGCCCGGCACGAGCCGCGCCGAGCGCGGCCGCTCGCGGCAGCCGGTGGCGAGGATCGTCGCGTCGGGATCCAGCGTCTCCCGTCCCCGCGGCCCGGTGAGCTCGAGCGTCCCGTCCGGCGACCAGCCGGTGACCATCGTCTCCGTCCGGATCTCTGCGCCGGCCTCGGCCGCCAGCCGGGCGTAGCGGCGCGCGTACGCCGGGCCCGAGAGCGGCCGCCGGAGGTCGCGCAGACCGAAGCCCTGGTGCCGCGCGTGGCGGGGGATGCCGCCCGCGGCGGGCTCGCGCTCGACGACCAGCACGTCGTGCGTGTCCCGCCGCCGCAGCTCCAGCGCCGCGGCCAGGCCTGCCGGCCCCGCGCCGACGACTAGGACCGTCATCGCGCGCTCCCGTCGAGCCGGGCGGCGAGCTCGGCTCCACAGAAGAAGCCCTGGCAGCGGCCCATGTGCGCGCGGGTGCGGCGCCGCAGGCCGTCGAGGTCCACGGCCGGGACCGGCCCGTCGAGCGCGTCGCGGAGCTCGCCGCGGGTCACGCGCTCGCAGAAGCAGACGATCCGGCCGTAGTCGGGGTCGCGCTCGATCAGGTCCGCGCGCTGGTAGGGGCGCTCGCCGCGCTCGCCGATGTTCGGCATCCGGAGCTCGGGCGGGGCGCCCGGCCTCGGCTCGAGCCGCAGGCCGGCCGCGCCGAGCTCCTCGCGCACGTGCTCGGCGATCGCCATCGAGGCCGACAGGCCGGTCGAGCGGATGCCGCCCACGCACGCGTAGCCGTCGGGGGCATGCACGGTCAGCTGGTAGTCCACGTGCTCGGTCGCCGCGCGCAGCCCGGCGTACACCGCGGTGACCTCGTGGCGCAGCAGCTCGGGCATGATGCGGGCGCCCTCGCCCTTCAGGTAGTCGAGCCCCTCCCGGGTCGAACCGGTGTCGTCCTTTCGCTCGACGTCGTCGGCGGTCGGCCCGAGCATCACGTTGCCGAACACCGTCGGCGCGATCAGCACGCCCTTCGTCACCTTCGTGGGCACGGCGAGCACGATCTGGTTGACCAGCGGGCGCGCGAGCTTGTCGAAGACGATCAGCTCTCCACGCCGCGGCGTGACCGTGAAGCCGTCCTGCCCGAGCATGCGGTCGAGCTCGTCGGCGTGCAGCCCGGCCGCGTTCACCAGATAGCGCGCGGTGAGGCCTCCGGTCGGGGTCGCGAGCCGGAACCCGCCGCCCTCGAGCCGCTCGACGGAGGTGACCGGCGTGGAGCGGCGCAGCTCGCAGCCCGCCAGCACCGCCTCGGTCGCGTAGGCGAGCGGAGTCGTGAACGGGCAGACGAGCCCCTCGCCGGGCACCTCGATCGCTCCATGGGCGCCCAGCCCGAGGTGCGGCTCGCGCCGGTAGAGCTCGTCCGCGCCGAGCTCGCGGAGATCGGAATGGCCGTTCGCGCGGGCCCGCTCGAGGATGCCGGGCAGCTCCGCCATCTGCTCCTCGTTCCAGGCCACCAGCACCGCGCCGGTCCGCTCGACCGGGATCCCCACGCGCTCGGCGTACTCGCCGAGCAGCACGTACCCGCGCGCGACGAGCCGGGCCTCGAGCGTGCCCGGCTTCGCGTCGAAGCCGGTGTGCAGCAGGGCGGTGTTGGCCTTGCTCGTGCCGGCGCCCACGTCCGGCCCGGCCTCGAGCAGCGTCACGCGCAGGTCGAAGCGGGTCAGCTCACGCGCGATCGCGCAACCGACGACACCTGCGCCGGCGATGGCGACGTCCGTGTCGAGCGGCTCCTGCACGGAGGCGCAGTATCGCCGCCGAGGAACAGCTCAGCGGTCGAGGTACCAGGCGACCGCCTCGACCTCGGTGCCGACCGCGGGCCCGTGCCCCATCATCAGCTCGCTGCCCGCGACCGTGTAGATCCTGTCCGGATCGAGCTCGGCCGGGCCGGAGTAGAAGCCCGCGCCGGCGGCGAAAGCCCGCAGCTCGCGCCCGGTCAGCCTTATGCGCACGACGGGGTGGTCGTACGCCAGCGCCTCGGCAAGCTCGGCGTAGGTGATGGGGCCGGCGCCGATGTCGGCGCGCAGCGCTCCGCGGCTCACCACCGCCGCGTCGGTCCGGGCGAACGTCCGCTCCGCGTCGGCGGCGAGCCGGCCGAGCTCGCCGCCGGCGCGCGTCAGGCCCGTCTCCGTGCGGCCGAGCACCCTGGCGGCGAGCGGCGCCACGCGCCGGCGGTAGCCCTCCACCAGCGCCGCGACCTCGGCGTCACCCACCACGTCGTGCGGCGTGGCCGGGACCCGGCCGCTCTTCGCCACCACCTCTCCGGTCCGCCGGTCGATCGTGAGGTCCACGAGGTCGTACGCGACGCCGTACGAGAGCGCCTCCACGATCAGCTTGTCGCCGGAGCCGTCGACGTTCGGCACGCGGATGTCGAGCCGGGAGTGGCTGTGCCCCGCGATCACCGCGTCCACCTCGGAGCTCATCTCGCGCGCCTCCTCGACGATCTCGCCCACGAAGTCGGGGGCGTCGGACTCGTCCTGCTCCGGGCCGCCGGCGTGGGCCAGCACCACGATCGCCTGCACCCCGCGCTTGCGCAGCTCGGCCACCGAGCGGTTCACCGTGTCGGAGATGTCGGTGAAGGTGAAGCGTCGCGCGTGCCGGTCGAGGAGGAAGGTCGGCGTGGACGGGGTGGTCACGCCGATGAATCCGACCCTCACGCCCGCGCGCTCCACGATCGCGTACGGGGGTAGCCGCAGCTCGCCCTCGCGATCGATCGTGTTCGCAGCGATGTAGGGATAGCTCGCTCCGGCGTAGTCCGGCGACGAGGTGTTCACGAGGCTTCCGTCCGCGTCGCGCCTGAGCGCCTCCTGGCCGGTGCGCCGCCCGCCGCGCAGCATTCGCAGCAGCTCGTCACCGCCCTCGTCGAACTCGTGGTTGCCGAGCGTCCCGACGTCGAAGCCGAGCTCGTTCCCGGCCTCCATTGTCGGCTCGTCGTGGAACCAGCTCGAGACGAGCGGCGAGGCGCCGATCATGTCGCCCGCGTGCACGCGAATGGTCCGGCCCGGAACCGTCGCGCGGTCCAGGTGCGCCTTCAGCCAGGCGGCGCCGCCGATGCCGGGCCGCGGCGCCTCGAGGTGGCCGTGCAGGTCGTTCACGCCGAGCAGGCGCAGCTTCACGAGGCCCCGCGCCTGGTTCGACTCGGCTCGCGGCGGGGTGCCGGCGTTGGCGTACAGGCCGAGTAGCGCAACGAGGATCGCGGCGACGAAGGCGGCCGCGCCCGGGAGGAATCGCGTCATGGCTCAGGACGCTAAATCCCTGCAAATCGCGGATTGTTACGGGTTGTGAGCCGTCTCGTGAAAGGCCCGTGAACCCCTGAACGGCCCCGACACCTCGTAGATTGCGCCGGGGCCGGGGGGCGCGCCCCTCCCGAACGCGCGCTGCGACGAGAGGTACATGCGGCTCCCCGACGGATCGAAGGTCACGCCGGTGAGCTCCGACCCCACGTGGTCGGGCCCAGTGGCCGAGAGGAACTTCGACACGCGGCCGGCGCGGTCGATCAGCCCGATGTCGATCTCCTCGGTGGCGATGTCCTCGCAGACGAACACCTCGCCGGCTCGGTTCGCGGTGAGCTGGTCGACGCGCAGCAGCGGCGTGGCGCGCCCCGGGGCGAGACCGTCGTAGATGACCTCGATCCGCTCACGCTCGATGTCGTAGGCGTGCCCGCGGTGGTCACCCGTTGTCGTCACGTAGAGGACGCCGTCGTCGTGCCAGATGCCCTCCGCACGCTTGAAGCGCGTGCTGCCTCGCACCTGGCTGCGGGTGGCCTGGCGGCGCGCGGCCGGGTCGGGGACCTCGCTCCAGCCGACCCCGCCGCTCCGGTCGACGGTCGCTATCTCGAGGAGGCCGTCGCTCAGGTCCTCCCAGCGCGTGGGCGTGAAGCGGTAGAGCCCGCCGTCCATCAGGTCCTCGGTGAGGTAGATGCGCCTCCCGCGCGGGTCCACGGCCGCGGCCTCGTGCTTGAACGTGCCCATGGCCGGGCGGCTCAGCGCCCTCCGCCTCCCGGCGGGGTCGCATTCCCACACGAGGCCGCCCTGGATCTCCTCGCAGGACAGCCACGTCCCCCACGGCGTGCCGCCGCCTGAGCAGTTCTGGGTCGTGCCGTCGAGGATCCGGTACGCCGAGCGGGCCTCGCCGCCGGCGCTGAAGCGCACGGCCGAGGCGCCCCCGCGGAAGCTCTCCGAGTTCGACACGAGGATCCAGCCGCCGTCGTCCGCCGGGAAGCACGCCATTCCGTCGGACGCCTCGTGCCAGCGGTAGCCGGTGCCCGGCACCGGCTCGCGGCCGCGAGCGATCACGCGCGAGCTGAAGCCCTCCGGGAGCCGCAGCCCGTGCTCGTCGGCGGCGCCGCGCGGGCCGTAGCCGTGGCGCGGGCTGCGCGCGGCGGAGCGAGCGGCCCCGAAGACGTCCTCCCAGAACGCGGCGCCGAGGCCGATGGTCGCGGCGGCACCGACCCCGATGCCGATGAACTCGCGCCGCGTGCCCGCCACGGGGCCTCAGTGTGCTGGAGGGCGAGGCGGCGGACGTGAAAGAGCTGTGACGAAACGGCTCAGCGGCGCGCGAGCCGCAGGTCCCGAGCCATGCGGCCCGGCTTCCCGAGCAGGGCGGGGGCCGCCACCGCGACGAAGCGCACCCGGCCGCCGCGGACGCCGAGCAGCCGGCGGCTGCGCGGCGAGGCGCGGAACAGGCCCGGCGCGATCCTCCGCCGCGTGGGATACGCGCGCCGGAAGGCGGCCACGGGCGCGGTGCTCACGACCAGCTCCACGCGGCCGCTCTTCGAGAACAGCGCGGTCACGCGCCCGGAGCCGCGCCTGGTGCAGTAGCTGTAGGCCGATCGGGTCCGGCGGGTCGGGACGACGGCGACTCTGCGAGTGAGCCCTCGCCGCGTGTAGCCGAGCCTGATGCGCCCGATCCCGCGTGACCCGATCGCCGGGCGGCGTGCGAGGCAGCGCGTGGATCCGCCGCTCGCGGGCTCGCCGCCGGAGCCGTCGCGCGGCTTCGACAGCAGCGCGATGGCGGAGCGCGCCATGCTTGCCTCGCCCTTGCCGTTCGGGTGGAGCGGATAGGCGGGCTCGGTCGGCACGAGGCCCTCGAACCACCGCTCCGGCGGCAGCTTGCAGACGTCGTGGCCGCCGCTGTCCGCGTAGGTGTCGACGAACTCCGCGTCGTTCGCGGCCGCCTGCTCCTCGATCATGGCGTTGATCCGCACGATCAGCTCGTCGATGTAACGGATGTCGTCGGGGCTGAGCGGGACCATCGGGTAGCAGCTCCCGCCGTTCTTCGGCAACACGTCCGGGTAGCCGACGATCGCGACGCGCGCGTTCGGTGAGCGCTGGTGGATGCCCTGGAGCACGGCCGCGATCTTCGGCTTCGCGGCCTCGATCTTGGCGGCCACAGTGTCGTTCCCGCCGGGCGCAAAGTGGTCGCGGCAGGCCGTGCCGGTCGGGTTCGTGACGCCGAGCTCGGCGCACTTCTCGGCGACCCCCACGAGCCCGGCGTCGTTGCCGCCGATCCCGACCGTCACGAGCGCGGCGTCGGCCCGGAGCGCGTCGAACTGCGGCGGGTTCGTGCCACCGAGCGGCAGCTCGGTCTGCGGCTCCGTCATGTGCTTCGTCTGCGCGCTGCCGCAGCTCACGTCCACGAAGGTCTCGACCTTCAGCGCCTCCGCGACGAGCGAGGGGTAGTTGTGGTCGGAGCGCCCGCAGTCGATCGGCTCGCCGTGCTGGTTCGGCACGAGCGGCGCGGAGGTGTACGAGTCGCCCAGCGCGACGTAGCGCCACCGGCGGCCTGAGCTTCCGCCGTGCCGGTGGCAGCGACCAGACATACGACGATCGCCAGTCCCCTGCCACACCATTACCCATACCGAGCCGAGCGCAAACAGCGGACCGATGTAGGTGGCCCGGCCACCGATGACGCCGCGTCTCACCCGATCGCTCGCGTGCTGCGGCTCGCGATTGCACTTGCTGGTTCCCGGCGCGCCGGCCGGGCGCCCCCCGCAACCCCCCCGGCAGACACCTCCCCGGAAACGCGCGACTGCCCCCCCAGCCCCACGCGAAACCCCCCCCCCCCCCCCCCCCCTCTCCCCCCCCTCCCCCACCGCCCCCCCCCCCCCCCCCCACCCGCCCCCCCCCCTCCCCCACCCGCGGGCGTTCAGACGGTCAGGGCCTGAAGCTGCGGCACACACTCATCAGGACCTTCCCGAAGGTCTGAAGACCGAGTTCTGGTTCGTCGAGCCTCCTGAGACGGCGGACGACCCTCGACGCCGCTTCCGAGACCTGACGAGAATGAGACGGCCGCCCCCCCTCTCGCCGCGTGCAGCTAGAAAGAGCTTCCCCTCCTCCTCTCACTCACCCCCAAGAGCGCCCCCCCCCCCCCCCCTCCCAACGCGAGCTTCGAGCCCTGACGATCAACTACCCGCAGGCGGCGGGGGCGGCCTCTCCAGGGTCTCATCTCACGCGGACCGCGAGTACCCGAGGAGGGGCAGTGCACTCCCACAGGGACGGAGAGCGGCAACACCCATGCAGCGGCTTCCTCCCAAGGCCCCGGACTTCCCTAGGCTCCTCTTCCCGGGCGGGGCCCCGGGCAGCCAAACTCCAGCCGGGGGGACGCCTGGCAAGTCCGGCAGCCCGAAGCGAGGGAACGTCTCGGTCGCGCGAAAGGCCGTCACGTCCACGATCACGTCCTCGCGCAGCGCGAGCACGTCGAGCGCGATCGGCACGTAGCCGCCGGCCCCGTCGCCGAACCGGTACACCCCGAGCGCGAGCTGGCCGTTCGCGCGGGTCGGCACGTACCGGAGCCGCGGCGCGGGGCCGCTGGGCATGAGCCACGACTCCGCGATCGCCTCGCGGCCCCGGCACCAGTCCGGATAGGGCGGCATCGCGAAGGTCGCGTCGTCCGAGAGCATCTCCAGCACCGCGTCGATCTCGCCGCGCTCGAACGCGTCGGCGAAGCGCTCGACGATCTCGCGCAGCCTGCGATCGCCGAGCGCCCGCAGGGTCGCCTGCTGGCTCTGCTCCGGCACGCGCTCCTCGGTGGCGACGCGGGCGCGACGCAGTGCTCCGTTCACCGACGGCACGGTCGTGTCGAGCGAGTCCGCCGCCTCGCTGGCCGAGAAGCCGAGCACGTCGCGCAGGATGAGCACCGCCCGCTGGCGGGGCGGGAGGTGCTGAAGAGCGGCGACGAACGCGAGCTCGAGCGCCTCGCGGCGCTCGTAGCGCGCCTCTGGCGCCGCCGGGCCCTCAGCGATCCCGATCGCCTCGTCCGGGTAGGGCTCGATCCAGACGCTCTCCGGCAGCGGCCTCTCGTCGTCGCCCGCTCCCGGAGCGGCCGGCGGGCCGTAGTCGATCGGGAGCACGCGCTTCGAGCGGCGCGCCACCGCGTCGAGGCAGACGTTCGTGGCTATGCGGTAGAGCCAGGTCCGGAACGGAGCTCTCGCCGCGGAATTTGGGCAGCGCGCGCCACGCCCGCAGCAGCGTGTCCTGGAGCGCGTCGTCGGCGTCGTGCAGCGAGCCCAGCATCCGGTAGCAGTGGGCATGGAGGTCCGCGCGGTGGGTCTCGACGAGCTCGTCGAAGCCGGCCTCCGTGTTCGATGCGAGCGACAACGTCATGACAAGGTAGACCCCCGCGGCGGCGCGGACTGACCGGTCGGCGGTCAGTTTTCCCGCGCGCACGGGTCAAAGCAGACGTGGCCGGATTGCTTGCCAACCCCGTCGTCCATCTCGAGCTGCGAACGGCGAACCTGGCCCGCGCGTGCGGGTTCTACACGGAGCTGTTCGGCTGGAAGGCCGAAACGGTCCTCGCCGGTTCAGCCTCCTACGTCGCGCTCCACCTCGGCGACCGCGTGCAGGGAGGCGTCATCGAGCACGAGAGCCGCGAGCCCGCGTGGCTGCCATACGTGGAGGTCGAGAACATCGCGGAGGCCACGGAGCGCGGGCTCCTGCTCGGCGCCGAGGCCGTGGTCGGGCCCCGTGAGGGCCCGGCCGGCTGGCGAAGCGTGCTCGCGGTGCCGGCCGGGGCGGAGATCGCCCTATGGCAGCCGAAGCTCTGAGTGCGAAGCCACGCGAGCGTCTGGCACTACTCTCACGCCTGGGTCTCCCCAGGCCTTTCGATCATGAGCCAATACACCCCACCGCCCCCAGTCCCCGGCTTCCTGGACTCGGACCATCCGACGCTGTTCCCGCGACTCACGGCGGCTCAGATCGAGCTGCTGGCGGAACGCGCCGAGAAGCTGTCGCTCTCCCCGGGAGAGGTGCTCTTCGAGCAGGGCCAGCGCGATACGCCCTTCTACGTCGTCCTGTCGGGGGCCATCGACGTCATCGACCGCCAACCCGATGGCGACCACTACTTCGCCCAATGCCAACCGGGGACCTTCGCCGCCGACATCTCGATGTTCACCGGCGAGCCGACGCTCGCCCGCGGCGTCATCGCCGAGGAGAGCTCGATACTGGCCCTGCCGCCCGATGCATTGCGCGCGCTGGTGGCCAGCTCCACGGAGCTTGGCGACCTGCTCCTGCGCACGATGATCACGCGCCGTGAGTGGCTGAAGGGCCAGGGCTACGGCTACGAACTGCTCATCGGCAAACGCTCGTCAGGCGATGCCTTCGCGATCCGCGAGTTGCTCGAGCGCAATCTGGTTCCGTTCACCTGGCACGACATCGACACCGACGCCGAAAGCAAGGCTCTGCTCGACCGGCTTGGAATCAGCACCGACGAGTGCCCCGTCCTCGTCCGCACCCACAGCGTGCTGCGGCGTCCGACGGTCAGCGAGGTCGCCGATGAGCTCGGCCTGCGCGCCAAGGTCGATCAGAGGACCTTCGACGTTGTGGTCCTCGGGGCGGGACCCGCGGGGTTGGCCACCGCCGTGTACGCCTCGTCCGAGGGCCTCTCCACGCTGGTCATCGAGCACTTCGCCCCGGGAGGGCAGGCGGGAACCAGCGATCGGATCGAGAACTACCTCGGCTTTCCGACGGGCCTATCCGGGTCGGACCTGACGCAGCGGGCGACGCTCCAGGCGTGGAAGTTCGGGGCCGTCATCTCGAGCGCCCACGAGGGCTGCCGGTTCTCGGGGCCCGCGAGCGATGGCCTGCGGCCGCTCGAGCTCGCCGACGGTCAGCGGGTGCGTGCCCGCTTCGTCGTCCTCGCCGTCGGTGCCGACTATCGCCGCCTGCCGGCCGAAGGCGCCGAGCGCTTCGAGGGCATGGGCCTCTACTACGCCGCGACTCACCTCGAGGCCCTCCAGGCCTCGGGCGAAGACGTTGTCGTGGTCGGCGGCGGCAACTCAGCCGGGCAGGCGGTGGTCAACCTGGCCTCGCACGCGCGGCGGATCTACCTCGTCGTTCGACGATCGCTGGCCGCGACGATGTCTCAGCTACCTCATCGATCGAATCGAAGCCGCCCGCAATGTCGAGATCTGGGAGGGATGCGAGGTGAAGGCCCTGCACGGCGGCGATGGGCTCGAGGCGGTCACGGTCGTCTGCCCCGAAAGAGCGAACACCGGCTGAGCGCTACGGGTGTGTTCGCCATGATCGGGGCCGCGCCGCGCACCGAGGACCTCGGCGACCTCGTCGGTCTCGACGACAAGGGCTTCATCGTCACCGGCGAGGACGCGCGGCGTCATCCGAGCTTTGCCGAGCACCGAGAAGGCGGCGACCGTAACCCCTGCTCCTGGAGACCACCCGACCGGACATCTTTGCCATCGGGGATGTCCGGAGCGGGTCGACCAAGCGGGTGGCTTCGGCCGTCGGAGATGGTGCCCTCGTCGTTCGCTCGCTCCACGCGGCGCTGAGTCGTCGACGTGCGAGCAGCGGAGTAGCCATAGATCAGGCGGCCTGTTCCGACCTTCTAAGACGACGGTGCCGGTGCACCCGCCGCAGCCGATCACGACTCGCATCCCGGTCTCGACGCAGCCGCCGCCCGGCCGGCTCGGCCGCCAGCGGGATCGATCGAATGGGCGCACCTTCGGCGGGCGCCGGGACCTCGGTCACCGGTGCGGCGGCGGCCGCGGGCACCTCCGAGCGTAGAACGGTGACCGCGACGGCGATCGCGACGAGCACCAGGCCGGCGCCGATCAGGTAGGCGAGGTGATAGCCGGAGTTGAGCGCCGCGGCGGCCGACTCGCCGTCGGCGAGTTGTGCCTCGGTGCGCTCGGTCGCCAGGGTCGCAAGCACGGCGAGACCGATCGCGCCGCCCACCTGGACGCTGGTATTGACGAGCCCGGAGGCCAGCCCCGAGTCACTCGCCGTGGCGCCCGACATCGCGAGCGTCATCAGCGAGGGGAAGCCGAGCCCGGCGCCGAGCCCGATCAGGATCATCGCCGGCAACAGGTCGATCGCGTAGCTCGCGTCGACCGGCGTGCGGGCGAGGAGGAGGAGTCCGGCGACGATGACGATCATCGCCGGGACGAGCGTCGCCTGCGGGCCAAAGCGCAGGTTGAGCTGTGCGGTGAAGCGGAACGACATCGTGCCCATGACCGCGGTCATCGGCAGGTAGGCGAGGCCGACCTGGAGGGCGTTGTAGCCGAGGATCCGCTGCATGTAGAGGGCGCCGAGGAAGAACATCCCGAACATCCCGACGACGAGCAGCGCCTGGACCAGGTTCGCGCCGCCGACGTTCGGCGAGCGGAACAGGCGCAGCGGCATCAACGGGTTCGCCACCCGCGCCTGGCGGGCGAGGAACGCGGCGAGGAGCCCGATCGAGATCGCCCCGAGGGCGAGCGTCTGGCTCGATCCCCAGCCCTCCTCGGCGACCCCGAGGATCGTGTACACGCCGAGCATCAGACTGCCGGTGAGCAGCGTCGCGCTCGGGCAGGTCGGCCCCCGCCGTGAGGCCGATCCCCTCGCGATCGGGCACGAGCCTGATCGCGAGCAGCGCCGTCGCGATGCCCGAGCGGCAGGTTGACGAAGAAGATCCAATGCCAGTTGATCGTCTCGGTCAGCACGCCGCCCGCCAGCAGCCCGATCGAGCCGCCGGCGACGGCGACGAAGGTGTAGACGCCGATCGCCTTGGCCTGCTCGCGGGGCTCCGGGAACATGGTCACGACCATCCCGAGGATCACGGCCGACGTCAGCGCGCCGCCGACACCCTGGACGAAGCGCGCTCCGATCAGGAGACCCTGGCTCTGGGCGAGCGCGCAGAGCAGCGACGCGCCGATGAACACGGCGAGCCCGATGAGGAAGATGCGCCGCTGACCGACCAGGTCGCCGATCCGGCCGGAGAGCAGCAGCAGGCCGCCGAACGCGATCAGGTAAGCGTTGACGACCCATGCGAGGTCGTTCTGCGAGAAGTCGAGGTCCTCCTGGATCGTCGGCAGGGCGACGTTCACGATCGTCGCGTCGAGGACGATCATCAGCATGCCCGCGCAGAGCACGTACAGCGCCAGCCACCGCCGCCGGTCCTCCGCCCCTGTCTCACCCGTCGTATTCATGGCTCTAGGCGGAGGGGGAGAGATTCGAACTCTCGGACGACGTTGCCGCCGTCAACGGTTTTCGAGACCGCCCCGTTCAACCACTCCGGCACCCCTCCGAGGGTTCAGGATGATAGGGACGAAGCCGCATGAGGCAGATCGAGGTCACGGGACCATCCGCCGATCCTCCCGCGAGCGACGCCCTCGAGCACTGGGATGTCGCCGCGATCGGCCCGGGGTGGACTCCGGTCGCCGGCGAGGCGGAGCTCTGGCCGGTGGAGGGCCGGCTCGCTCTTCACTCCGAGGGCCTCGTCTTCCGGGCCGACGGCACGGTCGACCGTGCCACCGGCGAGCCGGTGGTGGGGGTGATCCCGGCGGCCTCGGTGCTCGACAGCGGGCCGCTGACGCCCGGGGTCGCGGATCACGCCCTCCGAGCTCGCCGGCCTGTGGATGCCGCGCCTCCTGCGCCGCCTCCGTTGTCCCGGCTTCTCCGTTCGCACGACCGAGGGCGACTGGGTGTTCGACTGCCGCCACGGCCAGAAGCGCGCGCGCGAAGTCAGCCGTCGCTACGCGCCGCTCGCTAGAACTGGACGTTCGCCTCGAGGAGCCCGTCGAGCTCGTCGGGCGGCAGCGGGCGGGCGAACAGGTAGCCCTGGCCGAGCGGGCAGCCGAACTCGCGCAGGTCGGCGGCCTGCTCGGCGGTCTCGATGCCCTCGGCCACGACCTGCATCTCGAGCGCCCGGCCCATGGCGACCGCGGCGGCCACCAGTGCCGAGTCGGATGAGTTCGCCGACATCCCGGCGACGAAGGAGCGGTCGATCTTGAGGATGTCGGCGGGCATCTCGCGCAGGTGGTCGAGCGAGGAGTAGCCCGTGCCGAAGTCGTCGATCGCGATGCGCACGCCGGCGGCGCTGAGCTCGCGCAGCGCGCGGAAGCCCGAGTCGCGGTCCGCCATCGCGGTGCTCTCCGTGACCTCGATCGTGAGCCTGTGGGGGTCCAGCGCCGAGCGCCGCACCGCGTTCAGGACCGTCGAGACCACGTCCGGGTGGGTCAGCTCGCGTGCGCCGAGGTTGACCGCGAGGCCGAACGTCCCCCCATGCCCGTTGCGGCGGTCCCAGTCGCGCAGGTGCCGGCAGGCCTCGCCGACCGCCCAGGCGCCCATCTGCACGATCAGCCCGCTCTCCTCGGCCACCGGAAGGAACTTGTCGGGAGCGAGCAGGCCGCGCTCGGGGTGGTCCCAGCGGATCAGCGCCTCGGCGCCGACCATCTCGCCCGTGTCGAGCCTCACCAGCGGCTGGTAGTAGAGCCGCAGCTCTCCGCGCTCGAGCCCGTGCTGGAGCTCCTGCTCGATCGTGAGCGCCTGCACCGCTCGCTCGCGCATCGCCATGTCGAAGAGCTCCGTCCGCGCGCCGCCGCGCTCCTTGGCGCGGTACATCGCGGCGTCGGCGTCCTCCACGAGCCGCGAGCAGTCCACGCTCTCGCCTGGCTCGGCGAGGGAGATGCCGATGGACGCCGTGAGCCGCAGCTCCGCGCCGCCGGCCCGCAGCGGCCTGGCTATCTCGCGCTGGAGCCGGTCGGCCACTCCCACGGCCTCGAGGACGCCCCCGACCGACTCGCAGAGCACGGTGAACTCGTCACCGCCGAAGCGGGCCACCGTGTCGTCGGGCCGAAGCGTGCGCTGGATGCGCGCGGCGACCTCGCGCAGCACCTCGTCGCCCGCGCTGTGGCCGAGGCTGTCGTTGATGCGCTTGAAGCGATCCAGGTCGAGGAAGTAGACGGCGGTCGCATGGGTGCGGCCGCGGCGGTCGATGGCGTGCTGGAGCCGGTCGTTGAAGAGGGCGCGGTTCGGCATGCCGGTGAGCGACGTCGTACAGCGCGAGGCGCTCGAGCTCGGACTCCATGCGCTTGCGCTCCGACACGTCCTGGAAGACGCCGAAGAACAGCGGCGGCGCTTCTCCGTGGTAGCCGCGGACGACGGTCATCTCGTCGCGGATCCAGATGACGCGCCCGTCGGCGCGGCTGATGCGGTACTCCTGGACGAGCGCCTGGCCCGAGCTCGCGCACTCCGCCTCGGCCGTGAGCACGCGCTCCGCGTCGTCGGGATGAAGCAGGCGATCCCACAGCCCGCCGTCCTCGATCCAGTGCTCCTGCGTGTAGCCGAGGACGCGCTCGATGGACGGGCTTATGTACAGGCATTGGCCATCGACGCCGGGCTCGTACACGTACGCGACGGAGGGGACCCCCTCGGCGAGGGGGCCATATGTCGATTCGATCCGCTCGAGGATCGCCTTCGGATCCACGGACATCCCGTTCCTTATCGGCAGTAGGGGCCCCGATCTATCGCCGGGAGGCGAAGAATGCGCGGAGCAGCTCCGCCGACTCCTCGGCCAGCAGATCGCGGTCCACGACGGGCCGGTGGTTGAGCCGCGGCTCGGCGAGCACGTCGAGGACGCTCCCGGCCGCCCCGGCCTTCGGATCGGCGGCCGCGTAGACCACCCGCGGGACCCGCCCGAGCACGATCGCGCCGGCACACATCGCGCACGGCTCGAGCGTCACGTAGAGGGCTGTGTCGAGCAGCCGCCAGCGTCCCGAGGTGGGCCGACGCCTCGCGCAACGCCAGCACCTCGGCGTGCGCGGTCGGGTCGCCCCGGAGCTCGCGCTCGTTCCGCGCCGCGGCGATCACCTCGCCCTCGTGGACGATCACCGCGCCGATCGGCACGTCGTCGTGCTCGAGCGCCCGCTCGGCCTCCCGGAGCGCGAGCCGCATGAAGTACTCGTCGCGCGGGAAGAAGCCGGAGCTCACGGTCACGGGGCCACCAGCCGCCGCCCCACGTAGCGCTCGGCGGCACGCAGCGCTCCGAGGGCGCCGGTCCGATCGGCCACGCGCATGCCCGCGGCGGCCAGGGACAGCGCCGACGGCCGGCCGCCGCCGAGCGCGCCGGTCCCGATCAGCTCCTGGTACCAGTCGATCGTGTCGGCGAGCGTGCGGTCGAGGGCGCGCGCCCGGTAGCCGAGCTCGCGGCGCGCCTTCGCGGACGAGTAGCGCCAGTTCTGCGCCATCAGCACCAGGCCCTCCGCGGAGATCGGGCTCGGGAGCCCCGCCGCCTCCGCGGCGCGCGCGAGCGCCCCCGCCTCGCGCGGCAGGACGAGCAGCGGGCGCCGGACGCCGGACAGGTCCGCCACGCGCTCGAAGAGCTCGACCCAGCGCGCATCGTGCCCGCCGAGCACGTAGCGCTCGCCGGGACGCCCGCGCTCGGCGGCCCGCAGGTGCCCCTTCGCGACGTCGCGCACGTCGACCACGTTCGTCTCGCCGTCCACCACCGCCGGCAGCCGCCCGCGGAGGTAGTTGCCGATCATCCGCGTCGAGGTCTCGCCGGGCGCGTTCCGGTCAACGGGGACGCCGAAGACGTAGGACGGGTTCACGATCACGACCTCCACCCCGTGGCGCACGCCGGCCGCGAGCGCCTCGGCCTCGCCCTCGTGCTTGGCGTCGGGATAGGCGAGGCCGAGCCCGCCGCCCCGGTAGGTGTCCTCCTCGGTACCGGTCTCGCCGGGCGGCGCAGGGCCGATCCCCGCGACACTCGAGGTCACGACGACACGTGCCACCCCCTCCGCGGCCGCCGCCTCGACGGCGATGCGCGGCGAGAGCGCGTTCACGCGCCAGACATGATCCGCGGGGTGCGATCCGACGTAGCCAGCGCAGTGGAAGACCGTCTCGCAGCCGCGGAAGGCCCGCCGGAGGGCGGCGCGGTCGAGCACGTCGGCCCGAATCGGCTCCGCATCCACGTCACCCAGGCGTGTGAGACGGCCCTCCTCCCGGTATGTGACTCGCACGGGGCCAGAGCGGGACGCAAGCTTTGCGACGTGCGCGCCGATGAAACCGGTAGCGCCGGTTATGCAGACCGTCACAACTTCCGCATGGGCAGATTGTTCGTGCGTTCGTACACTCGAAGCCCACCGTAGCCCAATGCCGATACGCCTCCTTCCCCTGATCGCCGCCCTCGGGCTGCTCATAGCCCTCCCCGCGGGCGCGCGCGCGGCTGACTACGTGCCCGACGAGGTGCTCGTGCGCTACGAGCAGGGCACGGGCGGCGGCGTGGCCGCCAAGGTGGCCCAGGCTGCGGGCGCGGAGGCGATCGCGCCGCTGCCCGGCGGCTCCGAGCAGCTCAAGATCGAGGACGGCGACTCGGTGCGCGAGACGATCGCCGAGCTCAGGCAGGACCCGAACGTGGTCTACGCCGTGCCGAACTGGCGCGCCCATGCCGCGGCCGAGGTGCCGAACGACCCCGCCTTCGGGCGCCAGTGGAACCTGTTCGGCCCCTACGGGATCAACGTGGTCGAGGCGTGGACGCTCGCGGAGAGCCTCGGGGCGCCCGGCGGCCGCGGAGCCCTGGTCGCCGTGCTGGACAGTGGCGTGGCCTACGAGCGCCGCGGGCGCTACCGGCGCGCGCCCGACCTGCGCCGCTCGACCTTCGTCCGGCCATGGGACTTCATCGGGCGCGACCGCCACCCGAACGACGCCTACGGCCACGGCACGCACGTGACCGGCACGATCGCCCAGGCCACCAACAACCGCGTCGCCACGGCTGGGATCGCCTTCAACGCGAAGATCATGCCCCTGCGCGTGCTCGACGCGAACGGCGAGGGCGACTCCGCGGCGATCGCGCGAGCGATCCGCTACGCGGCGCGCTACCGGGCCGACGTGATCAACCTGTCGCTCGAGTTTCCCGCCGAGGTGCGCTCCGCCGAGATCCCCGACGTGCTGAACGCGCTCCGCTTTGCGAGCAGGCGCGGCGTCGTCGTGGTGGCCGCGGCGGGCAACCAGACGGACATCACGGTGGCCTACCCGGCGCGCGCGCAGTCGGTGATCGCGGTGGGCGCGACCACCCCCACGGGCTGCCAGGCCGACTACTCGAACTCGGGCGACGACCTGGACGTGACCGCGCCCGGCGGCGGCGCCGACGCTCCGAACACCGACAGCGCCTGGGACATCGCACACTGCGACCCGGACTCGCTCGGGAAGCCGATCTTCCAGCAGACGTTCACCCGCGGGGTGCAGCCGGTTCGGCCTCCCGCCGATCTACGAGGGGACCTCGATGGCGGCGCCGCATGTGTCCGCGATCGCCGCGCTGCTGATCGCGACGAAGCGGCTGGGCGCGAACCCGAGCCCGCGCGCCGTCGAGGAGCACATAGAGGCCACCGCGCGGCCCACCGACCGTCCCGACCGCTACGGCGCCGGGCTGGTCGACGCGGCGCGCGCGCTGCGCCGCCCGCGCCCGCGCCCTAGGTCGTCCGGATGATCATCACGCTGCAGGGAGCGTGATGCGAGACCTTGTTCGGCACGCTGCCGAGCAGGAAGCGCTTGGCGCCGGTCATGCCCTTGTTGCCGACGACGATCAGGTCGGCGCCCTCCTCCTCGGCCACGTCGAGGATCGCGTCGGCGGGGTCGCCCTCGCGCGCGTGGATCTCGACGTCGACGCCGGCATCGCGAACCGTGGCCGCCGCCTTCTCGAGCGTCTCGGCCACGTCCTCGCGCGGGTTGACCATCCACTGGAGGTCACCCGGCACCTGCTGGCGCTCCTCGCGCAGGCGTCCCTCGGGCACCGGCTCGTAGGCGCTCACGAGGTGGACCTTCGCCCCGACCTGCCCCGCCAGCTCGGTCGCCTGGCGAACCGCCTCGCCCGCCGTCTCTGAGCCGTCTGTCCCAACCACCATGGAGGAAAACACGATCGCATCATAAGGCGATGGCCCTTTCGCGGTCCACGTACTACTGTTGACTCGATGTCACAGGCGACCCGCTGTCTCGCTGTCGACGACCATCCGACGGTGCGGCAAGGACTCGGCCTCATGTTCGGACTGGCCCCCGACCTTGAGCTCGTCGGATCGGTCGAGAACGGTGAGGACGTAACCGAAGCCGTAAAGAAGCTCCGCCCGGAGGTTGTGATCATGGACGTCCGGCTTCCGGGCATCGACGGCATCTCGGCGGTGAAGCGGATCGCCGAGGCGGCGCCCGAGGTGAAGACCGTCATGTTCTCGGCGTACGGCGACAAGCGGCTCCTGTCGGACGCGATCGCCGCGGGGGCACGCGGCTACGTGATGAAGGGCTCGCCGCCCGAGGACCTGCTCCGCGCGATCAGGACCGTGATCGGAGGCAAGCCGTTCGTCGACCCGTCGCTCTCGCCGGCGCTCCTGATGTCCCAGGTGGGACCCGACGCGCCGCTGTCCGAGCGCGAGCGCGAGATCCTCCAGCTGCTGGCCGAGGGGCTCCACACGGAGGAGGTCGCGCGGCGGATCGGGCTCAGCACCGAGACGGTCAAGTCGGACACGAAGCGCGCGATCCTCAAGCTCGAGGCGGACTCGCGCGTGCACGCCGTGGCCATCGCGCTGCGGCAGGCGATCATCGAGTAGCCCGGCTCGCCGTGGAGCTGCCGCGCTTCTGGATCGTCATGCAGGTCCTGATCGTGATCTTCGTGCTGATCGGCGCGGTGATCGCGATTACGAAGCTGGCCTGAGCGGCGGCGCCTCGCCCTTCTCCGGACTGGGCGAGATCTGCTGCTCGAGCTGCTCCGGCAGCTCGAGCTCCGATCTTCGCTCCTCGGCGTGGCCCTCCTCGACCGGTATCACCCAGAACTCCTCCACGGCGATGATGATCAGCGAGAGGATCGGCACGGCCACGAACAGGCCGACGAAGCCGAACAGCTGGCCCACCACCACGACGCCGATCGCGATCACGGCCGGGTGGAGCCGCACGCGCTGGGCCATGATGATCGGGATCGTGACGTTGCTCTCGAGCTGCTGCACGAGGACGTACGCGCCGAGCACCAGCACCGCCTTGCCGGGCGAGTCGGTGAGAGCGAACAGCGTGGGCGGGACGGCGCCGGCGATCGCTCCGAAGTAGGGCACCACCACGAGCAGCGCCGAGAGCACGGCGAAGAAGATCGCGAAGTCCAGGCCGACGATCGTGAGCGCCACGTACAGCATCACGCCCGTCACGAACATGTCGATCGCCACGCCCTGCATCCAGCCGATCCACGACTGGCGGATCCGGCCGAGCACGTAGCGCACGTGCTCGCGGCGGGGTGGCGGCGCCAGCCTGATCAGCCCGTTCACGAGCGGGTCGGGGCGGATCGCCATGTAGTACGCGGTGATGAGGATGAGGACGAGCGCGCCGAGGATGCCGGCCAGGTTGAGCCCGATGGACGTGAGCGGGCCGATCAGCCGGTCGGGCTCGTCGGTGTAGCGCTCGACGAAGCGCTGGACCTTGTCGCCGACCTCCCCGGAGCTCTGGCCGGTCACGTCGGCGTACACCTTCTCCAGGTCCTCGACGATCGCCGGCACGTCGTCCACGAACTCGTTCGTCTGGTCGACGAACGGCGGGATCAGCAGGTAGATGACGAGCACGAACAGCGCCGATGCCGCCGAGCAGCGTCAAGAGCGCGCCGACCGGGCGCGGGATCCGGTAGCGCTCGCTGAGCCACCTCGCGGCGGCCGCCAGCGGGATCGCCACGACGATGGTCACGAGGATCGCCAGCAGCAGCGTCACGAGCTGGCGGAAGAGCAGCCCGAAGAGGAGCAGCCCGGCCGCGAGCAGCACGGTCCGGTACGCGATCTGTGCCGACGAGATCTTCTGCTCTTCGTTCATCCCGAACGCCTACGGTACGCCGCCTGAACGACAGACGGGCGCCGTCCTGGCGCCCGTCATGCCTCAAACTCGGAGTGATCGTCGCGCTTAGGTGCGGCGCTCGAGGTCGGCCACATCCTGGGCCTTCTCCTCGACCCGGTCCTGCGCGTCGGCGAGCTTCTCCTTCTCCTCGCCCTTGCGCTCCTCGCGCCGCCCTTCCGAGCGCAGGGAGCTGTCGCCGGCGAGGTCGCCGGCGGCCTTCTTGGTACGGCCCGTGATCTTGTCGATGATGCTCATGGGTGAAGCCGATACCCGCTTCTCGACGACCGGAAACGCGTATAGCTTCCGGCGCGTGAGCAATGAGGAAGCCCATCGGCTTGCTCGTGAGAAGGGCGTTTCGCGCTGGCTGTACGCGTTTGTGCGGGGGATCGTGTCGCTTCTGTTCCGGGTGTACTTCCGCATGCACGTCTCGGGCGCCGAGCACATCCCGGCCGAGGGGCCCGCGATCGTCGCTCCGAACCACAAGAGCTTCTGGGACTCGTTCTTCATCGGCGTGTGCACGCGCCGCCACGTCCGCTTCATGGCGAAGACGGAGCTGATCGAGGCGCGCTACGGGCGGCTGCTCGTGCGCCTCGGCGCGTTCCCGGTGCGCCGCGGGCAGGCGGACGAGGACGCGCTCGAGACCGCCCGCATCGTGCTGCGCCAGGGCGGCCTGCTGGCGCTGTTCCCCGAGGGCACGCGCGTGCGCGACCCGGACAACCTGGGCCACCCGCGGCGAGGGGCGGGGCGGCTGGCGCTCGAGACCGGCGCGCCGCTTGGTGCCGTGCGCCATCACGGGCACCGAGAAGATCTTCCGCGGCGGCTTCCCCGTGCCGCGCCGGGTGCAGGTCGCGTTCTCGGAGCCGATCCCGGTGTCGGACCTGGCGGCGACGCCGGAGTCGGCGGCCACGCTCATCTCGGACGCGGTGTGGCCGGAGGTGGAGGGCGAATATCGGCGGCTGCGGGCGCGGCCGACGTTGATCGCGGCGGGGCTGGCGGCGCTGGGGATCGGCGGCGGCTTGTTCTTCCGGCGTAAACGGCGGCGGTGAAGGGGTGGCGGACCCGGCCGCGCAGGGGGTCCTCCGTCACTTGACCGCGTAATACACGGTTAAGCGACCGAGGACCCGGGCCGGGCCGGGTGTCTCCGGACTTAACCGCGATATACGCGGTTAACTCCGGGAGCACCCCCTTCAATGCCGTCGTTCGCCCGTCCGGCGCGCGTCCTAGGTTCACAACGTGCGCTTGATCGTTGCTCGTTGCGAGGTTCGTTACTCGGGAAGGCTGTCCACCGTGCTGCCGGAGGCGCTTCGGCTCCTGATGCTCAAGTCGGACGGCTCCCTCATGGTCCATGCCGACACGGGCGGCTACAAGCCGCAGAACTGGATGACGCCGCCCACCGTCGTCGAGGAGGAGCCCGGGCTCATCGTGGTGCGCAAGAAGGGTGCCGAGGACCGCATCGAGATTCGCATCGCCGAGGTGCTCTCGGACGTGACGCACGACATGGGCGAGGCCGCCGCGCTCGAGAAGGAGGGCGTCGAGCGGGAGCTCCAGGAGCTGCTGGCGGACGCGCCGCCGGAAGGCCTCCGGCTCATGCGGCGCGAGTGGCCCACGGACATCGGCCCCGTGGACTTGATGTGCCGGGACGAGAGCGACGAGTACGTCGCGGTAGAGATCAAGCGCGTGGGGACGATCGACGCGGTCGAGCAGCTCACCAGATACCTCGAGCGCATCTGCGAAGAGCCAGGCCTTCACCGCTGTCGTGGAGTTCTGGCGGCGCAACAGATCAAGCCACAGGCACGCACGCTCGCCGAATCGCGCGGAATCGGCTGTGTGGAGGTGGACGTCGAGGTGCTGAAGGGCCTGCGCGAGCCGGACCTCACGCTCTTCGGCGGCTAGGGCAGCCGGGAAGCCGCAGTCGCGCATCCCGCGCTCGATCTCGGCGTTGACCGTCTCGATCACCTTCACGCGCGCGTGGCGCTTCGAGTCGCCCTCGACGAGGTGCCAGGGCGCCTGCGGGTGCTCGGTGCGCTCGAGCATGTCCTCGATCGCCTCGACGTAGAGCGGCCGCTTCTCACGGTTGCGCCGATCCTCGTCGGTGATCTTCCAGTTCTTCAACGTGTCGTTCGAACGCTTCTCGAACCGCTTCAGCTGCTCCTCGTCGGACACGTGCATCCAGAACTTCACGAGCACGCCGCCCTCGGCGCAGAACGTCCGCTCGAAGCCGACGATCGTGGGGTAGGCGCGCTCCCACTCCTCACGGGTCGCGAACTCCTCCACCCGCTCGACGAGCACGCGCCCGTACCAGGAGCGGTCGAACACGGTCATGCCGCCGAGGCCGGGCAGCGCCGGCCAGAAGCGCCACAGGAAGTGGTGGCGCTTCTCGGTCTCGGTGGGCGCCGCGTACTGCGCGACGCGCACGTGGCGCGAGTCGAGCGGCTCGACGAGGCGCTCCAGGGCGCCGCCCTTCCCGGACGCGTCCCAGCCCTCGAAGACGACAGCCAAAGCCGGACCCAACCGCCCTTCATAGCCAGGCAGTTTTCCTCCCAAAGCCAGCCGCAGCGCCGTGAGCCGCTCCTGAGCCGCCTCCAACCGCTCGCCGTAATCGGACTTCGAGAGCGACAGCGAGAGGTCGAGCTGGTCTAGCCGTCCCACGCCGCGGCCACCTCGCCGAGCTCCGTGAGCTGACGCCGCACCTCGTCCGCGGCCCCCGGGAGCAGATAGAAGAGCGAGCGCGTGACGCCCGCGTCGCGGAGCCGCTCGAGCAGCCGCAGCTCGGGCTTCGCGCCGAACACGGTGACCGGGATCGCGTCACGCCCCGCCGCCTCCGCGCGCCGCTGGAGCTCGGCGATCCGCTCGCCGAGCGCCTCCGGGCTCTTCACGCGGTTCGGGATCCACTCGTCGCCGTAGGCCACCACCCGGTCGAGCACCCTGTCGCCCAGCCCGCCGACGAGCACCGGCGGATGCGGCTTCTGCACCGGCTTCGGCCAGGACCAGATCGGATCGAAGTCGACGATGCGCCCGTGGTACTCCGCCTCGTCCTCCGCCCAGATCGCCTTCATCGCCTCGACGCTCTCGCGCATGCGCCTGAAGCGCGTGCTCGGGTCGGTGCCGTGGTTCTCCATCTCCTCGATGTTCCAGCCGGCGCCCACGCCGAACAGAAAGCGCCCGCCCGAGATGTGGTCGAGCGTGGCGACCTCCTTCGCGGTCACGATCGGATCGCGCTCGATGATGAGGCAGACGCCGGTGCCCACCTTCAGGCGCTCGGTCACGGTGGCCGCCGCGGTCAGGCCCACGAACGGGTCGAGCGTGTGGCTGTACTCGGGCGGGAGCTCACCGCCGCCGGGGTACGGCGTCGCGCGTCCGACGGGGATGTGCGTGTGCTCGGGGAGGAAGAGCGACTCGAAGCCGAGCTCCTCCGCGGCGCGCCCGAGCTCGGCGGGCGGCACCCCGTAGTCGGTGGCGAAGTGGGCTAGGCCGAGTTCCATCGAAGCGGCAGGCGCTCCAGCCCGTAGATGCCGTGGATCGAGCCGAGCTCCGCCTCGCCGTCGAGCGCGAGGCCGGGCATGCGCGCCGGCAGGAAGGCGAGCGCCTCCTGCAGCTCCGCGCGCGCGAGGTTCGCGCCCAGGCAGTAGTGGATGCCCGCTCCGAAGGTGAGCGGCTTGGCATCGCCGCGGTCGGCCGTGATGTCGAACTCCTCCGGGTCGCCGTCCACGCCGTCGCGGTTGCCCGCGAACGAGCACACCATCACCACGGTGTCGGCCGGGAAGGTCACGCCGCGGTACTCCACCTCCTCGTGGAGCAGGCGCGCGGTGAACGGCGTGATCGGCTCATAGCGGAGCAGCTCCTCGACCGCCGCCGCGGCCAGCTCCGGCCGCTCCGCGAGCAGCTCCCACTGGTCCGGGTGGGCGGCGAACACGCGGAGGCCGTGGGCGAGCTGCGACTGCGTCGTGTCGACCCCGCCCACGAGCACGTTCAGCACGAGGTTCATGCACTCCGCGTCGTCGAGGCGGTCGCCCTCGTGCGACGCGGCGATCAGCGTGGAGATGAGGTCGTCTCCCGGATCGTCCCGGCGCCGCTCGATCAGCGCGGTGGCCCACTCGTAGAACTCGGCGCACGCGCGCTCAATCGCATCCCGCTCGTTCATCAGGCTCGGCGGGTCGAACTGCCGCTGGATCAGGTTGGACCACTCGTGCAGCCTCGGAGCGTCCTCCAGCGGAGCGCCCATCACGGTCGCGATCGTGAGCGACGGATAGGGCTTGGCGAACTCGGCCACGAACTCGCAGCCCGCGCGTTCTGAGAGCGGCGCCCAGAGCCGCTCCAGGAACTCGCGCATCGCGGGCCGCCAGCGGTCCGCCGCGCGCGGCGTGAACGCCGGGTTCACCAGGTTGCGCAGGCGCCGGTGACCGTCGCCGTTGACGTGCAGGATGTTGCGCCGCATCTGCTCGAGCAGCGGCCCCTCCTCCACGTCGAACATCTCGGCGATGCGCAGCCCGGGGAAGGTCGCGCTCTTGGTACGGAGGAAGAACGAGCCCGCCTCGCGGTCGAGCACGAAGTAGCCGAGCTCCGACTTCGCGAGCCAGGTCTCGCGGCGCAGCTCGTTGATCGTCTCGTGGAAGCGCTCTCCCGTGAGGTCTGGCGCGAAATAGTCCAGCTCCATACGCGAGGCGGAGACTACCCTTGATGGTATGAGCTTCCTGTTCCGCGACAAGACCGCGATGCCCGAGCCGGCCGACGCCCTGCCCGGCCGCGACACCCGCCCCTTCCACGTGCCGGACACTCACTTCGTGCTCGGCACGCCGCTCGAGCCGCCCTTCCCGGACGGGGTCGAGACCGCCATCTTCGGCATGGGCTGCTTCTGGGGCGCCGAGCGCGGGTTCTGGCAGACGCCGGGCGTGTACACGACCGCCGCGGGCTACGCGGGCGGGTTCACGCAGAACCCGACCTACGAGGAGGTCTGCGGCGGCAAGACCGGCCACAACGAGGTCGTGCTCGTGGCGTTCCGGCCCGAGGAGGTCTCCTACGAGGAGATCCTGAAGCTCTTCTGGGAGGGCCACGACCCGACACAGGGGATGCGCCAGGGCAACGACGTCGGAACCCAGTACCGCTCGGGGATCTACGCGACCTCGGACTCCCAGCGCCAGGCCGCGGAGGCATCGCGCGACATGTACCAGGAGATGCTGAGCGCGGCCGGCTACGGCGAGATCACGACGGAGATCGTGGACGCGCCCGAGTTCTTCTACGCCGAGGACTACCACCAGCAGTACCTGGCGAAGAACCCGAACGGCTACTGCGGCATCGGCGGGACGGGCGTCAGCTGCCCAATAGGGCTGCCATCAGCTTGAGCCGCTCGTCCGCCTCCGCGGGCCAGCTGTCGATGTCGGCGGGCCACCAGGTCCACTCGTCGTGCTCGGCGTCCGGCACGGGCTCGGAGCGGTCGGCGACCGTGGCGAGCCCGACAAGCATGTTCATGCCGTCCGGCAGACCCAGGAGCGCCTCCACCGAGAGCGCCTCCGGCTCGAGCTGCCACTCCTCCTGAAGCTCGCGCGTGAGCGTCTCCGCCGGGCTCTCGCCGAGGTCGACCGCGCCTCCCGCGCCGAGCGCCCAGCGGTTCGCCCAGCTCGACACCCATGAGGCTCGCCGGCCGGCGAGCCAGCGGCCGTCGGCCGAGCGGACCAGGCACAGGGCCGTGAGGCTGTCCGAGGCGTCGTCCAGCAGGCGGAGCGCCCAGCGCACGGGCTGGAGCTCGAGCCGCAGCCGGTCGGCGTCCGCATCCCAGCTCACGAGCCGGGTGGCCAGGCCGTCGTGCGCCGGCGAGCCGCGCTCGCGAAGGCCAGCGACGGCGCCGTCCGCGAGCCGCTCCAGCTCGGCCGGCACCTCGTAGGCGTCGTCGCGCCAGACGGCCTCCACCTGCTCCGGCCGCCACGGTCCGCGTGCGAGCACGCCGGGTTGCGGGCTCACCGCTCCCAATCCAGGCCGCGGGCGCGGAGCAGCACGCGCGAGCAGAGCGAGCCCTGCCGGGCGGCGGGCGCGAGCTCGGCGAGCTCACCCCAGCGAAGCTCCGCGTACTGGGTGTTCGGACCGGCCTGTGGCACGGACGGCTCGCCCTCGACGATCTCCACGAGCCAGTCGGTCATCGTCAGCTCCTCGCCCAGAGCATGGAGCGGGCGTACCTGGACCCCGAGCTTCTCGACTCCCGCGCGACGCACGGCGTCCTGCTCGGACTCGCCCTGGGCCATGCTCGCGGCGGGGAGCCCCCACACCCCCGGGTGGCTCTCGTCGTCGTCGGGGCGCCGGACGAGCAGCAGGCCGTCGGAGCCCTCGACCACCAGTGAGACTGAGCGCTTACGCGACACGGGCAGCGTGGACGCTATCCGTCTCGTCCTCGCTGGTGAGCACCCAGAGGAACGCCGCCACGACGCGCGAGTCGAACTGATCCCCGGCGTAGCGCAGGAGCTCGGTGCGGGCGGTGCGCTCCTCGACCCCGGCGCGGTACACGCGATCCGCGGTCATCGCCTCGAACGCGTCCGCTACGGCCAGGATCTTCGCCTCGAGCGGGATCTCGTCCCCCTTGAGTCCGCGCGGGTAGCCGCTGCCGTCTGGGCGCTCGTGGTGGGCGAGCACCCAGTCACGCAGGTCCTCGAGTCCGCGGCCGCTCAGGATCTGCGCGCCGATCTCGGGGTGCGTGCGGATCTCGGCCAGCTCCGTCTTGCCCAGGGGGCCCGGCTTCTGGAGGATCGCGTCGGGCAGCGCCGATCTTGCCGATGTCGTGCAGGATCCCGGCGACCTCGATCCGCTGCACGCGCTCGGGCGGCAGTCCCAGCTCCTCGGCGATCATCGCGCAGTAGCGCCCCACGGTGCGCGAGTGGTCGGCCGTGCCGGTGTCGCGGAGGTCGAGCGCCTCGGCGAGCGACAGCAGCGTCGCGAGCTGGACCTCGTCGCCTCCGCGGCCCGCCTCGGGCGCGAAGATGGTCGAGATCTCCGGGTTGAAGACCACGCAGCGGTTGCGACCGAGCGCCTTCGCGCCGTAAAGGGCCTGGTCGGCGGCCTCGAGGACCGCGTCGGCGGAGCCGCCGTGGTGCGGATACGTCGCGATGCCGAACGAGACGGTCAGGGCAACGGCCTCGCCGTCGAACTCCTGCTCCACCGCTGTGCGCATCCGCTCCGCAATCAGATACGCCTCATGCTCCGTCGTGCCCGGCAGGAGGATGGTGAACTCCTCGCCGCCGGTCCGCGCGATCGAGTCGCCGGCGCGGCGGTGCCGCAGCAGCACGTGCGCCGCCCGCACGAGCGCCTCGTCGCCGGCCCGGTGGCCGAAGCGGTCGTTCACGGACTTGAAGTAGTCGAGGTCGCCGATCACGAGGCTGAGCGGCTTCCCCTCACCAAGCGCCTGCTCCACCTCGGCGTGCAGCTCCTGGCCGAGCGCGAGCCGGTTGCTCAGGCCGGTGAGCGTGTCCGTGAGCGCGGCCTCGGACAGGCGCTTGACGAGCTGCGTGACACCGTCGCGGACGACGCGCAGCAGCCCCGCGGCGGGGAACAGGATGCCCACGAGCGTGAGCCAGCCGGCCGGCACCGCGTCGAGAGGCACGGACGCGAGCAGCACGCCGAGGTAGGCCCCGGCCATGAGGGCGAGCTGAGCCGCGGCCTGGCGCGGGCTGAAGAAGTAGGCGGCGTAGAGGCCGAGCCAGACGTAGAGCATCTCGCCCGACAGCGCCGGCTCGTTCTGCACGGTCCAGGCGTGGACGGACACGAGCACCGTGCCGACCGCGACCGCCACATGGAGCGCGCGCCAGGACGCTCGCGCCGAGAGCGTGAACAGCAGGGCACCGATCGCAGCGCAGACGAGGGGCAGCGTCGTACGGCTGGCGCCGAGCTCCGACCAGTCCAGCAGCGCCACCGCCAGCAGTATCAGCGCTTCCCCGCCGAAGATCGCCGCCGCGACGCGCGCCGCAAAGCGCGCGGTCGGCTCCGCGTCGGCGTGTACCCGCGATGGGGACATTGCCTTGTTAGTCGGCTTCCCGGCGCGGAAACTTAGGCGCCGAGCTCTTCGCGGAGGGCCTTGATCTGCTCGCGCAGCTCGTCGAATCTGACCCTCGACGCGCTCCAGGCGCTCCACCGTGTCGCCCGCGGCCGGCGGAGCAGGGGCCGCGGGGGCGGGAGCCGCCGCGACCGGCGCCTCCTCGACGCCCTCGCCGAGCAGCTGCATGTAGCGCTCCTCGCGCTGCCCCGGCCGCCGCTCGAGGCGCCGGACCAGGCCGCGCCCGCCCAGCCCGTCGAGAGCCGCGCCCAGCTCGTCCATGTCGCCGAAGCGGTGCAGCCGCTCGGTGCGCGCCTTCAGCTCGCCGGGCGTCTGCGGCCCGCGCAGCATCAGCACGGTGAGCACGGCGATCTCGGCGTCGCCGAGCCCGAGCGCCCCATCGAGCGTGTGGCGGTACTTCATCGAGCGCCGGTTCGACCAGCTCGCGAGCGTGGCCCACTTGCGCTGCACCAGACGGTCGATCCCGGTGCGGATCGTGTTGTCGTCGTAGTCGACGACCGGGTCGCGGTTCGTCGACTGGTTGCAGGCGAGCCGCAGCGCGTTGAGCGTGAGCGGGTACACGTCCGGAGTAGTGCGCTGCTTCTCGATCAGGCAGCCGAGCACGCGGATCTCGACGGCGTCCGGTTCCATGCCGGAGCAGGATAGGCTCGCCGCCATGGGAACGATCAGCGGTGAGCGCTCCGTCGAGGTCGATGCACCGGTGGAGCGCTGTTATGAGATCGCGTCCGACATCGACCACGCGCCCGAGTGGCAGGGGTCGCTGAAGGACGTGGAGGTGCTCGAGCGCGACTCCGACAAGCGGGCGCTGCTCGTCGAGACCGAGTCGGACGCCAAGGTGAAGACCGTGCGCGCCACGCTTCGGTTCTCCTACGAGCCGCCCACGGCGATCCGCTGGGTCCAGGAGAAGGGTGAGACCAAGTCGCTCACCGGTTCCTGGACCTTCGAGGACCTCGGCGAGGGACGCACTCGCGCGACCTACGCGCTCGACGCCGATCCCGGCCGCATGCTCGGCCTGCTGCTGCGGGGCCCCGCGGAGGCGAAGGTGCGCGACTTCCTCCTGGGCGACGCGGCCGACGGCCTCAAGGAGCGGGCGGAGCAGGGCTGATGGCGGACTACACGCGCGTCAACCTGAAGTCCGACGTCGAGGACATGGCGCCCAAGCACGGGATGGAGGGCATCGAATCGCGCTTCGCGCGCACGAACCTCGAGCTCGCGAAGTCAGGCCTGAGCTACTTCCGGCTCGACCCGGGCTATCGCGCGCCCTTCGGCCACACCCACTCGGAGCAGGAGGAGGTCTACCTGGTCGTATCCGGCAGCGCGCGGATAGCGGTCGAGGACGACGTGGTGGAGCTGGGCGAGTGGGATGCCGTGCGCGTGGGCCCGGGCGAGCGGCACGGCATGGAGGCCGGCTCGGACGGCGCCGAGATCGTCGCCTTCGGCGCGCCCAACACCGAGAACAAGGACGCCGAGATGGAGCCCGGCTGGTGGCCGGAGGGCGGCTAGCTGCCTGAGTCGAGCGCCGCGCGGGCCGACTCGAGGTCCGGGTAGGGGCGTACCCGCACGACCTTGCCGTCCGCGAGCTCGTGCACCACGAAGGCGTCGAGGCCCACGTCGACTCCGCTGCTCACGCCGCGGCCGCTCATGTGGGCGAGTGCGAGCACGCGGTCGCCGGCCGCGATCAGCTCGGTCGCCTCGTAGCGGACGTCCTCGATCATCCCGTCGAAGCCCGCGAAGTAGCGCCGCACGCCGTCGTGGCCGTGGTAGGTGTCGGGCTCCGCCGACATGTCCGCGGGGATCTCGATGACCACGTCCTCGTCGAAGACCTCCAGGACAGGCTCGATCCCCGCCCCGGCGTACAGGTCGAAGAGCCGTCGCACGATCTCCAGGTTGGACTCGGTCACGCCGGTCACGATAGGGCTCGGGTAGCGTCCGGCGCGTGAAGGGGTCGCACGTTCACGAGCTGGTCATCGTGGGCGCCGGGTTCGGCGGTCTCGGGATGGCGATCCGGCTCAAGCAGCGGGGAACCGACGACTTCGTCCTGATCGAGCGCGGCGCGGACGTGGGCGGGACCTGGTGGGCGAACAGCTACCCCGGCTGCCAGTGCGACATCCCGTCGAACCTCTACTCGTTCTCCTTCGCCCGCAACCCGAACTGGGACCGCGCCTACCCGATGCGCGACCAGATCCTCGAGTACCTGCGCGATTGCGCCGAGCGCTTCGGGATCCTGCCCCACACGCGACTGGGCTGCGAGCTGCTCGGCGCCACGTGGGTCGCCGGGGAGCAACGCTGGGAGCTCGAGACGACGACCGGCCCGCTCGCGGCCCGTGTGCTGGTGGCGGCGCCGGGGCTCCTGAGCGAGCCCTGGAGCCCGTCGCTCCCCGGCCTCGACAGCTTCAGGGGCAACGTCTTTCACACGGCCGAGTGGGACCACTCCGACGACCTGGCCGGCAAGCGCGTGGCGCTCGTAGGCTCTGGCGCGACCGCGGTGCAGATCGTGCCCGAGATTCAGCCGCGCCTGGCGAAGCTCCATCTCTTCCAGCGGACGCCGCCGTGGGTCGTGCCGCACACCGACCACCCGGTCCGCCCTCGGCTGCGCGAGCTGTACCGCCGCGTGCCCCCGCTCCAGCGGGTCTCGCGTGCCGTGATCTACGGGCTGCGCGAGACCTTCGTGCCCGGCATCACGCGCGACAGGCGCTGGCTTCGCGCCCAGGCGCTGCTCGCGCGGCTCCACCTCCGCCGCCAGGTGCGCGATCCCGAGCTGCGACGTCGCCTGACGCCGGACTACGAGATCTTCTGCAAGCGCATCATCCTGTCGAGCGCGTGGTATCCGGCGATTCAGGAGCCGAACGTCGACATCGTGAGCTCCGGCATCCGGGAGCTGCGCGAGGGCTCCGTCGTCGATGGGGACGGCGTCGAGCGCGAGATCGACACGCTCATCTTCGCCACCGGCTTCAAGCCCGCGGAGCTGCCGATCGCCGAGCGCATCCGCGGCCGCGACGGCCGCTCACTCGCGGAGGTCTGGAGCGGCAGCCCGCAGGCCTACCTCGGCACGACCGTCGCCGGCTTCCCGAATCTGTTCCTCTTCTACGGGCCGAACGTGAACCTGGGCCACAGCTCGATCGTCTACATGCTCGAGTCCCAGATGAACTACGCGCTCGACGCCCTGCGCACGATGCGGGCGCTCGGCGCCGGCGAGCTGGAGGTGCGCGCCGAGGCCCAGGCCGCCTACAACGAGGAGATCCAGGCGCGCCTCGCGGACACCGTCTGGAACACGGGCGGCTGCGGCAGCTGGTACATCGACCGCAACGGACGCAACTCGATCCAGTGGCCGGGCTTCACGTTCGAGTACCGCCGCCGGACGCGGAAGTTCGACGCCGCGGCCTACCGGCTGACCGCGGCGTCCAGGGTTCCCGCCAGCGCTAGCGGCGCGGCTTCGGCGGCGCCGGCAGCGTGACCTGGAAGACGTCGATCGTGTTGCGGCCGGCCTCTCCGAGGCTGAAGTCGCCGGTGGCGCCGTAGTACGTGAACGTGCCGTTCGAGTTCGGCTGCACCTTGAAGACCGCGGACACCCACTCGTTGGCGTTGCCCGGGATGAACCAGCCGGCCTCCTTGAAGTCCAGCGTGCCGTCCTTGTTCTCGGTGAAGTCGATCACCTGAGTGCCCTGCGAGTACCAGGCCATGAAGATCCTGTTCTGACCCGGGATCTGGTGCATCACGTGAGCGGTGCAGACCGTGGCCTGCGGCTTCGTGCGCACCTGGGCGCGGTAGATCGACTTGGCTCCGCTCGACGTCCGGGCGTACGGCTTCCAGGCGTCGGGGACGGTCTGGGGCATCGTCGTCTGGAGCTTCGACACGTCGTACGCGTGCACGCCGCCGTTGCCCTCGGTGTTGTCGGCGCCCGGGGTGCAGCTCGCGCCCGGGGGCAGCACGCCGCCGCCGCGCTCGTCGGTCGCGAGCAGGTAGCGGCCCGACGCGGTCAGCTCGGCCTCGTGGTTGAAGTCGATGTCCTCGGTGGACGGGTAGGTGATCTGGCCGGTGGCGTTGCGGCCCTGGTGGTGCACGCTGCCGAGGTAGCGCACGCCCGCGAGCGACGGGGCGCCGGACGCGAGCCAGTTCGGGATGTTCAGGTCCTCGGTGCCCTCACCGGTGCCGTCGACGCAGTCGGTGACCAGCGCGCCCGTCTTGAAGGGCGGGTTCGAGAGGCTGCCCCGCAGCCGGCACGGAAGCGGAGTCCCGCGCGGCTTGTCGTCCAGCGGGGTCTTCGTGCCGCGACTGTCGAACGCGCCGCTCATGTCGAACATGATCAGGGCGGCGCCGCTCCCGCAGGTGAGGCGGTCGTTCGCGTACACCTCGAGCTCGTGGCACCCGTAGATCGTGCCCTTGTTCGTGTGGCCCAGGGCGATCTCGGCGCTCGACCAGCGGTAGCGGTACACCTGCGGCTTGCAGGCGAGCCGCTTCTCGATGATGCTCATGCCCTTCGGGAAGTACATGCACGAGGACATGTCGACGACCTCGAAGCCGTCGAGGTTGAAGCGCTGGCTGCTCGTCGGGTTCTCGTTCGCCCGCGTGCCGTCGGCCGCGACGCCGACGCTGTCGGAGGTGACCGAGTACGCGATGTGCGGCCGCTTCGGGTCGACGTTCACCGTGTGCGACTCGCCGGTGTGGCTGGTGAGCCCGATCTCCTTCGGCTTCGTGACGTCGGTTACGTCCACGAGCTCGAGGCCGCCGCGCGGCTGGGTCTCGGTGCCGAAGCCGCTCGAGTCGTGGCAGCGGCCGCGCTGGTCGGTCGCGTCGATGATGAGCTGGGCGTCGGTCTTGACCGCCGACGGGTTCGTCGCATTCAGCAGCGCGTTGCCCTTCGGGGTCGCCTCGACGTCGTGCTGGAGGCCGAGCGCCGCGCTCGGGTTGCTCGGGCAGGTGGCGGACGGGTGTCCGGCCACGAACTTGGGCGACGAGGGCGAGACCTGGCCGTTCTTCGTCAGCTGGACGATCGTCTGCCCACCCCCGTTCGGGCCGATCGCGAGCGTGCCGACGGACGCGAAGGTCTCGCCGCCCTGCGTGAAGTAGTCGATGTCCGTGTGCGGGTTGCCGGTCGGAATCGAGGCGAGGAGGTCCCACTGCGCCCCTGGGCCGCCCGAGCTGAACACGGGCGACGCCGGCGCGGTCGGCGCGAAGGAGGGCGCGGGATGGTCGTAGTAGGCCTTGAGCCATGCCTTCAGCCCGTGGCCGGCGGAGGCCGTGCCTGGAACGGCTAGGGCGATCACGAATACGGACACCACTGCCAGCCTGCGCAACATGCGAACAACTCCCTGTCGACGTCGTCAGGGGCTGTAACGGCCCACCACCCGAAAACTTGCGCCTTCAGCGCTTGGGCTGCCAGAAGGCCAGCTCGCCCGCCGCGGGCGCGGCCACGACGCCTCGCCACCCGGCCGGGCCCTCGTGCGGCTCGAGCACGACGGTGGCGCCCAGCTCGCGGGCGCGCTCGGTCGCCTCCACCACGTCGGCGACCTCCACGTAGGGCAGCCACAGCGGCCTGCGGGCGCGGCACTCCACGATCCCGCCGCCGAGGGCGCTGCCCATCTCCAGGGCCAGGTACGAGCCGCTCGGCACGGTGATTTGCTCCGGGCGCCAGCCGCACAGCCCCGCGTAGAAGGCTCGGGCGCCCGGAAGGTCCCCGGTGTGCAGCTCGAGGTGCACCACGGGCTTCGTCATGTAAGGCAGTGACCGGGCGGGGGCCTGAAACTCATCGTCTACTAAGGTGCGAGGCATGGAACCCGCACTCCTCGAAACCGCGCGCGCAGGGGACGAGACGGCGTTCGCGAAGCTCATCGAGCCCTACCGCGGCCAGCTCCACGCGCACTGCTACAGGATGCTCGGCTCCGTCCACGACGCCGAGGACGCCCTCCAGGAGGTCTCGCTGCGGGCGTGGCGCGGACTGGAGCGCTTCGAGGGGCGAAGCTCGCTCAAGTCGTGGCTCTACACGATCGCCACGAACACCTGCCTCAACCAGATCGAGAAGCGGCCGAAGCGCGTGCTGCCGGTCGACTACGCGCCGGCGGCGGACCCCCACGGCGGGCCCGGCGAGCCCGTGGTCGAGTCGGTCTGGGTGGAGCCCTATCCGGACGAGCTGATCGGCGTGGAGGACGAGCTCGCCGGCCCGGAGGCGCGCTACGAGCAGCGCGAGAGCGTCGAGCTCGCCTTCGTCGCGGCGCTTCAGCTGCTGCCGGCGAACCAGCGCGCGGCCCTGATCCTGCGCGAGGTGCTCGGGTTCTCGGCCCAGGAGGCCGCGGACGCGCTCGACACCTCGGTGGCCTCGATCAACAGCGCGCTCCAGCGGGCGCGGAAGGCGGTCGAGGAGCGCGTTCCGGAGCAGAGCCAGCAGACCACCCTGCGCGAGCTCGGCGACGAGCGGCTCCAGGAGATCGTGGAGCGCTACGTGGCGGCCTGGGAGCAGAACGACGTCGAGACGGTCATGGACATGCTCGCCGCGGACGCCACCTTCGCGATGCCGCCGCTGGCTTCCTGGTTCGGCGGCGAGGACTCGATCAGGATCTTCCTCGCCGGCTGGCCGCTCTCCGGCGCCTGGCGCTGGCGGCCGATCCCGGTGCGCGCGAACGGCCAGCCCGCGCTCGCGTTCTACGCCTGGGACGAAGACGAGCAGGCGTACCTGCCGTTCGCCCTCAACGTCCTGACCTTCCGCGGGGAGGAGATCAGCGACGTCGTCGCGTTCGTCGCCCGCACGACCGACCTACCGGCGGACCATTCGTATGCCCGCTGGGTCGACGAGGCGATCGACCCCGCGCGCCTGTACGCGACCTTCGAGAGCTTCGGCCTTCCCGAGCGCCTCGACGGAGATCGATGAGTTCCCGACGCGAGGCTGGTCTATACGTACATGTTCGCTAATACGAAGGCATTCAGCGGGTTCGCGGTGCCCGACATCGACGCCGCGCGGAAGTTCTACGGCGAGACCCTGGGCCTCGACGTGACCGACGGCCCGATGGACATCCTCACGCTCAACCTCGCGGGCGACCGCCCCACGATGATCTACCCGAAGCCGGACCACGAGCCCGCCACCTACACGATCCTCAACTTCCCGGTCGAGGACGTGGACGCGGCCGTGGACGAGCTCACCGCTCGCGGCGTGGAGCTCGAGCGCTACGAGGGCTTCGACCAGGACGAGCGCGGGATCATGCGCGGCAACGGCCCGGACATCGCCTGGTTCAAGGACCCGGCGGGGAACGTGCTGGCGGTGCTGAAGCAGGACTGACGTTTGACCGCGCCGCCGCGCGCGTCTACGTTGGCAGCGTGCCCGCGATCCGCGCAGCGGTCGGCATCTGCTGCGCCGCGGCGGGGCTCTCGATAGCCCCCGCCGCGGGTGCGGCCCCCTTCACGGCGGCGTGCTCCGGCTCGACCGGCGACGTAATCTCGTTGATCACGGCCATCACGGCGGCGAACGCCGCGGCGGGAGCGGACACGGTTGAGCTCGGCGCGGGCTGCACCTACGCCGTCACCGCGACGCACAACAACTGGTACGGGCCGAACGGGCTGCCGCCGATCGCCAGCGACATCACGATCGAGGGCCACGGGGCGAGGATCATGCGCGACGAGGCCGGAGGCACCCTGAGCTTCCGCCTCTTCTACGTGGGGGCGGACCGTGACGGCTATACGTCGCCCGGCCCCGGGCGTCTCACGCTCCGCGAGCTGACGCTCGAGGGTGGTCGCGCAGTCGGTGGCTCGTCGAACCTGGGCGGAGGGGGCGCCGGCCTGGGCGGCGCGATCTTCAACCAGGGCGTGCTCGTGGTGGAGCGCAGCACGCTCGTACAGAATGCGGCGTTCGGCGGGCTCGCGGGCAACGTGAGCGACGGCGCGGGCGGCGGCGGCATCGGCACGAGCTCGCCCCCCGGCACGTTGGTGCGGCCCGGCGGCGGCATGGGCGCTCCGCCGCCGGGCGGCTTCGGCGGGGCGGCGGGTGGTGCGAGCCCCGACGCGGGCGGCGGCGGCGCGGGCGGCGGGGGCGGCGGGGCGGGGTTTCGCACGACCGAGCCGGGCGGTGCCTCGACGGCCGCGGGGCCCGGGTCCGGCGGCGGGCCGCGCACCGGCCTCGGTGGCCGCGGCGGCCTCGCCACCGGGACGCCTGGCTTCGGTGGCGACGGCTCCGGGGGCGGCGGTCAGGGCGACCCCGGCCAGCCCGGCGGCGCCTTCGGGGAGGGCGGCAAGTCTGCCGACAACGGGACGATCGACGGCGGCGGCGGCGGCGGCGTCGGGGGAGGGGGTGGCGCCGGTGACAATGCGGCCGGCGCCAGTGGCGGAGGCGGCGGAGGTGGCGGCTTCGGCGGCGGCGGCGGCGCAGGCGGCAACACGCTGCTCGGTACTCCTATGGCGGGCCCGGGCGGCGTCGGCGGGAGCGGCGGCTTCGGCGGCGGCGGCGGCGCGGGTGGCATCGCCGGGCCGGCGGGACGGACGGCGGCGGCGGCGGCGCCGGCTTCGGCGCAGGCGGCGGATTTGCGGGGCCGGCGGCGGCGGCGCGGGCATGGGCGGCGCGATCTTCAACATGCAGGGCGAGGTGACGATCCGGGCCTCGACACTCACCGAGAACTCGGCAGTCGGGGGCGCGGACAACGTCCCGGACAACCAGCTCGACCCGGCCCAGGGCCTCGGCGGCGGCGTCCTCAACCTGAGCGGGACGCTCGAGGTCGTCGGTTCGACGCTTTCCGGCAACACCGTCTCGACCAAGGGCAGCTCTATCTACGACGTCGTGCTCGACGCGGTCACCGCGCGCCAGGCGCTCACGACCCTCCGCAGCACGATCGTCGCCGACGAGACCGGGCCGATCGACCTCGTCTCGTCGAAGCCGGTCGCCACCCCCGAGGGGCCGTTCAACCTCGGCTCCGCTACGGCCGTCGTCACGGACAGGAACATCGTGACGATGAGCCTCGAGGAGGAGGAGGGCACGATCACGGGCTCCCCGTCGAACGCGAATCCGCTGCTCGAGGCGCTGGCCGCCAACGGCGGGCCGACGCGCACGCTCGCGCCGGCCATGGGCAGCCCCGCGATCGACGCCGGCTCCGCGTTCGGGCTCGTCACCGACCAGCGCGGGCTTCCGCGTCCGAGCGACTTCACCGCGATCGCGAACTCCGGCGACGGCTCCGACATCGGCGCCGTCGAGCTCCAGGCGCCCGGGCAGCCCGGCGGCAACGGTCAGCCCCCGCCCCGAATCGGCAGTCGCGTGTCCGCCAGGTTCAGCGCGCGAGGCCGCTCGACGACCGTCCGCAGGCTGCGGGTCGCGCGACTGCCCGCGGGGTCGAAGGTCGTGATCAGGTGCGCGAGGAGGCGCGGGAGGTGCCCCTTCAAGAGCCGCACGCGCACGTACGCAGAGGCGAAGGGGCTGGCGCGCGACCAGGCGCTCTTCAAGCGCCGGAGGCTGCCGCCGCGGACGGTCATCACGGTCAGGGTCTCGAAGGCCGGAACCGTTGGGC
>CAWBAP010000005.1:0-112116 GCA_963786845.1 uncultured Thermoleophilaceae bacterium
CATCGTGAGCACCGGCGCGGTGAACATGCCCATCGCAAGATCGGCCCCGGCGTGTGCGGCGATCGCACCCCCAGGTAGGCCGACGAGCACAACCCGAGCGACCCGCGACGGTCGGTCGAGCGCGAACCACAGCGAGAACATCCCGCCGAGCGAATTTGCCGACCAAGCGTGACCTGGTCGATGCCCAGGCCGTCAAGCACCCCGGCGATGATGTTGACGGCCTGCTCCTCTTACCGGAGCGCCCTGCCAGAGGTACGGCGGCGAGAGGCCGTGGCCGGGAAGATCGACGAGCAGGACCCGGCGGCCGGGCAGACGGCCGGCGAGCGCTGCCATCCCGATGCCGGGGGCGGAGATGCCGTTGATGAAGAGCACCGGGTCGCCGGTACCCGACTCGAGGACACGGACCCGCACGGCCGGCGACACGACGTCGACCCAACGTTCCCGCACGTCCAGCCCATTCGCTGTCGCGAGGCGCTGTTCCACCGCCCGTAGCCTCGCCTCGACCCCCACCACCGCGAAGCCTAAGCCAGCCCGCGGGTCCTGCCGCCGACGAAGGCGAGTCCGACGAGAGCACCGAGGACGAAGCAGCTGAGGAGGCTTCTGGTCATGATTGGTCGGTTGGTGTAGCCGCGGAGCGCGGGAGCCGTCCGGTACGGACCGACCCGACCAGGTGCGCCACGACCGGGAGGGCCCGGTCGGCGCCGATGGCGAGGGCCCGGTCCAGCCAGCCGTGCGCCTCCCCGTCCAGCGCACCGCTCGACGGAGCGTCAGCGCGGCGAGCGCGACCAGCGTCGTGGCCTCGTGGTACCTCCACCCGAACGCGATGGTCACCCGATGCGCGGGCCGGCAGATGCGGGTCGGCACGTCGTGGCGACCCATGAGCTGACGCGAGCTTGCCGAGGTACGCGCGATCGGGCCCTGGCTCGTCGCGCCGCTGAACGCCACCTCGTCGGCGAACGGCTCGAGGATCGGGAGGAGCTGCGCCGGCGATCTCGGCGTCCTGGAGCTCGATCGTCAGCACGGCGTAGCCGATGACCGTCGTCATCCAGAGGTAGTCGACGGGGATGCGAGAACTCGTCGTCCGCACCCTGGTGCAGGATCGTCGCGCGACTTCGTCCGTCGAGTCGACCGCGAGGCAGGTGATCGCGTAGGCGAGCCGGAACGGGAAGCACGTCGGGGTTCGACTCCGCCATGCCCTGCACCAAGGGAAACAGCTCGTCGTACCGACCGGCGAACGAGCGGGCGGCGAACAGCTGCCCCGCGTAGATCGAGAACGCTTCGGGCTCGCCGATCCCGGTGCCGATCGCGAGCGTCAGCTCCGACAGTCGCTCGGCCTCGTCGAGCCGAGCCTCCATCATCGCCTCGAACGCCTGGTACAGCGCCGCGGCGAACCACCGCAGCGAGGTTCGCCGAGGTCGGACGCGATCGTCGTGATCCGCCCGAGACTGACCCGCGGCCAACTCCGGGTCGGCCGACTCGATGGCGACGAAGTACGCGGCTCGGGCGGCCCAGAACGACAGGATCGGATCCTCGGGGCGGCGCCCGCCGCGTCGACCGCCGCGCGCGGCGAGCTCGCGCCGCAACGGCAGCGTGCCCGGTCCCTCGAGCGAATGTCAGCGCCGACATCATCTGCGGGAGCAGCAGCGGGTCGTCGCTCGCTTCGACGAGCTCCACCGCGCTGTTGCGCGACGTCGCGGCGGAGCTCGTGCCGCGGCGTGTGGATGAGCTCGCGGGCGTAGAGCGCGAGGAGCCGGGCGTAGGTCGTCGGGCTCGGCGGGGTCGGCGACCTCGATGGCCGCTTCGATCGTGGCCAGCTGCTCGGGGTCGACGGCGCCGACCCGCCCGAGCCCGCGGTCGGTGGCGAGCGCGGCGCGGATGAGCACGTCGTGGTGCACCGGAACGCCGGGCCATGGCGGCCGCCTCGAGCAGGCGTGTCGCGGGCGCCCGGATCGCCCGCGCGCTGCTGCGGCGACTCCGGCCGCACCATGAGATCGGCTCGTTCCGGCGCCGGCCGCTGCCTCGAGCGATCGCGTGATCGAGCGCGGTCTGCGTACCACGTCGCCGCCTCGCTCGGGGCGAGGTGCTCGAGCGCGTGGTCGCCCGCGGCGGTTGCCCAGGGTTGCGCCGCCGACCGATCTCCGGCGAGCGCCCAGTGCCAGGCGAGCCGCACGACGACCGTCGCCTGGGGTCGTCGTCGTCCCCCATACCAATGCTTCAGGTCTGAAAATTGTGATGTGAATGAAGAAAAGAAGGCCAAACGCTGGATTCCTGATTCCATACAAAGCGCATCCATAATAAATTAGAAGGAGAAATATTGTTCTCATCCACAATCGCTTCCATTATGGATATTTTGATGGGCGCAAATTTTCGTATTATGCGATTGGATACTGTTGGCGAATCTACTTCGACGCTCAAAAGCCATTGTTTCTTACCCAAACCTCTCCAGCTCTTTTGCCTTCAAAAAAGGCTATATGAGGCGAAAATTTCGGCACTTTCGACTTCTCCAACAATTTCCAATCGTCTATAGTGGGCACTAATTTATTCGAGAGCGTTCTTGACCGTTTGTAGAGACGGGCTCTTCACACCACCTCGTGAGGAGAAGGTGAATTTGCACACAAAAAATTCGCCAAAATCACCAAGGAAATGCCGGGAAACCCCGTAAATTCAAGGGTGGGATTTTTTAGTGACCACTATCTATGCGAGAGATTATCCGTTTTGTGCGCCATCTCTTGTACGGGATGTTTCACCAGGAAATTGCCAATGGCGAGATAGTCAAGATTTCCCTGTAAAAAAGCACGAATAGCATCCTTCGGAGAATTGACGATAGGTTCTTCATGCATGTTGAAACTTGTGTTAATGACTGAGGGGATACCACTTAAGCGATGATATTCCTGGATAATCCGGTAGAAACTGGGATTGGACTCCGGTCGCACCAATTGCGGCCGTGCTGTGCCATCAATATGCACGGCGGCCGGACAGTGTTGTTTCATAAAATCGGTACAGTCGAAGGTGATGGTCATGAAATGTGCCGCATATGCTGCACCGTCCATGTTGTTGTAGCAGCGATGCCGTTCCTCAAACAGCGTGGCCGGGGCAAATGGCATAAATTCCGTCCGGCCCAAACGCTGGTTCAGCCATTGATTCACTTCCGGCTCCGTGGCACGGTACAGAATAGAGCGGTTCCCTAACGCCCGTGGACCATATTCCATACGTCCGTTAAAGCGTGCGACTACAGAGCCATCATGCATGAGTCTGGCGACGACCGGCTCAATAGGGGCAATATACTCATAAGGCAAGGCGGCCGCTTGCAGTTCGCGCGCGATGACCTCGTCGCTATAATCGGGACCGAAATACACCGTGTCATACGCCTCGCGGTCCTGCAAAGAGCGTTGATCCGCCAGGAACGCGGCTCCTGTGCCACAACCTCCATCGCCCATATGGGGATAAACGAAAATGTGGTTCACCCCAGGAATCTCGTAGAGACGTTGGTTCATCTTGACATTGGCAACCACGCCGCCCGACAACACCACCGTATCAAGGCCTGTCTGCTGTACGTAGTGTGTGACGTAATTGCTGGCCACAATCTCCAAGGCCTTTTGGTATGCTGCCGCTATATCAATTTTGGGGAACAATGTCGAGAGATAGCGCGAGAAATAGATATTGTTGCTTTCTCGCAGGCGAAAATCCCCTGGAGTTTGATGAAAGCGGCTCATCACCAGGTCAAGGAGGATACTGGGATCACCATACGCCGCCAAACCAACGATTTTGCCTTCGTGGCGAGTCGGCTTAAATCCCAATGACGATGTCACACTTTCATAAAATGTCCCCAGCGAGTGGGGATATTCGAGCTTGTGAATACGACGAATGCGTGTCCCTTCCCCGATACTTACCGACCCGGCCAGGCCTGAGCCATACCCATCCAGCGTAACGATTAAAGCCCGTTCATAGCCACTGGCATAAAAGGCATTGGCCGAATGGGACAAATGATGATCAAAACGTTTGAGCTTATCCGCCAGTCCGAGATCTCTCAGGTTTTTTTCTAGCTCGTCTTGCCACATTTTGTGGTATGTGATGGAGTCACGGCTCCACACTTGTGAGCCTTTGTGGGCTACATTCCGTGACAACATTCCCTCAGTACCAGCAAGACGATAAAACATCTTGTTGAGAAAGGGCTTGTCCATCTTCTCATTGGTATCCACAAGCCCTGGAATGCTGTGCGTGCGTGTGGGCACCTTGGCTAACGCCACATCGATTTGCTGGCGGGTATCACCAAAAGGTGTCGCATCGAGAAAACTCTTTTCATCCTGCATGTTTTTGGTGAAGAGTTGCGTTTCACGCCGCCAATCAAAGAAAGGATAGGCTACCACATCAATGTCTTCAAGACGGGTTCCGGTATACTCCAGACACGCCTGCAGGGCACCGGCCGGAAAACCGTCTTGTAACTTGGTGCGAGAGAAGCGCTCCTCCCCAGCTGCAAACAACACTTTACCATCCACCACCAACGAGACAGTGGAATCTTTATCTAAAGGGGAAATCCCTAAAACTTTCATCACGCCTCCTTCGAAGTCGTATCAGCAGAACGTAGCAAGTGCGTTTTCAGCTCAAGTGGTGTGACTGTCTGACCACCTAACTCACCCATAAAAAAATCGAAGAATTGGCGACAACGCCCTAAAAACCCTGCCAATTCCTTCTCGGAGTTGACATAGGGAGTATACCCAGGTACCACCGAGGGGCTATGAAAGGCAAAGGAAAAAACGCGCAGACCATCTTGATACAAGGTCCGCACCAGCTGCATGTGCTCTTTCGTCGTGTAGCCTTCTGGTGACAGCCAGAGCTTATCTACGAGACCTAACCGTGCCAGGATGGCGACAGCGTGGCATGGCGCCAGGGTATCGCCGCCCTTCACGAGCAGAATCGGCAGATCGCCGCGGGCCAATTTGGCCAGGAGCCTCAGCAAATCCGAAATCCGAAATCCGAAATCCGAAACGAAGCCCCTGTTTCGGATTTCGGATTTCGGATTTCGGATTTACCTGCCTTTGAGCTTACCGTCACCACGGTCGGCCGGCTGTCCGACCCGGCCGAGTTCGAGGACGTCATCGTCCGCACCGGCGACGACGGCCGGAAGGTCCGCATCAAGGACATCGGCCGCGTCGAGCTCGGGGCCCGGAACCGGGACACGACCAGCAAGCTCGACGGCCAGCCCACCGCCAGCCTGGCCATCTTCCAGCTGCCCGACGCCAACGCCCTGGACACCGCCGACCGCGTCCGGGCCAAGATGGAGGAGCTGAAGAAGAGCTTCCCCGACGGACGTCGACTACGACGATCGTCTACGACACCACGCCGTTCATCCGCGAGTCGATCAACGAGGTGTTCAAGACGCTGCGCGACGCGGTCATCCTGGTGGCCATCGTCGTGCTGCTGTTCCTGCAGAACTGGCGGTCGGCGCTCATCCCGCTGGTCGCCGTGCCGGTGGCCATCGTCGGCACCTTCGCCGTCATGGCGGCCTTCGGCTTCAGCCTGAACAACCTGACGCTGTTCGGCCTGGTGCTGGCCATCGGCATCGTCGTCGACGACGCCATCGTCGTCGTCGAGGCGGTCGAGCACCACATCGAGCACGGGCTGTCGCCGCGCGAGGCGACCATCAAGGCGATGGAGCAGGTGTCCGGCCCGGTCATCGCCGTCGGCCTGGTGCTGGCGGCGGTGTTCGTGCCGTGCGCGTTCATCAGCGGCATCACCGGGCAGTTCTTCCGCCAGTTCGCCCTGACCATCGCCGTCTCGACGGTGATCTCGGCGTTCAACTCGCTGACGCTGAGCCCGGCGCTGGCGGCGCTGCTGCTGCGGCCGCGACGACAGGGCGACGGCGACGCCGCTGCCGCGGCTGGCGTTCGTCCTGCGTCGGCGCCTGGCTGGCTACGCAGTTGCTGACGTCGTGGCTGGCCGTCGCTGCCCGGCTGGCTGGCCGACGGCTGGCGCTGCGCTGGCGTGCGGCCGTCGGCTGGCTGCTGAGCCGGCCGCTGAATCGGCTGCTCGGCTGGCTGTTCCGCGCGTTCAACGCGGCTTCGACCTGGCGACGGCGCGTCTACACGCGGCCGTCGGCGGGCTGCTGCGGGTCAGCGTGCATCGTGCTGGTCGTCTACGGCGGGCTGCTGTGCCTGACCTACTGCGAGCTTCAGCAGACGCCGACGGGCTTCATCCCGCCGCAGGACAAGGGCTATCTGCTGGTCAACGTGCAGCTGCCCGACGCGGCCTCGCTGGAGCGGACCGCAGGAGGTCGATGGACCAGATCGAGCGAGATCGCCCGAGCGACGCCGGGCGTCGAGCACACGCGTCGCCATCGCCGGCCAGTCGTTCGCTGCTCGAACGCCAACGCGCTCGAACTTCGGCTCGATGTTCGTCATGCTCGACGACTTCGACGAGCGCCGCGACCCGGAGCTGCCGGCGACGCGATCGCCGACGACGCTGCGGCAGCAGCTCGCCGGCGAGATCCGCGACGGCCATGGTCGACGTCTTCGGCGCCGCCGCCGGTCGACGGCCTCGGGCACGGCCGGCGGCTTCAAGATCATGATCGAGGACCGCGGCGACATCGGCCTGGACGGCGCTGCAGGAGGTGGCCGACGAGATCGTCGCCGCAGGGCAACGAGCACGCCGGGCCTGCGCGGCCTGTTCACCAGCTTCCGGGCCAACACGCCGCTGGCTGTACCTGGACATCGACCGCGACCAGTGCCAAGACGATGGGCGTGTCGCTCAGCGACGTCTTCAACACGCTGCAGGTCTACCTCGGCTCGCTGCTACGTCAACGACTTCAACCGGTTCGGCCGGACCTGGCAGGTGAACGTGCAGGCCGACGCCGCGCTTCCGCAACCAGCGTCGAGGACCTGCAAGCAGCTGCAAGGTCCGCAACGCCGCAGGGCGAGATGGTGCCGCTGGGCGCGCTGGCCGACGTCGCGCGAGGTCAACGGCCCGGTGATGCTCGACGCGCTACAACATGTACCCCGCCGCCGCCGATCAACGGCAACGCCGCGCCCGGGCGTCAGCTCCGGCCAGGCGATCGACGCTGATGGAGCGGCTGGCCGAGCGACGAGCTGCCGCCGGTCGATGGCGCTACGAGTGGACCGAGCTGACCTTCCTGCAGCTGCAGGCCGGCAACACGGCCATGCTCGTCTTCGTGCTGGCGGTGGTGCTGGTGTTCCTGGTGCTGGCGGCGCAGTACGAGAGCTGGTCGCTGCCGCTGGCGGTGATCCTGGTCGTGCCGATGTGCCTGCTCTGCTCGATCGCCGGCGTGCTGACTGGCCGAGCATGGACATCAACATCTTCACGCAGATCGGCTTCGTGGTGCTGGTCGGCCTGGCGAGCAAGAACGCGATCCTGATCGTCGAGTTCGCCAAGCAGCAGCGCGAGGCGGGCGTGCCGCCGCCGCGAGGCGACGCTGGAGGCGTGCCGGCTGCGGCTGCGGCCGATCATGATGACGTCGTTCGCGTTCATCCTCGGCGTGGTGCCGCTGGTGCTCGCCGACGGGCGCCGGCGCGGAGATGCGGCGGACGCTGGGCACGGCGGTGTTCAGCGGCATGCTCGGCGTGACGCTGTTCGGCATCTTCCTGACGCCGGTCTTCTTCTTCGTCATCGAGGGCTTTGTCGAGAGCCCGCTGTTCACCTCCGAGCGAGCCCGGCAGATCAGCCGTTGGCTCCGGTTCACCCTGGCCATCGCTCACGCTGGGCCTGTTCTGGCTGCTGCCGTGGCTGGTCGCCCGGATGCAGGACTCCCCCGTTGTTGCACGTGTCCGGCTGAAGCCGCCGGGGTGATCGGTACGGTGACCACCAATGGGCACGTGGAGGAGAAGGTGAAGCAAGGGATGAAGGAAGAAGAGTTAAACCACGGATAATATGATCATACTGAGAAAGACAAAGATAGACTGCTTTTGTCTTTATTCGTGTGATTCGTGTTATTCGTGGTTTAACTCTTCAAGAAAGTGGCTCGTTAACGTCTCGACCACGGTGGTCTTGAGCCCGGCCCACTGTCCATCGGTGGTCTTGCCCACGATATAGACTTGCTTCGGCCTCATCTCCAATCTTGTAGACCTTGACCCCCGACAGTCGTTCCTCGAGAACCGTGGCCAGCTTGTCGAATTGGTCCTTGTCCTCAGGCGGCACGGCATACAGGAAATCGTCCAGGGTCTCCTCTTCCACCTTGGTGCCGGCAATCATTTTGCCGAACACCCAGCAATACCTTGGAGTTCAGCGGGAAGGGCATCTGCAGATCCGGGCTCGTGACCTGGGAAGCGCGCCGCTAGCGCGCGCGGTCAGCGCTCGAGGATCGACTTCAGCTTCTGGAGGTCCTTCCTCAGGCCGGAGCGCACCATCGGGCGGAGGATCGGCCTCAGCAGGCGCATCCTGCCCTTCGGTTCCAGCTCGATCCGGTAGGTGAACACCGAACCGTCGCCAGAGGGGCCCGCATGCACCGATCGGCCGCCCCTGAGGCCCCCAATCGTGCCCTCGCCCTCGAACGAGTAGGACACGCCGGGATCGAGCTCTGTCACGACCGTGTCTGCGACGTAGTCGCGGCCGGAGGTCCTGACCACCTCGTGGACCCTCGTGCCGGACACCGGCGGGCCGGGAGGGTTGGGGGTCATCTCCCGCAGCCCGTTGCGCCATTCGAGGTCGAACGCGTAGTCGGCGATCGCGTCCCACACCGCGGCGGGCGGCTTGGCGATCTGCACCGACTCCTCGATCCGAACGGCCACGCGGCAACGCTCAGCGGTAGCCGCGTGTCGCCGGCGGGCCGCCCGCGCTCGATGCACCTCGACCATGTAGCGCCAGCAGTCGGGCCGGGTGCCGTCGAGGTCGGTGAAGCCGTAGACCTGCGCGAGCTGGCCGCTCGACAGCGACTGGCCGTTCCAGCGCGACGACGTCCGGGTCGGCGGCGAGCGCGGCGACGGCGCGGCCGACGTAGCGCGGCGACTCGGAGATGCAGAAGTGCGGCGTGCGCTCGGTCGCGTCGCGCCAGTTCGCCTCGCTCACGCCGTGGTGCTCGAGCATCGCCTCCGAGCGCATCCAGCCGGGCGTCAGCGCGACCGCGGTGCCGCCGTGCGGCGCGCAGCTCCTGCGCCTGCGCCCACGCCATGCCGGATCACCGACGTCTTCGGCGAGGTCGTAGAACAGCGATGACGCGGTAGTGCGTCGGCGTTGTACTCGGCGGTGCCGTCGGTGACCTCGACGACCAGCCCGCCCGGGTGGCGCACCAGCAGCGGCAGCGCGTGGTGGCTCGTGATCAGGTGGGTGTCGATCGCCAGCCGCAGCAGCCGCAGGCCGTTGTCGAGGTCGTGCTCCCACACCGGCGTGTTCCACTCGAACAGGTGCTCGGCGCCCCAGATGTCGTTGACGAGCACGTCGAGGCGGCCCTGCTCGGCGTCGATGCGCTCGACCAGCGCGCGCGACCTGCGCCGGGTCGAGGTGGTCGACGGCGACGGCGATGCCCTCGCCGCCGGCCGCGGTCACCAGCTCGGCGGTCTCCTCGATCGTCTCCGGCCGGTCGACCTCGGAGCGCTGCCGCGCGGGTGCTGCGGCCCGGTCGCGTAGACGGTCGCGCCGGCCTCGCCGAGCGCGACCGCGATGCCGCGGCCGCCGCCGCGGGTCGCCCCGGCGACCAGCGCGACCTTGCCCGTCAGCGGTCCGCTCATGCCGGCGCCGCTCGCATTGCCTCCGCGGGCGATGGCTCGCGAGCACGAGCACCGCGGCGAGCACGAGCGCGCCGCCGAGCGAGCTGGAGCGCGCCGAGCGTCTCGCCGAAGACGAGGAACGCGAGCAGCACGGTCACGAGCGGCTCGACGGTGGCGAGGATCGAGGCGGTCGTCGGCCCGACGCGCCGCAGGCCGGCGAAGAAGAGGCTGATCGCGCCGACCGTCGAGACGACGGCCAGGCAGGCGAGCCAGCCCCAGCCGGCGGCGCGTCAGCTCGCCCGGGCGCAGCTCGCCGAGCAGCGCGGAGCCGACCGTCAGCGGCGACCGCCGCGCCGGTGCAGACGAGCGCCGCGAGCAGCGCGCGGCCGCACGCGCCCGGCGACGCCGTCGCTGACGAGGATGTAGGCGCTGTAGACGACCGCGGCGCCGAGCCCGAGCGCGGCGCCGAGCGGGTCGAGCGCGCCCGCCCCGGCGCCGGCCACGACGAGCACGAGCCCGCCCGAGCGCGAGCGCGAGCGCGGCCAGCGCGCCGCGCGTCGAGCCGCTCGCGGCCGAGCGCGACGCCGCCGACGGCGACGATCGCCGGGAACGTGTAGAGCAGCAGCGACAGCAGCGACGCGTCGATGCGCTCGAGCGCGGCGAAGTAGCAGCCCGGCCTGCAGCGCGTAGCCGCACGCGCCGAGCGCGAGCGCCGAGCGCGACGTCGCGGCGGCCGAGCGCGCGCAGCTCGCGCAGCGCGCCGCCGCGCGAGCACGCAGCGCCCAGAACAGCGCGGCGGCGAGCGCGAAGCGGACGGCGAGCAGCGTGCCGACCGTCGCGCCCTCGCCGTAGGCGAGCTTGCCGAAGACCGCCATCGCGCCGAACGCGGCGCCGGAGCCGAGGCAGAGGAGGGTTCCCGAGGAGCGCACGGAGCGCATCCTGCCGCGCAAAGCGTCAGCATCGATTCCGATTTCTAACGATGATTCGGTAGCGTTCCTTCACGATGCTCGACCTCCGCCGCCTGCGCCTGCTGCGCGAGCTGCACGAGCGCGGGACGATCGCCGCGGTCGCCGACGCGCTGCAGTTCACGCCGTCGGCGGTCTCGCAGCAGCTCGCGATGCTCGAGCGCGAGGCCGGCGTGCCGCTGCTCGAGCGCGCCGGCCGCGGCGTGCGCCTGACCGACCCGGCGCTCGTGCTGGTCGAGCCACGCCGAGGCGCTGCTCGAGCGCGCGGCGCTCGCCGAGGCCGACCTCGCCGCGGCCGCCGGCACCGTCGCCGGCCGCGGCCGCATCGCCGGCGTTCCAGTCGGTCGCGCTGCGCCTCGCGCTGCCGGCGATGGAGGCGCTCGCGCGCGACGCGCCGCGGCTGCGCTGCGAGCTGATCGAGGCCGAGCCCGAGCAGGCGCTGCCCGCGCTCGCGCTCGGCGACCTCGACCTCGTGCTCGGCGACGAGTGGCAGCACCAGCCGCTGGCGGCTGCCCGCGGGCGTCGAGCGCCACGAGCTGCTGCGCGACCCCGTGCACCTCGTGCTGCCCGGCCGCCACCCGGCGGCGCGCCGGCACCCGAGACGCCGTGCCGCTGGCCGAGCTCGCCGGCGAGGCCTGGACGACCGGCCACGTGGGCATGGCTGGGACGAGATGACCCGCCGCACCTGCCGCGAGCTCGGCGGCTTCGACCCCGACATCCGCCACCGGACGAACGACGCCGACGGTCAGCCTCGCGCTCGTCGCGCGCGGGCTGGCGGTGGCGCTGCTGCCCGACCTCGCCCTCCCGGCCGCCACCCGGGCATCGCGCTGCGCGCCATCGCCGAGGCGCCGATCGACCGGGCGATCTTCGCCGCGACGCGCGCCACGGACGCGCGCGCCCGTCGACGCAGGCGCTGCTGGCGGCGGTGCGCGACGCGGTGGCGGCGCTCAAAGCGCCGGCCGGGCGCTAGCGCGCGACGATCCTGAAGGTGCGGCTGCGTTCGGGGGCCGAGCGGTTGCCGGCCGCGTCCACCGCGCCGACGACCACGCGGTAGGTGCCGAGCGGCAGGCGCTTCCGGGGCGAGAGCCGTCCCTGGAAGCGCAGCGTGTTGAGGCCGGCCGCGGCGTTCGCGCGCGTGAGCGACGGGCGCACGCTCACGAACCGCGTGCACCTCGGGCGCGCGCGGCGGGCGCGGGTGGGCCGCACGCAGCGGCCCCGCACTCGGCGGCCGGGACGGGCGCGCTGGAAGGTGAGCGTCACGCGCGCCGCCTCGCTGAGCCGCCACTGGATCCGGGTTCCCTTGCGCGCCGAGAAGCTGGGCAGGCCGGACCCGCGCCGCCACACGCGCGGGAAGACGCTCACGTCCGTGATGTCGGACGCGGTCCCGTCGACGCCCGGCCCCCGCACCGTGACGGTGACCGTCGCCGGGTTCGAAACCGACGTCTGGTCGCCGCCGGTATAGGTGAACGTGTCGGTGCCCTGGAAGTTCACGTTCGGCGTGTAGAGCACCCTGCCGGCGTCGTCCAGCGATCCGAGTGACCCGTTCGACGGCGGCGTGGCGATTGCCAGTTCGACCTCCTCCGGCTGCGACTGGAACGGCTCGGGAACGTCCGCGCAGGACAGCGTGATGGAGACGAACGAGTTGCGGTCGACGCTCGCCGGGACGTTCTGGCAGGTGGGCGACGGGTTCATCGCCCAGTCGGGGTTGCCGTCGAACGTCATCTCTACGTCGGCCACGGTGGGCGTCGGTCCCGTCCCATCCGAGTTCCGCATCATCACCAGGCCATCGTCTTGAGCACCGCGGACGAAGAGCACCTTGGTCTGATCCGGGGACCAGGCGCATTCGTACTCGTCCAGACTGTTGTCCGGGAGCAGCGCCGCCGGCAGCAAGCCGGTCACCGGGGAGATGAAGACGTCCTTGTCCGTGCCGGAGGTGCCATCGCGCGTGAAGCAAAGCTTCGTGCCGTCCGGCGACACGTACGGCTGGTAGTCGTCGCTCGCCTCGGTGAGCACGCCGGTGCCGTCGGTGTCCGTGCCGTCGGCCGGCGCGCGGCGGATGTCGTGATTGTTCGCGCTTGCGAGCTGCGCGTAGAAGATCGTCTGGGAGTCCGGGCTCCAGTGCGGACGGGGGAAGAACGACCCTGCGCTCCCAGCCGCCTCGACATTTGCCGCCACGGTCGTCTCGCCGCCCGTGCCGTCGGCGGCACGCACCTTGATGTTCACGTTCGGGGTCATCGCGCCGTCACCCTGCTGATAGACGATCCGGGTGCCGTCCGGCGACCAGGCGGGCCGGTCCTCGGACAGCATCGACTGCGTGATGTTCCTTGGATTCACCAGCGAGATCGGCTGGGTCACGTCGCGCACCCAGATTTCCCATGGGCCGGCGAATCCCGTGCCCTGCCGCGTAGGCGACCTTGGTGTGGTCGGGCGACCAGGCCGGATGCCGGTGATGCCCGTCGTGTTGGCGGTGCGTCCGTCGCAGGCGGTGCCGCCCGGCCGCGGCGAGGTCCAGAGCTGCGCCAGGCGCGTTGCTCAACACGGTCGCCCCGTCGTCCCGGCCGCTCGCGAAGATGATCGTGCCGTTCGGCGCCGGCGCGGCAGGTCGCGCCGCCGCGGAGGTCGTCAGACCGCCAGAGTCGGCCGCGGCGCAGCGTGCAGCCGACGCGAGGCGGGTCACTGCCCGACCCTACACCGCTTGACCATGGCCGCCGAGTCCAAGAGTCGAGGCGGTGACCAGGACGCTTGCGGGACTCGTGGTCGTGGGGGGCGGGCCTGCTCGCGCTGCCCGACCTCCGGCCAGGCGGCCACCACCTTCGGAAGCCGGCTCCTCAACGACCCATCCAGCTCCGGCGAGTGCGTGAGCTTCCCGAATCCGTGCACGATCGCGTCGTTCATCCACCCGACCGACCCGAACGGCGATCCGAGCTCAGCGGGCGCCCCGGTGGGCGGTGTGATCACGATGTTCCGGATCCGTGCGCACGGCGACGGCGGGTCCGGGGCCAATCGTCACGTTCCGCCTGGCCAGCGTCAGCCGACCCGAACCCGGCGAACGACGACTCGGCCGTCGCGACACTGGTCGCCGATGGCCCGACCGTGCTCATCCCGCCGAGCCCTGCCTCCGACACCCCGATCCGGGAGTTCCCGGCGCGCGTGCCGGTGAGCCAGGGGAATCATCTCGCGCTCGACGGGACGAACGTCCACGCCACCTACGACAGCAGCGGCGACAAGTTCAGCTACGTGTTCAACCCGCCGCTCGTGGCGGGCCAAGGCCCACGCGGCGCGGCGACCGCGACCGGCGAGCTGCTCGTCCAGGCCGTGATCGAGCCCGACGCCGACGGCGACGGGTTCGGCGACGAGACGCAGGACGGCTGCCCGACCCAGGATGCCAACCAGGGCGCCTGCGACACCGCCGGACCGGGAATCGCGGGATCGTCATGGGCGCCACCGCGGTGAACTACCAGCTCTCCGAGGCCGCGACCCTGACCTTCCGGGTGCAAAAGGCAAGCCAAGGGTCGCCGGGTGCGCGGGCGCTGCAGGCCGCAGACGCGCCGCAACCGCAACCGGCCGCGCTGCACCCGCTTGGTAGCACTGCGCGGCAGCTTCAGCGACGACGGCGAGGCCGGCGCCAACGTCAAGACCCTGCCGAGGCGGTTCCGCCCCGGCGGCTGCGCCCGGGGCGCTACCGCCTGGTGATCACCGCGGTCGACCGGTTCGGCAACGAGACGCAGACCACGAAGCGCTTCCGCGTCAGGTAGCGGCAGGCGAGGGCGGCGACGCCTCGACGACCCGCTTGATCGACGCCCCGAACTCGTCCGCCCCCTTGCGGGCCGCGCGCAGCGCGAGCGGCGCGATCAGCTTCCCGAAGCCGTGTCCCTCGAGGACGTTGTAGATGGTGACCCGGGTCCCGCTGCCCTCCGGCGCGAGGTCGTAGCCGCCCTCGGGAGCCGTGATCGTGTTCTTGGACTGCTCCGCCCAGCGAATCCGGGTCGGCGGCTCGAACTCGGTGATCCTGAACTCGCGCTTGGTCTTCATCCCGGCGTCCTTGACCGTGCTGGCGTAGACGGTGCCGACGCCCGTCGGGCCGTCGGTCGTCTTGGCGATCTCGAGCACCCTCGGGCTGAACTTCGGATCGTTCTCGCCGTCCGCGAGAAAGTCGAAGACCTCCTCGATGGGACGGTCGATCACAACGGTCGCTTCGAACCGGCCGGCCATTCGGTCTCCTCTGCGCGATGAGTTTGCTTGCGAACTCAGGTCTAAGTAGGTGACAATCTATTCACGGCGCGGTCCCGCGCCAGACCTCCGTTCCGGCGCCCACGCCGCCGGCCGCGGGAGGTAAAGGTGGCTCAGGGCCATCGGGACGCCGGTCACTGTCGCCCCTTTCCGGCGGGGCATCGGGAGCGTGGGTCCCGGCGCCGCTCGCCGTGAAGGAGCAGATCCAGATGACCAAGCAGAGAACGTTCAAGCGCCGGGTGCGCGAGAGGATGGCGAAGACGGGCGAGAGCTACACGGCCGCCCGCCGGATGCTGATCGCGCAGGGAGACCGCCCCGACCTCCCGATCCCGGAGTTCGAGCCGCCGGTCGCGGAGGAGACGGTCGCCGCGGCCACGGGACGCGGCTGGCAGGAGTGGTTCGGCGCGCTCGACGGCTGGGGCGCGGCGAGCCGCTCGCACACGGAGATCGCCCGCTGGCTCAGGGAGGAGCAGGGGGTCGACGGCTGGTACTCGCAGTCGATCACCGTCGGCTACGAGCGGGCGCGCGGGCTACGTGCGCCCGGGCAGCGTCCGGACGGGTTCGCCGTGGGCGCGTCGAAGACGATCGCGGTTCCCGTCGAGCGGCTGTTCGAGGCGTTCGAGGACGAGACGCTCCGCGAGCGCTGGCTGCCGGGAGCCGCCCTCCGCGTGCGCACGGCGACGGCTCCGCGAACGGCCCGCTACGACTGGGAGGACGGCTCGACTCGCGTCGTCGTCGGCTTCGACGACATGGGTGAGGCGAAGAGCCGCGTGGCCGTCTCGCACGAGCGACTGCCGGACGCCGACGCCGCGGACGAGATGAAGAGCTGGTGGCGGGAGCGGCTCGCCGCGCTCAAGCCGCTGCTCGAGGGAGGCGAGGTCGATGCCTGAGATCGCCATCCTCTCGGTTGCCGCCGCGACGGTCGCGGCGTTCGTCCTGAGCTCCACCTACTACGCGGTGTTCGCGGCGGACCTGGCGGAGGTGAGTGACGCGGCCGCGTCCGGCGAGCAGCCACCGCCCTGGAAGCTCGGCGTGGAGGTTCTGCGCAGCCTGACCCTGTCCGTGGTGGTCGCGGGCCTGGCCTCGCAGGGCGGCATCGACGACTGGACCGGCGGCCTGCTGCTGGGGCTGGCCCTCTGGATCGGCTTCCCGCTCGTCCTCTGGACGGGCGCGATGATCTGGGAGAACACGCCTCCGAGGCTCGCCGCACTCCACGGCGGCGACTGGCTCGCCAAGCTGCTCGTGGTCGCGGTGATCGTGAGCGTTTGGCAGTGACTAACGCCGAACGATCCTGAAGCTCGCCGTCTTACGGCTCCCGGCCGCGGTTCCCACCAGGCGGTAGCGCCCCGGTGGGAGCTTGCGGCCGCGGAGCCTGCCGGTGAAGCGGAAGCGGTTCTCGCCGGCCACGCCCGTGACGTTGAAGCTGCCCTTCCGCGCCACCCAGCGAGTGCACCTGCGCGCCCGGCGATTGCGCGGGCGGGGCTTGACGCAGCGACCTCGCACGCGCCTGCCGGGAAGCCGTCGCTGGACCTTGAAGAGCGCCTCGGCGGGCACGCTGAGCCTGAAGGTCACGGTCGTCCCGACCGGCCGCCGCCTCCTCCTCTGGGAGGGCTCCGCGCTGCCGCCGCGCGCCGCGGCGGCGAACGTCCTCGGGTCCAGGCCGAGCGAGAGCAGCGCGCCGCCACCCTCGCTCCGCGGCCGCGTGGTCAGGGTGACGTCGGCGCCGGCCGTGATGCCGCCCCGGTTGGTCGCCACGATCCGGAAGTGGTATTCGGTGTTCGGCGAGAGCCCCTCGAGGCCCGACGCGGCCCCGACCTCGGTGCTGCCCGCCCCCACGTCGACCTCCGGCGTCGAGGACCCGTAGGCCGCCGTCGGGCCCCACTCGAAGTGGTAGCTCGACGCCACGGTGTTCGGATTGACCGTGCCGCTCAACCCCGCCGTGAACGCGGTGACGGCGCTCGCCTGCCCGGTCGCCGCCGACGGCGGCGGCACGAACTCGTCGGCGCCGATGTCGGTGCCACCGAGGCCGAGCGCCCGCGGGTCGCCGTCGAAGTCGGTGGCACCGTTCAGCACGTCGGTGGCGCCCTTGTCGATCGTCGGCGAGTTGGCGGTCTGGTGGAAGTCGCCCGGGCCGACGAAGTTGAGCGGTGTCCCCTGGCGCTGGTTGCTGCCGGCGCCGCCGGGGCCGTCGAGGACGCGGTCGGAGCTTCCCCCCGGCCCCCAGCCCTCGAGGCGGAAGTTGGAGTGGTCGATCGTGACGGTGGAGTCGCCGCCGCCGGCCAGGAAGAACCTGTTTGCTGCGACGTCCGCACAGCCGGTGCAGCCGCGCGCAATCGCGTTGGTCACGGTGAGATGCTGATCCTCGCCGGGGTTGTTCCCCGCGAAGGTCTCTATGCCGATGCTCCCGGCCCCGGTGGCGATCGCCGTCACGTTGCGGAGGACCGAGTTGTTCACCGCGCCCGGCTGCACGACGTACGTTGCGATCCCCTTGGCGTTCGTGGCGGTCGCCTCACAGAGGGTGTTCGTGAGAAGAGAGTCGTGAAGCACGACGCATGCCCTGGCCTCGGCCGCCACGGTACGCGCAACGATGTCCGAGCCCTCGGCGTTGTCCAGGAGCAGCGCGGATTGCTTGCTGCCGAAGGCGCCCTGGCCGTATATCTCGAGGTGGCGAACCTTCGAGCCGGATCCCGTCAGGCTCAGCGCGGGCTGTTGGTTCGCGGTGTCGACGAAGATGCGCGGCTTGGGCTGCCCGTCCTCGCCGTGGACGTTCAGGCCGGCCTGGATCGAGGCGACCGAACCCATCAGCGGAACGCTCGCCGAGCCGTAGTCGCCGGTAAGGATGATCACCTCGTCGTTGGGGCCGGCGTCGTTGACCGCGTGGTGTATCTCGCACGCGGTGTCCCTGGTGGCGCAGGCGCCCATGAACGTGCCGCCCGGCTTGGCATACCGCTCCGCGGCGCCGGCCACCGCCGGCGCGGCGATCGACACCGCCATCGAGACGGCGACCGCCGCCAGGCCACGAGTCATCGGCCCAACCTAGGGCCGGTTCGCCGTGGAAGCAAGGATGGCCCAGTCACGGCTCGACGGCCGGCAGCACATCCGCGGCCGCGAGCTCGATCTGGCGCGGCTCGTCGCCGATCGGCCACAGGTGAACGCGCTGGCAGCCGGCCTGCGCGTAGCGCGAGAGGAGCTCCGCGCACCTCTCGGCCGGCCCGATGCAGACCTGATCGCGCAGCTCATCCGGATCGCGGCGGAGGAGCGGGGCCAGGACATCCCGCAGGGCGCGCTCCGCGTCCCGCTCGTCGTCGGTGATCCAGGTCCACATCGTCACCAGCGCGTTGGGGAAGCCGCCGGGCAGGGCCTCCCTCGCGGCGGCGAACCGCTCGGGGGTCGTGTTGTATGCGGACGCGAACCATCCGTCGCCGAGGCGCGCGACGCGCCGAAGCCCGGCCGCCGAGCCCCAGCTCGCGAGCCAGAGCGGCACTCCACCGCTCCGGCGCGGAGCCGGCTCCAGCTCGGAGTCCGGACGGAGGAGGTCGCGGAGGGTGGCCACGGCCTCCTCGAACCGCTTCCAGCGCTCCTCATAGGGCACGCCGATCGCGTCGTAGTCGCGCTCGGAGGAGCCGGGTCCGACGCCGGCCACGACTCGCCCGTCCGACAGCAGATCGAGCGCCGAGAGCGCCTTGGCCAGCGGCACCGGGCCACGAAGCGAGACGAGCGAAACCGTCGTGGCGAGCTCCATGGCGCCGGACCGCTCGACCATGGCGGCCAGCGCGGTGGGACCGTCGAGCCAGGGCGTCTGGAACAGGAAGTGGTCGTTGGCCGAGATCGCGGCGAACCCGCACTCCCGCGCGGCGTCAACGCTGCGCGCGAGGCGAGCGAGCGACTGCCCCTCGTCTCCGAACTCCATGAGCGGCAGGTGGACGCCGAGCTCCAAGGCAGCGTGATCCTCTCACTACTTCGAGACCGCGTAGGGTGATCATGTGAATACCCCGGAGCAACCTCTTCCCCTCGCCGTTCCAGATCCCGCCGGCCCGCCCTCGCCTGCATATGTCGGCCAGCCTCGAGATCGGCTACACGCCCGAGCTGAACCGCTGGCTGCCGCTGGTCAAGTGGCTGCTGGTGATCCCCCACCTCATCGTCCTGAGCTTCGTTGGCCTCGGCGCGTTCTTCGTGGCCGTCTATGCGTTCTTCGTGATCCTCTTCACAGGCCGCTGGCCGCGAGGCGCATTCGACTTCCTCGTCGGAACGTTCAGGTGGGTCTACCGGGTGGTCGCCTACATGCACCTGATGGTGGATGCCTACCCGCCCTTCTCGATGGCCGACGATCCCGACTATCCGGTCAGGCTGAACATCGAGTACCAGGAGCGGATGGACAACTGGCGCCCGCTCGTGCAGTGGCTCCTGGCGCTTCCCTATCTGTTCGTCGCCGCGGTGCTCTATTGGCTCACCGGCGCTGCTGACGGTCGTCGCCTTCTTCACGATCCTGTTCACGAAGAGGATCCCGCGCGAGATCTTCGAGCTCATGATGCCGGGCATGCGCTGGAACCTGCGCGGGAACGCCTACGCCTACTTCCTGACCGGCCGCTACCCGCCCTGGGTCTGGGGCTAGCTGCTACTGTTAACCATGTGGTTAACGATCCATTCAAGGCGCTGTCGCACCCGATCCGGCGCGGCATCGTCGAGCGTCTCGCCGGCGGTTCCGCGACCGTAGGCGACGCCACCGCCGGCTTCGGGGTCTCGAAGCCGGCCATCTCCAAGCACCTGAGGGTGCTGGAGGAGACGGGCGTCGTGAGGCGCCAGGTCGAGGGCCGGACGCACCGGCTGTCGCTCGACCCGGAGGTGATCAGCGAGGCCGCCGACTGGATGGATCGCCAGCGCGCCCTGTGGGGGCGCCTGTTCGACGTCGTCGATGAGTATTCTCAAGGAGGAAGGGTCTCAATGACCATGAACATGCCGCCGATCGTCTCGCCCGAGGAATGGGACGCCGCCCGCGAGGAGATGCTCGTGAAGGAGAAGGAGCTGACCCGCGCCCGCGACGCTCTCGCCGCCGAGCGGCGCCGGATGCCGAGGATGGCCGTCGAGAAGGACTACCGCTTCGAGGGCCCGAACGGCCCGGCGAGCCTGCTCGACCTGTTCGAGGGGCGCCGCCAGTTGATCGTCTACCGCTTCTTCTACGACCCGGACGTGAAGGGCTACCCGGAGCGCGGCTGCGGCGGCTGCTCGTTCGGCGCCGACCAGGTGGCCCACCTGGCCCATCTGAATGCCCGCGACACGACGCTTGCGTATGTGTCACGCGCGCCGCAGGAGAACATCCAGCGCCTGAAGGCGGACATGGGCTGGGACATGCCGTGGTACTCGCTCACCGACGACTTCGACGCCGACTTCGGCGTCGGCGAGTGGCACGGGACGAACGCGTTCTACCGCGACGACGACGGCCAGATCTTCCGCACCTACTTCATCGACAGCCGCGGCGACGAGGCGATGGGCAGCACCTGGGCCTACCTCGACATCACCGCGCTGGGGCGCCAGGAGGAGTGGGAGGACTCGCCCGAGGGCTACCCGCAGACGCCGCCGTACCAGTGGTGGAACTACCACGACGCGTACGGCGAGGACTCGTGATCGCCCACATCGGGCCCGTGCCGCTGGAGGAGGTCGCGCCACTCCTGGGGAGTGCCGGCGCGGCGCTCCTCCTCGGCCGGGCGTGGATAGCCCTGCACCTGCCCCGCCGACGCGAGCCCGGCACGTGACCGACGCCACGACGCTCCGAATGGAGCGCACCTTCGACGCGCCGGCCCAGGCGGTCTTCGACGCGTGGACGAGCGAGGAGGTGATGCGGCGCTGGTGGCACGCCGAGCACGACTGGGAGACGACCGAGGCCAGCGTCGACCTGCGCGTGGGCGGCGAGCTGCGCGTGGTGATGCGCGATCCCCACAAGGACGTCGAGTACGGCGGCGGCGGCCGCTACACGGAGATCGAGCCCCCGACCCGCCTGGCGTTCACGTGGATCTGGGACGGCAACGACACGCGCCAGCTGATCGAGCTCGACTTCGAGGAGTCGGGCGGCCGCACCACGGTCCGCTTCACCCACAGCGGCCTGTGGGACGAGGAAGCGGTGCGCTCCCACGAGAGCGGCTGGGGCAAGGCGTTCGACAACCTCGAGCGGACGCTCGCTACAGGTCGTACGAGTAGCTCGTAAGCGTCTCGCAGCCGTCGTCGGTGATGAGGAGGAGGTCCTCGAAGCCGACGCCGCCGATCCCCTCCAGGCCCTCCACCCCGGGCTCGATCGCAACGACATCCCCGGCGACGAGCGGGTCGTGCCCGGCGAGCCCGAGAATCGGCGGCTCGTGGACCTCGAGCCCCACGCCGTGGCCGAGGCTGTAGTAGAAGCCGTGGGTGAGCGGCTCGCCTGGCGTGCGGGTGCGCTGGGTGGGATGACCGGCGCGCTCGATGATCTCCGCCGCGATGTCGTAGAGAGCGCGACCGGTCACTCCGGGGCGCGCGGCGGACCGGGCCGCCTCGAGCGCCTCCAGGATCACATCGCGCAGCTCGGCGACCTGGCTCGTCACCTCACCCGCGACGAACGTGCGGGCCATGTCCGCCCAGCAGCCGCTCTTTTCGTCATGCGGCCAGATGTCGACGTTGATCGGCAGGTCGGCGGGCAGCGGTCCCGGAGCCGGAGTCGTGACCACGACCGGACAGAGCCGAGGTGACCGTGATGTCCGCCGGGGCCGGGGCGCCGGCCGCCGCGCACTCCGCGCGGATCGCCGTGCGGACCTTCTCGGCGGTGAGCGGCTCGCCGTCGTGATGCAGGCGCCCGCCGGACCGCTCCGCGCCACGGATGAGTCGCTCGGCAACGGTCATACCGGCCTCCGCCGCGCGCTGTGCTCGGCGGATCCCGGCGATCTCCGCCGGCGTCTTGACCCGTCGCCGAGCGTCCACGGCGTGCCCGTCGATCTCGATGCCTATGCCCTCGCCGCGCAGGCGATCCGCGACCGCCACCGGAAGGTCAGGCGCGACAACGGCCGCTTCGATGCCCCACCGTCGAAGAGCCCGGACCACGACCTCGCGATCCGCCTCGTCGCCGGACATGCCCTGCTCGAGGAGCTCGAACAAGCCGAGCACATCGCTGGTGATCAGCTCGGCCTCCGGCAGCGCCCTCGCGATCCGAGGGGCCTCCAGTGAGCTGGCCATCACGAGGTCGTGCCCATCCCGAGCCACGAACAGGAACGGATCCACCACCTCGAGCGGAACCTCGTGCCGCATCGCCGGATACCGGATCGTGTCCCCGTACAGCAGGATCGCCTCCACTGAATGAAATCCGAAGCCATGGCCAAGTCGGAGGCCATCAAGATCGACGCCGGTGGGCGCGAGCTGCGCGTGTCGAGCGCCGATCGCGTGATCTTCCCGGAGACCGAGCGCTCGCCCGCGATCACCAAGCTCGACGTCGTCGAGTACTACCTCTCCGTCGAGGACGGCATCATGCGCGCGCTCGACCGGCGGCCGACGACGCTCGAGCGCTGGCCGAAGGGCGTGCACGAGGGCATCGTGCTGTCCACCCGCGAGAAGGGCGGCGGCGACGCCTTCTTCCAGAAGCGGGTCCCGCGCGGGGCGCCGGACTACCTGGAGACGGCGCGGATCGAGTTCCCGTCGGGTCGCCATGCGGATGAGATCTGCCCCACGGAGATCGCGGTCGTGGGCTGGGCGGCGCAGATGGGCACGATCACGTTCCATCCGTGGCCGGTCCGCCGCGAGGACGTCGACCATCCGGACGAGCTTCGCCTCGACCTCGATCCACAGCCCGGCACGGACTTCGCCGACGCCGTTCGCGTTGCCGCCGAGGCCCGTGTCCTCCTGGGCGACCTCGGCTACGCCGGCTTCCCGAAGACCTCGGGCGGGCGCGGTGTCCACATCTACGTGCGGATCGAGCCGCGCTGGACGTTCACGGACGTCCGCCACGCCGCGATCGCCTTCGGGCGCGAGCTGGAGCGGCGCCTTCCGGGCCAGGTGACGACGAAGTGGTGGAAGGAGGAGCGCGGCGAGCGCATCTTCGTCGACTACAACCAGAACGCGCGCGACCGCACGATCGCGTCGGCCTACAGCGTGCGGCCCAAGCCGGGCGCGCCGGTCTCCGCGCCGGTCACATGGGACGAGCTCGCCGAGGCCGCCCCCGAGGACTTCACGGTCGCGACGATGCCCGCCCGCTTCGGCGAGGTGGGCGACCGCCACGCGGCGATCGACGACGTGGCCCATTCGCTCGAGCCGCTGCTCGAGATGTACGAGCGCGACGAGTCCGAGGGAGAGGGCGACATGCCCTACCCGCCCGACTATCCGAAGATGCCCGGCGAGCCGAAGCGCGTCCAGCCGTCGCGGGATCGCGACCGCAAGAAGTAGCGGCGATCGGCCGGGCTACGGCGGCTGATCTTGCCGGATCTTCAGGTCACCGCGCGCACCCGAACGCGGTTGAGCACCAGCGCCGTCCCGGCCGCGAGCAGCAGGAAGGCGAGCGCGATGGACGCCTTGAGCAGCGCCTCCCAGAAGCCCGCGACCGGACCGCCGTCGGGGTCATCGTCCGCCGCCGGGGCCCCGCTGCCCGACCAGCTGCGGTTGGCGAACAGCTTCACCTCGCCACGGCCTTCATCCAGGCCCTCGAGGGCCGTTCCAATGATCGGCCCAGGGCCGTCGGCCTTCATCGCCACGCCCGGGATCGGGCTCGGCGTCAGCGGATCGCCCGCCTCGATCGCCCCGAAGGAGGCATCGGCCCGCACGGGGAGGCGGCCGACCAGCGCGACCTTGACGAAGTTGCGCTCCTTGAACAGCCCGAGCGCCTGTTCCTCCAAGGCACCCCGGTCGTCGCGCAGAGCGGGGTGGACGGCCAGCACCTCGGCCTCGAGCTCCGGCTGCGCCTTCCGGAACCGCTCGAGCATCGGCTTCCCCCAACCCTCCTCGAGCGAGGCGGCGTCCATCGTGCCGCCGAGGATGATCCCGGGATCGGAGCTCGCGACGCCAATCGCACCGGAGTCGCGGGCAGATGACGTGCGGATGACGCCGTCCGGCCTGTTCGGGTCCACCCGGACGATGTCGCCGGGCCGTATCTCGCCCCTGCGGACGAAGGCCTCCGCGAGGTCGAAATCGATGTTCTGGCTGAGGGTCCCGCGGATGGCCATGTCGCCGTTCTCCTTCAGGTCCATCAGCTGGTTGCTGTCGTTGTTCTGACCGCCGTTCGAGTTGTGATGGATTGAGAACTCGTCAGTGGTCGTGTTGTCGGCGGCGCTGTTGTCGTCGTCGATCACCAGCTGAAGGTCAGTATCCCCACGCAGCCTCGCCGCTGAGGCGTTGGGCCCCAGGAGGTGACCATTTGCCTGGACGTTTCCAAGCGCGATGAGGTCGCCGTTCTGGCGGACGTCGAGCAGCCTGTCCACGTCCAGGGTCGAGCCGTTCCTCATGACCTGGAACCGCGACGTGGTCGACGTGTCGGTGGAGTTGTTGTTGTGATCGATGCTCATGGTGGCCGTCCCGTCGGCCTGGACCTCGGTGTTGGCACCGCTGTCAAGCAGCACGTCCTGGATGCTGAAGAGCGTCGTGTCGGACGAGGGGTGCCTGAACTGGCCGGAGCTGACGACGTTTCCGGCGGAGCTGACGTCGCCCAGGGCGCTGAGATCGCCAGACTGGTCGAGTCGCAGTAGCCGGTCGACGGCGGCCGTCGAGCCGTTCCTGAACACGTCGAGCGGCTCAGCGATGCCTGTGTCGGCGGTGCTGCCGTTGAAGTCGACGTGGAGCTCGGTCCCTTGCCGGCTGACCAGTCTCGTGGCGTCGTTTCCACCAACGAAATCGCCGCCGGACGACACGACATCGCCGCCGCCGCCGGCCGTCAGGTTCCCAAATGAGCCAATGGGCCCGATGGTGTCGAGCTCGCCGGTCTCCGTGAGGGCCATCAGGATCGCGGCGCTGTCCAGACCATTCTTCGTCACGCGCATGACGAAACCGCCGCCGTCGTCGGCCAGGTCATTGTCGTCGTCGACATGGAAGTTGAGGACCTGGTCCGACCTGACGTTCATCGACCCGTCGGTGAGGCTGCGAAGCGACGGGATGCGGCCGATTCCGCCTACCTTCAGATCCTGGGTGACGTTGAGCTCGCCGCCCACGAAGGCGTCCGAGACGTCGCTGCGCATGAATTGCGCCGAATCCAGGCTGTCGAGCGTGTCGGAGTCGCTGGCGGCAGAGCCGGGGTCCCCCTTGTCGCCCTTGTCTCCCTTTTCGCCCGGCAGGCCCTGAGCACCTTGTAGCCCCTGGGGACCCTGTGGCCCAGGATCGCCCTGGTCGCCCTTCTCCCCGCTGGGCAGCTCGCCGCGCCGGAAGTCGTCCTCGAGCAACGAGCCGTTTCGCACCTTCGGCGAGGTGACCGCGTTGTTCTTGATCTCCACGGTGTCGACGGCATTCGCCTTGATCTGGCCCGCGCCGACGCTGTTGCGCGGCACGGTCAGCGCATAGGCACCGCCGCCCATGGCGAGGAATACAGCAATCGTCGCCATGACGTTGGCGTAGGTCAGCTGCGAGCGAAGCTTGGCCAGCATGGGAGCCTCCTGGATCGAGTCCAGCTCAACCGTATTTCAGGTTCTCGGCCCCCGCAAACCGCTAGCCCTGCGGAAGCTTCTTCTTGCCGCGCTTCGTCACCGGATTCGAGGGCGGCGGCACGACGGGCCCGATGTCGCCGTCCGGCGCCTCGTCCAGGTCCACGATGACGGGTGCGTGATCGCTCGGCCCCGTGCCCTTGCGCGCCTGGCGGTCGATCCACGCCGCCTGCACCCGCTCGGCCACCGGCCCGCCGGCGAGGATCAGGTCGATCCGCATGCCGAGGTCCTGATGGAACATGCCGGCGCGGTAGTCCCAGTAGCTGAAGACGCGCTCGCCCGGCCAGCGGTCGCGCACCACGTCGTGGAGGCCGAGCTCCTGCAGCTCGGCGAGCGCGTCGCGCTCGGGCGGCGTGACATGCGTCTGACCGACGTACGCCTCCGGATCGAAGACGTCGTCGTCCGTCGGTGCGATGTTGACGTCACCGGCGACGATCGTCTCGTCCGGGCCGGCGGCGACCACATCGCGCAGCGCACGGAGCCACTCGAGCTTGTACGCGTAGTGCTCCGACCCCGGCTCCCGCCCGTTCGGGACGTAGACGGAATGAACCCGGATCCCGCCACAGGTGGCGGCCACTGCGCGCGCCTCGGGATGCGGAAAGCCCGGCGCGCCCTCGAGGCCCGGGACCACGTCCTCCAGACCCACGCGCGAGAGGATCGCCACGCCGTTCCAGGTCGCCTCGCCGTGGGCCGCCACCTCATAGCCGCGATCGGCCAGCTCGTCGCCGAGCAGCTCGGCAAGCGCGTCGTCCGCAAGCTTCGTCTCCTGAAGGCAGACGACGTCAGGCCGCCGCTCGTCGAGCCAGGGCAGGAACCGGGGCAGCCGCTGCTTCAGCGAGTTGACGTTCCAGGTGACGACGCGCACGGGGGCACGTTACTGCGCTGTGAAGTAAGCGAACGTCGTGGCGTTGTCGATCCCCGCGCTGCCGTCGCCCGTGATCGGGGTGAACGCCTCGAATCCGAACTGCCGCGACTGACCTGAGTTGAACGAGAACCCGAAATGGCTGAGGCAGCGAGTGAGATTCAGGGTGTAGGTGTACGTGTTCGCCGGGTTCGCGGGCCGATCGGCGGCGCGATCCCTGAACCCGCCTCCCTGGGGGTCCGGGAAGCCGGGAATGAGGTTCGGATCGTTTTCGTCGAAATGGTTGGGCCTACACCAGCCGGCGTCGTTCGTGGCGCGCTGGCCGTCGCGGCTGCTCGCGGTGTAGTCGAGACCCCCGGCGTCTATCCACTCGGTTTCCGTGCACAGCGCAGCTGGCGGCTGCACGCACTCGGCCTCGGAGGTGGGCCGCCGCTGCGGTCGCCAGAGCGTCACGGTCACCTCGATGTCGGAGCCGGCGTCCGGCCCGTCGACCACCGGAAAACCGTTGGGGGCGGTACCGGGGTCACCGTGGGCGACCGGGTAGGAGACCTTCGTCTCCTTGCCGGTCTCGTCGACGTAAGACGCAAGCGCGGGGACGGTGGCGAAGATGAACTGCTGCATGTCGGTCAGCTCCGTCTCCTGACCGTCCTTGGTCAACCGCAGGACCAGCACGTCGCCGGTGCCGATCTCGGCCGATGTGGCCCCGTGCGAGATGTGGAAGATCTCGAAGTCGGGGCCCGACTCCGTGATTACCGTGCCGTAGCCGTCCTCGTCGCGGTCGAGGGGACCCCCGGGCGATCCGGGGAAGGGCACGAGGGTGTCTGAGCCGGGCGGCATCTCGACCCGTCCGGTGCCCCCAGAAGAGCAGTAGCGAAGGCCAATCGGGCGCGGTGGAATCTGCCTGTCACCGCCACAGTCGAGCTCGATGAGGTCGGCCTGCGGGACCCCCAGTGAAGGGAAGCCCATTCCGATAGAGCCGAACTCGGGCAGAACCGAGTCGATCTGGGCATCGCTGGAGCCGGCGTTGACGTTCGCCGTCCGCTCCAGCGGTGGGGCGAGCGACGAGGCGAGATCGAACGGGTCCCGGTCGGCACTGGCGAGCGCCCGCCTGCCCCGCGAGCGGTCGAGCTTGTCCAGTACCAGGTCGCCGTCGTCGTCGATGTCGAGCTGGTCGGGGATCCCGTCGACATCCCGGTCACCCGGGGCCGCGCGGCGCGGAGGTTGGGATCGCACGCGCCCGAACACCCCGGCGCCGATCGGCACGCCCCTCCGCGCTCGCGCCCAGCGGCTCCCATCGACCCGGCCCGGCCGGAGCCGCCTCGAAATCTTGGCGTAGCCCCCGAGTAGGCGGATTCGGCCGAGCCTTGCTCCGGCCCTGACGCCCATAATCGCGCGCCTTCCGCTCATCCTGCGGCCGACGACGATCGGCCCGGCGTAGGTGCCGCCTTGCGCTCTCAGGTGCATGGTCACCCGCTCTGCCGGCGGCCTCAGCTCGAACCTTCCCCCGAGCACTCGTGCCACCTTCACCTGTCCGTTTGCAGCGAGCGCGATGACCGTGTAGCCGGGCTCGCTCAGATTGCCGGCGATCGACTTGGGCGCGGCCGCGGCGGGCGCGCTCGTGGCGATCAGCCCTAGAGAACCGGCCAGGCACAACGCGGAGAAGCGAGTTGCGAGTCGCATCGCGTGTCCTTCTGTGGCCATCCTTACATCCGGCACCGCAATGTCAAGCTCGGCCCGGCCGACCGTCGCCGCTACCGCTTGAGCTTGGCGACGACCTTCTTCTTCACGGTGCGGGTGCTGCCGGCCGGGTCCTTGACCTTTACGGTCAGCCGCAGTGAGAGCTTGCCCGTGCGCTTGAGCACCCGCTGGAGCGGGGCCGGCAGCTTGAGCTTCACGGTCTTACGGGAGTTGGCGGCCACGCTGAAGCGCTTCGCCTTCAGCTTGACGCGCCTGCGCGCGGTGGCGACCGGGTTGGTCGTCTGACCTGAAAGCGAGCCGGTCACCGCGAAGCCGTTCGCGTTCGCGATCCGCACGGGGAGCGGTCCCCTGGCGGGGATGCTCGCGGCGCCGAGCTTGAGCGTCACGAGCGTCCTCGCCCCGAAGGCGCCAGAGCCGCCGAAGGGGCCACGGTCGACGGACTCGCAGCTCGAGTCCACCACGTCGCTCCCATCCACCTGCGCGCTGTCCGAGCCGATGCCGCAACTGACCTGCTCGGCGTTGCCGTCGCGCGCGAAGATCTGGTCGTTGCCGATCGCGATCACGTTGCTCTCGGTGCGGTCGCCTGAGAACTGGTCCACTCCGGCGCCGCCGGTGAGCGTGTCGTTGCCGAAGCCGCCCTCGAGGTAGTCGTCGCCGTCGCCGCCCTCGATCGTGTCGTGACCGTCGTACGCGATGAGGCGGTCGTTGCCGCCGAGGCCCCTGATGGTGCTGGTGTTCGCCTCGACGAAGAAGTCGTCGTTCGCGTCGCTGCCCACCACGGTCGCCTGGTCGGCGGTAACCCGGATCTTCTCCACGGCGATCACGTTGTCGCCCTCGCCCGCCTCGCCGTCGTCGGCGACGCCGTTGACCGTGACCGAAACGTTGTCGTCGAAGCCGCGGTTGTAGTCAGCGTCGACGTCAGGGATCGAGTCGAAGCCGGGGCCGCCGTCGACCACGTCGGCGGCGTTGGCGTCGGGCTCCTCCTTGCCAGCGCTGACGGAGTCGTCACCCCCCTCACCGCGGACGGTGTCCGGACCCTCGAAGGCCTGCATGGTGTCGTTGCCGTCGCCGCCGAGCAGCTCGTCGGCCCCGTTGCCGCTGACGATCGTGTCGTTGCCGCCGTTGCCCTCGAAGATGACGGTGGGCTGCGCGACGTCGCGGAAGTCCAGGGGAGACCTGAGCTCGTCGTTCCCCTCGCCCCCGCCGGCCCCGCCGGGCAGCGGTGCGAGGCCGAGTTCATCGGAGATGAGATCCAGCGTGATCTTGTCGTTGCCGCCCTGGCCGAAGACGACGATCGCCGCGAAGTTGCCCGAGCAGCCCACGATCATGGGGTCGACGGAGGCGAGCATCCGGGCCCGGGCGTTGCGCCGCCGGTGCTCATGACGGCCATGAAGGGCGTAGTTCCGTCGAGGCCGCGCGTGGTCTCGATCTCACCCGCGCTGTCATCGTCGGTCGCGACGACGACCTCGCCGACGCCCGTGACCGTTTCCACGTGCACCTCGGTGGCGGCACCGGCGAGCGCTGGGAACGGCGAGCAGCGCCAGCCCGGCCAAGAACGCGATGAGGATCCTGCGGTCCACCCCGGGCCGATAGTCCTAAGGCTTCGCGTTCCTGTCAAGTGTCCCCCACAGGCGTAGGGTGGGATACCCCAGCATCAGAGGAGGGACCATGGACTCGCCCGCCCGGTTCACCCGCCCGTTCGTCGCCTTCGCGATCGGAGTACCGCTCGCCTGGGCGGTGCTGTTGTGGTTCCACCCGGACGTCGACCCGGACAACGTCGTCGGCACGCTTCGGGACGACGTGGTCACCTACCAGGTGGTCCACGTCGGGACGCTCGTCGGCATCGGGCTGATCGGGCTCGCGCTCTACATGCTGGTGCGCGACATGCCGGGCAGGGCCGCGAAGATCAGCCGGATGGCGATCGGCCCGTTCGTGGTGCTCTACGGCGCCTGGGAGACGGTGGTCGGGCTGGGAGTCGGAGCGCTGGTCCAGCACGCCAACGACGCGCCCGCGGCTCAGCAGGCGGCCATCGCCGAGACCATCCAGAGCATCGGAGACAACGCGCTCGTCGGCGACGGGGGCATCGTGGGCCTCCTCGGAGCCTCGCGTGGGTGATCGCGACGGTCGCGGCCGCGGTGGCGTACAAGCAACGCCGGTGCTCCGGCGCTGGCCTGGGTGCCGCTCGGGCTCTCGCTGGTGATGGCATCGCACCCGCCGCCCATCGGCCCGATCGGCCTGGTGTTCTTCGCGGCGGCCGTGGCGCTGCTCGCGCGCCACGAACGCGCGCCGGCAGCCGTCAGAGCGCGATCACCGGCACCGACACCGGCCGCCTAGCCCCGGCGTGTCGACCTGGGAGGATGTCGGTCGACTCGCGCTCGCGTTGCCCGAAACGAGTGAGCGGCTCTCGCGCGACCTGCGTCAGTGGCGAGTCAAGGACAAGGCGTTCGTATGGGAGCGCCCGCTGCGCCGCGCCGACTTCGATGCGCTCGGTGACGACGCCCCCGAGGGACCGATCCTCGGCGCGCGTGTCGAGCACCTCGTGGCGAAGGAGGCGTTGCTGGCCGACGACCCGACCGTCTACTTCACCACTCCACACTTCGATGGCTACCCGGCGATCCTGGTCCGCCTGGACCGGATCGAATTCGATGATCTACAAGAGCTGGTCGTGGAGGCATGGCTCGCGCGCGCCCCGACGCGGCTCGCCAAGACCTACCTCGACACGTCGCTGTGAACGCACGGTTCTTGCGATCATCCGGGGATGCCACCGCTTCGCGCGAAGGAGCGCGCGCAGCTGCCTGACAGCTCCTTTGCATACATCGATTCGGGCGGCCGTCGCCGTCTGCCGATCCACGACGCGGCGCACGTCCGGAATGCCCTCGCGAGGTTCGGCCAGGTGGCGTTCGAGGACGAGGCCGCGCGGGATCGTGCGCGCACCCGGCTGCTGAGGGCGGCCAAGAAGCACGGGATCATGCCGATCGGCTTCATCAGCGCGCAGCTGGAACCCCAGCGGAAGCTGCCAAGAGGGCACATCACGTTCCTGCTGACCGATCTCGAGGGCTCTACCGAGCTGCTCTCCCGCCTCGACGACCGATACGGTCCGCTGCTCGCCGATGTCCGCCGTCTGGTGCGCGCCGCGGTGCGGTCTGCCGGCGGTCACGAGGTGTCCGCCCGCGGGGACGACGTCTTCGCGGTCTTCGAACGCGCCCCGGCGGCGCTCGACGCCTCGCTCGCGATCCAGCGGGCGATGCAGGCCCGGGCTTGGCCGGGAGGGGGCGACGTGCGGCTGCGAATCGGTCTCCATCGCGGGCGCCCCGCGCTCACCGAGACCGGCTACGTCGGGCTCTCGGTCCACGCCGCCGCGCGCATCTGCTTCGGGGGGCATGGCGGCCAGATCGTGATGTCCTCCGCCGTGCGGGCCGCGGTCATCGAGTCACTCGCCGAAGGAGTCACCCTGAGAAGCCTTGGCGCCTGGCGATTCCGCGGCCTGCCGGAGCCGATCGATCTCTTCCAGGTGGACGGCCCCGACCTTCCTTCCGACTTCCCGCCGCCTCGTTCGGCCGCCCCGGCTTAGCGCGTGCCGCGCGACCAGTTGCGCATCACGACGGTCTCGTCGCGGCCGTAGGCGCTGGCGGGCGCGAAGGCGCCGGGCGCTCCGCCGTACACGTCGCGGTAGGGATGCTCGGCGATGCCGCTTCCCTCGACGGTGTAGTAGCCGTAGACGACCCCGATGAACATGACGGCGCAAAAAATGAGGATCTCCATGAGCGCCAGCCTCCCGCGTTCGGGTGCCGTCAACTGTGAGGTGGGTCACGCGCGTTCGCGCGTGACCCGCCGCTCACGCAGTCGCTGGCTGAGGCGCCGCTAGCGCGGGGTCGCGGAGGAGACGGCGAACGTCTGCCAGGCCGATGGCGCCGAGCAGCATCGGCACGCCTGCGTGCAGGGCGCGATAGGCGAGCACCGCGGCGGTGGCCGTGGGCAGCGACACGCCGTACAGGACGAGCATGCCGATCAGGCCGCCCTCGGCGCTTCCGGGTATCGGGATGAGCGCGCCGCCGTGTCCGAGCGTGTAGGCCAGCACGAGCAGGCCGATGGGCAGACCGGCCGGCCCGAGCGCGTGGAAGGCGGCCGCGAGGGCGGCGACGTCGAAGGCGAAGTATCCGATCGCGCCGGCGATCACCAGGCGGTCGCCCGAGCGCAGCAGCTCGGCGCTCGCTCCGACCCCGTCGCGCAGGTACTCGCGCGCGCTCGCGAGTGCCGTGCGGAGCCGCCCGGCGGGTGCGCGCGTCACCGCGCCCTGCGAGCGCGGCAGGGCGAACACGGCGACGATGGCCAGCAGGGCGAGAATGGCCGGTAGGAGAGTCACGGTGAGCGTCGCCTCACCGGACAGCACGCCGGCGGCGACGCCGAAGCCGGCGATCACGACGGCGACGAAGCTGACCAGGCTGGTGATCAGGAACAGGGCAACGGTCCGGCTGGCGGCGAATGAGCGAGGGACACCGGCGCGGTCGAGCAGCACGGCGCCGACCGCCAGACCTCCGGCGCCGCCCGAGGGCAGCACGATGTTCATGCCCTGCACGGCCATCGACATGCTCGCGCTCGTGCGCGGGCTGGGGCGCCGGTCGTAGACGCCATGGAAGGCGAGCGCGAAGCAGGCGGTCGAGGCCAGCTCCAGGATGAGGGCCGCGGCAATCCAGCCGCCGTCCGCACCGGCCAGCTGATGGCCGATCTCCGACAGGCCGGGCAGCTGCGTGGCAAGCACCGCGCCGACGGCCACAAGGGCCGCGACAACCGCCAGCTTGCGGGCGATCTGGCGGGTGGACGGGAGCTCGGCGGACTCCGTGGTGAGGGCGTGCGCGCTCATCTGGGCACAGCCTCCCTCGCGGGACCCCTCCATCGCGTCGGTGATGCCCCCTAGGGAGACCCTGATCTTTCCATCGCACCCTTAGAGAGCCACTCCTCGAAGGTCGGGCCGGCGAGCGTGGCGTTCGGGCCCGGTAGGGCGGCTCCGTTCGCGTAGCGCTCGCTGTCGGGGTCGGAGGGGTCGCTCGTCTCCTCGACCCGCAGGCCGTCGCCGTGACGCGCGGCCAGAAGGCGCGCCGCCTCGACGAGGCGCTCCGCGCGCGGGCCGGCGATCTCCGTGGTCTCGGCCGCCTCGAACTCGGCGTCCGGGGCGGTGGCGAGGTCGACGAGCGCCTCCGCGACCGTCCGCGCCGCCACCAGCTGCGTGCGCATCTTCCAGACGTAGGCCACGTCGCCCTGGGTGCCCCACCGCACCAGCTCCTCCACGAACTCGTGGAACTGGGCCGCGCGCACGATGCGCGCCGGGATCGGCCCCGCCAGGGCGGCCTTTTCCTGCACCACCTTGGCGGCGTTGTAGCCGCCGGCGAACTCGTCGATGCCGATGATCGACGCGACCACCAGCCGCCGCACCCCGGCCCGCTCACCGGCCTCCTGCAGGTTGCGGGTGGAGGTCGTGAAGAACTCAGTCGCGGCCTGCTGATCGGGCGAGGGCCCGGTGGAGACGTCGATGATCGTCTCAACGCCGGTGAGGGCCTCGTCCAACCCCTCGCCCGTGATCACGTCGACGCCCTGCGAGCGCGAGATTGGCACGACGTCGTAGCCGAGTGACTCGAGGATGTAGACGACCGGTCGGCCCACCCGCCCGGTCGCTCCCGCCACTGCGATCCTGGTGCTCCGCTGCATCTCTGCCTCCTTGGAGTGAATTGCCTACTCCTTAGACAAACCGCGGAACGGAGATGTGACATGGCCAGCAGGGCGGTGACCGTCACGTCGCCGGCCAACCGCTCGGTCCAGGTCAGCATCATCAGCAACGACGACCCTGCCGCGCCCGGCATCTCGGTCGAGGTCGATGACGTCGACGCGGTCCACGCCAGAGCAGCGGAGCGGGGCCTCGAGATCGCCTATCCCCTGCGCGACGAGGAGTGGGGCGTTCGGCGCTTCATGCTTCGCGAGCCGAGCGGCACGATCGTGAACGTGCTCTCGCACCGCGCCGACGTCAGCACGTCGGACTAGCCCTGCCCGACCTCCAGGAAGGCCTCGTAGCGCTTCACCTCGCGCTCGGCGCGGGCCTTCTCCTCGGAGCCGTCCTCGCGCGCTCCGCCTGCTGCTGGGCTTCCTTCAGGCGGGATTCGAAGGCGCTGCGGTCGATCTCGTCGGGCGGGATTGCCTCCTCGACGAGCACGAGCGCGCGGTTGTCGGCCACCTGAAGGTAGCCCTCGCCCTGGGCGAAGCGCACGACGTCGGAGTCGGACTTGTAGAGCCGCAGCTCGGTCGGCTCGAGGATCGCCATCAGCGGCGCGTGGCGTGCCTTGATCCCGATCGAGCCGGTCGTCGTGCGGGTGGAGACCATCTCCACCTCGTCGGCGAAGACCTGGCCCTCGGGGGTCAGGACCTCGACTTTGAACGAGGAGGCCATCAGTCCTTCTTGTCCTCGTCGGCGTCGTCGTCGTCCTCGTCCTCGGTCGTCGTCGTCGGACTGGCCTCGGTCTGCTCGTCCTCGTCGCCGTCGCCGTCGCCGTTCTCGGCGTCGCCGTTCTCCTCGTCCTCGCCCTTCTCTTCCTTCTCCTTCTTGCCTCTTCCTCGCGCCCGCGGGCGGCCTCCACCACCTCGTCGATCGTCCCCTTCAGCAGGAACGCCCGCTCGGGGATGTCGTCGTGCTTGCCCTCGAGGATCTCCTTGAAGGACGCCACGGTCTGCTCGACCGGCACGTACTTGCCCTCGAGCCCCGTGAACTGCTCGGCCACGAAGAACGGCTGCGACAGGAAGCGCTCGATCTTGCGGGCGCGCTGCACCGTCAGCCGGTCCTCGTCCGAGAGCTCCTCGATTCCGAGGATGGCGATGATGTCCTGGAGCTCGCGGTAGCGCTGCAGGATCTCGCGCACGTCGTTGGCCACCTGGAAGTGCTCCTCGCCCACGATGTCCGGCTTCAGGATCGTCGAGGTCGAGTCGAGCGGGTCGACGGCCGGGTAGATGCCCTTCTCCGAGATCGCGCGCGACAGCGTCGTCGTCGCGTTCAGGTGCGCGAACACCGACGCCGGGCGCCGGGTCGGTCAGGTCGTCGGCCGGCACGTAGATGGCCTGGACCGAGGTGACCGAGCCCTGGCGGGTCGAGGTGATCCGCTCCTGGAGCTGGCCCATCTCCGTCTCGAGCGTCGGCTGGTAGCCCACCTGCGACGGCATCCGGCCGAGCAGCGCCGACACCTCGGAGCCCGCCTGCACGAACCGGAAGATGTTGTCGATGAAGAGCAGCACGTCCTGGCCGCCCTCCTCGCGGAAGTACTCGGCCATCGTCAGGCCGGACAGCGCCACGCGCATGCGCGCGCCGGGCGGCTCGTTCATCTGGCCGAAGACGAGCACGGTCCGGTCGAGCACGCCCGGACTCCTTCATCTCGAGCCAGAGGTCGTTGCCCTCGCGCGAGCGCTCGCCCACGCCGCAGAACGCCGACAGGCCCTCGTGCTCCTCGGCGATGTTGCGGATCAGCTCCTGGATCAGCACGGTCTTGCCGACGCCGGCGCCGCCGAACAGGCCGACCTTGCCGCCCTTGGCGTAGGGCGCGAGCAGGTCGATGACCTTGATGCCGGTCTCGAGGATCTCGCGCGTCGGCGTGAGGTCCTCGACGCTCGGCGCGGGCCGGTGGATCGGCCAGCGCTCCTCGGTCTCCACGTCGCCGCCCTCGTCGATCGGCTCGCCGAGCAGGTTGAAGATGCGGCCGAGCGTCTCCTTGCCGACCGGCACCGTGATCGGCCCGCCGGTGTCGCGCGACCTCGGCGCCGCGGGACGAGGCCGTCGGTGGCGTCCATCGCCACCGCGCGCACGCGGTCGTCGCCGAGGTGCTGCTGCACCTCGAGCACGAGCGGCCGGTGCCGGCTCGCCCTCGCTCCTCGTCGCCGTAGCGCTCGAGGTCGACCTCGAGCGCGTTGTAGATCTCGGGCAGGTCGTCGGGGAACGTCGACCTCGACCACGACACCCTGGATCTCCTCGACGGTGCCGACGTTCCCGTCGCCGTCCTGCGCTTCTCTCCTGCTTCTCGTCCTTCTTCGTTGCGGCTTCCATCGAATCTCCTTGGTTAACGAAGTCCCTCAGCCCCGGCGACGACCTCCATGATCTCCTGGGTGATCTCCGCCTGGCGCTGGCGGTTGGCGGCGAGCGTGAGGTCGTCGATCAGCTCGGCGGCGTTGTCTGATGCGTTGCGCATGGCGCTCATCCGCGCGCCGTGCTCTGAAGCTGTGGATTCGAGCATCGCCCGGTAGATCGAGATCTCGACGTAGTCGGGCACGAGCCGGGCGAGGATCTCCTCGGGGTCCGGCTCGTAGATCCAGAGGGCGCGGTCGTGGATGTGCTCGTCGCTCGCGGGTCGCTCCTCTGGCCGTCGTCGTCCTCTCGTCGTCGTCGCCCGCGATCACGTCGGCCTGCTGCAGCGGCAGCAGCGTCTCGTGGCGGACCTCCTGGTTCACCGGCGAGATGTAGCCGTTGTAGAAGACCTCGACGCGGTCGACCTTGTCGTCCACGTAGGCGGACGGCGAGCCCGTCGGCCACGCGGCGGGCGTCGGCGAACGCGGGCCTGTCGGTGAAGCCGGTCCAGGAGCCGCCGATCTCGAGGCCCGCGGAAGTCGAGCGACGAGACGCCGCGCCGGCCCACGGCGTACCAGAGGACCTCCTTGCCGTCCGCGCGCAGCTCGCGCATGCGCTGGTTGCCGGCGCGCAGGATCTGCGAGTTGAACGGGCCGGCCAGGCCGCGGTCGCCGGTGATGAGCAGGATGCCGACGGTCTCGACGTTCTCCTTCTCCTGGAGGATCGGCAGGTTCGGGATGTTGTCCGCGGCCTGCGAGGCGCGCGCGGTCATCCGCCGGAGCGCATCCGCGTACGGGCGCAGCGCCTCGATGCGCTGCTCGGCCTTCCGCAGGCGCGCGGCGGAGATCATCTCCATCGCGCGCGTGATCTTGCGGATGTTCTTGACCGAGAGATGCGGCCGCGGATGTCCTTCAGGTTCGCCATGCGCGACTAGGCCTTGGCCGTCTCCTGTCCGCGGCCTCGGCGTCCTTGTCCTCGTCCTCGGACTCGTCCTTGTCTCGTCGTCGCCGACTCCTCGTCGGCGTCCTCGTCCTCGTCGCCGTCGTCGCCGTCCTCGGACGCCGTCGCGCGGCCCTCCTCGGTGCGGGCCTCCTTCTCGCGCTCCTCCTCGGACATGATGCGGTCGGACTCGCCCTCCTCGAGCGGGTTGCCCTCCTCGTCGAAGTCGGGGCCGAAGTCGTCGATCGCCTCGGCGATGCAGTCGCCGAGCTGCGACTCGATCGCGTCGTCCCACTCGCCCTCGGCGATCTTGCTCCATCAGGTCGCCGCTCTCGGCGTGGAGCCGCTCGAGCAGGAACTGGAGGAACTCGTGCACGCGCTCGACCTTGATGCGGTCGAGGTAGCCGCCGGTGCCGGAGTAGATCGAGGCCACCTGGTCCTCGATCGTCGAGCGGGTGGCGCTCCTCCTGGTTCAGCGCCTCCACGAGCCGCGCGCCGCGGTTCAGCGTCGCCTGGGTGTCGGCGTCGAGGTCGGAGCCGAACTGGGCGAACGCCTCGAGCTCGCGGTACTGGGAGAGCTCGAGCCGCAGCTTGCCGGCCACCTTCCGCATCGGCGTGGTCTGCGCCGAGCCGCCGACGCGCGACACCGAGATGCCCACGTTGATGGCCGGCCGCACGCCCGAGCGGAACAGGTCGGCCTCGAGGAAGATCTGGCCGTCGGTGATCGAGATGACGTTCGTCGGGATGTACGCCGACACGTCGCCCGCCTGCGTCTCGATGATCGGCAGCGCGGTGAACGAGCCGCCGCCGAGGTCGTCGGACAGCTTCACCGAGCGCTCGAGCAGGCGCGAGTGCAGGTAGAAGACGTCGCCCGGGTAGGCCTCGCGGCCCGGCGGGCGGCGGAGCAGCAGCGACATCTGGCGGTACGCGTAGGCGTGCTTCGTCAGGTCGTCGTAGATCGCGAGCGCGTGCTGGCCGTTGTAGAGCAAGTGCTCGGCGATCGCCGCGCCCGCGTACGGCGCGAGGAACTTGATCGGCGCCGCCTCGTCGGCGGGCGCGGCCACGATCACGGTGTTGTCGAGCGCGCCGTGGTCGTCGAGCTGCTGGGCGACCTCGACGACGGTGGACATCCGCTGCCCGATCGCGACGTAGACGCACTTCAGGTCCTTGTCCTTGTTGTTGATGATCGTGTCGATGCAGATCGAGGTCTTGCCGGTCTGGCGGTCGCCGATGATCAGCTCGCGCTGGCCGCGGCCGACGTTCGTCATGGCGTCGATCGGCTTGATGCCCGTCTGCATCGGCTCCTTCACCGGCTGGCGGTGCACCACGCCGGGAGCCTTGAACTCGGCGGGACGGGTCTCGTCCGTGTCGATGTCGCCCTTGCCGTCGAGCGGCCGGCCGAGCGGGTCGACGATGCGGCCGAGCAGCGCGTCGCCCACCGGCACCTCGAGCAGGCGGCCGGTGCGCTTGACCTGGTCGCCCTCCTCGATCTTGTCCCACGGGCCGAACAGCACGGCGCCGACGTTGTCCGACTCGAGGTTGAGCGCGAGCCCGGTCACGTCGTGCGGAAGCTCGAGCAGCTCCATCGACATGCAGTTGTCGAGGCCGTGGACGCGCGAGATGCCGTCCGCCACGGACAGCACGGTGCCCACCTCGGACAGGTCGGCGCCGCCGTCCTCGAGGCCCTCGATGCGGCTCTTCAGGATGCTGGTGATCTCGTCTGGCTTGATCTGCACGTCGAGTCTCCTTAAGCGGCCTTCGTGACCTGCTTGCGTAGTCGTTCAAGTCTGTTGCGGACGCGTCCCGTCGAGCACCATGTTCCCGACCTGGACCATCAGGCCCCCGAGCACCTCGGGGTCCACGTTCGAGGACAGCTCGACCTTCCGGCCGGTCTGCTCCTGGATGCGCTTGCCGATGTCCTCGACGAGCCCCTCGTCGAGCTCGACCGCGCTCGTCACGGTCACCGGGAGCAGCTTGTTCTCCTCGGCCCAGAGGGCGTCGAACTCGCGCTTGATCCGGAAGAGCGCCGGCATCCGGTGGCGCTCCGCGAGCAGCTCGAGGAAGTTCACGAAGCGCTCGTCGGCGTCGCTCACGATGCTGGTCACGCCGTCGCTTCTTCTCCTCCGAGGAGAAGTAGGGCGAGAACAGGAAGACCTGGAGGTTGCGGTCCTCCGCGAGCGCCTCGGCGAACTCGCCGAGCTCGTCGTGGACGCGGTCGAGCACGTCGTGCTCCTTCGCGACCTCGAACAGCGCGCGGGCGTAGACCTCGGCGATCTCCTCCATCGCGCTAGCGCCCGTTCCCTTCCGAGGGCGCCAGCTCCGAGAAGTCGACCTCGGAGAGCGCCTCCTCGATCAGGCGGCGGTGGTCCTCCTCGTCGAGCGACTTGCGCGTGATCTTCTCGGTGGCCATGACGGTGAGGTCCGCCACCTCCTTGCGGAGCTCGTCGAGCGCGCGGCGCGTCTCGTGCTCGATGTCGCGCCGGGCCTGCCAGCAGCTCCTCGCGCTGCTTGACGGCCTGCGGCCTTGGTCTCGTCCTGGAGGTTCTCGCCGGCCTTGCGCGCGCGCGCGACGATGTCCTCGGCCTGCTCACGCGCCTCGCGCAGCCGGGCGCGGTACTCCTCGAGCAGCTCGTCGGCCTCCTGCTTTGCGCGCTGCGCCGACTCGATCGACTCCTCGATCGCCACACGGCGCCTGTCGAGCGCCTCCGCGATCCGCGGGAAGGCGAGCTTGTTGAGCAGGTAGAGCGTGATGCCGAACGCGAGCAGCGTCCAGATCATCAGCCCGAGGCTCGGGCTGACGAGGAAGCTGCCGCCGCCGGACTCCTCGCCGCCGCCACCGCCGCCGTGCCCGCCCTGCGCGAACAGGAATATGTCCGCCAGCGCCGCCACCTAGAGGAAGAAGGCGATCAGGCCGAAGATGAACGCGTAGAAGACGATCGCCTCGGTGAGGGCGAAGCCGAGCCACTGAATGCTCGTGATCTCCTCGCGCATCTCGGGCTGACGGGTGACCGACTCGATCACCTTGCCGAAGATGTAGCCCACGCCGATGCCGGGGCCGATTGTGCCGAGGCCGGCGCCGACGCCGAGGGCGATGGACTTCAGGCCGTCGGTTGGGTCGGCGCCCTGTGCGATGGGAATCAGGACTGACAGGTCCATGGGTCCTCCTTAGTGGCCTCCGGCGCTTGCCTCGCCGAAGTAGATGGATGTGAGGGTGGCGAAGATGAAGGCCTGGAGCGTGGCGATCAGGCCGACCTCGAACATGAAGAAGGCGATCGCGATCGGCAGCGTGATCCAGCCGAGCGCCGCGAGCCCGAGCAGGACCGCAAGGCCGCCGCCCATGAACAGGATCAGCAGGTGGCCGGCGAGGATGTTGGCGAACAGTCGCACCGAGAGGGAGATGATCCGCATGAACTGCGAGATCACCTCGATGAAGAAGATCGGGACCGCCGCCGGGCCCGAGACACCGGCCGGCAGCCAGCCCTTCACGTACTTGATCGGGCCGTGCCTGCGGACGCCCTCCACCTGGTAGAGCACGAACACGATGAGCGTGAGGACGAGGGGGATCGACAGGTTCGCCGTGGCCGCGTAGAGCGCGAAGGCCGGGAAGCTCGATGCCGAAGACGTCGATCGTCTCGTGCGTGTTCACCGGCAGCGGGATGTAGCCGAGCATGTTCGAGAACCAGATGAAGAAGAACAGCGTGGCCACGAAGCGGGAACCACTTGGCGGCTGCCGCGCTCGGCATGTTGCCCTTGGCGATCTGCGTGTAGGTCAGGTCGTAGGCGCCCTCGACGATCGTCTGCACACGGTTGGGGCGGTCCTGCATCCGCCTGGCGATGTAGATCATCACCCCGGTCGTGAGCGCGCAGGCGAGGATCAGGTAGAGCACAGCCTTGTTGAACGAGAGGTCGATGCCCGCCGAGCTTCAGCTCGATCCAGGGATCGAGCTTGAACTCGTCCTGGGGCTTGAACTCGTCGTTCTTGCCGTCGCTGCCGAAGATGGCGAAGAGCACGATCGCGCCGCCGAGCCAGATGAACAGGCCGAGCAGCACCTTGGAGCGGCGGCTCACGGCTTCTCCCCCTCGAACGGCCGGGTGATCATCTGGCTCGTGAAGTAGAAGGTGAAGAGCGTGATCGCGAGGATGGCCGCGGACAGGCCGGCCTCACGCTCGCTCAGGCCGACGATGAAGATCGAGCCGGCCACGAGCCAGCCGCGCGCGATCATGCTGCCGGTGAGGAGGCCGGCGACGGTGCGCGGGTCGTCGGAGGCGCGAGCGCGCTTCTCGATCCCGTACTGGACCAGCCGCTGGACGGTCCACCCGACGGCCGCTCCGGCCCAGCCGAGCAGCGGCAGATCCGCCGCTACGAAGATCGGCAGCGCCAGGAGAAGGACGGCAATGTCGAGGTACCGCAGCACGCTAAGCGGCATGGGGGCATCGGATGCTGTCAAAGCGTGCGTCTTCAAGAGTTGTCCTCGGGGAGAGCGATGGAGAGGGGGCGCGTTGCTGTGCTCTCTACCCGGGCGGCGAAGGGTACATGTTACGACGACTTTGTGACTACTTTGTGACAGTTGGCTCTCGCGACGTCCTAAGGCGCGCGAAGGCGCGTCTGGATCGGCTCGAGCTGTATCCCGAGCCGGTTGACATCCGCCGGGTCCGGATCCTCGTGGTGCGTGTGGCTCTCGTACGCCCGGCCGTCGACCTTCGCGCGCGACCGCAGCCGCTACCGGGCGAACCGCTACGAGCGCGAGGCGCGCTACGCGGTGGAGTCGACGCGCGAGCCCGGCTAGGCCACGCGGCGCAGGTGGCGCGCGCGGCCCGCGTCGAGCGCGCTCAGGAAGGTCGCGACGACCTTTGAGTCGAACTGCGTTCCGGCGCCGCCCTCCAGCTCCGCGCGGGCGCCGGCCTCGCCGAGCGCGGGCCGGTACACGCGGTGGGCGGTCATCGCCTCGTAGGCGTCGGCCACGGCGAGGATCTTCGCCTCGAGCGGGATCGCCTCGTCGCGCAGCCCGTAGGGGTAGCCGAGCCCGTCGGGGCGCTCGTGGTGCGCGAGGATCCATGCGCGCAGGTCGTTGAACTCGGGCGGTGACAGGAGGCGTGCCCCGATCTCAGGGTGCGTGTACATCTCCTTCCACTCGTCGGCGTCGAGCGGCCCGGGCTTCGTGAGCACGCGGTCGGAGATGCCGATCTTCCCGATGTCGTGCAGCACGCCCGCCAGGCGCACGCGCTCGACCTGCTCCTCGTCGAACCCGAGCGCACGCGCGGTCAGCTGCGCGTAGCGGCCCACCGTGTGCGAGTGCTGCCCGGTGCCGGTGTCGCGGATGTCGAGGGCCTCCGCGAGCGCGATGACCGTCGCCAGCTTGAGCTCGCCCATCCCCTGCCCGCCCGGCTGCGTGAGCGTCCGATCGACCTCGTCGCTGTAGATGACGGTGCGGTCGCCGCCGAGGTCCTTGGCCGCGGCGGTGGCGCGGTCGGCCGCGCGCAGCAGGCCGACGGCCTCGCCGGCGTGCCCCGGCGCGGTCGCGACTCCGAAGCTGAAGGTCACGCCGATGGACGCGTCGCCGAAGCTGCGATGCGTCGCGCGCCGCAGACGCTCGGCGACGATGAAGGCGCCGCGCTCGTCGGTCTCGGGGAGCAGCAGCGCGAACTCCTCGCCGCCGATCCGCGCGGCCACGTCGATGCGCCGCTTCCACTTGAGCGCGTTCTCGGCGACCGCCTGGAGCGCCGCGTCCCCGGCGGCGTGGCCGTGGCGCTCGTTGACCGCCCGGAAGCAGTCGATGTCGCCCACGATCACGGACATCGGGCGCTCGGCGCGCGCGGCCCGCTCGAGCTCCAGCTCGAGCAGTTCCTCGAAGGCGCGACGGGTGAGCAGCCCGGTGAGCGGGTCGGTGCGATTCGAGTCGGCGATGCGCGCGTTGAGGCGTGCGATGCGCTTGCGCTGATGCACGACGAAGCACGCCAGCGCGAGCGCGACGGCGGAGGGGAGAAGCGGAGCGAGAGTGGCGGGCTCCATTTCCCGTTTGTTATCGACCCGGAGGCCGTTTCCCTTAAAGCCCGAGCGGCTTGGTCAGACGGCCCGGAGCAGGGCCTCGACGACGTCGGAGCGGAACTGCCGGCCGGACTCGCGCCGAAGCTCCTCGGCGGCGTCGTCGGTGCCGCGCGTCGAGCGGTAAGGACGTTCGTTCGTCATGGCCTCGTAGGCGTCCGCGACGGCGAGGATCGCGGACTCGAGCGGCACGTCGCCCTCGCGCCTGCCCTCCGGATAGCCGGCGCCGTCCGGGCGCTCGTGATGGAACAGGATCCAAGAGCGGATGTCGTCGTACTCGGTCGTCTCGACCATGCGCGCGCCGACCGCGGGGTGGGCCCGCACCCAGGTCCACTCGTCCTCGGTGAGCGGTCCCGGCTTGGCAAGCACGCCGTCCGGCAGAGCCACGCGGCCCACGTCGTGCAGGATGCCGGCGAGCCGGACGCGCTCCACGGCCTCCGGGGCCAGCCCGAGCTCGCGCGCGGTCAGCTCGGCGAGACGGCCGACGCGCTGGCAGTGCGACGTGCTCCCGAGGTCGCGCAGGTCGAGCGCCTCGGCGAGGTTCAGGAGCGCCGCCAGCTCCACGTGCGTCTCGGAGCTGCCGCGCGGCGTGCGCGCGAGGATGCCGGGCACCTCGGCGCTCGAGATCACCGAGCGGTTGCGGCCGAGTCGCTTGGCGGCGTATAGGGCCTGGTCGGCGGTGCGCAGCAGGCCGTCGGCGGACTGGCCGTGCAGCGGGAAGGTCGAGATCCCGAAGCTGATCGTGAGCTGGGCCTCACGCTGCTGTTCCGTCAGCGACTCGAACACCGCCGAGCGGATCCGCTCGGCGAGCATGTACGCGCCGTGCTCGTCCGCGTCGGGCGCGAGCAGAGCGAACTCCTCGCCGCCGATCCGTGCCGCGCTGTCGAAGCTGCGCTTGGCGCCGTGGATCGCATCGGCCACACGCTTGAGGACCGCGTCGCCGGCGGCGTGGCCGTATGCGTCGTTGACCTGCTTGAAGCGGTCGAGGTCGCCGACGATCAGGCTCAGCGGCTGATTGGCCCGGCGCGCGCGCTCGAGCTCCTTGTCGAACACGTCCTGGAAGCCGCGCCGGTTGAGGAGGTTGGTGAGCGCATCGCGGTGGGCTGCCTCGCGAAGGCGCTCGATCAAGCCGGCGAGCCGGTCGCGGACCTCGGAGACGAAGAGGCCGGTGCCGAACAGGGTGATCACCGTGGCGATCCAGCCGTCCAGCGGGTTCTCGGCCGGGTCCTCGAGGACGAGGGCGAGCGCGTACGCCACCGCCATCAGAGCGAGGTGCACAAGGGCGGCGCCTCGCGTGAAGACATAGAAGGCGAAGATCGCGACCCATACGTAGAGCAGCGGCCCGTACGCCGAGCCGGAACCCCAGCCGTAGGCAGCCGCGGTCGCGATCGCCGTGCCGAGCACGCCGATCGGGTGGTAGGTCCATTCCGGGATGCGCTCGTTCGCCACCACCAGGAACGCGCAGAGAGCCGCCCCCGCGGCCGCCGCGGCGAGGAGGACGTCGTCGTGAAGCTGCATGTCGCCTGGCAGGTACACGCCAGCGAGGCAGATGGCGGCGGCCGAGCCGCTCAGGAGGACGGCCGTCCGCGCGAGCGTCGCCCGAGTGGCGGGTTGCTCGACCTCCTCACCTATGGCGTTCCGCCAGCGAAGCCGCTCGCGGAGTGCCGAATCCATGCTCCTCCTTGGCCTTTCCTACACGTCGGTTTGGCCCGCTTACAAATCCTTGAGCCCTGCGGCCACCATAGGTCCGGTTTCGCTTTACCGCCAGAATGCGAGCGGTGTGGATCCAGCGCGAAATCGAGCTCCCCGCACGGGCCCGGGGATTCCACCTGATCACGTCCGAAATCCTGGACGCGGTGCCCGAGCTGGCGTCGGTGTCCAGGGGCATCGCGACGCTGTTCATGCAGCACACCTCAGCGTCCCTGACCCTGAACGAGAACGCCTCGCCGGACGTGCGCCGCGACTTCTCCGAGTGGTTCGACAGGGCCGTCCCCGACGGCGCCCCCTACTTCGCCCACACGCTCGAGGGCCCCGACGACATGCCCGCGCACATCAAGGCCTCGCTGACCGGCTCCTCGCTGACGATCCCGGTGTCACGCGGCTCGCTGGCGCTCGGCACGTGGCAGGGGATCTACCTCTGCGAGCACCGCAACAGCGGCGGCCCGCGCCGCGTGATCTTCACGGCCTTCGGCGAGGAGAACGACTAGCCCGCGACCGGAGCCCGTCCGTGCGGTATGCGAACATGTGTTCGTGCGCTGGGACAACCTGAAGGTCGAGGAGGAAGAGGCCCGCACCCTCCCCGGCTACCGCGAGCCGGCGACCGTGCGCACCTTCGACGCACCCGAGGCCCTCGACACCCGCTTCTACGAGGTCAGGGCGAAGTCGGCACTGAACAGGGTTCCGAACGCATCCCGGATGCCCTTCCGATGGACGATCAACCCGTACAGGGGCTGCGCCCATGCGTGTACCTACTGCAGCCGGGGCGACACGGAGATCCTGATGGCGGACGGTCGCACCAAACCGCTCGCCGAGATTCGGCCCGGCGATGGCATCTACGGAACAGTCCAGATCGACCGCTATCGCCGCTATGTGCTCACCGAAGTGCTCGACCACTGGTCGACGGTCAAGCCGGCATATCGGGTAGTCCTCGAGGACGGCACCGAGATCGTTTGCAGCGGCGACCACAGGTTCTGGACAGCTCGAGGCAAGTGGAAGCACGTCACTGGCGCTGAACAGGGCCGCCTTCGCCGTCCGCACCTGACTCTCCACGACAAGCTCATGGGCGTCGGGCACTTCGCTTCCGCACCCGAACACAACGCCGAATATCGCGCGGGCTATCTCTGCGGAATGATCCGCGGAGACGGCCACATCGGGAGCCGCGAGTACGTCCGACCGAATGGGAGGACCTGGAAGAGCAACCAGTTCCGCCTCGCGCTGGTTGATATGGAAGGCCTCCGTCGCACGCGCGAGTACCTCGACTCAATCGAGGTTCAGACGCAGGAGTTCCTATTCGCATCCGCGGCGGGATACAACGAGGAGATCCGCGCAATCCGCACGCAGAGGCGGGACAACGTCGAAGCGATTCGAGCCGCGATCCGGTTCCCTCGCTCGCCGACTGTCGACTGGCGCAAGGGATTCCTGGCCGGCATCTTCGATGCAGAGGGCAGCTACGGCGGGTGTCGCATCCTTCGGATCTCGAATACCGATCCAGAGCTGATCGACCGAACGCAGAACTACCTCAACGAGCTCGGGTTCGACGCCACGGTAGACGGCACCCGCCACGAGAACGGTCTCAAACAGGTCCGCATTCGCGGCGGCATCTGCGAGCACCTCCGGTTCTTCCACACGGCGGACCCGGCCATCAGCCGCAAGCGCTCCATCGATGGAGCAATGATCAAGTCGAACGCCCGGCTCCGCGTGGTCGCGATCGAGCCACTCGGCATCCACATGCCGCTCTACGACATCACGACCCGCAGCGGCGACTTCATTTCCAACGGCGTGATCAGCCACAACTGCTTTGCTCGCCCCACTCACACCTACCTCGGCATGAACGCCGGGCGGGATTTCGAGAAGGAGATCGTCGTCAAGGTCAACGTGCCGGAGGTCGCTCGGGCTGAGTTGATGCGGCCGTCGTGGAAGCACGAGCACGTCGCGCTCGGGACCAATACGGATCCGTACCAGTGGGTCGAGGGGCGGTACCGGCTCATGCCTGGGATCTGGGAGGCCATGCGGGACTCGGGCACGCCCTCGTCGGTGCTCACGAAGTCGCCGCTGCTGCTGCGGGACCTCGATCTGTTCAAGCAGATGCACGAGGCGGCGGGGTTCGCCGCGAATCTCTCGATTCCCACTCTCGACGAGCGGGCGTGGCGTGCCAGCGAGCCGCACACCCCGCACCCGCGGAAGCGGATCGAGGCCGTGGCGGAGCTGAACCGCGCCGGGATCCCCACGGGTGTCCTGATCGCGCCGCTGATGCCGGGCATCAACGACTCGCCGAAGCAGGTCGAGCAGATCCTCGAGCTGTGCGGCGAGGCGGGCGCGGTGAACATCGGCGGCATCCCGCTCCACCTGCGCGGCGAGGTGCGCGACATCTTCTTCGAGTGGCTCCGCTCCTACCGCCCGGACCTGATCCCGCGCTACGAGCAGCTCTACGCCCGCGGCGCGTACGTCGGCAAGGAGGAGCGCGAGCGCATCCAGGCGCTGCTGCGCCCGGGCCGGCGCGGCAGCTGGACCCGGGCAATGAGGAGATCGGGCCCGGAGCGCGATCCGATCACGATGCCCGCACGCCGCCCGCCACGCAGCCCGGCCCAGACGAAGCTCTTCTGACGCAGCGGCGGGAGACGCGGTTGCGCTTTGGCATGTAATGCATGCCCAAGTGCAACGCGAACGCGTGCGCCCTACCCCTCAATGCCGCCGTTCGACGGCGCCCCTAGGAAGCGCCAGAAGCAAAAACCGGCTCGCGCCCCTCTGCTGCCACCAGCTGGCCGAACTTGATCCCGTCGCCGGCGCTCTCGTAGGGCACGTAGATGTCGACGGCGTCGGCGTCCGCGTGGTCGAGCTCGACCTGGACGGCGTCCGTCGTCTCGCCGCTGTCGGGATCGGTCAGCGTCACGTCGGCTGCGATGCCTGACGCGCGGATCGAGCCGTCGGCGGCCTGCTCGCGCAGCCTCGCGTGCAGGGAGACGAGCACGTCGCCGGTGTCCGGCTCGTCGTCCACGTCGACGGCCACGGCCGTGATCTCGCCGTCAGCCGCGACCATCGCGGCGCAGGGGTAGAACTCGCCGTCCTTGCTCAGCATCTCCTCCGCGAACGGGAGCAGGAAGTTGAGGAGCTGCTCGATCTCCTCCTTGGGTTCAGCCACTCGTCTTGCGTGCCCGGAAACGAGCATGGCGAACCCGGGCGTCAGTCGTGGCGGACCGCCTCGAACTCGCCCGTCTCCACCTCGCGCTCGATCTCCTGCTCGATCTGCTCGGCGCTGAGCGCCGGCATCTCGCCCGTCTCGACCTGGCGCTGGATCTCGCGCTCGCGGAAGCGACGGAACTTCAGGATCTCGAGCACGAGGACCAGATAGAGGCTCGCCGCCAGCGCGATCGCCCCGAACGCCGCGATCACGAGCGCCCAGCCGGCGTTGAGGGTGCCGTCGTCGTCGGAGTACGGCACGAAGCGCATCGCGAGCGCGAGCGCCGCCAGGGACAGCGTCCACCCGTACAGGTAGAGCACCGTCCGGCGCTGGGAGAAGCCGATGTTGGCGAAGCGGTGGTGGAAATGCCACTGGTCCGCCGAGTAGACCGGGCGGCGGTACTTGATCCGCTTCGCGATCACGAACGTGGCGTCGAGGGCGGGTACCGCGAGGATCAGGAGCGGGAAGAAGAGGGCGACGACGGCGGCGGTCTTCAGCACGCCCTGGATCGCCACGCACGCGAGCAGCAGTCCGAGAAGGTTCGAGCCGGCGTCGCCCATGAAGATCGACGCGGGGTGGAAGTTGTGCCAGAGGAAGCCGAGAGCGGCTCCCGCGGTGAGCGCGGCGAGCACCGCCGCGTCGTCGCGCGTGTCGAACGACAGCGCGATGATCGCGAACGTCCCCGCCGCGATCGTGCACACCCCCGCCGCGAGGCCGTCGGCGCCGTCCGTGAAGTTCACGACGTTCATCACCGCGACCATCCCGACCAGCGTCAGCAGCTGCCCCCAGTCGCCCAGATGCACCGGGTCCACGAACGGCAGCGTCATGTTCTCGACGTAGACGCCGCCCGCGACCGCGATCGCTCCCGCGCCGAACTGGCCGGCGAGCTTGACGGCGGGGTGCAGGCCGCCGTCGCGGAAGTCGTCGACGGTGCCGACGAGCGCGATCGCGAGCGCGCCGCCCACGATCCCGCGCGTCTCGGAGTTCCAGGGCAGGAACACGAGCGCGGCGACCACGGCCGCGGCAAGGATCGCCAGCCCGCCCAGGCCGGGTACCGGGCGGTCGTGCAGGTCGCGGTCGCGCGGGTGGTGGATGACTCCCAGGCGCCGCGCGAGCCGGGCTACCGGCGGGGTCGCGGCAAAGGCGATCAGCGCGGCGACGAGGAACGCCCAGAGGGCATCGAACTCGTCCATCGTGGCAGGAGCCTAGTGGCGCGCCCGGAGGCCTAGTCGCGGAGCTGGTGCGCGGCCGTGAAGAAGCCGCGGTAGCCCAGCGACACCGCGATCAGCCCCGCCAGCGCCACCGCGCCCAGCAGCACCCACAGGAGAACCACCTGGAGCCGGACCGCGTCGATCGGCTCCGCGCCCGCCACCAGCATCCCGACCATCGTGCCGGGGAAGAAGACGATGCCGGTCGTCTTGGTCGAGTCGATCAGGGGGATCATCCCGGAGCGAAGGCTGCGCGTGACGGTGGCGCGCGCCGCCTGGCGGGAGGTCGCGCCGAGCGCGAGCATCGCCTCGATCTGGCGGCGGCCGTCGTGCATCTCGTCCGCGAGCCGGTCGAGCGCCACGGCCACGGCGGTCATCGAGTTGCCGATCACCATCCCTCCGACCGGCACGAGGTAGCGCGGCTCGGGCTCGAAGACGCCCACCGCGAGCACGAGCCCGAGGGTCACGGCCGCGGCCACCGAGAGCGCGAGCACGATCGGCCAGGTGGCGCCGGGCACCGCCTTCGCGCGCCCGCGCGCGGTCCATGTCCCGAACGCGACCATCCCCGCGAGCAGCGCCACCACCAGCCAGAGGCTGTCCGTGTCGAAGATCGCCTGGATCACGTAGCCGACAGCCGTGAGCTGCACGAACGAGCGCAGCACCGCGAGCGCGATGTCCTGCTCCAGCTCCGCCCGCCGCCAGAACGAGACCGCGATCGCCACGGCGATCAGCGCCAGCGACGCCGCGACCTCGCCGAGGGTGATCGAGACCGTGCTCACGCCGCAGCGACCCTGCCTTCGTGGAGCTCGACGGTCCGCTCAGCGAGCCGCTCCGCCTGTGCGCGGTCGTGTGTCACGAGCACCAGCGAGACCGCCTGAAGGTTGCCCAGCGCGTCCTCGACCGCCGCGGTGGCCGCGGAGTCGAGCGACGCCGTGGGCTCGTCGAGCAGCAGCACCTCCGGCTCGAGCGCCAGCGCGCGGGCGAGCATCACCCGCTGCTGCTCCCCCACCGACAGGCGCGACGCGTCGCGCTCGAGGAACGACGCATCCAGCCCGGCCTGCCGGACCGGTCCCTCGGGATCGATCTCGTCGCCGTGAAGGCGCGGCCCGAAGCAGACGTTGTCGGCCACGCTCCCCGCGACCGGCGCGGGTAGCTGCGGGACGAGCCCTACGCGCTTACGGAGCTCGAGCGGATCGAGCTCGCGCACGTTCGTGCCGTGAAAGCTGACGACACCCTCGTCCGGGTCCGCGAGCCGGTTCAGGAGGCGCAGGAGCGTCGACTTGCCGGATCCCGAGGGACCGAGCAGCGCGGTCGAGCCGGAGCGGATCGACAGCGTCACGTCGCGCAGCACCGGCCGGCCGTCGCGCGCCAGCCTGATGCCGTCGAGCTCGAAGATCGGCCTGCCTAAGCGACCGCGGGCTCGGCCAGCTGCGGGTAGAGCGGATGCTTGTCGGCCAGCGCGCGCGAGCGCTCCGTGAGCTCGCCGCGGTGGCCCTCCGTGAAGTCGCCGGTGAGCGTCTCCCCGATCAGGCGCCCCACCTCGCGGAAGTCGTCGGCCTGGAAGCCGCGCGTGGCGAGCGCGGGGGTCCCGATCCGCAGCCCGGACGAGACCGCCGGCGGCCGCGGGTCGAACGGCACCGCGTTGCGATTGACGGTGATGCCGATCTCGTGCAGCCGGTCCTCGGCCTGCTTGCCGTCGAGCTCGGACTCGCGCAGGTCGGCGAGCACCAGGTGCACGTCCGTTCCGCCCGTGAGCACGTTCACGCCCGCGGCGACCATCTCCTCGGCCACGATCGCCGCGCCCTCGCGCGTGCGGCGCTGGCGCTCGCGGAACAGGTCCGACTGCGCGATCTTGAACGTCACGGCCTTGCCCGCGATCGTGTGCATGAGCGGCCCGCCCTGGTGGCCCGGGAACACGCGCGAGTCGATCTTCTTCGCGTACTCCTCGCGGCACATGATCATGCCGCCGCGCCCGCCGCCGAGCGTCTTGTGCGTGGTGGTGGTGACGACGTCGCAGTACGGCACGGGGCTCGGGTGCTCCTCGGCCGCCACGAGCCCGGCGAAGTGCGCGATGTCCGCCATCAGGATCGCGCCAACCGAGTCGGCGATCTCGCGGAAGCGCTGGAAGTCGAGCTGGCGCGAGTACGCGGACCAGCCCGCGATGATCAGCTTCGGCTTCGAGTCCTCGGCGAGCTGCGCGAGCTCGTCCATGTCGAGCCGCGAGTCCTCCTCGCGCACGCCGTAGGCGACGATGTCGAAGTAGAGCCCGGAGAAGTTGATCTTCATCCCGTGCGACAGGTGGCCGCCGTGGTCGAGCTTCATGCCGAGGATGCGGTCGCCCGGGTCGAGCAGCGCCATGTAGGCGGCCGAGTTGGCCTGCGCGCCCGAGTGCGGCTGGACGTTCACGTGCTCGGCCCCGAAGATCGCCTTCGCGCGGTCGATCGCCAGCTGCTCGGCCACGTCCACGAACTCGCAGCCGCCGTAGTAGCGCCTGCCCGGGTAGCCCTCGGCGTACTTGTTGGTGAGCACCGAGCCCTGGCAGTCGAGCACGGCCTGCGGCACGAAGTTCTCGGACGCGATCATCTCGAGCGTCTGCTCCTGCCGGCGCGTCTCGTCCTTGAGCACCTCGGCGATCTCCGGATCGACCTCGGCGACTGGCTTCGTGAAGTAATCCGGGCTCAGATCGCTCATCGGAGGGACCGTACCACCGCCTCCCGCGGGATCGCCCCCTCTCGGATGATGGACCAGGCGCCGTCCTCCTCGTACGCCGAGAGATCGATCACGGTGGACGGAGTGCCGGGCAGCTCGCCCCCATCCAGCACGACATCCACGCCCGCTCGCACCCACTCGTCCACGTCGTACACGCGCCGAGCCTCGGGCTCGCCCGACTTGTTGGCGCTCGACTGCAGCACCGGCCAGCCGACCACGGACAGCGGCTCGAGCTCGCCCTCGAGGAGCGGGACGCGCACCCCGACGCGCTTGGGGTCGTATCCGCACGCGAGCTGGAAGCGCCGCGCCGGGTTCGGCAGCAGCAGCGTGACCCCGCCCGGCAGGAGGCGCTCGACCGCGTCGCGCGTGCGCTGGCCCAGCTCCGGCAGAGCAGCCAGGGCGGCGTCGAGCTGGAAGAACATCACCGCCGAGGGCTTGTCGGTCGAGCGGCCCTTCAGGCGGTAGAGGCGCTCGACGCCCTCGGCCGAGGTCGGCACGGTTCCGAGGCCGTAGACGGTGTCGGCCGGAAAGAGGGCCACGCCGCCCGACGAGATGCAGCGCTCGAAGCTCTCGACGTCCTCCGGCGTCACGGCGCGCGGCCGAGGGTGATGCGGTCCCAGTTCGCGAGGTCGGGGTAGGAGGCGGCGTCCTCGAGCATGCCGCGCACCTCCTCCGCCTGGTCCTCGGCGTGCTCGAGCGCGACGCGCGTGCCGGAGGGCACCGCCTCGACCAGCTCGCGGATCATGTCGAGGCCGTCCACGCCGCCGGTGAGCGCGACGCGCGGCTCGTAGCGGTTGATCTCCGGCATGAGCTCCTCCCAGCGGTCGTCGCGCACGTACGGGAGGTTCGCGATCACGAGGTCGTACTCGCCCGGCGGAACGCCGTCCGCGACCTCGACCTCCAGCGGGAGGCCGAGCCGCTCGGCGTTCTCGCGCGCGAGGTCGACAGCCTCGGGCGAGACCTCGGAGGCCGTCACGTGAAGGTCGGGGCGCTCGTCGAGCAGGGCGAGCGCGATCGCGCCGGAGCCGGTGCCCACGTCGTGCACGCGCGCGCCCTGCGGCAGGTCGAGCGCGGCCTCCACGAGCAGCTCGCTCTCGGGGCGCGGCACGAGCACGCGGCGGTCCACCTTCAGCTCGATGTTGCGGAAGCCCTTCTTCCCCAGGATGTAGGCCACCGGCTCGCGCTCGTTGCGGCGCCGCACGTGCTGGGCGATCACGCGCGCGGCCCGCGGCTGGACCTCCATGTCCGGGTCGAGGAAGAGGTCCTCGCGGCGCACGCCCATCGCGTCGGCGATCAGGAGCTCGGCGTCCAGGCGCGGGCTCATGCAGCCGGCGGCCTCGAGGGAGGTGGTCGCCGCGTCGAGGGCGTCGCGCGCGGTCAACTGCCCACCGGCTCCGCGGCCTCGAGCATGCGGCGCTTCTCCTCGGCCTCGAGCGACGCCGTGAACTCGTCGAGCTCCCCGCCGAGGACCCCGGGGAGGTTGCCCTTCGTCAGGCCCACGCGGTGGTCCGTCACGCGGTCCTGCGGGAAGTTGTAGGTGCGGATCTTCTCGGCGCGCCGGCCGGAGCCCACCTGGGCCAGCCGGGCGGCCGCCTGCTCCGCCTGCTGCGCGGCGATCTCGCGCTCGAGCAGCCGCGCGCGCAGCACGCGCATGGCCTTGTCGCGGTTCTGGAGCTGCGACTTCTCGTCCTGCATCGAGACCACGAGCCCGGTGGGCTTGTGCGTGATGCGGACGGCGGAGTCCGTCGTGTTCACCGACTGGCCGCCGGGGCCCGACGAGCGGTACACGTCCACCTGGAGGTCGTTCGGGTCGATCTGCACGTCCACGTCCTCGGCCTCGGGCAGCACCGCCACGGTCGCCGTCGACGTGTGGATCCGGCCCTGCGACTCCGTCTCCGGCACGCGCTGCACGCGGTGCGTGCCGCCCTCGTACTTGAAGACGCTGTAGGCGCCGTTGCCCTTCACCGCGAAGGTGAAGTGGCCGTCGCCCAGCTCGATCGCCTCGGTCTTGAAGCCGCGACGGTCGGCGTAGCGGTCGAGCATCCGGTAGAGGTCGCCGGCGAACAGCCCGGCCTCCTCCCCGCCCGCGCCAGGCCGGATCTCCACGATCACGTCCTTGTCGTCGTTCGGGTCGGGCTCGACCATCGCCAGCCGGATCTCCTCCTCCAGCTCGGCGAGCCGTTCCTCCGACCCCCGCAGCATCTCGCGCAGCTCGGGATCGTCGCCGTCCTCCGCGAGCAGCTCGCGCGCGCCGGCCGCGTCGTCGGTCGCCCGCCGCCATTGCTGCGCGAGCAGATGAGCCGGTTCGAGCGTGCTGTAGGCGCGCCCGACGTCGGCGTAGCGGCGCTGGTCCGAGATCACCTCGGGATCGGACATCTGCCCCGACAGCTCGGCGAAGCGTTCCTCGATCTGCTCGACGAGCCTCTCGATCACGAGGACAAGGGTAGGGGGCTACCTCCTACCCCAGCCCGCTGCCTCCGCGTAGCGCACCAACCGGTGGAAGTAGCTCTCCACCCGTGGGCCGGGGCCGAGGCGGCGATCGTCGAAGCGCACGCGCATCGCGAAGTAGGGGAAGTAGACCTCCATGCGTCGCAGCCCCCGGTACCTGCGGCGCAGCCACGGGTGCACCCAGCGCCGGTAGAGGCGCGGCGGCAGCACGGCCGGCTCGGAACGGCCGAGCTCCTCGGAGGACATCTCGAGCAGCCGCCCCACCGTGGTGGCGTTTCTTCCCGCCACCAGGTGGAAGACCCCGTTCGGGCCGCGCGTGGCCAGCTCGTGCACGCGATCCGCCACGTAGTCCACGGGCACGATGTCGACCGGCGAGTCGCGCCGCGCGGGAATCGCCGGGACGTTGCCTCGCGCGAAGGCCTTCAGCGGCCCGTACAGGACGTTGAACGAGGAGGTGCGGCCGGTGGTGCTGTCGCCCACGACGATGCTCGGACGCAGGATCTGGAGCGGAAGGTCCGCGCCCTCGTTGCGCAGCGCCAGCTCGGCCTCGAACTTCGAGCGCTCGTAGGGATTGCGGAACTTCTGGCCAACCGCGAGCTGGTCCTCTCGGAAGAGGCTGCCCGGCTCGCCGGCGACGTAGGCGGTGGAGACGTAGCTGAAGCGCTCCAGCCGGACGCAGCTCCGCGCCAGCTCGAGCATGCGAAGCGTCCCTTCGACGTTCACCCTGCGGGACTCCTCCAGCGGCATGTCGAAGGCGACGGACGCCGCGCAATGCAGCACCGTCGTGACGCGGCGGTGCAGGTGCTCGCGCGTCTCGTCGGAGAGCCCGAGGTCCCGCTGCTCGATGTCGCCCGCCACGACGGTGAGGCGATCGTGCGCCGGTAGCCGCCCGGCGGCGTCATCGTCGTTGTCGGCGCGCACGAGCGCGAAAACCGGCCGATCGTCGCGCTCCAGAAAGCGCGACAGGATCTCCCTTCCCACGAATCCCGTGGCGCCGGTGAGGAGCACGGCGCCCATGTGAAAAGCCTTTCGCGGGCGGCGCGGAGCTAAACCTACGCCACGACTTCCATGCCGACCAGGTCCTCCTCGGAGGCGGCGCGCGGGTTCTCCACCGCGAGCACGGCCTCGAGCGCGGCGATCGCCACCGCGAGCTGGGACAGGTCGGGCTCCCGCGTCGTGAGGCGCTGGAGCTGGATGCCGGGCCACATCAGGGCGCGCGCCCAGCGCTTGGTCCGGTTCTTGCCGAACCACTTGATGAGCTCGAACGCGAGCCCGGCGACGATCGGGATGCCGACCACGCGCGAGATGAAGAGCCAGTGCCAGTCGAGCTTGCCGAGCGGCGCGAACACCACGATGGCCACGATCATCACCAGCAGCAGGAAGCTTGTGCCGCAGCGCGGGTGGAAGCGCGAGTAGCGCTGCGCGTTCTCCGGCGTGAGCTCCTCGCCGGCCTCGTAGCAGGAGATCGTCTTGTGCTCGGCGCCGTGGTACTCGAACACGCGCTGGAGGTCGGGCATGCGCGAGATCAGCGCCAGGTAGGCGAGGAAGATGCTGATCCGGACGAGCTTCTCGATCACCACGAACACGAAGCCGTTCGGGATCCAGTCGGAGGCCAGGTTCGTGAGCCCGGCGGGCAGGAGGAAGAAGAGCCCGACCGCGAACAGCAGCGCGAAGATGATCGTGCCCATCCATGCGCCGCCGCCGATGTCCTGCTGGTTGCCCTCGTCGTCCGCCGGCATCTGCGCGTTGGCGGAGATGCCGAGCGCCCGGAAGCCGATCTTCAGCGACTCGGCGAGCGCGACGACGCCGCGCACGATCGGCACTCGCAGGAGCCGGTGGCGCTTCGTCCAGGACACGAGCGGCTCGGAGATCACCTCGATCTCGCCCTTCGCGCCCTCCTTCGAATCCGCGCCGCCCGCGGCGAGCTGCTCGGCGGAGGGCTTGCGGACCGCGACGGCCCACGTGGAGATGCCGCGCATCATCACGCCCTCGAGCACTGCCTGGCCGCCGATCGGCGCGTCCTTAGTGGCCTCCCGAGGTTTCACCGTGTCCATCGTATCGGCGGCTAGCCGATGTTCCTGAGCGCGGCGCAGTCGAACTCGGAGACGTTGTCCGCGTCAGAGCCCTCTGCGATGACCTGCTCGGGATCCGCCTCGAGCTTCGCGAGGCGGTTGCATTCCGGTCCCCGGATGGTGAGCGAGCGCTCCTCGCCGGGGGCGAGCGAGGCGAGCGTGAGCGTGTCGACGACGTCGCCGTCGACGGTCAGGCGCACGGGCACCGCGGTCGCCGCCGCCTTGCCGCTGTTGCGGACGAGCGCCTGGTAGCGGACGCACGCCGGGCACCCCGGTGGGCATCACGGCGGTGATCGTCGCCGTCAGGTTCGGCAGCGCGACGAACTGGCGGCAGCGGGCGGAGCGCCGCTTCGTGCGCGCCAGCTCGCTTCCGTCCTCGGCGTACCAGCGGAAGGCGACCCTCACGCGGTGGCTGGCGTTCTCGGGGAGGTTCTTGAAGGCCTGGCGGTAGCCGAACACCTTCACTCCGGGCTTCGAGGAGCGCCAGCGCCTCAGGCCCGGAGCGTCCAAGCGCCCGGCTCGATCGCCGCCGGTCTCCTCGAGCAGCGTGAACCTCATCGCCATCCGGACGCTGCCGGGCACCTCCTTCATGCGCGCGTAGAAGGCCGCCTCGTGCGTCTCGACGGAGCACCTGGCGAGCTTGACGCTCGCCGGCAGTGGCGCGGCAGCGGCCGCCCGCCGGCAGAGCGGCGGCGGCCAGTGCGGCTATCAGGAGCGCGCGGCGCATGCGTCGTGTGAACGCTTGCCGAGCGCCGAAGTTGCGGCGGCTAACCCTGGCGCGAACGCGCTGCACGGCGGCGGAAGCGCTCGACGCGCCCGCCTGTGTCCACGAGCTTCTGGCGGCCCGTGTAGAAGGGATGGCAGTTCGAGCAGATCTCGACGTGCAGCTCCGCCTTCGTGGAACGGGTCCAGAACTCGTTGCCGCAGGTGCAGCGGACGTGCGAGGGGACGTACTCGGGATGAATTTCTGCCTTCATTGCCTCTACGAGTCTAGCCGCCGGCTTCCGAAGCTTCGGGCGAACCAGGCGCGCAGCCGGGTCCACCAGGTGCTCGGCCGTCCGAAGCGCGCCGGCGGCGGCTGCTTGGCCCTCACGAGGGCCACCCAGTCGTCCACCGGAAGCGTGCCCTCGATCAGCCGCGCGAGCGCGGAGGTGACCGGCGCCTCCACTCCGGCCTGCTCGATGGCGCGCGCGAGCACGGGCACCGTCTCGAGCGCCTCGACCGCCTGGCCCACGCGCTCCGGGATCTCCGCCGCCGGCACGCCCTGGGCGAGCAGCTCGCCCGCGCTGCGGTTGCGAGACGTCGGCGCCAGCGCGGTGGCCACGAGGTCGCCGGTGCCGGCGCGGCCCACGAACGTCCGCGCCTGCCCGCCGCTCGACGAGGACAGCGAGAGCACCTCGAGGAAGATGTCGGCGGCGGCCATCCCGGCCGCGTTCAGCCCCTGCGCCTGCGTGGCGCCCACCGCGACCGCCGCGGCGTTCTTCGCGATCCCGGCCAGCTCCACGCCGACAGGGTCGTCGGACACCTCGCACACGACGCCCGAGCGCTGGAACGCCTCCGCAACCCGATGCGCGAGCGCCTCGGAGCGCGACGCGCACACGAGCCCGGCCCCGTACTCGACCATCTCGAGCGCATGCGCGGGCCCGCCCACGCAGGCGACGCGCTCGGGGCCGAAGACGGTCTCGAGCAGAGCCGTCGGGGTGGCGCCGTCGGGCGGGACGAGCCCCTTCGCGAGCGAGACGATCCCTGCGCGGTCCGAGACGCCGAGACGGCGCAGCTCCTGGATGGTGTCGCCGACGTTCTTGGACGGAACCGCGAGGAAGATCAGGTCCGTGCGCGGTGAGATGCTCCTGCTGGGCGCCGAGGGCGTGCACCCTGAGGTCGCGCGGCAACTCGACCCCCGGCAGGTAGCGCCGGTTCTCACGCGCGCTGGAGAGCTCCTCCGCCTGCTCAGCCGTGCGGCACAGGAGCGTCGTGCGGATGCCCGCCCGCTCGAGCAGGACGGCGACGGCCGTGCCGAACGAGCCGGCGCCGACGACCGTGGCGCGACGGGGATGCTGGCCGGGGTAGCGGATGCGCCGAGAAGCTACAGACGAACGACTTGCGGTGAAGGAGGTGGGATCTTCAGGGGGTGCTGTCACTTATCCGCGTAATACACGGCTAATCGACATCGGACCCCACCCTCGATGCCCGTCGTTCGTCGGGCGTTACGCCTACGTCGCCTGGTAGTTCGGCCCGTCGCCGCCCTCGGGCGGTGTCAGGCGGCCGCCCTTGGCGGTGATCGCTCCGCATTGCACGCAGTTCGAGGGCGTGATCTGGAGCTTCACCTCTTGCTTGCCGTCGAGCTTGCCGTTGCCGGCAGACCGCGCGGCCTCGAGCTCCTCTTCCGGCACCTCGTAGACCTGCGCGGGGCACATGTTCTGCCACATCAGCGCGACCTCGAGCGGCACCTTGTCCTGGATGCGGATGTGGTTCGGGGCGTCGTCGCGGGTGGCGTTGCCGGTGGCGAAGACCGAGGAGAGCTTGTCGAAGGTCGTCTTGCCGTCGGGCTTCGGGTAGTCGCGCTCGGGGCCGATGAACACCGGCACGGTCGCGTCGTCGTGCGTCGCCCAGTGGCCGCCGGGGACGCGCCCGCCCGAGATCTCCATCATGTTCGCGACCGCGCCGCCCATCAGGAAGCCCTTGGCGAACGGCTGGCGCATGTTGCGCGAGCGGTGGGTGTCCTTCGCGAAGTCGGAGCCGTCGACCGCCTTCTGGTAGTTCGAGAGGTTCGCGCAGTCGCCGCCGGCCTTCAGGCGCTCGTAGATCGCCTCGGCCGCGAACATCCCGGCGTGCATCGCGTAGTGGACGCCCTTCAACGTCGGCACGTTCACCATGCCGACGCCGTCGCCGACCATCGTCATGCCCGGGGCCCAGAGCTGCCGCGGGCGCGCCCAGTATCCGCCCGAGGGCAGCGTCTTCGCGCCCCAGCCGACGCGCTTCCCGCCCTCGATGATCTTGGCGACCAGCGGGTGGCTCTTCAGCAGCTGGAAGGCTTCGTGAACCGAGAAGCGAGCGTCCCGGTAGTCGAGCCCGACCACGAGGCCCATCGACACCCGGTCCTCGCCCATCGGATAGATGAACGACCCGCCGAACTCGCGGTACTTCGCGGCGAACTTCAGCGGCCAGCCCATCGTGTGGATCACGCGGTCGAGCGGCTGCTGGACCTCCCACACCTCCTTCACGCCGAGCTCCCACTGCTGCGGGTCCTCTGAGCCGATCTCGAAGTGGCGGATGGCGGCCCCGGTGAGGTGGCCTGCCGTGCCCTCCGCGAGGACGGTGGCCTTTGCGATCAGGTCCGAGCCGGGCTCGAAGTTCGAGAGCTCCTGGCCGTCCCGGCCGCGCCCCTTGTCGCCCGAGCGCACGCCGACCACGTGCCCGTCGTCAACGAGCAGCTTGTGCGCGGTGGTCTCACCGAGGATGTAGACGCCGGCCTCCTCGGCCTGCTGGGAGAGCCAGCGGCCGAGCTGCGCCACGGAGGTCACGTGGTTCCCGTGGTTGCGGAAAGGCGGCGGCGTCGGCTTCAGCGGAACCGCTCGCTTGCCGTTCGGAAGCAGGTAGACCGCGTCCGTGTCCACGGCTCCGTACGTCGGCCAGTCGCTCTCGTCGAGATCCGGGAACAGCTTCCGCATCGCCGACGGGTTCATCATCGCGCCCGACAGCAGGTGCGAGCCCGGGTTCTTGCCCTTCTCCACCAGCGCAACCGGCACCTCGCCGAGCGACTCCATCAGCGCCTCGTCCTCGGCGAGCAGCTGCGTCAGCCGGATCGCGCACGCGAGGCCGCCCGGGCCACCGCCCACGATCACCACGCCGACCTCGATCCGCTCGTCCTCGGGGTCGGTCGGCTCGCCGATGAACTCCTGCGCGGAGTCGACCGGCGGCGGGAACTCGATCGGAGCGGTGGGCACCCGCGCCTAGCCCTTCTTGGCCTTAACGGCCTCGGTGAGCTTCGGCAGGATCTTGTTGAGGTCGCCCACGATGCCGAGGTCGGAGAACTCGAAGATCGGCGCGTTCGGGTCCTTGTTGATCGCGACGATGTTCTCCGAGCCCTGCATGCCGACCTTGTGCTGGATCGCGCCGGAGATCCCGGCCGCCAGGTACAGCTTCGGAGCGACGGTCTTGCCGGTCTGGCCGATCTGGGCGGCGTACGGGTACCAGCCCGCGTCGACCACCGCGCGCGTCGCGGCGACCGCGCCGCCGAGCGCCTCGGCAAGCGCCTCGGCCAGCTCGAAGCCCTCCGCCTTCCCGAGCCCGCGGCCGCCGGCCACGAGGATGTCGGCGTCCTCGATGTTCACGTCCGCGCCGCGCTGCTCGCCGCGCTCGACCATGACGGCCTTGGTCGAGTGGTCCTCGAACTGGACGTCCACGTCCACGACCTCGGCGGAGCCCTCGCCGGACTCCTGGATGTCGAACGCGTTCAGGCGGCCGATGATGATCCCCGGCTCGCCGACGTAGCCCACGTCGACGATCGCGGAGTCCTGGAGGATCGGCCGCTCGGCAACGAGCTTGCCGTCCTGCGCCTTCACGGCGGTCACCTCCATCGTGACGCCGGCGCCGAGGCGCGCGGTCAGGCCCGCGCCGATCTCGAAGCCGAGCAGGCCGCCGCCGAACAGGGCGTACTTGAAGCCCTCGTCCTGGATGACCTTCGCCATCGCGTCGACCACCGGCTGCGAGAGCCCCTCGGGCCCCTTCGCGCGGTAAACCTTGGAGACGCCGTACTTGCCGAGCGTCGCGCAGAGGTCGTCGGAGAGGTCGTCGCCGCCGACGACGACCGCGGCGGCCTCGCCGCCGAGCTCCTTCGCGAGCTTCGCGCCCTCTGAGACGGCGCCGAGCGAGTTCTTGTTGAACTCGCCCTCGTAGTGGAGTGCGTAGACGAGGACGCTCATGCGAGCAGCTTCCTTTCCTCGAGCCAGGCGACGATCTTCTCGACCGTCTCGTTCGTGTCCTCGTCCTCGATGATCTCGCCGGCCTCCTTGGCGGGCGGTGGGTTGATCGCGAGGACCTGGGTGCGCGAGCCCTGCTCGCCGACCCTGTCGGACTCGATTCCGACGTCGCCGGCCGACTTCGTGTCGCGGGGCTTCTTCTTCGCGCCCATGATCGCCTTGAGCGACGGGTAGCGCGGCTCGTTGATGGCGTCGCCGACCGAGATCACCGCCGGCAGCTCGACCTCGACCGTGTCGTAGCCGTACTCCGCCTGGCGCTCGCAGCGGAGCTTGCCGCCCTCCACGTCGAGCTTGATCACCTGCGTCAGCGACGGCATCTTCAGGTGGTCCGCCACCACGGCGCCGATCGTGTAGCACTCGCCGTCGGCCGACTGCTGGCCGAGCAGGACGAGGTCGGGCGACTCGGCCTCGAGCACCTTGGCGAGCGCGTAGCCGGTGGCGGCGACGTCCGAGCCCGCCAGGGCATCGTCGGTCAGGTGCACGGAGCGGTCGGCGCCGAGTGCCACGGCCTTGTTCAGCGTTCGTCCGGCCTCGGACGGGGCCATCGTCACGGCGACGATCTCGTCGACACTGACAGCGCCGCCCTCGCGGATCTGCATGGCGGCCTCGATGGCGTGGGTGTCGAACTGGTTGAGCGTGGTCTCGCCCGAGCGGTCGAGGCGCTTGGAGCCTTCGTCCATGCGCTTCTCGACTGCGGCGTCGGGCACCTCTTTTACGAGGACGCAGATCTTCACGGATGCTTCTCCTTGGTCATCTGATCCGGCGGCGGCGGGATGTTACCTACCCGGTTGACTGATGAGTCAATCGGGGACCGCGCCGCGGAGATAGTCCACGATTCCCTGTACCGGCGCGCCGGGCGTGAACACCTCGGCGACGCCCAGTTTCTTCAGCTCCTCGATGTCCTCGCCCGGGATCGTGCCGCCCACGACGAGCACGACGTCGTCCGCCCCCTCGTCCTTCAGGAGCGAGGCGATCCGGGGCACCAGCGTCATGTGGGCGCCCGACAGGATCGAGAGCCCCACGGCGTCGGCGTCCTCCTGAAGGACGGTCTCCACGATCTGCTCCGGGGTCTGGTGGAGGCCGGTGTAGATGACCTCCATGCCGGCGTCGCGAAGGGCCCGGGCGATGATCTTCGCGCCGCGGTCGTGCCCATCAAGGCCGGGCTTGGCCACGACCACGCGGATCTTCCGGCTGCTCACGCGGCGGGAGGTTACCCCGTGCGGCCTGAGGTTACCCCGTGCGGGCATCCTGCCCGCACCCTGATGGCAGCGGCGCCGTCCAGGCGCTGTAACCGCGGCTGCGCCGCTTACCAGCCGATGCGGCCGGCGGGGCGCGGCTGCTGCGCGCGGGCGCGGCGGTGCACGGCGACCCCGAGCAGGAGCATCAGCCCGCCGAGGAGCAGGAGGGCGCCGGCGTCGCCTCCGCTGTTCGGCAGCGCCGGGCCGCCGTCGGCCTCGGCGCCGGCCGTGCCGGTCGCGTCGGTCCCGGCGGTCGCACCCGTGTCGTCGCTGGAGGTCGGCGTGTCCCCGCCGCTCTGCGACGCCTGCACGACGACGGTCCCGCGCATCTGCGGGTGAGGCGTGCAGAAGTACGGGAAGCTGCCGGCCTCGTTGAAGGTGTGCGTACGGCTCTGGCCCGCCGGGAAGATGCCCGTGTCGAAGCTGCCGTTGTCGGCCGTGGCGGAATGCGGCGTCGGCCCGTTGTTGGTCCACGTGACCGTGTCGCCCTGGTTGATGGTGATCGTCGCGGGGGCGAAGCTGAAGTCGGCGATCGCGACCGAGCCGCTCGCGGCCGCGATGGCCTTCGGCTCTGGCGCGTCCGTCTCATCGCGCTCGTCGCCGAGGACCTGCGGCTCCGGCGGCGCGGGGGCCGGCTCGGCCGGAGCGCGGCTCCGCGGGCGCCGGCTCGGCGGGAGCGGCCTGCGCGGGCGCGGGCTCCGCGGGCGCCTCCACCGGCGGCGCGGGCTCGGCCGTCGTCGTCTCGGTCGCCGGAGCGGCCTCCTCCTGCGCGAGAATCGAGCTGGGCAGAACCAGCGCGGCGATCAGAGCGTAGATCGCGGCAAGCAGAGCCAGGTGCTTCATGAGCGGCGCACCCTAATGGGTACGCGCCGCCCGCGACAATTGTTCAGTCGTCGCCCTTGTCGCGCTTGTCGCGCTTGCGCTTCGTGAAGTTGAACTCCGCCGTGTGCATGCTGCCGTCGTCGAGCTTCAGCGCGAACTCGCGGCAGCTGCCCGCCCACTTCTTCTCCGTCTTCCACAGCATCACGTAGCTGTCCGAGCGGCGGTCGTAGTGGAACGCAGGCTTCTTCCTCGCGCCGCGCGCGGCCGGCTCCATGTCGCCACCGCCGCAGCGAGTCGAGCGCGGATATCCGGAGGCCTCCGGCTGGGCGCCGCGGAAGCCGTCCAGCGAGAAGCGGATCGGCACCGGCACGCCGGCCTTCCAGCGGTTGGCGTTCGGCGGGTTCTTCACCGGCCAGAGGAAGCCGTCGAAGCTGTAGCCGACCGTGTAGGTCACGATCCGCGACGCCGAGTTCCCGGCGTTGTCGCTCGCGTTGACCTCAAAGCTGTGCTGGCCGAAGCTCGACGTGTCGACGAGCGCGCCGTTCGCCACGGTTCCCTCGCAGGCCGCGACACCCGATCCGCCCGCCTCGTCGGTGCACGTGTAGGCCGCCGGGACGCTCGCACCCACGGCGTAGAACGCGCCGTCGGCGGGCGTCGTGAGCTCGATCGACGGAGGCAGGCTGTCGACCACGCTGTACTCGACGCTCTTCGACGCGCTGTTGCCGGCGTTGTCCGTGGCCTCGACGGTGAAGGTCTTCTCGCCGGCGCTCGAGGTGTCGAGCGCCGATCCCGCGGGCACCGTCCCGGTGCAGGTGGCGAGGCCGGAGCCACCGGGCTCGTCGCCGCAGCCGTAGTCGGCCGTCACGTTCTGTCCGACCGCATAGACCGCGCCGGCCTCGGGTGTCGTGACCGTGATGCTCGGGTCGGTCACGTCGATGACCGTGTAGGTCACCGACTTCGAGTCGGTGTTGCCGGCATGGTCCGCCGCCTGCACGGTGAACGTGTGCTCACCGAGCGTGCTCGTGTCCACGTCGGCGCCGTCGGCCACGTCACCGGCGCAGGTGTCGATCCCCGAGCCGCCTGGCTCGTCCGCGCACGAGTAGCCCGCGGTCACCTGCTCCCCGTGCTCGTAGACCGCGCCGTCCGAGGGCGTGGTGATGGAGATGCTCGGCTTCGTCTCGTCGACGACCGTGACCGTGTGGGTGACCACGGTCTCGTTGCCGGCGCCGTCCCTCGCGGTCACCGTCACCGAAACGTCCCCGAGCTCGCTCGTGTCGAGCAGCTCGCCGTCGGGCGTGGTGCCGGCGCAGGAGGCGAGGCCCGAGCTGCCCTCGTCGCTGCACGAGAAGTCCACGCGAAGCTCGTCGCCCTGCCCGACCTCGGCGCCGTCCACCGGGCTTCGGAGGTCCACCGAGGGAGCCGTCGTGTCGGGCGGGATGCACGAGGCGGTGCCCGTCAGGGTGATGCGATAGAGCCCGGGGTGGCCGTTCGCGCGGCCCGCCCAGCCCGCGATCGGGTCCTCCGCGCCGAAGCCGTTGGCGGGCAGGACGCCGTCCGGATAGGCCATCCGGCTGAAGTTGTCCTGGAAGATCTCGCCCTGACCGCTCTGCGGGTCGCGGTTGTAGGAGCTGATCGCGAGGAAGTACTCGCCGCCGACGCTCGGCGAGAACCTGTGGTGGGCCGGCAGCAGCGATCCACGCGAACCGTTGGCGTCGTCGTTCGCGTAGACCCCGTACCCCTGCGAATCGAAGAGGAACAGCTGGGTGTCGAGCGAGGTGGGCGTGGTGGCACCCACCGTGGTCGCGGAGAAGGAGTCGCCGTCGGAGAGGCAGATGCGGTACACGTCCGCGTCGGAGGCGTCCGTGTAGGTGCCCCAGACGGTCGTGACGGGCCCGGCGCCAAGATCCTGCGAGGTCGCTGGCAGGTCGCCGGCGTCGCCCAGTTCGGACGCGGCGAATGCTCCTGGCGCACAGGCCAGGAAGGCAGCGACTATGGATGCGAAGGCGGCGGTTCTGGTGAAGCGTCGTGTCACGGTTTCCTTTCCGCGGCACGGAGGGAGTGCTAATTCATCGGCTTTAGGCGGGCTGCCCGTTAAAAAACCTGCGCGGGCTGGACGTGGCGCCGTGCGGCTCTAGAAGACGGGCGTTTCGGTGTAGGTGCCGAAAACGCGCTGAAGCGACTGAACGATCTCGCCCTCGCTGACGTGCGCGCGGGCGCAGTCGATCAGCGGCTCCATCAGGTTGCGGTCGCCCGCGGCGGCCTCGCGCAGCTCCGATAGCGAGCGCTCGGCGGCCTCGGAATCGCGGGCCGCGCGCACCGCCTGCACGCGCCCGATCTGCTTGCGCTCGAGCCCCTCCGGGATGCGCAGGATCGCGAGCTCGCGCTCGTCCTGCTGCTCGTAGCGGTTCACGCCCACGATCACGCGCTCGCCGCGCTCGATCTCCTCCTGGAGCGTGAAGCTCGCGTCCGCGATCTCGCGCTGCGGGTAGCTCTGCTTGATCGCCTCGACCATCCCGCCGAGCTCGTCGATCTTGCGGAACTCCGCGTAGGCGGCCTCCTCCATGCGGTCAGTGAGCGCCTCGATGAAGTAGGAGCCGCCGAGCGGGTCGATCGTGTTCGTGACCCCCGTCTCGTGAGCGATGATCTGCTGCGTCCGCAGCGCCACCCGCACCGCCTCCTCCGTGGGCAGCGCCAGCGCCTCGTCGTACGAGTTCGTGTGCAGCGACTGCGTGCCGCCGAGCACCGCAGACAGCGCCTCGGTGGCCGTCCGCACGATGTTGTTGAGCGGCTGCTGGGCGGTCAGCGAGACACCCGCCGTCTGGCTGTGGAAGCGCATCAAGAGCGAGCGCTCGTCGCGCGCGCCGTAGGTGTCGCGCAGCTCGCGCGCCCAGATCCGGCGGGCGGCGCGGTACTTGGCGATCTCCTCGAAGAAGTCGATGTGCGCGTTGAAGAAGAAGCTCAGCCGGGGCGCGAACTCGTCCACGGCGAGCCCGCGCTCGACCGCGTGCTCCACGTAGGTGAACCCGTCCTTGAGCGTGAACGCCAGCTCCTGCTGCGCGTTCGAGCCAGCCTCGCGGATGTGGTAGCCGGAGATCGAGATCGGGTGCCAGCGCGGCATCCTCTTGGCGCAGAACTCGACCATGTCGGTCACGAGCCGCATCGCCGGATCGACCGGGAAGCACCACTCCTTCTGAGCGATGTACTCCTTGAGGATGTCCGTTTGGATCGTGCCCGCGAGCTGCTCCGGCGGGGCGCCCTGGCGCTCGGCGGCCACCACGTAGAACGCCAGCATCACCGCGGCCGGCGCGTTGATCGTCATCGACGTCGAGACCTCGCCCATGTCGATCCCGGCGAAGAGCGTCTCCATGTCGTCGAGCGTGTCGATCGCCACGCCCTCGCGGCCGACCTCGCCCTCGGAGCGCGCGTGGTCCGAGTCGTGCCCCATCAGCGACGGCATGTCGAATGCCGTCGAGAGCCCCGTCTGCCCGTGGTCGAGCAGGTAGCGGAAGCGCTCGTTCGTCTCCTCGGCCGTTCCGAACCCCGCGAACTGGCGCATCGTCCAGAGCCGGCCGCGGTACATCGACGGGTACACGCCGCGCGTGAACGGAGGCTCGCCCGGGAAGCCGATCCGCTCCTCGAACGACCCGACATCATCCGGCGTGTAGAGCGGCTCGACCGGCTCCCCGCTGATCGTCGTAAACAGGGCATCGCGCTCGGGGGTGCGCGAAAAACGCTCCCTGAACCAGCGCTCGGCGTCCGTCATCTGCCGCGACTCCACTGCCATCGCACCACAGTCTAGGTCCGCCGGGGAGCTGAAACCCTCGAACTTCTGGCGCTCCGGCGCGTTGTACCCCGTATGAGACTCAGGTTCTCCTTCGTTATCGCAATCGCCGCGCTACCGGGATTCGCAGTCCCCGCAGCCGCAGACCACCGTCCGGGACACCAGGGCGGCGGCGGCAACATCACGATCGCCGCCACACCGAAGACGGTGAAGTTCGGCGGAACCGTGACCCTCTCCGGGAAGCTGACGGGATCGAACAACGCGAACCGCCCGGTGACCATCGAGCAGGACCCGTTCCCAGTGGACACATTCGCGGACGCCGGCACGGCGACGACGAACGCCACGGGCGACTGGACCTTCGCGCACAAGCCTGTGGCCAACACGCGCTACCGGGCACGCTCCGGCGGCGCCGAGAGCCAGAACGAGGACGTGATGGTTCGCCCGGCGATCACTCTGAGGCTCTCCGATCGCACGCCGGGGGTTGGGCAGCGGGTCCGCTTCTCGGGCCGGCTCTGCCCCGAACACGACGGCGTGGCGATCGCGCTTCAGCGGCGCTTCGGGAAGACGTGGCGCACGCTGAGAAGCCCGGTGCTCAAGGACGTGCCGGGCACGACATGCTCCTCGTACTCCAGTCGCCTGCGCGTGCGCCGGGACGGCGCCTTCCGGGCTCGCTTCCTCGGTGACGCGGACCACGTGGCCGGAAACAGCCGCGTGCGCCGCGCAAACGTGGGCTAGCGGCGCGACAGCAGCCGCCGACGGGGGCGGCGTGCGCGTGCCACCACGTAGCCGCCCCCGCCGCCCACCAGCGCCACGCTGCCCACCGCGGCCGTCCACCTGAGGCGGCGCCCGAGCTTGTCGAAGCGCATGATCCGCCAGCCCTCCTCGCGTGCCACGCGCTCGAGCACGCGGTCGGGGTTCACCGCGACCGGGTGGCCCACGGCGCGCATCATCGGCAGGTCCGACTCCGAGTCCGAGTAGGCGAAGGATTCGGATAGGTCGATGTCCTCGCGGGCCGCGAGCTCGCGGATCGCCTGCGCCTTCCCCTCGCGGTAGGTGAACGGACCGGCGGGCCTGCCCGTGTACACGCCGTCGCGCACCTCGCTGCGCATGCCGAGGCCGCCGTCCAGCACGAGCACTCCGGCGAGCACGTCGGCAAGCTCCTGGGACGCGGCGGTCACGATGTAGACCCGGCGCCCGGCGTCCTGGTGGCCGTAGGCCTCGTCGAGCACCTCGCGGTAGAGCAGCGGAAGGATCCCGGCGAGCACGTCGGGGCCCATCCGAGCCAGGTCGACGACCCGCTGCCCGGCGATCGAGTCGAGGATGCGCTGGCGCAGCTCGTCCGTGCCCGTGTCGGTCGAGCCGTTCAGGCGGAACTTCAGGTTGGCCCACACGTCGCGCGCCAGCTGGCGCCGCGAGACCATGCCCGCCCGGTACGCGGCGCGGCCGAAGTGCAGGGCGCTCGAGCCCTCCATGAGCGTCTTGTCCAGGTCGAAGAACGCTGCTGCCGGCATGCGCCCCAGAGTAGGGGGCTAGCTCCCGTTGACCTCGACGATCACGGCGTCGCCCTGGCCGCCGCCGGAGCAGATCGCCGCGCAGCCGAGCCCGCCGCCGCGGCGGCGCAGCTCGTTCACGAGCGTCATCAGGATGCGCGCGCCGCTCGCGCCGATCGGGTGGCCGAGCGCGATCGCCCCGCCGTTCACGTTCACCTTCGACTCGTCGACGCCGAGCATCCGCATCGAGTTGAGCGCCACCGAGGCGAACGCCTCGTTGATCTCGAACAGGTCGATGTCGTCGACCGACAGGCCCGCCTTCTCGAGCGCCTTCGTCGTGGCGTTCGCGGGCGTGCGCGCCAGGTAGGGGAACTCGTCGGCGACGGCGGCCTGGGCGACGATCGTCGCGAGCGCGGGACGGCCGTTCGCCTTCGCCCACTCGTCCGAGGCGAGCACGAGCGCGCCGGCGCCGTCGTTCACGCCTGGGGCGTTGCCCGCGGTGTGCGCGCCCTCCTTATGGAATGCGCCGCGGAGCTTCGAGAGCGACTCGAGTGAGCTGTCGCGGCGAGGCGCCTCGTCGATCTCCACCGTGGTGTCGCCCTTCTTCGAGCTGATCGTGACCGGCACGATCTCCTCGGGCAGCCGGCCCTCGTCCGTGGCCTGCACCGCCAGCTCGTGCGAGCGCAGCGCGAACTTGTCCATGTCGGCGCGCGTGATCTCGAGCTCCTCGCCGACCTCGTCGGCCTCCTCGCCCATGCCCTTTCCGGTGAAGGGGTTCGTGAGCCCGTCGTGCATCATGGAGTCGAGCGCCTTGGCGTCGCCCATCCGGTAGCCGAAGCGGGCCTGCTTGAGGAGATAGGGGGCGCTCGACATCGACTCCATGCCGCCCGCGACGGCGATGCCGAGGTCACCCGCGCGGATCGACTGGTCGACCATCCCCGCGGAGCGGATGCCCGAGGCGCACACCTTGTTGACGGTCTCCGAGGAGACCTCCTTCGGGATGCCGCCCTTGATCTGCGCCTGGCGGCTCGGGATCTGGCCCTGGCCCGCCTGGAGGACCTGGCCGAAGACCACGTGCTCCACCTGGTCGGGCGCGACCTCGGCCCGCTCGAGCGCGGCCTGAATCGCCGTTCCGCCGAGGTCCGTGGCGTCCAGCGAGGCCAGCGCCCCGCCCATCTTCCCGAATGGCGTCCGCGCGGCGCCGAGGATCACAGTCTTAGGCATGTCGCGGAACGCTATCGACTGGGTAAAGCGTCCGTATGCGCGCAGGGGTCGTAGCGGTGATGATCGGCGTCCTGATGCTGGCGCTGCCGACCGGCGCGGCGGCTCAAGGCCTCGACACCAGCTGCCAGTTCTCGCTCACCCGGCTCGACGCGAGCACGACGAACGTGCTCGCCGTGGACACGAACGCCGTCTACTGGGGCGGCACCTACGCGGGCGTGCCCGGCACGCGCATCCGGCTGGAGGGGCAGTACCCGCACGCGCGCTACATGAGCTGGAACCTCTACGACTCGGCCGCGCGGCCGATCGAGGCGCTCTCCGACGTCCAGCTCGCTCCGAATCCGGGCGGGGCCGACTACACCGCCTTCGTCGAGTTCGGGCCGCGGCCGGCGACTCCGGCGCCCAACACGCTCTATACGGGCGACTCGCGCGGCGGCACCTTCCTCTACCGCGTGTACGTGCCCGACCGCGGCCAGGACGCGAAGGGCGGCGTGCCGCTGCCGAAGGTGACCCTCGAGCCGGCGGGCGGCGCCGGCGGGGCCCCCGGGCTCGACGCATGCCGTGAGCTTCAGGCGCCCTACGCGTGGCAGCTGAACAGCCTGATCGAGGGCGCGCCGGCGCTGCCCGACCCGACGGACGACGGCAAGGGCTTCCCCGGCCGCAACCCGCCGCACTGGCGGCTGTTCACGAACTTCTGCGGCTCGGCGGTCGACATCATGCTCGACAACGAGCAGGGCGAGCAGTTCCACCCCGGCGCCAGCGAGCGCTGCGGCGACGGCCCGGGCTTCTTCTCGAACCGCGACATCGCGTACGTCTTCGCCGGCACCTCGCGCGGGTACGGCGAGCTGCTCGTGCTGCGCGGGCGCGCTCCCCGGCCGCGGCAGCTCCGCTACTGGTCGTTCTGCCAGTACGAGCCCGCCACCCAGCGCGTGATCGCCTGCCGCCGCGACAACCACGTGAAGGTGGGGCCGCGCCGCTATTACAAGATCGTCGTCTCCAACGCGCAGTCGCGGCCGCGGAACGCGCGCCGGGCCTGCGGAGTCACGTGGCTGCCCTGGGGGCCGCAGACGCAGGGCCTCCTCATCTACCGGCACATGCTCCCGGCGCGGTCGTTCCGGCACGCGATCCAGCGAGTTGGCGAGCCGGGGAACGAAAAGCGGGCGATGGGGCCCTTCTATCCGCGCAGCCGGTACCTGAAGACGGCCGCGGATTTCGAGAAGCGGGGCTGCGCCCGCCGGTAGACTGGCGCCGCTCATGGCGCCCATAACCGTCAGCGCGCGCTCCGGCCCGCCCGAGGAAACCGCCGCCGACACGCGGATTGTCGGCGTCTTCGAGGGGGATTCGCTCGCCGACACGGCCCTGCAGCGGCTCGTGGAGCTGGGCGAGGCGAAGCGCGGCCTGAAGAAGGTCGCCGTCGTGCACGAGGACGCCCCTGGCGGCGGCCAGCGCCGGGTCCTGATCGCGGGGCTCGGCAACCGCGAGAAGTTCGGCGCCGAGGAGGCGCGCGTGGCGGCCGCCGCGGCTGCGGGCCGCGCCAAGGAGCTCGGCGCCGTCTCGCTCTCCTGGGCCGCGCCGGCCGGCGAGGGCGTGGCCGCGGCACTCGTGGAGGGCACCCTCCTGAAGCTTTATTCCTTCGACCGCTTCAAGTCGCAGGCGGGCGACAACGGCGATGGCGGCGTGGAGTCGCTCGAGATCGCCGGCGACGCCGTGGACGGCGACGAGGTCGAGCGCGGGCGTGTGGGGGCCGTCGCCGCGAACGCGACCCGCGATCTCCAGAACCTCCCGGCCAACGTGGCCACGCCGAGCTTCCTCGCCGAGCGTGCCAAGGAGATCGCCGACCAGCACGACGACCTGGAGGTCGAGCTGCTCGACCGCGAGGCGATCGTCGGGCGCGGCATGGGCGCGTTCGCGGCGGTGGCGCAGGGCAGCCACGTGGACCCGCGGCTGATCGTGCTCCGCTATCGGCCGTCCGGGGCGAGCGGGCCGCACCTCGCATTCGTGGGCAAGGCCGTGACGTTCGACACCGGCGGGATCTCGATCAAGCCCTCGGCGAAGATGCAGGAGATGAAGTTCGACATGTCCGGCGGCGCCGCGGTCATCGAGTCGATGGCCGCGATCGCCGAGCTGGGCCTGGCGGCCACGATCACCGCGATCGTCCCCTCCACCGAGAACATGCCGAGCGGCCACGCGGTGAAGCCGGGCGACATCGTCACCGCGATGAACGGCAAGACGATCGAGGTGAACAACACGGACGCCGAGGGCCGGCTGATCCTCGCGGACGCGCTCGCCTACGCGGTCGAGGAGGGCGCGGACCGGCTCGTGGACCTCGCCACCCTGACCGGCGCGATCCTCGTGGCTCTCGGCCACACCTACGCCGGCCTCTTCTCGAACGACGACGACTGGTGCGCCGAGGTGGGCGCCGCCTGCGACGCGACCGGCGAGCTCGGCTGGCGGATGCCGCTCCACCCGGAGTACTTCGAGCTGACGAAGGGCCAGTTCGCGGACCTCACGAACGCGTCCGAGCAGCGCGTGGCTATGTCGAGCTACGCCGCCGAGTTCCTGCGCCAGTTCGTGGACGGCCGCCCCTGGGTCCACATCGACATCGCCGGCACCGCCTGGGGAACGAGCCGCAACTACGTGGGCAAGGGAGCGAGCGGCTTCGGAACCCGCCTGCTGATCGAGCTGGCCCGCAGCGCGACAGGCTGACCGACAGGGCTGCCCCTCCCCAGGTGGCAGTCATACGTAGCGTTTTCCGCAACGCTTCACTGCCACCCGATTCCTTCACCGCTGCCGTTCGCTAGCGGAAAACGGGCCGTTTCACGCTCTGTGACATAGATCACACACCCGTTTAGTTGGGCCTTCAGGTGGCTACGGTCCCTTCGTAAGCCGGAAACCGGCTGCGCTCGGGCGGGGGAGGAGTGTTCGAGCGCGGCAAGTCCTCGCCGTGCCTAGAAGTGCGCGCGGCAGGCAGTTCCACCCTCGGAGGTGGTGTTTTGAAGAAGGCAGTGATCCTGCTGGCATGCGCGTGCGCGCTGCTGGCGCCCGCGGGTGCCGCGGGTGTGTCGGTGACCCCGACACAGGCTGATACCAGCACGACTGACAACGACACGACAACGACCGCGGCTTCCGAGCCGCAGGCCAGAGCGGCCGGTGCACGCCTCCAGGCGCGCTACCGCCGCTGGCGCCACAAGCTCGACGTCTACGGCGTATGGCGCGGACGCAACCTGGTCCGTGCCGCTCGCAACGACGAGCGGTCGCCGACCGCTCGTGAGCTGCGTCGCTCGATCCGGCGCATGAAGCGCCGTTTCGCGCACTGGTCCGGGACCTACCAGGGCCGGGCGACGGTTCACCGCTTCAAGGTGCGCCACATCCCGCGCTGGGGCAAGCAGAAGCTGAGCTCCATCGCGTGGTGCGAGTCGCGCAACAACCCGCGTGCGGTGAGCTCGAGTGGCGCCTACCGCGGGCTCTACCAGTTCAGCTTCAGCACCTGGCGCGTCGTGGGCGGGTCGGGAGACCCGGCCGCCGCGCCGCGCTCGGAGCAGACCTGGAGGGCCTGGGTGCTGCTGAAGAACCACGGCAGCGGCCACTGGCCCGTCTGCGGCTAGCCGCACAGCGGCTCAGCCGACAGGCACTGACACACGGCGGGCGCGCGCGATCCATGCGCGCGCCCGTCGCTGTGTATGCCTCTGCCGCGCCTCCCGGCTAGCGGTTTCCGCGGGGCTGCTCGTACTCGTCGTCGCGCACGACCTCGCCGTCCTCGTCGCGCTCGAAGCGCCGCTCGCGCTCCACGCCGGGCTCGCTCGTGTGCTCGGAGTGCTCGACGCTCTGATCCGTGCCGGCCTCCGTGTGCTGCCTGTCGAACTCGGCGCCGGCCTCGTCCGGATCAGCGTCGGGGTCCTTCCTGGCAGCCTCGATGTGGCGCTCGCGCGCCTCGCGGTGCTGCTCGTCGGCGGCCGCGGCGCGCTCGCGCGCCATCGCCTCCTGACGCCGTGCCTCGGCGCCCTGCGCGTCGGCCTCGGCGCGCGTCCTGTCCGCCTGCGCACGGCCGACCTCGGCCTCGCGACGGATCTCGCGCGCCTCAACGCGGCGCGTCTCATGCTTGCGGGCGCGTCCCGCGCGTCCCATGAACCACAGCAGCGCCAGCAGAATCAGCGCTCCGACGGCGATTGCGACGATTACTCCGGTGTCCATACCTGTACGCCTCCCAATCTGGGTCTGGGGAGGCGTACCCGGATGTGGACCCCTTATGCCTACTTCGCCGCCGGCTCCTCTTCTTCTTCCTCGGCCAGCTCGCGCTTGAGGACCTTGCCGGTGGCGTTCCGCGGCAGCTCGTCGCGGAAGACGATCTCGCGCGGCACCTTGTAGCGCGCGAGGTTCTGCTTCACGTAGCCCTTGAGCTCGTCCTCGCTCGCCTTCTTGCCGCTCGCGAGCACCACGAACGCGCGGAGCCGCTGGCCGAAGTCCTTGTCGTCGACGCCGATCGCGGCCACGTCGCTCACCGCGTCATGGCGCGAGAGCAGGTCCTCGATCTCCTTCGGGAACACGTTCTCGCCGCCCGAGACGATCATCTCGTCGTCACGGCCCTCCACGAACAGGCGGCCGCTGTCGTCGAAGCGCCCGACGTCGCCGGTGGCCATCAGGTTGCCGATCACGTCCTTCGAGCCGCCGCCCGTGTAGCCCTCGAACAGCATCTCGTTGCCGACGAAGATCCGGCCCGTCTCGCCGGGCTTCACCTCGACGCCCTTCTCGTCGTACAGCGTCACGACGGTCCCGCGCGGCGGGCGGCCTGCGGTGCCCGGCGCGGCGCGCATGTCCGGCGGGGTGGCGATCGACGCCCAGGCCACCTCGGTGGAGCCGTAGAGGTTGTAGAGCGTGTCGCCGAACTCGTCCATCCAGCGCGTGGCCAGGTCGCCGGCCAGCGCCGAGCCGCTCGCGGCGACCACCTTCAGCGACGACGTGTCGTACTTCGCGCGCGTCTCGTCCGGCAGGTCGAGGATGCGCTGCATCATCACCGGCACGACCGCCAGGGCGTCGGCGCGCGAGCGCGCCACCTCGGCGAGGCAGGACTCGGGGTCGAACTTCCGGCGCAGCACGTAGGTCATGCCGAGGATCAGGCCGAGCGAGAAGTGCGCGAAGCCCCACGAGTGGAAGAGCGGCGCCGCGATGTGGACCACGTTGCGGCTCTTCAGCGGGATCTTGTCGAGGTAGGAGACCACCGGGTCGATCGACTCCGGGTTCCCGCGCGACGCGCCCTTCGGGGTGCCCGTCGTGCCGGACGTGAGGATCACCGCGCGGCCCTCGCGCTCGGGAGGGACCACGTCGCTCGGGTCGCCGTCCGACATCAGCTCGTCGAGCGTCGGGTCGTCGCAGCTCGGCTCGTCGTGCCACGCCACGAAGCGCTTGCGGCGGTGTCCCGCCTCCTCGAGCAGCTCGTAGAACTCCTCGTCGAAGATCAGCGCCTTCGGCTTCTCGCGCTGGACCACCTCGAGCAGCTGCGGGCCGGCGAAGGCGGTGTTCAGGTAGAGCGCGTCCGCGCCGAGCTTCGAGAGCGCGATGGTCGCCTCGATGAAGCCGCGGTGGTTGCGGCACATCACCCCCACGCCGTCGCCCTCTCCGAGGCCGGCGTCGGAGAGCGCGTGCGCCAGCGCGTTCGTGCGCGTGTCGACCTCGCTGTAGGACAGCGTGCCGAGCTCGTCCACGATCATCGTTCCGTCGGGGTAGCGCGCCGCGAGCGAGATCGCTCCCGCCGCCGGGCTGCGGCCCCATTTCTGGAGCGTCCGCAGCACGCCGTAGAGCCGATCCGGCCGCATCGGCCGGATCACGCCCGCCTCGATCAGGATCCTCGCGCTGCCCAGCTCGTGCACGACCCTCGCGGGCAGGCTCTTTCCGTCGTCGTCGGCCACCTGTTCGCGAACCTCCTCGTCGTCCAGCTCCAGCGCCAGATTCTTCAACGTTTCCTCGAGCGTCGTCGCCACCATGGGGGCCCCGAGGCGATCCGCGGCCGAGCCGAGCAGCCCGCCAGGCGAGTCCCACGAGAGCCGCAGGACGACCCGCGTGCGGCCGTCGTCGGCGTCCCGCAGCCGCCAGCGGGCGCGGTGGTCGATGCCGGTGATGCTGGTCCAGGCCATGTCGGCCTGCTCGTCGCACTCGACGATCTCGACCAGGCCGCCGATGTCGGCGGAGCCGATCCGCATGCGGAGCGCGTAGCGCGCGCCGAGCCCCTTCTCGTCGTTCTTGCGCTCGAGCCGCGTGAGCTCGTGCCAGAAGCGGTCGTAGTTGTCCGGCTCGGCGACGAGCTCCCAGATCTCCTCGCGGGACGCGTCGATCAGGATCTCGCGCTCGACCCGCATCAGCCGAGCACCGGGATCGACCGCTCCTCGGCGAGGCCGCTCAGCGTCGTCTGCATCCGCCCGGTCACAAGCTCGTAGGCCTCGTCGACGTCCATGCCGGAGACGTCGATCGGCTCGAGCACCTGGATCGTGATCTTCGCGGGGAGCGGGATGTGGCCGAGCATGTCGCCCACGTTCAGACCCCACGGCAGCGCCAGCGACACCGGCAGCACCTTCAGCCGGAACATCCGGTCGAGCCCGAGCAGCTTGGCGATGCGCTCGCCGCGCGACAGGAACAGCGCGGTCTCCTGCCCGCCGATCGCGACCACGGGCACGAGCGGGACCTCTCGCCGCTGCGCGAGGCGGATGAAGCCCCTGCGGCCGCCGAAGTCGACGCGCGCGGACTCCCAGCTCGGGCGGTGGACCTCGTAGTCGCCGCCGGGATAGACGAGCAGGGCGGCGCCCACGTCGAGCGCGCGCTCGGCGTTCTCGGGCGTGGCCGCGACGGTGCCGTACTTGCGCAGGCTGCCCAGGCCGGGCATGGAGAGCACGAGGTTGTGCGCGAGCTGGTGGAACTTCCTCTCCACCCCGAAGTAGGTGCTGAACGCGAGCGTGAACACGTGCGTGTCAGGCGTGAGGTTGCCGCCGGAGTGGTTGCCCACCAGCAGCACCGGGCCCTCCTCGGGGATGTTCTGGAGGCCGCGAACCTCGGCGCGGAAGTAGAGGCTCGCCAGCATCCACAGCCCCGGCAGCGTCTCGCGGATGTAGTCGGGATCGCGCTCGTCGAGGTCGGCCGTCGGCACGCGGCGCTGGGCCTCGCCGCGATCGCCCCGAACAGCCGCGCGGCCATCCGGGCTAGCGAGGCGGGCGTGGCAGGGGAGGCGCCCGGCGCTCCGCCGTTCGACGATCCGTGGGCGGTCGAGGTGCTCACGGCGACCTCAGGCCGCTCGTCTCACGGCGCCCTGGAGGTCGGGCCAGCTCGACGGCGGCCCGGGCGGGCGGCGGATCCTGTGCGGCTCGCCGGCCGGCAGGCCGCTGAGCAGCTCCCTGATCGCCGGGCTCCGAAGCTGCGCCGCGACCGTCTCGCGGGCGGTCTCGATCACCTGCTGGCGGCGCTCGGTGTTCATCCAGTTGCGGCCCATCGCGGCATGGTCCTCGGCGGTGGGCTCGATGATCACGACCTCGGCGCCGAAGCGGCGCACCTTGCGCTCCTCGCGCTCGAGCCGGCCGCGCGAGGCTCGCCGGGTCAGCGAGGGGATGAAGTCGAGGGCGCCGTTCACGGCCCCTGTCGCCAGGCCGGTGAGCCCGCCGCCCTGCCGCTCGCCCTCGGCGCTGCTCGTGAGCGGGTTGAGGCAGATCACGAGGTCGAGCCCGCGCCCGGCCACCAGGTCCATGTTGGAGACGGAGCAGACGCCGCCGTCCACGTAGCGCCGGCCGCCGATCTTCACGGGGCGGTAGAAGCCCGGGATCGCGCACGAGGCCGCGACGGCGTCGCCGATGTGCGCGCGCGGGGAGCCGAGCCGGCCGAACGGCGTGCGGCGGCCGGACTCGTAGTCGCACGCGACCGCCCAGTAGTTCGGGTGCTCGACCCAGTCGCCGGGCACGGCGCGCGTCACGACCTCCCTGAGCGAGTCCGTCGAGACGAACCCCGACGGTACCCAGCCGGCCACCATCTGGAGTGGCGTGTGGCGCAGCGGGTTCGAGAGCGCGGTGAAGGCCATCCTGAGCGAGCCGGGCCCGATCGCGGGCAGGCCACGATGGAGCCGGAAGCTGGCGCCCGCGGAGCGGTCAGCGTCGGCGGCGGGACGGCCGTCCGGGCCGACGAGGCCGTCGAATACCTCGCCGCGGGAGTGGGCGACCATGAACCACGGCGGCACGCCTGCCGCGACGAGCGCGCCGATCATCGAGCCTGCCGAGGTTCCGACGATCTGATCCGCGCTGCCCGGGTCCCAGTCGGTCTCGTCCGCGAGCGCGCTCAGCCCACCGACGAGCCACGCGCCGCCAAGCACACCACCGGCACCGAGCACCAACCCCACTTTCACTGGGACGCGCTTCCCCTCGGAGCGAGGGCTCCAAACGCCCACACGCACGGATCCATTGCCGTATCCAGGGTAAAGGCGGTCGGCGCCCGCGCGCCCGTCACGACTCGCCGGCCTCCGGGTCCGTGTACGCGCGTTTCCGCCAAGGCGGCTTCACGCCCGGGTCGAGCGGGACGTATCGGCGGCGGTCGAGCGCCTCGAGCGGGACCAGCCGGATGCCCTCGCCCGTCGTGCTGCGCTCGTCGAGGCCGTCGCCGGGGATGAGGGGACCGCGGCGGACGCGCTCGGGCCGCGGCACGTACCTCGGCGGGACCGGGCCTTCCGGCACCCGCCATACCCACTCGTCGCGATAGGGGACGTGGCCGGAGTGGCTTCCGCGAGAGACCCGCACCCAGCCGGTGGAGCGGAGCCAGCTGTCGTGGCAGGAACGCCACTTGCAGCCCTGGAAGTGCCCGTGCGAGCTGGCCCGCATCCAGACCGTGCCGTCGGGGTCGACGCGCGCGAAGACGGCCTCCCAGTCGTCTCGGTGGAAGCCGGGATAGTCCGGCGTGCCCTCGAGCAGGTTGCGGATCCGCGGCAGGAACCAGGAGCGCTTCCAGAGCTTGTCCGAGCCCGCGAGCACCGTGTTCGAGTCGGGGTAGTAGAGCCAGTACGCCACGTAGAGCCGCCCGGCGCGCCGTATGACCCGCGTGAAGGCCGTGGCGCGCACGGCCGGCGTCGGTCAGGTGGGCGTCGAGCTCGCGGTCGTCGGGTGCGGTGGCGCATCCGACCCGGCGGCAGCCGCGCCAGTCGACCGGCAGCTGGCGCTCGCCGCCCTCGTAGACGAGGTTCGGCGCGAGCGCCCGGACGCGTGCGGCGGCGCGCTCGCCGTAGGCGGCGGCCAGGCGCTGCTCGTCGCGGTCGCAGCGGCTGCTTCACGGCGCAGACGATGTGGCGTGCAAGGAACCCGCCGAACGAGCGTCCGTCGAAGCCGCCGCTCAGCGCGAACAGCGCAGTGAGGGTGAGGCAGCAGAGCAGCAGGAGTGCGACGAACTCGACGGCTGCCTGCCCGCGCTCGCTCGCGGCTCGGCGCTCCCTCATCGCCCTCGGAACAGCGGCCAGTCGCGGACGAGGTCGACCGGGCTGATGCAGTCGTTCGCGATCCGCAGGGCCTCGCGCGGCCTCACCGTGTGGCCGGGAAGCGGCTCTCCGGGTGGAGGAACCCGTAGCGGGTGCGCTCGTAGGCGAGGCAGGCGAGCCAGGCGCGCCGCCAGGCGCGCCCGGCGCCGCGCCCGCAGCGCGAGCCCGCGAGCTCCCTCGGGAGCTGCCGCCGGGCGCGCAGCGCGGGATCTCGCTCGGAGCGCGGCACCGGGGGCGGGGCAATGAAGCGAATCACGTGCAGCGGTGGTGGGGAAACGTTCGCGTTTTTCGCTACGGATCCCCACCACCTGGGGCGCGCAGACGTCCGGAGCACCATCGACCCCAGGCCCTTGCCTTCGTGCTTGCCGTTAAGCGCGCCACCGCAGCCAGCGCCACCGCGACGAGCAGCAGGAGCCCGATCCACTCGACGCTCGCCTGGCCGCTCTCGCCGCGCATGCCGCCGAACCTAGGACGGCGCGCCGCAACCGTGGGCGCGCGGGAGTGACGACGCGGTTACAGCGGGACGACGGCGCGCTCCGCGGAGCTGGCACGGGCGGCCTCGATCACGCGAAGCGTCTCGAGCCGGCCTCGAGCGGCACGGGGGGTGGCTCGCTGCCGCGCGCGCGGATCGCTCGCTCCATCTGCTCGTAGAACTCGACGTAGCGGCCCGGCTCGGTCTCCACGGGCTGCGCGCCGTCCTCGGTGCCGAGCATGCCCCACGCCTCGCGGGGCTCCTCGCCGAAGCCGGGGTCGCGCGGGCCGGCGCCGGCGCGCAGCGCCTCCTCCTGCACGTCGAGCCCGTGCTTCACGTACGCGGCCCTCGAGCCGAGCGCCCGGAAGCGCGGGCCCAGCTGCGCCGCCACCATCGATCGCCCAGAGATGCGAGCGCGCGCCCGACTCGTGCTCGAGCGCCACGAAGACGTCGTCGTCCACCTCCGCGCCCGGCCGCACCGCGCGCACCTCCGCGTACACCGAGCGCGCCGGCCCGAGCAGCTCCAGCGCCTGGTCGATCAGGTGCGGGCCGAGGTCGAGCAGCAGGCCGCCGCCGTCCTCCGGCGCGCCGCCCTCGCGCCACTTGTCCGGGTCCACCTCGGGCCGCCAGCGCTCGAAGCGCGACTCCAGCCGAAGCAAGTCACCGAGCGCGCCGTCGCCCAACAGCCGCCGCAGGGTCAGGAAGTCGCCGTCCCAGCGCCGGTTGTGGAAGACGCTCGCGACGACGCCGCCGCCGCGGCGGCATCGGCAAGCCGCTGCCCGTCCGCCCGCTCGCGGCGAGCGGCTTGTCGACCACGACGTGCAGGCCTGCGTCGACCGCGCCAGGCCGAGCGGCACATGGGTCGCGGTTCGGCGTGGCCACGACCACGAGGTCGTGCTCGTCCGGATCGGCGAGAAGCGCGTCGGCGTCGGAGAGGACGGTCGGCGTCGGGGTGCCGCGGCGCTGAGCCTGGGCGGCCCGCTCCTCGTTCGACGTGACCACCGAGGCCAGCGCCAGGCCGGGAACGGCCTCGACGAGCGGCGCGTGGAACGCCGACCCGGCGAGGCCGTAGCCGATCAGCCCGACCTGAGCGGGCGGGGGTCAGACCCGTCCCGCTGCCTGCCTCTGCTGCGCGCGATGGCGTCGATCACGACGGCGGCGAGCAGCACCGCGCCGGTGACCATGAACTTCACCGACGACTCGCAGCGCCAGCAGGTCCATGCCGTTCGAGATCGAGCCGATCACGAGCGCGCCGAGCAGCGCGTGCCAGACGCTGCCGCGGCCGCCGAACAGGCTCGTGCCCGCGATGACCGGCCCGGCGATCGCGAGCAGCAGGAAGTCGCCCGCCCCCGAGGACTGGTTCACCGCCAGCAGGCGCGACGCGGCCATGATCCCGCCGATCGCGGCCATCGTCGAGGCGATCATGAACACGATCACGCGCACGCGCGTCACGTGGATGCCGGCGCGCCGGGCCGCCTCGGCGTTGCCGCCGACCGCGAAGATGTGGCGGCCGAACGTGGTCCGCGTCGTGAGGTAGAAGAAGAACAGCAGAAGCCCACGAGGATCAGCGCCGCGAGCGGGACGCCGCGGTCGTCGTTCAGCACCCATACCGCGACCAGCGATCGCCACCGCCACCAGCGCGATCCGCAGGACGACCAGGCCGAGTTGCGGCGCAGAGAGCCCCTCCGCGACCCGGCTCTGCCGCGCCGCGCAGCGCGATGGCCGCGTACGCGGCGATCGCCACGAGCGCGATGATCCAGCCCACGCTGTCGCTGTAGAACGTGTTCGTGAGGCCGAGGATCTTCGGGTCGTTGATGTTCACCGTGCCCGGTCTGCCGAGCACCTCGAGCTGCGCCCCCGGCCACGCGAGCAGGCCGGCCAGGGTCACGACGAACGACGGCACCGCGAAGCGCGTGAACACCGAGCCCTGGAACAGGCCGATCGCCGTGCCGGCGAGCACGCCGGCGGCGATCGCGAGGTACGGCGACCAGCCGTGCTTGACGCTCAGCACGGCCATGATCGCCGCGCACAGGCCGCTGACGGCGCCGACCGACAGGTCGATCTCGCCGAGCAGCAGCACGAGCACGATGCCGATCGAGACCAGCCCGACGGCGGTGATCTGCAGCACGAGGTTCGTGAGGTTCACCGAGCTGAGGAAGCGCGGCTCCTGGATGTAGAAGATCGCCCAGATGGCGGCGAGCGCGATGACGACCCGCAGCTCCGCGAGGTCGCCGGCGACGAAGCGCCGCAGGAGGTCGAGCTCGCGGGCTGCCGGCCTCGACGTCCTCGTCGACAGTTGCGCCGTGCGCGCTCATCGCTCGCCTCCGTTCGCCGAGACGCCGGTGATCGCCGCCGACGACCTGCTCCTGGCTGGCCTCTCCGGCGGCGAAGTCGCCGGCCTTCCGGCCGAGCCGCAGCACGAAGATCCGGTCCGCGACCTCGAAGACGTCGGCGAGGTTGTGGCTGATCACGAGCACCGCCGTAGCCCCTGCTCCTGCAGGCGCTTGATCAGCGCGAGCACCTGCGCCGTCTGGCGCACGCCGAGCGCGGCCGTCGGCTCGTCGAGCATCACGAGCTTCGGCTCGCCGAGCAGCGAGCGGGCGATGGCCACCTGCTGGCGCTGGCCGCCGGACATCGTGCCGACCTCGGCGCGCACGTCGGTGATCGTCACGGCCAGGTTCTCGAGCAGCTCGCCGGTCTGCTTCTCCATCCCGACCTCGTCGAGCTGGCGCAGCACCGCGGCCGGCCCGTCGGCCGTTCTCCTCGCGCCCGAGGAAGAGGTTCTCGACGACGTCGAGGTTGTCGCACAGCGCGAGGTCCTGGTAGACGGTCGCGATCCCGAGGTCGACGGCGTCGGTCGGGCTCGTGATCGTGACCTGCTCGCCCTCGAACGAGATCGTGCCCTGCGTCCGCCGGGTGGATGCCGGCGATCGTCTTCACGAGCGTCGACTTGCCGGCGCCGTTGTCGCCGACGAGCGCGACGACCTCGCCGGGGCCGAACCTCGAAGTCGACGTCCTGCAGCGCCTGGACCGGGCCCGAAGCTCTTGCTCACCCCCTTCAGGGAAAGCACGGGAGTGCTCCCGTTGGCGTTCATCCTGTGCTCCTTTCGCGTGGGGCAGCCGGGGGCGCACGTCAGGCGCCCCCGGCATTCTCCCCACGTCCCCTACTGGATGCCAGCCTCCTTGCAGCCGGCCGCGTACTTGCCGGTGCAGATCTCGTCCACCGTCCAGAACCCGTCCTTGATGATCGTGTCCTGGATGTTGTCCTCCGTGACCGCCACCGGCGTCAGCAGGATCGACGGGACCTGCTTCGTGCCGTTGTCGATCTTGTCGTCCGCTCGCGGGCGGGTCCTCGCCCTTGGCGAGCGCCACGGCGAGCTCCGCCGCGGCCTCGGCCTCGGGCTTGATCGCCTTGTAGACCGTCATGTACTGCTCGCCGGCGAGGATCCGCTGGATCGCGGCGAGCTCGGCGTCCTGACCGGTCGTCGGGCGGGTCTTCGGGTCGATGCCGGCCGACTTCATCGCCGCGATCGCGCCGCCGCCGGTGCCGTCGTTGGCGGCGTAGACGCCCACGAAGCCGTCCTTGCCGAGGGCCGTGATCGCCTGCTCCATCTCCTGCTGGGCCTTGTCCGGGCTCCAGTCGGGCGTGTCGTACTCCTTCGCCACCTTGAAGTCGCTGCCGTCGATGACGCTGTGCGCGCCCTCCTTGAACAGCTTGGCGTTGTTGTCGGTCGGGGCGCCGTTGATCATCACGATGTCGCCCTTGGCGCCGTCGTCCTTGAGCTTCTTGACGAGGCTCTCGCCCTGGAGCTTGCCGACCTGCTCGTTGTCGAACGAGATGTAGTAGTCGATGTCGGCGTCCGTGATCAGCCGGTCGTAGCTGATGACCGGGATCTGCGACTGCTTGGCCCGGTTCACGATCGCGCCGGCGGACGCGGCGTCGACCGGGTCGAGCACGAGCACCTTCGCGCCCTTCGTGATCGCGGCCTCGGCCTGCTGCTGCTGCTTCGCCGCGTCCTGGTCGGCGTTGGAGTAGAGGATCTCGCAGTCCGGGCAGAGCTCCTTGACCTTGCGTCTCGAAGTTCGGCCGGTCCTGCGACTCGTAGCGGGCCGTCTTCGACTCCGGCAGGAGCAGCGCGATCGAGCCGCTGCCACCGCTGTCGCCACCACCACCGCCGCCGCCGTCGCTGCCGCCGTCGTCGTCGTCGCCGCACGCCGCGAACGCCATGGCGCCCACGAGTGCCGCGAGGACGGCGAGGAACCTGAACCTGTCCATGTGACCTCCTCCTACCTCAGTTGCCGTTTGCCTGTTTGACCGCCGGTGCCGGCCCGCTCCATGCGGGACCGGCTTCGTGGAGCACGAGCGCGACCGCGCCGAGCAACTCGGCACGCTCCCCGAGCTCGCCGAGGACGATCTCGCACGTCCTCGGCTGCGCTCGGGATGGCCCGCAGTCCGACCGCCTCTCTGAGCGGGTCGAGCAGCACGTCTCCGGCGACGGCCATGCTGCCCCCAACGACGATCCGCTCGGGGTTGATGAGGTTGCAGAGATCGGCGACCGCGGCGCCGATGTGGCGGCCGGCGTCCGCGAGGGCGCGCCGGCAGCCGGGGTCGCCGTCGACGGCGCGCGCGAGCACGTCGTCGACGCCGAGCGGCTCGCCGAGGCTTCTGCTCAGCAGCCCGGCGATCGCGGTGCCGCTCGCGTAGGTCTCGAGGCAGCCGCGGCTGCCGCAGCGGCAGATGTCGCCCGGTCTCGTCGAGCGACGTGTGGCCGATCTCGCCGGCGGTGCCGCCGGCTCCCTCGAAGAGCCGCCCGTCGAGCACGATGCCGGCGCCGATGCCGGTCGCGAGCTTCAGGTAGACGAGGCCGGCCGCGTCGCGTCCGGCGCCCCAGATCGACTCGGCCAGCGCGCCGAGGTTGGCGTCGTTGCGAAGCCAGACCTCCATGCCGAGCCGCTCGCTCATCTGCTCGGCGGCGTGGGTGCCGGCCCAGCCGGGCAGGATCGCGGACGAGCCGACGACGCCGCTCCGGTGGATCGGGCCGGGGAGGCCCATCCCGACGCCGAGCACCCGCCCGCTGTCCGCGCCCGGAGCGGCCGAGCAGCAGCTCGACCAGCTCGGCGGCGCGCTCGATGCCGGTGTCGGCGTCGTAGTCGTCCGGCATCTCGCGCCACTCCTCGGCGAGCAGCTCGTGCGAGAGGTCGGCGATCGCGACCGCGAGGTGCCGCTTGCCGAAGTCGATGCCGATCGCGAGGCCGGCGCCCGGGTCGAGGGCGATCAGCGCGGGCGGGCGGCCGCCGCCCGCGGGCCGCGCCGTCGGCGTCGCGGTCGACGACCATGCCCTCGGCCTGAAGCCCGGCGACGATCGTGGAGACGGTCGAGCGCGACAGCCCGGTGTGGCGGGCGACGTCGGCGCGGCTCGTGACTCCGAGCACCTGAAGGGCCTGGATCACCCGGAGCGGTTCTCCATCGCCCGCCGATCCTGCCCAGTCCCAGAGAGGTTTGTCAAGCCCTCGGACGAAGTTCGCGTTAACTTGGCGTTAATTTGTTCGATTCCGTCTTAAGTGCCAGAAACCGGCCGATGCTTAACGGCCTCCAGGCGTGGTATTGGGTTAGTGATGGCAACCGCCACCAGGCAGGGCCGCGCGGCGGCGGACTCGATCGAGGCACTGGCGAACCGGTTCGACGCGGACGTGATCGACCTGCCCCGAGGCCGCGCCCGCGTGAGGCTCGCGGTCACGCGCGGGAAGGCGTGCGACGCGGTGATCGCGGGACGCCGGCTTCGGCTTCGCAGCGCCGACGAGAGCGCGGAGCCCGACGCCGTCCTCACGGCGGACGCCGCCACCTGGGCGCGCATCGCCGCGGACCTGCGCGGGGGCATGGCGGCGTTCCGGGCCGGGCGGCTCAGCCTGCGCGGCAGCCTCCACGTCGGCGTCGGCTTCCTGGCCGCCACGAGCGGCGCGACCGAGGCCGGCCGGCTCGAGTTCGACAGGCTGCGCACACGCGGGTTCGGCGCAATTTCCGTGCTTTCCGCGGGCACCGGCCCCGAGACGATCGTCTGCGTGCACGGGCTCGGCGGCACCAAGGCGTCCTTCCTCCCGACCGTGAACGCGCTCGCGGACGACTACCGGGTGGTCGCCATCGACCTTCCGGGCTTCGGCGAGTCCGACAAGCCGATCGGGGCTCCCTACGACGCGCCCTGGTTCGCGCGCTCGGTGTTCGAGGCGATGGACGCGCTCGGAGTCGAGCACGCGCACGTGGCGGGCAACAGCATGGGCGGGCGCGTCGCGATCGAGGCGGGCCTCATGGACCGCGAGCGCACCGGCGGCCTCCTGCTGCTGAGCCCCGCGCTCGCGTGGCTCCGGCCGCGCCCCTGGGCGCCGATCGTGCGCGCGCTGCGCCCGGAGCTCGGTCTCATCCAGCCCGCTCCCAGGCCGGTCGTCGAGGCGATGGTCCGCCGGCTCGTTCCGGCGGCGAGCGGCGGCTGGACCGCCGCGGGCGTCGACGAGTTCCTGCGGGCCTACCTCACGCGCAGCGGGCGCGCGGCGTTCTACGCGGCCGCGCGCAACATCTACCTCGACGAGCCGCACGGGGACAGCGGCTTCTGGACGCGCCTCGAGTCGCTCCAGAGCGACTCGCTGTTCGTCTGGGGCCGGCAGGACAAGCTCGTCCCGATCGGCTTCATGAAGCACGTGGAACGGGCGCTCCCGCACGCCCGCCACGTCGAGCTCTCCTGTGGCCACGTGCCCCAAGTGGAGCGACCGCGGGAGACCCACGCGGCCATCAGGAAGTTCCTGGCCCGGCTCTAGGCGCTGCTGGGGTCGTCGCCCCCGCCATTGCCGTTGCCCTCGCCGTCGCCCTCCTGCTGCTCCTCCGGCGTGACCTCTTCTGGTGTGCTCTCTGGGGTTTCCATGGCGGCCCGCTACCCGATTCGGACATCAAAAATCCCCGCCCCCGCCGAAATCGCCGAAGTCGCCGCCGCCGAAGTCGCCGAGATCGCCGCCGCCGAACTCGACCCCCTCGCCGGCAAAGGCGTCATCCGCCATGGCGCTGCCGAACATTCCGAACCCCCGCCCAGCATCGAGCCGAGGAACAGTCCGGGGAGCAGGCCCCCGCCGAAAAAGCCGCCGGCCCACGGCATGTACGCGGGGCCCGCGGCCCAGTAGGGGAGCATCTGCCCGCCGACCGGGACCTGGCGCGCCATCGGGTCCTCGCCGTCCTGGATGTGCTGGAGGTCGGCGGCGCAGACCGGCACGGCGCGCGGCTGGCCGCCGGGAGGCGCCCATTCCACGTCCCCCACCGACGGCCCGTGGCGCGGGTCGAAGAAGCACGGCGGGCGGCGCTCGGGGGCGGGCTCGCCCGCGAGCTCGGCCTTCGCCGCGGCCATGGCCCAGCGGCCTTCCTCGAGCGCCGAGGTCACGGCCTCGATGTCCGCCGGCCGACGGGCCCGGTCGAGCGCCTGCTCGGCCTCGGTGTAGCGCTCCACGGCCTGGTTGTAGTGCTGCCTGCCCTCGGGGTCGGCGTCCGGCATCTCGACATCGAGGTCGAGTGCGCGAATGTCCTCGCCGAGCGCCACGAGGTCCTCGCGCGCCACCTGCTTGACCTCCTCGAGCTCGGCCCGCGCGTGCTCCTCCTGGCGCTTTCGCTGGCGCCGCCGGCCGAGCGCGAACAGGGCGAGCGGCAGGCCGAGCAGCACGAGCAGGACGACGGGGAAGCCGCCGCCGCCGCCGCCTCCGCCTCCGTCCCGGCCGGAGCCGCCGCCCGCGCGCGCGTCGCCCACCCGGCGCACGAAGTCCTCGAGCACTGGGAAGGTCCCCTCGGCCGCGTACGCCTCGACCGCCTCGCGCGCGAGGTCCCTGGCCGGCACGTCCACGCCGACCGAGCCGGCGCGGAACGAGTCCCCGATCACGCCGGCGTAAGTACCCGGCTCGCGCAGCTCCTCGGCGACCTCGCGCAGCGCCGCGCTCGGGTCGCCGCCGGCCTCGTCGGTCGCCGAGGCGGGGAGCACCACGACGTACATCGGCCCCGCGCCGGTGTTCGCGATCAGGTCGCGCAGCCGCGAGACCTCCGCGTCGCTCAGCGCGCGCTCGGCGTCCGGGTCGACGTAGACCGGAGCGTCGCGCAGCGCCCGCGCGGCCTCGCCGAGCGTTCCCTGGGCGGCGGCCGGCGCCGCTGCGGCGAGCGTGGCCGCGACCACGAATAGGACGACGCCAAGACGCATCGGGTCCGCACTACCCGCTCTCAGGCGGTACAACCTCGGAGTGACCTTCCCGCCCGGACCTCGGATGCCGAGCCTGCTCCAGGCCGTGTTCGTGACGGCCTCGCCGTACGGCTGGATGGTGCGGCGCTGGCGCAGGTACGGCGACGTCTTCTCGTCGCGCTTCCCGATCTTCGGGCGCGTGGTCTACCTGGCGGACCCGGCGCTCGTCAAGGAGGTCTTCACCGGCGACGCGGTCACCTTCCACGCCGGCGAGGCGAACACGCTCGCGCTCGGCGACGCGCTGGGCGAGCACTCGCTGCTGACGCTCGACGAGGAGCGTCACATGAGCCAGCGCAAGCTGCTGCTCCCGCCCTTCCATGGCGAGAGCGTGCGCCGCTACGTCGAGGTGATGGCCGAGGCGACCGAGCGCGAGGTGGCGAGCTGGCCGGTGGGAAAGGAGATCGAGCTGCGGCCGCGGATGCAGGCCATCACGCTCGAGGTGATCCTGCGCGCGGTGTTCGGGGTCCGCGACGGCGAGCGCATGGACCTCTTCCGCGAGCGAATCCCCCCGCTGGCCGAGACGACCAGCGTCCTCAACTGGCTGCCCTTCTTCGAGCGCGACCTCGGCGGGATCACGCCCGCCGCCAGGTTCCGGCGCGCGCTCGCGGCCGTGGACGAGCTGATCTACGCGGAGATCGCCGAGCGCAGGGCGGCCGCCGACGGGGAGAGCCGCGACGACGTGCTCTCGCTGCTGCTGGCCGCGCGCCACGAGGACGGCTCGCCGATGACGGACAGCGAGCTGCGCGACGAGCTGATGACGCTGCTGACGGCCGGCCACGAGACGACCGCGACCGGGCTCGCGTGGGCCTTCGAGCGGCTGCTTCGAACGCCGGACGCGATGGAGCGCCTGACCGAATCGCTCGACGACGACGAGTACGTCGACGCCGTCGTGAAGGAGACGCTCCGCGTCCGGCCGGTGATCGTGGACGTGGCGCGGAAGCTCACCCGCGACACCGAGGTGGCGGGCTGGCGGCTGCCGGCGGGCACGCTCGTGCTGCCGGCCATCGCGGTGCTGCACGCGCGGCCGGACCTGTACGAGTCGCCCGGGGAGTTCCGCCCGGAGCGATTCCTCAACGGCGGACCGGAGTCGTATGCGTGGATCCCGTTCGGCGGCGGGGTGCGGCGCTGCATCGGCGCCTCCTTCGCCCAGGTCGAGATGCGCACCGTGCTGCGCGAGGTGCTGCGGCGCGTGCGGCTGCGGGCGAAGAGCCGGCGCCCTGAGCGCGGGGTGATCCGCCACGTGACCGTCGTGCCGGGCCGCGGCGCCCGTGCGGTGGTGGAAGAGCGCCTACCCGTCGAGCCTGCTGCGGAACTCGCCGGCGCCGACAACGGCCGCCCCGGCCGCGCGGACGCGCCGAGCGAGGTCGGCGTCCGAGCTCACGACTGAGAGGCCGGCCGGGTCGTCGTCGTGCTCCACGAGCGCGGCGATGTCGTCGTCGGCCGCATCGCGCCCGCGTCGCGACGCGAACAGGACCTCCACGCGGCCCTCCGCCTCGAGCTCGAACGGGCCGCCGTCGAACACGACCGTAACGGAGTCGCCGCTCCGCTCGGCCAGCTCCTCGAGCGACTCGACGAGCTCGCGCATCGCGCCGGTCCGGTCGCGCCACCAGCCCGTGGGCCGCGAGCCGACGACGTTCATCCCGTCCACGATCCAGCGGCTCACCGGCGGCGCCGGACGAACACGTAGATCGCTCCGGCCAGCAGGAGGCCGGCGCCGAGCTGCGTCGCGAGCTGGAGGCCGGCGCCCTCGTCCCGAGTGGCGTCGCGTATCGCCGCGAACATGATCGACGCGCCGAAGAAGACGACGAGGGCCCAGAGCATCGTGTTCCTGTCCACCGGGCGGCACCTTATCCCCGGCTAGTCTCGATCGGCGTGACCGACCGTCCCGTACTGGCCGGCGTGCTGGGCGCCCTCGTGATCGCGTTCTCGGCGATCCTGGTCAGGCTCGCCGAGGTCGCCCCGTCCACCGCGGCCTTCTTCCGCTGCGCGTACGCGCTGCCGGTGCTGGGCCTGCTCGCGTGGATCGAGCGCCGCCGCTATGGCGCGCGCCCGCCGCGTGAGCGCGCGCTCGCCTGGGTCGCGGGTGTGATGTTCGCGGCCGACCTGACCTTCTGGCACCACTCGATAGAGGCCGTGGGCGCCGGGCTCGCCACGGTGCTCGGGAACATCCAGGTCGTGCTGGTCGGGGTGCTCGCGTGGGTGGCGCTCGGCGAGCGGCCGGCGAACAGCTCGCTCACAGCGATCCCCGTGGTGTTCGCGGGCGTCGTCTTGATCTCGGGCGTCATAGGGAGCGGCGCCTACGGCGACGACCCGCTGCTCGGCGTGGTCTTCGGCGTGCTCACGGCGATCACGTACGCCCTCTTCATCCTGATCCTGCGACACGGGAACGCGGACCAGCGCAGGCCGGCCGGGCCGCTGTTCGACGCCACCCTCAGCGCGGCGGTGTTCAGCGCGCTGGGCGGGCTCGCCGTGGGCGACATCGAGTGGGCGCCCGGACTCGAGGCCCAGGCGTGGCTCGTGCTGCTGGCGCTCTCGTCGCAGGTGCTCGGCTGGCTGCTCATCTCGGTCTCGCTGCCGCGTCTCCCCGCGGTGCTCACCTCGATCGTGCTGATGCTCCAGCCGGTGTGCACCGTCTTCCTCGGTGCGGTCCTGCTATCGGAGGCGCCCTCCGCCGTCCAGCTGGTGGGCGTGGCGGTGGTGATCGCGGGCGTGGCGGTGGCGACGGTGCGGCCCCGGGAGCGCGCGCCCGCACCCGTCTGATTCCCCCTTGTCCATCGGGTTTGTGTATGACACGCTGCCCGCTACCTCAGGCCCTGGAGGTGGCGATTGGACTCGCCTCGCGTAGCGCTGATTCGCAAGCTGTTCGACCACATGGAGAACGACGACCTCGCTCGTGCGGCCGAGGAGCTGCTCGAGCACTCGGTCGAGGACGTGGTGTTCGAGCCGCATGCCGCGCACGGTGAGGAGATACGCGGCCACGACGCCCTCCGGCGGTTCTGGGCGACCTTCGCGGACGAGGGCCGCCAGATGCGCGCCGGGGCCTATTCGATCTCCGAGGAGGGCGACGCCGTGATCGTCACCGGCTGGGTCCGGACGATCGACGAGGGCCGGCTCGCCGACACGCAGTCGCGCTGGGTCTACCGCTTCAACGACGAGGGCAAGGTCGTGAGCGCCCGCGTGGAGCGGTCCTAGAGCGGACGACGGCGGCCTACGCCGCGACCGGCCGCGGCGCGAGCAGCGCCCCGCCGAAGCAGAACTCGCGGCCGAGCGCGAGGTCCGAGTCGAGCAGCTTGCGGTAGGCGCGGGCCGTGACCATCGCGACCTCGTCGCGCTCCCAGCAGTCGGCCGAGATGCGAGCGACCCAGCCGCGCCCGTACGGCTGCGCGAGCAGCGCGTGCGGGGCGCGCCGCAGCAGCGGGTTCAGCTCGACCAGCGTCCCGCTGACCGGCGAGCCGACCGCGACCGTGCGGCTCGAGCGGCCCTGGACGGTGGCGAGCGTCTCGCCCACGTCGACGCGGTCGACCGCCCAGTACTCGATCTCGGGCGTGTACCAGAGCACCTCGCCGAGCGGCGCGGTGACCCCGACCGTGGCGATCCCGTCCTCGATCTGCGCCCACACGTGCCGGCCCGCGAGGTACTGCCTGTCGGAGGGCAGTGCGAAGCGCGCTGACGGGGCGGTCGCGGTTACGGAGATCTCGCCCACGCAGCGAGCCTGTCGCCTCCCCCGGACGGAACCTCTTTACAAGGCCGTAACGATCCTCCAGGGGGCGTCCTCGGGCCCGTCGAGCGCGAGCGTCCAGTGCTCCGTGAAGGTGGTCGCGCTGTCCTTCGAGCCGCTGAGCACGGACGCCGTGTCGCGGTCCTCCACGTAGCGGCGCCCGCCCAGCTCGACCTCGACGGTCATCGTGGCGGGCACCTGCTCGACCCGCACGGCCGCGATCCGGATGCGCTGGACGCGCGGCCCGCGCACGACGAGCCGTGTCTCGCGGCTCGCGTCGCCTCCGTAGAGGAGCTTGCCGACCGCATCCTCCGAGGCGACCTGCTCGAGCGCGGCGTCGTCGCCGTCCACGGCCTCGGCCCACGCCCCCACGGCGCGGCGGGCGGCGGCCTCGAGCACGTCCGGCGCGAAGCGCGCGTCGGCCACCGACAGGTCGAGGGCACGCGCCCGCGCGTCGCCCTCGAACTCGACCTCGGCGAGGTCGGCGGTCGTGAACCCCTCGGGGAGGGCATCCGCGACGGCCAGCTCGGTGAGCGCCTCGTCGCCGAGACGCTGGTCGTCCGACCACGGCGACGCGACGATCTGCTCGTCCAGATGGTGGTCGCCCTCGGCGCGCTGCTCGATCGACTGGACCATCCAGGCGCCGTCGCGCCGGGCCAGCGTCCAGTACTCCAGCAGGGTGATGGTCTCGTCCTTCTCGCCGCTGCGCATGACCTTGTTGCCGTGCGAGTCGAGCACGTACGCACGCAGATTCGCCTCGACGCGCACGACGGCCCGGTCCTCGTCGTCGTCCTCCCGGTTCGTGATCCCGACGTACTGGACCTTGGGGTCCGCCAGCACCTCCACGCGGTTGTGCCAGCCCTTGCGAGTCGAAGTCGTCGAGGCGGCGGTTCCACTCCACGAGCAGGTCCGGCCCCACGAGCCGGGCGAGCCCCTCCCGGTCGCGGGCGTCCCACGCCAGCTGCGCCGCCCGGAAGAGCGCGACGGCGTGGCGCTCGAGCTCGTCGGCCGCGAAGTAGGCGTCGTCCTCCGCCGCCTCCGCCGAGGCGGTCCGCACGCGCTCGTCGCGCTCCCGGACCTTGCGCCGGTAGCGCACCGTGTGCACGGCCAGGTAGAGCAGGAAGATCCCGAACAGCCCGAACACGACCACTACGACGAGCGGGTCGCCCTCGCCGCTTCCCGACGAGCCGCCGCCGCCGGAGAAGCCACCCCCGCCCCCGCCTCCGCCGCCCCCGAACCCGCCGCTGCCCGAGCCGGCCTGGGCGAGGATGAGGGGCAGCGAGAGCATCGAGCGGCCAGCATAGAAACCGCGAGCGCGTCCGGCAAACCGGTGGTAGCGTGCCGCATGCCTCTGCGAATCGCCGCCTCGATCTCCGTAGTCGCCGCGCTGATCGCCGTCCCCGCCGGGGCGCACGCCGCGAGCGTCGTCCGCCCCACCTCCGTGAGCGCGAGGGACACCCTCACCGCCGGCACGCACACGCTCCACCTCCAGTGCCCGACTCCGTCGGTCGCGCTGAACGCCGCCGTCATCCGGAAGAGCCCGGGAGTCACCGTGCGCCGCTCGATTCCCGGCAACGCCGCCGGCAACTGGCGCTTCAGGGTCGAGGTCGCAAACGGTGGGAGCCGCGTGAGGTCGGTCCTGCGCTGCGTCCGGCTGGAAGCGCCGGCCGGCGTGTCCAAGGCGCGCCTCGAGGTGAAGACGCGCAGGCAGCAGGGTGTGGGGATCCCCGCGGGCGGAGCCACAGAGGTGGCGGTTCGCTGCGGGTCCGCGTGGGTCGCGACGGGGTATGGCCTGGACGCCGGGACAAGCGGCAACGTGCGGCTGGCCTCGGTCGTGCCCGTGGCTCACGGCTGGAACTTCGTGCTCGAGAACGTCGGGCCCTCGGACACGACGGCCGGCGTCAGCGCGCGCTGCCTCAGGCGGACGGTGAGCACGGCCGGCCCGGCGGAGCTGCGCTTCGACATCACGCGGTCGTCGCGGGCGAACGTCCTCGGGACGGACACGACGCCGACGCTCACGCACAGCTGCGGCTCCGGCCGGTTCAGCCTCGCCACCGGGTCGATCGTGGACCCGCGCGACTCGATCGTGTTCGCCGCCGGCGGGCCGATCCGATCGCAGGGGGGCCGCTGGACCTTCCGGAATGCGAGCGGCGGCGACAGGGTGCGCACGTTCCTGGTCTGCCTCAGCCGGACGCACCGGGTTCAGCTAGCCGGGCCAGCGCGGCGCGGGCAATAGCATCCCGCGCCGCATGCAGTTCGACCTGACCGAGGAGCAGCAGCAGATCCGCCGGCTCGTCCGCGACTTCGCGGACGGCGAGGTGCGGCCGGTGGCCGAGGAGCTCGACCGCGAGAAGCGCTTCCCGTACGAGATCGTCGCGAAGCTCGGCGAGCTCGGGCTGATGGGCATGCCCTTCCCCGAGGAGTACGGCGGCGGCGGCGCGGACAACCTCAGCTACGCGATCGCGGTCGAGGAGCTGGCCCGGGTCGACTCGAGCGTGGCGATCACGATGGCGGCGCACACGTCGCTCGGCACGTGGCCGCTGTACGCGTTCGGCTCGGACGAGCTGAAGGCCGAGTGGATGCCTCGGCTCTGCTCGGGCGAGCGCCTCGGCGCGTTCGGGCTCACGGAGCCGGAGGCCGGCTCGGACGCCGGGAACACGCGCACGCGCGCCGAGCTCGACGGCGACGACTGGGTCGTCAACGGGGCGAAGCAGTTCATCACGAACAGCGGCACGGACATCTCGGGCTTCGTCACGATCACGGCGCGGACGGGCGACGGCGAGGTCTCGAACCTGCTCGTGCCGAACGGAACGCCGGGCTACGAGATCGGCGCCTCGTACCGCAAGATGGGCTGGAACGCGTCCGACACGCGTCCGCTCTCGTTCGAGGACTGCCGGGTGCCCGAGGAGAACCTCGTCGGTCCGCGCGGGCAGGGCTTCAGGCAGTTCCTCCAGACGCTCGACGGGGGCCGGATCGGCGTGTCCGCGATGGGAGTCGGCCTCGCCCAGGGCGCGCTCGACGAGGCGCTCGCGTACGCGAAGGAGCGCGTGGCCTTCGGCCAGCCGATCTCGAAGTACCAGGCGATCCAGGCGAAGCTCGCCGACATGTCCACGGAGATCGAGGCCGCGCGCCTCCTCACCTACAGGGCGGCGGTCGAGAAGGACCTCGGCCGGAGCTTCTCGCTCACGGCCGCGCAGGCGAAGCTGAAGACCGGGCGGCTCGCCGTTCGCGCGACCGAGGAGGCCGTCCAGATCCACGGCGGCTACGGCTACATCGAGGAGTACCCCGTCTGCCGCTTCTACCGCGACGCGAAGATCCTCACGATCGGCGAGGGGACCGACGAGGTCCAGCAGATGGTCATCGCTCGCGCGCTCGGGTGCTGAGGTAGGTTCACCTCACACCCGACCCAAGGAGGAACCATGGCTGATGCTGGCCTGTTCATCGGCTGGGGCCAGGTCGTACGAGGACGGGAGGATCGCGCGCTCGACGTCTTCAACGAGACGATCGAGCTGTACGGGCAGATGCAGTCCGATGAGCGCATCGAGAGCTTCGAGGTGTGCCTGCTCGAGCCGCACGGGGGCGAGCTCGCCGGGTACACGCTGCTGCGAGGCAGCGAGGAGCAGATCGACGCCGTCCACCGCTCCGAGGACTTCGAGCGCGTGCTCACGAAGGCCTCGCTCATAGTGGACGATCTCGGGCTCGTCCGGGCTGCTCTCGGCGAGGGCCTCGCGCGCTCGATGGCGATCTATCAAGAGGAGATCGCGGTCGTCGCATAGGCGCTCGCGGCTAGGGTGCGCCGCGGGATGCGTCGCACCCTAGCCCTCTGGCTGCTGCTGTTCGGCGTCTACGCGGCGACGCTCGGCCTCGACGCGTTCGGGGAGTCGGACTACGGCGGGGACGAGCCGCACTACCTGCTCGCGGCCGAGTCGCTCGTCGAGGACGGCGACGTGGACGTGCTCGACGAGTACGCGGGGCGCCAGTACGCCGACTTCTATCCCCTACGACCTCGACCGGCACGGCCGCGAGACCGAGGGCCGGCTGAACGAGCCGCACGGGGCGGGCTTCCCGCTCTTCATCGCCCCGGCGTACGCGCTCGCGGGCGTGAAGGGGGTGGAGATCCTCCTCGCCGCGGTCGCCGCGCTCGCGCTCGCGCTCGCCTACCGGCTGGCGCTGCGCGTGGCGCCGGACCCGTGGGCGCTCGGCGCGGCGCTCGCGGTGGGGCTGAGCCCGCCGCTGCTCGCGTACGGCACAGCGGTCTACCCGGAGCTGGCCGCGGCCGCGGCGCTGGCGGGCGCGGCGCTGCTCGCGCTCCGCCTCGACGACCGGATCTCCCGCCGCGACGCGTTCGCGTGCTTCCTCCTGCTCGGGACGCTGCCGTGGCTCGGGACGAAGTTCGCGCCGGCGGGAGTCGTGATCGGCGCGTTCGCCGCCCGCGCGATCTGGCGCGCACGGCGCCGGACGCTCGCCGTCGGCGCGGTGGAGCTGTCGCTCTTCTCCGTGGCCCTGTACGTGGCGCTCAACGAGGCGCTCTACGGCGGCCCGACGCCGTACGCGGCCGACGTGCCGGGCGAGAGCGCTACCGACGCGTCGTTCCCGGGCGGCTACCTGGAGCGCGCGTACCGGCTCGTGGCGCTGTTCGTGGACCGCGAGTACGGCCTCCTGCGCTGGGCGCCCGTCTTCGCGCTCGCCTTCGCCGGACTGTGGTGGCTGTGGCGCTCGAGCCGCGACCGGCTGACGCGGGCGGTGCCCGGAGTGCGCCCCATCGAGGTGGCCGCCGGGCTCTGCGCGGCCGCGCTCGGAGCGCAGCTGCTGGTGGCGGCGTTCGGCGCGCCCACGATGTTCGGCTTCTGGTTCCCGCCGCGCCACCTGCTCGCCGGCCTGCCGCTGGCCGTGCCGCTGGTGGCCTGGGGGCTGCGCCACCTGCCGCGCGTGGGAGCCGCGCTCGCCGCGATCACGGTCGCCGGCTCGGCGTGGCTCTACGCGGACGTGCGCTGGGGGGACGGCTCGCTCGTGGCGGACCGGCCCGACGCGCCGTTCGGGCCGCTCACCGATCTGCTGCCGCTGTTCGGGCCGGGCGGCGGCTGGGCGTACTGGCTGGCGGGCGCGATCGGGGTGGCCGTGGCTGTCCTCGTCCTGCGCGAGGCCCGCGCGGCGCGCCACTCGGCCCAGACCGCCGGCGCCACGCGCGCGAGGTACTCCGGGTAGCGGACGAAGGAGCGGCCGCTCGTGCGGCGGCGGTAGCGGATCGGGACCTCCACCGGCTCGATGCCCGCGGCCCCAGAGCGAGAGCGTGAGCACCTGGGCGTAGTTGTAGTCGTGCGCGATCGCGGGCGGCCGCGAGCGCGCGTGCCGAGAAGGCGCGGAAGCCGGTCTGCCCGTCGCTCGTGACGGTGCCCATGAGCGTGCCGAGCAGCGCGCTGGTCAGGCGGTTGGCGACGTTCCGGTGCCAGCTCATGCCGTCGCGGTCGCCGAGGAAGCGCGAGCCGAGCACGTAGTCGGCCCGCCCGCGCGCGATCGGATCGAGCACCCGCTCGAAGCTCGGCCGGGTCGTACTCGCCGTCGCCGTCGATGTAGACGGCCGCGGCGTAGCCCTCGTCGCGCGCGGCCTCGAGGCCGGTGCGAAGGGCGGCGCCGAGCCCGCGCGCGACCGGATGCGAACGCACGCGCACGTCGTGCGCACGCCCGATCTCGGGCGTCGCGTCCCGCGAGCCGTCGTCGACCAGGAGCACGTCGACGGGCATGCCGCAGGCGCTGCTCGGAATCCGGGCGAGCACGCCGCCCACGGCGGCCTCCTCGTCGCGCGCGACGACGATGGCGAGGCAGCGGCGCGGCGGCTCGACGGCGCGCGGTCGCGGCGTCGGCCGGCCGATGCGGCACTGCAGGGGGTCCGGCGGACCTACCCGTGTATATGCCGGTGCCGGCACGCAGCCGGGCGGCACGCGGGCGGCCGCGGGCGCTCGGGCGCGAGTCCGAGCAGGCGCGCGATCGTCGCCGCCAGCTCCAGCACCGAGCGGGGCTCGTGCGAGACGGCGCCGGGCAGCGCGCCCTCGCCCCAGACGACGAACGGGACCGGGCCGCTCGCCCCAGTCCATGTGGCCGTGGCCTCCGATGCCGCGGCCCTGGCCGTGGTCGGCCATCAGGATCACGGTCGCGCCCTCGAGCCTGCCGCGCTCCTCCAGGAAGTCGAGGAACTCGCCCACGTGCCGGTCGGTCTCGGCGAGCTGGTCCAGGTACTCCGGGCTGCGCACGCCGCGCACGTGGCCGAGCTGGTCCGCGGCCAGCAGCTGGAGCACGAGCAGGTCCGGGTCCTCCTCCGCGACCACGCGGCGCGCCTCGGCGGCCAGCGAGCGGTCGATCTCCGCCGTCGGTTGCACGGACGTCACGGAGCGGACCACGTCTTCGCCGAACGGATCGAGCAGGTGCGCGATCCCCACGAGCCGGCCGCGACGACCCTCGCCCTCGAGCACGTCGAAGACCGACTCGCTGCGCACGCCGAGCCGCGGCGCGAAGTTCGAGCGCATGCCGTGCTCGGCCGGCGTGGCGCCGGTGAGCATCGAGGAGAAGCAGACCACCGTGCGCGCCGGATACGCCGGCTCGACGGCGAGGTACTCGGTGCCCTCGCGCGCGAGCCGGTCCATGACCGGAGCGTCGGCCTGCCACAGCCGGCCGCGGTTGCAGCCGTCGACGACGATCACGTACACGCGCCGGGCGAGCGCCGCCGGCTCGGGCGCGGACCCGAGCCGGCTCCGCTCCGGATAGCGCGGCAACCGCTTCGCGAAGCGGCGCGCTGCCAGCGCGCCCAGCGCGGCGGCGATCGCCAGCTGCGGCCGCCACGCGCGCCACCGAGCCGGCGCCCGGCTCCTCCGCCACGAGCGTCGCCGACGCTCAGGGCGATCAGCAGCTTCGGCAGCTGCTCGAGCGCGTTCCCGCTGGTGGGGTCGGAGTTCGTGAGCACCAGGCGCCAGAAGCGCAGTCCGTTCGTCCAGGGCGCTCCGGTGCGCAGGCGGTAGTAGACCGAGCCCCACACGACCACCGTGAAGAACGCGTATCCCGCCAGCGCGCCGGCGAGCAGCGCCGGGGCTCGCCACGGCTCGAGCAGCGGCACCGCTGCGAGCGCCGCCAGCCAGAGCAGCGCGCGGCCCCGCAGCGCGAACGGGAAGCACGCGAGCACGAGCGACGAGGCCACCGCCGCGATCAGCGCGAGGCCGAGCCTGCCGTCCGGCGCGAGCCCCACCGCCGAGGCCGCGAGCAGCACGAGCGGCGGGTAGACGATCGAGAACGGGCGCCCCTCGTTGAAGACGTTCCACGCGCGCGCCGCCCAGACCTCGACGGGGCCCGCGGCTCTCTGGTGCCGGCCGGGCATCCCCGGCATGGTATTAGGGTGCCCTAACTATTGTGTCGCGTGCGTCCCAGAGCCGCCTCAGGCGCCGGACGTACGCGGACGGCTTCTCGGCGTAGATCCGCGCGCCCAGCTCGAACGCACCGGCCTGAAGCGCCTCGCGCCGCCGCTCGACCTCCTCGGACAGCTCCGGGCCGGCCTCGGCGTGCTCCGCCACCCACACGGCCAGGACGGCGAGGTCGTGGTCGTCGCCGAGCCGGTCCGCCAGGGAGTGGGCCTCGTCCCCCGTGGCGGCCATCACGGGAGGCCACAGCTCGCGCAGCAGCGTGTGGTGGTACCAGAGCTCCTTCACGCGCTTGCGCCACTCGTGGAGCGCCTCGACGCTCGGCTCGGCACGCGCCTCCCGGAAATCGCGGCGGCCGCGCCTGTAGGTGCGCTCGAGGCCCTCGCACACGGCGTCGAACGACTCCCGCTCGAGCGGCCAGCCGTCCACCCGCGTGCGCGCCTCCGTCAGCATCGCCGCCGCGCGGCCGGCCGCGGCGGCCCGACCGTCGCCGTCGGCGGGGGCCCGCCCGGCCTGGATCGCAGTCCGGAGCTCCCGGCCGAGCGGGTCGGGCAGCTCGAGCCCAGCGAGCGTCTCGAGCATCACGTCCGTGTCGCGCGTGCCGGCGAGCTCGCGGGCGGCGTCGCGGAAGCACGCGTTCTCGCGCGCGAACGAGCTCTCGCCGAGCTCCCCGCGCGCCAGCCGCAGCAGCGCGCGGAGCTTCTTCATGTCCTTGCGGGCCTCGTGCACGGCCTCCTCGGGCGTGCTGTCGGTCTTCCCGCGCAGCTCGTCGAGCGCGTGGTCGATCCGCCCGCGCGCCACCCGGGCGATCCCTTCAGGAAGCGGCTCGTCCGCCTTCAGCCGGTACGCGCGCGAAGTGCTCACACGAGCGAGGCTATTCGGCCTCGCGCTCCAGGAGCATCGCCGCGGCGCTCGCCGGGTCGAGGCGGCGCGCCACCACCTCGTCGAGCAGCTCGTGCACGGCCGGGTCGTCGCGCACCTTGGCCTCCAGCCTCCGCCGCAGCCGGCCCGCCGCCAGCGCCACCACCTCGTTCATGAGGTTGCGGCGCCGGCGCTCGGCCAGCGTTCCCGCGGAGGCGATGAAGTCGCGGTGCTCGGCGATCTTCTCGGCGAGCTCCTCGACGCCCTCGCCGCGGCTCGCCTCGGTCTTCACGATCGGCACGCGCCAGCCCGCCTGCGGCCCGAGTGAGAGCACCCCGCGGATCTCGCGCACCATCGTGTCCGTGAGCGGATGGTCGCTCTTGTTCACGGCGATCACGTCCGGGATCTCCATCACGCCCGCCTTCAGCGCCTGGATCGAGTCGCCGCTGCCAGGCATCAGCACGAGCGTCACGGTGTCGGCGTGGTCGATGATGTCCACCTCGGCCTGCCCCACCCCCACGGTCTCGAGGAACACGTCGTCCTTGCCGCTCGCGTCCATCAGGAGCGCGGCTTGGAGCGTCGCCTCGGACAGCCCGCCGAGCGACCCGCGGCTGGCCATCGAGCGGATGTAGACGCCCGGGTCGAGGAAGTGGTCCGTGAGCCGGATGCGATCGCCGAGCAGGGCGCCCTGCGTGAACGGCGAGCTCGGGTCGATCGAGAGCACCGCCACCTGCCGCTCGAGCGCCCGCGCGTGCTCGACGAGCCGGCCGATCAGCGTGGACTTCCCCACCCCGGGAGGCCCCGTGAAGCCGACCACCGAGGCGCGTCCGGTGTGCGGGTAGACCTCGCGCACGAGCGTCCAGCCCTCGGGGTCGTCGTTCTCCACGAGCGTGATCGCGCGCGCCAGCGCGCGCTTGTCGCCGGCGAGCAGGCTCTCGGCGAGGTCGGCGGCTGTGCGTCCCCGGGCGGCCACGGCCGCGAACTCTACGGCCCGGGTCAGAGCACCTCGAAGACCCACACGGTGCGCGCCGCGCGGCGCGGCCGCGTCGGCGTGTGCGACCACGAGAGGTGGAGGTGAGGCGCGCAGCCGCGCCGAGGCCTGCAGACGGACGGGTGCCCGTGGTTGTAGTCGCCGTTCCAGCCGACCCACCGGAACGGGAAGCGCGGATGGTTCTGGCGCGGCTCGGCCCAGCGCGCCGCCCGGGCCACGTCGGCCCACGTGCCGCCCGCGCCGGGCTCGATGTCCACGGCGAGCCCGAGCGGGTGCTCTCCGAAGGGCTCGTGGCCGATCGTGCCGTAGCCCTCGGTCACGCGCACGCGATAGCGCCGGACCAGGTAGAGCACGTTCGGCAGGATGCGGCGGTCCACGCGCGCCCAGCTCTGGCCGGGGACCGGCACGAAGCGTCCGCCGCCCGTGCGCGACACGGAGCGCCCGACCGAGCCCGCGGGGCCGTAGTCCACGCGCTCGCAGCCCCGGTCGAGGAAGTCGAGCACCTCCGCCGTGACGGAATCCCGGCCGCTGCCGCACCAGGCCGAGTCGCCGAGGCCATTGCGCACGTCGATGAGATCGTCGCCTGTGCCGCCGTCGACGAAGCTGGGTGCGGTCGACCTGACCGTCACCGAATCGTCGCCGTCGCTTGCCAGTACCTCGATCGCCGGATCCTCCGCCGTCACACACGTCACGCCTCCCTCAGTCGGCGAGCAGCCCGGACCGGCGCTGAGCGGCGCGCCCGCGTCGGTAGCGGTGAAGGAGGTGGGGGCGCCGGCGCTACCGAGCACCTGGTTGGCCTCGCCGGGCGCCGCTGTCACGCGCAGGATGCTTCCCTCCACCGACACGATCGCCGCCTGCGCCGGCACTGAGCTCACCAGCGCAAGGAGCGCGATCGCCCAGGTGGCAGGCGTACGTAGCGTTTTCCGCAACGCTGGCCTGCCACCCGGCCTCAGCGCAGGTGCTCGCCGACGTCCCAGGTCCACAGCTCGACCACGTTGCCATCGGGATCATCCACGTAGGCCGCGCGGCCGGCGCCGTCGAACGCGATCTCCTCGACCTCCTGGCCGCGCTCACGGAGAAGGGCCACCGCGGTCTTGTAGTCCTCCTCCGCGATGTGCATCGCGAAGTGCACGTGCGCCCCGCCGCGACCGCCCGCCAGCCCCACCTGAGGTCGCCACAGCCCGATCCGCGTGCGCTCTCCGGCCATCACCCAGATCGCCTCCCGGTCCGGCCAGCGCTCCACCACCGGCAGCCCGAGCACGCCCGAGTAGAAGGCCTCCGCAACCCCGAGATCCTCGACCTCCAGCACCAGCTCGGAAACGCCCGTGACCGCGACCCCACTCACTCATAGGCCAGCGCTCGCAGCACGTCGAGCCGCGAGGCGCGCCGGGCGGGGCCGATCGCCGCCACCACGCCCGCCAGCGCCGCCAGCACCAGCAGGATGAACAGGGTGGCGATCGGATACGACAGGCCGAAGCCCTCGTCGGCGAGCGGCCGCGAGACGAGCGCCGCGAACACGACTCCCAAGAGCGTCCCGAGGATCGCGCCGATCAGCGCCGTGATCACGGCCTCGTAGCGCACCATCGTCCGCACCTGGCGGCGCGACATGCCCACGGCGCGCAGCATTCCGAGCTCGCGCGTGCGCTCGTGGATCGAGAGCGCGAGCGTGTTCACGATCCCGAACAGGGAGACGATGATCGCGAGCGACAGCAGCGCGTAGACCAGCCCGAGCAGCGAGTTCACCTGCTCCTCCTGCTGGTCCTTCAGCTGGCTCTGGTTCTGGACCTCCACGGTCGGATAGCGGTCCTTCAGGGCGTCGTCCATCTCCTGCTGCACGTCCTTCGGCGAGGCGTCCGGCTCGAGCCGCGCGAGCGCGAAGCTGGGCTGGAGGCGCCCGAACTGCCGCGTGGCGCTCTCGTCCACGATCGCCTTGCCGAGCAGGTCGAGCTCGCCCTCCACGGTGGCGCGGACGGTGAAGCTCGCGGTCCGCTCGAGCGGCGTTCGCAGCCGCAACGTGTCGCCGATGCGAAGCCCCTGGTCGCGCGCGAAGGCGTCGTCCACGATCGCATCCTTCGGGCCCAGGCCGGCGAGCACCGACGGGTCGCCGCTCTTGAACGTGAGCGCAAGCACCTGCCCGAGCGTCGAGGGGTCCACCGCCGCGACGCGCACGTTCTCGCCGCCCTTGGGGAGGGCGCCCGTGGCGTAGGTGATCGAGGAGACCGTCGACACGCCGTCCACGCCGCCGGCCGTCTCGACCGCGTCGCGCGGGATCGGCGAGAAGTTGTCGCTGTTCTGGAGGACGATCTCGCCGCGGAAGCTCTCGTCGATCGTCTTCGAGACCGAGCTCTTGAGGCCCTCCGCGAACACGGTCACGAAGACGACGAGCGCCAGGCCGATCATCAGCGCCGCCGCGGTCGTGGCCGTCCGGCCCGGCTTGCGCATGGCGTTCTCGCGCGCGAGGCGGCCGGTGATGCCGCGCAGGCGCTCGAGCGGGCGCCCTGTCGCCGAGGCGAGCGGTCGCACGAGCCGCGGCGAGAAGAGCGAGACGCCGAACAGGATCAGTGCCGCGCCGCCGCCCAGGAGCCCCGCCGCGCTGCCGGAGTCCTCGATGCCGCCGAACAGCCCGACCAGCATCATCCCCAGCCCGATCGCGCCCAGCACGACTGCCACGGCCGTGACGATCCGGCCGCGCGCCTTCGTGTCCTCCAGCTCCGCCTCGCGGAGCGCGGCCATCGGCGTGATGCGCGTCGCCCGCAGCGCCGGCGCGAGCGCGGACACCAGGGTCACGAGCACGCCGACGATCAGCGAGACGACCACCGTCCGCGCGGTGACCACCGTCCCGGTGTTGGGAAGGTCGATCCCGGTGGCCTTGAAGAGCTCGTTGATGCCGAACGCGAAGCCGACGCCGCCGGCGAGGCCCGCCACCGCCCCGAGCGTTCCGAGCGTGAGCGCCTCCATGCCGACCGTGCCGAGGATCTGGTTGCGCGAGGCGCCGAGCGTCCTGAGCATTCCGAACTCGCGCGTGCGCTGCGCGACCGTGATCGAGAACGTGTTGAAGATCTGGAACGCGCCCACGAACAGCGACACGCCGGCGAACACGAGCAGCGCGATCTGGAGGAAGCCCAGGTCCTCGGAGATGTCGTCGGACTGGCGCTGCGCTGCCTCCTCGCCCGTTTCCACCTGCACCTGGCGCGGCATGACGCGCGCGATGCGGTCGCGCAGCTCTACCGGCGTCACGCCGTCGGCGGCCGCCACCGAGATCTGGTCGAACTGGCCCTCGCGGTCGGTGATCCGCTGCGCCTCGGGCAGGACGACCTGTGCGATGCCCGCTCCGCCGAAGCTCGTGTCGCCCAGCTTGGTCAGGCCGACCACGTCGTATGTCCTGGCCTCGTGCGCGCCCGCCAGCCGGAGCCTGTCGCCCACCTTCAGGTCGCCGGTGTCGGCCGTCTGCGTGTCGATCGAGGCCTCGGACGGCGTGCGCGGCTTGCGCCCCTCCACGTAGTCGAGCGTCTCGAAGCGCGGCGGCAGCAGCGACGAGATGAAGTTCGGGGCGAAGCTGTTCCCGATCGGGTCGCCGCTGTCGTCCACGAAGCGGCCGACCGCGAAGATCGAGCCCGCGGCCGCCTCCACGCCGTCGACCTGCCTCACGCGCTCGAGCAGCCGGGCGGGGAAGCCCGGCGGGCCCACCTCGTCGGACTGGATCTCCTGACGCGCCGTGACCGCGACGTCCGTGCCCTTCAGCGACTCGCTGAAGATCTCGCTGAACGACTCGTTGATCGTGTCCGTCAGGACGTAGGTGCCCGCCACGAGCGCGACGCCCAGGAAGATCGCGAGCCAGGTCGTGAACGCCCGCAGCTTGCGCGCGGCGATGCCGCGCAGCGCGACCTTGGTCACGCAACGTCCTTCATCAGCTCGATCACCTCGGCGGCGCTGCCGGCCTCGCCGTCGTGCACCACGAGGCCGTCACGGAGCACCACGAGCCGGTCCGCGTGGGAGGCCGCCTCGGGGTCGTGCGTGACCATCACGACGGTCTGCCCGAACTCGTCGACCGCGGTGCGGAGCAGGCCGAGCACCTCCTCGCTGGCGCGCGAGTCGAGGTTGCCGGTCGGCTCGTCCGCGAACACGACGGCCGGCCGCGAGACGAGCGCCCGCGCCACCGCCACGCGCTGCTGCTGCCCGCCCGACAGCTCGGCGGGGCGGTGCGTGAGCCGGTCGCCCAGGTCCACGGTCTCGATCAGGCGCTTGAACCAGTCCTCGTCCGGCTTGCGCCCCGCGATCGAGAGCGGGAGCAGCACGTTCTCCTCGGCGGTCAGCACCGGGATCAGGTTGAAGAACTGGAACACGAAGCCGAGCTTGTCGCGACGGAGCCGGGTGAGCTCGGCGTCGTCCAGGCCGGTGATCTCCTGGCCGTCGAGCGACACGCTCCCGGACGTGGGCCGGTCGAGGCCGGCCAGTATGTGCATCAGCGTCGACTTCCCGGAGCCGGACGGCCCCATGATCGCGCCGAAGCGCCCGCGCTCGAGCCCCACTGTCACACCCGCGAGCGCATCCACGGCGGCGTCGCCCTCTCCATAGCGGCGGTGCACGTCCACCGCGTTCACGATCGAATCCATGCGTCGCAGGGTGGCATAGTGACCCCATGGATCCGAAGACGATGTGGGGCAGCGGCAACTACGCGGCAGTGGCCGAGCGCATAGGCCAGGCGGGCGAGGACGTGGTGGAGCGCGGCCGGGTCGAGCCGGGCCTGGATGTGCTCGACGTGGCATGCGGCACCGGCAACGCGACGATCCCCGCAGCGCGAGCCGGCGCCCGGGTGACCGGGCTCGACTTCTCGGCCGACCTGCTCGCGATCGCGCGGGAGCGGTGCGCGGACGCGATGGTCGAGATCGACTTCGTGGAGGGCGACGCCCAGGAGCTGCCCTTCGAGGACGCGAGCTTCGACCGAGTGCTCTCGACCTTCGGCCACATGTTCGCTCCGGACCACCAGCGCACGGCGGCGGAGATGCTGCGCGTCTGCCGCCCGGGCGGGGTGATCGCCACGGCCTGCTGGACGCCCGAGGGCGCGATCGGCCGCATGTTCCGGACGCTCGCGGAGATCGTCCCGCCCCCGCCCGGCGGCACCCCGCCGGTGCTGTGGGGCACCGAGGAGCACACCAGCGAGCTACTGGGCGACGCGGAGTTCGAGCGACGCGAGATCGAGTGGACCGACGAGTCGGTCGAGTCCTACGCAAAGTTCATGCTCGAGAGCTTCGGGCCGCTCCTCAACGCGCGTGAGCTGCTCGGGGAGCGCGAGGCCGAGCTCGACGAGGGCTTCAGGCGCTTCCTGGAGTCCGAGAACCTCGCCGACGACGGCACGCTCCGCTTCAGCGGCGAGTACCTGCTGGCGGTCGTCAGTCCGTAGGGCCGCGAGCCTGGCGTGACGCGAACGTTCTTGGATGACCTCCTGCCGAAGCTGAATGGCGACGCTGGCGAAAAACCGACGCATGATCGTCGGCTAGCTCCCCTGGCCGTCCGCGGGCCGAGAGCCGAGCCTTCCGTCCATGAACTATCTCGCGCGCACCCTGCTGCCCATCGCCGCGACGGCAACGATCGCACTTTCCATTCCCGCCGTCGCGAGCGCCACCGACTACTGCGTCCAGACGAGTTGCGGTGGAACGAATGTCAACGGGCTCCAGGAGGCGCTCGACGAGGCCAAGAAGTCGGCCGACGCCGATCGGGTGTTCCTGGGCGCTGGTGTGCACACGGCTCAGTCGAGCTTCGGGTTCAAGTACGACGGCACCGGCCCCGTCGAGATCATCGGGGCCGGCAAGGACAACACCAGGCTCACCGCGCCGCTCGGCGCTACCGCCGTGCTGACGCTGAAGGGCGGGGTCGGATCGTCTGTCCATGACCTGGTCATCGAGCTTCCTCAGTATTCGAACGGCCACGGCCTCTACACGTCCAACGCCGCGCGGCGAATCTTCGTCGGGGAGCACCTCGACCAATCTCACGAGCGCAGTGGGGTGACACTGGTCTCCGGCGGCACGCTCGAGGACTCGGAGGTGCGGCTCGTGCGCGACCCGAACACGACGGCGGTCGAGCTCGGCCTCGGTGGGGGCACCATTCGCCGCTCGATTGCGAGCGCAGGCACCGGCGTGCTGAGTCGCTACGGAAACGGCACGATCGAGGGGTCATTCGTGACGGCGTCTGACTTCGGGGTGCGGGCGCTCGGCAATGTGACGACCGTTCGAAGCACGTCGGTCCACCTGGTCAGCACCAACGGAACCGGCATCCGGGCGGACACGCAGACCGCCAGCACGACGGTGAACGCCGATGGCGTGACCGTGACGGCGCCGTCTCTCCCCGATGTGGTGGGTGTCAGCGCGACGACCGCGCTTGCGCCGACCCAGAGTGCTCGCGTCAAGCTGACGAACTCGATTCTCCGGGGCGGCGGCAGGGCGCTGTTCGCCCAGAGCACCGACACGGGCGAGGCGAGGGTGGCCGCCTCGTACTCGGACTACGACCCAAGCTTCAACACATCGAGCGGGGCCAACGCGAGCCTCGCCGAGGCGAACGTGTCGAACGTGGGAGCCGCCGGCTTCGTCGCCCCGGGAAGCGGCAACTACCGGCTGCTCCCGACCTCCAAGCTCGTCGATGCCGGCGACCCCGGGACCGCGCAGGGCACCGACCTGGACGGCAATCCGCTGGTCGCCGACGGCAACGGCGACGGCATCGCACGGCGGGACCTGGGTGCTTTCGAGGTCCCGGCGGCCCCGACGGGCGGCGGGCCCGGCGGCACCGAGCCGGTTGAGACGGCTGACAGCGTGGCGCCGGTCGTCGGCGGGTTCAGCGCAACCAGGACCGTGTTCACGGTCGCACGCGCATCAACGCCGGTGGCTGCCCGCGCTTCGGGCGGGACCCGGCTGCGCTACATCCTGAGCGAGCGGGCCCGCGTGACGGTCGCCGTCAAGCGAGCGGTCAAGCGCGGCGGCCACGTTCGTCTCCGGACCGTCGGCTCGCTCAGGCGAGACGGCGCGCAGGGTGCGAACACGATCCGGTTCAGCGGGCGGATCGGCAGGCGAGCACTGCGACCGGGGCGCTACCGGGCCGTCATCAGGGCGACCGACGCGGCTGGCAACCGGTCTCAGCCCCGAACGGTCCGCCTGCGGGTCAAGCGGTCCTGAGCGGGCGTGTTCCTCCGGGGAGGGGGCCGAGCACGGCCCCCTCCCTCGGCTCGAACGGTCCTTAGGCGTTGCTGAGCTCGCGCTCGGTGGCCTGGAGCACGCCGGCGCGGTTCTTGTGCTTGCGCTCGTAGCTGCGGACCGACTTGATCCGGGTCTCGTCGCCCTCGGAGAGCACGGCACGGACTTCCTCCACGCTCAGCTCGTCGTAGCCGGGCCAGGGCTCGGACGCCTGCAGGGAGTCGATGCGGCTGGTGATGGTGGAGCGGTTCTGGTTCTTGCGCTCGTACGCGTTGACCTTGGCCAGATCGACCTGCGAGAGCTCGGACAGCTTGTCCTGTACCTCGTTCGCGCTGAGCGAGTCGTAGTTCGAGATCGCCAGATCGGACTGAGACGCCACTGCGCCCTTGACCGTGCCCTCGGCGCGTGCCACTCCAGGTACCTTGCGGGCCTGGCGGGTGGTGCGCTTGGCCGTGCCGCCCACCTCGCGCAGCGTGTCGGCGGCGCCGGTCTCGGTCACGTCATAGGAGCCGTTTCCGTCGAACTCCGCCCGTGCGACGGCGTCGGTCAGGCGCGGGATCTCCTTGAGAAGCCGGTCGAGCATCCGCTGCTCGTCTCCGAGAACGGACTCGGCCAGACGCTGGGTCTTGGCGTCGCCGGCGTCGCGTGCGAGCCGGGCGAGCGCCGTGTAGGTGGCGATCTCAAGCGCCTCGGCCGCGCACGAGTCCTTGGCGTTCTTCAGCACCTTCTCCTCGCCACCGGTTCCGCGAACCAGATCGAACGGGGTCTTGGTCAACGCCAAGGCCTGCCCGACAAGGCTCTCCAGGGCGCCCAGTCCGACCTGAAGCGGGTTGTTGCCCTGCCCCAGCTCGCCCAGCCGGCCCTCGAGACGCTCGGCGTGCCGCCGGGTCTCCTGAAGGTGGGTCTCCAGCCCGTCGCGGTACTGACCCCTGGGGGTCATCGCGATCTGCGCCTGGAACTGGCGCACGAGCGCCAGCTCTGCACCATGGGCCTCGTTCAGGTACTGCACGATCTTCTGCTCTTGCCTCTTGGTCACGAAATTCACTCTCAGTGGGGGTTTGGTAGAGCGCCGGGCGGCTCGAGGCCGCCCGGCGCTCCGGTACGCGGGGTCGGTCTAGCGGTCGTCGCCGCCGTTGCGCTTGCGCTCGCTCAGGTCAACCGGGTTGTAGTCGGCGTCCGGCTCGTAGCTGCCCGACTTGGCGAGACCGCGGGAGATGAAGTACGCACCGCCCAGGATCGAGACGTAGAGCCATGCCTGCTTGGCGATGAACTCGTCCGTGCCGTTGTCGCCGCCGTTGATCAGTGCAGCGCTGACGAGAATCGCCACGACGAGGCCGAGCATCGCCCAGAACTCGGTCGTCTTGAATGCGGCCTTGGTCTCGTGGTTCTTCTCCGCGATGCGGGCGCGGATTCCGTTCGTCCGCGCCGAATCGACGCGGGTGCTGCCAGTGGCACCAGTGGTGGCCATGAGTTGCTCCTTTGAGGGGGTCCGGCGGACAGTGAGAGGCAGAGCGCCGTTGCTAATGAAGGCTCGTGCCTACCGTCTCCATGTACCCCAAACGGGAGGGCCGCAAAAGTTAGGGGCAATCGTCACACGCTATTGCGCGCTGCTGCACTCCAGGAGCTTCGTCACGTCACCGCGGGCGCGTTCCACGCATCGCAAGCTCGTTCCGCGCCACGCGCAACTCAGGGTTCGGCTTCGCTCGCGATCGCGTGCCGGCAGCTTGGGGGCGTCGTCGGGATCGAGCTCGTAGACGCCGGTGACCTTCTCGCTGCCGATTCCTCCGTTGTCGAACGCGAGCTCGATCACCGCCGGTCCGTGCGCGCTTTGCAGCAGCAGGTCCGCGACGGGGTATGTCCGCGACGTGTCCGTGTTGGCGTCGGCGCGCTCGTTATGGGTGCCGATCACCCGCGCGCCGGTCACCGCCCCGAAGTACACTCGCATGCCCTTGATGTAGTCCGGACCGCCCTTCGGCGCCGCGCCCGGGTCGTTCTCGACCAGCGCCGCGGCGAACCGCGCTCCGGCGCGACCAGCCGCCTGCTCGTTCTTGCCGATCGCCCAGAAGACCGCGCCCACGATGGCGGCCGCAGACACGGCCGCGACCACGACGATCGGTAGTCCGCTCATATTGCCGCTGCGCATGCGCCCACCGTGCCAGCGGGAAGCCAACGCGACCAGGGGGACGATCCGCCGACTTGGTGGTGGAGAACCGACGGCGGGTCTTCGGCTGACCGCCAGGGTCCCCGGCCGTCAGCGGTGACCGCCAGTACCTGCTGGCGATCTCACTGAACCAGTCGACCACGAGCTCGACGTCAAAGTGAAACGCCGCGGCATGGAAGCGCGCGCCAGAAAAACCTACGTGGCGAACGCGGTGAAAGCGCGTAGCAGGCCGTAGGCCGTAGAAAACCGCCGGTTCATCCAGCTGGATATTGCCCGCTGTCGTGTCTTACGTTGGCCTGTGGCCTATGGCCTTCGGCCTGACGGGCTCTTTCAGAAGAACGCGACGACGACGGCGGCGAGCAGAAGATCCCGTTGCCGCTTCAGCTGTGCTGGAGAAGTTCCAATCGAATCGCCCTGTCCGCCACATCGTTCCTGCTCCTTGCCTCATTCCTCTTCCGGCTTACCTAAAGTCTTAGACGGAAAGGCGATCGCCGAAGGTGTGTGGGCGAAACAACACCAGGCCCCCCACCACAGGGGGAATGCCCGATCCCTATATGATCGGTAGGTGCTCGGGAGTGAGCATTTCGAGGGTGATTTTGCGCATTAGGAATGTGTGGCGTTTCCCGTCGTGGCCGGCGTCTTCATGGCCGCGGTGTCGCTGTCGGGATGCGGTGCCATCAAAGGCATGGCCCTCAACAGCGTCGCGGACACGCTCGCCAAAGGGACCGGGGACACGTTCACCGCGACAACGACGTCGAGCCGATCCGCGACGCGTCGGCATTCGCGCTGAAGCTCTACGAATCGCTGCTCGAGTCGGTGCCGAAGAACCAGGACCTTCTGGTCGCGACGTGCGGCGGATTCACGCAGTACACCTACGCGTTCGTCCACACCGACGCGATTGTGCTCGGCGAAGCGCAGCACGACGAGGTCGTCAAGCTCAACGAACGCGCGCTCAACATGTACATCCGTGCCAAGGACTACTGCCTGCGCGCGATGGAGCTGCGCTTCTCGAACATCCGTCCGGAGCTCGCGAAAGATCCGGTCGCGGCCCTCAAGCGCGCGAAGAAAGAGGACGTCGAGCTGCTCTACTGGACCGCGGCATCCTGGGGATCGGCGATCTCGTTGGGCGTCGACAAACCGGAGCTGGTGATCGATCTGCCGACGGTGCGCGCGCTGGCCGAGCGGGCGTTGGCGCTGGACCCGACCTGGAGCGACGGCGCCATTCACGAGATGATGATCGCGCTCGACAGCCTACCGGAGGCGATCGGCGGCTCGCCGGATCGCGCGCGCGAGCACTTCAAACACGCGATCGAGATCCAGAAGGGCAAAGCGCCGGGACCTAACGTGGCGCTGGCGCTTGGCGTCTCCGTGCCGACGCAGAACGTCGAGGAGTTCAAAGAAGCTGCTCGGCACGGCGATCGCGATCGATCCCAAGGCCAATCCGAGGACGATCCTCGTCACGCTGGTCACGCAGCGGCGAGCCCGGGCGCTGCTCGAACAGGTCGACCTGCTCTTCGTCAAATAACCTGGACGGTAACCACGCGATCATGAAGCTCGAAAGGCTTCTGTCGATAGTGAAAGTGGAGGAACGAGTCATGTCAGG
>CAWBAP010000006.1:0-165908 GCA_963786845.1 uncultured Thermoleophilaceae bacterium
GGGGCCGCGCCAGTGGCCGATCTCGTGGTCGGAGAGGTCGAGCGTCCAGTCCGGGTTCTCGGTCGGCCGTCTCGTCGGTGTAGTCGCGGCCGCGAAGAAGTCCGTGGCCTGCGCGCCCTCGTGCTCGCGCGTGTACGAGACGTAGCCGAACACCTCGCCGCCGTCCTCGGCGGGCGCGGTGGCCGGCACGTAGGTGCGCCCCGCCCAGGTGCGGTGGGAACCAGGCTGATCTCGCCGATCTCGTCTCCGCCGCGGGCGCTCGAAGTACTCGCCGAGCGCGTCGCCCCAGCGCCCGTACGGGAGCGGCTCCTGTGGCGGCTCGGCGGCGAACATCGGCACCTGTCTCGGCACGGGGGCATGGCGGCGGGGAAGCAGCGCACGGCTCCGCGTCGCGCAGCCGGCGGCGCGCGTCCTCGGGCGTCAGCACGTTCAGGTGCACGCCCGTGCCGATCTCGAGCCCGGCGAGCTGGGCCAGGCGCGGCATGATCTCGATGCGCCAGCAGAACTGGCCGGCGTCGCGCGGCGCGGTCCGCACCCACATGTTGAGCGGCGGGAGCGTCCCGAGCGTCGCGCGCAGCCGGTTCAGGACCTCGTGCAGCAGCCGCGCCGCCCAGCGGGCCGTCGTCGGAGAAGCGCGCGGCGGGCTGCGCGGGGCGAGCAGCAGGTGGAACGGCACGCGCGCCGCGAAGGGCGCGATCGCCACCGCCTCGTCGTCGATCGCGACGACCCGCTCGCGGCGGCGCACCTCCTCCTGGACGATGTCCTCCAGCAGGTTGCGCCCCTGGGTCCGGTCCGAGTAGGCGGTGAAGCGCTCGCGCTCGCGCGCCACCGCGGCGGGCACGAACGGCAGCGCGTAGAGCTGCGCGTGCGTGTGCGGCAGCGAGGCGCCGGCCTCCTTGCCCTCGTTCACGATCACGTGCACGTAGGCGGCGTCGGCGTGCGCGCGCATGCGCGCGCGCCAGACCGACATCGCCGTCTCGACCTGCTCGGGCTGGAGCTCGGCGAGCGACGTCACGGGGTCGGGAGCGTTGACCACCACCTCGTGCGCGCCGCGCGCGGGCGGCTCGCGAACAGGTCGGGCTCGCCGCGCCCGCCGGCCAGCGGATCGCCGCCGGCCTCGGCGGCGCCGTCCCGAGAGCGCGGGATAGAGGTTCGGCACGACGCGCACGCGCCAGGAGCCGTCGTCGCCCAGCCTGTAGACCTCCGGCGGGGTGCGGTCCTCGTGGCCCGCCGCGAAGGGGTCGGTCTCGGGGTCGATCGGCGGGCGCGGCGCCACGTCGAGGAACGCGCCCGGGCGCGAGCCGCGCTCGCCCGCGACGATCACGCGCAGGCCGGTGAGCGGGTCGATCCGCAGTCAGGCAAGCCGCTTCTCCATCGCCACGTGCTCGATGCCCTCCTCCACGAACGTGGGACCGTACTGCTCGTAGCCGGCCTGCTCGTAGAGCGTCTGCGCGTATGTCTGCGCGTGCAGGGCGATCGACTCGGCGCCCGCCTCCTCCGCATGCGGTCGGCCTCGCGCAGGATCGCCGCCGCAATGCCGTCGGTGCGGTGGTCGCGCTCGACCGCGAGGCGCCCGAGCCGTGCCACGTGGCCGCGGAAGAGCAGCCGGCAGGTGCCGATCACGGCTCCATCCTCAAGCGCCACGATGTGGGTGGCCTCGGCGTCGCGGCCGTCCTGGTCCGCCTCGAGGGAGACGCCCTGCTCGCCGCAGAACACGCGCTCGCGCAGCCGAGCGCGGCGGCGACCTCCTCGTCGGTGCGTGCCTCGCGAACGTCCACGTCAGCGGGCGTAGCGGTCGATGTCCTCCGCCAGTCGTCCTCGTTCGAGTAGCCGCCCTGGTGGACGAAGGCGAGCTCGCCCTTCGAGTCGTAGTAGGCCGTGCTGGGGAAGGCCTGGACCGCGTTCATGGCCGCGGCGATCTCGAGCTTCGGGTCCTCGAAGTGCTTGAACGGGACCGGCTCCTCCTTCAGGAAGTCCTCCGCGTCGCCGCGATTGTCGTTCGAGTTGACGCCGATGAACACGATCTCGCCCTTGCGCTTCTCGGCCTGGTCGCGGAACCACGGGAACTCGAGCCGGCAGGGGCCGCACCAGCAGGCCCACTTGTTCACGACGATCGGCGTGCCCCGCTCCTTCTCGATGCCTTCTCGAAAGCGTCGCGGCCTCCTGGGAGGTAGCTGGCGGAGGGCGGAGGGCGGCAGTCGTCCGAGTTGCATCCCGCGAGCGCGAGCAGCAGCAGGAACAGGGCGGCGAGCGGCGCACGAGCGCGAAGAATGGCAGAGTGCCGGGTAGCCCATTTCGCATCCCGGTGTGCTTAATAGGGATACGCCAAGCGTCCCTTCAAGGACCTGGCTCGTCGTCGTCTCGCGGGACTCATAGAGAGCGACGGCGCACTGCGGGCGTACCCCGCTGTCTCCTGGACGAGCAACTCGGTACGCCCCTCCTCTGATTGAAGACCGCCTAACCGTGGCTGAAAGAAGCTCCGTGGCCGATGCCTCGCCGGTTTCCGGCGATGAACTGAAGCGCGCTGAGGAATTCGCGCGTGAACCGTTCGTGCTCGAGGGCGAGGATCCCGCGACCGCGCTCGCGGAGAACAGCGCGCGCCGCGCCGCGCTCGACGCCGCGCTGAGGGAGATCGACGCCGGCCGCAGCGAGCCGTCGCTCGAGTGGCGGCGCGAGTTCTCGCTGATGCTGGGCCTCGAGCGGCTGCTCGCCGAGGAGGAGCCGCATCTGGCCGACGGCACGACGCTCTCGGCCCACCAGGTGGACGCGCTGTCGGGAACGCTGATCGCGCTCGAGGCCGAGCTCCTGATCGGCCGCAACGGCAAGGGCGGCGACCGCGCTCGAGGAGCTGCCACTCGGGCGAGGTCGAGATCGAGGGCGACGAGCTGCCCGACGAGGAGCCGCTCGACTGGGATCCCGCCGAGGAGGCCGAGGAGGAGGCCGCCGCCGAGGCCGTGGAGGAGGACCCCGGCGCGGCGCGCCGCTTCTGGTTCGAGCACGCCACCGGCGCCGGCAAGACCGTCGCCGCGCTCGGCTTCGTCGAGGCCTCGCGCACCGGCGGCATCCTGATCCTCACCCACCGCCGCAACCTCGTGGACCAGTTCCTCGGCGAGCTGCGCGACCGCGGCTACAAGAAGCGCATCTCCGCTCCGCTCCTGAAGACGGCGACGGCGAGCCGCCCGCGGGCGGTCCGGTGACCGTCGAGACCTACCAGTGGTTCGTGCGCAACGCGGGGAAGGTCTCGGACGCCTACACGATCGTCATCTGCGACGAGGCGCACACCGCGCTCGGCGAGAAGACGAGCGCCTCGATCCGCCAGTGGATCGGCCCGGTGTTCGTCGGGATGACCGCCACCGGCGCGCTGATCGCGCGCCACGTCACGGACCTCTTCCCGACCCAGACGTCGCGCTTCGACCTTGCGCAGGCGGCCCGGCGCGGCGTGATCGCGCCGCTCCGCTGCGTGCGGATCCCGCCGGGGTGGGCGTCCGCTCGATCGCGAACGTCCCGCTGCGGCGCGGCGAGGTCGACCAGGACTTCGACCAGGAGGAGCTGGCCGCGCTGCTCGACCAGACCCCGTTCAACCTGGCGGTGGCCGATCTCTACAAGACGCGCTTCAAGGACGTGCCGGGCGTCGTCTACTCCGCGGGCGTGAAGCACGCGCACAACGTGGCCAAGGCGTTCGTGGACGCCGGGATGAAGGCGAAGGCGGTCTCGGGCGAGACGCCGAAGCGCGAGCTCACGCGCGTGCTCGCGGCCTACGAGCGCGGCGAGATCGACGTGCTCATCAACGCCCAGCTGCTGGCCGAGGGCTGGAACTCGCCGCGCGCCACGGTCTGCATGCACCTGGCGCCCACGGCCTCCAAGCGGATCTACCAGCAGCGGGTCGGCCGCGTCACGCGCCGGAACCCGGGCAAGGAGTCGGGCATCGTCGTGGACTTCGTCCACCCGGCGACGCCGAACGACGACCCGGTGGTCACCCTGCACTCGCTGCTCGACCGCGACGTCTACCGCGGCGGCGCGATCGTGGTCGGCCCCGTGCGCCGCGGGCGCGGCCGCCGGCTGCGCGTCGAGCGCCGGGTGGTGCCGGTGACGGCGGATGCGGACCGGCGCGCGCAGGTCTTCGAGCGCGAGCTCTGGCGCATCGCGGTGGAGCACCTGAGCTGGGGCGAGCAGCAGGCGTGGGCGATGCTCGCGGGCGCGCGCGTGGCGTCGAATAACTGGCGGCGGGCGAAGGCGATGCTGCACTTCGACCAGACCGGCGAGCTGCGGCGCCTCTTCCTCGTGACCTGCCTGCGGCGCAACCGCAACACGCAGCTGAGGCTGCGCGCGCTCGGCGAGGCGGGCAACCTGCGCGACGCCGAGGCGTTCGACGACGCCGTCGAGATCGTGGGCGGCTGGTCGCGCGACGAGCGCCGCGAGGGAGTGAAGGTGCTCCTCCAGGCGCTCACCGAGCGCCAGATCGGCAGGCGCGACCAGGCGGCCCGCTGGCTCTGGCACCTCGCCGAGTACTCGCGCGAGGTGCACGAGGAGTACGCGGTGCAGCGCTGGCCGGAGACGAAGCGCCTGCTCGGGCTGCTCGTGAACTCCGCCGGGGCGGCGCACGCGCGCAACGCGCGCCGGCTCGTGCAGGCGGCGCGCAAGCAGGACCGGCGCCTGTCGGCGGCTCTGCTCGCGGCGGCGCTCGCGCACACGCCGGAGGCGCAGCAGGTGCTGGACGGCGCCCGCATGCGCATGGCGCGCAAGCCGAGCGCGCTCGCGCGCGAGCTGCTGCGCAACTTCCCGAAGGGCAAGCGCCGCCGAGGCGGCCGCCGCCGCAAGAAGAAGGGCGCCGGCGAGTCCAATGGCTCGGCGGACAACGTCAAGGTGACGGCGAACGAGGTCCTGGACGAGGACACCGCGGGCGCCCCCGAGCCGGACGAGCGCTCCGCCGCTTGAGCGGTCCCCCTGAGCGGTTACGCTCGCGCCACCCATTCCGGGGACTCGCAGGCAACAGTCAGGAGCGTCACGTGGGGATGTTCAAGCAGCTGAAGGACGCCAAGAAGGCCGTCGAGGCCGCGCCGGGCATCGTCGACCAGAGCATGCAGATGGCCGACCAGGCGCAGCAGATGGCGGCGGCCCAGCAGATGGCCGCGCAGCAGCAGATGGCGGCGCAGCAGCAGGTCGCGGCAGCGCAGCCGGGCGCTGCGGCCGGGCCGGACTTCGAGCCGATCGCCGGCGTCTCGCTCGAGCTGTTCGCCGAGGTCTGCAAGGGACTCGCCGCCCACGGCTACGACCAGTCCAAGGCGGTCGAGATCGCGGCCGCGAAGGGCGTGTCACCCGACAACTGGCAGCAGGCGCTCGACGGCTGGAACGTGCGCGTGAAGGCCAACCCGGCCGTGGCGCAGCGTTTCAACGTCGCGTACCAGGCGAGCTGACCATGGGCCTCTTCAAGAGCGTTCGCGACCTCCAGAAGCAGAGCAACGAGATCAACAAGAACTGGGACGTGGGTGCCCAGCTCGAGGATGCCCAGGCGCGCATGGCGGACGCCCAGGAGATGATGGCCCAGCAGACCGCCGCCGCCAACGCCGCCACCACCGGTGTGGACGCGACCGCGACGATCGTGGCCGTTCGCCAAGGCGACGGGATGGTGAACTTCCAGCCGATCATCGAGGTGGACCTGACGGTGCTGCCGGACGGGCTGCCGCCCTACCCCGTGACCGTCAAGCAGGTCATCCCGCAGGTCCAGCTGGCCCAGGCCCAGCCGGGGGCCGGGGTGCACGTGAAGGTGGACCCGAACAACCCGGGCTCGGTTTGGATCGACTGGAACCGCCCGGCGTAGGCCGGCTGGCCGCTCTCTGGCTGGCCACGGCGCTCGCCGCCGCCGGGGTGGCGGCGAGCATCACCGCTGTCTACCTCGGGATGCGCGACCTTATGGTGGAGAGCGGCGGCACCTGCGCGAGCGGCGGGCCGTACGAGATCGCGAACCAGTGCTCGTCCGGCCAGATCGCGCTGCTGTCCGGCGGCGTCGTCGCGATGCTCGTGTTCGCGGCGCTGCTTGCCGCCGTCGAGCACCTGGCCGACGGTCCGAGGATCGGCTGGCCGGCGATCGTCGGCGTGCTCTTCCTCGCGCTTGGCTGGAACTTCGTCGACCTGGGCCTCGACCCGCCGCGGGAGGACGGGAGCTCAGTCGGCTGGCTGGTCTCCGGCGTCGTCTTCTGGCTGATGGCCGTGGGCTTCCTCGCGCCCGCGGCGATGAGGGCGGTTGAGTGGCTGCGCAGGGGAGGCGAGCCGGAGGAGCCGATGTTCAAGGGGGCGACGGTGCGGGCGGTGCTGGCGGGAGCGCCGGGGCGCTCCGGGTGCAACGACGGCATTGAAGGGTGGGGCGCCGACCGGGGTGCCTCCTTCGGTGCCTCCCGCCGGCGCGCCCGCCGCGGATGTGCCCAAGCGGCTTGTGGTTCCGCCCCGGGCTCCGGACGATTTCGGCTCATGAGCCGCGCGGTCAACATCGCGTTCCTCGCCGCCAGCGTGGTCGGCGGAGCCGCCGGCGTCATCTTGGGCTCGCTCGTGGCAAACGGCGTGCTCTGAGGGTGGGTCGGGCGGCCCGCCCCGGACCCTCAACACGAAACGTCCCGATATGGGACGTTTCGTGTTCCTCATCCTCGGCTAGCGCAGCAGGTGCACCTCGCCGGCATCGAGTGTGACGGGACCGTCACGGGTCTCGACCAGGAGTGCGCCCGAATCGTCGATGCCGCCGGCGACACCCTCCCCGTCCGACCACCGAACACGCTCACCCGTCAATGCATCCCGGCCCCGCCAGGCCGCCAGCACCGAGTCGGACGGAGCGCGCAGCCACCGGTCCAGCGAGCCGAGCAGCGCGTCGAGCATGCTCTCGGGCGTGTGGTCCACCCCCGCGAGCCGGAGCGACGTGGCCGTGTCCGCGAGCTCCGGCGGGAACGAGTCCGTGGTCACGTTCAGCCCGATCCCCAGCAGGGCCCAGCCCTCCTGTGGGCGGCCTTCGAGCAGGATGCCCGCCACCTTCCGGCCCTCGACCCAGACGTCGTTCGGCCATTTGATCGCCGCTTCCACCGGCAGCGCTTCGCACACCGCAACGGCCGCCGCCAGCGGCAGCAGCTCGTGCCGCTCGTCGAGCTCGCGCAGCACCACCGACATCAAGACCGACGAGCGCGGCGGCGCCGTCCACACTCGTCCCTGGCGGCCGCGTCCCGCCGACTGCTGGTCGGCGGTCACGAGCGTTCCGTGGAGCGCCCCGGCCGCGACCAGCTCCTTCGCACGCTCGTTCGTCGAGTCGGTCAGTCGGTGGTGTACGCGCGGGGAGCCGATCATCGCGGCTGAAGCCGCACCTCGGCGTCGACGCCGAGCCCGAGCTCGCCCGCGGCGTCGCCGCGGTTGATCGCCAGCGCGAGCGTCCGGTACGCGTCCTCGTAGACGAGCAGGTCGCCCGGGCTCACGTCGGCGAACGTGTGCGCGTAGGTGGCCACGCGGCGCTCGCCGCCCGACTCCACCTCCACGCTCCCGCCGAGCGTGATGCCCGTGCCCGCGAGCCGCTCGTGGTCCACGTTCAGGCCGACGTTCCCGAAGTTGTCGATCACGAGCGCGTGAGCCACCACCGCGCCGTCCTCCACCCGCGGCTCGGGCAGCTCAACGCGCTCGAGGGAGTCCGGGTCGAGCGGGTCGCCTGCGTCGGCCAGCTCGGCGCCGGCCGCGAGCCGCGCCGCCACCGGGGCGAAGATGTCGCGGCCGTGAAAGGTCGCGGAGACCGGCTCGAGCCGGTGCGGCGAGCGCGTCACGTCCACGGCCACCTCCACACCGCCGCAGCGCTCCCACGCCAGGCTGAGCAGCCCGTTGTCGGGGCCGACGAGGAGGCGCCCGTCGCCGGTCCGGAGCGCGATCGCGCGCCGCTCGGTGCCCACCTGCGGGTCCACCACCGCCACGTGCACTCCGCTCGGCATGTAGGGCAGCGCGTTGCGGAGCACGAGCGCTCCCTGGCGGACCGCGTAGCGCTCGATGCCGTGGGTGATGTCCACGATCTCGGCGCCCGGGTGGATGCCGCGGATCACCCCGTGGCAGACGCCGACGAAGTCGTCGTCGCGGCCGTAGTCGGTGAGCAGCGTCACGATCACGCCGGCACCCTGCGCCGCCGCGCGTCGGCGGTGAGCGCGTCCACCAGGCCGTCGATGTCGTGCCGCTCGGCCTCCACGTCCACGCTGAGGCCGTGCTCGCCGGCGGTCGCGGACGTGACCGGGCCGATCGAGACGACCCGGGCGCCCTCCGGCGGCCGGGCGCCGGACTCGATCAGGAAGCGGACGGTCGAGCTCGAGGTGAAGGTCACGTAGGTCGCGCGCTCGAGACCGGCGAGCTCGGCCTCGCTGAGCGGCTCCGCGACGGTCTCGTAGAGAGCGACGTCGTCGACCTCGGCGCCACGAGCGCGAAGCGCGTCCGGCAGCACGTCCCGGGCATCGGCCGCACGCGCGACGAGCACCCTGCGCCCGTCGACGTCAACCGGCTCGAGCGCCTCGACGAGCGCCTCCGCCACGAAGCGCTCGGGGACGACGTCGGCGACGATGCCGCACTCCTTCAATGCCGAGGCGGTGCCCGGCCCGATCGCCGCGACGGCGGCTCCTGCGAGTGCGCGAGCGTCGGCGCCCGCCGCCGCCAGCGCGTCGAAGAAGAGTCGCACTCCGTTCGGGCTCGTGAAGCAGATCAGCGCGTACTCGTGGATGCGCTCGACAGCCGCTCGGAGCTCGCCCTCGACCGGCCGCGGCTCGATCCGGATGGCCGGGGTCTCGACCACGTCCGCGCCCAGCTCACGGAGGCGCGCGGCGAGGCCGCTCGCCTGAGCGCGGGCGCGCGTCACGGCGACCACCTCGCCGTGCAGGGGCCGCCGCTCCAGCCACGCGATCGTGTCCCACAGCCCGGCGACCCGGCCGACCAGGGTGATGGCCGGCGGCCGGACGCCCTCGGCCTCCACGCGGTCGGCGACGCCCGCCAGCGTCTCGACGATCGTGCGCTGGTCCGGGTGGGTGCCGCGCTCCACGACGGCCACCGGCTCCTCGGGGGCGCGCCCCGCCGCCATGAGCCGCTCGGCGATCCGGCCGAGGTTCCTGATCCCCATGTAGAAGACGAGCGTCCCCGGGAAGCGGGCGAGCGCGTCCCAGTCGAGCGCGGACTCCGGCTTCTCGGGATCCTCGTGGCCGGTCACGAACGCCACCGCCGAGGCCATGTCGCGGTGCGTGACCGGAATGCCGGCATAGGCGGGAGCGGCGACGCCCGCTGTGATCCCGGGCACGACCTCGAACGCCACGCCGGCCGCGGCGAGCGCCTCCGCCTCCTCGCCGCCGCGCCCGAACACGAACGGGTCGCCTCCCTTGAGGCGCACGACGCGCTTGCCCGCCCGGCCGAGACCCACGAGCAGCTCGTTCGTCTCCTCCTGTGACAGCGCGGCCGCGCCGGGCTCCTTTCCGACGTAGCGGAGCTCCGCGTCCGGTCGCGCACCGTCGAGCGCACCCGGCGGGACGAGCCGGTCGTAGAGGATCGCATCGGCCGACGCGATCAGCTCGAGCGAGCGTCGCGTCATGAGGCCGGGGTCCCCGGGCCCCGCGCCGACCAAATAGACGATGCCGCTCACGCGGCGAACGCTATCCGGCGGCAACCAGGCGCTCGGCCTCGGCGAGCAGCTCGTCGGCGCCCGCCCCCCGCAGACGCTCCGCGACGTGGAGGCCGATGCGGCTCGTGGCATCGAGGAACGGCATCTCGAGCTCGTCGCGGATCCAGCGTGAGCCGTCCGGGAGCCCGACGAACACGGTGAGCCGCATCGCGTCGTCGTCGGTCTTGGCCGCATGCACGCCGATGGGCGTGTTGCACGTGGCACGGAGCTGGCGCACGACGCAGCGCTCTTCGGTCAGGCAGCATTGTGTCGTGAAGTCGGTCAGCGAGAAGATCGCCTGGTTGGCGGGCTCGTCGGCATCGCGGAGCTCCACGGCGAGGCAGCCCTGGCCCGCTGCCGGCACGAACACGGCGGGGTCGAGCGGCCGACCCTCGCTGCCGCGGCCCAGCCGGTCGAGGCCGGCCTGCGCGAGCACCAGCGCATCGAAGTCGCCGTCGGCGAGGCGACCGAGACGTGTGTCGACGTTGCCTCGGATGTCACGCACTTCGAGATCGGGTCGCAGGGCGAGCAGCAGCGCGCGGCGGCGCAGGCTCGACGTGCCGACCACAGCGCCCTCGGGCAGGTCATCGAGTGAGTCCGGCACCGCAGATCGCGTCGCGCGGGTCGGCGCGCTCCAGGACCGCCTGGAGCAGCAGGCCGCGCGGGAACTCCGCCGGGACGTCCTTCGCCGAGTGCAGGGCGACCTCGATGTCGCCTGCGATGAGCGCCTCCTCGATCTGCTTGACGAAGCGCGACTTGTCGGCGAGCCCAACCCTCGACTTACCTAAAGGGGTCTGACCCCTTGAGGGTTGGTCGCCCGAGGTCGTGATGGGGACGATCTCCACCTCACCGGGCAGTCGCTCGGCCACCAGCCGCGCCTGCGCCAGCGCCAGCGCGCTGCCGCGCGTGCCGAGCCGGATCACCGGCCGCGTTGCCGGCGGCGCTCTTCGAGCTGGGTGATCTCGGCGGGCGCGTCGTCCAGCGGCGCCAGGGCCGCCTCGAGCCCGAACAGCTCACGGAGAGCGTGCACGTACCGGTACGACGTGCCCTCGCCCGCGGCTCCGCGCAGGTTGCGCGTCGGCTCGTGGAGGAGCCTGCTCACGATCGCGCCCGCGAGCGTCTCGACCCGCGCGCGGTCGGCCTCGGAGAGCGACTCCCAGCGCGACTCGTTCTCGCGGAGCACCTGCTCGACGATCTCGTCCCCGCGCCTGCGGAGCGCCGAGATCGTCGGGACGACGTCGAGGCTGCCGAGCCAGTCGTCGAAGCGAGCGACCTCCTCGCGCACGATCACGAGCGCCTCCTCGGCCTCGGACTGGCGCCCGCTCAGGTTGCGCGCGACCTCGGCCTGGAGGTCGTCCATGTCGTACAGGGCGATGCCGGGGCAGTCGCGCACGCTCGGCTCGATGTCGCGCGGCACCGCGAGGTCGATCATCACGAGCGGCCGGCCCATTCGCGACGCGGCGACGAACTCGAGCTCCTCGCGGCCCAGGATCTGGTGCGGCGCGCCGGTGGAGCTCACGACGATGTCGGCGTGCTCCAGCTCGCCGGGAAGCGCGTCGAAGGCGATCGCGCGGCCGCCGTAGCGCTGCGCCAGGCCGAGCGCGCGGTCGTAGCGCCGGTTCGCCACGAACAGCGCCTCGACGCCGCGGTCGCGGAGCGTGCGCGCCGTGAGCTCGGCGTTCTCGCCGGCGCCGATCACCAGCACGCGGCGGTCCGAGAGGTCGCCGAGGAAGTCGGCCGCGAGCTTCACCGCGACCGACGACACGGACACGCTCGACCGCGACACCTCGGTCTCGCTGCGCACGCGCTTGCCGGTGCCGAGCGCGTCGCGGAAGAGGCGGTTCGCCACCGGCCCGGTCACGCCCTCCACGAGCGCCATCTCGTACGAGCGCTTCACCTGGCCCTGCACCTCGGCCTCGCCGACGATCATCGAGTCGAGCCCGGCCGTCACGGAGAACAGGTGCTCGACCGCCGCTATGCCGCGGAGCGCGTAGATCGCGCCGAGCAGCTCGGTCGGCCGCAGGTCCGCCTGCCGCGACAGCAGCCCGAGCGCGATGTTCTCGGCCTCCACCGGATCGGCGGTCACGAGGTACAGCTCCGTGCGGTTGCAGGTCGAGATCGCCACCGCCTCGTGGATCGCGTCGTGGTCCACGAGCTCGGCGAGCACGCGCGCGGCACGCCCGTCCGGCAGCGCGAGCTTCTCGCGCAGCGGAAGCGGAGCGGTCTTGTGGTTCGCCCCGATGGCGAGCAGCTCGCCCGTCATTCGTCGTCCTCGACCAGCTCCGAGATCTGGCGCTCGATGCGCGCGATCTTCGTGGCGATGATCGCCACGTAGAGGAGGATCAGCGCGAGGAAGACCACGTACGCCCCAGCGACGTACTTGCCGGCCTCGTCAAGCGGCAACGCGGGCACGGTTCCTCAACCTCTTGAGTTGCATCGACGCACGCTTGGCGGTCAGCTCGAGCTTCCACAGCGTCACGAACAGCAGCGCCATCCCCAGCAGCGAGACGAGGAAGGTCAGCCGCATGTCGCCCGGCAGGTCGCCGCCCGTCTGCGAGAGCACGCGCGGGTGGGTGTAGGCCTCGGCCAGCCGCACGGCCACGAAGTTGAGCGGCACGAACGCGCCGGCGGTGATGGCGAACACGGACGAGTAGCGCGCCTGCCGCCCGGGGTCCTCGATCGAAAAGCGCAGCGGGTAGTAGACGCAGTACAGGAGGAAGACCACCAGGAACGAGACGAGCACCGGCTCGTCCCAGACCCACCAGTGCCCCCAGGACGCCTTCGCCCAGATCGCGCCGGTCACGAGCACGCCGAGCCCCAGGATGATGGACATGTGGATCGCCACGTAGGAGCGGAGGTCCCACGACGGGTCGCCGCTCCGGAGGTGGCGGATCGCGAACACGCCCCCGGCCACGAACCCGCACAGCGCCACGATCGCCATTGGCACGTGCACGTAGAAGATCTTCTGGACGAAGCCCTGGTCCGCGTCGTTCGGGGCGTAGAAGAACACCATCGCGAACGCCGCCGTGATGGTCACGACCGTTGCGGCCGCGAGTGGAGCCAGGCCCTTGGAATACATCAGTCCTCGAGAAGAAAGTCGAAGACCGCGACTGAGAGAAGCACGAACACCACATCGTAAAGAGTGAGGAGCGAGAGCCAGCGGCCGAGGTCCTCCGGACCCGCCTCCTGGCGGAACAGCGGCTCGGTCGCCTGGGCGCACCCGATCAGCACAGGCACGAGCAGCGGGAGCAGCAGAAGCGGCACGATCAGCTCGTGCGCGCGCGTCTCCGCGGCGAGCGCCGCCACCAGCGCGCCGAGCGCCGCGATGCCGAGGTTGCCCAGCAGGAGGATGACGAGCAGCTCGGGAAACGCGCCGCCGAGGCCGGGGCCGAGCAGCAGCACCGCGAACGCCGGCACCGCCACCAGCTCGACCGCGCACAGGAACAGGAACAGCGCGGCCGCCTTCGCGACGAACAGCGACGTGCGGTCCACGGGCGCCAGCAGCAGGCCGTCGACTCCGCCCTGCTCGCGCTCCGTGGCGAACAGGCGCGAGACGCCGATCACGGCCGCCAGCAGCAGCGTCACCCACAGGACCCCCGACGCGAGCTCGCCGTCGAGCGAGTCGCGGTCGAGCCCGAAGTGGAAGAGCACGTAGACGGTGATCGTGAAGAGCGTCATCGCCGGCACCGACTCCTTCGTGCGGAGCTCGATGAGGAGGTCCTTGCGGAGGATCGTGCGGGCGGTGCCGATCACCGGTACAGCTCCGAGTCGACCGGAGCAGGCCTGCCGGCCCTCAAGCCCAGCGTGACATCCGACTCCGCCAACGCGCCCTGAACGTCATGACTTACGAGCACCCGCGTGCGCCCGGACGCCCTTCCGATGAGAGGCTCGACCAGCTCGGCGGCGGCCGGATCCAGATTGGCGCGCGGTTCGTCGAGGAGGAGGAGCGACGGCTCATGTAGGACCGCGCGAGCGATTGCGAGACGCTGAATGAGGCCCTTCGAAAGATCGCGGACCGGTTCGTCGGCACGATCGGCGATTTCGACCTGCGTTAGGACGGTGTCCAGGCGAGAGTGGGGAACCCCGTGCAGGTCGGCGTGGTAGCGCAGGTTCTCGCGCCCACTCAGCTCGCGATACAGCAGCGGCTCGTGGCCCAGGTAGCCGACCTGCGCCGGCAGCTTCCAGCGCTCGCCCGGGAGCGAGGCGCCGAGCACCCGCGCGCTCCCGCCGTGCGGGCGCAGCAGGCCGGCGAGCACCCGAAGCAGGGTCGTCTTCCCGGCGCCGTTGCCGCCGAGCACGGCGAGCGTCTGCCCCTCCTCCACGCGCACGCTCACGCCGGCGAGCGCGACCCGCTCGCCGTACCGCCGCTCGAGGCGCTCGAGCTCGATCGCAGCCACGGGGCGGAAGCCTATGCTTCGACCATGGCTCGGATGGTCGGCCTGAACCACATCGCCCTCGCCGTCGGCAACGTGGACGAGGCGGTCGAGTTCTACGGCCGGATCTTCGAGGTCGAGCTGCGTGGACGGGTGCCGGGAATGGCGTTCCTCGACATGGGCGACCAGTTCCTGGCTCTGGCCGAGGGCGACGATCCCGTGGCGGACCGCCACCGACACTTCGGGCTCGTCGTGGACGATCGCTCGCGCGTTCGACAGGCATTGAAGGAGGCCGGTGTCGAACTGGAGCCCGGGCGTGGGCTCCACTTCCGCGATCCCTGGGGCAACCTCGTGGAGGTCGTGCAGTACTCGGAGATCCAGTTCACGAAGGCGCCGCCGGTGCTTTCCGGAATGGGACTCGAGGGGCTCGGAAAGTCCGACTCGGCGCAGCAGGAGCTACGCGAGAAGGGTCTGCTCTAGGAGCTTCTTTCGAGCAGCTGCGCCGCGTGCTCCAGCGTCGGCTCGACGATCGGCCAGGACTGCTCGATCGCCTTCGGGTTGCCGGGCAGGTTCACGATCAGCGTCCGCCCGCGCACCCCGGACACGCCGCGCGTGAGCAGGCCGAGCGGCGTGTGCTGCCGCGAGTCCGACCGGATCGCCTCGGCGTAGCCGGGCGCCTCGCGGTCGATCACCGCGCGCGTGGCCTCGGGGGTCACGTCGTCGATCGTGAGGCCGGTGCCTCCCGTCGTGAACACGAACCGCACGCCCTCGTGGTCCGCCAGCCGCTTCAGCGCCGCCACGATCGACTCGCGGTCGTCCGCCACCAGCTCGTGCTTGACCTCGAGGCCGGCCTGCTCGCAGAGCCGCACGAGCGCGGGGCCGGACACGTCCTCGCCCTCGCCGTTCGCCAGCGAGGTCGAGATGGTGAGCACGGCCGCGCGGGAGCTCACGGCTCGCGGCGCCAGTCGTGGCGCCCGCCGGACTTCTCCAGCAGCACGACCTCGGCGATCTCCACGCCGCGCTCGATCCCCTTGACCATGTCGTAGACGGTCAGCGCCGCGACCGACGCGGCGGTGAGCGCCTCCATCTCCACGCCGGTCTGCCCGGTCGTGCGGGCCTCGGTCTCGATCTCCACGCGGTCGTCCTTGACCTCGATGCGCACGTCCACGAACGACAGCGGGAGCGGGTGGCAGAGCGGGATCAGCTCGGCGGTCCGCTTGGCGGCCTGGATGCCGGCGAGGCGCGCCGTGCCGACCACGTCGCCCTTGGGCGCGTCGCCGCGCGCCACGGCCGCGGCCGTCTCGGGCGCCATCCGGACGACCGCGCGGGCCACCGCCCTGCGGTCGGTCACCTGCTTGTCGCCCACGTCGACCATCCGGGCGCTCCCGGCCTCGTCGATGTGTGTGAGCTCGTCAGGCAGGCTGGTGGACCCGCTGCGCCGCCGCGATGAGGTCCCGCACGGCCTGCTCGTCGCCGCGCCGGAGCAGCTCGATCGGATCGGGGTCGCCGTTCACGATCGACTCGAAGAAGACCTTGCGGTCCTGATAGGTGGGAAGACTGCCCTTCGCCCAGCCGCGCACGTCGTTCAGCAGGATCGCGAGGCGCGCGTATGGCTCGCCGTACTCCTCGGCGATCTCGTCACGAATCCGCTTCGCGAGCGCGGGCGACGCGCCGGCCGTCGAGATCGCGATCGCCAGCGGGCCGGTGCGGATGATCGCCGGCAGGATGAAGTTGCAGAGCGGCGGCACGTCGACGACGTTCACGAGCATCGCGCGGCGCTCGGCGTCGTCGTAGACCTGGATGTTCACGTCGGTGTCGTCGGTGGCGGCGATCGCCATGAACACGCCCTCGAGGTCCGCCGCGCCGGCGTACTCGCGCTGCTCCCAGCGGATCGAGCCCTCGGCGGCGAGCTCGCGCAGCGACTCGACGGCGTCGGGGGCGATCAGCGTCACGTCGCCGTCGCAGGCGAGCAGCCCCTCCACCTTCTCGAGGCCCACGTCGCCGCCGCCGATCACGACGCAGCGCCGGCTCGACAGCTTCAGGCAGGCGATGTAGAAGGGGGTGTCGAGCATCCCCTGAACGCAGCTCTGGTCACAGATCCCCTTCCGGAGCTGGCAGACGCATTCCTTGCCGGCGTAGGCCTGGGCGGGCATTGCGGAAAGTCTAGAAGCCGGTTACCGCGGCGCTCGTCCCGCGGTGGCGTGCGTACATGTCCTCGACCCACCTGAACCCGGGACGGTCCTTGAGCGAGTCGCGGAACCGCCGTGACTCGGTGGTGCGCTCGTCCGGGTGAAGCTTGATGTAGGGGAACTCAGGCGGCATGACGATGGGCGAAAGGATCGAGGCGGCCGTCAGGTCCGCCACGGTGAACGACTCACCGACGAGATAGCCGCTCGGGCCGACCTCTGCCTCGAGCGCTTCGAACGCCGCGCGCACCTTCTCGCGCGACTTCTCGACGGTCTCCGGGCGGATCCGGAAGCGCCGCTTCACGACTTGGCTGAGCACCGGGCTGATCGTCTTGAGCAGGCCGAATCGCGGGTGGTCCGCGCCGTAGAGCATCACGAGGAACTTCTCCGGGTCCGCCAGGTTGTCTCCGAACAGCACCCGCCGCACGTCGTGACCGCACCGCTCGTCGAAGTAGTCCTCGAGGTCGAGCGCGCGCCTGCGCTCCTCCGGATCGGCCGGGTACAGCGGTGGCTCCGGCCAGCGCCGCTCGATCTCCTCGATGATCTTCGTCGAGTCGCCGATCGCGCGCCCGTTCAGCTCCAGGATCGGCACCGTGCGGCCGGCGCGCAGGCGCCGCGCCGTGAGCTCCTGCAGCGCGGGCGTCACCGCGCGGCGCACGTGCTCGACGCCCTTGTAGTCGAGCGCCCAGCGGGCCTTCTCGTTGTAGTGGGAGATCTCGAGGTGCCAGAGGACCGGCGGCATCGGCACTCGTGCGTCAGCGCTTGAACACGTCGCGGAGCGTCTTGCCGCCCACGCGCGCCAGCGGCAGGAGGCCGCGGCGCAGCGCGCCCGGCTTGTCGGCGTCGCGGCCGTAGAGCAGGCGCGCGGATGCCTGCATCGCCCTCCCGAGCGACTCGTCGTAGGGGTGCCACCAGAAGTCGCGCGTGCGCGAGGGCTCCCAGGTCACGAGCTTGATGTTCACGCACTCGTACAGGCCGAACTTCGAGTGCGAGCGGCCCAGGCCCGAGCTCTTCACGCCGCCCCAGGAGCAGGAGCACGCGCCGTGGCTGAACATGTGGTCGTTCACCCAGACCATCCCGGCCTCCACCCGCCGGGCCAGCCGCTCGCCCTTCGCGCGGTTCAGGGTCCAGACCGAGGCGCCCAGGCCGAACTCGGAGTCGTTGGCGAGCGCGACCGCCTCGTCCTCGTCCTCCACGGTCACGATCGGCACCACCGGCCCGAAGATCTCCTCGCGCATGATGCGCATGTCGTGGGTCACGCCGGTGAGCACCGCGGGCCGGAAGAAAGGCTCGTCGGCGCCGCCGCAGTGGAGCGTGGCCCCGGCCGCCACGGCGTCGTCCACGAGCTCCTTGACGAGCTCGAGCTGCTCGCGCGAGATCATCGGGCCGACCTCCGTCTCCCAATCCAGCGGGTCGCCGACGGTCAGCGCGTTCGCGCCCTCGACGACTCCCTCCACGAATCGCTCGGCCACGTCCTTCACGACGTACACGCGCTCGATCCCCGAGCACGTCTGCCCTGCATTGGCGAAGCCGCCCCAGAGGCAGCCCGAGATCGCGTTCGGGAGGTTGGCGTCGGCGCAGACGATCATCGCGTCCTTGCCGCCCAGCTCGAGCACCGAGCCCTTCATGCGCCGCGCGCACTCGACGCCCACCTGACGGCCGACCTCGACGGACCCCGTGAAGAAGATCTTCGACGCGCTCGACTCGACCAGCGCCTGCCCGACTGCGCCGCCGCCGTGCACGGTCCGGACGAGCCCCTCAGGCAGGCCCGCGCGCTCGAACACCTCCTGGATGCGCTGCCCGATCAGCGGCGTGAGCGAGGCGGGCTTCACCACCACGCCATTGCCGGCCAGCAGCGCGATCGCGACCTCGCCGAACGGGATCGACCAGGGGTAGTTCCAGGGCGCGATCACGCCGACCACGCCGAGCGGCTCGTAGGTGAAGCGCGCTCGCTTCTGCTTCAGGAAGATCGGCAGCGGGATGCGCTCGTCGTCGAGGATCTCCGGCCCGGCGTCGGCGAGCCAGCGCAGCGAGTCGATCGACGGGAGCAGCTCCATGACGTACGACTCGTTGCGCGGCTTTCCCTGCTCGCGCGTGAGGAGCTCGGCGAGCTCGTCGATCTGGTCGATGATGGCCTGCCCCGCGCGCCGCATGTAGCGGGCGCGGTCGGCGAGCGGGAGCTGCGCCCAGAAGGGCTGCACGCTCGCCACGTCGTCGACCACCGACTGGACCTGGTCCGGCGTGATCGTCGGCACCGCGCCGAGGCGCTTGCCGTCCAGCGGGCTGAAGGACTCGAGCTCGGTGGCCTCGGCCGGCCGCAGGGCAGCTTCCATGACGCGGGATTCTGTCAGTCGCGGCCGCGTGCGCGGCGGATTTTCGCGAGGCGCTCGCGCAGCTCCGCCTCCTCGCCGTGCTCCGAGAGCTCGAGAAAGCGCTCGCCCACGGCGCCCTCCGGCATCAGCTCCTGCTCCGAGACGCCCTCGGGACGCGAGTGCGGGTAGTCGTAGTCGAGGCCCCTGCCGAGCTTCTTCGCGCCCGGGTAGGCGGCGCTCCGCAGCGCGGCCGGGGGCTCGGGCGTGCCGTGCTCGCGGACCCACGCGCGGGCTCGCTTGATCCCCTCGTAGGACGCGTTCGACTTCGGCGCGAGCGCGAGGTAGACCGCCGCCTGCGCGAGGTTGAGGGCGCACTCCGGCATCCCCACGTGCTCGACCGCGTGGGCCGCGCTCACGGCCACCTCGAGCGCGCGCGGGTCGGCGTTGCCGACGTCCTCGCTCGCGAGCACGACCATCCTCCGCGCGATGAAGCGCGGGTCCTCGCCGCCCTCGATCATCGCCGCGAGGTAGAGGAGCGACGCGTCCGGGTCGGAGCCGCGCGTGGACTTGATCCAGGCGGAGATCAGGTCGTAGTGGAGGTCGCCGCCCTTGTCGTAGAGGATCGCGCTCCGCTGGAGCGCGTCCTCCGCCACGCGCAGCGTCACGGCGCCGCCGTCGCCCACCGTCTCGGCGGCCAGCTCGAGCGCCGACAGCGCGGTGCGCGCGTCGCCCGCGGAGCGCGCGGCGAGGAACTCGAGCGCGTCGTCGTCCACGCGCGGCGCTTGCGCGAGGCCACGCTCCGCTCCGAGCGCGCGCCGCAGCAGCGCGAGCACGTGCTCGTCCTCGAGCGAGCGCAGCTCGTAGATGCGGCAGCGCGAGAGCAGCGCCGAGTTCACCTCGAAGTAGGGGTTCTCGGTGGTCGCTCCGACGAGGACGACGGTCCCGTCCTCGACCGCGGGGAGCAGCGTGTCCTGCTGGGCCTTGTTGAAGCGGTGGATCTCGTCGAGGAAGAAGATCGTGCGCTCGCCGCTCGTCTGGAGCCGGTGCTGGCCGCGCTCGATGACCGCGCGGACCTCGGCGCGGCCCGCGTTCACGGCCGACGCCTCCTCGAAGGCGGCGCGAGCGTTCACGGCGAGCAGCCGGGCGAGCGTCGTCTTGCCGGTGCCGGGCGGCCCGTACAGGATCATCGAGTGTGGCCGGCCGTCCTCGATCGCCGTGCGAAGGGCCGAGCCGCGCCCGAGCAGGTGCTCCTGCCCGACGAACTCGCCGAGCGATGCGGGGCGCATTCGGCCGCATGGGCAGCGGCTGCACGCCGCGTCCGTGGAATCTGGCCCCGCGGCCGGCTCCTCCATCTCGAAGAGCTTTCCCTCCACCTGCCCGATTGTCGCAGCGCGGACCCTTTTCTGTCTCTCAGAGGAAGCTCGTGAGCGCCGCCGCGCACTCGGCCGGCGCCTCGTCCCACACGAAGTGGCGCGCGCCATCGACCACGACCAGCTCCGTGGCCGGCAGCTCCCGCTCGAAGCGGTGGGCGCCGGCCAGGGGCGCGAACTCGTCCTCCTCGCCCCATACGAGGAGGACGGGCACGTCCATCGTCGCGAGGTCGTACTGCTCGAGCTTCGAGAAGTCGCCCGAGCGGTAGAGCTCCAGCTGGCCGCGGCGCCGGGTGTCGTCGGCGTAGGCCTTCCAGTACTCGTCGACGGCCTCCTCGCCCACCCCGGCGATCGACTGGCGCATCACCTCCCCGAACGTGGCGCGGTCCACGGCCCCGATCATCTGCTCGCCGGTGCCGGGCTCGCGGAGCGCCTTCGCCATGCCGTGCCACTTGCCGTCGGGGAAGAAGCCGCTCGAGCTGATCACGAGCGCCTCGACGGCGTCCCGGTGCTCGAATGCCCAGCGCATGCCGATCAGCCCTCCCCAGTCGTGCATGACGGGCACGCAGCGTCTCGATGCCGAGCTCGCGCCGGAAGCGCTCGATCGACTCGACGTGGCGCTCCCAGGTGCCCGGCGGGTCGGGCGGCGAGTCGCCGAAGCCGGCGAGGTCGGGTGCCACGGCGCGCCAGCCGGCCTCCGCGATCGCCGGCATCACGGCGTCCCACATGAAGGACGACTGGGGGTAGCCGTGCAGGAGCAGCGCCACCGGCCCGTCCGTCGGACCGCTTTCGCGATGGGAGAGGCCGGCGGCGAGCATCTACCCTTGCAATATGACGGCCCCTGTCCCGGAGGACAAACTGCGGCTCGGCGGGATGGCGCTGCGCAACGGCCTGCTCGTGCACGGCCCCACCCACTGGGCGGCGGCGGTCCGCACGGACGCCGGCGAGCTGAAGGTCGCCTCCGGGCGCAAGCCTGACCTGGGCGGCCGCGCGGCGGAGCGCCTGCCCGGGATCCGAGGCGTGGTGAAGCTGGCCGAGGCCATGGCGGTGATCCCGCTTGTGAAGCGGGCGCTGCCCGAGGCGCGCCTTCCGATGCAGGACATGCGGACGCTCGGATCGATGGGCGCCGCGGCCCTCGCGGGCCAGGCGATCCGGACCGCGGGCGCGCGCACGCCCGGCAGGCGCACCGCCGGCCGCGAGGCGGCCGTGGCGCTCGTGAGCGTCGCGCCGGCCCTGCTCGCGCTACGAAGCGGCGACCTCGCCGCCTACCACGGCGTCGAGCACAAGGCGATCGCGGGATACGAGGAGGACTCGGACGCCGCCGACGCCGGCAAGGAGCACGACCGCTGCGGCTCGCACCTCGTGGCGCCGATGCTCGCCGCCGCCGCGCTCGGGAACGTCGGACTTCGCCGCGCGGGCCTGCGCGGGCCCGCGGCCGAGGCCGCGGTGGGGCTCGGCAGCGCCGCCGTCGCCGTGGAGATGTTCGCCTGGGGCGAGCGCCATCCGGACTCGGTGCTGACGCGGCTGATGCGGCGTCCGGGCTTCGAGATCCAGCGGGCGGTCGGCACGCGCGAGCCGACCGGCGAGCAGCTCGACGTCGGCAGGGCGGCGCTCGCGGAGATCCTTCGCGTCGAGCAGCCGCCGGCCGCTTCGACGGACGCCTAGGGGCAGCCGCTCAGCCGGTTCCGCCCGGAACCGCCCGAGCACCGGTCGCGGCCCGCGCCGCCGTTGACGCGATCGCGTCCGCTGCCGCCCGAGAGCCGGTCACGGCCCGCCCCTCCGTTCAGGCGGTCATTCCCCGCGCCGCCGCCCACGGTGTCCCGGCCGGCGCCGCCGCGCAGCTGGTCCGCTCCGGCGCCGCCGTCGATCCTGTCGTTGCCGGCTCCACCGTCAACCCTGTCATTGCCGCCCCCGGCATTGATGATGTCGTCCCCCGCGCCGCCGTCCACGGTGTCGGCGCCGCCGCCGAGTTCGATCTGGTCGTCACCGTCGCCGGCGTCGACGTCGAGCTCCTCGGCGAGATCGCCCGTGATCTCGAGCACGTCGTCGCCGTCGCCGAGGTTCACCCCGAAGCCGGCGACGATCTCGGCCGGGCAGTGGATCTGCGTCTCGGAGAAGCGGAAGCACGGCGGCACGCCGCCGGTCACGCCGCCCGGATCGGTGATGTAGAAGAAGCTGCCGGTGCCGTCGACACCGGGCCGCGGGCCCTCGATCGTGATCTCGTCGTTCCCGGCGCTGCCGGTGAGCGTGATCAGGGAGCCGCCCGTGGCCGGCGAGCTCGACACGGTCGTGGCGGCCAGGGCGCCGCTCGCGCCGAGCGTCAGCGCGAGGATCGAGATCGCCAGCGTCGGACCAGGGCGCGGGATCATGTGCCAATCCGTACCAACTCCGCCCGCCATGGTCAACCCCGGCCTACCATGTGGGAATGGCGACCGAGGCCGGCGCGCGGACACGCCTCGACCCCGAGGTGTTCCGGCTCCCCGTCGACAAGATCCGCGAGGGCCACTACACCGACGCGTACTTCAACCTGACCCGCCGGCTCCTCGTGGAGCTCGGCCACCGGCCGGCGGTCACGGTGCAGGTGTTCCAGAAGGAGCTCTCCGTCCTCGGCGGCATCGACGAGGCGATCGCCGTGCTGAAGCTGTGCTCGGAGGACTGGAGCGGGCTCGAGGTGCACGCCCTCCACGAGGGCGACGAGATCGAGCCCTGGGAGCCCGTGCTCCAGATCGACGGCGACTACTCGTTGTTCGCCCACCTCGAGACGGTCTACCTCGGCGTCCTGTCGCGGCGCACGCGGATCATGCGCAACGTGCGCGCGGTGGTCGAGGCCGCGAACGGAAAGCCGATCCTGTTCTTCCCGGCGCGCCACGACCACTGGCTCGTGCAGACCGGCGACGGATGGGCCGCGCACGTGGCCGGGGCCATCGGCGTGTCCACCGACGCGCAGGCATCCTGGTGGGGCGGGCGCGGCGTCGGCACCGTGCCGCACGGCCTGATCGCCGCGTTCGGCGGCGACACCGTCGCCGCGGCCCGCGCGTGGGCCGATCGCTTCGCCGACGAGATGAACGTCACCGTGCTCGTGGACTTCGAGAACGACTCGGTGCGGACCGCGCTCGAGGTGGCCGACGCCCTCGGGGACCGCCTCTGGGGGGTCCGCCTCGACACGTCCGAGCTGATCGTCGACCGCGCTCTCTGGTCCGACATGGGCGACTTCAAGCCGACCGGCGTGAACGTCGTCCTGGTGGAGCGTGTGCGCCAGGCGCTGGACGCCGCCGGGCACGGGCACGTGCACATCGTGGCGTCCGGCGGGTTCGACGCCGACAAGATCCGCAGCTTCGAGAAGGCCGGTGCCCCGGTCGACGCCTACGGCGTGGGATCGTCGCTCGTGCAGGGCTCGAACGACTTCACGGCGGACGTCGTCCGGCTCGAGGGGCGCGACTGCGCGAAGGCGGGCCGGCGCTTCAGGGCAAATCCACGGCTAGAGAAGGTGCTGTAGGACTCATGAAGAGCGCCTGGGCAGCCGATTGGGGTACTGGATGAGGAGGACCCTCCGCACGCTGCCCCTGCTCGCCCTGGCGCTCGCTCTCGCGCTTCCGGGCGCGACGTCCCTTGCCGCTGAGGGCGGCTCGGCCGCATGCACCGTGCCGTTCCAGATCGCCCGCGCGCAGCAGCTCGGCGAGGTGAGCCTCCCGAAGGGCGCGTACAAGCTGACGCTGCTCGACACCTCGGAGCTCAACTGCGGCGCGGCGAGCGACGCGCTCCGGTCCGCGATCCGCGAGCCGGGGGCTGACCTGCCGGACGGCTGGAAGGTCGACGCCGCCTCGCGAGTCGTCTCGCGCGCGGACGGCAGCGACGCCTTCCGCGTCGAGGCCGACGAGACCGACGCGCTCGCGGAACCGGCTGAGGGCGGCTCCTTCTGGAGCAGCATGGAGAGCTTCGCCCTGACGTGGCTGCCGATCATCTTCATGGGCCTGATCGCGCTCGCCGTGGTCTGGATGGTCAAGTACATGCCGCGGACGAAGCCGCAGGAGATCGCGCCCGGATCGTCCAGCTCCGTGCGCTGGCAGGACGTGGCCGGCGTGGAGGAGGCGAAGGCCGAGCTGCGCGAGGTCGTCGAGTTCATGCGCGACCCGAAGCGCTTCAAGGCGCTCGGCGCGAAGGTGCCCAAGGGCATCCTGCTCCACGGGCCGCCCGGGACCGGCAAGACGCTGCTGGCGAAGGCCGTGGCGAAGGAGTCGAACGCGAAGTTCTTCGCCCAGTCGGCATCCTCGTTCGTGGAGATGTTCGCCGGGCTCGGCGCCGCTCGCATCCGGCGCCTGTTCCGTCAGGCGCGCAAGGCCGCGCCGGCGATCATCTTCATCGACGAGCTCGACGCCGTCGGCGCCACGCGCGGGAACGACGTCTCCGGCGAGAAGGACCAGACGCTCAACCAGCTGCTCGTCGAGCTCGACGGCTTCGGCGACGCCGACAACGTCGTCGTGATCGCGGCCTCGAACCTGCTGGAGAAGCTCGACCCGGCGCTGCTCCGCCCGGGCCGCTTCGACCGCCAGATCCTGGTGACCCCACCCGACCTGAACGGCCGCCGCAGCATCCTGTCCGTGCACACGCGCGGGAAGCCGCTCGCCGAGGACGTGGACATGGAGGCGATCGCGCGCCAGACGAGCGGCATGACGGGCGCCGACCTCGCCAACATCTGCAACGAGGCCGCGATCTTCGCCGGCCGCGACCACCGCGACTCCCTCCTGACCACGGACTTCCAGGGCGCCCTCGAGCGCGTCGTGGCGGGCATGCAGTCCCGCCGCGTCATCACAGCCCACGAGAAGCAGGTCGTGGCCTACCACGAGGCCGGCCACGCGCTCTGCTCGGAGCTGCTCGAGTCGGTGGAGAAGGTCCACCGCATCTCGATCATCCCGCGCGGCAAGGCGCTCGGGTACACGCTGAACCTCCCCGAGGAGGACCGCTACCTGAAGACGAAGGAGGAGCTGCTCGACTACATGGTCGTGCTCCTGGGCGGCCGCGTGACCGAGCACGTCGTCTTCGGCGAGATCACGACCGGCGCGGCGGACGACCTGCGGAAGGTCCACGAGATCGGCCGCTCGATGGTCACGCAGTACGGCATGGGCACCGCCCTGAACTCGCAGCAGCTCCCGTCCGACGACTACGCGATGTCCGACCACACCCGGCGCGAGGTGGACGAGGAGCAGCAGTACCTCACCGACCTCGCGCACCGGCGCGCGCTGAAGATGGTCTCGGAGAACCGCCCGCTACTGGAGGCGCTCGCAAGCACGCTGCTCGAGAACGAGGTGCTCGAGCGCGACGACATCTCGCGGATCGTCGCCGAGTACCGCGGCGGCGGCTCCCCGAACGGGACGACCGCGGTCGTCCCGCCGGTCCCGGTGGAGCCCGGCGCCGCGCGAGTCGCGGCGGCCGAGCGCCTCGAGGGTCAGCCCGGCGGCGACTCGCCGTCGTAGTACTTCCGCTCGTCCTCTCTCCGAAACCAGAGACCCAGCCCGCCGCCGCCCGGTCGGCGCTCGAACGCGCCGACCTTGCCGGAGTCCGGCTGGATCACCACATCCGGCTCTCCGCTCGTGCTGATCGCCAGAAAGCGAATCGCGTCGCCGGTCCGGTTCACGATCTGATGCGCACCGGCCTCCCCGCGCGGAAACGCCACGACCTCGCCCTGCTCCATCTCCCTCCACCCAGCGGGCGTGCGCAGGCTCGGCCGGCCGGCCAGCACCACCACCATCTCTTCCTCGGCGAGGTGCGCGTGGTACGGGTACGCCGCCTGTCCCGGCGCGACCTCCCACAGACTCAGCCCGAGCCGCTCGGCGCCCGCCTGGTGACCCAGGCCGGCGCGCTGGGCGCGGAAGCCCTCCTGTTCGCGCGGCTTGTCGAAGTCCGGCTTTTCGATGTTGATTCCCATCCGCGTATTCTGCTCATCCCGTGTTCGGTCGCATCGATCACATCGGCGTCGCGGTCGAGGACCTCGACCAGGCCATCGCCCTGTACGGCGAGCGGCTCGGCATGGCGCTTCAGCACCGCGAGACTGTCGAGGAGCAGGGCGTCGAGGCCGTGCTCCTCGGAGTGGGCGAGAGCCACGTGGAGCTGCTGCGGCCGCTCGGGCCGGACACGGCGGTCGGGAAGTTCCTCGCGAGAGGCGGCCCCGGCCTCCACCACGTGGCGTACGGGACGGACGACATCGAGTCCGCCCTCGAATCCGTGCGAAGCGCGGGCCTGAGCCTGATCGACGAAGAGCCGCGCGTGGGCATCCGCGGCAGCCGCGTGGCGTTCCTGCACCCGAAGTCGACCGGCGGGGTGCTCACCGAGCTGGTCGAGGCCCCGGAGGGCCATTGATGGCTGAGACCCCCCGACGCATCGACATCGGCTTCCAGGGCGGCCAGGCGCTGTCCGTGCGAGTGACCCAGGAGGCACACGACGGCCTTCGCAAGGCGCTCTCGGACTCCGGGTCGGACCGCTGGTTCGAGCTGAAGACCCAGGACTCGGACGTTCACATCGACCTCTCGCAGGTCCAGTACGTGCGGCTCGACACCGAAGACAGCCACGTTGGCTTCTAGCCAAGCACCGGGCAGTGCCCGGTGCGCAGGCATGGGCTTCTAGTTGCGGGCGCTAGCCGCGCTCGATCTCAAGCTGCTTCGCCTGTTCCGGACGCGCGGGCACGCGCCGCCCGTCGAGGCGGCGCTGATCGCGCTCGCGCGGTCCGGCGAGAACGGGCTGCTCTGGAACGCGATCGCGGTCGCCGGCGGAGTGGTGAGCGCGCGCCGCAGGGCCGACTACGTGCGCGCGATCGAGATCGTGCTCGTGACGCTGCTGGCGAACACCGTCGTAAAGCAGACCGTCCGCCGGGCGCGGCCGGTGCTCGAGGAGGAGCTGCCGGCGCTCACCCCCGTGCTGTCCGGGCGCTCGTATCCCTCGGCGCATGCCTCCACGTCGTTCGCGGGCGCCCGGGCGCTCGCCGCCGCGGGGCTGCCCGGTGCGCCGCTGCACGCCGTCGCGGTCGCGATGGCGCTGTCGCGCCCGTATCTGGGCGTGCACTACCCGTCGGACGTGCTCGCGGGCGCGCTGCTGGGCGACGCCGTCGCGCGTCTCATGACCCCGTGACGCGCGAGATCACCCGCGCGATCAGGTCCGTGAACTCCATCCCCGCCGCCTGAGCGGCGTAGCGCGTCGGCCCGGTCTCGGTGAGGCCCGGGATCGTGTTGATCTCGAGGATCTGCGGGACGCCGTCCTCGTCGAGGATGAGGTCCACGCGGCCAAGGTCCCGGCAGCCGGCCGCGCGGTATGCCTGAGCCGCCAGGGACTGCACGCGCTCGCGCAGCTCGTCAGAGAGCTCCGCCTCGCGCATGGTCGCGGCGCCGGGGTCGTAGTGGGCGCGGAAGGTGTAGAAGGGCTCGTCGGTCTGGATCTCGATGATGGGCAGCACGTCCGGGGCCTGCGCCGAGCCCAGCACAGTCACCGCGAGCTCGCGTCCCGCGACGTAGCGCTCGATCAGGACCCGGTCGTCATAGCCGAGCGCGCCGACGATCGCGGGGCCGAACTGCTCCGGGGTCTCCACGAACTTGATCCCGAGCGACGATCCCTGGCGGGCGGGCTTCAGCACGAACGGGAAGCCGAGCTGATCGGCGAGCTGGTCGAGGCTCTCGGCCGCGCCGAACTCGGAGAAGGCCTCGCGGTTGAACGAGTGCCACTCGGGGGTGCTGAGCCCCTGCGCCTGCATGAGCTGCTTGAACGTGTGCTTGTCGAGGCAGCGGCCCGAGGCGTGCACGTCCGACCCCGTGTAGGGCACTCCGAGGATCTCCAGCAGGTCCTGGAGCGTCCCGTCCTCGCCGCCGCGGCCGTGCATCGCCACGAACACGAAGTCCGGCCCGAGCTCGCGGATGCGGCTCACGAAGCGCGCGTCCGGGTCGAGCACCGTCACGTCGTGGCCGAGCGTGGCGAGCGCGTCGGCCGCGCGGCCGCCCGAGCGGAGGCTCACCTCCCGCTCGAGGCTGCGCCCCCCGCATGCAACCGCGACGCGGCTTCCCATCGCGCTAGCGCCTCTGGTGCTCGGCGATCAGGACCGACTCGAACGTGCGCGTCGTGGCTCGGCGTTCGGCGGCCTCGGAGAAGGCGATCTCGAGAAGGGCATCGGCGAGGTCGGGGAACGACATGCCCGCCGGCTCGAATAGGTAGAACGCGAACGAGCCCGGCACGGTGTTCGCCTCGTTCAGCACCACCCGCGGCTCACCGCCCTCGGGGTCCTTCAGGAAGAAGTCGTAGCGCACGACGCCGAAGAAGCCGAGCCCGAGATGGGCCCGCTTCGCGGCCGCCACCAGCGCCTCCGCCGCGGCGGGGGAGATCGGCGCCGGGATGATCCGGTCGGCGCTCGCCATCCCCTCGGAGCCGCCGCCCTCCTTGGCCGCGCCGCCGGCCTTCGACTCGCCGCCCTTTCCGCCGCTGCGCAGGTACTTGTCCTCGAACGAGAGCGCGGCCTCGGCGTCGCGCACCGGCTGCTCGACCTCCGAGGCGCGCAGCTCGGTGCCGCGGCTCCCGAGGATCGCGACGTTCACCTCGACGAAGTCGTCGAGCGCCGGCTCGACGAGCGCCGTCAGGTCGAGCTCGAAGCAGAGCTCGAGCGCCTCCTCGAGCTCGCCCGGCTCCGTGACTCGCGCGACGCCGATCGACGAGCCGAGCGAGGCCGGCTTCACGTAGCACGGCATCCCCTGCTCGCCGGCGCGCCGCAGCGCGGCCTCGCGGTCGCCCGTCCAGTCCCGGCGGTGGATCACCGCATGCGGGCACACCTCGACGCCGGCCTCCTGGAAGACCAGCTTCCCGAGCCGCTTGTCCATCGCGACCGCCGCCGCGGCGACGCCGCCGCCCACGTAGGGGATGCCGCTCAGCTCGAGCGCGCCCAGCACGCTGCCGTCCTCGCCGCCGGTCCCGTGGATCGCGCAGATCGCGGCGTCCACCTGGAGGTCGCGGTCGCCCTTGAAGCGCGACCCGCCCGGCACCGCGAAGGGAGCGCCGTCGCGGCCCATGCGCAGCTCGCAGGGCTCGGCGCCGGCGGGATCCTCGCTGCCGAACGCGCCGATGTCCCTGAGCTGGTCGCCGGTCCACCAGCGGCCGTCACGCGCCAGGTAGACCGGGATCGGCTCGTGGCGCGGCTCCATGGCCGCCATCAGCTGCTGCGCGCTGATGATCGATACGTCGTGCTCCACGGAGGGGCCGCCGAACAGGACGGCGACCCGCTGACCCTGCTGTGTCATGGGCGCGGAAACATACTTCTCGCGCCGTTGCCGTCCTCGGCGTAGAGGTCAGGGAGGTCGTTCTCGAACAGGACCACGTCGCCTCGGCGCGTGGTCTTCGCGAGCAGCGCCTGTGCCTCGGAGGTGTTCGCCACGACGTGGATGCGGTCGTCGGGGAACGACGCCGCGGCCAGCCCCGCGAGGATCGGCCTGGAGCGTTCCTCGCCGACCAGCACCACGAGATCGCAGACCGCCGCGGCGTGCTTGCCGAAGCGCTCGTTCTCCTCCAGCTCGCGCTCGCCGAGCTCCACCATGCCGGGGGTCACGAGCAGCCGGCGCTCGGCCTCGTGGGACGCCAGCACCTCGAGCGCCGCGGCCGCCCCGACCGGATTGGAGTTGTAGGCGTCGTCGATCACGACGATGCCGGCCTGGCGGTTGAGGATCGGCGCGAGCCGGTGGGCCGGCGGGGACACCTGCGCGAGCGCGCGGCCGATCGCGTCGAGCGGAAGCTCCATGCTCACGCCGACGCCGGCCGCCGCCAGCAGGTTCGCCACGTTGTGGCGGCCGAGGAGCCGCGCGCGCACGGTGACCTCCTCCACGCCGTCCTTCGTCCTCCGCCGCAGCACGAAGCGGGTGGTCCCCTCGGCCATCGCGATCTCGGCGGCGGTCAGCTCTGCGTCGGGCGCGCCCGCGCTGCTGAACAGCACGACCCGCGCGGTGGTCCTCCCGGCGGCGCGGAGGCAGCGCTCGTCGTCGGCGTTCGTCACGAGGACGCCGTCCTCGGGGAGCGCCTCGGCGAGCTCGCCCTTGGCCTGCTCGATCTCGTCGAGCGACCCGAAGCGCTCCAGGTGCGCCGGGCCGATGGCGGTGAGCACTCCGATCCGGGGCCGGACCAGCTCGCACAGCTCGGCGACGTCACCGCGCCGGTAGGCGCCCATCTCGGCGATGAAGGTCCTGTGCTTGGTCGAGAGCCCCTCGTTGACGGCCCGCACGACGCCGAGGTAGCTGTTGAAGGAGGCGGGCGTGGCGTAGGCCGGGCCGCGCAGCTCGGCCACGGCGGCGGCGCACACCTTGGTGGTCGTCTTGCCGAACGAGCCGGTGATTCCGATCGCGAGCGGCGCGATCTCCTCGAGCTTCCGCTGCGCCCGCTGCACGAAGCGGCGGTTGTCGAGCGCCTGGATCGGCCTCACCGCCGTGTTCGCGACGAACAGCAGCTCCGGCGCGGCGACGATCGCGAGGATCGCCGTTGCCGTGCCGATCGCGGGGGCGACCCAGGCCGGCGCGCCGGTCAGCACCGCGAGGGCGGCGAGCGCGAGCACGAGCGCCGGCAGGGCGAGCGCGACGCGCGAACAGCCGCCGCGCACGCGCGGTGAAGACGAGCGGCTTGGTCTGCGGCCGGCGGAGCTCCTGCGCGCCTGCGTGCGCGAGGGCCGCCCCCGTGCCAAGACCCAGGACGAGCACCAGGAGGTCCGCGTCCGCCGCCGCCGCGACCACCAGCGCCGCGCCCGCGGTTGCGCAGAGGCCGAGCCGCGCCGTGTCGACTCGCGCACGGCGCCGCTCCACCCAGACGCGCAGGCGAGCCGGCTCGTAGTGCTCGAGCTGGAACAGATGGAGCATCAGATGAAGCCGGCCGGCGAGCAGGACGAGCAGCCCGGCCGCGGCCGCCGCCAGGCCGATGGCCGTCACGGCGAGCCCTCGCCGCGCGCGCTCTCGGCCACCTCGCGCGGCTGCTCGAGCAGGAAGCGGCGGGCGACGGCGCGGAACTGGCCCGGGGCGTCGGCGTAGCTGTAGTGGCCGGCGCCCTCGAGGACGACGAGCCCGGCGTCCGGGATCAGCTCCTCCATGCGGTGCGCCATCCAGAGCGGTGTGTCCTCGTCTTGCTCGCCCCAGACGAGCAGGGTCGGCGCTCCGATGCGCCGCATCCGGTCGCTCAGGTCGGCCGCCACCACCGCGCGGAAGGTGCCGCGCATGGCCTCGGAGGCGTCGAGGTAGTCGCGCGACGCCACGCGGCGGCGCATGCGCTCCTGAAGCCGCCGGCCCGGCGCCCCGCCGACCCTCGCCACCACCCGGCCCAGCTTCGCCACCGCCACGCGGCGCCGGTAGCGCCAGCCGCGCTTCGGCCGGAGGCCGGCGGAGTCGATCAGGAGCAGCCGCCCGACCCGCTCGGGATGTGCCGCCGCGAGCGCGATCGAGACACGCCCGCCGTGCGAGTGGCCCACCAGGTGGGCGCGCTCCACCCCGAGCTCGTCGAGGAAGTCGATCATGAAGCGCATGTACGCATCCACGTCCCAGGCCTCGGGCGGCGGCTCGCTCTCGCCGAAGCCGGGCAGGTCGAGCGCGATCAGGTCGGGCGCGCCGTCGAGCGCCACGAGGATCGGCGCGACCGCCTCGATGTGGGCGCCCCAGCCGGGGAGGACCACGATCGGCAGGTCCCCGGCCGCCGCGCCGGCGGCGCTCCGCCTCACGTAGCGCACCTGCTGCGAGCCGATCCGGACGGTCTGGCCGTCCTCTAGTTTCGCGGGAGCGAGCATGCGGTTGCGAGTATGAAGATAGGCATCGTTGGCATGCCGAACGCGGGGAAGTCCTCGCTGTTCAACGCGCTCACGCGCGCAGGCGCCCAGGCGGCCAACTACCCGTTCACGACGGTCGAGCCGAACGTGGCCGTGGTCGGCGTGCCCGACGAGCGCCTGGAGCGGGTCGCGGCCACGGTCGGCGCGCGGCCGATCGTGCACGAGACGATCCAGTTCCACGACATCGCCGGCCTCGTCCGCGGCGCGCACCAGGGCGAGGGCCTCGGCAACAAGTTCCTCGCGAACATCCGCGAGACGGACGCGATCCTGCACGTGGTGCGCGTGCACGACGACCCGCAGGTCGTGCACCCCGAGGGCCGCGTGGACCCGCTGGCCGACGTGGACACGATCGAGACAGAGCTGCTGTTCGCGGACCTCGAGCAGGCGGAGCGGCGGCTGGAGCGCGTGTCGAAGCAGGCGAAGTCGCAGGACAAGGTGGCGGTTGCCGAGGAGAGGTGGCTGCGCGCCGTTCTGGATGCGCTCCGCGCCGGGCGCTCCGTTCGGACGGTGCCGGAGCCCGATGACGCGCCGGGGGCATTGACGAGGCTGGCTGCCCTCACTTCGAAGCCCGTCCTCTATGTCGCAAATGTCGCCGAGGGCGAAGCGCTCGAGCCGCCCCGGGCATTGAAGGAGCACGCCGAGCGGCTCGGGGCGCGGGCCACGGCGGTGAGCGCGCGCCTGGATGCCGAGCTCTCGGAGCTCGAGGACGACGAGGCCGAGGCGATGCGCGGCGAGCTCGGCGTCGCCGAGTCCGGCCTCGAGACGGTCATCCGCGAGGCGTTCGAGCTGCTCCACCTGATCCAGTTCTTCACGGGCGGGCAGGACAAGGAGGCGCGCGCCTGGGCGATCCCGCGCGGAACGCGCGCCCGCCCGGCGGCCGGGGCGATCCACACCGACATGCAGCGCGGCTTCGTGGCGGCCGAGGTGACCCCCTGGAGCGATCTCGTCGACGCCGGCGGCTACAACGCGGCCAAGGAACGCGCGCTGACGCGCGTCGAGGGCCGCGACTACGTGATGCAGGACGGCGACGTCGTGACCTTCCGCTTCACCCCAAGCTCGACAGCATCCGAGCGGGTTGGCAGAAATCGTCCGGCAGGTGGTCTTGCGGCCAGCGGCCAGAGCGGCGACGATGGCTGCCCATGCGCCGCGTCGTCATCGCTGTCTTTCCCGGAGTACAGACGCTCGACGTCACCGGCCCGGCCGAAGTCCTCCGCGCGGCCACGCTTCTGAAGCCGCCGGGCTACGAAGTAACCATCGCGGCTCGGACCAGAGGGACGATTGAGACCTCCACCGTGTCGTTCGTCCCAGACGCCCGCCTCGAGGAATGCGAAGGCCCCATCGACACCCTCATCGTCGCCGGCGGCACGGGCACCCGCCGCGCCGAGGAGGACGACGCGCTCGTGGAGTGGATCGCCGACGCCGCAAAGCGCTCGCGCCGCGTGGCCTCCGTCTGCACCGGCGCCTTCCTGCTCGCCAGGGCCGGGCTGCTCGACGGCCGCCGCGCCACCACCCACTGGGCGAGCTGCGCCGACCTCGCCACGCGCTACCCGGCCGTGACCGTCGAGCCCGATCCGATCTTCGTGCGCGACGGCAACGTGGTGACCTCGGCGGGCGTCACCGCGGGCATGGACCTCGCGCTCGCGCTGGTCGAGGAGGACCTCGGCCGCGAGGTCGCCCTCGAGGCTGCCCGCTGGCTCGTGGTCTTCCTGCAGCGCCCGGGCGGCCAGGCCCAGTTCAGCGCGCAGTTGGCGGCGCAAACGGCCGACCGCGCGCCGCTGCGCGAGCTCCAGGCCTGGATCCCGGACCATCTGGACGAGGACCTCACGGTGCCGGCCCTCGCCCGCCGTTCCAACATGAGCGACCGCAACTTCGCCCGCGCCTTCCGGCGCGAGACCGGGATGACCCCCGCCGCGTACGTCGAGACGGCGCGGGTCGAGCGTGCGCGGATCGCGCTCGAGACGGGCGACCTGCCCGTCGAGGCGATCGCCGGGCAGGCCGGCTTCGGCACCGTCGAGACGATGCGCCGCGCGTTCCGCCGGAGGGTCGGGGTCAGCCCGATCGATTACAGAGACCGATTCAGGAGGCAGGCAGCATGAGGATCGCCATCCCGCTCTACGACCGCTTCACCGCGCTCGACGCCGTCGGCCCCTACGAGGTGCTGTCGAAGCTGCCGGGCGCCAGCGTGACCTGGCTCGCGCGCGAGCCGGGGATCGTGAGGAACGACAACGGCATGCTCGGAATGGAGGCACAGGCCGCGTTCGAGGACCTACCCGACCCCGAGATCGTGCTGGTGCCCGGCGGGACCGGCACGAACGACGCGCTCGACGACGAGCGTCTCGTGGGCTGGATCCGCCAAGCCCACGAGACCTCGGCGTGGACGACGTCGGTCTGCACCGGCTCCCTGCTCCTCGGTGCCGCCGGCGTGCTCGACGGCCTCGAGGCCACCTGCCACTGGCTCGACATCGACGACCTCGAGCGCTACGGCGCGCGCCCGACCAGCCGGCGCGTCGTTGAGCAGGGCAAGGTCGTGACAGCAGCCGGCGTGTCGTCCGGGATCGACATGGGCCTCGTGCTCGCCGCGAAGATCGCCGGCCCCGAGGTGGCCCAGGCGATCCAGCTCGGAATCGAGTACGACCCGCAGCCCCCGTTCGACGCGGGGTCGGTCGACAAGGCACCGAAGGAGATCGTGGAGCTGGTGCGAGGCCTGGCGGCAGCCCGCTAAGCCAGGGTGGGGCGTTTTCCGTTGCGAAATGGAAACAAAAAGCGCCCAACCCCCAGCGAGGGCGGCGCTACCGGACGGGGAGGGGGCGGCAGCGGGGCGGGGCTAGCGCACGCGGACGGCGGGCCCCTTCACCGCGCCGTTACGAACGCGGTACGTACCGGGTCGAGAAAGAGCCACGCGATAGCGGCCGGCACGGTGGGTGCGGACGCGGCCGGCCGCGCGCCACCCGTGGGCGACGCGGCGTTCGATCCGAAGCGTGCGCGACCGCGGCGCCGGCTGGAACCGGCCCGACAGCACCCGGCGCGGCGGCGGCGGACCCAGGCTCGCCGTGCGCGCCGCCGAGGGGGTGCGGCTCGTCGAGCTCGCGACCCTGTAGTGCGTGAACCAGGTGTCGCGCAGGTTGAGCGCCGCGCGGACCTGCGGTCCCGTCACCGTCCGCGATCCGTGCGTGCCGACCACCTTCGCCCGCACGACTCGCGGCGAGACGCCTCGCTGGACCACCTTGAGGCGCTTGAACGACCCGGGCGCGCCGAGCGCGCGGTCCAGGGTCCCCGCCGAGAGGCGCAGGGTCCAGCGGTGATAGGGCGACTGGGTGTCGTACGGGTCGGGCACGCCCACGAGCCACGGCTTCGAGAGCGAGCCCACGAACGAGAACTCGACGTTCTCGGTGTGGCCGCCCGACGTCGAGAAGTAGTAGGTCACGGCAGGCACGCCGGCGTAGGTCACGATCCGGCCCGCCGTGTCGCGCACGGCGGCGTCGCTCCGGACGCTCTCGCCGGTGACGCCGCGGTAGACCTGCGAGCGGGTGTCCGGGTACTGGTCGAACGCCCCGTCGGTCTTGCGGGTGGCCAGCGCGTACGTGCGCGCCGCCACCGCCTGCGCCTTCAGGGCCTCGAGCGGCCAGGAGCTGGGCATCTCGCCCGCCACCACGCCGCGCAGGTAGCTGTCCATGTCGAGCTCGTTGATGGCCGTGACGCCCCCACCGTCGAGGCGCACCTCGATCGAGCCGCGGTAGAGGCCGTTCGAGACGAAGTTGAGCGCCGGCCCGAGCAGCCGCATCGGGTCGCTGCCCTCGAAGCTGACGATCGAGCCGAAGCGCCCCACGCGCCTGCCGCTCGAGTTCGTGACGACGATCCCGCCCCCGCCGCGCTTGGCGACGTAGGTCACGCCCGGCTTCAGCTCGCGTCCGCCCACCGACGTGGCGCCGCGAACGCGGATGTAGGGGTCCACGGGCTGGAGCAGCACCCTCACCGGCCGGCTCGGCGCCGTGGAGAGCCGCGTGCCCTTGTAGTAGTGGCCGAGGATCCCCGGATAGGTCGAGCCCTGGAGGGCATAGCCGTACGCTCCGTACTGGCTCATGCCGATGCCGTGCCCGAAGCCGGCGCCGCGGATCACGTGGCGCACGGCGCCGTCCGCCGTGGCGGGCACGGCGCCGAACAGGGCGAGGGCTGTGAGGAGGAGGGTGCGGCGCATCGGGTCCTTGAACTCGCTTACGAGTTCAAGGTAGCGGTCGGAACTCCGTCCTTTTTCTTTAATCGACGGCGTAGAGCCGCCACTCGCCCGGCACTCCGCGGAGCTCGCGCTCACCCCGGTCCTCGAAGTCGATCCCGGACCCCACGACGAGATCCTTGACCGTTCCGGACACGAGCACCTCGTTCGGCCCGGCGGCTCCCATCACGCGCGAGGCGATGTGCACCGCGAGCCCGCCGACGTCCCCGTCCATCACCTCGAGCTCGCCCGTGTGGAGGCCGGCGCGGACCTGGAGGCCGAGCGAGCCCATCGCCTCGGTGACCGACGCCGCGCACCGGATCGCGCGCGCGGGGCCGTCGAACGTGGCCAGGAAGCCGTCGCCCGTGCGCTTGACCTCGCGGCCGCGGTGACGAGCGAGCGCCTGGCGGAAGAGCGCGTCGTGGCGCTCGAGCAGGAAGCGCCAGCCGCGATCGCCCATCTCGGCGGCGCGCGCGGTCGACTCGCAGATGTCGGTGAACAGCACCGTGGCGAGCATCCGGTCGGGCTCCCGCTCGTGTCGCGTCCCGGTCAGGAACTCCTCGAGCTCGCCGATCAGCGCCTCCCAGTCCCCGAGCGAGAACATGTTCTCGTTGCCCTCGAGCTCCACGTAGCGCGCGCCGGGGATCTTCGACGCGATGTAGCGCGAGTGCTCGACCTGGATGAAGCTGTCGTCCGTGCGGTGCATGACGAGCGTCGGCACCCTGATCGAGGGCAGCACGTCGCGCACGTCGAACTCGCCGATCAGCTCGAAGATCCGCCGGATCGTCGCCGGGCTGGCGGCGAGGCGCTCGAGGCGGCCGGCCCACTCCATGAAGTTGGGGTCGTCCATCTGACTCGGCGCGACGCTCGCGGCCACGAGGCCCTCGCCCCAGTGCTCGACCCCCTCGGCCATGTGCTGGTCGCGCAGCTCGGCGGGCCAGGCCCACTCGTAGCCGGGCGCCCAGGTGGCGCGGGCGAACGTGGCGTACATGCACAGGGCCTCGGTTCGCTCCGGATAGGTCGCGGCGAACAGCGCCGCCATCGGCCCGCCCTCGAGGGTGCCGCAGATGGCGGCGCGCTCGGAGCCCGCCGCGTCCATCACCGCGAGCACGTCGTCCATCTGGTCCTCGAGCGTGGGCGCCCCGAAGAGCGGGTCGGAGAGACCCGAGCCGCGCCGGTCGAAGGTGATCAAGCGCGCGAACTGCGTCAGGCGCGCCATCACGCGCTCGAGCGACGGCTCCGCCCATAGGTACTCCACCTGCGAGATCCAGGGCGGAATCCAGACGAGATCGATGGGTCCGTCGCCCTCCACGGCGTATGCGATGTGGAGGTCACCGCTCTTCGCGTAGCGCGCCACGGGTGCCACGGCCCTGACGTTACAGTCCGAGCCCCGTGGCCAAGCGCAAAGCAAGCGACGTCTTCGTGGAGTGCCTGGAGGCCGAGGGCGTGAAGCACGTGTTCGGGATCCCGGGTGAGGAGACACTCGACCTGAACGACTCGCTGTCGCGCTCCTCGATCGAGTTCGTACCCGTGCGCCACGAGCAGGGCGGGGCCTACATGGCCGACGTCTGGGGGCGCCTCACAGGGCGCGCCGGCGTGTGCCTCGGGACGCTGGGCCCGGGCGCGCTGAACCTCGTGACCGCCGTGGCGGACGCCTACCTGGACCGCGCGCCGCTGGTGGCGCTGACCGGCCAGGGCGACCTCGAGCGGATGCACAAGGAGTCCCACCAGTACATCGACATCCCGCGCGTGATGCGGCCGATCACGAAGTGGAACGCCCGCGTCCAGGACCCGGAGATCATCCCCGAGGTCGTGCGCAAGGCCTTCAAGGTGGCCGAGAGCGAGAAGCCTGGGGCGACCCACATCGAGCTTCCCGAGGACGTCATGGCGACGGAGATGGAGGGCCAGCCGCTGCCGCGCAAGCGGGCGGTGCTGCCGGAGCCTCCCGCCAGGGAGCTGCTCCGGGCCGCCGAGCTGATCCGCGGCGCGGTCCGCCCGGTGGCGCTCGCGGGAAACGGCGTGATCCGCGCCAAGGCCGCCCCGGCGCTGCGCGAGTTCGTGCGCGCGACCGGGATCCCGGTGGCCGAGACCTTCATGGGCAAGGGGCTCCTCCCGGCCGACGACGACAAGGCGCTCGGGTCGGTCGGCCTACAGGCCGGCGACTACGAGATGGCCGGGTTCGGCGAGGCCGACGTGGTGCTGGCGATCGGCTACGACCTGGTCGAGCACTCGCCCGAGCACTGGAACCCGGGGCGGGACAAGACGATCATCTGCATCGACTCGGTGCCGGCGGAGACGGACGCGAACTTCATCCCCGAGGTGGAGCTCGTCGGCGACATCTACAACGTGCTGACCCGCCTCGGCGAGGAGTGCCGCCACGTGCCGCACCACGGGGGGTCGGCCAAGCTGCGCGACGTGGTGCTCGGCCGCTTCGAGCAGGCGAAGGACGACGACGCCTTCCCGGTGCAGCCGCCGCGCGCACTCTGGGAGATCCGCCAGGCGCTCGGCCGCGACGACATCCTGATCTCGGACGTCGGGCTCCACAAGCTCTGGATCGGGCGCATGTTCCCGGCGTACGAGCCGAACACGGTGCTGATCGCGAACGGGCTCGCCGGCATGGGCTTCGCGGTGCCGGCGGCGGTGGCGGCCAAGCTCGTGAACCCGGAGCGCAACGTCGTGACCGTGAACGGCGACGGCGGGTTCCTCATGAACTGCCAGGAGCTCGAGACGGCGGTGCGCATCGGCACCCCCTTCGTGAACGTGATCTGGGAGAACAGCCAGTACGGCTCGATCGTCTGGAAGCAGGACAAGAAGTTCGGGCGCCACTTCGGCACCGACTTCTCCAATCCCGACTTCGTGAAGCTCGCCGAGGGCTTCGGGATGCCCGCCTGGCGCTGCGACTCGGCCGACGACTTCGGCGAGCGCCTCCGCAATGCGCTCACCCTGGACGTGCCGTCGCTGATCGTCCTGCCGATCGACTACTCGATCGACGTGGCGATCAGCGAGGAGCTCGGAACCGAGACGGTCGCGACCTGAGCCCGGTTGGCATTACGGCCGACCCGGCATAGGGTGGGCTGCGGCCATGTCGACTCGCGGACTCGCCGGCTGCGCCTCTGCGCTTGCGCTGCTCGTGCTGGTGCTCGTGGCCGCGGTCGGCGCCGGCGCTCAGAGGAGCACGCCCGACTCGGCTCCGCATCTCTTCAGCGTCTCCACCGACGGCCGGCCGGCCGCCGCACTGGCCCGGTCGGACGCGCGCGTAATCGCTCGCTACGGGGCCTTCACGCTGGTCGAGGCCGACGGGCGACGACGCCGAGCGCCTGCGCCGCGCCGGAGCCGACCTCCGCGACGACATGCGCGAGCTGAAGGTCGGCCGCAGGGAGATCGACCCGGCGCTCGACCGCGCTCCGCTCCGGGCGCAAGTCGCGCGGTCGCCCCGAGCCGGGTCTCGCGGTCGTGCAGTTCGCCGGGCCGATCAAGGACGCCTGGCTCGAGCGGCTCCGGAGCACCGGCGTGCGCGTCGTGACCTACATGGCCGAGAACGGCTATCTCGTGAGCGGCTCGGCGGAGGAGCTGGCCGCGCTGAGCGCGCTCGCCGGCTCGGACCCGGTCGTGCGCGCGGTGGTGGCCTACACCGCCGCCGACAAGCTCGGGGCGGGGGTCCGGGAGGCGGGCCGGCAGCGGCTCGCCGTCCAGACGCTGTCCGGGCGCCGTCGGCGCTCCGGCGCGCACCCGTGCCGCCGACCTCGGCCGCGAGCTGCCGGAGACCTCCGCGGTCGGCCCGTTCCGGACCCAGTACGTCGAGCTCGGCGGTGCCGAGGCCGCGGCCCTGGCCGAGGACCCCGGCGTCATCTCCATCCTCCCCGCGCCCGAGCCCGAGCTGTACGACGAGCGCCAGGACCAGATCCTGGCCGGCGCGCTCAGCGGGCCGAATCCGCTGGTGCCGAGCGGCCCCGGCTATCTCGCCTTCCACAACGCCCTGCCGCTCGGTACCGGAACCTTCCCGTTCACCGTCGACGTGACGGACAGCGGGCTCGACACCGGGTCCACGTCGCCCGGCCATCCGGACTTCTACGAGGGCGGGGCGCCGCCGAACACCCGTGTCTCCTACGTGGACGACTACACGACGGATCCCGACGGACGCGACTGCGGCGGCCACGGGACGCTCAACGCCTCGATCGTCGCCGGCTTCAACAACGCCTCCGGCGCGGCCGCGGAGGATGCCCAGGGATTCAACTACGGCCTCGGCGTGGCACCTCGCGCGCGGGTGGGCAGCTCGAAGATCTTCAACTGCGCCGACGGTTTCAGCCTCAGTGGCTCGGTCACGTCGCTCACGAGCAGCTCGTACACGAAGAGCGCCCGCATCGCCAATCACTCCTGGGGCGCGAACGTCGGCGGCGCGCTACGACGCCCTGGCGCAGGAGTTCGACGCGCTCGTGCGGGACGCCCAGCCCAGCACGCCGGGGAACCAGGAGATGGTCGAGGTCGTGTCCGCGGGCAACGCCGGGCCGGCCGCCAACACGACCGGCTCGCCGGGGACCGCCAAGAACGTGATCACGGTCGGAGCCTCGGAGGGCCCGAGGGCGAGCGGGACGGATGGCTGCGCGGTCAGCGACGTCCAATCGGACGACGCGCGCGACATGGCGTTCTTCTCGGCCCGCGGGCCGACCGACGACGCCCGCGTCAAGCCGGACATCCTGGGGCCCGGCACACACATCACCGGGGCGCAGTCGCAGGCCGCGGGCTATGACGGGACGGGCGTCTGCAACGCCGCGTTCCCCACAGGCAGCACGCTGTACGCCCTCTCCTCCGGTACCTCGCACTCCGCGCCCGCGGTGTCCGGCATGGCGGCGCTGTTCCGCCAGTGGTACCGGATCAACAAGGGGAATCAGACCGTCACGCCCTCTCCCGCGCTCACGAAGGCGGCGCTGGCGGGCAGCGGCACCGACCTCGTCGGCGGCGACGGGGTGCTGGGAACGTCCCCGTCGCCAGCCAGGGCTGGGGGCTGGCCAACATCCCGCGTCTGCTCGACACGGGGCCGCGCTTCTTCTGGGACCAGCAGACCACCTTCGGCGCGACCGGGCGAGGCGTTCGATCGCACCTTCGCGGTCCAGGACCCGTCGAAGCCGGTGCGCGTCACTGTCGCCTGGACGGACCCGCCCGGCCCCACGTCGGGCAACAGCTTCGTCAACAACCTCGACCTGGTCGTGGGAGCCGGCTCGGGCGTGTACAAGGGCAACGTCTTCTCCGGCGGCTTCTCGACCCCCGGAGGAGTGGCGGACCCGCGCAACAACCTGGAGAGCGTCTACCTGCCGGCGGGGTCATCCGGGAACTTCAGCGTGTCGGTCGTCGCGGCCAACATCGCGGGCAACGGCGTGCCGGGCAACCCCGACCTGACCGACCAGGACTTCGCGCTGGTCGTCTCGAACGCCGCCGTGGTCACCGCCCCCGTCCTGAGCCCGCAGTCCTCGACGGTCACCCCCTTCGGCGACGGCGACGCGGGACTCGAGCCCGGGGAGCGATTCGGCGTCTCCGGAGTGGTCAAGAACACCGGGTCGGGCGCGGCCACCGGAATCAGCGGCACGCTCTCGGGACCCGCATCCGTGCGGCTCACGGACCCCGTGGCGGGGTGGCCGAACCTGGACCCCGGGGCCACGGCGGCCAACTCCGACCCCATCGGCGCGACCCTGCGCGCGAGCGCCGCCTGCGGCGCCCCCGTCCAGCTCACGCTGGCGATCACGGGGAGCCAGGGATCCGCCGCAACGGTCCCGATCACCGTGCAGACCGGCGCCCCGGGAACCCCGGTCCCGCGGAACAGCGCCGACGTGCCGAAGTCGATCCCGGACAACAACCCGACGGGAGTCACGTCGGTGCTGAACGTGGCGGCTCTTGGGGCGATCAAGGACGTCAACGTCCGCATCCCCAGCCTCACGCACACCTTCGACGGTGACCTGAAGATCGAGCTGACCTCGCCGTCCGGGACGACCGTGGTGCTGGCGGACCGTCCGGGCGGCAGCTCGAACAGCGGCGACAACTTCACGAACACGGTGTTCGACGACGAGGCGGCCACCGCGCTCAGCTCGGGAAGCCCGCCCTATACGGGCTCCTTCAGGCCGCAGGCCGACCAGCTCTCGCGCTTCGACGGGGAGCCCCAGGCGGGCACCTGGATGCTGAAGGTCTCGGACCTCGCCGGCCAGGACCTCGGGACCCTGCACTCGTGGGGCCACGACATCAGCCCCGGCGGTCTGCGACTTCGTGCCGCCGCCCGCGCCGGGACAGCCGACCGGCCTCGTTGCCACGCCGGGCGCGGACTCGGTCGCGCTCGACTGGTCCGACGTCCCGAGCGCCAACGGCTACGAGGTGTTCCGGCGCCTGCCGGATGGCAGCTACTCCGAGATCCCCACCGCGCTGCCCACGTCGAGCGAGTTCCTCGACAGCGGCCGAACGCCGGGGCAGCAGCACTGCTACGTCGTCGGCGCCACGACCGGCGGCACACCCGGCCCGCAGTCGGCGGAGGCCTGCGCGACGATCCCGGGCGGCACCGGCCCGGACGGCGGGGGGCCGGGCGGCACCGGCCAGGCGACGCTGGACCTGTCGTCGCTGCCTGGCTCGGTGAGGGTGAGCCGGAGGGGAACGCTCACGCTCCGCTTCGGGGCGGCCGCGGGTCAGGCCGGCGCCATATCGCTCAAGACCGTGAAGGCGGTGGCCACCGCGAAGCGCCGCAAGATCGTCGTCGCCCGCAAGCGCTTCACGTCACCCGCGAGCGGACGTGTGAGGGCGAAGCTCAAGCTCAACCGCAGGGGATTCAGGGCGCTCAAGCGCGCCAGGCGGCTGCGCGTGACGGCGCGCGTCACGCTCGGTCCGACCAGCGCGACGAAGCGGCTCATCCTGCGCGCTCCGCGCCCCCGGCCGCGACGCTGAAGCGGATAGCCTCCACCCGAACGGGTACGGAGGTCCAGATGGCGATCGCGACGAGCGAGCAGCAGGTCGTAGAGAAGGTCCAGAACAAGCTCTTCATCGGCGGCGAGTGGCGGGACGCCACGGGCGCCGGCACGCTCGAGGTGATCGATCCGGCCACCGAGGAGGCGCTCTGCGAGGTGGCGGACGCGACCCCCGAGGACGCGATGGCCGCGCTCGACGCTGCCGTCGAAACCCAGAAGGAATGGGGCACTTCGGCCCCGAACGATCGCGCCGGGATCCTCTGGAAGGCCTTCGAGCTGCTCACCGAGCGCGCCGACGAGCTCGCGACGCTGATGACGCTCGAGATGGGCAAGCCAGTGGCGGAGTCGAAGGCGGAGATCATCTACGCGGCCGACTTCTTCCGCTGGTACTCCGGCGAGGCGCTCCGGATCGAGGGGAACTACAAGCAGTTCGCCAACGGCACCAGCCGCGTGCTCGTGATGAAGCAGCCGGTGGGCGCGACGCTGATGATCACGCCCTGGAACTTCCCGATGGCGATGGGCACGCGCAAGCTCGGCCCCGCGATCGCGGCGGGCTGCACAAGCGTCGTGAAGCCGGCGCAACAGACGCCGCTGTCGATGCTCGCGCTGGCGCAGATCCTGGAGGAGGCCGGCCTGCCGGGCGGCGTGGTGAACATCATCACGACGTCGTCGTCGGGCAAGACGACGGGACCGCTGATCGAGGACGACCGGCTGCGCAAGCTCTCGTTCACGGGCTCGACCGAGGTCGGCCGCTCGCTGATCGAGGCGTCGGCGAAGAACGTGCTGAAGGTGTCGATGGAGCTGGGCGGCAACGCGCCCTTCCTGATCTTCGACGACGCCGACCTCGACGCCGCCGTGGACGGCGCGCTGCTCGCGAAGATGCGGAACATCGGCGAGGCCTGCACCTCGGCGAACCGCTTCCACGTGGCCGAGTCGGTGCGCGAAGAGTTCACGAAGCGGCTCGCCGAGAAGATGGGCTCGCTGAAGATCGGGCGCGGGACCGAGGAGGACGTGAAGGTCGGGCCGCTGATCGACGAGCCCTCGCGCGAGAAGGTGATGGAGCTCGTCGAGGACGCGCTCTCGAAGGGGGCGACGAAGGTCGTGGGCGGGGACATCCCCGACGGCCGCGGCTACTTCGTCTCGCCGACGGTCCTGGGCGACGTGCCCGACGACGCCCGCGTCTTCCACGAGGAGATCTTCGGCCCGGTGGCGCCGGTGGGCGGCTTCGAGTCCGAGGAGGACGCGATCGCCCGCGCGAACGACACCGAGTACGGCCTGGTCGCCTACGTCTTCACCCGCGACATCAAGCGGGCGATCCGCGTCTGCGAGGGCCTCGAGACCGGGATGGTCGGCCTGAACCAGGGCATGGTCTCGAACGCCGGCGCCCCGTTCGGAGGCGTGAAGCAGAGCGGAATCGGCCGCGAGGGCGGCAAGGAGGGCCTCGAGGAGTTCCTCGAGACGAAGTACATCGCCGTGAACCTGTAGGCACCTCGCGCCCCAGCCTCGCAGGATCCTTTTCAGCGGTTGCGTCCATCCGGGGGCGTCCCGAAGGTAGAAGCGTGCCCTCCATCCGGGTCCTGTCCGGTGGGATCGCACTTGCGGTGGTCGCTGTCGCTCTTGCTTTGCCCGCCCCAGCCCTCGCCGGCCCCAAGGTCGCGGCGGTTCAGGTTGCCCTGAAACGGCTCGGGCTCTACAACGCGACCGTCGACGGCGTTCGCGGTCCGATGACCAAGGCGGCCATCGTGAGCTTCCAGCGCCGGCGCGGCCTCGCGGTGGACGGGGTGGTCGGGCCGCAGACGCGCAGCGCGTTCGGCAAGCGCGGCCGGCCGGCCTTCGGGAGCCGGACGATGAAGCTGGGCGACCGCGGCTGGGACGTGGCCGCGATGCAGTACATCCTCGCCCGGCGCGGGTATCCGCCCGGCGCGATCGACGCGGTGCTGGGGCCGATGACGGACACGGCTCTCAGGAACTTCCAGCGCGCGTACGGGCTGTCGGCGGACGGCCTGGCCGGGCCTGCAGACGATCTCGGCGTTGCGCCGGGGCAGGGCATCGAGGGGAACGCCCGGCGGCACGACGCCGGTCAGCGGGCCGGTGCGCGTGCTCCGGCCGGTGCCCGGGCCGCTCGGCGACCGCTTCGGAGCCCCGCGCTCGGGCGGGCGAACTCACACGGGTCTCGACTTCCCGGTCGCGTCGGGCACGCGCGTGGGTGCCGCGGGCGTGGGCGTCACGGAGTTCGCCGGCTGGAACTCGGGCGGCTACGGCAACCTGGTCGTGATCCGCCACCGGCTCGGCTACACGACCTGGTACGCCCACCTCTCCTCGATCACCACCTGGGTCGGCGAGAACGTCAGCGGCGGCACCCGGATCGGCTACGTCGGCTCGACGGGCCACTCGACCGGCCCGCACCTCCACTTCGAGCTGCGCAAGAACGCGGTGCCGATCGACCCGATGCCCTACCTGCTCCAGGCGGTGGCCACCCGGAACGGCAGCACCGGCGGCGTCGCCGCCCGCACGTGCCCGATCAGGGAGCCGCTCGTGCGCTACCGGAAGGCCGAGCTCGACGCCTGCCGGGCGAAGAACCTGACGCCCGCCCGCTAGCCCGACGTATCCGACCCGCGCGCCATCGCCCGCAGGTCGAGTGCCTTGTCGAGCGTCTCCTCGTCCACGCCCTTCTCGATCGCGACCTCGCGGATCGTGCGTGACGACTCCACGGCCTCCTTCACGATCTCCGTGCCCAGGTCGTAGCCCACGTAGGGGTTCAGGGCCGTGGCGATCGCGGGCGTCGACTCGGCGTGGCGGCGCAGGTTCTCCTCGTTCGCGACCAGGCCGTCGACGCACTTCTCGGCCAGCAGCCGGCTCGCCGAGGTGAGCAGCGTGATCGAGTCGAAGACGTTGCGCGCCATCATCGGCACGCGCACGTTCAGCTCGAAGTTGCCCTGCGTGCCGGCCACCGTCACCGCCGTGTCGTTCCCGATCACCTGCGCGGCCACCTGGAGCACCACCTCGGGAATGACCGGGTTGACCTTCCCCGGCATGATCGAGGAGCCCTTCTGGAGCTCCGGCAGCTGGAGCTCGCCGAACCCGGTGCGCGGCCCCGAGCCCATCAGCACGAGGTCCTGGGCGATCTTGGTCAGAGAGACCGCGACCCCCTTCAATGCCGCCGTGGAGCTCGACCAAGCCGTCCCGATTGCCCTGCGCCTCGAACGGATCGAGCGGCGCCGAGCCCAGCCCAAGCCGCTCGAGCACCTTGGCGGCGAACTCGGGGTGCGTGTTGAGACCGGTCCCCGTGGCCGTTCCCCCGAGCGGGACCTGAGAGGCGCGCACGAGAGAGCATCCTCAATGCGGTCGTTCCCGAGCTTGATCTGCGCCGCGTAGCCACCGAATTCCTGCCCGAGGGTCACCGGCACGGCATCCATCATGTGGGTGCGCCCCGCCTTCACCAGCTCTGAGAAGTCCCGGACCTTGCCGCGAGAGGGAGCTGGCCAGCTGATCGAGGGCTGGGAGGAGGTCGTCCCGGGTGGTGGAGACCGCGGCCAGGTGCACGGCCGACGGGAACACGTCGTTCGACGACTGCCCCATGTTCACGTGGTCGTTCGCGTGCACGCCCTCGCCGGCGAGGTTCGCGATCACCTCGTTGGCGTTCATGTTCGAGGAGGTCCCGGAGCCGGTCTGGAAGACGTCGATCGGGAACTGGTCGTCGTGCTGCCCCGCGGCGACCTCGTCGCCCGCGGCGGCGACGCGCTCGGCGATCTCGGCGTCGAGCAGCCCGAGCTCGGCGTTCACGCGCGCGGCCTCGGCCTTTATGCGCCCGAGCCAGCGCACCACGGGCGTCGGCACACGCTCCCCGGACACCGGGAAGTTCTCGATCGCCTTCGAGGTCTCGGACCCCCAGAGCTCCTGCTGAACCGCCAACACGTCTCCTCGTTCGCTGTCATTGACAGGGTACCGGCGCCGATTTCGCACAGGGTTCGGCCCCGAACTAGTGCATTCGCCGCGCAGAGCGGGCGGCGGCGCGCCTTCCGTGTTGCAATCGCCCGGCGTGACGGCTCTGATTCGGATTGACCGGTCATGGACTCCGGCCGGTGAGGGTCGGCCGAAGCCCATCCGCTTTTGCTCCCGCTGCGGCCACCCGGCGGAGGATCCGCCCGGGCAGCCGGAGCTTCGCAAGCGGGTCTGCGCGCGCTGCGGCATGGGCATGATCCTCACCTGCCCGCGCGACGCGCTCCCGGGCGAGGCGGCCGCCTTCCTGATCCTGGACTACGAGCTGAGGGTCTCGGCCGTCAGCGTGGCCGCAGAGCGCTACTTCGGCAAGGAGAAGGCGCTGATGGGCACCGAGCTGCTCGACCTCGTGACGAGCCCGCTCGGCGACGACCAGCTCGTGCGCAAGGCGACGGTCGCGGCGCAGCGCCCGTGCGACCCCACGGTGATGCCCGTGCGCCTCGTGAGCCCGACCGGCAGCGCCGGCTCGGTGGGCACGATGGCGGCGCGCATCGCCACCTGCGGGCCCCCGCGGGCCGCGCTTCTGACCGTCGAGCCGAGCGAGTTCGGACGCCGCTGAGACGCCGCTGAGGCGCGGCGTCCTTGTGCAAGAACGACTGCACGGCTTGCGCAACTTCTCACCAAAGGGCACAAACTTGCCTCAAGTTGCTCTCTCAGATACCGAAAACCTGTGCAAGGCCGCACGTACGCCCCAAGAGGTGGCCCGAACGTGGGAAGTAATGGCGGAACAATTCTGCGATTCACCCGAGACGGAGGCGACGTGAGCGGTATCAGGACCAACGCAGCGGCAGAGCTATTGGGGGTGAGCCCCAACACGCTGCGTAGCTGGGAGCGGCGCTTCGGGTATCCGAAGCCGCGCCGGACCCAGGGCGGTCACCGCCAGTACGACCTCGCCGAGCTCGAGTCGCTGCGGCGCGCTCTGCTCGAGACGCACAACATCTCGTCGGCCATCGAGCTCGCCCGCCAGCGCGGGGAGGGCCCGAGCTCGCCGAGCCGCCTGCTCGACGCGTTCGACCACTTCGACGAGACGCTCGCCGACCGGATCATGGAGGAGAGCCTCGCCGTGCGCTCCGTCGAGCGCACCGTCGAGGAGGTGCTCCTGCCCGCCCTCGAGCAGGCCGACGAGCGCGACGGCCGCGACGCCGAGCGCGAGATCGCCATGCGCTGGGCCACCGGCTGGCTGCACGCCTCTCGGCGTGTGGTGGCGCCCGCGAGCCGCCCGCAGGGCGTGCTCCTGTTCGACTCGAGCCCGCGGCTCGACGTGGAGTCGCTCCACGTGCAGGCGCTCGAGCTGGGCCTGCGCCGCGCCGGGTTCAGGACGCTGCTGCTCGCCTTCGACCTTCCGCCGGAGCGCGTTGTGCGCGCCATCCGCGCGCTCGACCCCGTGGCGTTCGTGTTCTGCGGCGGCGAGGCCACGCTCGAGGTGGTCGGCCGTCTCGTCTACACGGTGCGCCAGGTCGGCTCGGCCGCGCCCGTCTTCGAATACCGCGAGGCCATGCCGGTCACCGGCGACCACGGCATCCCGTCGCTCGGCTCGACGCCCGTGGAGGCGTCGGAGCGGCTCAAGGGCTACGTCGACAGCGGCCGCATCGAGCAGGTCGTCGTCGTGCCGGAGCCCGAGGCGGCGCAGAGCGCCCGCATCAGCATCGCGGCGCGGACGTCGGCCTAGGCCGCGAGCTTCCGGCAGAGCTCCGAGAAGGTCCGCTTCTCGGACTCGTCCAGCTTCCCGAACGCCTCCGTGACCCGCTCCGAGTGGGCGGGGAAGAGCCGCTCCACCAGCGAGCGCCCACTCGGGTCGAGGTCGACGATCACGACGCGCCGGTCGTCCGCCGCCCGCCGCCTCGACACGAACCCGCGCGCCGCGAGCGTGGAGGTGACCTCGGTCGCGTTCGCCTTGCTCCAGCCGAGCCGGCGCCGGAGCGTCTTCAGCTCGAGCGAGCCGCCCGCAGTGGTGAGCACCACGAGCACGGAGAAGCCGGCGGCGGTGACGCCCTCACGCTCGAGCTCGAGGGCCAGGCGCTTGCGAACCGTGGCCTCCGCGCGCAGCAGTGACTGGAGAGCGCGATGGGCGAGCGGGTCGCCTAGCTCCAATAGGGACATCTGGGCCGCGATCGTAGGACGCGCCCCGGACGGGTCCGCACGGCGCGGACCCGTCCGGGGCTCCGTCAGCTAGCGGCGGCCGACATGGGCGACCCACATCGTCGCCCTGGTGCGTCCGTAGTTGCCGCGGGTCCGGCCGACGCCGATTCTCGAGAACCGGCGCGACAGCAGCACCGCCCTGTGATAGGGCGATGCCATCCACTGCCCCACGGTCCGGCGCGGCGACAGCCGCCAACCGGAGTGCCATGCCAGCGTCTCCCCCGCGGCTCGCCAACGGCTGGCCACCGGGATCCGCGACATGTGCCCGAAGTAATCCGAGCGCATCATGCGATGCGAGTAGAGCTTCGCCGAGACGAACAGCGAGTACGACGGCCTCAGCTTCGGCAGCCCGTACGCATGCCTGATGTTGTTGATTGTCTTGACCATCTTGACTTCCGCCGGCCTCGCAGAAGCGGGCGCCACGGGTAACGCGACACCCAGTCCCGCTGCCACGGCCAGCAGGGCTGCGATCCTTCGCAAGCGAGCCTCTCTTTCCCACGGCCTACGGGGTTAGCTGTCGGGCTAGCGCAGGAAAGATCGCGCTCCGGCCAGGCGCCACCATGGGCCGGTTCGCCCCGTACTACATGGGTCCCCCGTTCGCCCCCGGACCCACCGGGAGCGATTCGGCGATTCGCGGCGGAGGTCTATCAGGTCGTCAGGCGGAATGTCATCCCCCGGGGGGAGCGCGGCGGCGCTCGTAGAATCGACGCCTCGTGACCGGCTTCCGACCAGTGGACACCGCTCAGTCGTTCCCCGAGCTCGAGCAGGTCGTGCTCGAGCGCTGGCGCGAGCGCGATGTCTTTCACGAGTCGATTCGCCGCCGCGAGGGCGCTCCGCCGTTCGTCTTCTACGAGGGCCCGCCGACTGCCAACGGACGCCCGGGATCGCACCACGTCCTGGCGCGCGCCTTCAAGGACGTCTTCCCCCGCTATCAGACGATGCGGGGCCGGTTCGTGCCCCGCAAGGGCGGCTGGGACTGCCACGGCCTGCCGGTGGAGCTCGAGGTCGAGAGGGAGCTCGGGTTCAAGGTCAAGGACGACATCGAGCGCTACGGCGTCGCGGAGTTCAACGCGAAGTGCCGCGAGTCCGTGCTCCGCTACATCGACGAGTGGAACGAGCTGACCGAGCGGATCGGCTTCTGGATCGACACGGACGACGCCTACTACACGCTCGCGAACGAGTACGTGGAGTCTGTCTGGTGGTCGCTGAAGCAGGTCTGGGAGAAGGGCCTCTTGACGGAGGGCCACAAGGTCGTCCCGTACTGCACGCGCTGCGGCACGGCGCTCTCCTCCCACGAGCTGGCGTCGGGCTACAGGGACGTGGTCGACCCGTCCGTGTTCGTGAAGTTCCCGCTCCTGGACGAGCCCGGCGTGTCGCTGCTCGCCTGGACCACGATGCCGTGGACGCTCGTGCCTCACGCCGCGATCGCCGTGGACCCGGAGGTGACCTACGTCCGGGCCCGCCACGGCGGCGACACGCTCATCCTCGCGGAGGCACTCGTGGAGCGCGTGCTCGGCGAGGAAGCGGAGGTGGTCGCCACGATGAAGGGCTCGGAGCTCCTCGGGCTGCGCTACGAGCCTCCGTTCCCGTACATCACGGGCTACGGCGAGCGCGGCCACACCGTCCTCGCGGGGGACTTCGTGTCGGTGGAGGACGGCACCGGGGTCGTTCACACCGGCGCGGCCTTCGGAGAGGACGACTTCAGGCTGGCGACAGAGAACGGCCTGACCATCCGGAACCCGGTCCTCCCGGACGGCAACTTCGACGACAGCGCCGGGCCGTTCGCCGGCATGCACGTGAGGGAGGCCGACCCGCACATCGTCGAGGCGCTCCGGGAGTCCGGGAAGCTCTTCCGCGCGGGCGAGTTCGAGCACTCCTACCCGCACTGCTGGCGCTGCGGCACGCCCCTCATCTACTACGCGAAGAACGCCTGGTACGTCCGGACGACCGAGATGAAGGACGAGCTGCTCGCGGCCAACGAGACGATCGACTGGCATCCCGAGCACATCAAGCACGGCCGCTTCGGCAACTGGCTCGAGAACAACGTCGACTGGGCGCTCTCGCGCGAGCGCTACTGGGGCACGCCGCTGCCGGTGTGGCGCTGCGACGAGGGCCACCACGTCTGCGTCGGCTCGCTGGCGGAGATCGCCGAGCGCGGCGGCGAGCCCCCGGAGGACGTGCACCGGCCGTACATCGACGAGGTGGTGCTCAGCTGCGAGGACTGCGGCGGCGAGATGCGCCGGGTCCCGGACCTGATCGACGTCTGGTGGGACTCCGGCTGCATGCCCTTCGCGCAGTGGCACGCGCCGTTCGAGAACGAGGACAGGGCGCGCGAGCGCTTCCCGGCGGACTACATCTGCGAGGGGCTCGACCAGACCCGAGGCTGGTTCTACTCGCTCCTCACCGTGAACGTGCTGCTGTTCGGAGAGGCCTCCTACCGGACCTGCCTGTGCCTCGGCCTGATCCTCGATCCCGAGGGCCAGAAGATGTCGAAGTCGAGGGGCAACGTCGTCGTGCCGTGGGACGTCCTGAACGAGCACGGCGCCGACGCGTTCCGCTGGTACTACTTCACCTCGACGCAGCCCTGGGACGGCTACCGCTTCTCGCTGGAGACCGTTGGCGAGTCGGTGCGCCAGTTCCTCAAGCCGCTCTGGAACACGTACGCGTTCTATGTCCAGTACGCGAACCTGGCGACGGACCTTCCGCCCCGCTCCGAGGACACCGATCTGGACAGGTGGATCCGCTCGCGGCTCTCTGCGACGACGGAGCGCGTGATCGAGCGGATGGAGGACTACGACACCACCTTCGCGGGACGCGCCATCGCCGACTTCGTGGACGACCTGTCGAACTGGTACGTGCGCCTGTCGCGCCGGCGCTTCTGGCGCGGCGACGACTCCGCCGCCTTCGAGACGCTCCGCGACTGCCTGCTCGGCGTGTCGAAGCTGCTGGCGCCGCTCACGCCGTTCGTGACCGACGAGATCTACGACAATCTCGACGGCTCGGAGCCGTCGGTGCACCTCTGCGACTTCCCCGAGCCGGGCGGGCGCGACGAGGGGCTCGAGTGGCGCATGGACGTCGTCCGGAACGCGGTCGAGCTCGGGAGGGCGGCTCGCGGTCACGCGAAGATCAAAATCCGTCAGCCCCTGCGCGAGGCGGTCGTGGTGGCGGCCGATCGCGAGCGAAATGCGATCGAGGACCTGGAGACTCTCCTGAGGGGCGAGCTGAACGTGAAGTCCGTCCGCTACGTGTCCGAGGCCGACGAGCTGGGCCGCTTCGAGCTGAAGCCGAACTACCGCGCCCTTGGCCCGCGCTTCGGGAAGCAGATGCCGCAGGTGGCGGCCGCGATCGCGGCACTCGACCCGGGGACGCTCCGCGCCGGCGGGCGCGTCGGGGTGAGCATCGACGGGCAGGACCGCGAGATCGGGCCCGACGACGTGACGATGGTCCTCCAGCCGCTCGAGGGCTACCAGGTGGAGCGCTCGGGGACGCACGCCGTGGCGCTCAACCTCGAGCTCGACGAGGAGCTGCGGCGCGAGGGCCTGGCGCGCGAGGTGGTGCACGCCGTGCAGGCCGCGCGCAAGAACGCCGGGCTCGACGTGGAGGACCGCATCGCGCTCACCCTCGCCGGCGACGAGGAGCTGCTCGCCGCGGCGCGCGAGCACGAGGACTACGTGGCCGGGGAGACGCTCGCGACGTCGCTCGCGTTCGACGGGTCGCAGGGCGAGGCCGAGAGCGCCCAGATCGAGGGCAGGCACCTGTCGATCTCGGTTAGGCTCGCCACGTGAAGCACCTCCCGCCGCCGTTTCTCGACAGGCCGTTCTGGCTCCAGCTCGTCGGCGGGATCGTCGTTCCGGCGGTCTTCGGGATCCTCACCGGCTTCGCGCTGAGCGTGAACGAGATCCTCTACTACGCGATGTCGGGTCCGCTCGGGATCCTGGGCGGCTTCCTCGCCGGCATCGAGCACCGCGACGCCGGCGAGGGCTTCGTGCGCGGCGCCATCGGCGGCCTCATCTTCGGGAGCTTCATCCTGCTCGGCAACGAGATGCTGAACCCGGAGGAGACGAAGGCGCACCTCCCCGAGCCGCAGGTCGGGCTCGTGTTCGTGACGACGCTCGCGGGCGCCATCCTCGGCGCCCTCGGCGGCAACTGGCGCGCGCGCCAGGACCGCCGCCCGCAGGGCGCGGAAGCGGTCTAGCTAGGCCGCCGGCTGGAGCGCCGGCTCGATCTCCTGCAGGAGCCGGTTCTTCGGCATCGCGCCGATGATCTGGTGCGCGACCTGCCCGTTCTTGAAGAGCAGCAGCATCGGGATCGACATCACGTTGTACTGCGCCGCGGTCTGCGGGTTGTCGTCCACGTTCAGCTTCACGACGCGCAGGTCGTCGCGCTCGGCCTGAAGCTCCTCGAGATGCGGGGCGATGATCCGGCAGGGGCCGCACCACGGCGCCCAGAAGTCGACCAGGACCGGCTTGTCGGCCTCGAGCACTTCCGCCTGGAAGTTGTTATCGGTGACCTCGTCGAGATTGCCTGCCACAGCTGCTCCTTGTCGCGGTTCGAGTCGCTTCACGAAATAGCGAGTTATGGACCTTGTGAACCCAACCCCCGCTTCACTAAATGAAGTGTAGCCATGGCAGACGGTGTTACGTAGCAAGGGCCATGACTAACACGGCTCGAAACCGGAAATCATCGCCCCAGTGCGAAGGCGGGCTCCCGTATTGCTGATCGTGGCCCTTGTCGGCTGCGGCAGCGACGGCGGCGACGAGAAGAAAGCGGGTCGGGAACCGGGCGCAAAGCGCGCTGTGGAGACGCGGGCTGAGAAGGAACCTGCCCCCGCTCGCACCCGCGCGACACTGACCAGGCGGCTCGCTGACCAGAATCGCGCCCTCACCGCAGAACTGCGGAAAGGATGCGCTAACGCGGACGCCATCCGTAGAGCCGCCAAACGAATGAAGCGAACCGAGCAACGGCTGGGCCGCCACGACCGTCTTGCCCGCCGCATGCACGCCGGGGTGCTGCAGCTTGTGCGCGACTGCCGCTCTGGCGCGGGCTAGCTGAGCTCTTCGCGTTAGCGGCGGAACCGGAGGGCGGGCACCTTCCAGACCGCCTCGAGCGCGATGCGCGCAGTCATCTTCGATTGCCCCACGCGGCGCTCCCGAAACAGGATCGGGATCTCCGCGACCGTGAAGCCGGCCTGGATCGCCCTGTAGGTCAGCTCGATCTGGAAGCCGTAGCCGTCCGCGCGCACGTCGCTCAGGTCGACGGTCTCGAGCACGCGCCGGTTGAAGCACTTGAAGCCGCCGGTCAGGTCGCGCACGGGAACGCCGAGCAGCACCCTCGAGTACCACGAGCCGCCGCGCGAGAGGAGCCGCCGGAGCGCGCCCCAGTTCTCCACGCCGCCGCCCGGCACGTAGCGCGAGCCGAGCACGAGGTCGGCGGCGCCGGCGGCGGCGATCAGCCGTGGGAGGTCCGCCGGGTCGTGCGAGAAGTCGGCGTCCATCTCCAGGATCAGGTGCGCCCCGTTCGCGAGGGCGAGCTCGAAGCCCGCGAGGTAGGCGCGGCCCAGGCCATCCTTCGCCTCGCGGTGCAGGACCCGCACCTCCCGCAGCTCGGCCGCGAGGCGATCGGCCACCTCGCCCGTGCCGTCCGGAGAGCCGTCGTCCACGACGAGGACGGTGTGATCCAGCCCGGTCGTCGCGAGCTGCGCCAGCGCGGCGCGCACGACGGCCTCGACGTTCTCGACCTCGTTGTAGGTCGGCAGGATGAGCCATGCGGCGGGCAAAGCGGCGCGTAGGCTAGTCGGGGATGCGCAACGGGGAGATAGCCGAGGCCTTCGAGGAGCTGGCGAGCCTCTACGAGCTGGACGGCGCGGTCGTCTACCGCGTGGTGGCCTACCGCAACGCCGCGAAGGCGATCCGTGAGGCAGGCGTCTCGGTGGCCGAGCTCGCCAAGCAGGGCCGCGCGGTCGAGCTGGCCGGGGTGGGCAAGACGATCGCCGAGAAGATCGACGCTCTGCTGGACACCGGCTCGATCCCCTCGGCGGACAAGCTGAAGCAGCGCATTCCCTCCGGCCTCGTGGAGATCACGCGCATCCCCGGGCTCGGTCCGAAGCGCGCCCGCCTGCTACACGACGAGCTCGGCGTGTCGTCGATCGAGGAGCTGCGCCACGCGGCCGAGAGCGGGCAGGTGGGGGACGTCAAGGGCTTCGGGACGAAGGCGGAGGAGAACCTGCTCGCCGCCTTCGCGGCGGGCGCGGACGGCCGCCCCAAGGCGCGCATGCTGCTGTCGAAGGCACTCCCCGTGGCCGAGGAGCTGGTGGCCACGCTGCGCGACCACCCGGCGGCGATCCGCGTGGAGCTGGCCGGCAGCGCCCGCCGCCTCGCGGACACCGTCAAGGACCTCGACATCGTCGCCGCCTCCAGTGACCCGGCCGCCCTCTCGGAGGCGTTCGGCAACCTGCACTCCGTCGACTCGGTGTCGACCGGCGGCGAGGCCGGCGCCAAGGCGGTCACGCACTCCGGCCTCCCCGTCGACTTCCGGATCGTTCCCGAGGAGGCCTTCGGCAACCTGCTCCAGCACTTCACGGGCTCGGGCAAGCACAACGAGGCGCTGCGGACGGAGGCCGTGCGGCGCGGCCTGCACGTGAGCGAGTACGGCGTCTCCGACGACGAGAGCGGCGCGTCAGAGGCGTTCACGACGGAGGAGGAGGTCTACGAGCGGCTCGGCATGCAGTTCATCCCGCCGGAGTTGCGCGAGAACCGCGGCGAGCTCGAGGCGGCACGCGACGGCCGGCTGCCGCACCTGATCGAGCTGGGCGACATCCGCGGCGACCTCCACATGCACACCACGCTCTCCGACGGGCACGCGAGCGTCGAGGAGATGGCGGGCGCGGCCCGCGAGCTCGGCTACGAGTACGTCGCGATGACGGACCACTCGGCCACGCACGGCTTCGGGAACGACGTGCAGGCCGACGCGCTGCTTCGGCGCGTCGAGGAGATCCGCGCGCTGCCGGACCTCGGGATCGCAGTGCTCGCCGGCACCGAGAGCAACGTGCTGCGCGACGGGTCGCTCGACTACGCCGACGACGTGCTCGAGCAGCTCGACTGGGTGGTCGCCAGCCTCCACACCTCGTTCCGGCTCTCCGAGAAGGAGCAGACGAAGCGGATGCTGGGGGCGATGGAGCACCCGCTCGTGGACGTGATCGGCCATCCCACGGGCCGGCTGATCGAGCGCCGCGAGGCCTACGCGCTCGACCTCGACCGCGTGATCGAGAAGGCGGTCGAGACCGGCACCTTCCTGGAGATCAACGCGAACCCGGACCGCCGCGACCTGAACGACGTGTACGCGCGCGCCGCCGCCGAGGCGGGGGTCACGCTCCTGATAAACAGCGACGCCCACTGGCCGCGCACGCTGAAGAACATGCGCTGGGGCGTGGCCACCGCGCGGCGCGCGTGGCTCACCGCGGACCAGGTCGGGAACTCGCGCCCCTGGGCGGAGCTGGACCGCCTCCGCAAGCGCGGCTAGATCGGCGGCTCGATCCGGCGCAGGCCGGGCAGCCGCAGCAGCTTCGGCGGGCCGAACGGGGCGGTGCGGTCGAACCAGAACTCCGCGCCGTCGCGCCCCTCTATTGCGGCCACCGCGCTCGACTGGCGCCGCCACAGGAGTGCGACCAGCAGGAAGAAGCCGGTCGCGACCACCGGCACCTGTGGCACGAAGAAGCCCACTCCCCCCGCCACGACCACCGCCACGGCCACGGGCCAGAGCCGGTTGAACATCACCGATGCCGGTTCCATCTGCGGGAGCGAGTTGGTCACGCGCGCGCCGGCAAGCAGCGTCCCGATGCCCTCGGTGGTCTCCGGGCGGCGGCCCAGCCAGAGCCCGGCCAGCACGGCCAGGCACCACCAGATCGCCGCCACGTAGACGAGCGTGTTCGTGTCCGCGCGGGTGGCCCCCAGGATGGACACGATCGCCAGCGCGGTGGCGGCCGCGCCGTAGATCAGCACGGACACGCGCAGGAAGTCGCGGAACCTCATGGCCCGTCGAGCGCCTCCAGCACCTCGAGGACGCCCTCGACGCCGTCGACGACGACGTCGGCCTGGTCGACGATCTCGCGCGGCCCCTCGTCGGAGCGCACGCCGACCCTCACCGCACTCTCGACCTCCCCCAGGGCGGCGAAGGCATCGAGGTCGGTCACGTCGTCGCCCGCGTAAAGGGCGGCCCGCACGGGCTGCCGGGCCAGGAGGTCGCTCACGGCCCGCCCCTTGCCGATGGGCACGGGCGGGCGGATCTCCAGCACCTTCCGCCCCCAATGGGTCCAGAGCCCCGCGGCCTCGGCTTCCTCGGCGATCCGCGTGACGCGGGCGTGCGCGGCCTCCTCGTCGGGCGCGCCGCGCCAGTGGAAGGTCATGATCGGCCCCTTGTCCTCGATGCGCACGCGGAGAGCCCGCAGCTCGGAAGTGTCGCGCTCGCCCACGAACGCCTTCACCTCCGGCGTGTGGCGGGCGAACTCCGGCATCGTCTGCGCTCGGCTCGCGTTCGGCTCGAGCAGCTCCGCTCCGTGCAGACCCGAGTACGCGATCCCGCCGACTCCGACCAGCCTGCGCACGTCGGCCGCCGCCCGGCCGGAGATGCAGGCCACGCACGCGTAGCGGCGCGACAGCCGAGCGAGGAGCAGCGAGGCCTCCTTCGGCACCTGGGCGTCCTGGGCGCGCTCGACGATCGGCGCGAGAGTGCCGTCCACGTCGAAGAACAGGGCCGCTCGCGCGGGGTCCGCGGTGAGGGGACGAAGCGCCTCCACAGGCGCCGTAGTATGCCCCGGTGCGCCTGGCAGCCATCGCCACCGTCGCCGGCGCGTTCTCGGGCCTCTTCGGCGTGGGCGGCGGGGCGATCATCGTTCCCCTGCTCGTGCTGTGGCTCGGCTACGGGCAGCGGGAGGCCACCGGCACGTCGCTCGCGGCGATAGTCATCATCGGCGCGCTTGCGGCCGCGGCTCACGCCGCCTACGGGAACGTGGACCTCGCCAAGGGCCTGCTGGTGGCCGCCCCCGCGATCGCCGGCGTGCTGGCCGGCACGGCCATCCAGCAGCGGATCTCCGAGCGGGCGGTGGCGGGCGCGTTCATCGTGCTCCTGCTGGCCTCCGCGGCGGCGCTGGTGTTCTGATGGACGCCCTCGACCTCACCGGCCTGCTCGCGCTCGGCTTCGTCGCCGGACTGGCGGGCGGGCTGCTCGGAGTGGGCGGCGGCGTCGTGTTCGTCCCGGCGCTCGTCGTCTTCGCCCACCTGTCCCAGCTGGAGGCCGTCGCGACCTCGCTGGTGGCCATCGTGCTCATGGCGGTCGTGGGCACGGCGCGGCAGCGCGAATACGGCAACCTGCGGCTGCGCGACGGCATAGTCATCGGCGTGCTCTCACCCCTCGGCGTGCTCGCGGGGGTGCTCCTCGCGAACGCCGTCCCGGAACGCGCGCTCGAGCTTGCTTTCGCGGCGGTGCAGCTCGGGTTCGCCTGGCAACTCGCGGGAAAGGCGGGGTTGCGCTAGGTTCCAGCCCACGTGGAGATCCTCGATGTGGAAACCGAGGACCGCAACGGACTCGTGCACGTGGCCCTGAAGGGAGAGCTCGACCTCTCCACCGTCGCCAAGGTGCAGGACGAGCTGCGGCGGGTGGAGGAGGGCGAGCCGCCCATCGTGGTGCTCGACCTGTCGCGTCTCACGTTCCTCGACTCGACCGGCCTGCGCTGCCTCGTCACCGCCGACGAGCGCGCCAAGGAGGCCGGGCGCCGCGTCGTGATCGTGCGCGGTCCGGAGCCAGTTCAGCGCGTTTTCGCCATCACCCGCCTGGAAGAGCGGCTCGAGATGGTGGATGACGCATCCGCCGTCACCTGACCCCACCAGGTTTCACTTCTCCCCGAAAGGGTGATATGTGACACGTGACACCAGCCGTCCTGTTGGGGGAGCCGGCGGCTGAGTCTCCAGAGGCAAGGAGGCTCGAGGACGACAGGCTCCTTGCGCGCTATCACCGCGATGGCGACCTGGATGCACGGGACGCGCTCGTGGTCCGCTTCATGCCGCTGGCGCGGCAGCTCGCTGCACGCTACCGCCACGCCGGCGAGCCGCTCGAGGACCTCGTTCAGGTGGCCTGCGTCGGCCTGATCAAGGCGGTCGACCGCTACGACCCGGAGCGCGGCAATGGCTTCACGCGCTACGCGGTGCCGACGATGCTGGGCGAGATCAAGCGCCACTTCCGCGACAAGGGCTGGTCGGTCCACGTGCCGCGCGCCACGCAGGAGCTGGTGCTCAAGGTCGGCGAGGCGCTCGGAGCGCTCCCCGCGAAGCTCGGACGGTCCCCGACTCCGCGCGACATCGCCGCCGCCGTCGGGGAGCCGGTGGAGGACGTGCTCGAGGCGATGGAGGCCGCCACGGCGTACGAGGCCGTCTCATTGGACGCGCCCCGGCCCGGCAGCGGCGAGGAGGAGACCTGGACGCTCGGGGAGTCGCTGCGTGAGGACGAGCACGGCTACGAGCTGGTGGACATCGGCGAGACGCTGCGGGGCACCCTGGAGGCGCTGCCCGCGCGCGAGCGGCTGATTCTCCGCCTGCGCTTCGAGGAGGACCTCACCCAGGCGGAGATCGCCGAGCACGTCGGCGTCTCCCAGATGCACGTGTCGCGGCTGCTGCGGCGATCTCTCGACAGGCTCTCCGCAGCGGGCGCGGCGGCGGCGTAGCATGCGGCCCGTGGCGCAGGAGCTCACCTCACGTCCTGAGGTGGCGGCGCTGATCGCTCGCGGCGAGGAGCGCGGTTGCATCAACCTTTCCGAGTTCGAGGAGCTGGTCCAAGCGCTCGAGTTGGCCGAGGACGACGTGGACGTGCTGGAGGCCCACCTCGAGGGCCAGGGCATCGACGTCTCGGACGATTGCGGGCGGGCCGCGGTCGAGCCGACCACGTTCCGGAACGGAGAGCTCGCGGTGGCGACCACGGACGCGCTCCAGCTGTTCCTGAACGAGATCCGGCGCTACCCGCTCCTGAACGCCGAGAAGGAGGTCGAGCTCTCCAAGCGGATCGAGCAGGGCGACCTCAAGGCGAAGGAGCGCATGATCAACTCGAACCTGCGGCTCGTCGTCTCGATCGCGAAGAAGTACCAGGGCCAGGAGCTGTCGCTGCTCGACCTGACCCAGGAGGGGATCTTCGGGCTGATCCGCGCCGCTGAGAAGTTCGACTGGCGCAAGGGCTACAAGTTCTCGACCTACGCGACCTTCTGGATCCGCCAGGCGATCCAGCGAGGGCTGGCGAACAAGGCGCGGACGATCCGGATCCCGGTCCATATCGGCCAGCGCGAGCGGAAGATCGTGCGCGCCGAGCGCGACCTCTCGGCGAGGCTGGGGCGCGAGCCGTCGGACGACGAGATCGCGCGCGAGGCCGAGCTGCCGCTCGACCAGGTCGAGGAGGTCCGCGACGCTGCCCGCACCGTCACGAGCCTCGACCGGCCCGTCGGCGAGGAGGGCGATACCGCCCTGGGCGACCTGCTGGAGGGCGGCACGCCGCCGGTCGACCAGGAGGTCGAGGTGAGCCTCTCGGAGGAGCTCCTGCACCGCACGATCGAGGAGCTCCCGGAGACCGAGCGCGACGTGATCCGGCTGCGCTTCGGGATCAACGGGGACGATCCGCAGCCGCTGCGCGAGACCGGGCGCCGGCTCGGACTCTCGGCGGAACGGGTGCGCCAGATCGAGTCAAAGGCGCTCAAGCGCCTCGCGATGCGCCGCGAGCTCGAGGCTCTCCGCGTGGTGGCCTGACGCGGAGCTCCTAGGCCGGCCTACCCCGCGGCAAGCTCGCGAAACTCCGGCAGCGGCACGTCGGGGGTGCGCACGATTCCGAGCGCGCCGATCAGGAAGTGGAGCCCCGGCGCGAAGTGCGCGGGGCGTCCGTCGCCCTCCGGCGAGTAGCTCTCGCGAGCGTCGAGCAGCTCGAGCACGCAGCGGCAGATCGGCTCCTGCGGGGCGCCGTCGCCGACGTCGCAGGCGAGCCGCACGAGCGCCAGCGTCTCCGTCGGCTCCACTCCGTGGAACATCTGGCCGAGCGCGCTCATGAGGAACGAGTGGACGCGGTCGAGCAGCGGGTCGCGCGCAAGGCCCTCGCTGCCCGGCGGCGGGCCCAGGTCGAGCGGCTCCTCTCCGTTCACGAGCCGGAGCGCCTGGCCCCCGAGCACGGCCCGCGTCTGGTCGGCGTCGAGCCCGGCCTGGAGGGCATTGCGGCCGGCCATCACGGCGGCCCAGGCCGGCGCGCCGTACGGAGCGTCGCTCGCCATCAGGATCTGTCCCGGCGGCACGAGGGCGAACAGCGCCTGCACGTCCGCCGGCGACCACCACGAGGTGTCGAAGAAAAGGTTCGGATGGCTGGGCGCCTCGCGCCAGATCCAGGCGAGGTCGGAGATCCCCGCGTGGGCGAGGATGAGGCGCATGCCCTGGTGGCGGCCGGTGGCCTCTACGGCGTGCCGCCCGAGTGCCGGGATGCCGCGGCCGGCGTGCACGAGCACCGGCAGGCGACGCTCGCTCGCCAGCGCGAAGACCGGCTCGAGGTCCGGGTGGTCGAGTGTGAACTGCTCCGCGCGGGGATGGAGCTTGATCCCGCGCGCGCCTCGGGCCAGCGCCCGCTCGATCTCCGCGAGCGCGTCTTCGTGCGGGTCGAGCCGGCAGAACGCGAACAGGCGCCCGTCGCTCCGCTCGGCCTCCGCGACGACCATGTCGTTCGCGGCCGTGTAGCCGTCGGGCTCGTGCATGGGGAAAACGAACGCCCGCGCGTCGATCCGCTCGAGCGCCTCCACCAGCTGCTCGCGGCTGCAGCGGTAGCCGTCCGGGTCGTTCGAGCCGATGTGGGTGTGCGCGTCGAGCGGCTCGAGCTCAGGCACGTCCTCGCGCAGCCGCTCGAACCACGGCAGCATGCCGGCGTCCGGGATCACCGTGCTGAGACTACGAAGTCTCGAGCAGGAAGTGCGCGGGCTCGCCGTTCTCGCGGACGAGCGTGAGCTTCCCGACGATCGGCACGAGCAGGCCCTGGGCGTGCACGTAGCCGGTCTTGATGTCCGCGGACTCGATCTTGCCGGCGAGCATGTCCCTTATCTGCTCGCGGTGCTTGTCGAGGTTCGCCCGGTCCATCACCGGAGGCCAGATCGCCGACTGGAACTCCGCCTCGCCGTAGCCGACCAGGTCGGAGAACGGCTGGTTCAGCTCGCGGAAGCGTCCGTCGAGGCCGATCGTCGCCCTCGGCTCCTTCACGTCGTCGAAGCCGGCGCGCGGCTCGCGCTTCGGAGCGACCTTCTTCGGGGCGAGGAGAGGCTTGCGATCGGAGATCTCCATCGGCGGCAGGGTCGGATCGGCGGGGCGCTGGCTCGTCGGGTCGACGGGCGAGCTGGGTGCCGGGGGAGCGCCGTTTGCTGCCGCTGCGGGTGCCGGTGCCGGTGCCGGTGCCGGTGCCGGCGCGGCGCCCGCCGCCGAGCTCGACTCGTAGCGGCTGATCCGGCGAAGCTCCTCGGCGTGCCCGTGCGCCGTCGCGGCGCCCTCGTCGGCGGACTGGCGCGCGGCGGCGGCGGCCTGCTCGGCGGCGGCGGCGGCGTCGCGTGCCCGGTCGGCCTCGCGCTGTGCGGCGGCGGCGGCCTCGGCCAGCCGGCGCGCGGTCTCCTCGACCGCGCCCGCCTGCTCGCCGGCGCGGTCGGCATGGCGGTCGGCGTTCCCGACCGCCTCGTTCGCGCGCATCAGATGCCGCTCGGCCGCGGTCACAGCCGCCTCGGCGCGCTCGGCCTGACGCTCGATCACGGCGGCGCGCTCGTCGACGCGCCCGGCCTTTGCCTCGACCTCGCCCGCGATCTCGGCGCCTCGCTGAACGGCTGCCTGGACCTGCTCGGCGGCGGCCTCCACGCGAGCGGCGTCCCGCTCTACCCCTGCTGCAGTCTCCTCGGCGTGCTCGATGGCCTGCTCGACGCTGGACGCGGCCGCCCCTGCGCGCTCGATGTCCTTCTCGATGCGCTCGGCGAGCTCGTCGCCGCGCGCGATCGCGCCCTCCGCGCGGTCGGCGGCCTGCTCGGCGCGCTCGGCACCGGCCCGCTGGTCCTCGACGGCCTGCACGACGCGCTCCACGTGCGCGCTCACTCCGGCGGCGGCCTGCTCGGCGCGCTCCGCGCCGGCGTCCACGCCGCTCACGGCCTGCTCGGCACGGCCCGCATGGGCTTCGGCCGCGCCGACCGCCTCGCTGGCGCGCGCCGCGTGAAGCTCGACGGCGGCTAGTGCCTTCTCCGCCTGGCCGGCGCGGGCGTTCACGACCTCGGCCGCGTCGCGCGCGCTCGTCAGCTCGTCCTCGACGGCCGCGAGCGCCTGCTCGGCCTGCGCCACCCGCGTCTCGACGCCTGACACGTTCTCGGCCGCGCGGAGCGCCTGCGCCTCGGCGGCGCCGGCGGCCTCCTCGGCCCGGCTCGCTCGCGCCTCGGCCTGAGTCGACGCGTCGGACGCGTTCGCGGAGTGCGTCCGGGCCGCGTCCGCCGCCTGCTCCGCCAGTGCGGTGAGACGCTCCACAGCGGTAAGGGCATCCCCGGAGAGCGCCGTGCCGTCGCCGGAGGGCGCTCCTGTGCCGGCGCTCGAGCGGACCTGGGCCAGCTCCTGGCGCAGGTCGCCGAGCAGGGCGCGGGCCTCGTCGGCGCGCTGACGCTCGTCGGTGACCGAGCGTACGAGGGCGTTCAGCTTGGCGTGCGTGTCGGCAAGGTCTCCGGCGAGCACGCGGTGCTCCTCGATGCGCTCGCCCGTCAGCGACTCGAGCTTGCCGCGCATTGCCTCGAGCTCCTCGCGAACGCGCACCTGCTGCTCGGTCTGCCCGTGTGCCTCGGGGCGCTCCGCCGCGACCGAGGCGAGCTCGCTCGCCAGCTCCTCCACGCGCGCTCGAGTCTCGTCGAGCGCCGTGCTCAGCTCGGCGCCCTGGGCGGCCTCCGCAAGCGCGCGCTCGAGCTCTCCGAGCCTGGAGCTGGTCTCCTCCAGCTGCTCGCGCAGTCCGTCGGGCGCCCCGGTGCCGGCGCCCTCGAGCGCGGCCAGCTTGGCGCGCATCTCCTCGAGCTCGCCGTCAGGGGTCGTATCGCTCAAGCGCGCCAGCTCGCGGGCGAGCGTCTCCACGCGGTCGCGGAGCTCGTCCGTGGCGGTCGACTCCACGTCGCCGTCGCGCTCGCGCGTCTCCGCGATCACGCCCTCGAGCTGCTGCACCCGTGTGCGCGTCTCGCGGAGCTCGGCCTCGACCCGGCGGCGGTCGTCGCCCGCTTCGCGTTCCTTCTCGATCGCGGACTCCAGCGCCTCCACCCGCTCGCGCGTCGCCCGCATGTCAGCGACGGTCGCGCGCGTCTCCTCGAGGCGAGCGCTCAGGTTCTCCTGCGCCTGCGGTGTGCCGGCGAGCTCGCGCTCCAGCCGCTCCGCGATCTCGCGCGTCTCCTCGACGACGGCGCGGGTGCGGTCACGCTCCTCCTCGGCCTGCGCGCGCATCTCGTCGAGAACACGGCGCGTCTCCGTGAGCTCGCCGCCGAGCTCGGTGATCCGTGCGGCCGCCTCGGCGGCCTCGCCGCGGGCAGCCAGGGCGTCGGCGCGCGCCTGCTCGAGTTCGTGCGTGGTGCGCTCGAGGCCGTCGGAGCGTCCGAGCGCGGCCTCCACCGCGTCGGCGATCTGGCCTGCGGCGTTCGCGGTCGCCGTCTGCTCGGCGTCCAGCTCCTCGTCTTCGGGGAGCGGCGCGGGCGGCAGCTCGACCAGCGGGCGGAAGGCGACGATCGTCCCTGCGGCAAGGTCGTCGTCCTCGAGGTGCGCCGCGCCGCGCATGGCGGCGTTGACCCAGTCGACGACGGTGCGGTGGCTCCGCTGGAGCTGCTTCAGCGCGTTGCCGCGCGGAGCGGCGATCTCGAGCGCCTCGAGGAAGCCGTTGAACTCGAGGCTCTGGCTCATCCCGACCGGGACGAATGTGAGCGTGAGCTCGAGCTCGGTGCCGTCCTTGCGGCGGGCGACGGTCTGTATGACGCCGCCGAACTCCGGCAGCTCGCCGGCTACGGCGAGCGTCTCGATCAGCGGGCGCCCGAGCATGCGGGCGCTCGGCCAGCCGAACAGCTCCTCGGCGGGCCTGCTCCAGCGCGTAACGGCGCCGTCGCGATCCGTAAGCACGAAGCGGGCGTCCACGAGCTGACGCAGCAGCTCTTCTACGGCCTCCGCCTGGGCGGTCGCGGGACTCGACTCTTGCTCGGACACCTCTCTTCTGTGTCGGCACGGAGGCCCGCTGACACAAGCCCCGAACGGAAAACTCGTGCCTATCCGTCTAGGCGAAATCCATGTTCCAGCACGCCTTTGACGCCCGCATCGAGGGCGTTCAGGCGGTAGAGCGCAAGCGCCTCGGCGGAGCGGAAGCGGCGGCCGGGCAGGGCGTCCGGGCCGTGATGGGCCAGGATGCAGTGAGAGATCGCATGCAGCTTCGCCTCGGGGAAGCCCTCGATACGGCGTGCCCGCTCCGCAACAAGCTGCTGGCCGAGCGTGACGTGGCCCACCAGCGCGCCCGCTTCGCTGAGTGCTATCTCCGCGCCGAGCTGGAACTCGAGCGTCTTGCCCGCGTCGTGGAGGATCGCGGCCGTGAGCAGCAGGTCGGAGTTGAGCCGGGGGTGCAGCGTGCAGGTCTCGAAGGCGAGCGTCGCCACCGCCACGGTGTGTTCGAGCAGCCCGCCCAGGTAGGCGTGATGGCCGGAGCGGGTGCAGGGGGTGCGCCGGAGCTCCGCGCGGAAGGCCTCGTCGCCGAGAAAGGCGTCGAGCAGGGCGCGCAGGTCCGGGTCGTAGACCTCGCGCGCGAGGTGCTCGAGAAAGCCGTCCAGCTCGTCCATGTCGCGGTAGGCGACCGGCAGGAACTCCGAGGGGTCGGGCACCTCCTCCGCGGCGCGCTTGATCGACTTCAGCTCGACCTGGAGCTCGTCGCGGAAGCGCTCGACGCGGCCGCTCACGGTCACAAGGTCGCCGCGCTCGAACTGGCCCGCGAGGAAGTCGGCGTCGCGGAAGGCCCTGCCGGGGATCGCGCCCGTGCGGTCGCGCAGCTCTACCGCCAGATAGGGCGAGCCGTTCTTGGCGGTCAGGCGATCCTTGCGCGTGCACGCGAAGACGCCCTGAACCTCGCCGCCGGGTCGTAGCTCAGCGATCGTCACGTTCCAATCGTGATCCGGGGATCGGACGTTGGGTACGGTGAGGTTGATGACCGACGTGATCTGGCGGGACCGCCCCGAGCTTCGTGCGCCCGTGATGGTGTGCGCGTTCAAGGGGTGGAACGACGCCGGGGAGGCCGCCTCCGCGGCACTCTCGTACATCCGGGACTCCTTCGAGGCGCGCGAGGTGGCCGGGATCGACCCCGAGGAGTTCTACGACTTCACCGCCGTGCGCCCGACGGTCAAGCTCACCGAGGGGAGCTTCCGCGAGGTCGAGTGGCCCGAGAACTCGTTCTCGGTCGCGCCGGTGCCCGGCGCGGACGGCGACCTCGTGCTGTTCCAGGGAGTCGAGCCCTCGCTGCGCTGGCGCCGCTTCACGGACGACGTGATCTCCACCGCCCGCGACCTCGGCGTGAAGCTCGTGATCACCCTGGGCGCGCTGCTGGCCGACGTGCCGCACAGCCGCCCGGTCGCGATCACCGGCATCACCTCCGACGAGGCGCTCGTCGAGCGGCTCGGCTTCGAGCCGCCGAGCTACGAGGGCCCGACGGGGATCGTCGGAGTGCTCCAGCGCGCGTGCGCCGAGGAGGGCCTGCCGGCGGTGAGCCTGTGGGCGTCCGTGCCGCACTACGTGGCGGCCTCGCCTAACCCGAAGGTCGCGCTTGCGCTCGTGCGCGCGTTCGAGGGAACCGCCGGGCTGGCGGTCGACGGCGGCGAGCTCGAGGAGGCGGCCGACGATTACGAGCGCCAGGTCACCGCCGCCGTGGCGAGCGATCCGGAGGTGAAGGCCTTCGTGGAGCGGCTCGAGAGCGCGGTGGACGAGGTGCAGGCAGAGAACCCGCCCGACGAGGGCCAGCTCCCCTCTGCAGACACGATTGCACGGGATTTCCAGCGTTTTCTGCGCCAGCGCGGGCCTGAGGGGCCTGGACAAGGGTCGTAGTTTGCGCCCGTCATGGGGCGGGCACCATCACCCCATGACAATTGGAGCATCGATATTCCTGATCGCGCTCGGCGCGATCCTGAAGTACGCCGTCAACGCCACGGTCTCGGGCATCGAGATCCAGACCATCGGTCTGATCCTCATGATCGCCGGCGTCATCGGCCTGGTCATCGGCCTCTTCCTGCTCACGCAGACGGACCGGCGCCGCGGCGTCGTGGTCGACGACCGCCCCGTGGTCGACGATCGCCCGGTGGTGCGCTAGCTACTTCTCTGCCGCCGGGCAGATGATGCGGTAGTCGCAGAAGCGAGCAGATCTCCGGTGAGGGCGTCGGCTCGAAGCGCTGCTTGAGGATTCCGCCCGCGATCTCGGAGACGGTTGCCTTGACGCGCTCGAGCTCCTCCTCGGAGTGCTTCACGGGCACCCTGTCGCCGGTGAGCACGTAGAAGTAGCTCTGGGCGGACGTCTCGATCCCCCAGGACTCGCGCGCGCCCATCTGGTAGACGGACAGCTGCACGTCCTCGCGCAGCTCCTGCTCGGTCTTCGCTCTGCCGGTCTTGTAGTCGATCAGCTCGAACGTGCCGTCGGGATGGCGGTCGACGCGGTCGACGCGGCCGCGGAGCAGGTGGGGCCCGATCTTGAAGGCGAACGAGCGCTCGAACCAGACCGCCTCCGAGTCCGAGTCGCGGTCACGGCGCCAGTACTCCTCCAGCGCCGCGACGGCGCGCTCGCGGAACTGGAGCTCGTCGTCCGAGTCGCCGAACCCGGAGCGGCGCCAGGAGGCCTCGAAGAGCTCCATCAGTGAGCCCAGGGAGCCGCCTCCCTGGCCGTGGAAGCGCTCCAGCACCTGGTGGAGCACGATGCCGAAGCGCTGGTGGATCGTGGGCTCCTGCGGGATCCGGAAGACGCGCGCGAACTTGTACTTCAGCGGGCAGATCCGGTAGGTGTCGATGTCGGACGCCGACAGCATCAGCCCGCGGCCGCGACGCGGTATGAACGGGTCGAGCGACGGCTCGCCGCCGTTCTGGGCCGCGCTCGGGCGCTCGGCGGGGTCGCGCTCGGTGTCCCGCAGCCAGCCGTCCAGCGCCGACTGCTCCAGGATCTCGCGCTGCTCGGGCGTGGCGCACTGGAGCAGGATCTCGTTGAGCGCGGGCAGCGCGGCGTCGAGCGACTGCCCCTCCTTCGCCCGCTCGATCAGCGCGGCGACCTTGATCAGCTCGAGGTAGCGGGACACGGCCTGGTCTACGTCCAGGTAGGTGTCGAGCCGCATCTCGCCGAGGCGGCCGCCCATGCGCGCGACGGTGTCGAGCAGCTCGTCGCGCATGATCCGGAACGTCGAGTGGAGTCCCTCGGCGGGTCCGAACAGCTCCTCCTCGAAGACCTCCTCCTCGACGCCGACCGCCGCCATCGCCTCCTCGTAGAACGGCGACGGCCGCGGGTTCGTGCCCTGCGGGGCGGCCTCGGACCATGCGAGCACGAGGCCCTTGCGCGCACGCGTGATGGCGAGGTGGAGGAGCGCGCGCATGGCGGCCTCGTGCGCCTCGCGGCCGTCGTCGCCGGAGCCCCGCTTCAGCAGCTCGACCGGGACGCCGTCCGCCTCCGCCCGGTAGGGCCCGGGCATGCGCGCGGCCGACAGCCCGAGCACGAAGACGTGGTCGAACTCGAGGCCGCGGGCGGCGTCCATCGTCATCACCTGCACCGCGGGAGCGCTGGGCGTGCCCGCGGCCTCCTCCTCGCGCAGTCCCGACTCGGCCACGGCGGCCAGGTAGCGCGTGAAGTCGCGCGCGGTGGCGTGCGGCTCGCGGCGCATGTAGGCCGCCGCCAGCTCGGACAGCTTGGCGATGTTGCGCAGGCGCTCGACCGTGTCGGCGTGGGTGGCGAAGACCTGCTGGCGGCGCAGTCCGATGCGCTCGATCAGCCGCAGGACGAAGGCGTCGGGACGGCGGTCCTCGAACGCGTTCGACGCCGAGCGGTAGAGGCGCAGGAACACGCGGGCGCGGTCGCGGCCCTCCTCGGAGAGCTGCGGACCCTCGAGCGCGGCGGCCACCGCGGACGGCATGTCGAGCTTGCGGCGGCGCGCGAGCTGCGTGAGGCGCGCCACGTCCACCGAGCGCAGCTCCACGGGCGGCCGCGAGAGCGCGCGGACGACGGCGCCCGAGTCGTTCGGGTCGGCAAGGGCGCGCAGCCAGGCGAGCACGTCGCGTACCTCGGCGCGCTGGAAGTAGGCGGCGGCCCCGCACGTGCGCGCGGGCACGGCGCGCTCCTCGAGCGCCGAGGCGATCACCGCGCCCTCGCTCTTCACCGAGCGCACCAGCACGGCGATCCGCTCCGGCGCCACGCCGCCGGCGACGAGCTGCTCGGCCTCGGCGGCCACGGCCTGGGCCTGCGCGCGCTCTGAGCGGGCGCGCCAGAAGCGCACGCGGCCCCCGCTCACGCCGGTGAGACGGCCCGGCAGCGCCGCCGTGGCCGCGTCGAGGATGCGCCGGCCGGAGCGGCAGTTGCGCTCGAGCTTCACGACGGTCGCCTCCGGGAGCTCCTCGAGGAAGCGCGCGTCCGACCCGACGACCGTCACCTGCTGGTGCTCCTCGATGAGCAGCCGGAGCAGCATGCCCTCGGCGAAGTTCGTCTCCTGGTACTCGTCCACGAGCACGTGGCGGACGCGGCTCGCGACGCGCTCGCGCACGTGCGGGCGCTCGTGCAGCAGCTGGAACGCGCGCAGCACCAGGTCGCCGAAGTCGAGCGCCCCGCGCTCCGACAGCAGCCGGTCGTGGTCCTCGTAGAGCCGCGCGAACTCGAGCTCGCGTGCGGCGTGGGCGCGAGCCGCGTCGGTGGTCGCCGCACCCATGAGGCGCTCGGCGTGAGCGCGGTAGTCCGCGGGGGAGACCATCTCGTGCTTCAGGCGGTCGATCCGCGAGACGAAGCTCGCAAGCAGCGGTGCGGGGTTGCCGCGGATCTCGTGCGCGCGCAGGGAGAGGTCGTCGATTCGCTCCAGCAGGAGCGCGAGGCGGTCGGCCGGCGTGACCGGCGAGAGGAACGGGTCGACGCCGGCTTCGAGGGCCTCGTCCTGGAGCAGACGGAGGCAGAAGGAGCGGAACGTGTCCACGTGGAGCTCCTCGTAGGGCGACTCGAGCAGCACCTCGAGCCGCTCGCGCAGCTCCGCCGCCGCGGAGGCGGAGAAGGTGAGCACGAGGATCTGCTCGGCGGGCACGCCCTGGTCCACGAGCCAGGCGAAGCGGTGCACCACGGTGTGCGTCTTGCCGGTGCCCGCCCCGGCCACCACGACAAGCGGGCCGTCCGCGTGCGTGACGGCCGCCTCCTGCGCGCGGTTCAGGCCGTCGAGGGCTACGGGCATCGGCGCCTAGGATACGCCGCAGCGTGCCCTTGCCAGACAGCAGCGATTGGCTCGGCTTCTGCCGCCGCGCGGCGGGAGCGGCGAGGGACGCGGTCCACGCCTACGCCACCACGGCGGAGCGCGCCGTCGAGACGGGCCGCGGCGAGGGCGGCGACACCGCCTACGTGATCGACCGCGCGGCGGAGGACGCGATCTTCGGGGAGATCGAGGCGCTCAAGGTCCCCGTCACCGCCATCTCCGAGGAGCGCGGCGAGCTTCAGATCGCCGGGGGCAGTGAGGTACGCATAGTCATCGATCCGGTTGACGGCTCCCTCAATGCAAAACGTGGGCTGCCCTTCGCGTGCGTGTCCATCGCCATCGCCTCCGGCCCGCGGATGGGCGACGTCGAGGTCGGCTGGGTGGCCGAGCTCGATCCGCGGCTGTCGGCTGACGACGAGCCGCGTCGAGGGCGCGACTGGTGGGCGGTGAAGGGGGAGGGAGCGTTTCGCGACGGAGAGCCGCTCGCCCGGCTGCGGCCCGGACCCCTGGAGGTCCTCGGGTTGGAGACCGCCCGCCCGGAGCTCGTCGCTGCCGCGGCGCCGGCGATCGCGTCCGTGGAGGCGCGCCGCATCCGCGCCCTCGGCTCGGTGGCGCTGACGCTCTGCCTCGTGGCCGCCGGCCAGCTCGACGGAATGCTCTCGCTGCGCCCGATCCGCTCCGTAGATGCCGCAGCCGCCCAGCTGCTCGTGACCGAGGCCGGCGGCGCCGTCGCGTTCCCGGACGCCGACGACCTGTCGCTGGAGATGCGCTCACCCGTGCTGGCAGCCCGCGACCCGGAGTTGCTCGAGCGCCTGCGCACCACGTTTGCGTAACGACTTGCATCGAGGAACATGGGTTGGGCGCTTTCTGTTTCCGTTTCGCAACGGAAAGCGCCCCACCCTCAGGCGGCCGCTTCGAATGCCGTGAAGCGAACCGCCAGACGATCGGGGTCCGGATGCTCCGTTTCGAGCCGCGGCTTTCGGATGCGTGCGCCGTGGAACCCTTGGAGACCCTCGCGCAGCATCGGTCCGTCGCGCTCCTCTCGAAGGCTTCGGGCGATGTGGACACCGCCCTCCGGATCGATCCCGAGCAGGTTGCGGTCATAGGCGAGGTGATGAATCGCGCACAGTGCAAGCCCGTTGATCACGGAGGCGACTCCCTCCGGAGCGGGGTCGGCGACGATGTGCGCCGCCTGGACTAGATCGTGGCCCCTGAGCGCGCACACGGTGCAGCGATCGCGGTAAGCACGCAACACGTCCTGTCGAAAGCGCTGCTGGTGCAGCCGTACGCGAACCTCCCGCAGCGCGTATCTCCGCATGTCCGGTGTTGAGATCGGCCCCCCTGGCTGCGTATCGATGCCGGCAAGGCCCTTGTCCAAGAGCACCAGCCGGGCTGCCGGGTCGTTCACGCGGACGAATACAGGAGCGATGGCGACGTACTGACCGGGCGCGATCCCTTTGAAGTAGATGAGCGGGCTCTGCAGCTCGTGCGCGGCCTCCAGCGCTCTGTTGTCGGGTTGATCGAGCGCCCCGGCACGGTAGTGGTACAGGATGGCGCCGCCGTCCAGATCGATCTCGTCTTCGTACGGACGCGGCTTGCCCGGCTTCTCGGCCGCGGTCATCAACGTGAGCGCCGCAGCTCCCTCCATCTCCTTCGGGCGGTGGATCCCCTTGAAGAACGAGCCGAAGCTAATGCGCCGCCCCCGGAACTCGAATCCGTTGCGGAGAGCCGCCAATGGGATGAGGCCGCGGTACGCATCGCTTAATTCCTGAGCGCGCGTGATCGCCGCCTGACGGAGCGCCAGATCAGGGTCGACCGGCATTTGGAAGAGCATCGCTCACCAAAGGGGCGGGGCGCAACCCAGCGGAACCTGGAGGAGTTGGGCGCTTTCTGTTTCCGTTTCGCAACGGAAAACGCCCAACCCCATCCCGGCACCCCTTCACCGCTGCCGTTCGCTCGGATTGACAGGCTGCCTCTGCGGGAATGGGACTCCTCCATGGCCCGATTGAAAAGAGCCGATTGCTCCGGTCCCGGCATCCGCCGGCGGCGGCGCGGCAAGGGGTTCGAGTATCTGGATGACGACGGCCGCCGGGTGACCGAGCCGGCCGTGGTCGCCCGCATCCGGGAGCTCGCCATTCCGCCGGCGTGGGAGGACGTCTGGATCTGTCCGTATCCGATGGGGCACATCCAGGCCACGGGGACGGACGCCGCGGGGCGGAAGCAGTACCGCTACCACGACAAGTGGCGCGAGCGGCGTGACGCGGAGAAGTTCGAGGAGATGATCGACTTCGCGCGGGCGCTGCCGCGGCTGCGGACGCGCGTGGCGAAGGACATCGCGCGGCGCGGGATGCCGCGCGACAAGGTGCTTGCGTGCGCGATGCGGCTGCTGGACCGCGGCTTCTTCCGGATCGGCTCGGAGAACTACGCCGAGGAGAACGACACCTACGGCATCGCCACGATGCGCAAGCGCCACGTGACCGTCTCGGGCGACTCGGTGACCTTCGACTACGAGGCGAAGGGCGGCCAGCGGCGCGTGCAGACGATCGGCGATCCCCAGCTGGCCAAGATCGCGCGCACGCTCAAGGCTCGCCAGGGTGGCGGGCGCGAGCTGCTCGCCTACAAGGTCGGGAGCCGCTGGGTGGACGTCAAGTCGGCAGACGTGAACGGGTACCTCAAGGAGGCGACCGGCGGCGACTTCAGCGCCAAGGACTTCCGCACCTGGAGCGGGACGGTGCTCGCCGCCGTGGCGCTCGCAGTGGCCGGGATGGCCACGAGCTCGAAGTCGGGCCGCACGCGCGCGAAGACCCGTGCGGTCAAGGAGGTGGCGCGCTACCTAGGCAACACGCCGGCGGTCTGCCGCGCGTCGTACATCGACCCGCGCGTCTTCGACCGCTTCGACGGCGGGCTCACGATCGGCGGTGCGCTGCCGGAGCTCGCGGAGGACCCCGCTCCATGGCCCGACGTACAGCGACCGGTCGAGGAGGCCGTGCTCGACCTGATCGCGGACGACCGCGAGTCCGACCTCGTCGAGGAGGGCGTGGAACTCGCCGCGGTCGCGTAGGAGAGGCACTGACGGACGGTTCAGCCGCGGCGGCCGAAGTCTGTCGTGTAGGTCGCGCCGCGGCCACCCCTGGGGGTGCCAAGGGCGATCCCGATCCCGATCGCGCGGAACGACGAGCTGAGGATGTTCGCCCGGTGCCCGGGGCTGTTGATCCACGCTCTACCGATCGACCGGGGGGCGGAGCGCTGGCCCGAGCCGTACGCGATGTTCTCTCCCACGGACCAGCTGCGGGCGCCGGAGAGGTAGCCGGTGCTGCGGATGCGGTCGACGAAGCTCGCACCGCTCAGGGAGGTGTGCGAGAAGAAGCGCCTGGCCGCCATGGCGCGCGAGTGCCGTCGCGCGGCCCTCGCGAGCTTGCGGTTCAGCCGCAGGGGGCGAAGGTCGTGCCGGGCGCGCTCCGCGTTCAGCACGCACAGCGTTGCGCGCACCAGGGCCCTGTTGGTGGCGCTGCCCGCCGACGCGTTCGCGGACTGGCAGGCACCCGCCGCGGAGGCGGCGGGGACGGCCACGAGCAGCAGCACAACAGCGGCTGCCAGCGCGACGGCGGTTGTGGAAAAACGCATGCACTACTTGAGTCGGTCCACAACGAGGGACCTTTAGAAGATTCATGACCGCCCCTGGACGTCTGTTCGACCCCGTTTTGGTGACATCGGGGCGGGTACGGTCCGCCGCATGCCACCTGCGGCGATCCTCGACATCGACGGCACGCTCGTCGACACCAACTTCCACCACGCGATCGCGTGGTACCGCGCCTTCCACCAGCACGACGTGGTCCTGCCGATCTGGCGGGTCCACCGCCACATCGGCATGGGCGGCGACCAGCTCGTGGAGGCGCTCGCGGGCGAGCGGGTGGAGGACGAGCAGGGCGACGACATCCGTGCCGCGGAGAAGGTCCTCTACGCGGAGCTGATCGGCGAAGTCGAGCCGCTCGAAGGCGCCCGGGGCCTTATCGAGGACCTGAAGGGGCAAGGCCACGCCGTCGTGCTCGCCAGCTCCGCGAACGAGGACGAGGTCGAGCACTACCTCGACCTCCTCGACGCGCGCGAGCTCGCGGACGGCTGGACGACGTCGGCCGACGTCGAGGCCACGAAGCCCGAGCCCGACCTGGTCCAGGCCGCGATCGAGAAGGCGGGCGGCGGTGACGCGGTGATGGTCGGCGACACCACCTGGGACTGCGAGGCGGCCGGGCGTGCCGGCGTGCCGACGGTGGCCGTGCTCACCGGCGGCTTCTCGGAGGCCGAGCTGCGCGAGGCGGGGGCCGTGGCCGTGTACCGGTCGATGCAGGACCTGCGCGAGTCGCTCGACGAGACGCCGCTTACGCCAAGCTAGGGGCCGTGGCCGACAGCCTCGGCACCTACAAGGCGAAGCGAGACTTCGAGAGGACCCCCGAGCCCAAGGGCGCGCGCGGCGGCCGCGGCGACGCCGCCCGCTTCGTGGTCCAGGAGCACGACGCGCGCAACCTCCACTGGGATCTCCGCCTCGAGCACGAGGGCGCCCTCGCGTCCTGGGCGCTGCCTCGCGGTGTGCCGGAGCACCCGGACGAGAACCGGCTCGCCGTGCGCACGGAGGACCATCCGCTCGAATACCTCGAGTTCCACGGCAAGATCCCGAAGGGCGAGTACGGCGCCGGCACGATGACGATCTGGGACAGCGGGACCTACGAGGCCGAGAAGTTCCGCAAGGACGAGGTGATCGCCACCTTTCGCGGCGAGCGCGTCAGCGGCCGCTACGCGCTGTTTCAGACGCGCGGGAAGAACTGGATGATCCACCGGATGGACCCGCCGGAGGATCCGGCCTACGAGCCGTTCCCCGACCAGCTGCCCCCGATGCTCGCCCGTAGCGGCCCGCTGCCGCCGCGCGAGAAGCAGTTCGGCTTCGAGGTGAAGTGGGACGGGATACGCACCGTCCTGTACTCGGACCATGGCCACGTGGAGCTCCGCGGAAGGAACGGGACAGACTTCACGCCGCGCTACCCGGAGGTGCGCGCGCTGGCGCGCTCGCTCGGCGCACGGCGCGTCGTGCTCGACGGCGAGATCGTGGCGCTCGACGACGAGGGGCGCCCGAGCTTCGAGCGGCTCCAGTCGCGCATGCACCTCGCGTCGGACTCGGCCGTCCGCCGGCGCATGCACGACATCCCGGCCACGTACGTGATCTTCGACCTGCTCTACCTCGACGGACACTCGACCCTGGCGCTCACCTACGAGGAGCGCCGCGAGCTGCTCGAGCGACTCGAGCTCGAGGGCCCGGCGTGGCGGACGCCCGCGTACCACCGCGGCGAGGGCCGGGCGCTGCTCGCGGCGACGAGGGAGCTGGGGATCGAGGGCGTCGTCGCCAAGAAGCTCGACTGCCCCTATCAGCCGGGCGCGCGCGCCTCCCACTGGATCAAGGTGAAGAACGTGCACACCCAGGACGTCGTGGTCGGCGGCTGGACCCGCGGCGAGGGCGGGCGCAGCGCGAGCCTGGGCTCGCTCGCCGTCGGCGTGATGGAGGGGGACGCGCTCGTCTACGCGGGCAAGGTCGGCACCGGCTTCACCGAGCAGTCGCTCGCGCTGCTCAAGCGCGAGCTCGAGCCGCTGCGCACCGACACCAGTCCGTTCAGCGGCCGCCAGCCGCCGAAGGGCACGCAGTTCGTCGAGCCGCGGCTCGTCGCGCACGTGGAGTTCCGCGAGTGGACGGGGAGCGGGACGCTCCGCGCGCCCTCGTTCAAGGGCCTGCGACCCGACATCGCGCCGCAGGAATGCGTGCGCGATGAAGGTTAAGCACCGCCCGCCGGGTAGATTTGGAGCATGCCACGCGCAATCTGGAGCGGTGCGATCAGCTTCGGGCTGGTCAACATCCCCGTGAAGCTCTACAGCGCCGTCTCGCGCAAGACGGTCCGGTTCCATCAGATCGACGCCGAGTCCGGCCAGCGCATCCGCCAGCAGCGGGTGAACCCGGCCTCCGGCGACGAGATCCCCTACGAGCAGATCGTCAAGGGCTACGAGATCAGCCCGGACAAGTACGTCACGATCACGCCCGAGGAGCTCGAGGCGCTCGAGCCGCAGAAGACGCGGACGATCGACATCGAGGAGTTCGTGGACCTCGAGCAGATCGACCCGATCTACTACGACCACCCGTACTTCCTGGTGCCCGACAAGGGCGCGGCGAAGGCCTACAAGCTGCTCCTCGATGCGATGGAGCAGGCCGACAAGGTCGCGATCGCCCGGGTGGTGATCCGCTCCAAGGAGAACCTGGTGGCGCTCCGCTCGTACGGCGACGCGATCACGATGGAGACGATGCTCTTCCCCGACGAGGTGGTCCAGCCGGACTCGATCGAGGAGCTGGCGGTCGCTGGCAACGACGTGAAGACCACGAAGCGCGAGCTGGACATGGCCAAGCAGCTGATCGAGTCGCTCTCCGGCGACTTCGACCCGAGCGGCTACCGCGACGAGTACCGCGAGCGCGTGCTCGACATGATCGAGCGCAAGGCCGCCGGTGAGACGATCACCGTCGAGGCGCCGGAGCCCGAGCGCAAGGAGGTTCCGGACCTGATGGCCGCGCTGGAGGCGTCCATCGCGGGCTCCAAGAGCCCGCCGAAGAAGCAGCGGGCGCGGTCGTCGAACGGCTCGGGCGCCTCGAAGAAGAAGAAGACCACGGCGAAGAAGTAGGTGCCGCCCGCCCCCCGGGTCGAGGTCGAGGTCGAGGGCCGCCGCCTCTCACTGTCGAATCTCGACAAGGTGATGTACCCGGAAGTGGGCTTCACCAAGGGGCAGGTGATCGACTACTACACGCGCATCGCGCCCGTCCTCCTGCCGCACCTCCGCGATCGCCCCCTGACGCTGAAGCGCTACCCGAACGGCGTCGACGGCGGGCACTTCTACGAGAAGCAATGCCCGTCGCACCGCCCGGAGTGGGTGCGCAGCGAGCCCGTCGAGCTCAGCTCGAAGACGATCGACTTCTGCGTGTGCGACGACCTCCCGACGCTGGTCTGGCTCGCCAACCTCGCGGACCTCGAGCTGCACCCGTCGCTGTCGAAGGTGACCGAGGTCGAGCGGCCGACGCTGATGGCGTTCGACCTCGACCCCGGGGAGGGCACCGGCCTTGCGGAGTGCTGCGAGGTCGCTCTGATCCTGCGCGATGCTCTCGAGCGGATCGGGCTCGACTGCTTCCCGAAGACCTCGGGATCCAAGGGGATCCAGGTGTACGTGCCGCTGAACGTCGGCGACGTGGACTACGACCACGGCACCAAGCTGCTCTCGAACGCGCTGGCGCGGCACCTCGAGGCCGAGCATCCGAAGCTGATCGTGTCGACCCAGAAGAAGGAGCTCCGGAAGAAGAAGGTGCTGATCGACTGGAGCCAGAACGACGAGCACAAGACGACGGTGTCCGTCTACTCGCTCCGCGCGCGCGAGCGCCCGACCGTGTCGACGCCGCTGTCCTGGGACGAGGTCGAGCAGGGCGATCCGGACGCGCTCGTGTTCGAGGCGGCGGACGTGCTCGCGCGCGTGGATGAGCACGGCGACCTGTTCGCGCCCGTGGTGGAGCTGGAGCAGCGGTTGCCGAGTCTATGAGGAGCTACGCATGCACCGCATGCTCCGCACGGCGCTCGGGTACCGTGGGCTGATGGTCGACTTGACGCTCGCGCGACGGATCGCGCGGCTGGCGGCAGGCTCCGGCACCGAGGAGGAGCCGCCGTTCGACGCCGTGGCGCTGTCGGCCGAAATGGAGGGCCCGGTGGCGGGCTACACGCGCCTGGCGCTGGCAAAGCCGACGCCGCCCGCCGAGGTGGTCGATCGCGCCGAGTGGGCCTCCGTGAACCTCGACGCGCTCTCGCACATCCTCGATCCCGTTGCCGCGCGGCTCGACGACCGGCTCGAGTTCGCGGGACCGCTCGCCGGGGCGCTGCGGATCGGCGCGTCCGCGACGCTCGCCGCCGAGGCGGGGCTCGTGATGGGCTACATGTCGACGCGCGTGCTGGGCCAGTACGACGTGTCGCTCTTGGGCGGCGACACCGAGCCGCGACTCCTGTTCGTCGGCACCAACCTCGCCGGCGCGGTGCGCGATCTCGACGTGGACGCCGACTCGTTCGGCCGCTGGATCTGCGCACACGAGCTGACGCACGTCTTCCAGTTCCAGGGAGTGCCGTGGCTGCGCGAGCACATGAGCGGCCTGCTGCGCCGGTACGTGGAGACGCTCGAGGTGAGGATCCAGAAGGGGTCGGCGGGCGGGCTGCCGTCGCTTCCCGATCCCGCCCGGCTTGTCGAGACGTTCCGCGAGGGCGGCCTCGCCGCGCTCGTCCAGAATCCGGAGCAGCGCGCCGTGATGGACGAGGTCCAGGCCGCGATGTCCGTGATCGAGGGCTACTCGGAGCACGTCATGGACGCGATCGCCGCCGAGGTCATCCCGGCGCACGAGCAGCTTCGCGAGGCGATGGACCGCCGGCGCCACAGCCGGTCGGCGCCGCAGCGGATCATCGAGCGGCTGCTCGGCTTCGACGTGAAGCTGCGCCAGTACGAGCAGGGCAAGCGGTGGGCCGACGCGGTGGCCGCGCAGGCGGGGATCGAAGGGCTCAACCGGGTCTGGTCGTCGCCGGAGGCGCTCCCGTCCGCCGACGAGCTGGAGCACCCGGCGGCCTGGCTCAAGCGGACCGAGCCGCCCACCCTCAGCGCCGCCTGAGCTCTAGTACCAGACGGCACATGCGTAACGGATCCTCGGATCAGGTTTACGTACAGGTGTTCGTAGGTATACTTCTACTGAAGTTAAATCTAATAAGGTCCCGACAGAGAGACCGAGGAGAGTTCCCCCAATGGCTACTCAGACTCAGACCCGCACCCAGACGCAGCGCAAGGCCAGCGCACAGAAGGCTGCTGCTACCCGCCGTCGCAAGGCTGCCGCGCGCAGTCGCTCGGCGAAGAAGGCCGCCGAGACCCGCGCTCAGGCGCAGCTGAACACCCTTCAGGTCGTTCAGCTCCAGGCCGAGCGTGCCGCGCTCATCCCCTTCGGTGCCGCGCTCACCGCGCGTGACGCCGTCGTCGAGGCAGTGAGCCCGTACGTCGCCGGTCGCGACAGCGCCGAGCGTGAGCTCGAGAAGGTCGGCAAGCGCGTGTCGGTCAACCTCAAGCGCTTCGAGCGCCGTGGCACGACCGCCCGCAACCGTGCGCTCCGCGAGGTCAAGCGGACCCGCACGCGCGTGGAGCGTGAGCTGCGCCAGCGCCGCAACTCGGCCGTCCGCACGGTGAAGCAGAACCGTCGCGAGGCCGAGCGTCAGGTGAAGTCGGCTCGCCGCCAGTTCGAGGAGCGGGTTACCTCGCTCGTCTAACCCCGACTTCCCCCCGGTCCCCCGAGGAGAGGGACCGGGGTGAGGCTGCCGGAGCAGTTTGCCGGTAGTGCAGTATCTCTCCTCCCTCACCAGCGCCGTCCCTTCGGGGGCGGCGTTGGTCCTTTTGCTTAACTGGGCTGTACATGCCGAGTCGCGAACAGATCGAAGACGCCCTCCGGGGAGTCATCGACCCCGAGCTCCGCAAGGACATCGTCAGCCTCGGGATGGTCCGCTCGATCGAGCAGCCCGACGACGACACCGTGAACGTCATCGTCTCGCTCACGACCGCCGGCTGCCCGATCCGCAACCACTTCCAGACCGCGGTCGCCGAGAAGGTCCAGGCGCTCGGGGTGGCGCAGGTCAACGTGGGCTTCGACGTCCTGTCGGACCAGGAAAAGCAGACGCTCGCGCAGCGCCTCGGCCGCAACGGCGGCCTTCCCCAGGGTGCCCTCGCCGCCGTGAAGAACGTGATCTGCGTGGGCTCGGGCAAGGGCGGCGTCGGCAAGTCCACCATCACCACCAACCTCGCCGCGGCGCTCCAGGCCGAGGGCAAGCAGGCCGCGGCACTCGACGCGGACGTCTGGGGCTACTCGATCCCGCGGATGCTCGGCGTGCACGGGCGCCCGAAGGTCTCGGCCGACCGCAAGATCCTCCCGCTCGAGGGCCCCGCGGGTGTGAAGGCGATCTCGATCGAGTTCTTCCTGAACGAGCGCGACCAGGCGATCACCTGGCGCGGGCCCATGCTCCACAAGGCGATCCGCCAGTTCCTGGAGGACGTGGACTGGGGCGAGCTCGACTACCTGCTCATCGACCTTCCGCCCGGCACGGGCGACGTCTCGATGACGCTCGCCCAGCTCCTGCCGCAGGCGCGCTTCGTGATCGTGACGACGCCGCAGCCCGCGGCGCAGAAGGTCGCGGCCCGCGCCGCCGAGACGGCGCTCCGCTTCGACCTCGAGATCGCGGGCGTGATCGAGAACATGTCGGGCTTCACGACGCCCAGCGGAGAGCGCTTCACGATCTTCGGCGAGGGCGGCGGCCAGCTGCTGGCGGACGAGCTCGACGTGCCGCTGCTCGGCAAGATCCCGCTTCAGGAGGAGCTGAGGATCAGCGCCGACGAGGGCCGCCCGCTCGTGCTCGAGGACCCGAACGCGCCCGCGGCGCAGGCGCTCTACCACGCGGCGCGCGGCATCATCGCCGCCACTCCGCAGGAGCTCGGGGTGCTTCAGGCGCCCTCAGGCCCGCCGATGCCGGAGATCACCGGCACGGCGCTGCCGATGGCCTAGCGATCTCGCCTAGGCCGACTGCTTGTAGTAGTCGGCGTTGACCTGGATGTAGGACTGCCACTCGTCCGGCAGCTGGTCCTCCGCGAAGCAGGCGTCCACCGGGCAGGCCTCGACGCAGGCGTCGCAGTCGATGCACTCCTCCGGGTCGATGTAGAGCTGCGTGACCTGGTCGTAGTCAGGCTCGTCGGGCGTCGGGTGGATGCAATCGACGGGACAGACCTCGACGCACGAGTTGTCCTTCGTGTCGATGCAGGGTTCGGCGATGACGTAGGCCATGGTCTCCTATTGATGGGGCGGGACGAGAGGGACCGGCATTGTACCGTTGGCCCCTGTGCCGGCTCCGCTCCGAATCGGGTTCCTCGGCTGCGGGCGGGTGACTGCCACGCTGCACCTTCCGGCGCTCCGGCGGGTGGACGGGGTCGAGGTCGTGGCGCTGGCCGACGTCGACGAGGCTCGCGCCCGCGAGCTTGCGGCCGCGCACGGCGTGGCGCGCGTCCACGCCTCCGCCGCCGCGCTGGCGGCGGACGACGACGTGGCCCTGGTTGCCGTCTGCACCCCGCCGCGGCACCACGCGCTTGCCGCCCACGCCGCCCTGGACGCCGGAAGGCACGTCTTCGTGGAGAAGCCGCTCTGCCTCGACCTCGACGAGGCCGAGGCCCTGGTGCGGGCCGCCTCCGACCGGCCCGATCGGCTGTGCGCCGTGGGCTTCAACCTGCGCCGGCATCGCCAGGTGGTCGCCGCGCGCGAGGCGCTTGCGGAGGGACGGCTCGGCCGCCTCGCGATGATCCGCACGCACTGGACCTCAGCCGTCCGGCCGCCCGGCTGGCGCGCGAGCGCGGCCGAGGGCGGCGTTGCGCTATGGGAGATGGGCGTGCACCACCTCGACCTGTGGCGGCACCTCACGGGCGAGGAGCCGCGCCGGATCACGGCGACCGGCGTCGAGGACGCGCTCGTCATGAGCGCCGTGACCGAGGGGGGAACCGTTCTTGCGACCACGGTGGCCGACGGCACGAGCGACGCCAACGAGGTCGAGCTGGTGGGCGAGCGCGGTCGCCTGACGCTGACGCTCTACCGCGGCGACGGGCCGCACTGGGTGCCTGCCGGCCAGGCCGGGGGTGGGGTCGGCGTGCGCCTGAGCGCGGCGGCGCGGGCGGCGCGAACCCTGCCGCGGCAGGCGCGCGCGGCGCGCGCGGGGGGCGACTACGCGCTGAGCTTCGCGGCCCAATGGGAGGCGCTGGCGCGCGCGGCCCGGGAAGAGACGGGCGCTCCGCCGGCGACCTTCGAGGACGGCCGCAGGGCGGTGGCGCTCGCCCTGGCCGCCCAGTGCGCGCTGCGAGCCGGCGATGAGGTGGAGGTGTCCGCGTGAACGGGCCGGAGCCGGCCCTGTCGGTGATCCTCACGAGCCGGAGCGGCTGGGAGCCGGTGGCCCGCACGGTTCACTACCTGGGCGAGCAGACCATCGCCGGCCGGATCGAGCTCCTGCTCGTCCTGCTGGACGGCAAGCCTCCCGAGGGTGAGCCTCCCGAGGCGGTGCGCCGTCTGGCCGGGCACCAGTTCGTGCCGGATGCGGGCGCCCGCTCGGTAGGGATGTCCAACACGACCGGCGCGCGCCGGGCGCGGGCGCCCGTGGTGGCGCTGGGCGAGGACCATGCGTTCCCGGAGCCCGGCTGGGCCGAGGCCCTGATTGCCCGCCACAAGGAGCCCTGGGCGGTCGTCGGCCCCGTCGTGCGGAACGCGAACCCGGACACGCTCGTGAGCTGGGCCGACTTCGTCCTCGCCTACGGCCCGTTCGGCACGGGTCACCCGGGCGGCGAGGTGGCGGCGGCAGCGGGACACAACTCTTCCTACAAGCGCGTGGTGCTGGAGCGGCAGGGCGAGGCTCTCGAGGACGCGCTTGCCGCGGAGTGGGTGTTCCACATGCGGCTCCGGGACGAGGGGGAGCGCGTCTGTGTAGAGCCCGGCGCCGTGATCCGGCACGTGAACTTCAGCAGGCTGCGGCCGTTCATCGTCCACACCTTCAGGGGCGCGCGCTCAGGCGCCGCCTCCCGCTCGGCCGGCTGGCCGGCTTCGCGCCGTCTCGTCTATGCGCTGGGCTCCGTCGTCCTGCCCGCGCTCCGTCTCGTGCGGCTCGCACGCGCGCTCCCGGCCGAGCAGCGTCGCCTGCTGCCGGTGCGCGCGCTGCCGTTGATCGTCGCGGGCCTGGTGATGGACGCGGCCGGACAGGCCGTCGGATTCGCCCGGAGCGACCCGGAGGTCGTGAACGCCAATCTGCTCGATCTCGAGGTCGAGCGGGTGCGCTACGTGTCGGCTGCGGACGCCGCCGCACTCTGGTGAGCGCGGCGAGCGTCTCGGTCGTCGTTCCCACGAGGGACAGGCCCGCGCAGCTGGCGGCCTGCCTCCGGGCGCTGGGGCGGCTCGACCATCCACGCGACCGCCTGGAGGTGATCGTGGTGGACGACGGCGGCCGCGCGGACCTGGGCCAGGTCCGCGCCGCCGTGCCGCCGGAGCTGCCGGTCGAGCTGATCCGGCGTGAGCCGGGAGGGCCCGCGGCGGCGCGCAACTCCGGCGCGGCCGCCGCGTCGGGGGAGCTCCTGGCGTTCACGGACGACGACTGCCTCCCGGAGCCCGCCTGGCTCACCGCGCTCACCGCCGCGCTCGCCGCCGAGCCCGGCGCCGGCTGCGGCGGCCGGACGGTGAATGCGCTGCCCTCGAACCCGTTCGCCGAGGCGAGCCAGCACGTCCAGGACCTCGTCTACGCGCACTACAACGCGAGTCCCGAGCGCGCGCGCTTCTTCGCGTCGAACAACCTCGCCCTGCCGCGGGGCGCATTCGAGGAGCTGGGCGGCTTCGACGCCGAGCGCTTCCCGGGCGCGAGCGAGGACCGCGACTTCTGCGACCGCTGGCTGGCAGCGGGGCGGACGCTCCGCTACGAGCCCGGGGCCGTCGTGCATCACGCGCACGAGCTCGACCTGCGCGGGTTCGTCCGCCAACACGTGGGGTACGGCCGCGGAGCGGCCCGCTACCAGCGGGCGCGCGCGGCCCGTGGGACCGGGCGCATGCGCGACGACATGTCCTTCCATCTGGACCGCTCGCTGTGGGCGAGCACGCTCGGCCTGCGCCCGGCCCGGCGGGCCGCATCGATGGCCGCCCTGCTTGGGATCTGGCAGCTCGCCAATGCGGCCGGATACGCCCTCGAGCGGGGTGCATCCCTCAAGCAGGGGCGCCGAGACACCGACGTAAGCCTTTGATGAACAGGCTGACCTCCTGGCTGTGCCCGACGGACCAGCACCGCGCCCGCGCCCGCGAGGCGGGCGACCGCGTGCGCACGGCGCGCACGGTCGCCGCCCTGGCGTGCGGACTCGCGCTCATCGCAATCGTGCCCTTCCAGGGCTGGTGGATCCTCGTGCTGCTCGCCGCCACGGTCGTGACCCTCGCCACGTTCGAGGCGCGGCTTCGCAGGAGCGAGCACCCCGAGCTGATCGCCGTCCAGAGCATCCTGATGATCCTGGCGCTGCTCGCGGTGGGCGTGGCTTTCAGCGGCGGACAGGACAGCGAGGCGTTGCCCTGGATGGTCCTTCCGGTTTCCATTGCGGCCGCACGGTTCAGGCCGCAGGTCCTCGTGGTCGGGGCCGCGATCACCGCCGCCGTGATGTTCGGGGTCAGCGTAGGCGTGGACGCCAACGCGGTGGTGGACGATCCGACGCCGCTGATCGCCGCGCTCACGCTGCTCGTGGGCATCACGGCGATCGCGAGCGCCCTCACGGAGGGTGAGCTGGAGCACCGGGACCTCGCGGTCCTGGACGCCCTCACCGGCCTGCTCAACCGCTCCTCGCTCGAGTCTCGTGCGGTGGAGATCGAGCAGCAGGCCCGCCTCACAGGCGGCGCGGTCTCCCTGGTGCTGCTGGACCTCGACGGCTTCAAGGGCGTGAACGACACCCACGGCCACGCGCGCGGCGACGCCGTGCTGCGCGACGTGGCCTACGAGATCCGCAAGTCGCTGCGCAGCTTCGAGCTCGTGTACCGGATCGGCGGCGAGGAGTTCCTCGTGCTGCTGCCCGGCGTCGAGCTCACCGAGGCGCTGCATGTCGCCGAACGCGTTCGCCGCGCGGTGTCGTACGCGCGGCCCGGCGAGCTCGACCTGACCCTCTCGGCCGGCGTTGCGTCGGCCTCGGGCGGCGACATCCGCTACGACGAGCTCTTCCGGGCGGCGGACGCCGCCCTGCTCGAGGCGAAGCGGGCCGGACGCAACCGCGTCGAGACGGGCGCCGGGCCGTTGAGGCTCGAGCCCATCAGGCCGCGAGTGCTGAGCGGCGACCCGAGCGCTGTCAGAACATAGGCTCCGCGCCCGTGATTCTCCTTACGGGCGCCACAGGCACCGTGGGCTCCGCGCTGCTGCGCCGGCTCACCGCGGACGGCAGGCCCGTCCGCGCGCTGGTGCGCGACCAGCGCCGTCTCGGCGAGCAGCGCGTGAGGGTCCAGATCGCGCTCGGCGAGCTCGCCGACCCGCCCTCGTTCCGCAACGCGCTCCGGGGCGTTGACACGGTCGTCCACCTGGCGGCCTCGATCCGGGACCAGCCGCGCGCCTCGATCGAGGAGCTGAACGCGATGGCCACGCTGCGGCTCGTCCGCGCGGCCGAGCGCGCGGGCGTCGAGCGGTTCCTGTTCTTCTCCGCGCTCGGCGCGAGCCACCACTCGCGGCACACGCTTCTTCCGGGCGAAGGCGCTGGCCGAGGAGGCGGTGGAGGCCTCCTCCATCGAGACGACCGTCTTCCGGCCCTCGATCGTCTACACGCCCGGCGACCCCTGGCTGACGCTGCTGGACCGCATGTCGCGCCTCCCGGCCGTCCCTGTCTCAGGCTCGGGCAAGGCGCTCTACCAGCCGATCTGGGCAGAGGACGTGGCCGATGCGGTCATGAACGCCCTGGCTGGTTCCAACTCAAGCTATGAGCTGGCGGGCCCGGAGCTGTTGTCCTACAACGACATCGTCCGAGCCGTGTTGCGAGCGGGGCATCGGAGGCGACGGCTGGTGCACGTGCCGCTCCCGCTCGTGCGCGCTTCGCTGAAGTTGCTCCGCTTCGCCACCTGGGACGAGGCGGAGCTGATGGAGGAGCCGATGGTGACCGAGCACGGCACGGCGGACGCGGAAGAGCTTGGGGTCAAGCCACTTCCGATGTCCGCCGTGCTCGGCTAGGTCCTTACATCATTCCGTCCATGCCGCCCATGCCGGCCGGCATTCCGCCACCGCCGTTGTGCTCGGGCATCTCGGCGATGATCGCCTCGGTCGTCAGGATGTTCTTCCCGATCGACGCGGCGTTCTGGAGCGCGGAGCGCGTGACCATCGCGGGGTCGATCACGCCGCCCTTGACGAGGTCGACGATCTCACCCGTGTCGGCGTTGAGGCCGTCGTTCGCGCCCTTGGCGTTCCGCACGTCGTTGACGACGACGGAGCCCTCGAGCCCGGCGTTGTCCGCGATCTGACGGAGCGGCTCCTCGAGCGCGCGGAACACGATCTTCGCGCCCGTCCGCTCGTCACCCTCGAAGCCATCGAGCTTGATGGCGTCCTGGGCGCGCAGCAGCGCCACGCCGCCGCCCGGCACGATGCCCTCCTCGAGGGCTGCACGGGTGGCCTGGAGAGCGTCCTCCACGCGGTGCTTCTTCTCCTTCATCTCGGTCTCGGTGGCAGCGCCGACCTTGACCACCGCGACGCCGCCGGCGAGCTTCGCCAGCCGCTCCTGCAGCTTCTCGCGGTCGAAGTCCGAGTCGGTGTTCTCGATCTCGGCCTTGATCTGGTTGATGCGGCCCTTGATGGCCTCCGCGTCACCTGCGCCGTCGACGATCGTCGTGGTGTCCTTCGCCACGACGACGCGGCGGGCACGGCCGAGCTGCGAGAGCTGCGTGTTCTCGAGCTTGAGGCCCATCTCCTCGGTGATCACCTCGCCGCCCGTGAGGATCGCGATGTCCTCGAGCATGCGCTTGCGGCGATCGCCGAAGCCGGGGGCCTTGACCGCGACGCCCGTGAAGGTGCCGCGGAGCTTGTTGACCACGAAGGTCGCGAGGGACTCGCCCTCGACGTCCTCGGCGATCACCAGGATCGGCTTGCCCGACTGGATGACCTGCTCCAGCACCGGAAGCACGTCCCGGACCGAGCCGATCTTCTGGTTGGCGATGAGGATGTAGGGGTCCTCGAGGACCGCCTCCATGCGCTCCTGGTCGGTGACCATGTACGGCGAGATGTAGCCCTTGTCGAACTGCATGCCCTCGGTGAACTCGAGGTCCATGCCGAACGTCTGGCCCTCCTCGACGTTCACGACGCCGTCCTTGCCGACCTTGTCGATCGCGTCGGCGATCACGTCGCCGATCTCGTCGTCGGCAGCCGAGATGGCGGCCACACGCGCGATCTGGTCCTTGCCGGAGATCTCCGTGGAGACCTCCTTGATGCGGTCCACGACCTGGTCCACGGCCTTCTCGATGCCGCGCTTCAGGCCGAGTGGGTTGGCACCCGCGGCCACGTTCTTCAGGCCCTCGCGCACGATCGTCTGTGCAAGCACGGTCGCCGTGGTGGTGCCGTCGCCCGCCACGTCGTTGGTCGCCGTGGCGACCTCACGCACGAGCTGGGCGCCCTGGTTGGCGAACGGGTCCTCGATCTCGATCTCACGAGCAATCGAGACGCCGTCGTTGGTGATGGTGGGAGCGCCGAACTTCTTGTCGATCACGACGTAGCGCCCCTTCGGGCCGAGCGTGACCTTCACGGCGTTGGCGACGGCGTTGACCCCGTCCTCCAGCGCCTTGCGGGCCTCCGCCTCGTACTTCAGTTCCTTGTGAGCCATATCTGTGTGTCCTCCTAGCCCGCGACCTTGGCGAGCACGTCCGACTCACGAAGCACGAGCAGGTCCTCGCCCTCTACCTCGACCTCGGTGCCGCCGTATTTCGAATACAGGACCGTGTCGCCCTCGGCGACGTCGAGCGGGATGCGCTTCTCGCCATCCTCGTCCCACTTCCCCTCACCAACCGCGAGGACTGTGCCCTTCTGGGGCTTCTCCTTCGCGGTGTCAGGGAGGACGATGCCGCTCGCGGTGGTCTCGTCCTCTTCGAGCGCCTTGACAATCAGGCGATCGCCCAGAGGCTTGAGATTCATGCGTTTACCTCCAACTTGAAGTTCCGTGCTGATGAGCTGGCACTCTAGCAGCGAGAGTGCCAAATGCGGAGGTATTTTCCGGTCTAGTTCTGGGCTGGTGCGCTGGGGCGCATCCGCTCCTGAATCTCTGACGGGCGGTCGGAGATCTGCGAGAAGCGCACGACGGTGACCGTGTCGTCCATGTCGACCTTGCGGCCGTAGATCTGCTCCAGGAAGTGCACCATCTCGTCGAGCCGGCGGAACTCCGGGTTGTCGTGCTCGATGTCGCGCGGGGACAGGTCCTTGACCTGCTTCACCTCGACGCTGTCGATGACGGCGTCGAAGATCTTCTGGCGCGGCGAGTGCTGGAAGCCGACCGTGATCATCACGACCTCGCCCTTGCTGTACTTCTTGCCCTTGTCGCCAAGGCGGATCGTCGCGGTCTTGCGGCCGCGCTTCAGCTGGTCCACGAAGACCGGTGAATAGAAGTTGAGGACGAACACGGTCGGCGCAGCCTAACCGCCTCGCGTCACGCGCGATAGCGCGGTCTGCGCGATCTCCTTCTCGCTCTTGTAGGCGAGCCGATCGGGCGCCTCCTCGAGCGGTATCCAGAGCGCCTCCTCGACCTCGTGGTCGTGGTCCGCGAGGCGTCCGCCGCGGTAGCGGAGCAGGAAGAAGCTGACCACTTTCAGCACGCGGTCGCCGTCCCGGGCGTACCAGTAGCGGATGTCGCCGAGCTTCTCGACCGGGGTGGCCTCGAGCCCCGTCTCCTCGCGGACCTCGCGGAGCGCGGCGTCCTGCGAGCTCTCCCCCTGCTCGGGGTGGCCCTTCGGAAGGGCGAGGATCTGGTCGCGCACGCGCACGACCGCCACGTGCGGACGGCCGCGCAGGTTGCGGATCACGACGCCGCCTGCGGAGAACTCGCGGATCACGGCTCGCCCGTGACCAGGGGGACGAAGCGCACGCCCGTGACCGCCTCCTCGTCACCGTCGCGGAAGACCATCAGGAGCTCGCGGCGGTCGCGCTCGACCGGGCAGACCAGCGCCGCGCCGGGCTCGAGCTGCTCGCGGAGCGCCGGCGGCGGCGCGTCCCTCGCGGTGGCCGTGACCGAGATCCCGCCGAAGGGCGCGTGCTCCGGCGCGCCGCGGCTGCCGTCGCCGACGACCACGGCGACGTTGTCGTAGCCGAGCTCCCGCAGCGTCTGCTCCGCCTTCACGGCGAGGCTCTCGTAGCGCTCGACCGTAACGACCTCGCGGCAGAGGCGCGAGAGCACGGCCGCCCCGTAGCCCGAGCCCGTGCCGACCTCGAGCACCTTCTCGGGTCCCTCGAGCTCGAGCAGCTGGGCCATGCACGCGACGATCCAGGGCTGGGACATCGTCTGGCCCTCGCCGATCCGGACGGCGCCGTCGCGGTAGGCGCGCCGGCGCTGGTCCCTCGGAAGGAACAGCTCGCGCGGCACCTCGGCCATGGCCGCGAGCACGCGCTCGTCGTGGATGCCGCGCCGCCGCAGCTGGCGCTCGACCATGCGCTCCCGGTCAGTGGATGTAGTTCCGGAGTCGCGACGGGTCATGCACCGTCACCTTCCCACGCCCCAATGTGACGATCCCGGCCCGTTCGAGCGTCGCGAGGAAGCGGCTGCAGCTCTCGCGCGACGTGCCGGCCAGGTGGGCGATCTCGGCCTGGGTCGAGCGGATCAGGACGTCGGCAGCCGGGGCGCCGTCGGCCTGGCGGGAGACGGTCTGGGCGAGCAGCGCGCTCGCCACGCGTCCGGGGACCGTCTGGAAGGACTGCTGGAGCAGCCGCTCGTTCGTCGTGCTCACGCGCTCGGCGAGGCTGGCAAGGAGCTTCAGGGCGAGATCCGGGTTGCGGCGGATGAGCCGCTGGACGTCGGTGGCCAGCAGCGCCACCGCGGCCGTGGGCTCCACGGCCTCGGCGGTCGCCGAGCGCGTCTCGCCGCGGAACATCGCGAGCTCGCCGAAGAGCATGCCGGCGCGCAGCTCGGCCAGCGCGACCATCCTGCCGTCCTGGTGCTCGCGCGTGAGCACGACGGCGCCCGACCGCAGCAGATAGCAGGTGTCGCCCACGTCGCCCTCGCGGAAGATCAGCTCGCCGCGATCCCAGTGGCGCGGCACGGCCACCTGAGCGACCTCCGCGAGCTCGCGCGGCTCGACCTCCCCGAAAACCTCCGTGGCCGCCAGCAGCCGGACGGTCTCGTCCACAGTGGACATGGGTCCATAATCCCATCTGGAGTGGCCGTTGCCCCAGAAGAAGCCGTCACGTTCGCGGACGTGGAGGACGCGGCCCGCGCGCTGGCGGGCCGGGTCAGGGAGACCCCGATCCTGTCGGCGGGCGAGCTGTCGCGGCGTCTCGGCTCGCGCGTGCTGCTGAAGGCAGAGAACCTCCAGCTCACCGGCTCGTTCAAGGCGCGCGGCGCCACGCACATGATCCGGGCGCTGCCCCCGGAGGCGCTCCGGGCCGGGGTCGCGGCGGCGAGCGCGGGCAATCACGCCCAGGCGGTGGCGTTCGCGGCGCGCGAGGCGGGCGCCAGGGCGGTGCTCGTGATGCCGGCGCAGGCTCCGCTGGCGAAGGTCGCGGCCGTGCAGCAGTACGGCGGCGAGGTGCGCTTCGTGGAGGGCGGCTACGACGAGGCGCAGGCCGAGGCGCGGCGGCTCGCCGAGTCGGAGGGGTTCACGGTGGTCCATGCCTTCGACCAGCCCAAGGTCGTCGCGGGCCAGGGCACCGCGGGCCTCGAGATCGCCCGCCAGGCCCCCGACGTGAAGCTCGTGGTGGTGCCGCTGGGCGGCGGCGGCCTGGCGAGCGGCATCGGGCTCGCGCTCGCCGGTGCGCTCGAGGGCGTTCGGGTCGTGGGCGTGCAGGCCGAGGCGTGCGCGCCCTACATCGACTCGCTCGCCGCGGAGCGGCCGATCGGCGCGCGCTCGGCGAACACGATCTGCGACGGCATCGCGGTGAAGCGGCCCGGCGACTTCACGCTCCCGCTCGTGCAGCGCTACGTGGACGAGGTGGTGACGGTCTCCGACGACGAGGTGGCGCAGGCGATGGTGCTCCTCCTCGAGCGCTCCAAGCTCGTCGTGGAGGGTGCGGGCGCGGTCGGGGTCGCGGCGCTGATGCACGGGCGGATCGGCGCGCCGGAGGAGGGGTCGGTGTGCGCGGTGCTCTCCGGCGGCAACGTGGACGTGTCGCTGCTCTCGGAGGCGATCCGGCTGGGCGAGACGGCCGCGGGCCGCCGGATGGTGCTCTCGACGGTGGTGCCCGACCGCCCGGGCGCGCTCGCGGGCCTGCTGCGCGTCGTGGCCGACCATGGCGGCAACGTGGTCGACGTGGAGCACCTGCGCGACGGAATCGAGATCCACGTGCGCGAGACGGCGATCAAGCTCGTGCTCCAGACGCGCGGGAGCGAGAACAGCCAGGAGATCCTCGACGCCGCCCGCGCCGAGGGCTTCTCGGTGAGGGTCGAGAAGGACGCCTGACCTCGATTTCGCCGGAGGTGCGTGAGGCGCTCGCGGAGGGGCGCCCGGTCGTGGCGCTCGAGAGCGCGATCATCACCCATGGCCTGCCTCGGCCCCGGAACCTCGAGGTTGCGCGCGAGGTGGAGGCGGCCGTGCGGGAGGGCGGTGCGGTACCGGCGACCATCGCCGTGGTGGCGGGGGAGGCGCGCGTCGGGCTCGACAACGACGCACTGAAGGAGATCGCCGAGCGCGGCGACGTCGCGAAGTGCGGCGTTCGCGACCTCGCGCCGCTGATGGCGCGCGGCGGCTACGGCGGCACGACCGTCGCCGCCACCGCGCACGTTTCCGACACGGGCCGCGATACGGATGTTCGCCACCGGCGGCCTTGGCGGCGTGCATCGGGGCGCACGCGACAGCTGGGACGAGTCGGCCGACCTCGAGACCCTCGCGCGAACGGACATCGTCGTGGTGTGCGCGGGCGTGAAGTCGATCCTCGACGTGGGCGCGACGCTCGAGCGGCTCGAGACGCTCAGCGTGACGGTGCTCGGCTACGGCAGCGACCGTTTCGCGGGGTTCTACCTCTCGGACTCGGGTCATCCGGCGCCGTGGCGCGTGGACTCGGTCGGCGAGGCGGCCGGTGTGGTCAGGGCTCGCCGCGAGGCCGGCACGGAGGCGAGCGCGGTGGTGATTGCAAATCCGCTTCCCTCCGATGAGCAGTTGGATCCCGCCCTCCACGACCGTGTGCTCGCCGAGGGCATGGCCGCGGCGGAGGCCGCCGGGGTGAGGGGCAAGGACGTGACGCCGTTCCTGCTCGAGCAGCTCGCGCGCGAGACCCAGGGCGCGAGCCTCGAGGCGAACGTGCGGCTGGTCGTGCGAAACGCTCGCCTGGCGGCGGAGATCGCGGCCGAGCTGGCGGCGTGAGCCGGATCGTCGTCCTGGGCGACGTGATGGTCGACGTCGTGGCGCGCCTGGCCGGGCCGCTCGCGCCCGGCAGCGACGCCCCGGCGGCGATCCGCTTCCACGGCGGCGGGTCCGCCGCGAACACGGCCGCCTGGCTGGCCGCCGCGGGGGCCGAGCCGGTGCTGGTGGGACGCGTGGGGGACGACGAGCGCGGGCGAGCGGCGACCGAGGAGCTCCGCGCCGCCGGGGTGGAGGTCCGGCTCGCGGCCGATCCCGAGCTCCCCACGGGCACCTGTGTCGTGCTGGTCGGGCCTGACGGCGAGCGGACGATGGTCCCGGATGCGGGGGCGAACGAGGCGCTCGCCGAGGCGGATCTGTCCGATCGAGCTGCTCGGTGAGGGAGGTCACCTCCATGTGTCCGGCTACTCGCTGCTGCGCGCCGGTTCGCGGGCGGCTGCGCGGGGTGCCATACGACGGGCATTGGAGGCTGGGATGGGCGTTTCTGTCGATCCCTCGTCGTCAGCGCTGCTGTCGGCTGCGTTCCTCGACGACGCCGAGGGTGCGGGCCTGATGCTGCCGAACGCCTCCGAGGCGCACGCGCTGACCGGCGACAGCGATCCCGAGCAGGCGGCGCGAGCGCTCGCCGGGCGCTTCGGCGAGGTGGTGGTCACGCTCGGGCAGGCGGGGGCGCTGTGGACGGACGGCGAGGAGGTGCTGAGGGCGGCCGCGGAGCCGGTCGAGGCGGTGGTGGACAGCACGGGCGCCGGCGACGCCTTCGCGGCCGGGTTCCTGAGCTCACGCGCTTCCGGCGCCTCGACGGCGGAAGCACTGGCGGGGGGTTGCAGGCTGGCGGCGCGGGCGGTGATGACTCCAGGCGCCCGGCCCTAGGGGCGGGTGGCGCGCCAGATTGCGTCCGTGCCGGCGGGCTCGCGTGTGACTTCTCCGGCCGCCTCGAGCTCCATCAATGCGGTCGTTGTCGCCTCGAAGTCGGCGTCCACGAGATCGGACGGCCTCATGACGCTCGCGGCCTCGGCCGTGGTCAGACCCTCCGGGAACTCGGCCAGCGCTTCGGCCACGGTCTCCGGAGCGGGCCGTCGCGTTAGGCCCGGGTCGAGGTTCGCCAGCGCCGTGTCGTACGCCTCGAAGGGCTGGAAGCCGCCCACCTCGAGCCGCCGCCCGTCCTCGTGCTCGAAGATCACCGATGGCGCGGTGTAGCGCACCGGCCCGTCGCTCGTCGAGGAGCGGTCCTGTGCGTGTGTCGGCGAGCCGTCGGCGGAGCGCGCGAGCACGCGGTCAGCCTGGTAGAGGGCGACGATGTCCTCGTCGTCGATGCGATCCACGATCGCATCTGCATCCAGGCCCGGGACTGTCGCCAGCACCTCGCGCAGGTCGTCGTCGTCGTCGAGCAGCCGCGGCGTGGTGAACTGGAGCAGCTGAAGCGCTCGGAGCGCGGCCTCGCCGAGGGCGGGGTCGAGCTCGCGAGCCGCGACCACCGCGCGGCAGGCGCGCGCCGTGGCGGACATCCGGGGCTTGCGCTCGAAGCTGAACGGCATGCCGAAGCGCTTCGAGAACCGGTGCTGGGTGCCGACCAGGCGGTCGGGCGTGTAGCCGCGCCGCTCGTACGCCGCGGCCGACTCGCTCAGCCCGATCAGGACCAGCCGCCACTCGACCTGATCGCCGAAGCGCCAGCGCAGCCGTGCGTGCGCGGGGCGCGCGGAGTAGGCCCAGGGGCAGGCGGGGTCGGTGAAGTGCGTGGCGGTGACCCCTGGCACAAGCCCCGAGGATAGGGACGGCTAGGCCAGCGCCGACTCGCGCTGGCGGCGGCGCACGGCACGGCCGGCCAGCCAGCCCAGCAGGACCAGCAGCCCGATCGGCAGGGCCACCGCGAGCACCCTCACGATCACGCCGGCCACCGCGACGAGCAGGTCGCCCGCGTCGCCGAGCGCGTCGTCGAACGACCCGCCGGCGCCGCCGCCTCCCTCGTCGCCGTCCTCGGGGAACAGGCTGACGCTGACGACTGCGTAGTCGGTCCGCAGCCGCAGGCTGCGAAGCTGGCCGCGCAGGCCGTTGATCTCGCCGGCCACCAGGTCGAGCTGGCGGCGGAGCGCCTCGGCCTCCTCGTCGGTGGCCGCGATCTCCAGCCGGCGCAGCAGGCTCCGGCGCTCGGCGCGGGCCGCCTGGAGGCGGTCCTTCGCGGTCACGTGCTCCCGCGTGACGTCGCGGCCGCTCTGGCTCTGGGTGCGCACGTCGGCCAGCGCGGCCAGATCGCGCAGCGCCGGGCGCAGCCGGGTCGCGGGGATCCTCAGCTCGAAGTCGCCGCCCGCCGAGTCCTCGCCGGTCGAGACCGACGAGCTGAGCACGAAGCCGCCGTGCCGGTTGGTGACCGTGGTGACCTGCTCGGCCACGCGTGCCATCTCGTCGACCGGCATCTCGAGCTCGAGCCCGATGGAGCGCTCGATCTTGCGGTCGCTTCGGCCGGGCACGAAGCCGCGCTGCGAGGGCGGGAGCGCGAGCCCGGCGCCGGCGCCCAGGTCGGCCGCGCTCCGCCCGGACTCGACGAGGGCGGGCTCCGCGGCGCGCGCCTGGCTCTTGGCCTCACGGCCGCCGCCACCGGCGTCTCCGCCTCCGCCGCCTCCGCCACCACTGGCCTCCAAGGTCGCGTCGCCTCCGGCACCGGCGGCCGAACCGCCGCCGCCCGAGTCGTCGTCGTTCGGGTTCCCGCCTCCCGCGACGATCACCAGCACGACGAGGGGGAGCACCACCAGGCCTCCCGCGAACGCCGGGCCGTTGACTCTCTGCCACCACGACAGGCGGCGGCGCTGTGGGAAACCGGCCTCGACGCGCTTGTCGAGCCACTCGCGGTAGGCGGGGGTGGGCTCGGGCGAGTCGGCCCTGAGCTCGAGCGCCAGCTCCTGGAGCTCGCGCGTCAGCGGATCGTCGTCGGCCGCGACGCCCGTGTCGAGCGCGTCGTCGATCGCGGTGAGCACGTCAGTCATGGCAGGCCTCTCTCAGCTTCGTGATGGTTCGGTGCAGGCGGGTGCCCACGTTCGACTCGGACGTGCCGAGCACGCGAGCGATCTCGCCGTTCGAGAGACCGCCCGCGAACTTCAGGGCGATCAGGTCGCGCTCCTGGCCGTCCAGCGACGCGAGCGCCGCCCGGACGGTCTCCCGCCGCAGCGCCAGCTCGGCCTGGTCCTCCGGGCTCGGCGAGCCGGTGTCCTCCGGGTCGGCGACGAGCGCGGCGCTCCGCTTGCGCTTCCGCAGCTCGTCGAGGGCGGCGTTGCGGGCGATGCCGAACACCCACGCGTCCATCGACCCGCGTCCCGGCCGGTAGCTGCGCCGCTTCCGGTAGGCGCGCTCGAATGCCTGCGCCGTCACGTCCTCGGCGGAGGAGCGGTCGCGCAACATCGACGCGACGTAGGCATACACGCGCGGGAAGGTCCGCTCGTACAGCTCCGCAAACCCCTCTGAGCGTGCTGTGCCGGCCAGCGGAACCGTCTCGACGACCGCTTCGTTCACACCCCAACTACGTCCGGGGCTCGTATCCATCACGAATTCCAGTGTCCCACGCTCAAGTGGAGCGACCGGATGGCCCGATGTACCACGCGTAGTGCCAAGACTTGCCGCCCCCACGGTTCTCCTCGCATGCGCCGCGTCCCTCTTCGCGGCGCCTTCTGCTGCTGCAAATCTTCAGCTTCCGCCTGGCGCGAACGCTCCTCCGAGCCTTCCGCCCGGCATCGTGGTGGCTGAGCGGCCCGCGCTCACCTCGGACGCGGGCCAGGGCGCCGGCGGCATGGTGATCAGCAAGGCGACGCGCTCCGACGTCGAGGCGGACGACCGCCCCCTCTGGGCCACGGTCAACGTCTGCGACACCGCAGGCTCCCCGAACGCGCTCGGCGTGCGGACCAGCGTGCCGGGCAACGGCAGCGGCGAGCGCATCTTCTCCCGCTACACGGCGCAGTGGTGGAGCAGCGCCAAGCAGGAGTGGCTGACGGTTGGCGGCAGCGGCGTGACGGACTGGATCTTCCTCGGCGACGCCGACGTGTCGTCGCGGCAGGCCGGCTGGACGTTCCGCTTCGTGCAGCCCCCCGCCGGAACCACATACGTCATGCGCGGCGTGGTCGAGCTCCAGTGGCGCCAGCTGGTACAGGTGGCGCGGAAGTCGCGCAGGGCGCGCAGGGCGCGCAACGGCCACAGGAACCGCACCGCGCGGCGGGCTCAGCGCGTCGCGGTGGTGCGCGAGCGGACGCTCCTCACCAAGACGGGCATGAAGCACGTGCAGGGCGGGGATCCCGCAGGCCTTTCCAAGGCCATGTGCCTCATCTGGTAGCTCGCGGCTGGCGATTCACGGGGGATTGCCGCTAGGCTGCGTGCAATGGCCCGATGGTGGACTGTCCTCGTCCTGGGCGTCGTTCTTGCAGCGGCTGCGGTGCCGGCGCAGGGAGCCGCCTCGGAGCAGCTGACCTCAACCTGGGCGAACGTGAACATCTGCAGCCCGACTCAGCTCGGCGCCCGCGCGCAACTCGCCGGCGACGGCTCCAGCGACCGCATGCGGGTGCGCTTCACGGCCGAGTGGCAGAGCCCCGGCGGCTGGCTTCCGCTCGGAGGCCAGGCGACCTCGCCGTGGCAGGACGCGGGCTCGGCCGAGTTCACCTGGGGCCAGGCCGGCTGGACGTTCAACCTGAGCGTTCCCCCCGGCGAGACCTATCAGGTCCGCGCCGTCGCGGAGATGCAGCTCGGCTCCGGCCTCACCGACACCCAGACCACGGGCACCTGCACCGTCGGCGGCTAGCCGAACAGGCGCGGGTCGTTGGTGATCACGCCGTCCACGCCGAGGGCCTCCAGGGCCCGGATCTGCGGCGCCTCGTCGACGGTCCACACGTAGAGCTGCCCGCCCGCGCCCTGGACGGCTCGCACCAGGCGGCGGCTCGACCAGGATCCGGTGGGCCATGATCGCCTCGCAGCCGCCTGAGCGGATGCGCGCCGAGGCGAGCGAGGGCATGCGGGCGCGCATGTAGGCCGCCATCGCGTAGGCGGGCAGGCGCACGTGCAGAGGCGCCTCGAGGTAGTTGCGCCGGACGCGCGGCACCGACCAGCCGCGCCGCATGCCCGGCGCCGAGCTCGCCCAGCCGGTCGAGGCTCTCGACGTACATCGTCGACACGAGCGACCGCTCCGTGAGCCCGTGCCGCGCGAGCCCGTCCACCACGTCGGCCTCGTATCCGGGCAGCTTCAGGTCCACGTCCAGCTCCACGCCCGCGTAGGCCTCGCCGGCGAAGTGCTCGAGCCCCTCCTCGAGCGTGAGGCACTCGCGGCGCTCCGAGTCGGCGTAGTCGTGCGCCAGCACGAGCCGGCCGTCGCGGGTGCGCAGCACGTCGAACTCGATCATGTCCACGCCGTGCTCGAGCGCCGCCTCGAAGCTCTCGACGGTGTTCCCGGGCGCCACGTGGTCCGCGCCCTTGTGGCCGACCCGGATCAGGCCTGGCACTCGGGGCACCAGTAGGTCGTGCGGTTGTCGTCGCCCTGGCCGCGCGCCCGGATCGTCGTCCCGCAGCGCCGGCAGGGCCGGCCCTGGCGCTCGAACACCCACGGCTCGCGGACGTGCCCGCCGCCCTGCGCGGAGCGCAGCATGAGCGGCCGGACGGCCCGCAGCGCGGCGAGCGCCTCCTCGTCGCTCACTCGGCCGAGCGGCCGCCAGGGGTCGAGCCCGGCGAGGAAGCACGCCTCGGCCTTCCAGAGGTTCCCGATCCCGCACACGTTGCGCTGGTCGAGCAGCGCGTCGCCGATGCCGCGCGTCGGGTCGTCCTCGCGAAGCCGGCGCAGGAAGGCCGCCTCGTCGAAGCTCGGCGGCCAGGATGTCCGGGCCGAGCCGCGCTATCCGGTGGTCGAAGCGCGAGCGCGAGTCCGTCATCAGCTCGAGCACCGGCCCGCCGAACTGCACGACCTCGTGGCTGCTCCGTGCGGATCACGAGCCAGGCGCGGCTCGGCGACCTGCCCCAGCGCCGCCCGCGCTCGTACACGCCCCACCAGCCGTTCATGCGCAGGTGCGAGTGGAGCGTGAGGTCGCCCTCGAAGCGGATGAACAGGTGCTTGCCCTTCGAGTCGACGGCGCGCACGGCGCGCCCGCCCAGGCGCTCGGGCCAGCGGTCGCGCGCGAAGCGCCGGTGCGGCGTCTCGATCGAGGCGATCTCCTGTCCGACGAGCGCGGCGCGGATCCGCCGCGCGGCGCCGTAGATCGTGTCGCCCTCGGGCATGCCATCGAGCGTAGCAGGGCGCGAGAGCGCAGCGAGAGCCAGCGATCCAGGTCGAAGCGGGCGTGACCTCGGCGATCGCCGCGAGCACGTCGGACTTCCTCATCACCGCGTGGCGGTGCCGCGCATGGAGCAGCCGCAGGAAGGAGGTCATGGCGCGCGCGCCCGATGTCGCGTTCGAGCCGGTGTAGCGCGCAGATCCGGCCAGGTAGAGGAACTCGATCACGGCGAACGGCGACACCCTGACGAACAGCTCAATCGACGAGTCGAGCGGGATCCCGCGCCGTGCGCCTGCACCTGGCCGAACGGCCGCTTGGGCTTGCAGAGGATCCAGCGAGGGTGGAGGCGGTCGCGCGAATACGAGGCGAAGCTCTCGTCGAGCCAGGACTCGACGTACTGGTCGATGCCGACCACGCCGTACCACCACGGGTGGGCGATCACGTGCGTGATCACGTCGAGGTCGGCACGCCGAAACCAACTCCGGATACTCCATCCGACGAGCTCCTCCGGCCCCGCTGTCGAGAAGGATCGATTTCCGCGACGTGCGTACGGGCGCAGCCGCCGGCTGAGGGCGCTCGACGCCCGCGACGCTCAGCCGTCGAGCGTCCCGCCAGCTGCCGGCGTGGAGCGAAGGCGCGGATCAGCACGACGGCGACCCGGGCGGCCGGACACGCCAGCGGGTCGACGCAGTTCGAAGTCGCGCCCCGGGCTGCTCACGCGCCGCTGTCCGGCTGCCGTCCGCGTTCATCACCCAGATCTCGCCCGAGCGTCGGTCGCCGCGGTCAGGCGCGCTTCCGGTAGTAGCGCGCATCCATGCGCCGTACGGCGAGTAGGAGGGATCCGCCTGGTCCGCCTCGGGCGTGGAGGTCGAGCTGACGAACGTCCAGTGCCGTCCGACGTTCGCCGAGAAGACGGTCCGATGGCGCGTCATCGTCTCGCTGCGTGCACGGTGCAGCGCGGCGACGCCGCGCCGGATCGCCGAGCACGAGCGTCGTGGTCAGGCGCCGGCGGGCGACGTGCAGAGCGCTCGCCATCAGGCGACCAGCTCGGTTCGTCGTTCACCTCCGAAGTAGCGCCGGGTGGGTTCAGTCGTCGGGCCGTTCAGGTCCCCGACGACAGACGCTCGAACCGCCACCGTCCGCGGTTGACGATGGCGATCCGCGCCCAGCTGTCGGCCGACTCAAGCACTCCGGTCGGGCGAAAACACCGGCGCCTGCCCGGCGGTCACCTGTGAGCTGGTGCTCGCCGCGGCGCGTCGGCGTCGCGAGGAGGGAGCGAGGCCGTCACGACGAAGCCTACGCCCCGTGGCACGAACCAGAGCCGATCCAGTTGCTGTCGGGCGGAGGCTCCGGCAGAAGCTGCCATCGGCTCCATGCTGCCCAGCGCGCGACGCGTGAGCGCGCCGCAGCGCCGCCTCAAGCGCCTCGATCGCGCCGACCACGTGCGACTCTGCCACTCCTCGGCCGCGGATCGAGGACCGTCTCCGCTGTCGGGCGGAGACGTCGCGGGGTCGTCGAACAGAACGGGTCGCGCGGATGTAGCCGCGCTCGCCGTCAGGCCTCGACCGAGGAGACTCACGTGACGCGCCGACCGCCCGCTGAGGAAGCCTCCGTGTCGCCCGGGCTCGTCACCTGCCGCCAGCGGCGGATGCGAGCGCGAGCGCGCCCGCCGAACGCGCGAGCGCGGTCGAGTGCGCGCAGGGCTTCATTGGCGACGACGACTCAGCGTTGAGCTGGTGTGCGGCGACCGCGCGGGCCCTCATCGCCGGCGGAAAGCCCAGGCTCGGTCAGCGAGGCCGCCCGCGCCTTGCCCAGGAGAGCGTGTCGAGCCCGATGCCTGAGGTGGATCAGCGAGCGGCCGGAACCTCGCCGAGCCTCCTCGAGCTCGAACGGCCGCAGCGAGGTGCCGCCGCCTTGAAGCCCTCACGTCGTAGAAGCGCTCGCCAGGAATCGGTACTCGCTCAGCCACGGGCGTTCAGCTCGCTCAGGCGCTCAGCGTCAGCGGCGCGGGCCTGGCGGAAGCCCAGCTCGATCAGGAGCGCCCCGGCCTCCGAGCCGACCACCTGCTCGCCGTCGAAGCGCTCGATGCCGAGGCGCGGCACGCGCCCGCGCGCGGACCTCGGCCGCGAGCGCCTCGAGGGCGGGCCGCAGCCACTCCTCCTCGGGCTCCTTCAGCGCGAGCAGGCCCTTCCGCCGCGCTCGACGTAGAGCACCGGGCTCGGCGTCGAGTGTGACGACGTACGCGCCGGGAACGCGCGCGGGGCGGCGGTTCGAGTCGTTTCGCGCTTCGGCCAGGGAAGCGTGGCGCCGTAGGGGTTGGCCGGGTCGGTCGCGGCCAGGACGAGCGGGCCGGCCGGCTCATCGGTCCGGAGCCCGCGCAGGCGCTCGATCGCCGCCGGCAGCGCGAACTGCGCGCCGCCCAGGCCCTCGACGAAGTAGCCGCGTCTCGCGGTGCCGAGCGTCTCGAGGTTCGCGAGCTCCGAGTAGAGGCCGGCGAAGCCGCCGGGGATCCCCTCGGCGAGCACGGCCTCGCGCGTGACGATGCCGTGGCGCTCCAGCAGCAGCTCCGAGATCGCGCGCATGCGCGGGCCATGCGAGGGCGGGTCCGCGAACAGCGGCGCGGTGAGCGACCAGCGGCCCTGGACCTGCGGCGCGCCGGGACGGCGCCGGCGCGCGAAGCGGCGCCCGGCCTGGCGGTCGCTCTTCGTCACCGAGAGCTTCGGCGCGCGGAGCGGGGCGAACGCGTCGTTCGTCACCTCGCCCGCCCAGGCGAGGTCCCAGAGCGCCTCCTGAAGCTCCGCCGGCTCGACCTCGGCGATGTCGGCGAGCAGGTCGGTCCAGAACGCCGCGCCCCGCTCCAGCCGCGTGCGGATCAGGTCGTGGGCAGGCTCCCCTGGGCGCTCGCCCTTGAACGGCGGCGGGCCGATGAAGCGCGCGTCCTCGCGGAATAGAAGCGCCACTCGCCCCGATCTCCGCCCGAGCGCGCCCGCGCCCACCCAGACGAGCTCGCCGCTCGCGGAGAGCTGGTCCATCCAGGCCGGCGAGTAGGCGCCAACCCGGCGCGGGAGCACGTCGCGCTCCCAGACCTCCGGCGCCAGCGCGAGGCCCTGGAGCGGCACCAGCAGCTCGCGCAGCCGATCCACGCCGGCACCGCCCGGCGGGGCGCGGTCGATCCCCTGCCATTCGGGCAGGAAGCGCGCGAGCGCGCGCTGCTCGGCGGGCTCGACCTCCTTGCGGAGCGTCGCCAGCGAGGCGCGCCGCAGCCGGCGGAGCACGTCCGTGTCGCACCACTCCCGCTCGCTGCCGCCGGGGCGCAGCTCGCCGCGGACGAGCGTGCCGGCTCGCTCCAGCTCGCGCAGCACGGGGCCGAAGTCGAGGCCGTAGCGGTCCGATACCTCGCGGGTCGTGAAGGGCCCGTGCGTGCGGGCATAGCGCCGCGCGAGCCGCGCGAGCGGCTCCTCCACCTCCTCGAGGAAGGTGTCGGGCAGCCCGCCGGGCGGCACGGCTCCGAGCGCGTCGCGGTAGAGGCCCGCGTCCTCGGCGCTGATCCAGCGCTCCTCGCCGCCGATCCGCATCCGGACGGCGCGCCGCTCCTTCTCGAGGTCGGTCAGGATCCGCGCCGCGGCCACGACCGGCAGGCAGCGCGCCTGCGCCTCGTCGGCGGTCAGGTCGCCGAGAGCGCGCAGCACGTCGTGCAGGCCGTCGGCGTTCGCCGCCCGCGTGCGCTCGCTCGCGCGCTGGAGGTCGGCCTCCACCTCCTCGAGCGCGCCCGGGTCGATCAGCTCGCGCAGCTCCTCCTGACCGAGCAGCTCCCGCAGCAGGTCGCGGTCGAGCGAGAGGGCCGCGGCACGCCGCTCGGCGTTCGGCGTGTCGCCCTCGTACATGTAGGTGGCGACGTAGTCGAACAGCAGCGACGACGCGAACGGGGAGGCGCGCTGTGTCTCGACCTCCACCAGCGAGAGCTCGCGCGTGTGCAGCCCGGTGAGCAGCTGCTGGAGCCCCGGAAGGTCGAGCACGTCCTGAAGGCATTCGCGGTAGGTCTCGAGCACGATCGGGAACTGGCCGTAGCGCTTCGCGACCTCCAGCAGCGACTGCGCCTTGAGGCGCTGCTGCCAGAGCGGCGTGCGCTTGCCGGGATAGGCGCGCGGGAGCAGCAGCGCGCGCGCGGCGTTCTCGCGGAAGCGCGCTCCGAACAGGGCCGAGCTGGACAGCTCGGCCACCACCATGTCCTCGATGGCATCCGGCTCGATCATCAGCAGGTCGGCGGAGGGCGGCTCGTCGGCGTCGGGCAGGTGCACGATGATCCCGTCGTCCGACCAGATCGCGTCCGACTCGAGGCCGTGCTCGTCACGGATGCGAGCGGACAGGGCCAGCGCCCAGGCCGAGTGCACGCGGCCGCCGAACGGCGACAGCACGCACAGGCGCCAGTCCCCGATCTCGTCGCGGAAGCGCTCCACCACGATCGTGCGGTCGCTCGGCACGACGCGCGTGGCCTCGCGCTGCTCGCGCAGGAAGGCCGACAGGTTGTTGGCGGCCCGCTCGTCCAGGTCGTACTCGGCGGCCAGCTCCTCCGGCTCGCGGTCCACCGATTCGCGGGCGAAGGCGCCGATGGCGAGCCCGAGCTCCTTCGGCCGGCCGATCCCGTCGCCCTTCCAGAACGGCACGGCGCCGGGCGCGCCGGGGGCCGGGGTCACGATCACGCGGTCGCGCGTGATCTCCTCGATGCGCCAGGTGGACGCGCCGAGCAGGAAGGTCTGGCCCGGGCGCGCCTCGTAGACCATCTCCTCGTCCAGCTCGCCCACGCGGCGACCGTCCGGCAGGTGCACGCCGTAGAGGCCGCGGTCGGGGATGGTGCCGGCGTTCGTGACCGCGAGCTGGAGCGCGCCGCGCCGGGCGCGGATCGTGTCCTCGACCCGGTCCCACACGATGCGCGGGCGCAGCTCGGCGAACTCCTCGGAGGGATAGCGGCCGTCGAGCATGTCGAGCACGCTGTCGAGCAGCTCGCGCGACAGCTCCGCGAACGGGTACGCGCGCCGGACCGTCTCGTGGAGGGCGGGCACCTTCAGCTCGTCGCCGGACGCGGTCATGGCCACGATCTGCTGCGCGAGCACGTCGAGCGGGTTGCGCGGGACGACCGTGGGCTCGATGTCGCCGTCGCGCATCCTGCGCGCCACCACCGCACACTCGAGCAGGTCGGCGCGGAACTTCGGGAAGATCCGCCCGCGCGAGACCTCTCCCACGCCGTGCCCCGCGCGGCCGATGCGCTGGAGCCCGGCCGTGACCGACTTCGGCGACTCGACCTGGATCACGAGGTCCACGGCGCCCATGTCGATGCCCAGCTCGAGCGACGAGGTCGCCACGAGGCAGGGGAGCTCGCCCGACTTCAGGAGGTCCTCGACGATGAGCCGCTCCTCGCGCGCGAGCGAGCCGTGGTGGGCGCGGGCGATGTAGGCGGCCTCGTCGCCGTTCTCGGCTTCCTCCGAGGCCAGCTCGTTCAGCCGCACCGCGAGCCGCTCGGCACCACGGCGGCTGTTCACGAAGACGATCGTGGAGCGGTGCTCGCGGATCAGCGCGAGGAGTTCGGGGTAGATGGCCGGCCAGATCGAGCGCGAGGTGGCCGCCAGTGCCGTCCCGCCCAGCCCCTCGCCCACCAGGTCGCCGCCCCCGGCGGCCGTGCCCATCCCCCCGACGGCGGGGTCGGTCACGTCGTGGGCGTCCGGCTCGCGCATGCTCTCCACCGGCACGTGGATCTTCAGGTCGAGCGGCTTGCGGATCCCCGCGTCGATCAGCGTGCAGTCCCGGCCCGTGCCCACCAGGAAGCGCCCGACCTCCTCGAGCGGCCGCTGGGTGGCCGACAGCCCGATGCGCTGAAGCGGCCGGCCGCCCAAGTCCTCGAGCCGCTCGAGCGAGAGCGCCAGGTGCGCGCCGCGCTTGGTGCGCGCTACGGCGTGGATCTCGTCGACGATCACAGCCTCGGCGTCGACCAGGAACTCGCGCGCACGCGAGGTGAGCATCAGGTAGAGCGACTCCGGTGTCGTGATCAGGACGTCCGGGGGCGTCCTCAGCATCGCCTGGCGCTCCTTCTGCGGCGTGTCGCCGGTGCGGATCGCGACCGAGATGTCGCCGCCGATCCCCTTGAGCGGGGCGCGCAGGTTCTTCTCGACGTCGTAGGAGAGGGCCTTCAGCGGCGAGACGTAGACGAGCCGCGTCCTTCGCTCGCCCTCGGGCGTCGGCTGCGACACCAGGCGGTCGAGCGCCCACAGGAACGCGGCAAGCGTCTTGCCCGACCCTGTGGGAGCGGACACCAGCACGTTCTCACCGCGCGCAATCGCAGGCCAGGCCTGGGCCTGCGCCTCCGTCGGCCGCTCGAACGAGCGCGTGAACCAATCCCGTACACGCGGGTCGAACGATGCGAGCGGGTCGGAAACCATGCAACCCACGAGCGTACCGCCTTGATGGGTTCGGGCCGATCTGGGTAGGAAGGACGCGTGCCGGTCTCACGCAAGCTCGCCACCCTCGTGACGCTCGCCTCCCTGTGCGGGCCGATCGCCGCGTGCGGCGAGGACGACGTCGACCAGGCGCGCAAGGACGTCCAGGAGCAGGCCGACAAGCTGAAGGGCAACCTCGACGACCTCTCGAAGGATGACCTCCGGAACGCGCTGAACGACGCCCAGGACGCCGCCAAGGAAGGCGGCGAGGACACGAAGCGCGAAGGCGCGCGAGCTCGAGCGGAAGATCGAGCGCGAGCTGAACTCGCGCGACTAGCGCGCACGCGCAGCCTCCAACCGGCGCACCGCCGGACAGACGCCGGTAGCTTCCCGCGCGGGATCCAGTGGGAATCGCATCGACTGTGGCGCGCAGGGGCTGACAGAGATGGGGCCGGCGGGGAAGGGCCTGCCGCGAGCGGCAGCAATCGCTGCCGTCGTCGTCGCGTGCGCACTGGTCGCGTTCATGCTCTTCGACGGCGCGACGCCGGGCTACACGGTCAAGGCGCGCTTCCTCAACGGCAGCCAGCTCGTCAAGGGCAATCATCGTCGACATCGGCGGCGCGAAGGCCGGCCTCGTGAAGGAGCTTCGAGATCACGCCGGACGGCCAGGCCGAGGTCGAGCTCGAGATCGACGACCGCTACGCGCCGCTGCGCCACGGCACGCGCGCGGTCGATCCGCGCGAGCGGCCTGTCGAGCGTGTCCGGCCGCTACGTGCAGCTGATGCTGCCGTCGGAGGAGGAGGCGGGCGAGCGACATCCCGGACGGCGGGGTCGATCGACGCCGACCACACCACGACGCAGGTCGACCTCGACCAGTTCTTCAACATCTTCGACCGCCCGACCCGGAAGGCGCTGCAGGCGCTTCTACAAGGGCGGGTCGCGCCAGTACGCCGGCCGCGGCGAGGAGGCCAACCGGGGCCTGCCGTACCTCAACCCGCAGCTCGCCGCGTCAGCACGCGCCTGTTCGAGGAGCTGCGCCACGACCCGCCGGTGCTCGAGCGCTTCCTGGTCGACTCGTCGCGCTTCGTCACGGCGCTGGCGGACCGGCGCGACGACCTCTCGGCGCTGATCGGCAACCTCAACTCGACCACGCGCGCGCTCGGCGACGAGAAGGAGGCGCTCGCCGAGGCGATCGGACGGCTTCCCGGCTTCATGCGCCAGGCGAACACGACCTACGTGAACCTGCGCTCGACGCTCGACGAGCTCGACCCGTTCGTCGAGGCCTCGAAGCCGGTGGCGCAAGCAAGCTGCGGCCCTACCTGCCGAGCTGCGGCCGTTCGCGCGCGAGGCGGTGCCGACCGTCCGCGACCTGAGCCGGTGATCCGCGCGCACGGGCGACTCGAACGACCTGACCGAGCTGAACCGCACCTATCCGGCGCTGGCGGACATCGCGCTGGTCGAGCGCCCGCGGAAGATCGACTTCGGCACCGGGCCGGTCGATCTCGGCAAGCGCCGCGGCGCGTTCCCGGAGCTGTCGGAGGCGCTCACCGACAGCGCCCCGATCGTCGCCCACGGGCGTCCCGTACACGGTCGACTTGTTCGGCTGGTTCGACGACTTCTCCCACACGGGCGCCTACGACGCGCTCGGCAGCTTCTCGCCGCGTGCAGACCTACTTCAACGCCTTCACGGTCGTCGGAGGGCCTCCCGGACCGGCTGCTCCCGCTGCCCGAGCGCGGACGACGCCTTCCGCCAGATCGCCAGGCTGCGGCAGGTCAAGCGCTGCCCGGGCGCCGCCGAGGAGCCCGCCGAGGACGGCTCGAACGTCTGGAGCGAGGCGGAGCAGAAGGAGCTCGACTGCGTCGAGGCCCACCGCGCCACGGGGCCGATCAAGTGAGACGCGCTGCTCTCAGCGCTCGCCGTCGTCGCCGCGGTCGCGGCGGTCGGCGTGCTCACGGGCGCGCAGCGACCCCGAGGGCACGCTGAAGACGCTACGAGATCGAGCTCGACAACGCGTTCGGCCTCGTCGAGGGCGGCGACCTGAAGATCGGCGGCGTCAAGGCCGGGCAGACGACCGGCTTCGGCCTCACCGAAGACCGAGCCGTACCGCGTGATCGTCACGGTCGAGATCACCGAGCCCGGCTTCGACGCGCTGCGCAGCGGACGCGCAGCTGCGACGTGCGCCAGCAGTCGCTGATCGGCGAGTACTTCGTGGACTGCGACCTGGGCTCGCGCGACGAGCCCGAGCTGCCCGACGGCGGGCGCATCCCGGTCGAGCCAGACCTCCTCGACGATCCCGCCCGACCTGATCAACACGGTGATGCGCCGGCCCTACCGCGAGCGCTTCCGGCTGATCATCAGCGAGCTCGGCGCCGGCCTCGCCGGCCGCCCCGAGGACCTGAACGAGGTGATCCGCCGCGCCCATCCCGGCGCTGCGCGAGACCACCGAGACGCTCGCCGATCCTGCGCCGCCAGAACACGCTGATCCGCGACTTCATCGAGGACGCCGACACGGTGAGCGCGGCGGTCGAGCCGGTCAAGGAGGACGTGGCGCGCTGGGCCGAGGAGGCGGCCGACACGACGGCGATCCAGGCCTCGCGCTCGGAGCAGCTCGGCCGCTACTGGAACCGGCTGCCGGACTTCCTCGCCGAGCTCGAGCCGACCATGGCCGAGCTCGAGCCGGACCGCGCAGCGCCAGATCCCGACGCTGCGGAAGCTGCGGCGCGGCCGCGCCGGAGCTGGAGCGCTTCCTGCGCTCGGCGGAGCCGTTCGCGCGGGAGTCGCGCGAGTCGATCGACGACCTGGGCGAGGCCGCGGACGCCGGCTACGCGGCGATGCGCGAGGCGCGCGAGGAGATGCGCGGAGCTGCGCCGACCTGTCCGCCGAGCGCGCCGCGGCTCGGCAAGCCGCTGCGGCAGTTCCTCCAGACGATCGACGACCGCCGGCGCTCGACCGAGAACGACCCGCTCGCCGCGCAGCGTCGCGCCGCCCGCGCCCGACAAGACGGCCTACAAGGAGGGCCAGGGCTTCACCGGGATGGAGGCGCTTCTGGAACTACGTCTACTGCCAGACGCTCGGCATCAACGCGTTCGACGAGTTCGGCCACCTGCTGCGGATCGTGGCGTTCACCGGCGGGCCCTGCTCGCCCTACGCCGCGAACCCCACGCAGGAGGTGGTCGACGAGTGCGCCTCCTGGCTCGGGCCCGACCAGCCGGGCGTGCTCGGCCAGCCCGACCCGACCGAGCGCGCCGAGCCCGGCGCGCTCGAGCGCGTGGCGGCGCGCGAGCGCGAGGCCGCGCCGGGCGCGCCATCGCGGCGCCGGCGAGCCGCGCGCGACGGCCCGCTCCCGGGCGAGCGCGACCTCTCGCGGCCGCAGGTCGTGCTGCCCGAGGACGTGCAGGAGCTGCTCGACCGCCTCGGCGGGCGGCGGCCCGGCGTCGACCTGCCGGGCGAACGCGCCGGCGCCCGAGATCCCGACCGAGCTCCTCGACTACCTGCTGGGGCCATGAGGCGCCGGCGCGGAACAGCTTCGATCAGCGGCAGCCCGGTGCTCGTCGGGGCGGTCACGCGTGCTCGTGGCCTGCGTCGCGGTGCTATCTCGCGTGCAGCGCGAACTCCGGCCTGCCGTTCGTCCCGACCTACGACGTGAAGGCCGAGATCCCGGGCGGCTCGAACCTCGTGGCAGGGCAACGAGGTGCGCATCGGCGGCTTCCGCGTCGGCGTGGTGGACCGAGATCCGAGCCGAGCGTGCAGCCGAGGAGCCACGGACCGGGCCGCGCGCCGTCGCCGTGATCGACATGAAGCTCGACAAGAAGCATCGAGCCGCTGCCGCGGGACACGCGAGCTGGCGATCCGGCCGCGCTCGGCGCTCGGCCTGAAGTACATCGAGCTGCAGCCGGGCAACTCGCGCCCGAGAGCTGCAGCCCGGCGAGACGCTCGCCGCTCGACCAGTCGACGAAGCCGGTCGAGCTCGACGAGTTCTTCTCGACCTGGACGACGACATGCGCCGCGACCAGCGCACGGCGCTCGAGGGCTACGGCAACGCGCTCGCCGGCCGCGGGGCGGCGATCAACACGCGCGATCGAGGACCTCGTGCCGTTCCTGACCTCGCTCGAGCCGGTGATGCGGACGCTGTCCGACGCCGAGCACCGAGCTCGGCAACTTCTTCCGCCAGCCGCGCCGGACCGCGGGGCAGATCGCGCCGGTGGCGGACACCTACGCCGACCTGTTCGGGAACATGGCGCACCACGTTCGAGGCGCTCTGCGCGCCACGAGCAGAGCCTGCGCGACACGCATCGAGCGGCTGCGCCCGACACGCTCGAGGCGGGCATCCAGCAGCTTCCCGGTGCAGCGCCCGTTCCTGCGCGACTCGGGCGAGCTGGCCGTGCAGCTCGAGCCGGTGGCGGAGGAGATCGAGCGCTCGCTGCCCGTCGTGGCCGACGCGTTCGACGTGGGCGCGCCGGTGCTCGACGAAGGCGCCGCCCTTCTACGAGCGCACCGAGCGACGTGTTCCGCGTCGCTGGACGACCTGGCGGAGAACCCCAACACGCTGCTCGCGCTGCGCGACCTGCGACCGCACGCTCGAGGTGGCCGCGCCGCTGCGTCGAGTTACGTGGCGCCCGTACCAGACCGTCTGCAACTACTGGATCTACTACTGGACCGGCATCTGCGAGCACGTGTCCGAGCACGGTGCGCGGCGGCACGGCGCAGCGCACCAACCTCAAGTCGGACAACCGCACCCAGGACAACCGCGCTGCTCGACTCCGAGGCGCGACCGGCCGGTCGACGTGCCCGACGGGCGAGGACCCGCACGACGGCCAAGGCGCCGAACGGCGACGCCGCTCCAGGCGCTCCACGGCGGGGCCTACGGGCCGGCGATCGACGCGCAGGGCAACGCCGACTGCAGGTCGGCCAGCGCGGCTACCTCGACGGGGCCGATGCAGCCGGGCAGCCGCTACGCGCCGCGACGAGGACGGCGGGCAGCACGTGGTCTGGGGCCCGTTCGACCTGCCGGGGCTGCCGGCGGGACCTACAAGGCGCGCGAGCTCGGCATCGACAACCTGGAGGACGTGCCCGTGAGGTTCTCCGACATCCCGCGCGGCGCCGCAGAGCGCGGCATGCGACCCGTTCAGGGCGGGCGTGCTCGCGCTGGTCGTGATCGGGCTGCGTCACCTACTTCGCGCTTCACGAAGCAGAACCCGTTCGCGAGCCCGTACGAGCTCGCACGCGGTGTTCGACTCGCGCCAACCGCCTCCAGGAGCGCTCGCCCGTGCGGATCGCGGGCGTGAACGTGGGCAAGGTCACGAGGGTCGAGCCGCTCGAGGACGGCTCGGGCAAGGCGCGCGTGACGATGGAGATCGACGACGACGGGCCTCCCGATCAAGGAGGACGCCGAGCTGAAGGTGCGCTCGCGGCTGTTCCTCGAGGGCAACTACTTCGTGGACCTCCACCCGGGCCGCCCGGACTCGCCGGAGCTCGACTCCGGGGCCACGATCGGGCCGAACCAGACCGCCGCGCCGGTGCAGTTCGGCCAGGTGCTGACCGCGCTCCAGTCGGAGACGCGCGAGGACCTCCAGCGCTCCTGAAGGAGTACTCCGGCGCGCTCGAGGGCGCGGGCGCGCGCGGGCTTCAACCAGGCGATCAAGCACTGGGAGGAGGCCTACGCGCACGACCTCGCAGGTGAACGACGCCTACCTCGGCCGCGAGCCGCACGACCTCACCCGGCGTGCTCGACGGCCAGGCGCGCGTGTTCGGCGCCCTGTCGCGCGAACGAGCGAGGCGCTCGAGGACCTGGTCACCGGCCTCAACGACACGATCGTCCGGCTTCGCCCGCCAGGAGGACAACCTGCGCGCCGCGATCCCCGAGCTGCGCGACGTGCTCCGCGAGGGCCGGCCCGCGCTCGCGTCGCTCAACCGACGCGCTGCCCGAGATCCGCGGCTTCGCTCGCGACGCGCTGCCGGGCGCGCGCTCGTCGATCGCCGACGCTCGACGCGCAGCTGCCGTTCATCAGCCAGGCGCGCGCGCTGATGTCCGAGCGACGAGCTCGCGCGGGCTCGCGCGCACGGCTGCGCGCGGCGGTGCCCTACCTGGCGCGGCTGAACCAGGCGCACGCGCGCGCACGCTCGAGCAGAACCGCGCGCTCGCCTCGTGCCAGAACAACGTCCTGCTGCCCGTTCGCGAAGACGCCGATCCCGGACCCCGACTTCGAGTGGCACACCGGGCGAGCCGTGGTTCGAGGAGTCGCCGCGCGCCTTCGTCGGCCTGTCCGGCGAGAGCCGCATCGCCGACGCCAACTCGCCGATGTTCCGCGTGCTCGCCGGCGGCGGGCCGACGCACCATCGTCTCGACGCCGGAGACGATGGACGAGCCGCTGTACGGCCAGACGCTCGCTGCCGCTCGACGGCGTGCGGCCGGTGCAGCCCGACGAAGCGCCCGGCGTTCCGCCCCGACGTGCCCGTGCGAGACGCAGGAGACCGCCGGACCTGAACGCGCCCGGCGGGCCGGCCGACCAATCGGTGCAGGCCAGCGCCGACAGGCCGATGACCGCGCGAGCGAGCGGCGCGCAGCGCGAGCGCGGCATACGGCCAGCTGCAGCGAGTTCGTCGAGCGCTCGCGCAAGGGCCTGCCCGCGCTCGACCCGTTCACGTGGTTCGGCGAGGGCCGCAAGCTCCAGGCGAAGCGACTGGGGATCAAGCCGTGAAGCGCGCCGATCCGCGCCCACCTGCGCGACTTCCTCGCGGTGCTCGGCCTGCTCGTCCTCGGCGTCGGCGTGGGCGCCTACATCCTCTCCAACCAGCGGCTGCGCTTCCCGCTCATCGAGGAGAAGCCCAGTGCACGTCTGGGTCGAGCTCCAGAACGCCCAGGGCGTGACGCCCGGGCAGGGGCAGACCGTGCGCGTGGCGGGCATGCGGGTCGGCGACGTCGGCAAGGTCGAGCTGCACGAGGGCCGGGCGCGCGTCCGGATGGACCTCGACCGCGAGCACGACGACCTCGTGCGCCGCGACGCCACCGTGCTGCTGCGGCCGCGCACCGGGCTGAAGGACATGTTCCTGGCGCTCGACCCCGGCACGCCGCCGCGAGCCGGCCGTGCCCGAGGGCGGCACGGTCCACGTCGGACAACACCCTGCCGGACGTGAACTCCGACGAGATCCTCGCGGTGCTCGACGCCGACACGCGCGCCTACCTGAAGCTCTGATCGGCGGCGCCGGCAAGGGCCTGCGCGGGCGCTGCGCACGACCTGCGCGAGGTGTTCCGCCGGCTCGGCCCGCTCCACCGCGACCTGGCCGCGCTCAACCGCGAGGTCGTCAAGCGCCGCCGCAACCTCGCCCGCCTGATCCACAACTACGGCTCCACCGTCGACCGGCTCGGCAAGGAGGACGAGCGACCTCACGGCGCTGGTGCGCGAACGCCGTCGCGGGTGTTCGGCGCGCCTCGCCGACGAGGACGCGCAGATCTCGGCCGGCGGTCGAGCGGCTGCCCGGCGCGCTCGTCGCAGACCGAGGAGGCGCTCGTGAACGTGCGCGAGCTCGGGCGACGTGGCCGGACCGGCGTTCGAGGCCCTGCGGCCGGCGGTGCGCCAGGTCGACGAGGCGAACGCCGAGCTGCGGCCGCTCGGCCGAGACGGGCGAGCCGATCCTGCGCAAGAAGGTGCGGCCGTTCGTGCGCGCGGCGCAGCCCGTACGTGCGACGACCTGCGCCCGGCGGCGCGCAACCTCGGCCAAGGCCAGCCCCGGACCTGCGCGAGTCGTTCTACGAGCTCAACCGCTTCTTCAACATGGCGGCGTACAACCCGGGCGGGCGCGAGCGGCTCACCGGCGACTCGGAGGCGCGACCGCGCGCGCGACGAGGGCCTGCTGTTCTGGCTCGGCTGGGTCTCGCACAACTCCAACTCGCTGTTCTACACCGCCGACGCATCGGGCCCGTTCCGCCGCTTCATCCTCCTCGCCACCTGCACGACCTACCAGCAGATGCTGCTCGAGCACGGCGCGTCCGGCGCCGCTCGTCGAGGACGCGCTCGGCATCCAGCGACCTGCTCGCCGACTCCGACCTCTGCCCGCCGTCATGATCAAGAAGGCCCCGACACTCGCCAGCATCGCGGCCATGACGGCGTTCGCGCTCTCGGTGCGTCGGGCTGCTGCTGTTCCTCTGGATCCAGTTCGGCGGCACGATCCCGCTGCGGGCCGAGGGCTACCGCTTCGAGGCGTCGCTTCGACGAGGCCGCGCTGCTCGTCGAGCAGGCCGACGTGCGGATGGCCGGCCTCGACGTCGGCAAGGTGGTGGACAAGGAGCTCGATGGACGGCGCGCACGATCGCCGAGATCGAGCTCGACGAGCGCTACGCGCCGATCCCGCGCGACACCCGCGTGCTGCTGCGGCACGAAGGCGCTGCTGGGCGAGACCTACGTGGAGCTGACGCCGGGCGACGCGTGCCGCGGGCCACGCTGGAGGACGGCGACACGCTGCCCGCGCGCGGCCGCGCAGGAGGCGGTGGAGATCGACGAGATCGTGCGGCACGTTCGACAAGCCCACGCGCGAGGCGTTCCAGGGCTGGATGCACGAGCTGGCCCGGGCGATCGAGCACGGGCCGCGGCGAGGACCTGAACGACGCGATCGGCAACCTGCCGGGCTTCGTGGCGAGCGGCGAGGACGTGCTGCGGCGTGCTCGACGAGCAGGAGCCGGCGCTGCGCGCGGCTGGTCCGCAACTCGCGGCCGCGCGCTCGAGCGCGGTGAACGAGCGCCGCGGGCCAGCTGCGCGAGCTGATCGTGAACGCGAACGACTTCTTCGGCGCGCTCGCCTCGCGCAACGAGTCGCTGGCCGAGACGGTGCTTCATCCTCCCCACCTTCCTGGACGAGTCGCAGCGCCACGCTCCACGCGGCTGCGCGACTTCGCGGTCGACACCCGGCCGCTCGTGCGCGACCTGAAGCCGGTGGCGCGACGACCTCCATCCGACGCTGCGCGACGTCGGGCGGCTGGCGCCCGACCTGCAGGCGCTGTTCCGCAACCTCGATCCGCTGATCGACGAGTCCGAGCGCAACCTGCCGGCGGCGGCGCGCTTCCTCGCGCGGCGCCGAGCCGGTGTTCGAGGCGCTGCACGTCTACCTGCCGGAGCTCAACCCGATCCTGTCGTTCGCCAACTTCCAGCAGGCGCAGCTGGCCGACTTCATCACGAACGGCGGCGGCTCACTGTCGGCGACGCTGCCGCCCGTCGGCGGACGAGGGGCCGCGCCACTACCTGCGCCAGTACGGCGTGATCAACTCGCGCGGGCTCGGCATCGCGCGCACGCGGCCCGGCGTACGAGCGCGGCAACGCCTATCCGGGCCCGAACTACCTGACGCCGCGCGCCGCCCGCTCGGGATCGCCGAGGCCTTCGACTGCAAGCCGTCGGGAGGCCCCGAGCGCGAGTCCGAAGAACGGCGAGCCGCCCTGCTTCGTCGCGCCGCGCTCGCTGTTCGACGGCCGCTTCTTCCCGCGCCTCGTGCGCGGCGGCGCGCCGCGCAGGCCGCCGCCTCCCGGCACGCTCGGCTCCCAGCCGGCGAACCCCTAGCCGGCCCGCGGCGGCGGCATCTGCTCGGCCACCACCCGGTGCAGGTGCACGCCCGCGGCGAGGCCGGCCGTGGCGAGCAGCGCGAGCCCGCCCGTCGTCGCGCCCCCCACCACCGCGCAGGGGATCACCGCGGCCGCCGGAGGCAGAACCGCGCGGCGGCGGCCGGCGACGAGGCCGGCGAAGGCCGAGAGCAGGAGCAGGAGCAGTACGGCAAGGGCCATGGTTCCAGTCCCTCCTAGAGTCCCTCGGGGTGACGTCCGCGGAAGCCGCGCGCCGAGCGCATCTGCTCGCTCCAGCGCGTGCCGGTCTGCCTGCGGGCGCTCGTGTCGAACCTGAGCCCGGCGACGATCATGTAGGCGTGCCCCGGGTTCGTGCGGACCGTGACCCACGTGCCGCGGCCGCGCTCGCCCCAGCTCATGAAGCCGGTCGAGTCGAGCGGCCGGCTCAGGAGGCCCGCGGCATGAAGCACGTAGCTGACCGACCCCGAGCAGTCATATCCGGAGTCGTTCCAGCGCCCGTGCCCCCCGCCGTACTTGTAGGGCTTTCTGGCGATCTCGTTTCCGGCCTCGATGATCGCCTTGACCTCGTCAGGAGCTGAGTCCGGAGCGACGGCGGTTCCGTCGGACGCGAGGTACGCGGTCTCCTCCGCCGGTGCCTCGGGAGTGCTTGCGGCGCCGGCGCGGGCGCGCACCATCCGCTGCTCCGCGCGCGACGCCCGCCCGTTCGAGCGGCGCTGCTCGGCCAGCTCGAATGCCACCACGCTCTGCCTGGTCGCCGGTCCGAACGCCCCGTCGGCGGTCGTGTCGTATCCCGCGCGGTCGAGGTAGCGCTGGAGCGCGCGCACGTCCGAGCCGCTCGACCCCACCTGGAGCGTGCGGGTCGCGTAGCCGGCGCCGACTGCGTCGGCGGTCACGGTCAGGCTGAGCACTGCAACGGCGAGCGCCGGCAGCTTCCGAGGCATGAACATCCTCTCTTCTCTGCGCCTACGGGGTTAGCTGACGGGCTCGCGCCAGAAGAGCGGCGCTACGCGAAGGGCTCGCGATTCGCCCCGTACTGCCTATGTGGGTCCCCCGCTTCCCGACCGCGAGGCGGGCGGGAACTCGGCTATGGGTTCCTTGCGCGGGGCACCATAACAACCTCCGCGGCCAGCTGACGAGCATGGCTGAACACCGCGTCCAGCATGGGCTCCGTGAGCCTGCCGGTGAACGTGTTCTGCTGGCTCGGGTGGTAGGAGCCGAGCAGCACCGGCCCGTCCGGGAGCGCGTGCTCGGCGAGGTGGCCGAAGGCCGGGCGCGGCCTCACGGCGTGCAGCAGGCAGGCGGCGTCCCAGGCGAACTTCCCCAGGCAGACGATCACCGCGGGCCGGATCAGCCGCAGCTCCTCGGCCGCGTACGGCAGGCAGTTGTCGCGTTCGGCCGGTAGAGGCTTGTTGGCCGGCGGCGCGCAGCGCACGGCGGCCGCCACGAACGCGCCCCGCAGCTCGAGCCCGTCGTCGCCGTGCACCGAGTGCGGCTGGGAGGCGAAGCCGGTGCGGTACATGGAGCCGAACAGCCAGTCGCCCGAGCGGTCGCCGGTGAAGACGCGGCCGGTGCGGTTCCCGCCGTGAGCGGCCGGGGCGAGCCCCAGCACGTAGACGTCCGCCTCGGGGTCGCCGAAGCCGGGCACCGGCCGGCCCCAGTAGTCCTCGTCCGCGAACGCCGCGCGCTTCTCGCGCGCCACCCTCTCCCGCCACTCAACGAGCCGCGGGCAGCGCCGGCAGCGCGTGACGCGTCGCTCTAGTCCTTCAAGCGCTTGCCGGTTGTGAAGAGGTGCTGGGCCCACGCGTAGGCAGGGATCGCGAGCGCCGCGGTCACCGCGAGCGAGAGCCAGACGGACACGTCGCTCTCGCCGAGGAAGCCGAAGCGCACCGCGTTCACGAGGTAGAAGACCGGGTTGAAGTGGGACAGCTCCTCCCAGGGCGACGGCAGGACGCCGACCGAGTAGAAGACGCCGCCCACGAACGTCAGCGGCAGGATCACGATGTTCTGGATGAAGCTGGTGTGGTCCCAGGTCTCGGCGTAGATGCCGACCACGAGCCCGAGCGAGGCGAACAGCAGGAGGCCGAGCGAGATCGCCAGCGCGAGCTCGAAGGGGTGCTCGATGGGAACGCCCACCAGCACGACCGCCAGCACCAGCAGCGAGATGCCGATCGCCAGCGCCCGCACGATACCGCCGATCGTGTAGCCGAAGGTCATCTGCCAGGGCCTCATCGGCGCCGAGAGGACGTCGTTGATGTAGCGGTCGAAGCGCGCCTGGAAGATCGTCGAGGCGTTGTTGGCGAAGGCGGCCTGGACCATTCCCATCGTGATCAGGCCCGGGACGATGAACACCTCGTAGTCCACGGCGCCCACCTCCTGGATGCGCCCGCCGAGCGACAGCCCGAACACGAGGATGAACAGCATCGAGGAGACCACGGGCGCGAGCACGGTCTGCGTCCAGAGCTTCGAGACGCGCAGCGTCTCGCGCTTGCAGAGCCAGACGAGGCCGGTCACGAGGCCATGGCCTTCACGTACACGTCCTCGAGCCTGCTGACGCCGAAGTGCTCGCGGAGCCCGTCGGCGGAGTCGCGCGCGATCAGGTGCCCGCCGCGGATCAGGGCGATCTCCTCGCAGAGCAGCTCGGCCTCGTCGAGGTAGTGCGTGGTGAGCAGGATGGTGGTGCCCTCGGAGTGGAGCTGGCGGATGTACGCCCACAGCTCCTGGCGCAGCTCGAAGTCCACGCCCGCGGTCGGCTCGTCGAGGATCACGAGCCGGGGCCGGTGCATGAGCGCACGCGCGAGCAGCAGCCGCCGGCGCTGGCCGCCGGAGAGCTTGGGAGCGCGCACGTCGCGCTTCGAGGTGAGCCCGAAGGCCCTGATCATCTCCTCGGCGCGCTCCTCGATCTCGTCCTTGTCCATGCCGAAGTAGCCGCCGTGGTACTCGAGCGTCTCGCGCACGGTCAGGAAGCGGTCCAGGTTGATGTCCTGCTCGGCGAGGCCGACCCAGGAGCGCGCCCGCTGCGTGTCGTGCGGCTCGCCGAAGACGAGCACCTCGCCCTCCGTCACGCGCAGGAGGTTGCAGACCGCGCTGATCAGCGTGGTCTTGCCCGCCCCGTTCGGGCCGAGCAGCCCGAAGAACGCGCCAGAGTGGATCTCGAGGTTGAAGTCCTCGAGCGCGAGCGTGCCGTCGTCGTAGCGCTTGGTCAGTCCGCGAAGCTCTAGTGCGGGTGGGTCGTCGCGAAACACCCGTTCGAGACTAGTGGGAGGATCCTCGCGTGACCGCGGCGTTGGGATGGGCGCGCTCGCTGCGTCGTCGCTGGTGATCGGCGCGCTGCTCGGACTGGTGAGACCGTGGCCACCCAGGGCCCTCGGGCTCGTCCTGGCGTTCGGCGCCGGCGCGCTCATCAGCGCCGTCAGCTCGACCTGGCCCAGGAAGGCGCACGCATCGGCGACCCTGGCTTTCTGGGGGTGGGCCTCGCCGTCGGCGCACTCACCTACTTCACGCTCAACCGGATCGTCGGACGACCCGGTCCTCGCGGGAGCGACGGCCCGGCCGGCGAGAACGCCGGCACCGCACTCGCACTCGGCGCGTTCCTCGACGGCATCCCCGAGCAGGCCGTGCTCGGAATCAGCATCGCGGCGGGCGGGGGAGTCAGCGTAGGGCTCCTCGTTGCGATCTTCCTCTCCAACCTTCCAGAGGCCGTTGGCTCGTCCACCGAGATGCGGGCCACAGGCACCAGTGCCGGGGCGATCCGTCGTCTTTGGTTGGCTGTCGCGCTCATCTGCACCGCGGCCACGGTGGTCGGTTACGTGGTCGCCGACAGCATCTCCGGAAACCTGAACGCGGTCGTCGACGGGTTCGCCGCCGGAGCGCTCCTCGTAATGCTCATCGACTCGATGATCCCGGAGGCGGTGCGCAAAGGCGGCGACATCGCCGGACTGGTCACGGTTCTGGGCTTCGCGGTCGCCGCGGCGCTGTCGAGCGTCTCCTAGCCGAGGGCCCGGCCGTAGTGCTTCTCGTAGTAGTCGCGGTACTCGCCTGAGCGGATCGGGGCCCACCAGTCCTCGTTGTCGCGGTACCAGTCGACGGTGCGGGCGAGGCCGTCGTCGAAGCGCACCTGGGGCTCCCAGCCGAGCTCCGCGCGCAGCTTGTCCGAGCTGAGCGAGTAGCGCCGGTCGTGCCCCGGGCGGTCGGTCACGTGCTCGATCAGCGACTCGTCGCGCCCGGTCAGCTCGAGGATGCGGCGCACCACGTCGATGTTCTCGCACTCGTCCGGGCCGCCCACGTTGTAGGCCTCGCCGGGCCGGCCGCCCTCGAGCACCGTGTGGATCCCGTGGCAGAAGTCCTCCACGTAGAGCCAGTTGCGCACCTGGCGGCCGTCGCCGTAGACGGGCAGCGGGTCGCCGTGCACGGCGTTCAGGATCGAGAGCGGGATCAGCTTCTCGGGGTACTGGCGCGGGCCGTAGTTGTTCGAGCCGCGGCAGATCACCGCCTCGGTCCCGTGGGTGTGGTGGTGCGAGGACACGAGCAGGTCGCCGGCCGCCTTGGTGGCGGAGTAGGGCGACGAGGGGTCCAGCGGCGACTCCTCCGTGAACGAGCCCTCCCGGATCGACCCGTAGACCTCGTCGGTCGAGACCTGGAGATAGCGCGGCACGCCGAGCTCGCGCACGGCGTCGAGCAGCACGCCGGTCCCGATCACGTGCGTGCGCGCGAACGCGTCCTGGTCGGCGATCGAGCGGTCCACGTGCGACTCCGCCGCGAAGTTCACGATCGCGTCCACCCCGTCGGCGACCTGCATGACGAGCTCGCGGTCCTCGATCCCGCCCACCACGAGCTCCGCGCCGTCCGGAAGGTTCTCGCGGCGCCCCGCGTAGGTGAGCTTGTCGAGCACGGCGATGTCGTGCTCCGCCCCGAACAGCCGGACGTAGGTGGAGCCGATGAAGCCGGCGCCGCCGGTCACGAGCAGCCTCACGCGCGCACCCCCAGGTACGCCTCGAGGCCGTCCTGCCATGCGGGCAGCACGGGCGCGCCGCGCTCGCTGGCCAGCACCGAGTTGGCCGGCCGCCGCGCGGGCCGGGGAACTCGTCGGTCGTGCAGGGCCGCAGGTCCGCGTCGAGCCCGGCGCAGTCGAAGATGGTCCGCGCGAACTCGAACCACGAGCACGAGCCGCCGCCCGCCACGTGGAGCACGCCGCGCTCGTCGCTCTCCGCCAGCGCCACGAGCGCCTCCGCGAGATGACCGGTGAAGGTGGGGGAGCCGACCTGGTCGTCGACCACGAGCAGCTCGTCGCGCTCGCGCCCGAGCGTGAGCATCGTCTCGACGAAGTTCCTCCCGGCCGCCCCGAACAGCCAGGAAGAGCGGACCACGAGATGGCCGGCGCCCGCCGCGGCGGTCGCCCGCTCGCCCGCGAGCTTCGAGTGCCCGTACTCCTGGATCGGGCCCGTGGGATCCGACTCGACGTACGGCTCGGGCTTGGCGCCGTCGAAGACGTAGTCGGTCGACACGTACACCACGCGCGCCGCCGCCTCGGCCACGTTGCGCGCGCCGTCGGCGTTGACCGCATGGGCGGCGCCGGGGTCGCTCTCGGCGCCGTCGACGTTGGTGTAGGCGGCGCAGTTGATCACCGTCGCGCCCCCGAGCGCCTCGCTCACGGCCGCGGCGTCGGTCACGTCGAGCTCGGCGTGCGTGAGCCCGACGGCGTCCGGGCCAGCGGCGCGCATCACGTCCTGGCCCAGCATGCCCCCGGCTCCGACAACGTGGATCGTCACGGCCGGGACTCTAAGGAAGCGCGAGGGCCTTGCCGTTCCGGTTCCCGTGGCGGTCGCGGGCGGCGCCGGCGGGCACGCTCACGGACGCTCCGGGCGGCCGCGGGACCTCGAAGACGCTGCCCCGGCCGCGCACGGCGACCGTCCGCCCGCCGACCAGGAAGCGGACGACGCCGCCGCGGGCGCTCGCCGGGCGGTGGCGCAGGTCCACGTCCCGCACGGCGGCGGGATAGTCCAGGGAGACGGCGACCCCGCCCGCCACGGCGTCCACCTGCCGGACCGCGACCCGGCGGGACGGCCGCACGCGGAAGCCGAGCGAGCTGAGCCGGTAGCGCTTCGCGCGCACCTGAAGCCGGTAGCGCCCGGTCGCGGCGTTCAGCGGGACCTCCCAGAGGGCGCGGTACGCGCCCTCGCCGTCGACCTTCCAGAGCATGCCGAGTCCGAGGTCGCTGTCGACCGTGCGCCAGCGCCGCCCGGCGCGCCGCTGCACCAGGACGAAGGCGCGGCCAACCGGCCGGTCGAGGCCGTGCGGCCCGCCGCGCCAGGCGAACTCGGCCCGTCCGAAGCGCCGCACCGCGCGCCGTGGCTGCTCCACGATCGTCCCCTTCGCGGCGCCCCGCCCGTACGGAGCCCCGTTCGGCGTCACGCCGTTCGTCGGATCGAGCGGATAGGCGGCCTGAGCCGGCTCGCCGCTCACCAGCCGCCGCGCAAGCTCCGCGAGCTCCTGGCGCAGCAGGTTCGAGGAGAGCGGCCCGTACAGCGTCGACCCGCCCTCGTAGTGCTGGCGGTCGTACTCCTCCGGCGTGGTGAAGTACTGGATGAACTCGCCCGCGAGCCCGGAGACCACAACGCGCTCGAGGCCGGTCGACTGGTGCACCGCCGCGCGGACGCGCGCGCCCACCGCGGCCGTCGGCTCGCCGGGGAGCGTCACGATCACGCCGTCCGCGACGCGCAGCGCGGTGAGCGGCACCGCCTTCGGCACGGTCGACTGGTCGAGCCGGATGCCCATCTTGTGGCCCTGGCCCGGGGTCGGCAGTGGGCTGCGCGTGCCCTCGAACGGCACGTGCGTCACGTCGAACAGCGGGCCGCGCTCCTCCTCCGAGCCGGTGAGGAACGGGAAGCCGATCATCGGGTAGTCCGCCACGTTGCCGCCCTCGGTGACCTGGCCGCAGAAGCAGGTGCGCGTCCAGCGCAGGTCGAGCTCGGGGGTCGGCGTCAGGGCGGTCCCGGCGCGCCGCCAGGCCCGCACCATCGCCGCCGCCTCGACGCGCCCCACGTAGTCGGACGCCGCGGGGCCGTCGCGGACGAGGCCGGCGGACTGGTCGCCCTCGTTCGAGTTGCCGTAGACGTTCAGCACGAGCTGCCGCCGCGGCACGCGCCCGGCGCGGCGCACGCGCTGCTCGAAGACCTGGAGCGCGGAGGCGTGGTGGTCCTGGTTGTAGTACTGGAAGCTCGACTTCGTGACCGTGCCGTGGTCCGCGAACGTGGACCAGCCGCCGATCGGCACCCGGCGCCCGCGGACGAGCTTGTCGACGCGCAGCACATTCACCCGGGGGTCGATCGTGTGGTCCACGCCCTCGGGGTCCTGGTCCGCCGAGCCGCTCCCTCGCTCTTGCCCGATGCCGTGGTTCGCGAGGTGCGCCTCGATGCTCCGGTTCTGCGTGAGCCCGTGGATCTCGGCGAGGCCCCACCCGGCTTCGCGCGCGGCCGCGGTTCGCGTCCGCGCGGCGCACCGCAGCCGTTATCTGGCGCACCAGGAACGAGTACAGCTGCGTATCCGCCGGCGGGGACTCGAGGAACCGGTAGAAGCTGAGCGGATCGGTGGCGGTGCCGGTCGAGGGCGCGGCGGTGTTGAACGTGCTGAAGTTCGCGTAGCCGCCAGGCCCGGAGTGGGTGTGCGACGCCGACACGAGCAGGTTCGACTCGGAGAAGCCGCGGGAGGCGAGCGCGTCGCCCACGTGCTTCACGAGGCCGCCGGGGACCATGAACAGGTCGATCGCCACGAGCGCGACCTTGCGGTCGCCGCGCTGGAGCACCAGCGCCCGCGCCCACAGGCGCGTGTGCTGCCCCTGCGCCACGCGGTCCTGGCGCGTCCAGCCGCCGAGGTAGTAGCCCGTGCGCGGGGTGATGTCGGCCTTGCCCACGCCGGCGCGCAGCGACGCGGCGTGCGCCGAGCCGGCCGCAACGAGCGGCACGAGCAGCACGATGACTGCCGCCAGGCGCCTCACGGGCGGCGACATTACCCGGCAAAGGAGGCCGCCCGCGCCGGTACGGCGAATACCGTCGGCGAGTGCTCGAGATCCGCGACCTGACGAAGCGCTATGGCTCCAACCTCGCCGTCGACGGCCTCAGCTTCACCGCGCAGCCCGGGCGCGTGCTCGGCTTCCTGGGCCCCAACGGAGCCGGCAAGACCACGACGCTGCGCATGCTGCTGGGGCTGACCCTGCCGACGTCGGGATCGACCGCGGTGGACGGCCTGCCCTACCGGCAGCTGAAGGACCCGGTCACGGTCGTGGGCGCGGTCCTGGAGGGCCCGCAGTTCCATCCTGGGCGCACGGGACGCAACCACCTGCGCGTGGTCGCGGCGGCGGCCGGCCTGCCGCGGAGCCGGGTGGAGGAGGTGCTGCGGCTCGTGGAGCTGGACGGCGCCGGCGGCAAGCGGGTGAAGGCCTACTCGCTCGGCATGCGCCAGCGGCTCAGCCTCGCCGGCGCCCTGCTCGGCGACCCGCGCGCGCTCGTCCTCGACGAGCCCGCCAACGGGCTCGACCCTCAGGGCATCCGCTGGCTGCGCGACTTCCTGCGCGGGCAGGCGGGCCAGGGCCGGACCGTGCTCGTGTCGAGCCACGTGCTCGCCGAGATGGCGCAGACGGTGGACGAGGTCGTCGTAATCAGCCGGGGAAGCTCGTGGCACAGGGAGCGCTCGACGAGCTCACCGCGGGCGCGGAGGCCCCGGTGTGGGTGCGAAGCCCGGAGGCCGATCGCCTGCGCGCGGCACTCGACGCGCAGAAGGACGTGACCGCCGAGCCCGGCGAGGCAGGCGGCGGCTGGCTGGCCGTGCGCGGCGCCTCGCTCGAGACGGTGGGCACCACTGCCGCCGAGAACGGCATCGCGGTTTTCGAGCTCTACCGGCCACGCCAGTCGCTCGAGAGCGTCTTCCTGGAGCTCACGGGCGCGACGGAGGCCGGCTCGTGACGCGGCTCGTGGGCGCCGAGCTGCTGAAGCTGCGGACCACGCGCACGTTCTGGGCGCTGGCCGGCTCCGGCGCGGCGCTGGTTCTCCTCATCGTCGTCCTGTCGCTCCTGCTCGACGACGCCCTCGACGACGCGAGCGACGTGCGCTCGCTGCTGTCGACCGTCGGCATCTGCGGCCTGCTGACGCTGGTGCTCGGCGTGGTGGTTGCCGCGGGCGAGTACCGCCACGGCACGATCGCGTCCACGCTGCTGGTCACGCCGCAGCGGCTGCGCGCGGTGAGCGCCGCGGTCGTGGCGTGCCTGCTCGGCGGGCTCGCGATCGGGCTGGCGATCGGCGGCGTGACCGCGCTGATCGCACTTCCGTGGCTGAGCGCCAAGGACGTCGACCTTCCCTCACTCGGCGACATCCTCGAGCTCCTCCTCGGCGCGGCCGTGTTCGCCGGCCTCGCGGCCGCTCTGGGCGCGGCGCTCGGCGCGCTCCTGCGCAACCAGGTCGCGGCGGTCGTGATCGTGCTGGTGCTCATCTTCGTCGTGGATCCCACGGTGAGCGCGCTGCTCGACGACGTGGGCCCGTTCACGCTCAGCGGGCTGAGCGCCGCGATGAACGGCGGGGACAGCGACGTCGACGACCTGCTTCCGCGCGGCGTTGCAGCGGCGATCTGGACGCTCTACACGGTGCTGCTCGCGGCCTTCGCCGCGATGCTCACCGCCCGTCGCGACATTTAGCCGTCGAGCCTCTCACGAGCAGCTCGGCGGGCAGCACGATGCGCTTGCGCGTCTGCTTGCCGGACATCTGCGTCTCGAGCAGCTCGAACGAGGTCGCCCCCAGCAGCCCCGCGTCCAGCGCCACCGTGGTGAGCGGCGGGTCGAGCACGCGGGCGAAGTCCATGTCGTCGAAGCCGACGACCGAGAGCTCGTCCGGGATCCGGACGCCGCGGTCGCGAGCGGCGAGGTACATGCCGGCGGCGATCACGTCGTCGTCGCAGAACACCGCGGTGGGCTTCTCGTCGAGGAGCGCTTCTGCATTGATGCGGGCGTGCTCGATGCTGATGGGGGTCATCACGCGCGGCTGTGCGTCCGGGTCGAGGCCGGCTCCGGACAGCACGCGCCGGCGGGCCTCCTCGCGGTGCTGGAAGGTGAGCGCGCGGAAGGCCGCGGCGAGGTGGCCGATGCGCCGGTGCCCGAGCTCCACGAGGTGCTCGAACGCCGCCGTGGCGCCTCCCTCGCCGTCGAAGCGCACCGACGGCCGCCGCGGCGCCTCGGTCTCCATCAGCACCACGGCCTCGTCGGGGCCGAGCGCGTCGGGGGCCGTGACCTCGAACAGCAGGTAGCCGTCGACCGGCCCGGCTCGCAGTGCCTCGAACGACTGCGACTCCCAGTGGCGGTCGTTCTGAGTGTCGACGAGGATCACGATGTAGCCGGCGTCGGCGGCCGCGCGCTGCGCGCCGCGCAGAACCCGGGCGAAGAACGGGTTGGTCATGTCGGGCACAAGCAGCGCCACCGCCCGCGACGCGCCCAGGCGGAGCGCCTGCGCGGCCGCGTTGGGCCGGTAGCCGAGCTCGCGTGCGACGCGCCGCACCCGCTCCGCGGTCGCCTCGGAGACGCGTCCGCGGCCCTTGCCGGACAAGACGAGCGACACGGTGGATTGCGAGACGCCCGCGCGCTCCGCGACATCGACGCTCGTCACTGAGGCCTTGCGTGCGATGCGCGGATCTTGACAGCTGCTACCGTCATACGTAGTATGTTCATACGTATGACTCTCCTGGCACCAAAAATCGCAGCCCTCACCATCGCCGCCGCCATCGGATCGGCCGCCGTGCTCGACGCGGGCGCCGCCGGACCGAGCGAGCCGGCCGCGCCGACCGCGCTCGTGGTCGACGCGCCGCTGGGTCGCGACGGCAGGGAGCTCGTCGACGAGCGGCTGAAGGCCGTGGACGCAGAGGTGCGCCTGCCGCGGGACGCCACCGAGGCCCGCACCAACGTCCTCTACCTGAACGAGCTCGGGTATCGCGTCGTGGTCGCAGGGCCGGACGCCACCGCGGCGGCCGACGGCACCGGCGTCGGCGCGACGCGCGTCGCCGGGCTGGACGCCGCGCTCGCCGAGGCGCGCTAGAGAAGCTGCACGTCGGCGCTGTCGCCGACGATGAAGCGGTACGCCTTCGGCAGCGCGGGGCCGCGCTCGATCGTGACGTCCTTGCCGATCAGGCTCGCCTCGATGCGGTGGTCGATCCGCGAGATGCGCGAGCCCGACATCACGATCGAGTGCTCGAGCTCCGCGCTCTCGATGGTCACGTTGTCGCCGATCGCCGTGTACGGCCCGATGTAGGCGTCGACCAGCCGCGAGCCGGCGCCGATCACGGCGGGCCCGCGGACGGTGCTGCGCTCCAGCCGCGCCCCCGCTTCGATCACCACGCGACCCTCGACGCGGGTGTCCACCAGCTCGCCGTCGATCCGCTCGTCCAGGTCGTCGAGGATCAGCCGGTTCGCCTCGAGCATGTCGTGGACCTGCCCCGTGTCCTTCCACCAGCCGTCCACGATGTGCGGGTCCACGCGCAGCCCGCGGTCGACGAGCGTCTGGATCGCGTCGGTGATCTCGAGCTCGTTGCGCCAGCTGGGCTCGATCGAGCGCGCCGCGTCGAAGATGGCTGAGGTGAACATGTACACGCCCACGAGCGCCAGGTCCGTCTTCGGCTCCTGCGGCTTCTCGACCAGCCGGGCCACGCGCCTGTCGCCGTCGAGCTCCGCGACGCCGTAGTTCTGCGGGTCGGGCACCGGGGTGAGCAGGATCAGCGCGTCCGGCTGCTCGCTGCGGAACGTGTCGACCAGCGCGACGATCCCGTCGCGCAGCAGGTTGTCGCCCAGGTACATAACGAACGGCGAGTCGCCCAGGAACTCCTCGGCGGTGAGCACCGCGTGTGCAAGGCCCAGCGGGGCGTCCTGCTCGATGTACTCGATACGGACCCCGAAGCGGGACCCGTCGCCGACCGCCTCGCGGATCTCGCCGCCGGTCTCCGGGGCGATGATGATTCCCACGTCCTCGATCCCGGCCGCCGCCATCGCCTCGATCCCGTAGAAGAGGACCGGCTTGTTCGCCACCGGCACGAGCTGCTTCGCGCTCGTATGGGTGAGCGGCCGCAGGCGGGTGCCCTTGCCGCCGGAGAGGATCAGGCCCTTAAGGGTTAGCTCCGCGGGCATCCTGCCCGCGCTTTGATGGAGTGCTTCGACATCACGTCTCAGTAACTGGACGCTAGTAGACGCCGCCGAGCTTGCGGTGGTCCCAGCTGACCGTCCTCGTCGGGATGAATGTGAGCCCAACGCGCTTCTGCGCCTGCTTCGCGACCATCGCGCGGATCTCGTCGTTCAGCTCTCCCGCATAGCGCTCGAAGAGATTCAGCCCGAACTGCTCGACTTTCTCGGGATCCCGTTCCACCAAGACATCGCATTCGAACATGACCCCGCGCAGCTCGTGGTACTGGATGCCCTCCTCGAGCCCGAGTGTCGCGCGCGGGTCTCGCTCCAGGTTCCGGGCCTTCTGCGATTTTGCGTAGGTCCACGCCCGCAGGGGGTCAGCGACGAACCACAGCGCCACCATGTGCGGGAGCCCCCGCGGCCCGTTCGTCGCGCACTGCATGACCATCTTCTCGTCGAGGAAGCCGCGCAGCTCCTCGTCCGACATCTCGATCTGACCCCGCCGTGACGGCACGTCAGCCCTGCGCGGGTACGGCGGCGAGCTGCTCCGCGGCTTCGAGCACCGCTCGGCGGGCCTCGTCGGGCTCGAGCACCACGGCGTCGCCCGCCTCCTTGAGGATCTCGCGGGCGAGCCACTCGTACGAGGCGTAGGTGCGCTCGAAGATCACGGCGCCGTCGGAGAGCTCGGTGGCGCTCGGGTGGTCCTCGCGCACCCAGCGGGCGCGCTCCGGCGAGACCCAGATGCGAGCACTCGACCCCGACTCGACCTCGCCGGTCGAGAGCCAGCCGTGCAGGTCGGGCTCGACGCCCGGGCGCGGCTCGAACGTCTCGTCGAGCACGTTCACCTCGCGCACGCGGTCGAGCCGGTACGAGCGCGGCTTGTCCTTGTCGAGGTCCCAGCAGTGGATGTACCAGCCCTCCTGCCCGTTCACGAGCTTGTAGGGCTCGATCGTCCGCTCGGTGAACTCGTCCTCGTTCTCCTTGTAGTACTCGATCCTCACGAGCCGGCGGCGCATGATCGCGCCGGACACGACGCGCGCCACCTCGGAGTCGTCGCCCTTCGCGGTCGTGATCTGAAGGCCCTCCTCGGCCGGGTCCTGGCCGAGCGCGTCAACGATCTTCTGGCGCGCGGAGGCGAGCGAGCCCTCGGGCAGGTGCTCGCCGATCAGGTCGATCGCCGCCACAAGCGCCTTCGCCTCGAGCGGGAGCAGCCGGGCGGGCCGCGCGAAGTTGTCGCCGTAGGGCTCGGGATCGACCTCGATCTGGTCGCCGCGCACCTCGGCGTAGAGCACGTACGAGCCGCCTCCGAAGTTCACGACGTTCAGCACGTCGATGTCCTGGCGCAGCTCCTGGTCGGTCACCTGGAGCGTGTCGCACAGCTCGCTCACCTCGAGCTTGTGGCTCTCGCGAGCGGCCTCGATGAGGATCCCCGCGAGCGTCACGAGCCGGGCGAAGCGCTCGGGGCGAATCGGCGCCTCGCGGCCGTCGTCGTCGTCCTCGGGCTCGGCCTGCCTGCGCCTGCGCGACGGCGAGGCCAGCTCCGGCGGCCGCGCGTGGCGCTCCATCACGAGCTCGAGCCGCTCGCGAGCCTCCGCCGCGAGCTCCTCCGGCCCCTCGATGCGGGCCTGCTCGCCGAGGCCGAGCACCCACGACACCATCTGGCGCGAGTTCGCGTAGTCGGTCTCGAAGATCTTGCCGCTGTCGGCCTCGTGAACCTCGCCCGCGTGCCCGAAGTGACGCAGCGCGAGCCAGTCGATGCGGTCCGACAGCCAGATCCGCGCGCGTCCGACCGGCTCGCCGAGCTGCCAGTCGGTGCGGGTGGCGTAGACGCGCGGGTCGAAGTCCTCGGGCCGGTTGAAGTCGTGCTCGGCCTTCGAGGAGTAGCCGACCTTCCCGAGAATCCGGGAGACCCGGAACACCCGCACCTCGGAGCGCTCGTGCGAGTGGCCGATCAGGTAGAACTGCCCGCCGCGGTAGAGCAGGTGGTACGGGTCCACCTTGCGCTTCTCCTTCGCGTCGCGGCCGATCGTGTAGTAGTCGAACACGATCGTCTTGCGGCGGAAGATGGCGGTCTCGACCTTCGACAGCCGCTGCGACAGCTCGCGGCCGCCGGCGCCCGCCGTCACGGCGAGCGCGGCGGTGAGCTGCTCGGGGGCGTCGAGCGGGGAGGGCTTGCCCCAGGAGAGCTGCTGAAGCGCGAGCCGCAGCGGCTCGGCGTAGGCGAACTCGCCGTCGAGCAGCGACAGGGAGGTGCGCAGCGCGCCCAGCTCCTTGTCGGTGAACTCGATCGCGGGCAGGTAGAAGTTCTCGGGCGGAAGCGAGTAGTTCTCGGCCTCGTAGTAGCCCTCGGCCGGCTTGTCGACCTTCAGATGGATCCCGAGCGACTCGAGCTCCGCCCGGTCGGCGTAGAAGCGCCGCGCGAAGGCCTCGTCGTTCATCTGCGAGTAGCCCTCGACGTCCTGCTTGATCTCGAGCGCCGTCACGGGCCTCCGCTCCGCCATGAGGAACGAGATCAGTGACAGCTGCCGGATGAGCTTCTCGGTGTCCTTCGCCATGCCTGGGCACGAGGATAAGCGGGAAACCCGGAAAGCCGCTCCCCCGACTGGACCGTGGCCCCGCTATTTGCGAGGATGGGCCGTGGCCTTCAACAAGCTCAAGAACCTCTTCAACGTCGACATCAAGGACGGTTTGAAGGGCAGCGCCGTCGTGCAGTCGTCGAGCATGCCGGTTCCTCAGGCCCAGGCGTACAACGCCACCATGTGGCTCGACGTCCACGTCGAGGGCCGCGCGCCCTACCGCGTTCGGCACGAATGCATGGTCAAGGCGGGCAAGCATCCGTGGCCAGGCACGACGCTGCCGGTGGTGGTCGATAGGGAGAACCCGGAGCGGATCGACGTCCAGTGGCAGGACATCCAGACCATCGACGAGCGCATGGCCGAGGCACCCGGTCCGGCGGCGCCGGGCGCGTCGGGCGCGCCGGGCGGAGGTCAGCCGCAGGTGATCGACCTGCGCGGCACGGACGCGGCCGAGCAGATCCGGGCCGCCCTGGCGGGTGCGGCGCCGGCGGGTGCGGCGCCGGCCGCGAGCGGCAACGTGGTCGAGGACCGGATCGCGAGCCTGGAGCGGATCTCGAAGCTGCGCGACAGCGGCGTGCTCAGCGAGGCGGAGTTCGAGGCCGAGAAGGCTCGGATACTGGCCGGCTAGGCGCCCCGAACTACCTGCACCGAAGGCTGGACTTTGCCGGGTGGCAGGCTGGCGTAGCGGAAACGCAACGCTGGCCTGCCACCTGGCGAGCCGCGGCCGCTTCGGGCCACCCCTCAATGCAGGCCGTTACGCGCGCGTGATTCCGCGACCGTCGGCGTAGCCGCACGCCGCGATCGGTGCCTCGCCGCGCCCCGCGAGCAGCGTCGCGACGTTCTCCGACGTCACGCCCGGCTGGTCGCCGAGCATCAGGACCAGTACCTCGCAACCCGGGTCCACCTCGTCCAGGGCGGCCGCGATCGACGAGGAGCAGCCCTCGCCGAACTGCGGGTTCTCGACGACCTGGACGCCCTCCAGCTCCACCCCTGCGCGCACCGCTTCGGCATCGCCCCCGATCACGCACAGCAGCTGGTCGAATTGGCAGGAGCGCGCGGTGTCGAGCACATGGTCCAGCAGCGTGGCCGAGCCGTAGGGGAGCAGCTGCTTCGGCTGGCCGAGCCGCTTGGAGCCGCCGGCCGCGAGCACTAGCCCGGTGACCATCAGCGCCTCCGCCGGATCATCTCGACAGGCACGTCCGCGGACACGTTGATCGTCCGGCAGCGGCCGCAGCGGATGCGCACCCGCTTGCCCATGTACTCGGGGTCCATCCCGGTGGCGAGCACGTTTCCGCACTCGACGCAGACGTAGTCGTTCGCGCCGTTGCCGCGGAAGACGGGCTTGGCGGCGTCCTCCTGCACCGCCGTGCCGCCATCGGGCGGCACCTCCCCTTCGCGTATCCGGCGCATCGTCTTGCTGGCCATCAGATGTTCGCAAGCTTCCCCGTGAAATCCTTGATCAGCGCGTCGAGGACGCTCACGACCACGCCCTCGCCCATGGACGCCGCCTTGCCGGTGATCTGGGCCGCGGTGTGAATCGTGCCGCCGCCGTCGGAGAGCGCGAAGGTCACGTCAGCGTTGGCATGACCCTGCCCGCCGGCCTCCCTCGACTTCACCTGCATCACCGCGCGATGCTCGATCGGGGTCCTGCTCGATCACCTCGACGGTCCCCGTGAACGTCATGCCCATGGCGCCCATCTTGACCTTGATCTCGGCCCTGACCGCGTCCGGGCCCGTCCGCTCGAGCACGCTTCCGCCCTCCACGCACGGAACCAGCCGCTCGAGATCGAGAATCGCCTCCCAGGTCTCGTCGATCGACTTTCCGCTCGTAAATGGATGGTCCAGCTCAACCACGTGGGGCTCTCCTTCTATCTAGTGTTCGCACATGCGCACGTTCGGGCCCGAGAACGCCACTCTGACGGTGAGGACGAAGCGAACGGGCGCGGCCTCCAAGGCAGGGCACGACCTGCTGATCGAGGTGACCTCGTGGTCGGCGGCACTCGACCCGGATGCGGATCCGGCGCTCACGCTGACAGCCGACGCCCGCTCGCTCCGCGTGCTGGAGGGGAGCGGAGGCATGCAGGCCCTCGACGCCGACGACAGGGCCGGCATCGAGAAGACGATCGACGACGAGGTGCTGATGGGGACGGCGATCGAGTTCAGGTCGACGGCCGTCGAAGGCGGGAGGATCGAGGGGGAGCTCGAGCTCGCGGGGCAGCGTCATCCGATCAGCTTCGAGCTCGCAGGTGACGAGGGCGGACGGCTCACGGGCAGTGCGACTGTCAAGCAAAGCGACTGGGGGATGAAGCCGTACTCGGCGCTGTTCGGTGCTCTCAAGGTCGCGGACGAGGTCGAGGTCGCGTTCGAGACGCACTAGTCGCGGTAGACCGTCTGCGCGTCGAGCCCGCCCTCCACGCCCGGCGGCAGGGCGCCCGAGCCGTGGGCGTACAGGGCCAGGTCCGCGATCGTCCGCGCCTCCCCGCCCTCGCCGCCGCCTGCGAAGGCGCCGTTCTCCCACGTGAGGGTGTCGGGCTCCGTCCCGAGGGCCGCGCCCGCAAGCAGCTGAGCCTTGGCGCGAATCTTGCCGGTGGCGCCGGCGACCGCGGCCTGGGTCCCGGTGGACGGACTCGTGTTGAAGCCGTGACCCTCCCCGAAGCGGTCGGTATCGGCTGGAACGACCTTGACGTCGAGCGCCGGAACGCCGAGCTCGGCGGCCACGAGCTCCGCGTACTGACCCTCGTTGCCGTCGGACTCGGTGGTCAGGCTGAGCACCATCTTGCCGGTCGGGTGCACGCGTAGGAAGACTGCTCGGTATGCCTCGTTAGCCATTGGCTGAACCCTCTCGCTCCAGGCGCTGGCGTTCCCGATGGGCGGTCAGCGCGTTGTGCTCCTCCAGGTCGCAGAAGCTCGGCTGCGGGCCGCCGAGCGGATGCGGGGGCACCGCCGGGCGCTCGCAGCCCGGGTAGATGCACGTCTTGGCCGCCCGGTCAGTCGCTTCCATCGGCCCCCCAACCGGGCGTCGTCCTGCCTCTGCTCGGTCCGTATCCGCTGGGCATCGCCACGGAGCTTCCTTGGACCGGGGTCGCGCTTGCCCATTCCTCCTCGTCGGGCTCCTCGGCCAGCGTGATGGGGACAGGCTTAAGCCTGTCCCCATCCGCGGAGGCAATCGCCTCGATCACCTCGTCGAGCGCGTCCAGGCTGTGGCCGCTCACGAGCGCGTCGCAGTGCGGCAGCGCCGCCGCCATCCCGCCCGCCCGCGGCGAGAAATCGCCGGCGGCCACGCGCGGGTTGACCCACACGATCCTGTAGGCCAGGCGCGACAGCCGCTCCATCTCGCGTGCCACGAGTGCGGGATCGCCGCGCTCCCAGCCGTCGGACAGGATCACGACAATGGCGCCGCGCGCCATCCCGCGCCGGCCGTGCCGGTCGTTGAACGCCTTGAGCGCGTCGCCGATGCGGGTCCCGCTCGACCAGTCGGGTGCTGCCGCCGCGGCGCGCTGGATCGCACGTTCCGGGCTGCGGGAGCGAAGCGCCCGCGTCAGCCGGGTGAGGCGCGTGGCGAACACGAACGCCTCGGCGCTCCGCCCGCTGCCCGCGGCGCACGTCAGGAACTGCAGGTAAGCGCGGGCGTACGGCTCCATCGAGCCCGATATGTCGCACAACATCACTATTCGGCGGCGGCTCACCCGGCGCCGTCGCCGCGCGAGCCGAATCGGATCCCCGCCGGTGCGCATGCTCCCGCGAAGCGTGCGGCGCAGGTCCAGGCGCTCGCCGCGGCGGCGATGGCGCTCCGAGCGGCGCGTCCGGCGCCATGGCGCCGCAACCACGAGGCGACCCATCAGTCGATACAGCTCGGCGAGCTCGCCTGGCGTGAGAGCGTCGAAGCGCTTGTCGCGCAGCACCTCCTCGTCGCTCGCGGCCATGGGGACAGCGAGCTCCCGCAGGTCGTCCTCGTCACCTGCTCCGGGCGGACCGGACGAGACATCACCGGCACCCACGCCCGTCTCACCGTGGCTTCGAGGGGCGGTGGGCTCCGCCGCCGGGGCCGCCCGCACCTGCTCGGGCTCGAACTCGGATCCCTGTTCGCGCGCGGCGAACACCGACGCGAACACCGCGTCGAACGCCTTCACCTGTGCCGAGTCGGAGACGAGGACCGCACGGGCGGTCCAGTAGAGGCGCCGGCGCGTGATGGGCTTGACCAGGGCCAGCGCGTGCGCGAAGCGCGCGGCGCGCTCGGCGGTGATGGGGACGCCGGCCTCACGAAGGCGGCGGGTGAAGGCCGCGGCCAGTGCCGCCAGGTCCAGATGGATCGTCCGCACGCTGAAGGCGGAATCCGTCATCGCCCCACGAGGTGCTCGAAGCCGGCGGCGCGGACCACCTCCTGATCCTCGCTGTACTTCAGCACGGAGCCGAGCGTGCGGCCGATTGCGGCTTCGTCGAGCTGCTCCACTCCGAGCAGGTCCAGCGCCGCGACCCAGTCGATCGCCTCGGCCACGCCGGGAGGCTTCTGCACGTCGCTCTCACGCATCCGCGCGACCGCGTCCGCGACCTGCACGGCGAGCGCCTCCGACACGCCCTTGACGCGGCGCCGCACGATCTCGACCTCGCGCTGCGGCGTCGGGTAGTCGATCCAGTGGTACAGGCAGCGGCGCTTGACCGCGTCGTGGAGGTCACGCGTGCGGTTCGAGGTCAGCACGATGACGGGCGGGTGCGTCGCGCGGACGGTGCCGATCTCCGGGATCGTCACCGCGGCGTCGGCGAGCAGCTCGAGCAGGAATGCCTCGAAGTCGTCATCCGCCCGGTCGATCTCGTCGATCAGCAGGACAGCCGGCCGCGGCCCGGGGTGCTCCAGTGCCCGAAGCAGGGGACGGCGGATCAGGTAGTCCGGACCGAACAGGTCCTCCTCCGAGAGCTTCGTGCCGCTCGTGTCGGCGAGCCGGATGCTCAGCAGCTGGCGCGGGTAGTTCCACTCGTACAGCGCCTCCGCCGCGTCGATGCCGTCGTAGCACTGCAGGCGGACCAGCGGCGTGTCGAGCACGGCCGCCAGCGACTTTCCGGCCTCGGTCTTCCCAACGCCCGCCTCCCCCTCGAGCAGCAGCGGCTGCGGTAGGCGGAGGCTCAGGTACATCGACGTGGCCAGGCCCTCGTCCACGAGGTAGTCGACGGCGGCGAGGCGCTGGGCGAGGCTCTCTACGTCGGGGACGAGGTGGCGGATCTCGCCCGCCGGATCACCGGTCGCGTCGCGCGGGCTCACTCCGCTCCTCGGCTGTGTGGCGGCGGCGCACCTCGACGATGCGCGCGACGATCGACAGAGCGACCTCTGCGGGCGTGCGCGCGCCGATGTCGAGTCCGGCCGGCGTCTCCAGCGCGTCGAGCAGCTCCTCGGCGACGCCCTCGGCGCGCAGCTCCTCGGACACCGCCGCGCCGCGCTTCCTGCTCGCAACGAGACCCACGTAGCGAACGCGCGCCTCGAGGCCGGCGCGCAGGATCGCGACCTCGTCGGTGCCATGGGCGGCCACGACGAGCGCCAGATCGCTCGCGGCCGGTGTGAGCACGCCGTCCTTGATGTCCTGCGCGGCCACGATCTTCAGCCCCACCTCGGGACCGAGGCGCCGGAGCGCCGCTACGATGGGCGAGTCGCCCGCGACCAGCACGCGCGGCGCGGGCATCACGGGCTCGAGGAACACCTCGATCGCCCCACCGGAGAGGCAGTGATTCGTGACCGTGACCGCTCCCTCCTCACGTACGGCCTCGTCGGGTCCTTCCGGCACGATCCGGAGGAGCAGAGGAAGCCCGCACTCCATCGCCTCGAGGGCGTGCAGCCGCACGCTGTGCTGGGCGCAGTGGCCGCCGATGAACCCCTCGATCGCCCCGTCGGCCTGCACGAGCCCGGCGCTCCCGGGCTCGACGCTCGCGGGACGCTGCACGCGGACGACCGTCGCGACCACGAAGGGCGCGCCCTCCGCGGCGAGCTCCTGGGCCCTCCGGGTGAGCGCGTCGCCGATCACTGCGGCGGCTCGGGCCTGCCCTGCATGGCGGCCCAGACGCGGGCCGGCGTGCAGGGCATGTCGATGTGTGTGACCCCGTGCGACTCGTGGAGCGCGTCGATCACCGCATTGACGATAGCCGGGGGTGAGCCGACGTTCGGCGACTCACCGACGCCCTTCGCGCCGAGCGGGTGGTGTGGGCACGGCGTGACGGTCTCGCCGAGCTCGAAGTCCGGGCATTCGAGCGCGGTCGGGATCAGGTAGTCCATGAACGACCCGTTCAGGCAGTTGCCCTCCTCGTCGAAGCTGATCACCTCCATCAGCGCGATGCCGATGCCCTCGGCCAGCCCGCCGTGGATCTGCCCGTCGACGACCATCGGGTTGATGCGCACCCCGCAGTCGTCGACCGCGATGAACCGCCTCACCTTGACCTCGGCCGTCTCCGGGTCGATGTCCACCACCGCGATGTAGGCGCCGTACGGATAGGTGAGGTTGGGTGGGTCGTAGATCACCTGTGCGTCGAGGCCGCCCTCCATCCCGTCCGGCAGTGACTCACCGCTGTAGGCGCGCACGGCGATGTCGTCGATCGGCGCGCCCTTCTCCGGATCGCCCTTGACGTACCAGCGGCCCTTCTCCCAGGCGAGGTCCTCCGCCCTCGTCTCCAGCATCGTCGCCGCGATCATGCGCGCCTTGTCGCGCACCTTGCGCGACACGACCGCCACCGCCGCGCCCGAGACGGGTGTCGAGCGGCTGCCGTAGGTGCCGAGTCCGTACGGGGACCTGTCGGTGTCGCCGTGTCGCACCTGCACGTCCTCGGGCGGTATCCCGAGCTCCTCCGCGACGATCTGCGCGAAGGTCGTCTCGTGGCCCTGCCCCTGCGTCTGCGCGCTGATGCTCACCACCGCCTTGCCGGACGGGTGCACGCGCAGGTCGGCCCCGTCGTTCATCGACAGGCCGAGGATGTCCATGTGCTTTCGCGGGCCGGCCCCGACGCCCTCCGTGAAGAAGGCGACGCCGATCCCCATCAGCTCGCCGCGCGCCCGCTTCTCGGCCTGCTCGCGCCGTAGCTCGTCGTAGCCGGCGATGTCCATCGCGACCCTCATCGTCTCCGCGTAGTTGCCGGAGTCGTAGGTCCAGCCGGTGGTCGTCTCGTAGGGGAACTGCTCTGGCTTGATGAAGCTCTGCATCCGCAGCTCGATCGGGTCCACTCCCATCTCGAGCGCGAGCGCGTCCACCATGCGCTCGACCAGGTAGACGGCCTCCGTGATCCGGAACGAGCAGCGGTAGGCGACACCACCCGGCGCCTTGTTGGTGTAGACCGCCTTCACCTTCACGTGCGAGGCCTGCAGGTCGTACGAGCCGCAGACGATGTGGAAGAAGCCGGCCGGGAACTTCGTCGGCTGCGCCGTGCTGTCGAAGGCACCGTGGTCGGCGATCACGTCGACCCGCAGGCCGGTGATGTTGCCGTCCTTCGAGCACATCTCGGCACGCATCAGGTAGTCGCGGGCGAAGCCGGTCGACATCAGGTTCTCCGAGCGGTCCTCGATCCACTTGACGGGCACGCCCGCGACGATCGAGCCGGCGATGGCGCACACGTAGCCGGGATAGACGGGCACCTTGTTGCCGAAGCCGCCGCCGATGTCGCCCGTCTTGATCCGGATCATGTGCTCGGCGAGCCCGGCGACCTGCGCATAGACGGTCCGGTGGGCGTGCGGCGCCTGGTTGCCGTTGTAGATGTCGAGCTGGCCCGTCTGCGGATTGAAGTCGGCGATCATGCCGCACGTCTCGAGCGGCGCCGGATGGCAGCGCGGGTAGATGATGTCCCGCGCCACGACGGTGTCGGCCTCCGCGAACGCGCGGTCGGTCGCGTCCTCGTCACCGGCCTCCCAGGTCGGGCTGGCGAGGTTGTCCGTCTGGCCGACCTTGTCGTCGCGGATCAGGGGAGCGTCGGGATCGAGGGCCTTCCTCGCGTTCACGATCGCGGGCAGGGGCTCGTACTCCACGTCGATCAACTGGAGCGCGTCGCGCGCGATGTACTCGTCGGTCGCGATCACGAATGCGACCTCCTGGCCCTGGAAGCGGACCTTGTCGCCCGCGAGCACCGCCTGGGTGTCGTAGGAGATGGTCGGCATCCACGCCAGCCCCAGCGTCTCCAGGTCCTTGGCGGTCACCACCGCCGCCACGCCCGGGTGAGCGAGCGCCCTGCTGGTGTCGATCGAGACGATGCGGGCGTGGGCGTACGGGCTGCGCAGGATCGCTCCGTGCACCATCCCCGGCAGCCTGATGTCGTCCAGGTAGTTGCCCTGGCCGCGGATGAAGCGCGCGTCCTCCTTGCGCTTGAGGCGCCCGAAGCCGATCGGCCGTTCCTGCGCCGGGCTGGGGAGGTTCTCGACCGTGGCCATCCTCATGCCTCCTGTCTCGTCGCGGCTTCGTGCTGGGCCGCCCACTGAACCGCGGCGACGATGTTCTTGTAGCCCGTGCAACGACAGATCGCCCCTGAGATCGCCGTCCGGATCTCGAGCTCGCTCGGGTTGGGGTTCTCGTCGAGCAGGGCGCGGCTCGTCATCAGCATGCCGGGCGTACAGAACCCGCACTGGAGCGCGTGCGTCTCGTGGAAGCCTCGCTGGACCGGATCGAGCTCGCCGTCGACCTCGAGCGACTCGACGGTGCGGATCTCGTGGCCCTCGCACATCGCCGCGAGGGCCGTGCACGACTTGAGCGGCTGACCGTCCATCAACACGACACAGGCGCCGCAGTTGGAGGTGTCGCAGCCCCAGTGCGTGCCGGTCAGCCCCGGGGTGTCGCGGATGAAATGGACGAGCAGCTGGCGCGGCTCGACGTCCCGCGAGACGGGCTCCCCGTTGATCGTGATGGTCACCTGCATGGGTCAGGCCTCCTGGTGCTGCGCGCGGGCCGCGGCGCGGCGCAGGGCGCGTTTCGTGAGCACGCCCGCTAGGTGGCGCTTGTAATCGACCGGCCCGCGGCCGTCCGGCAGCGGCGCGCAGTCCTCCGAGGCGATCTCGCCGGCCTGCGCGAACAGCTCCTCCGACGGCGCCTTGCCGCGAAGCAGGTCCTCCGCGCGGGACACGTGCACGGTGGTCGGCCCCACCGCGCTCAGCGCCACACCCGCCTCGGCGATCGTGCCGTTCTCGATCCAGACCGCGGCCGACGCCGCGGCGACCGCCCAGTCGCCGGCGCGCCGCTCGACCTTCTCGTGAGCGCTCCCGGCGCCAGGCCGCAGCGGCAGCCTGACCTCGGTCAGCATCTCGCCGTCGCCCACCGCCGTCATGTAGGGGCCGATGTGGAACTCGTCGAGGTCGACGACGCGTTCGCCCTGAGCACCCCGGATCACGGCCCTTCCCCTCAGTGCCGAGCAGACCGCCGACAGATCCTCGGCGGCGTCGGCCTGGCAGAGCGAGCCGCCGATCGTCCCGCGGTTGCGCACCACCGGGTCGGCTATCACCTGCTCGGCGTCGCGGAAGGCCGGGAAGCGCAGGGCGAGCAGGTCGGACTTCAGCAGCTCCACGTGGCGCGTGAGCGCCCCGATTCGGAGCTCGAGGCCTTCCTCGCGAATGTACGAGAGCTCATGGAGGTCGTTGATGTCGATCAGGTGCTCTGGGTTTGCGAGGCGGAGCTTCATCATCGGCAGCAGGCTGTGCCCGCCGGCGATGATCCGCGCCTCGGAGCCGAGCCGCTGAAGCGCCTCGATTGCGCCGTCGACGCTGGTGGCGCGTTGGTACTCGAATGGAGCGGGGGTCTGCACGAGCTAGCTCCTGTCGTCGGCGGGCGGCGCAGGGCCCCCGTCGGAGGTCGCGTCGGCCTCGTCGCCGCCGCTCGGGTCGATGCCGCGCTCGGTTGCCGGCTCGTCGGAGCCGGTCGTCTCCCCTAGTGCCTCGCTACCGAGCTGCGGGTCCTCCGCCAGCAGCTCGCGCGGCGCGTCGGAGCCTCCGAGCTCGGCGGGGACGACGCCCTCGGCGGCGGTCTCGGCCCAGGGGCCCTTCTCCTGGATCTCGGCCGCGTCCGGTGTGGTCCCGCCGCGCTGCTCGCTCGGCTCGTACTGCACGGGCGCGCCCGTGCCGATCACCGGCGAGCGCGCCAGCCTCTCCGGCCGCGTCTGGCGCGTCTCCGGGTACAGGGAGCGGGCGTCGAGGCTGCCGCCCTCCACGTTCCGCAGCACCGGTCCGTTCGGGCTCGCGGCGGCGATCGGGGCCTCACGCCCAAGGCGTGCCAGCGTGAGCGTCCCCTTCGTGTAGACCTCGGAGATCCGCGGCGGTGTGATGGCCCCGCTGTCGGGGAAGCTCCGGAGCCCCGCGGCGGCGGCGCCGGGATAGAGCCCGTCGACCAGGCCCATGGAGTCCGCAAGGCCCGCCTTCTTCACGAGCAGGCCCTCGAGCAGGTCGACGCCCGCGTCGAGGTTCGCGTTGATGTCCTTGACGACGTCCGCGACCGGGGCGCTCTTCTCGATGATCTCCCCAACGCCGGCGATCGCCTCGTCGAGGCCAGAGGTGATCTGCCTCAGCGCGAAGATCGTCGAGACGAGGTAGTAGACGAGTGCGAGGACGATCAGCAGCACCGCGACGATCAGCACCACGCCTGCCGCCGGCATCGCTACTCCTCCTCCGCGTCGTCGACGATCACGTCGAGGGAGCCGCCGTAGCCGGCCACGACCTCGACCGTCGTCTTCACGTGGGCCTGCGTCGTGAGGAGCAGCGGGACCGCGTCGAGGTCCTTCGACCCGGCCTGCGCCGCCGCCGCGATCCGCCGCACGCTCGGCACGATGCCGCGGGCGGCGTCGAGCACGCCCTTGAGCAGGTACACGACGACCGGGAGCACCACCACGAGTAGGAGTACGTCGCCTATCCACCAGAGGGTCATGACGGCCTCCTCTCCGCGACGACCGCGGCCTTGGCGGCGATGCCGGGGAACGCGCCGACGATCACGTCGAACTGCGCGTTGATCGCCTGCACGGCGGGCTCGAGCGGGCGCAGGTGCTCGGACTCGACCGTTTCGAGCGCGTCGGCGAGCGTGGACAGGTTGCGCGATGTGGACTCGAGCTTCGTGCGGATCATGATCAGCGCGACCGCGACGACGGCGACCACCACCACGGCGAGCAGGACGCTGAGGAGGACGAGCGTGTCGGTGTCGCTCATGACTGGCCGAACCCGTCCGTGAGGGCGTTCATGTAGCGGTCCTGGACCAACGCCTCCTCCACGATCAGGCCGAGCACCGGGGCCGTGGCCTCGAGCTGGGGGATGTTGGCCGTGTTGCCGGCGACCTTGCCGGCGACCTCGAGCAGGCCTCCGACCGATTTGTCGATGTCGTCGACGGTCCTGACCAGGATCGTCAGGAGGGCCGCGACGACGAGCGCCGCGACGAGGCCGATCACGAGTGAGATCGCCCAGAGGGTGTTGGCGGACACCGCGAGGGTCGTCATTTGCCCACCGCCACCTTTCGCAGCGCGCGCGCCGAGTGGAGGATCCTGACCCCGGAGTCGTTGATCCGCGCGACGCCGGCGAGCTCGTCGGTCTGCGTGCGCACGACCTCCACGCCCTCGACCGCCCCGCGCGCCTGGCCGGCGATCCTTCGCGCCAGCAGCACGATGGTGATCACGATCGCCGCAGCCACGGCAATTACGACGATGCCGAGCACGAGCCCGATCCACCAGCCCGTGGAGGCACCGATCACCCAAGGCATGGTCAAACCTCCCGGGTCGTCGGCCTAAGCATCTCTCCTGCCTACTCTCGCGGCGGGATAGTGCTCTAGTCAACTACTCCGCGACAACTAGGCGGCTTCGTCGCGGCGCGCCTGCTCGCGCGTGGCGAAGAATGCGGACGTCGAGATGCCGCGATCGAAGTCCGACCAGCTCGCGCCGTCCGCGAGCGTCCGCTCGATGCGGTCGAAGCTGCCGAGGTTGCCGCCCAGGTTGTCCACGAAGTGGACGAGCGTGGCCTCGCGTGTGCACGGCACGATGGGGCTGCCGTGCTCCAGCTTGCCGTGGTGGCTGAGGATGATGTGGAGCAGACCCTCGGCCTCGGCCGGCGGGAAGCCGTCGATGCGCTCGATCTCTCGCCTCACCATGTAGTAGCCCAGCGGGATCTCGCCGAGCAGCTTGCCGCTGTCCGTGAGCTCGATCGCGCCGTTGGTGGTCGCGTAGACCTGGGTCTTGCCGATGTCGTGGAGGAGCGCGCCCGTGACCGCGAGGTCGCGGTCGATGCCGCCGCGGAACGGTCCTGAGGCCAGCGCGCTGACGCCCTGCGCCACGGAGAGGCAGTGCTCCAGCAGCCCGTGCCTGTATGCCTGGTGGTAGTACTTCGCCGCCGGTGCGGAGTGGTAGGCGGCGCCGGTGCCGGTGGACGGGTCGATCAGGCGCCCGAGCAGCGCGCGGAGGTGGGGCCGCTGGATCGTCTCCATGAGCGAGTCCAGGTCCGCCGCCATCTGCTCGTAGGGCACGGGCGGGGCCTCGGTGAGGTCCGCGAGGTCGTACTCGTGCTCGGCCGCCGCCCTCATCCGCTTGACCGTGACGGCTGGGCCGTAGCGCTCGTCGATGGAGAAGCGGCCCAGCACGCGCACGACGCAGCCGGCGGCGCAGATCGGCGCCATCGCGTCCACCTCGTCCCAGATCACGGCCTCCACGGCGCCGGTCATGTCGCCGAGCTGGAGCTTCAGGAACGGGTCGCCGTTGCGGCGCTGGCGGCGCGTGTGGGCGCGCACGAGGAAGACCTCGTTGACCTCCTGGCCGTCCGCCAGGTCGCGCACGAAGCACCTCGTGGGGGTGAGCGTCGTCTGCTCCATCGGGATTGCCAAGGTAAGGCCGGAGCCGGATGGCAAAGCCCCCGGCTCCAGATGGCATCGCTCCGTCGCGGGCAAGCGGCGACCTCGCGCACGACGGACGGTTTAGCCTGCGCGGCATGGGTGTGCTAGTTGCCGGCGGCACCGGCGCGCTGGGGAGCGCCGTGGTCCGCGAGCTGCTCGACGCGGGCTACGACTGCACCGTCACCTGGATCATGGAGCGGGAGCTCGAGCGGGCCGAGGCCGAGCTCGGCGACCGGGCGACGTTCGTGCGGGCCGACCTGATCGATCCCGGCGGCGGCGCCGCCGAGGCGGTGGCGGCGGTGGACGACCTCGAGGCGGTCGTGGACCTGGTCGGCGGCTTCTCGTCGGGGCCGCTCGTGCACGAGTCGAGCTGGCAGGACTTCGAGGGCATGCTGCGGCTCAACCTCGCGCCCGCGTTCAACCTGGCGCACGCGGCCGTCCCGCGGCTGCTCGAGCGCGGCGGCGGGGCCTTCGTGGCGGTGTCGGCGCGCGCGGCGCTGAGGCCGTTCCCGGGAGCCGCGGCATACGTCACGGCGAAGGCCGCGGTGCTGGCCTTCATCCAGGCGCTCGACGCCGACTACCGCAAGGACGGCATCCGGGCGAACGCGATCCTCCCGAGCGTGATCGACACGCCGGCCAATCGGGCCGATCAGCCCGACGCGGACCACTCGAAGTGGGTCCAGCCGGCGGAGATCGCCAAGGTGGTGCGCCATCTGGTCTCGGACGACGCCGCCGTCACGAGCGGCGCCGCCATCCCCGTTTACGGCCGGGCGTAGCCACCTCCTAGAAGGTCGTGCAGCCGAAGGCGCGCGGGATCGTCTGGCTGCAGCGGACGCCATCGCTCGAGATGAAGAAGTCCTGGAGCAGCACGATGGTGTTGCCCGCCCTGCCGCGGCCGCCCGCGAGGAGGTGAAGCCGCAATCGCACGAACGGCTCGTTCGTCGCGAACCCGACGGACTGATTCCTCGCTTTGTTCCCGCGCTCGGGGAAGCAATGGAGGGCCAGGTGGCGCGGCGGCTTCGCGGGGTCGGTGTCGGGCTCCGTGACCAGCTCGCAGGGCTTCGTCCCCGCGCTCCAGAAGGTGAATTGCCGGCTGGTCGCGATGGAGATCGTTTTGACGTCGATCGTGATGCAGCGCGCAAGCACCGTGCCGCCGGGAGGCCCTCCGGCCGACTGCGGGGTGAAGCGCGCAGCGCACTTCGCCTTCACGGGATCGGGCCGGTCCGGGTCGATCCCGACTCCGACCGCCGGCGTGAGCACATCCGGCGGCGGGACCGGCGGCTCGATCCGCTCTGCGTGGGCAACGGCGAAGTAGCAGCGGGTTCGGAACTCGCGCCTCCGCCCGTTGATCAGAACGTCCACCTCGAGCCGCACGTACGCGGACTGCAGGAATGGGTCACGCTCGTGCTGTTCCGTGCTCTGCACCTCGAATGGCCAGCGGTGCTCGCCCTTTACGAAGTCTGCGGGGCGGAGATCCTTCAGGACGAGCCCCTTCGTTTCTCCGGCGAGCCTGTAGCGCACGTCGCGAACGCTGATCCTCGCATCCTCGACCCCCTCCAACCGGAACAGAAACCCCCTTACCCCGCCGTGCTGGACGATGCTGAACGGGAGGACGCATCTCAGCGTCACACGCCCTTCCCGGCGAGGCGCGCTTCGGGTGTAGAACCAGTCCTCGGTCTCGCCGCCGCGCGTCGCGACGTCCTGCCCGCCGCTGCCCATGTGCGGGACGGCTTGGCCCGAGTGCAGCTGGACGCGCCACCAGAATTGCCTCGGCACGCGCCCGGCCCGGAACCTGAGCGTCACGAGCGCGATCCGATCCTCACCGAGCGAGGCGGGGTCGATCGCCATGTTCTGGATTCCCCACTCGGGGCCGCAGCGCTGACTGCCGCCGTCGGCCCAGTCGCCGTCCCGGTTCCAGTCGAACCAGGCGTTGGCGTAGATCGGCACCGACGGGTCCGCGCGGCTCGCGTCGACCACCACGGTCAAGGTGCTGATGGCGCATCGCCGCGCCTTGAGCTCAGCGCCGTCGTCGCTGTCGCGGTCGACCTGGCGAGAGTCGGCCTCGCCGCTCCAGACGGCGATGCTCGGCCCCGAGGTTGAGTGGCGCGGGCCGCCGCTGGCCGCGCGTGACGGGAACATTCCCCTTACGCTCGGCTTCCCCGCGTAGCGCGCCGGCCTTCCGTCCGGTGCGTCCCCGTAGTCGAGTCCGGACTGGGCCGCCACGAGGTCCGATGCGCCGAGCGGATCGAACGATGAGGATGCCGTTGCGGGAGCAGCGGCGGCAAGCACGGCTGCCAGCGCAAGGGCCAGCGCGGTCCCCATGGGCCGAGTATCCGCCCGCCGGCCACCCCGGGTCAAGCCGGGCCCGGCGCGGGCGCCTCCCGGTCTACGGGCGCGCGTAGTAGCCCAGCGCCCGCTGGCCGAGCTGCTTGGTCATGCTCCCGTTCTGGATCGCCCCGAGCGGGGCGCCGACGAACGGGATCAGCCGGCCGGCGTAGCGCCGCGCCAGGCGCTTCGCGATGTACTTGGCGACCTTGAGGTGAAGCGCGGTGGCGCTGCGGCCCTCGAGCGCCCGCTCGACCATCGCCTGCGCCATCCGCTTGCCCACCCCGTCGAGCGCCTCGCGCGCCTCGGCCGGAGTCTCGTAGAGGCCCTGCAGCGCGAGGTACTCCGCCGGGCGCATCGGATGGCGCGGGTCGTAGCCGTACGCGGCGGCGATGTAGAACACCATCCGGCTCTGGATCCAGAGCAGCGCGACCATGTCCGGGGCGGCGGTGATCGCTCCGCCGACGCCGAGCGCGCCGCCCTCGAGCCGCGAGAGCCGCACGTGCTTCTTGAACGCCGTCTGGGCCAGCTCCGCCGGGGTGTGGCCGGGGCCGGCTATCCGCACCCACTCCGCGGCCTGCGGCCCGAAGCGCTCGGCCGCCGCGAGCGCGATGTACTCGGGGGCGCGGTCGGGCTCCGCGAGGATGCGCTCCCAGACCCGCTTCGGCGGGCGCTCGATCTGCTCGATCTGGGTGGCGGCCTCCACTCGACCTGAGGCTAGCCTGTGGCGGCATGGGAATTCTCGACGACGACATGAAGGACGACCGCGGCCAGCTCATCGAAATGCTCACGCGGGCGTACTGGATGGAGATCGAGACCGTGATGAGCTACATCGCGAACTCGATCAACCCGGACGGAGTGAGGGCGCAGGAGATCATCGAGTCGCTCGACCAGGACGTCCAGGAGGAGCTCGGGCACGCACGCCGAGTTCGGCGCGCGCATCAAGGAGCTCTACGGCGTGGTGCCTGGGTCGCTCGACTTCAACGCCGAGCAGTCCTACCTCCAGCCGCCCGACGAGCAGACCGACATCGTCCACGTCATCAAGGGCGTGATCGAGGCCGAGACCGGCGCGATCGAGCACTACAACCGGATCATCGAGTTCTGCGAGGGCCGCGATCCAGTGACCCAGGACATGGTGATCACGATCCTGCGCGACGAGGAGGGCCACCGACGCCTCTTACCGAGCAGACCATGCTGCCCAAGACGACGGTCCCGGTCGGGGCCGACGATGCGCGCAAGCTGTTGCGCCTGCTGGACGCGCTTGACGAGCAGGACGACGTCGATCAGGTGCACGCGAACTTCGACATCACCGCCGACGTGATGGAGGAAGTGGCGGCCTGACCCCGAGATCGTCCGAGCCGGGCTTGGCTGCGACGCACGAACAGGCCGCCGGGGAACGTCGCGGCGTCGACCCTGCCGCGCTGCTCGACAGCGCCGAGCGCGCCGTCGGCTTCGGTGTCTGGCGCTGGGACGCGCTGGACGGCTCGGTGCATTGGTCCGACGGCCTCTGCCGGGTGTTCGGCGTCGATCCCGACTCGGTGGAGCCATCATTCGAGGCCTTCCTGGAGGTGGTGCACCCCGACGATCGCCGGCAGGTCGAGGACACCCGGCGCGCGGCGATGGAACAGGGGCGTCCGGTGGCCGGCGACTACCGGGTGGTTCGGCCGGACGGCACGGTGCGTCTCGTGCGCGGCACCGGTGAGCCCATCCGCGACGCTGCCGGGAACACCGTGGCGCTGATCGGGACCACCCAGGACGTCACGGACAGCCGTGACCTGGAGGAGCAACTCGAGCGCGCGGCCGGCGCGCGCGCCCTGTCGCAGCAAGCCCGCGCGATTCAGCGCATTCTCGAGGTGGTGGTCACCCATCCGACCGTGGACGAGCTGCTGCCCGAGGTGTTGCACCGCATCCTCGGGCTGATGGACGTGCAGGATGCCGCGATCCTGCTGATGAACCCCGACGGGCGGGCGCTGACCATTGCCGCGACAGAAGGCGTCGAGGAAGGGCAGGTGGGAACCGTCGTCCCGGTTGGGGCGGGCCTCGCCGGCCGGGCGGCCGCCGAACGCCGGCTGGTCATCCTCACGGGCGAGGAGATCCAGACGGTCGTCAATCCCGCGCTTCGCCGTGGTGGGTTCAGCGCGGTCGCGGCCGTTCCGATGACAACCGGCCCGGACGTGGTCGGAGTGCTCCGCGTCGCAACCCGGCGCCGGCGCGGCTTGACCGATGCGGACATGACCCTGCTCCAGATCGCTGCCGACCGGGCTGCACTCGGCATCCGCCACGTCGATCTGTTCGACAGGGAGCGCGCGATCGCGCGCACGCTTCAGGACGGCCTGCAGCCCGAATCGCTGCCGCACGTCGACGGGCTGGAGTTCGCGTCCCGCTTCCGGGCGGCGGGGGAGGGCGTGGATGTCGGCGGTGACTTCTATGACGTGTTCGAGAACCCGGACGGCACGTGCACGGTGGTCGTCGGGGACGTGAGCGGCAAGGGGCCCGGCGCGGCCGCGGTGACGTCGATGGCGCGGCACACGCTGCGGGTCGAGGCGCGCCACGACTCTCGCCCCGCGGAGCTGCTGTCTGCGCTCAACGCCCACCTCCTGCGACTGGGCCCGCTCGCGGCCGAGCGGCCGGAGCATCGCTTCTGCACCGTCGTCTGCGCGACGCTCTCGCGCATGGACTCGGGATTTCGCGCCGCCATCGCGCGCGGCGGTCACCCGCAGCCGGTGATGGTCCCAGCTGATGGCGATGCGTACGAGGTCGAGGTACGAGGCATCGTCCTCGGCGCAACGATGGAATCCGCCTACTTCGAGACGGAGGTGGAGCTGTCGCCCGGGGACGCCCTCGTGTTCTACACCGATGGCGTGCTCGAGGCGCGCGCCCCGAAGCGGATTCTCGAGGGCATCGACGTGGCGCGTGCGGCCCAGGAAGGCGCCGGCGCCGGCCCCGCGGCGATCGCCGAAGCCGTTACGCGGCTGACCGACGACACGTCCGGCAATCCGCCCCGGGACGACGTCGCGATTCTGGTCGTCCAGGCAATCGCCTAGGCGCAGCAGGCCGGGTGCGCCGCCCCGGCCGTGAATTGCCCCTCCAAGGGCCGGCGCGGCGCACACCTCGTCCTCCCTGCCGTCGCTGATGAGCCGGAGCGGGAAGCCGCGAGGTCCCGCGCCTCCCGCTCGGACAGCTCATCTTCGCGTCGCCCCGCGAATCCCCCGGACCCCTCGAGGCCCATCCTTGAGACGCGGTCGAAGACACTAACTGACCGGCTGGTAGGTGTCAAAGCTCCGCCCACTTTTCAAACCTCTCGCGCGCAAGCAGGTAATCAGCCTTACAAGCGCGTCTCGGACCTGTGACACTAGGAAACGTGCGTCAGCCCTCCGCGAGCCGCGGCACAGACGCGGCCTTGGATCGCGGCGCCGTCGGGCAGGACGGCGTCCCGCGCCGGCGCCTGACGGGGGCGCAGCGACGCGCCAGCATTCTCGCCGCCGCACGCGGGGTGTTCGGCAAGCGCGGCTACGAACAGGTGCGCGCCGACGACGTCGCGGCTGCAGCCGGTGTCTCGAAAGCACTCATCTACGAGCACTTCCGCAGCAAGGAGCACCTGTACCTCGAGCTGCTCGACGCGGCCGCTGCGGAGGCGATGACGCGCGTCATCGACGCTGGATCGGGCACGGGCGCAACGGGGGTGGAGCGGTTCGAGCACGCGTGCACCCCCGCGGGCGTTCCTCACCGCCCTCGCCGTCCTCGGCCTCGTCACGGCATCGTGCGGCGACGACGACGACAGCGATGCGACCGACACCACCGCGGCCACTGCGGTGGCGGCAGGGGTCACGGGCGAGATCACGGTGTTCGCCGCGGCGTCGCTGACCGAGGCGTTCGACGAGATCGGCGACGCGTTCGCGGCCGCCAACCCCGACGCCGACGGTCACGTTCAACTTCGCCGCGTCGTCCGACCTGGTCGACCCAGATCAACGAGGGCGCCCCGGCCGACGTGTTCGCCTCGGCCGACCAGGCGAACATGACGAAGCTCACCGACGCCGGCGGCAACGCCGGCGAGCCGCGAGGTGTTCGCCACCAACCCGCTGCAGATCATCGTCGAGCCCGGCAACCCGCAAGGGCATCACCGGCGTCGCCGACCTCGCCGACCCCGACCTGATCGTACGTCACGTGCGCGCCGGAGGTGCCGATCGGCGCGTACGCCGCGCAGGTGCTTCGACAACGCCGGGGTCGACGGTGACGCCGGCGTCGCTCGAGGAGAACGTGAAGGGCGATCGTCACCAAGGTCGACGCTCGGCGAGGCCGACGCCGGCATCGTCTACCGCACCGACGTCATGGCCGCCGGCGACCGAGGCCGAGGGCGTCGAGATCCCCGCCGACATCAACGTCATCGCCGAGTACCCGATCGTCGTCACCGCCGAGCGCGGCGAACCCCGACGGCGGCCGCGGCGTTCGTCGACTTCGTGCTCGGCGAGCGAGGGCCAGGCGATCCTCGCCGACCTACGGCTTCGGCGGCCCGTGACCACCGGCGCACGCGCGCACGACCGGCGCCGCCGCACCGCGCCGGCGGACGGCGAGCGCCTGCCCGCTCCCGCGCTGGCGCTCGCCGTGCGTCGTCGCATCGCCTTCTTCGCGCTGCCGTTCGTCGGGCTGCTGTGGCGGGCGCCGTGGAGCGCGGCCTGGGACGTGCTCACCGAGCGACGCCGTGCGCACCGCGCTGTGGCTGTCGATCGTTGCTCGCTGTGGGCGACCGGCGTGTCGCGCTCGTGTTCGGCGTGCCGCTGGCCTGGCTGCTGGCGCGGGTCGAGTTCCCCGGGCCGCGGCGTCGTGCGCGCGCTGTGCACGCTGTCGATGGTGCTGCCGCCGGTCGTCGGCGGCGTCGCGCTGTTCTTCTCCTTCGGCCGGCGCGGCCTGTTCGGCCAGTACCTCGACCGCTGGTTCGACTTCCGCCTGCCGTTCACCACGTGCGGGCGTCGTGGTCGCCCAGACGTTCGTCGCGATGCCGTTCCTCGTGCTCACCGTCGAGGCCGCGCTGCGCCAGCTCGACCGCCGCTACGAGGACGCCGCCCGCACGCTCGGCGGCATCGCGCTGGTACGCGTTCCGCCGGGTGACGCTGCCGGCGATCCGCCCGGCGCTGATCGCCGGCGCCGTGCTGGCGTGGGCGCGGGCGCTCGGCGAGTTCGGCGCGACGATCACGTTCGCCGGCAACTTCCCCGGCACGACGCAGACGATGCCGCTCGCCACGTACCTCGCGCTCGAGTCGAACCCCGAGGAGGCGCTGGTCCTCAGCCTGCGTGCTGATCGCGGTGTCGTTCGCCGTGCTGCGTCGGCCTGCGCGACCGCTGGCTCGGCGGCAGCCGCCGGCGCCGGGTGCCGGGATGAGCGCTCGACGCCGACGATCGGCGCTGCGGCTCGGCACGCTCGACCTCGACGTCGAGCTCGACGGTCGCAGCCCGGCGAGGTGCTGGCGATCCTCGGGCCGAACGGCGCCGGCAAGTCGACGCTGCTGCGCGCGCTCGCCGGGCTGCTGCCGATCGACCGCGGGCCGCATCGCCGTCGACGACGCACGTGCTCGACGACCCGGCGCCGGCGTGTTCGTGCCCGCCGAGCGACGCCCGATCGGCGTCGTGTTCCAGGACTACCTGCTGTTCGCCCACCTGACGCGCGCTCGAGAACGTCGCGTTCGGGCTGCGCGCCCGCGGGGTCGCCAAGCGCCGAGGCGCGCGCCGCGCGCGCGCGAGTGGCTCGAGCGGGTCGGCCTCGCCGACCACGCCGGCCACACGCCCGCGCGGCGCTGTCGGGCGGCCAGGCGCAGCGCGTCGCCCTCGCCCGCGCGCTGGCCACCGATCCCCGGCTGCTGCTGCTCGACGAGCCGCTCGCCGCGCTCGACGCCGGCACCCGCGGCGAGCGTCCGGCGCGACCTGCGCCGCCACCTCGCAGTCGTTCGACGGGATGCGCGTGCTCGTCACCCACGACCCGGTCGACGCCTACGCGCTCGCCGACCGGGTCGGCGATCCTCGACGCCGGCCGGATCGTGCAGGTCGGCACGATCGCCGAGGTCACCGCCCATCCCCGCTCGCGCTACGTCGCCGAGCTGGTCGGCACCAACCTCGTCGCCGGCGACGTCGCCGACGGCGTGCTGACGACCGACGACCGGCGCGCCGCGTCGTGATCGCCGACGCCACGCCCGGGCCGTCGTTCGCCGTGATCCGCCCGCAGTCGATCGCGCTGTCGCGCGACGCACCGCCGCGGCACGAGCGCCCGCAACGTGTGGCCCGGCACGGTCGCCGACATCGACCGGCTCGGCGATCGGGTGCGGGTCGGCATCGAGGGCCCGCTGCCGCTGACCGCCGAGATCACCGCCGCCGCGCTCGACGCGCTGGCGCTGCGCCCCGGCGACGACGATCCACGCCGCCGTCAAGGCCACCGACATCGAGGCCTACCCGGCCTGAGACGGCTCGCACGTGGCGACGGATGCGACCATGGCGGCGTGAGCCGCGACGAAGCAGCTGCTGCTCGGCGAGTGGGCGTGCCTCGGCATCCTCTACCCGGGCCCGACCCACGGGTTCGCCATCGCCGCCCGGCTCAAGCCGACGGCGACATCGGACGGGTGTGGTCGCTGTCGCGGCCGCTCACGTACCGCTCGCTCGATCAGCTCGACCGATGCGCGGGCTACGTCCACGCCGTCGGCGAGGAGCCGCGGCATCGCCGGCGGCAACCGCACGATCCTCGCCGCCACCCGCCCGGGCCGGGCCAGCTCCGCAAGTGGCTGGCGACGCCGGTCGCCGCACCTGCGCGACCTGCGCAGCGAGCTGCTGCTCAAGCTGGTGCTCGCCGAGCAGCTGCGACATCGACGTCGCGCCGCATGCTCGAGCGCCAGCGCGAGCGTGATCGACGTCGATCGCCGACGGCGCTCGACGCAGCGGCGGCCGCCGAGCCGACGTCGTCGCGCTGTGGCGCAGCGAGTCGTCGGAGGCCGCACTGCGCTTCCTCGACGGCCGTGCGGAAGCCCTGCCGTCAGGGCCCGTTGACCGCTGATGGTCAGGGAGTGGCTAAGCGTTGCCGACCACTGAACCACGTTCGACAAGCTCTACATCGACGGCGCCTGGGCGCCGTCGGACTCGACCGAGACCATCGACGTGATCGACTCGGTCACCGAGGAGGTGATGGCGACGATCCCGGCCGGCACCGCCGCCGACGTCGACCGCGCCGTCGCCGGCCGCCACGGCCGCGTTCGAGCGTGGTCGGCGACGCCCGGTCGAGGAGCGGGCCAAGTACCTCACCCGCATCGGCGACGCCCTCGGCGCCCGCATGGACGAGATCGCCACGACGATCTCCAAGGAGACCGGGCATGGCCAAGTGGCTGTCGCAGCTCGTGCAGGTCGGCCTGCCGATCAACAGCTTCAACGCCGGCGGCCGCGCTCGCCGAGAGCTACGAGTTCGAGGAGCACGGTCGGCAACTCGCTCGTCGTGCGCGAGCCGGTCGGCGTCGTCGGCTGCATCACGCCGTGGAACTACCCGCTGCACCAGATCGCCGCCAAGGTCGCCTACGCCATGGCCGCCGGCTGCACCGTCGTGCTCAAGCCGAGCGAGGTCGCCCCGCTCGACGCCTTCATCCTCGCCGAGGTCATCGACGAGGTCGGCCTGCCGGCCGGCGTGTTCAACCTCGTGTCCGGCTACGGCCCGACGGTCGGCGAGGCCATCGCCGCGCACCCCGACGTCGACATGGTGTCGTTCACCGGCTCGACCCGGGCCGGCAAGCGCGTCGCCCAGCTCGGCGCCGAGACCGTCAAGCGGGTCGCCCTCGAGCTCGGCGGCAAGTCGGCCAACGTGCTGCTCGACGACCTCGACGACGACGGCTTCGACAAGGCCGTCGCGCGACGGCGTGCAGAAGGCGTTCCTCAACTCCGGCCAGACCTGCTCGGCGCTGACCCGCATGCTCGTGCCCGCGCGACCGCCTCGCCGAGGCCGAGCAGATCGCCGCCGACGCGGTCGAGCCAAGGTCAAGGTCGGCGACCCGTTCGCCGAGGGCGCCAGCTCGGCCCGCTGGCCTCGGCCGGCCCAGCGCGACCGGGTGCAGGGCTACATCCAGAAGGGCATCGACGAGGGCGCCACGCTCGTCGCCGGTGGCCCCGGCGCGCCCGAGGGCCTCGAGCACCGGGCTTCTACGTGCAGCCCGACGGTGTTCTCGGACGTGCACGCCGGACATGACGATCGCCCAGGAGGAGATCTTCGGCCCGGTGCTGTCGATCCTCCCGTACGACGACGAGGACGACGCCGTCGCGCATCGCCAACGGCGTCGTCTACGGCCTGGCCGGCGGCGTGTGGTCGGCCGACAAGGACCGCGCCGTCGCAGGTCGCCCGCCGCCTGCGCACCGGCCAGGTCGAGGTCAACGGCGGCGCGTTCAACCCGAACGCCCCGTTCGGCGGCTACAAGCAGTCGGGCATCGGCCGCGAGTACGGCGAGCACGGCTTCGAGGAGTTCCTCGAGATCAAGTCGATGCAGCTGTAGTGCGAGCCCGGCGAGTCTTCGAGCGAGCGAGCCAGTCGATTCGGCGTCACGCCTTCCAGCGCTTGAGGCCCTTCATGCCGTACATGTAGAGGACGACGGCGCCGGCGCGGCTCGATGCCGATGAACGCCGTGCCCTCGGCTCGTCGGCCCGTCCGGCGCGAACAGGTTCAGGTCGTAGTCGAACACGCCGGTCCACAACCGCTGCTTCGTCTCGAGGTCGGTGTGCACCACGCGCGTCGCCCCACACCTCGACGCCGTCGCCGGCTTCGGTGACCTGCCAGTGCATCGCCACGCTGCCGTTGGCAGCGACGTTGCGCGCCTTGACCGAGTCGGCGCCGACCATCGCCCAGATCGTGTCGCCCTCCCACGCCGGGTGCACGGGCACCACGTCGGGCTCGCCGTCGGCGCCGACCGTCGCCAGGTGGGCCCACGGGCTGAGGGCGCGGAGAAGGACTTGATCTCGTCGAGGGGGATGTCGCTCATGCCGGCAGTCTCCCATCGCCGGACTCTGCGGCCGACCGCGGTCGAGACCATGATCGCGGCAACGACTGACAAGGGGTGTCGACATGGCGTGGGACTTCTCCACCGAACCGGAGTTCCAGGAGAAGCTCGACTGGGTCGAGCAGTTCTGCAAGGAGAAGGTCGAGCCGCTCGACTACGTCTTCCCGTACGCGGTCCGGTCACCCGACCCGGTGGTGAAGGCGCTACGTCCGCGAGCTCCAGCAGGAGGTCAAGGACCAGGGCCTGTGGGCGATCTTCCTCGACGAGGAGCTCGGCGGCCCCGGCTTCGGCCAGCTCAAGCTCGGCCTGCTCAACGAGATCATCGGCCGCTACGGCTCGGCGCCCGCAGATGTTCGGCGCCGCCGCGCCCGACACCGGGAACATGGAGATGCTCGCCGCCTACGGCACCGAGGAGCAGAAGAAGCGCTGGCTCGAGCCGCTGCTCAACCAGGAGATGTTCTCCGCCTACTCGATGACCGAGCCGCAGGGCGGGTCCGACCCGAACCTGTTCAAGACCCACGCCATCGCGCGACGGCGACGAGTGGGTGATCAACGGCGAGAAGTGGTTCACGTCAGCGCCGGCCGGGTCGCCGACATCCTCTTCGTGATGTGCACCAACGGCATGTTCGTGGTGCCCCGCGAGACGCCCGGCGTGGAGATCCAGCCGGAGCCCCGCAACCACAACCACATCATCTACCACGACGTGCGCGTGCCCCTCGACCACCTGCTCGGCCCCGAGGACGGCGCCAAGGTGCTGGCCCAGCGCCGCCTCGGCGGCGGGCGCATCCACCACGCCATGCGCACCATCGCCCAGTGCAAGCTGGCCTTCGACATGATGTGCGAGCGGGCGCTCAGCCGCGAGTCGCACGGCAAGATCATCGCCGAGCACCAGATGGTGCAGGAGAAGATCGCCGACTCCTACGCCGCGATCCGGATGCTGCGCCTGTTCGTGCTCGAGACGGCGTGGAAGATCGACAACACGTCGCACGCAGGAGGCCCGCACCGACATCGCCGCCGTGAAGTTCACGATGGCCAAGGTGCTGCGCGAGGTGTCGTTCAACGCCCTGCACATCCTCGGCTCGCTCGGCACCACCGACCTCACGCCGATCCAGGCCATGTACGCGGCGGCGCCGACGATGGGCATCGCCGACGGCGTCGACGAGGTGCACAAGGCCACCGTCGCCCGCCGCGTGCTCAAGGAGTACCGCCCGCACGAGGGCTACTGGCCCGACCGAGTACATCCCGGCCAAGCGGGAGGAGGCGTGGAAGAAGATGCAGCCGGTCCTCGACGCCGACCCCGACCTCGCCGCAGTCGGCCGAGGGCTACAAGAAGTACTTCGCCGGCCGGCGTCGACACTGACCGCGTCGGCGCCCGCCGACCTCCCGGCAGACGGCGAAGAAGCGGCGGGCCGTGTCGCCCCACGTCGGGAGGCGGCCGCCCGTTCGAGCGCGGCGGCGCCGAGCCGCTTGCGCACGTCTCGTCGTCGGCGAGCTCGGCGAGCGCCGCGCTCGAGCGCGCCGATGTCGCCGGTACGGCACGGTGCGGCCCTCGACGCCGTCGTCGACGAGCGACGGCAGGTTGCCGGCGTCCCAGCCGACGACGGGGAGGCCGGCGGCCATCGCCTCGCCGTAGACGATGCCGTAGGGCTCCTCGGTGCTCGGCAGCACGAACACGTCGGCGCGCGTCGTAGAGGGCCGCCATGTGCTCGGTGGGCACGATGCCGTGGCGCACGACGCGATCCGCGCAGGTCGGGCCGCGCCGAGCCGGTCGAGCACCGGCGCCGATACGTCGGGTCCGACGTCCTCGTCGCCGACGAGGTGCAGGGTGACGGCGTCGGCCGGCAGGCGGGCGACGGCGTCGAGCAGGGCGAGGATGCCCTTGCGCGGCAGCCAGTTGGCGACGCACAGGACGGCGGCCTGCGGCCCGGCCCGCAGGTCGTCGATCGACGGCGCCCGGCCGGCGCCGGACGAGGTCGCGGCCGGGCGGCACGACCCGGAACGCCGGGTGCGTCACGCCGTCCGCCGCGCAGCTCGGTCGCCAGGCGCTCGCTGGGCACGACGAGCGCGCGGCACGCCCGCCACGCCAGCCGGTCGGACCGGGCCGTGAGCCGCCGGCGGATGCGGCCGTGCATCGCTGCCGCCCGAGGCGCTGGTGGATGCTCCCGACGATCGGCGGCAGGCCGACGGTGCGCCGGCGGCCAGGAACGGCCCGAGCGTGTTCGACGCCAGGCTGTCGACGACGACGACGTCGGCATCGCGGCTCGCCGCTCGCAGCACGCGCCGGCCGTCGACGACGGCGAGCGGGAACGCGGCGGCTCGGGACGGACACGAAGCGCACCGTCGCGCGCTCGTGGTCGCGGCCAGCTCGACGAGGCGGCGGTGGTAGAGCGAGCCGCCCGACGTCCGGCTCGGGGTCGCCCTCGGTGACGAACGCGACGCGCAGCACGTGCTCGTTCAACACGACGTTGGTTCGGTGACGACGTCACACGCGTATGGCCCCGATCGTGCCGTGATGGGCGAACGGGGGACAACGACGATCGACGGGGACATCAGGGACAGGACCACCAGCTTCCCGCCGAGCTGGCCTGGCAGACGAATTTGATCGCCACGACGAGTGCGGGCACCGGTCGCCCAGGGAAGCGTGGCGGTGAGGGTGATGACCTCATGGACCGTGGTCGCCTCGATCGACCATCGCTCATCGTTCAGGTGATGTAGGGCGGGTAGGTCACGTCGCAGCGCCGGCGAGCGACCTTGCCGAGCTCGACGCGGTGGTCCTTGGCGAACTGGTAGTGCTGGCGGGCCGCTTGGACGTCGTTGAGGGCATGGAGCAGCGGGCTGCCGGCGTAGGCGGCGGCTCCGCCGCCGAGGCGGTGGGCGACGGCGGTGACGTCGACCGCGGTGTCGGTGGCGTGGACGTTGGCGAGGTGGATCCGGGCCGGGAGCTGGCGGCGAGATCGGGCCGCGCGCGGCCAGGTCATGGCGCTCCTCGACGAGGTCGATGCAGCGCGGTGCGAGCGGCGTGGAGGCGAGCTCGGCGGCGGCGTAGTCGGCCATCGCCAGCGGGTCGCTGGCGAGGTCGCCGCGGCGCACGCCGGCGCGGCCCGTCGCGGATCTGGCGGGCGATCTCGTCGAGGGCGCCGCGGGCGATGCCGAGCGGGACGGCGGCGAGCAGCGGCAGGATGACGCTGAACACCGGCAACCGCCACAGCGGCGCGTCGGGCCAAGCCTCGCCGACGAACGGGCAGTGTGGTCGGGGGCGACGGCGATGCCGTCGGCCGACACGTGGTGGCTGCCGGTGCCGCGCAGGCCGACGACGTCCCACGTGTCCTCGATGGTCAGCTCGTCGGCGCGCACGAAGGCCAGTCGCTGCACCGGGTCGGTCGCGCCGCCGGACGTCCGCTCGCGCCGAGGCCGATCCATCGGCGTGCAGGCAGTTGCTGACGAACGGCCAACGTCCGTGCAGAGCGCAACGACCCGCGGCCCGGCGTCGAGGGTGCCGAGCGGGGCGAACATGGTCGCGCTGCTGCGGTCGGGGTCGGCGAAGACCTCGCGTGCGCCATCCGGCGGGAGGTAGCCGGCGAAGATGTTGCTGCCGGCGCCGATGACCGCGCACCAGCCGGTGCTGCCGTCGACGGCGGCGATGCGCTCGAACAGCTCCATCGCCTCGGCGGTCGGCGCCTCCAGGCCGCCGAGGCTCGGCGGGGGGGGCGGAGCCGGTTGATGCCGGTGGCCCGCAGGGCCGCGTCGACGTCGTCGGGCAGCCGGCGGCCGTCGCGGACGGTGTCGACGCGTTGTCGGACGAGCGGCAGGAGGTTGTCGACCGCGGCGAGACGTCGCAAGCGTCGATGACCTGGGTGGTCATTGGATCCTCCTCTTCGCTCCCGCGCCAGGCGCGACTCGTGGGTGATGCACGTCCAGCGTGCGCCGATCCGAGGCACCGAGCGATCCACGAATCTGGGAGGCAGATCAGCGCCCCGCACGTGGGGCCGGAGCGTAGTTGGAGGCGGTCATGGACCGGGTCGGATCGCGTCGCCGTCGGCGACGAGGTGGACCCGCGGTGCGTGGTGGTCGAAGAACAGCCGGGCGACGGGTTCACCGCGGTGCTTGTGCCGGTCTTCTCGAAGATCGCCTTCAGGTGGTCCTGCACCGTGTACGCCGACAGGTGGAGGCCGTGCGGCGATCTCGTTGGTCGGGGACGCCACGCGCCACGAGCGCGGCGACCGCCGCTCCCGCTCGGTGAAGCCGTAGGCGTCGGCGAGCGCCGCGCCAGCTCGGCGCGGTCGCGGCGCTTCGACGAGGACGGCGACCGCGGTCGGGGCCGACAGTGGCCACGCACGATGACCCAGCGGCCCGGCGGTGAACGGACTCGGGCGCTGGCCCGACGTCGCCGCGTCCCCGGCGCCGACACGGCGGGTCGGGCGACGACTGCACCGCACGGCGACCGGCAACCGGCGCAGATGCCGACCGGCGACGACAGCTCGTCGAGCCACGCCTCGCCGGCACGTTGGTCAGTCACGACTGAGTCGTCGGCGGCGAGGACGAGGAACCCGGTCGCCGGCGCCTGCGTCGCCGGCGAGGCCGCCCGTCGACAGCGTCGCCCGGCGCACGCCGTCGGCCAGGGTCGCGGTCAGCGACGCGACGAACCGCACCTCGGTCGCCGTGAACGACGGGCCGACCCGACTCGCGCAGCAATGTCAGGCTCCCCCAGCTGCCGGTGGGTCCGGCGAGCACGACCCGCAACTCGTCGCCGAAGCCGTTGGGGCGGCGCACCTCGCGATGACGGAGGCTGCGGTCGAGGTCACCGGCGGTCGCCGCCGCTCAGGCTGGCCGCCGGGACGTCGGCATGGGCGAGGGCGGTGAACATGTTGAAGTCGGGCTCACCGAGCTCGATCTCGGCCAGCCTCAGGCCGCGCCGACGGCGGGAGCCCGTTCTCGACGACCTCGCCGGTCGGCAGGAGCGTCGCCGGGTCGATCGTCAACAGGCAGATGCCCTCGAACGGGACGGCCCGGCGCAGGGTCCGGCCGACCGCCCCGGTGAGCTCGGGCATGTCGGCGGCACGATGGACGATCCGCACGATGTCGTCCCGGACAGCGAGGACGGATGGAGGCCGCACAGCCATCGGTTCGAACCTACCCAGCTCGATCGACGGGCAGCACCCCCAGTCTTCTGGGATGGAGGCAAGGGCTGCTCGGGCGCCACGGTGGAGCGACGAGGCGCGATCCGAGGAGGTGCCGTGCCGTCGACCGAACCGATCCCGGGCCGGCGCGATCGCCCGGACGAGCTGCACCGGCGTCGCCAGGATGCGGTCGACGGATTCGACCTGGATGGCTTCCTCGACGTCCACGACGAGGACGCATTGATCGTCGGGCCAATCGACGGCACCACCGCTCGCCGGGTAGCGACGAGATCCGCCGGGCGATCGAACCGCTCTTCGCGCTCCGACCGTCGCTGACGGCCACGGTGGTCAGCCGACTCGAGATCGCCGACGTGGCCCTGTCGTGCCATCGCTGGCGTCTGTCGCTCACCGAGCACGGCTGCCGAGCCGACATGAGCGGCCTCGGTACCACGGTCTGGCGCCGACGACCCGACGGCTCGTGGCGCATCGTGCTCGACGACCTCTTCACGGGCCTCTGAGCGGCCGCCGGCAGTCGTGGAGGCAGGTTCAGAACAGCGGGAGGTCGGGTTCGTTGCCGGCGAGGACGGCGCCGGCCGTCGTCAGCGTGTCCGGCCGGACCAGGAAGTGCTGGGTGACCGCGTGGATGTCGCGGAGCCGGCGCTGCAGCGGGTTGTCGGCGTAGACGCGCGCTGCCGCCGCCGGCGCGGTAGGCGGCGTCGACGACGGCCACCGCCCGCGCCGTCGCCCACACCGCCGTGGCCCGCACGCGCGCCCGCTCGCTCGAGCGTCGGCTCGTCGCCGGCGACCGCGCGTCGGCCACAGCGTCGACGTCGGCGGCGTCGTGCAGCAGCGGCCGCGCGCCGCGCGCAGCTCGGTGTCGGCGTCGGCCAGGTCGTGCTGGAACGTCGGGTTCGGCGGCGAGCGGCGCGCCGGCCGAGCAGCGGCACCTTGTCGGCGGCGAGCGTCGACGATGTCGTCGAGCGCGCCCTGGCCGATGCCGAGCGCCACGCTGGCGACGACGCAGCGCGAACAACGACGGCGGCGGGATGCGCACGATCGGCGTCGTCGATGCACGGCTCGGTCGGCGAGCGGCGCGAGGGTGCGCGTCGGCCGGCACGACGACGTCGTCGACGTGGAAGTGGTGGCTGCCGGTGCCGCGCAGCCCGGACACGTTCCAGGTGTCCTCGATCACGACCTCGTCGGGCGCGAACACGGCGATGCGCAGCTGCGGCACGCCGTCGACGATCGCCCTCGACGCAGTTGCCGAAGATCCAGGTGGCGTGCTCGCAGCCGCTGGCGAAGCCCCACCGCCCGTGACCCGGTAGCCGCCGTCGACCGGCGACGATCGAGCCGGTCGGGTTGAACACGCCGGCGACGATGACGTCGGGTCCGTCGGCGAAGAGCGCGTCGAACGTCGCCCGCGGCAGCCCGGCGAGGTCGATCCAGGCCGCCGCCGCCGATCATCACGGTCCAGCCGGTCGACGCGTCGGCCGCGGCGAGCGTCTCGAACACGCGCATCGCGTCGGCAGGTCGGCGCCGAGCGCCGCCGTGGCTCGGCGGCAGGAGCAGCCGGAAGCAGCCGGCGCCTCGATCAGCGCGTCGAGCAGGTCGGCGGGCACCGGCGCGGCCGCCTCGATCTCGGCGGCCCGGTCGGCGATCGTCGGCGCCAGCGCGTCGACCGCGCCGAGCACGTCGTCGGCGGTCATCGTCGGGCCGTCGACGGCGCTCATCGCGCGTCTCCCACGGCCGCAGCATCGGCGCTTCGGCGGCGTGGCGGGCCCGCAGCTCGTCGTCCCAGCCGCCGTTGCAGTAGCCGACGACCTCGGTGATCCGGCCGTCGGCGACCTCGCACAGCCACAGCCGCCGGGCGACCTCGTCGTGCGCCGTGCTGCGTCTCCTCGTGCTCCATCACGAACCCGGTCGCCGTCGGGACGACGCGCAGGATCCGGGCCGTCGGCGTCGGTCCCGTCGGCGATGGCCCGGAGCTGCGTCGGCGAACGCGTCCGGGCCCTGCGAGCTGGAACCGCCAGAACGGCGGGAGAGGTCGAAGAAGGCGTCGGGGGCGAAGAGGTCCTCGCCGGCGTCGAAGGTCTCGAAGCAGCGGTTGAAGCCGGCGCTCAGCCGTTCGACGGTGGCCGTGGTCGGTGGATGCGACTGGTGGTCGACATCGGGCTCCTCGGTTCGGCGACGGTACGAACCGACCTGGTCCGGCCGGCGCATCGCCCGGATCCACCATTCGTCGCGACGTCCGGGCGTGGTCAGTTCTGACCATCGCGCAGTGGCCGATCAGGCCGTGCTCGTAGGCGTACGCGGTCGCCGCGGCCCGCGACGACAGCCCGAGCTTGGTGAAGATGTTCTGCAGGTGGCGGGCGACGGTGTGCTCGCTGATCACGCAGCGTCGGCGGCGATCTCCCGGTTGGTGCGGCCGGCGGCGACGAGGCGCAGCACCTCGCACTCGCGGTCGGTCAGCCCGCCGTTGCCGGGCCGGCGGCACGTCGCGACCGCGGCCACGCCGGCGCGAGGTCGGGCGTGGCGCCGAGCCGTCGAACGTCGCCCGCGCGGCGTCGAGCTCGAGCGCGGCGGCGTCGTCGTCGCCGAGCGCCCGGCAGGCGCGCGCGATCTGCGACCCGGGCGCGGGCGACTCGTAGCGGCATCTCGAGCGCCGCGCCACGCCGGCGCGCGCCCGCCGGAGCGCGGCCAGCGCGGCCGTCGGCGTCGCCCTCGGCCAGGAGCACCGCGCCGGCGGCGTGGTCGGCGATGGCCCGCAGCACGGTGCGTCGATCGGCGTCGGCGAGCTCGGCGAGCTCGTCGCTGGCCGCGCCGCGCTCGTCGACGTCGCCGGCCGCGAGGAGCACCTCGACGGCGGCGGCGAGCACGCCGGCGCGGTCGGCCGGTCGCGGCTCTCGTCGAGCATGCGCCGGACGGCGGCGACGGCCGCGTCGACGTCGCCCTCGGCGAGCCGCAGCAGGGCGAGCCCGGGGCCGGCTCGTGGCCGAGCTCGCCGGCCGCCCGGTACGGCGCGCTCGGCGTCGGCGAGCTCGCCCCGGAGCGCGGTGCAGCTCGCCCCGCTGGTAGAGCGCGAGGCCGAGCGCCGGGTGGGCGGGTCCGCCAGGCGCTCGGCGCGCCCGCTCGGCCTCGACGACCGCCTCGGCCCACTCGCCGTGCGCCTGGAGCACCTGCGACCGGTGCACGAGGCACTGGCCGCGGTACGGCACCAGGTCGGGCTGGGCCGCGCACCACCGTGCAGGGCCTCGGTCCACTCCGCCGCCCGGCGCAGGTCGAAGACGTCCATGCACGCCTCGATCACCGCGCAGTACACGATGCCCGCGGGGATCGGCGAGACCTCGCCGGTCGTCACCGACACCATCGCCTCGTCGAGCAGCCGCAGGCCGGCGGCGACCTGCCCGAGCGCCAGATGATGCCTGGCCGCGGGCCGAGCAGCCCGAACGCCAGGAGGTCCGCGATCGCCGCACCGCCGGGCGATGTCGACGATCTGCCCGGCCAGCTCGAACGCCGTCGCCGCGTCGCCCGCTTCAAGCGCCTCGAGGAAGAACGGGGACGAGCAGGAAGCCACGGGCCGCGCAGGCCGGGCCGGCGTCCTCGACGAGCCGCTCGGCGCGGGCCAGCCACCCGCTGCCACGCGCCGTCTCGCCGCGCAGCAGCAGGGCGAAGCCGAGCCAGAACGCGCACCGAGCGGCTCGCTCGGGGTCGCCGACAGCGGACGCAGCCAGGTGCGCCGCGCTCCACGCCTGCGTCGCTCTCGTCGTCCTGGCCGACGAGGTGGGCGGCGACCGCGAGGCGCTCGAGGTCGTCGATCTCCAGCGACGGTCTGCGCCGTCAGGAGCTCGTACGCCTCCCGCCACGCACGACGATCGAACGCCTCACGCCCGAGCTCGACATCGGCCACATCCCGACAGTGTCGTCGGACTGCCGAGCTCTCGGCATGTGGATCGCGAGCCCTCTGCGTCGCCCACGCCGACACCGTCCATCGACAGCACGATGCTCCTGCCGCGCCGAGGCCGCACCGTGCCCGCGGCCACGCCGGCAGCGCGGCTGTCTCGCGCAGGCCAGTCATCACTGCCAGGCGAAGAAACGTCCTGCTCGAGAGGGTGCCGGGGTGGGCAGTTCGCGCCGTTCCGTCCATGGCGTCCGCTGCGGTGACGTCCCGTACCGACGAGAGTCCTGTGCACATCCTGTGCACATGTCCGAGCTCGACGCTCGGCGACGCCACGACCGCCGACCTCCTGGCCACGGCCACCGCCATGTCCCACATTCGGATGTGGCGTGCCTTCAGCGGTTGGTGGTCATCGACGCTTCGAGGACGTCAGGTCGCGGCGTCAGAAGAGGCTGAGGACCATGAACAACGACCCGGCGTTCCTCACGGTTTCGCCCTCGACGCGGTCACCTGCGGGTCGTGGGGACCGTCACATTGACCCGCCACCTCGCTGCGAGCGCACCGACAACGGGAGCGTCCAGGACGGCTGCCAGAGTTGGGGACGTGCAGCTCTTGGTCGGTCGTCGGAGGATCGGCGTCGGCGAGGCGGCACAATCAGGGTTCGTTCGGGACTCGCGTCGATCTGGTCCTCGCCGGCCGCCTCCCTCACCGATCGAGGTGCGCTATGGATCGACGATCACCCTTGGGAAAGTCTCCGCCCGTGCGGGCATGGTTCCGCTGATGCCCGTCCGACCGTCTGTTGCGGATCCTGGCGCGCCTGGCGAGAAGACGACGGGACCGGTGAAGCGGCACCGGTTGTGCGCGGTCGGCGCCGAGGTCACCGGGATGGACGGGGCGGGCATCATGCTGATGTCCGGCGACGTCCCGCGGGGGTCGGTCTGCACGACCGAACGAGGTCAGCGCTCTGATCGAGGAGTTGCAGTACACCCTCGGGTGAGGGTCCCTGCGTCGACGCCTACAGCCAGGACCGGCCCGTGCTGGAGCCTGACCTCGCCGACCCCGCGACGCCGCGCTGGCTCGCCTTCCGTGGCCCGGCGGTCGACGCCGGGGCGCGGGCGGTGTTCGGGTTCCCGCTGCACGATCGGCGCGGTCCGCCTCGGCGCGCTCAACCTGTACCGCGACCGGCCGGACCCACTCACCGACGACCAGCACGCCGACGCACTGGTCATGGCCGACGTCGCCGCCCAGGCCGTGCTCGTCCATGCAGGCCGACGCACCGCCCGGGGAGCTGGCGGCCGCGCTCGAGGCGAGGGCGAACTTCCATTACGTGGTGCACCAAGCCGCCGGCATGGTCGCCGCCCAGCTCGACGTCGGCGTCGCCGAGGCACTGGTCCGGCTGCGAGCCCACGCCTTCGGCAACGACCGACCCCTCGCCGACGGTCGCCCGCGACGTCGTCGGCCAGAACGGCTGCGCTTCGACGCCCGGACCGACGACAAGGACCCGCCATGACGCCGCCGACCCGCGGACGCCACGACCTCGACGCCAGGCGGCCTAGCATGAACGAACCAAGTCACGCGCCAAGGACCCAGCGGTCATCCCGGCGTGACCGAGGCACCTGGAGGGCCGATGCCCCGAGAGGCCATCCTCGCCCAGACGCTGGTCGAGCTGGCCGACACCCTCGTCGACGACTTCGACATCGTCGAGCTGCTGACCCTGCTCACCGACCGCTGCGTCGAGGTGCTCGACGTCGCGGCCGCCGGCCTGATGCTCGTCGCGCCCGACGGCGACCTGCAGGGTCATGGCCTCCTCCAGCGAAGCCATGCGCATCCTGGAGCTGTTCGAGCTGCAGTCCCGAGAAGGCCCCTGCCTGGACTGCTACCACACCGGCCAACCCGTCGTGAACCAGGACCTCGCCGACGGCCGACGAGCGTTGGCCCCGCTTCGCCCCCGTCGCTCTCGCCGCCGGCTTCCGCTCCGTGCACGCCCTGCCCATGCGGCTGCGCGGCACGGTCATCGGCGCCCTCAACCTGTTCCGCACCGACCCCGGCGTCATGCGACGAGCCGACGTCGACGCCGCCCAGGCCCTCGCCGACGTCGCCACCATCGCCATCCTCCAGCACCGCGCCAGCCACGAGGCCCAGCTGCTCAACGAGCAGCTCAGCCACGCCCTCAACAGCCGCATCGTCATCGAGCAAGCCAAGGGCATGCTCGCCGAACGCCTCGACATCGACCTGCCGACGAGGCGTTCACCACCCTGCGCAGCCACGCCCGCAACCACAACCTGCGCCTCGTCGACGTCGCCCGCGACATCATCGACGGCACCCTCGCCCCCTCTGTCATCACACCGACCGGACCCTGACGCTGCAGCGTCGAACCAGGCTGCCGTCATCCTCCGGCGACCGGGCTCATCAGGCGACGGCCAGCCGGTCGAGCGGTGCTCGGCAGCGTCTACGACGTGACACCGACGCCGGCAGTGGCCGACACGGTTCGTGCACCAACTCGGGTGGGCGAGCGCTTCGATGTCAGTTGTGTGTCGAGCGTTTGCCGGGCGTGTCATCGGTGATACGTCAGGACGGCCTTGAGCAACAGGGTGATCGACCGAGAAGGGTTGGTTCCCGATGTCGCTGGTGAACGAGGAGCTCCGGGTCATCGTCGGTGACAGCGAGCACGGTGTCTGTGTGAGATCGAAGGTGAGCTCGACGCGGCGTCCGCTCCTTTGCTGCACGACGTGTTCGAAGCGGCCATCGCGAGCGACGTCGTCGACCTCGACGTCGACATGTCGATGACCACCTTCTCGACCCGCGGTCTGAACGTGCTGCTGACGGCCCAGCGTCGGCTGCACCTTGCGGGTCATCAGCTCCGGATCGTGCAGGCCTCACGCCCGGTGCTGCGACTCCTCGACCTGACCGGGACACGCCGAATCATCGGCTCTCCATCGGCCGACGAAGCCACATCCCATCGTTGCGCCTGGTCGCAACGGTCGGCAACGGACCGCGGAGTCATCGTCGACGCGGTCACCCAGCCGAGGCGCTCGACTTCGGAGGCGACGCTGGCGTCGAGCAGCTCGATGACGAGCTCCTCGCCCGGATCACGCCAGGCAGCGACTCCTGGGTTCGCCACCTGCCGACTTCGAGGTTCCTTACCTCCAGCTGATGGCCCACGGTGTCGGTGACTCCGAGAGGGTCGTCTCCGTGACGCCGTCAGAGCACGGTGCGT